>JAJNQA010000077.1 GCA_021155085.1 Heliomicrobium sp. | reverse complement strand
CGGCGGCGCGAAGGCTTTTTGTCGAATTCGCGGCTACATTTCGACTATCAAAAAACAAGGCCGCAATGTGTTGGCGGCGTTAAGCAGCATTTTTGCTGGTCAGCCCATATCCCCGCTACCGAAGGGCTGAGCAGTTACTATTATTCAAGAAAATCAGGGCGAATCATCTCGAACATTAGGGCAGGTATTTGAAAAATCCACGATCAATTCGGCGCGTATCATCGCACACCAAAATTTAGATGAAAAGTACACAAATGGTCTGGCCATCAAACTGCCAATCAGGGCCATTGGGGACGGACTCGTTCTTTCGCTTAGTTGTTTTTCTTTCGGCTTTTCCATTGTTGCGGCGTATAATGCCCGCCTTGCAACCGTTCCTCCTTTTTACTTCAGATGCCCCGCCTGATTCCGTTCTGAGATAACCAAGCTTATGCAGAAAATGCTTTTGAATGCGCCGCGGCTGGCGGCGCTGGTACCATTTGTTGTGATCTTTCTCTTTCTCCACCCCGCCGGAATTGACCGCGCGGCGTCATCTTCCGGGGAGACGGCGATCTGGCAGCCGGCCTGTCCGCCATCTATGATCAATGGCCGGTTGGGTTCAGGCAGCGCTGATTATCCGGGCGTCAGCGGGACGCTGGCTGGGCGGCTGAATCGCAATGGCGTTGCCAGCGCGTGCAATGCGCCGAAGACCTGCTCGCTGGCAACGACGACAGGCATGCGCGCCTACGATGCATACACTTTCCGAAACAATGGGACGGTTCAGGCTTGCGTGACGGTGACGCTGACGGTGCCACAGCAGCTTGGCGCGAACTACCAGGCCAACAGTTATCTGGGCAGCTTCAATCCGAACGATATCTGCGCAAACTATCTGGCTGATCCGGGGGTCAGCAGCGCGACGCTGTCGGTGCCGATTGTTTATTCGCATATCATTCCGGCGGGAGCGACGTTTATCGTCGTTGTTCAGACCACCAACCCGGGGGAAATTGGCGGCGATTATCAGCTCAAAGTCGAAGGCTTGCCGAATTGTGCAAGCGTCTGCGCCCTGAATTGTCCCGCTAACGTTTCTGCTGTGACGACGGAGAACGCCGCGACGGTCAGTTATGCTCTGCCGACAACGGCGGGCACTTGCCAGAATGTCAGCGCGGTGAGTTGCACGCCGCCGCCTGGCGCCGTTTTTGGGGTGGGAACGACATTGGTCAATTGTTCGGGGCGCAACGGCGCCGAGACCATCAGTTGTTCCTTCAATGTTTCGGTCAGCAAAGTTTCGGCGACAATTTTTGAGCCTCCCGGTTGTGTCGCGCCGGGCAGCGCCATCACCGCCAGTTTTACCGTGACAAACAATGCCAGCAGTCCGCAAAACGTTACGGCGTCGGCCAATTTACCGCCGCAACTGCGGGTGTTGAGTGGAAGTTGTTCCTTTAACAATATGAGCAATGGGGATTGTCAGGCAGTGAATTCCTCGACCATTGCATTCACCGGCACGCTCGGAGCGGGACAGACTGCAACCGTCAGCTATCGAGCGCAGGTGGCAGACGGTGCGGCAAAAGAATCTCGGCTCTGCATTCAGACATCGGTTCGTTTCAACAATGGCTCGCCGGCGATGGTGCAATCATGCGCGACAGTGACTTGCGAGCCGCCAGGAGAAGGCGTTCTCCTGGCCACCCCGTTTTCAGGCAACGGCGGACGCCCAGGATCGGTGCTGATTTATCCCATCTATACGTCGTCCGCGGCCAATGCGCAAAAACAAAATACGCGGCTGAGTCTGACCAATGTGGACCCTTTGCGCAGCGCCATTTTGCACCTGTTCTTGATTGATGCGGACATTTGTCAGGTACGTGATTTGTTCATCTGTCTGACGGCCAATCAGACAACAAGCTTTCTGGCGTCGGATGTTGATCCTGGCACGACCGGCTTCATTGTTGCGGTTGCAGTGGATCAGCAAGGCTGTCCGACCAATTTCAATCAGTTGATCGGTGAAGAGTTCGTGAAGTTTACTTCCGGTCATGAAGCCAGTCTGGGGGCGGAGGCTGTTCCCGCAATTGCCGGCGGATTGCCGCAGTGCAGCGGCGATTCGGTGACGGCGGAGCTGCGTTTTGATGGCGTGAGTTACGCGCCGCTGCCGCGGGTGGTCGCCACCAGCGGTTTTCCCAGCCGGGCCGATGGCAATAACACGCTGTTGATTCTCAATCGCATCGGCGGCGATCTGGTCAGCGGCAACGCGGCGACCAGCGCCATGACTTCACTGGTTTATGACGATGCGGAAACGCTTTTCAGCCTGACGTTCAATCTGACCTGCCAGTACCGTGGCAGCGTATGGGTCAGCACGCGTGCCAATCCGCGCTTTGAAACAGCCATTCCTCCAGGCCGCAGCGGCTGGGCGAAGTATTACAGCAGCGCTGTTGATGAGGCTTTGATTGGCGCGACGATCAATGTCACCCAGAATTCCAATGCGCAGGCCAGCGCCTTCAACGAAGGTCATAGCCTGCACAAACTGAGTTACACCACTTCCGCCGTTTATACGATCCCGGTCTTGCCGCCGGGTTGTTGATCCACCTCCGGTGTGCGCCGTGCAACGATATTTTTCCCGTTCCGGTGCAGGTTTTTCCGGCGGCATTCCGCTTACATTTGTCTCGCTTTTTTTCTTTTCCCCGGCGCAAACAAGCCCGGAAGATAGGGTAAGATCAGGATTATGATCGTTCATCATCCCCCCTTCACCATCTATCAATTTGCCGTACTTGGTTCGACGAATGATGTGTTGAAACAGATGACCGAGGCGCCTGAGTTCACTTGCGTGGTGGCCGGCGAACAAACGGCCGGTCGCGGACGGCGCGACCGGGTGTGGCATTCGTCGCCTGGAGACGGGCTGTATCTTTCGGTGCTGCTGCGTCCTGCAACAACATCGGCAAAGGCCCCGGCAAAGATTCCCTTGCTTAGTCTGATGACCGCCGTGGCGGTGGCTGAAACTGTCAGGGAGCGCGGCGTCCGCGGCGTTGACATCAAATGGCCGAACGACGTGTTGGTCAATGAGCGCAAGTTGTCCGGCATCCTCATCGAAAGCGGCAGTACGGGAGCAGGTGAAACCCGCGTCATCGTCGGCATCGGCGTCAATCTGAACCATCCATCTTTTCCTGAAGAGCTTGGGCAGACAGCAACCTCAATGAAGATCGAGCTTGGTCAAGCCGTTGCCGTGGACGAATTTCGCAATCAACTGCTCTCGCGATTAGGGCGTTGGTACGAGCATTGGAAGCGCGGCGAAGACACCGCAATTCTTGGTCGCTGGCGCCAGCTTTCAAGCTATGCTTGCGGCCAGCGGATTATCGTCACACTTGATCACGAGCAGTTTACGGGAGAGACCGCGGGGTTAACTGATGATGGCGCCTTGCTGGTGCGAACCGCCGACGGTGGTTGGCGAACGGTTCTTTCCGGCGAAGTGAAGAGATTGAGAAAGAGCGATGTTGATTGAACAAGGCGCAGCATTTTCTTTTCACTTTTTTCTAGATCATCAGACCTTAACTCGTGTTCAAGTTGGACAGTGTTTGCACTGCAAGCTAAGATGCGATGGCCGATTCCCCAGGGCAGAAAACGAAACCAACATCACCCAACGCAAGTGATTTTTAAGGTCCGCAGTTTGTCTCAGCAGAGATGAATTACTTCAACTACTTCACTGAAATCGAGGAAGAATTCGTAAAACGGCGCGGGCGCCATATGCTGGTTTCCCCGCTGGACTGGTCTTTGATGGAGATGTGGAATCAGCGCGGAATCCCGCTGCACATTGTTCTGCGCGGCATCAATTCATCCTTCGACGGTTACGACGAACGCGCCAGACGCGGCCGCAAGGTCAATTCGCTCTTTTACTGCCAGCAGGAAGTCGAATCGCTCTTTCTGGAATACTGCGAATCGCAGGTTGGGAGCGGGGAAGAATCCGTCAACGGCAACGGGAATGGCAACGGTAATGGGAACGGCAAGAATGGACCTGGCGAATCGTCATCCGTGCTGAGCCAAAGGGCGATTACGGATCATCTGGTCGAACAGCTTGAGACGCTCAAACGGTTGAGCATTCGCCACGCCGGCAATGAGGCGTTGAAAGAAACTTTTGAACGCGTTGTTCTCCGGTTGGAGCAAATCGTCGAGGATTTACAGACGGCCAAATCGCTGTTGCCGGAAGCGCTTGAAACCGATTTGACGATGATCGAAGAGGTGATTCTGGATGGATTGAAAGATGGTGTCGGTCAGGAACCATTGAAAGAGATCGAACAGGAAGGCCACCAGAAGCTGCGCGCGTATAAAAAGAGCATGGGACGTGAAGTTTATGAACAGACCGTCAATAATTTCATCGCGCGGCAACTGCGCGAGCATTTCAAGATTCCGCGACTGAGTTTGTTTTATCTGTAAGCTGAAATGATAGGCGAAGTTCACGACATCACAATTGAGAAACTGGTTTATGGCGGCGATGGGTTGGCGCACATTGGCTCGCAGGCCGTATTCGTGCCCTTTGCCGCCGTCGGCGACCAGTTGCGCGTTCGTCTTACGGAGGTCGAGCGCAATTACGCGCGTGGCGTGATCGAAGAAATTTTGCAGCCTTCGCCAACGCGCCGGACTCCGCCCTGCGCCCGCTTCGGCGTTTGCGGCGGTTGCCAGTTGCAGCATCTGAATTATGCCGCGCAGCTCGAAGCCAAAGTCACTTTTGTACGCGAATCGTTGCGCCGGCTGGGCAACATTGAATGGGACGGCGAGATTGCCATGCGTTCGGCGGAAGAGTTTGGCTACCGTTCGCGCGCCGAGTTGAAAATCGCTGTTGACGAAAGCGGTCGAACCCAGATCGGCTATTTTCAGGCGGGCACGCGCGAAGTCTGCGATGTGGAGAATTGTCTGATACTGATGCCGGCGGCCAATCGCGAATTGCAGCGGCTGCACGTGGAACCTTCGTTGATTCCGAATGACGCAACCCGCGTCCATTTCACCGTCGGCGACGAAGAGGTGATTGTTACGCCGGCCACCGGCGAAAATGGGAAATCGGAAGCCGTTGACGGACTGGGCACCGCGCATCAACGAATCAATGAAATCAACTACAGCTTTGGCGTTCGCTCCTTTTTTCAAGGGAACCGGTTGCTGGTTGAAGAATTGGTGAAGACTGCCATTGACGATGCGCGCGGCAAGCTGGCCGTTGATCTTTATGCCGGTGTCGGATTGTTCAGCCTGCAACTGGCCAAAACCTTCGAGCAGGTTTGCGCCGTCGAAGGCAACCGCGCCGCTGCCAATCACGGCATTGAAAACGCACGCGCCAACAACTTGTCCAACGTGCGCTATGAACCGATTTCGGTCGAAGCCTGGCTGAAATATAAATCCTCCGGCGCTGCGCGCCCGGATTTCGTGCTTCTTGATCCACCGCGCGCGGGAGCGGGCAACCAGGTGATTGAGCGATTGGCGGCGATGGCCTCGCCGCGCATTGCCTATGTTTCCTGTGATCCGGCAACCCTGGCGCGCGATCTGCGCCTGCTGATCGAATATGGCTATCGCATTGACTCAATCACTGCGCTGGATATGTTCCCACAAACATTTCACGTCGAAACCGTCGTTCAATTGCGGATTGCGGATTAAGGATTGCGGAGTTTTTGCAACCGATCTTTCGACGTAGATCGAAACTCGCCAATCCGCAATCCGCAATCCACAATTCGCAATCCACAATTCGCAATCATATATGCCTCGCCGTCTCAGCTTTACCAGACTTAGCCTGTCTGAGCAGCCTCTCGCTTTTTTCTCGCTGGCGTTTATCGGCGGTTTGTTTCTGGCTGCGCACTCTCCATCCGCAATTCGCATTTGGTTTATCGCCGCTTTGTTATGGTGGCTGGCGGCGGGAGCCTGTTTACTGAAACGACAAGCGGCGGCAATGTTCCTGTTGTTCGGCGGATGTTTCGCGGCTGGCGGACTGCTCTGGGCGATCAATGAAGCCAGCATTGGCCAAAATCGCGTGCGAAGACTGTTTGAGCGGGGCGAACTGAGAGCGGATGAGCCGATTGAAATTACCGGAACATTGAACATTTCGCCGGAATTGGCGCCGGACCGCATTTACCTCAGCCTGGAAGTCGAAAGCTGCGCGACGCTGGGAAAAGCGTTCCGGGCGGCCGGGGCCGTGCAGATCGTTGTTCCATTCAACGAGCAAGAAGAGGCCCGCAGGGAGTATGACCAGCTTGCGCTCGATTACGGGGCGCGGATTCGCCTGCTCGGCAGTTTGCGCGATAAAGGCGGCTATCGAAATCCGGGCGCGCCCGATTTCGACGAAATGTTGGAATATCGCGGCTATGACGCCTCCGGGTGGGTCAAAAGTCCGCTGCTGATTGAGCGTCTTGGAGAAGGCCGGCGCAGCGCGATTCTGGCCTGGCTGTACCGGTTTCGCGCGCGCGCGATCGCCGATTGCCTCCGGAGCTTTAAGCAACCGGCTTCCGGCATTCTTACCGCCGCGCTGTTTGGCAATCGGTATTTCCTTTCGCGCGGCACGGCGGAGTTGTTTCGCGCGGGCGGCACGTTTCATCTGCTGGTGATTTCCGGTTTGCATATCGCGATGATTGCGTTGGTGGTTTTATGGCTGGCGCGACGCTTGAGCCGTTTGCGCTGGGTTCAATACGCTTTGGTGATGACTGTGATGTGGGCTTATGCGCTGATGGTGGGCGCGCAGCCTTCGGTGACGCGGGCGGTTGTTATGCTCAGCATTGCGCTCATTGGTCAGTTGCTTTTTCGCGCTTCGCTTGGCGCAAACACGCTGGCGGCGTCGGCCATCGTGCTGCTGGCCTGGCAGCCGCGCGATTTGTTCAATCCCGCTTTTCAACTTTCCTTTCTGACCGTGCTGATGATCGTTGTTTTCGCCACGCCGCTTTATCAGCGCTTGAAGCGAATTGGCGAATGGCAGCCATCGGCTACGACGCCGTATCCGCCGCGCGTGCCAAAAGCGGTTCGCTGGGCCGCCGAAGTCCTGTTTTGGAACGAGCGTGAATTTCGCCGCGAGATGGCCGAAGCGCATGTCCGCTTTCGACTGCAAAAATCCCGCGCCGCGCGATGGCTGAATCGCTGGCGGCTGCAACCGGCGCTGGCCTGGATTGCGGTTACGCTTTTCACGACGACGGCTGTGCAAGCCGGATTGTTGCCGCTGATGCTCGTTCATTTTCATCGCGCCTCGGTTGTTTCGCCCATCGCCAACGTCGTCGAAGGAGTGCTGGTTTCCTGCCTGATGCTGTTGGGATCGGTTTATTTGCTGATTGAAGCGATCATCGGTGCCGCCGCGCTGAGGCTGGCCGGAGTGGTTAATGCGTTTGGCGCTCTGACGGTCAAAGCGGGCGAGCCGCTGTTGGCGTGGCGCAAGGCGAGCGTGCGCGTGCCGGATTGGGGGGAGTCCGAGGCAATCGTCTTTGCCGTCTATTTCGCGGCCGTCCTGTTACTGATCATTCTGGTCAATGAATGGAATCCTTTCACAAAGGGTGATCAGCCGAATGATGCCACCCGAAAACAGGTTGGCCGCATTGTCGTTGCCGCCGCGTCGGGTTTGCTGGTAATTCTGGCAGGGTTGCTGATCGTTCACCCGTTCGCGCCTGAATTTGAACGCGGACGGTTGAGCGTGACGTTTCTGGATGTGGGGCAGGGGGATTCGATGCTGCTGACGTTTCCTCAAGGCAGGCTGATGCTGCTCGACAGCGGCGGCAAAATCACGTTTGGGGAACTCGAAGATGCTGAAGACAACGAAGAGGTTTTTATCGAGGACCGCATCGGCATCGCGGAAGCGGCCGTGATGCCATATTTGTGGCATCTCGGCATCAAACGATTGGATTGGATCGCCGCCAGTCACGCCGATGCCGACCACGTCGAAGGTTTTGCGGAAATTACCCGCAGCTTTGAAATCGGCCAGGCGTTGCGCGCAGAGGCTGCTTCCCCGGTGCTTGACCGCTTTGATCAGGCTGTCGCAGCCGCTGGATTGCCAATGCGGCGATTGAAGCGCGGCGAAGCGCTGGAAGTTGACGGGGCGCGAATCGAAGTGCTTTCGCCGGTTGGCTATGAAGAATCCAGGGCGCTGTCCGACAACAATCAATCGTTGGTCTTGCGCGTTAGTTTCGGCGAGCGAAGCTTCCTGCTCACGGGCGACATCGAGAAGGCGGCTGAAGCTCGGCTGGTTTCGGACGTTGCCGATCTGCGAGCCGATGTGCTGAAAGTCGCGCATCATGGTTCGCGGACTTCTTCAACGGTTGAGTTCCTGGACCGGGTGAACCCCCAACACGCGGTGATTTCTGCCGCTTATCCAAGTGTCTTCGGCCATCCCCATCCCGAAGTCATCGAAGGATTACGCGAACGCAACGCCAGAATCTGGCAGACCAGTCAGTGCGGCGCGATTACGATTTCCACCGATGGCCACGACTTGCGTGTTCAAACTTTCGTCAAATGCGAATAAGAGGGCAGGCATTCTTGCCCGCAACTCGTATCCCAGCCTTCTCATCGGCCGGTGGCGAGCGGGCCGCGCGCACTCAAGCCGGATGGGTCGCAATCAGATGCGCGATGGGCCGGAATTTATTCGCACTCATTCCCCGAACGATGATCAGGTCCTGCGGGCGTTTGAAGGGGCCATGTTTTTGGCGGTGTTCGATGATTCTGGCCGCGAGTTTGGGACCGATTCCCGGCAGCGTTTGCAAGTCCTGGATGGACGCCGTGTTGATGTTGACGCGGTTGTCAGATTGCGAGCGGGCGAAGGCGGAAACGCTCAAGGCGAGGGAGCAGGGAAACAGCAAAATGGCAAGTTGAAGAATGAGGCTTTGAGATCGTTTCATTGCAGCCCATGAATTTTCAGCCGGAATTCACCGTTGGTGATGGCCGGGCCTTCGGGCGCGCGGCGGGCGAAGTTGATCGTTTCAGCGCAGATCATCGGAATTCCGCCCTGCCCGCTGATTCGAGCGGCCAGTGTGCCGTAATGCTGATTGGTAAAGATCGCTTTCAACCGCGGATTAGGCGGGCAGGCGATGCCGTAACGTAGCGAAACAATGGGCAATTCAATCGGTTGCGCGGGATTGATGAATTCGATGCTGTCGTCGTAAATGTTGATGCGCGCCTGCCGGTCACGGGCGCTCAGATCGCGATGCGCAATGAAATTGGTCAGCGCTTCAATGATGGCGCCGCGATGATAATTCGCCCGGCCTGCAATGAATCGCTCCGTGGCGAGGGCACCAACTTCGCTGGATTGCGCGGAACCGGTTTCAAGTGTTTTGCGCGATGGCCGCGCATCCCACAAGTCAGCGTAGCGTTTGATGAAATTCAACGTGCCGTCGAATTGCCGCAGTAAACTGCCGTGCAGGTGGACACGCTCGACAATCGGTGATGGATGGCCGTTTTTGTGGACGCCGCTAAATCGAGTCAGTTGGACATCGGCGCGCTGCATCAACCGCGTGATGCGGTCATGCAGGCCGAAGAGCATCAAACCGCCAACTGTTGGCAACCACTCCTCTCCGATTTTGACGGCCAGCCCCATATCGCGCATCACGCTATCATTTGGATAGCCCTTGGTCGTTTCGCCCCAATAACCTGGGTTGACGCTGCGCACATAGCTCCACAGCAGCGACTCATCAATATCTTCTTCAATGTGCGCCTGAAAGACCGGGACCTGTTCAAAATGAACCTGGTGCTTTTCGTGGAAGATTTTGGACAACTCTTCGCGCGTGGTTTCGCGCTTGATTGCGCCTTCGCGCAGGTAGAATCGGTCGTCCAGCGTGCGATGCAATTGGCTGCCAGCGTCCACTTCCAGCAGGACGACGCGGCGTCCGCTGTCGAAGGCAATTTTATTGATATACGGAAAGATTGGCGGCTGAATCTGATGCGCGCAAATGTCGCGCAATTGCTCTTCGATGCTTTCGGGATCGTCAACACCTTCGATACGCAGTTGATCATTGACGCCGAAGATGATTGCGCCCCCGTCTGTGTTGGCCAGCGCAATGATTTCAGCAATCATTTTTTCAATGTTGCTGAACCGGACCTTGAGTTCGAGATAGGTATCCTCGCCGCCGCGCACCATCCTCACCAGTTCAGTGCGTGTTATTGCTTGAGCAGGAAGATCAATTTGATAAGCGTAGTATGAACGATCCGACCCGGAATGCTGGCGCGGACGCTGGTAGCTGTTATGGCGTTTACGAGACATCTCGGTGGCAGCTTGAGCGTCATCGCGCTCGGGTTATGGCATGCATTGCCGCCGGAATCAGGAAACGGCGAAAGGCGAAATGCCAAATCAACTCGTCCGGCTTCGCTTTCAGTCAAACAGAAAGCCAGGCCAGAAAGCTAGGCGCTTTTGGCCTTGTCCTTCTTTTCATCCTCGGCTTCCGCTTCGGCCATGCCGGTTTTGAAGTTCCGAATGCTTTCGCCGAGGCCTTTGGCCAGGGATGGCAAACGGCTGCCGCCGAACAGGATCAGAATGATTACCAGCAGAATCACCATCTCCTGCATTCCGAATCCGAAGAGTAAAATCACTGAATTAAACATAACGATCTCCTTTGCGGGCATTGTAGCGGCGCGCGCCAAGCAGTGTCAATTATGGCTTCCTTGAAGTTGCGGAAGCCCGATGCTATAGTGCCGCCTGTTTCCAGTAATAGCTTTAATCATCAACAACATCCGTGCAATTCGATGCATTGTTACGGTATCTGACACGCGAGCCGGGGCTTGTGCTGAATTCTTGATGGGCAGCGGCACGGACCGCAAAGTCGGTGTTGCATTTCAGAAAATGGCAAATACTAGGCAGTTAGGAGGATGAGATTATGGCAGACAATCAAGGTGGTAACGGCGATAAGTTGGTCTACTTTTTGATCGGGGCTGGTATTGGAGCAGTCACTGCAATGCTTTTCGCGCCGAAAGCGGGCAGCGAACTTCGTTCGGACATCGCTGATGTCACTCGCAAGGGGCTTGATTACGCGCGCGATACCGGACGTGATTTGGGCGAAAAGGCCACTGATTACTATCAGACAGGAGTTGAGCGGGCCGCGGATATAAGTTCACGCAGCAAGGAAGCTGTCACGGATTTGACCCAACGCGGCAAGGATATAATTACCAGTCAGAAGGCGCAGTTCGCGGCTGCCATCGAAGCCGGCAAGCAGGGCTATCGTGAGGCCAAGCAGTCTGATCAGGGCAAGATGAGCGCGGCAGTCGAAGAAAGCTAGGGAGATTGGCGGCGGGTGGTTGGCGGCCGCTTTGGCTTCAAAACCGATTTGCCAACCACCATTTCAGGCATTTCAGGGAGTGCGCAAGTGGATAATGGGCTGAGCATCTTCATCGCGATTGCAGTCGGAGTTTTACTGGTCGTCCAGGTTGGCGTTTTTGTCGGGTTATACCTGCTGGCGAAAAAGCTGGTTGCGCTGGCCGAACGTGCCGGTCAACTCCAGACGCGCGCTGAATATTTGATGAATAACACCGAGCCGGTGCTGAAACTTGCGCATAGCCTGATGGGCGAATTGAAAGAGGCCGCCGGATACTTTGCGCAGGGCGCTGAGCATATCAGCGCCATTTCCGCGATGGCCAAAGACGAGGCGGCGGAAATTCGCAACCTGCTCGGAGACACTACGGCCATTGCCCGCCGGGAAATCGAACGCACAAAAGACAAGGTTGATAAAGTGCAGCACACACTGGCTGTTGCGACCGATCAGTTCGAGCGCACAACCGCAATGGTTCAGCACAGTGTGCTGGAACCGGCGCGCGAATTTTCCTATGTGATGTTCGGCCTGCGGCGAGCAATGAATGTCCTCTTTGCCGGCAGCCGCGTTCAGGTCAATCAGGCTTATCAGGACGAAGAAATGTTTATTTGATTGCAATCGTTCATCTGCAGCCACTTCCTTCGCCATCAACTTCCGAATTCCCAACATTTGCCCCAGGAGCTTCTCAGCAATGAGTTCAAATGGAAATAGGGGAAAACTTCTGGCCGCGTCTTCTTTTTTTCTGGTTTTGCTACTGGTTTTGCCGCTTGATGCCCGAAACCTGCCTGGTCAGGAATCAATGTTGGATCCCCTGGCGCAGGGCCTGCAGCTTTATCGGGAAGGAAAGGTGAAAGAAGCTGTTGGCGTATTGAAATCAGCGACCAAAAAGCAGAAGGCCAATCCTGACGCCTGGCATTATCTTGGCCTGGCCCAGTTCAAGATTGGCGACGTAAAGTCTGCAACCAAATCTTTCCAGCAGGCAATCAAGCTCCGGCCTGATTTTGCCCCTTCGCGAATCAGCCTGGCGATTCTCCTGTTGCGGGCTGGTAAACTGCGCGACGCCGCGCGCGAAGCCGAACAGGCGCGGACAATTGACCCGCAAAGCAAGGATGCGCATTACGTGGTCGCCGAAGTGCGGTTGTCCGAAGGCGCACCTGAAGACGCGCTGAAAGCCGTTGATACCGCGCTCGGGATTGACAACCGCTTTCAGGAGGCCTGGCTTTTGAAAAGCTACGCCTGGTTGGGATTGTTCAGGAAAGAGACGCTTGAACAACAGGGAAAATCCGATTCCGAATTACCCTCCGAACAGCGTTATGAACATTACAAACACCTGGGAGATGCCGCCGACAGTCTGGAAACTTATCTAAAGCTCAATCAGAACGCTGCGGAGAATGCTTTCTGGCGCGAACAACTGGATGCGATGCGCTTTTACAAGAAATGGGCTGCGGACCGGCAGGCTAATTCTCAAGTTCAGCCCATGAAGTCCAGCTTGAGACCCACGATCACATACAGAGAGCGACCGCAATACACTCCGGAAGCACGAGCAATGGGCGTAAGTGGAATCGTTCTTCTAATGGCTGCGTACTGGAATGATGGTCAGCTAAAACACATTCTGGTGATTCAGGGATTGAGCCACGGACTGACACAGCAGGCAGTCACAGCCGCCCGCAAGATCAGATTCACCCCAGCGATGAAAGACGGAAAGCCTGTTTCCGTTGTTGGACGGATCGAATTCAATTTTAACCTTTACTGAGTTTCCAGTTGCCCGGGGGGCGCCATTCCCGAAGCGGTTTTGACGTACAGCAGATTCAATTGGGTATCGAATCAAGCGTCCATTGGCTATTTCAGCAAACTTTGGGCGCTTTTTTTATTCATCCGGTTTACGGTATCATCCGAATTCTTTTTTGCAGACCTGCCAACGGTGAAGACTGCATACACAACCCGAACAAATGGAATTTCTGAACTTATGAGTACCGAAGCGAAACTGGATCTGAAATCAACCGTCAATCTACCCAACACCCAATTCCCGCAAAAAGGCAATTTGCCGCAGAACGAACCCATCCGATTGCAGAAATGGGACGCCATGAATATTTACGGCAAATTGCGCGAAGCCCGCGCGGGCAAACCGCTTTTTGTGCTGCACGACGGCCCGCCGTATGCCAACGGACGGCTTCACATCGGTCACATCCTGAACAAAACGCTGAAGGATTTTGTCGTCAAGTCGCGCTCAATGATGGGGAACTGGGCGCCGTATGTGCCGGGCTGGGATTGTCACGGCCTGCCGATTGAAATCAAGGTCGAAGAAGCGCTCGGGTCGAAGAAACACGAAATGCCGGCCATCGAAATCCGTCGCGCGGCGCGCAAACACGCCGAAAAGTTTCTCGCCCTGCAGCGCGAGGATTTCAAACGCGCGGGTATTTTTGGCGAATGGGACAATCCCTACCAGACGATGAATTTCAAGTATCAGGCCGACATCGTGCGGACGTTCGGAACATTTGTCGAAAAAGGATCTGTTTATAAAGGCATGCGCCCGGTTCACTGGTGCATCAACTGCGTGACCAGTCTGGCTGAAGCGGAGATCGAATACAGAGATCACACCAGCCATTCGATCTACGTCAAGTTTCCGTTCCCAGACGCGCCGAAAGTGGATGCGGCACTGGCGGGCAAAAAGGTCAGCATTGTCATCTGGACAACAACGCCGTGGACGCTGCCAGCAAACTTGGCGATCAGCTTCAACCCGGAATTTGAATACAGCGCGGTCGAAGCCGGCGGTGAAGTTTACGTTGTCGCTTCGGGTTTGCTGGAACAAGTCGCGGCGAAAGTGGGTTGGGACAACTACACGGTTATCGGGACTTACAGCGGCGAAAAATTCGACCGGTTGAATGCGCGCCATCCGTTTATCGAACGCGACAGCCTGCTGATGCTGGGCGATCACGTTACCCTGGATGCCGGTACGGGCGCAGTTCACACCGCGCCAGGGCATGGCTACGAAGATTACGTCATCAGCAAACGCTACGGCATTGACGCATATAACCCTGTGGATGGACGCGGCTTTTTTATGAAGGACGTGGAGCATTTCGCGGGTTTGCGCGTGGTTCCGATCAGCAAAGCGGACGCCGAACGCGATGGCAACAAAGCCGTCATCGCGCACCTGCGGGAAATCGGCGCATTGCTGAAAGACGAAACCTTCCAGCATTCCTATCCGCATTGCTGGCGCTGCCACAATCCAGTGGTTTTTCGGGCAACACCACAGTGGTTTATTTCAATGACCGAAACCGGCCTGAACGAACGCGCGATTGCCGCCTGCGATGAAGTGGAATGGCATCCAGCCTGGGGCCGCGATCGCATGAAAAGCATGTTCAAAGATCGTCCCGACTGGTGCATTTCGCGCCAGCGGACGTGGGGCGTGCCGATCACGGTGTTTTACTGCGACGATTGCGGCGAGACACTCTGTGACGTGAAGGTGATCAATCACATCGCGGACATCTTTGAGAAAGAGTCTGCCGATGCCTGGTACGTGCGCGAAGCGAAGGACCTGCTGCCGCCGGGCGCGAATTGCCAGTGCGGTTCGCACAACCTGCGCAAGGAAATGGACATTCTGGACGTGTGGTTCGATTCCGGCGCAAGTTCGATTGCCGTGCTGAAAGAATACGGGTTGGATTATCCGGCGAACGTTTATCTGGAAGGCGGCGATCAGTTTCGCGGCTGGTTCAATTCCTCGCTGGTCGTCGGCCTGGAAGTGAAAGGCCAGGCACCGTACCGCGAAGTCATCACCTACGGCTGGGTGGTGGATGTCAGCGGCGACAAGATGTCGAAATCCAAAGGCACGGGCGTGGAACTGGGAACCGTCCTGAAAACCAGCGGCGCGGAAATTCTGCGGCTGTGGTCGTCGGCGCTCAATTACCACGAAGACATGCGCGTTTCGGATGAAATCCTGAAACGCATCTCCGACGCTTACCGCAAGCTGCGCAACACGGCGCGATATTGTCTGGGCAATCTGGATGGCTTCGATCCGGCAACGGACCGCGTGCCGGTCGGCGAAATGTTCGAAATTGACCGCTGGGCGCTGACGGCGATGAACGACGTGACGAAAAAGGTGCTGGCGGCTTACGAGCATTATGGATTTACAGAGGTTTACCAGGCGCTTTACGGATTTGCGACGACTGAATTGTCAGCGTTGTATTTCGATATATTGAAGGATCGGCTCTACACCTACGCGCCGAAATCGCTGGCCCGGCGTTCGGCGCAAACGGCGCTGTATGAAATTGTCCATCAGTTTACGCGGCTGGTTGCGCCGATTCTGGTCTTCACGGCGGACGAAATCTGGGAAAACATTCCGGGTGCGAAAGCCGAAGCCGAATCCGTGCATTTGACGCTGTTTCCGGCGTATGACGAAACCTTGAGCAATCCCGAATTGCTCGCTCGTTACGAACGGTTGTTCGAGATTCGCAACACGGTGACCAAATCGCTGGAAGATGCGCGCAACGCCAAACTGATCGGCGCGGGGCTGGAGGCGAAGATCAGCATTAGCGCCGATGCCGGCACGCGGGCGTTTCTGGAATCGTTCGGCGAAGATCTGCGGTTCTTCTTCATTGTGTCAGGCGTGGAGTTGAAAGATGGCACGGAATTAAAGGTTGAAGTGGCTCGCGCCGAAGGCGAAAAATGTGAGCGTTGCTGGCATTACACCACCGATGTGAATGGCGATCCGCGCTATCCGGGCGCCTGTCGGCGCTGCGTGGGGAATCTGGAAGAGATGCTGGTTTGACGAAATGGACTGTGCGATGATTGCCGGGCAGAGCATACGTTGCAGAAGGATTCAGCCGATGAGTCCAACCAATCATCAGCAGCCAACAGAAAGGAAAATGCCATGTCCGGAAACAATGAAAATGGATCTGAGAGCAAAACCACGCAGGAGCTTGAATTTCAAGAATTCGTCAAACAGCAATTTGATCTATTGTTTGCTTTAGTCAACCAAGTTCGTAATGAAATGAATGAGCGGTTTATCCAACTCAGCCGTCAGATTCGCGACCTCGACAGCAAAGTTGATATTTACACCCGGGAACATTCCTATATGAAAGACGACATCCGCGAAGTGCGCGCGAAGTTGAACCTTCAATAACCAAAGCTCAGATGTTTGAGCCAAGAATGAAAAACAGACTTCCTTATTTCATCCTGGCGGCCACGATGCTGGCCGCCGATCAACTGACCAAGGCCTGGGCCGTCGCCAGGCTCAAGCCCGTGGATTTGATCGAAGTCATTCCCGGTTTTTTCCGGCTGGTTTTTGCCACCAATCGAGGCGTGGCCTTCAGCATGTTCGCCGATGGCAATTTTGATGCGCGCTGGGTGTTTGCCGGAATTTCCGTGGCGGCTTCGCTGTTTGTGCTGACCTACCTCTTTCGCACCTCTCCTGGAAAACTTCGTTTAAGCACGGCGCTGGCGTTGTTGCTGGCGGGGATTGTCGGCAATCTGATTGACCGTGTGCGGTTGGGCGAAGTCGTGGACTTTCTGGGATTTCATCTGAACGACAAATATTCGTGGCCGATTTTCAACGTCGCGGATTCGGCCATTTGCATCGGCGCGGGCTTGCTGGCGCTGGACATGCTGTTTGAGGAGAAACCTTCAAACGCCGAATCCGAAAGTCCGAAACCCATTACCGAAGAACAAACGCAGCCTGAAGGCTAACCGCTGAACCATTCATCTCAATGTTTCCTGAACTTTTCAAGATTCCCTATCTCAATTTCACGATCTATACCTACGGCTTGCTGGTGGCATTGTCGTTCATCGTCGGGCTGTGGGTAATGGCGCGGCTGGCGGCGCGGGACGGATTGGACAAGCAGAAAGTTTATGACCTTGGCTTGTGGGTGCTGGTGGCGTCGCTGGTTGGATCGAAACTGCTGATGATCGTCACCGAATGGGACGATCGGTATCGCGGCAATCTGGGCGCGATTTTTACGCTGGATTTTCTGCGTTCCAACGGCGTTTTTTACGGCGGATTCATCGGCGCGGTGGTCGCGTCGGTAATCGTCATGCGCATCTACAAAATGCCGTGGTGGCGGACGGCGGATGCTTTTGCGCCGGGCATTGCGATTGGCCATTTCATCGGGCGGCTGGGATGTTTCAGCGCGGGTTGCTGCTGGGGCGAACCGACTTCGGCCTGGTGCGGGGTGCATTTCACTGATAAAGGGCACGAAACCACGGGCGTGCCGACGCTGGTCGAACACCTTGACCCCGTTCAGCAGAACGTCTGGGCGGAAAAGCTGGGCAGCCTGGTGGCTCCGATAAAACTGCATCCGACGCAGCTTTACGAAGCCGGGGCGTTGCTGGTGATTTTCCTGGTCTTGTTATGGATGTTTCGTCGTCGCCGCTTTCACGGGCAGATCGTGCTGGCGTATGCGTTGTTGTATTCGGTGGCCCGCTTCACGGTTGAATTCTGGCGCGACGATCCGCGCGGAGAAATCTACGGGCTTTCGACTTCGCAGTTCATCGCCATTCTCCTTTTCATTGGTGCAATGATTGGATTGGTTTTGAGAATGCGAAGCAACAGCCAATCCGCAATCCGCAATCCGCAATCCGCAATCTAAAATGCGCCTTGCCTATTTCACTCCGCTGCATCCCAGCAAATCAGGCGTCGCTGATTACAACGCCGAGCTGATGCCGCATCTGGCGCGGGGTGCGGAGCTTTCCGTCTTCGTTGAGAAAGAGAACGAGCTGCGCGCCAATCAAAACCGCGCCGGGTTTGCCGTTTACAGGGCCGACCATTTTGACGAGATTCATCGCCGCCAGCCCTTTGACCTCTGCATTTACCACCAGGGCAATAACCAATACCACGAATACATTTACGAACGCGCGCTGGAAACGCCGGGTCTGGTGGTGATGCACGAACACTGCCTGCATCATTTCATCGCCTGGAAACATCTGGGGCGGGATGATGACGAAGGCTATTGGGACGAATTGTTTTACGCCTACGGGCGGCGCGGGGCGCGGCTGGCTGAGATGCGTTCCGGCGGTGTTGGCAGCGATTATCAGCAGTTTCTGCTTCCGCTCAATCGCCGGTTGTTACTGCGCAGCCGGGGCGTAATTACTCACAATCGCTTTTCGGCGGACGAGATCGAAACCGAAGTCCCGGAAATCGGCGGGGAAATTCCGCTGGCGATCATTCCGCATCATCTGGCGCCGCAGGTGTATGAGTTGGACGGCTGGAACAAGAACGAATGCCGCCGCTCGCTTGGCTTGCCGGAAGACGCGTGGGTGATTGGTTCATTCGGATTCGTGACGATGTCCAAACGGCTCCCGGCGACGCTGGCCGCGTTCAAACGGCTGCTGGCTGTGGTTCCAAATGCCTATTACGTCATCGTTGGCGAAGACCACACGCGGCATCCGATTGCGCCGCTGATCGAAGAACTGGGGTTGCGCGACCGAGTGCGGCTGACCGGCTACACGACTGAGCGCGATTTCTTCCGCTATTTGAAGGCGGTGGATGTTGTCGTCAACTTGCGCTTTCCCACGGCGGGGGAATCTTCCGGGACGATGACGCGTGCTTTTGGCGCGGGGAAACCGGTGATTACCACAGACTTCGGCCAGTTCGCGGAATTTCCCGACGACATCTGCCTGAAAGTCACCGCCGGGCCGGACGAGGAAAAAGAGTTGTACGCGCGGCTGCGGGCGCTGGCGTATCGCCCGACGCTCCGTGAAGGCTTAAGCAAGCGCGCGATGGAATGGGCGCGCCGCGAATGCGACGTCAGCCGCTGCGCCGCGCGGTATTTGGATTTTGCGGAACGGCTCGTAGTCTCGCCTTCAGGCGGCAACAATCGGTTGGAGAACGCCGACCGCTTGAAGGCGGAACTACAAACGTACGAGCTCAAGTTCAAAGAGCCGGAGACGATCAAGCTTGACCAGGATGAAGCGTTGAACTACGTGCAGGGTTTTTTCAGCGACGATCCGAACGCAACTGGCTATCTGCAAAAGCATGGACGGCGGATCATCGAAACGGTCGAACTTGTTCCGGTTGGCGGTCAGGGGCAGCGCTTGCTGGAACTAAGCAGTTATTTGCAGATGACGCCGCTCATCAAACGGCACGGTCAATATGACGAAATCGTGATTACCAATTGGTGGAAAGGCGGCACGCGCCGTCAGCGGCAAACCGTCAAACACGCCGCAACCGGTGAAGAAATGAGCTTCGACATGCTCAATGTGGATGTCGAGCGCGACCGCTTTCCGTTTCCCGACGGGCATTTCGATGTCGCGCTGTGCTGCGAACTGATCGAGCATCTGACCGCCGACCCGATGCACATGCTGATTGAACTCAACCGCGTGCTGAAATGGGGCGGGCTGCTGATCGTCACGACGCCGAATATTTCCAGCGCTTTCAGCATTGGCAAAGCGCTTTCGGGCAACAGTCCTTACGTGTACGGCGAATACAATCCGAAAAGCCCCGGCGACCGGCACAGCCGCGAATACGCTCCGAGCGAGATTAAACTGGCGCTCAACGCCGCCGGTTTCAAAACGGTCAAGCTTTACACCAGGGATTTATGGGCACAGACTGACGAGCCTTTCCTGCGTTGGCTGGATGAATCGGGCGTGCCCAGAGAATTGCGCGGCGATAACATTTTCGCGGTCGGGCGCAAACAAAGCACGCAATTCGACCGATTCCCGGATGGACTTTACGACTGACTGCCGGTGCTGTGCGCGAGCGTGAGCGAGCGCCACTGACATTTAGCGGGCGCTCGCTGACGGCATAATTTCCAAATGATTAGCGTTCAAAACGTCTCCAAACTTTTTCGGATTTATGAATCGCCGGCGGGAAGGCTGAAGGAAATCCTGCTGCGCGGGCGGCGGAAATATCACCGCGACTTTTGGGCGCTGGAGGATGTCAGTCTGGAAGTTCCCACCGGCGAAGCCGTCGGCATTGTCGGTCGCAATGGGGCGGGGAAGACAACTCTGTTGCAGATTATTGCTGGCGTTCTGCAGCCGACACTGGGCGATGTTCGAGTTGAAGGCCGCGTGACGGCGTTGCTGGAACTTGGCAGCGGCTTCAATCCTGAATACACCGGGCGCGAAAACATCTTGCTCAGCGGGCAAATCCTCGGCTTCAGCGAAGACGAAATGAAAAAGCGGCTAGACGTGATCGCGCAGTTCGCCGAACTGGAAGCTTTTGTGGACCAGCCAGTCAAAACCTACTCGACAGGGATGCTGATGCGGCTGGCGTTCGCTTCTGCAATTCACGTGGATCCGGACGTGCTGATCGTGGATGAAGCGCTGTCGGTCGGCGATGTCTATTTTCAACGCAAGTCGCTCGACCGGATGGATTACTTTCGCAAATCCGGCAAGACGGTGTTGTTCGTTTCGCACGACCCGCAATTGGTGCAGCGCTTTTGCACCTACGCCGTCTGGATCGAAGGCGGCAAAGTCGCCATGACCGGCAAAGCGCGTGAAGTCGTCACTGCCTATCAAGCCTTTTGCGCCAAACTGGAAGATGAACGATTGCGCAACGCGGCGAAAAACGGCGGGATCGGTTCCAGCGAACACGACGCCATTCTGCGCGAACTGCAACTGACCGGCTCGCGTTGGGGCAGCGGCAAAATTCGCTTCACCGACGTGGAGATGATCAACTCGCGCGGCGAAAAGACCTGGGTTTTTTCGACCGGCGAAGCCGCAACGATCCGACTCCATCTGGAATCCGACGCGGATCATCCGCAGCCTGTTTTGGCCGTGGACATTCATCGTTACGACGGCGTGTTCATCGGCAGCATCAACAACCTCGACACGCATCCCGCCCTGTTGCCCATCAAGCGCGGCGAAAGTTTTATTGACCTGCGTCTGCCGAAACTGGAGCTTTCGCACAACGTCTATTTCCTCTCGCTCAAGGCATACACCAAAGATAGCTCGCCCGATTGGAAGGACCCGGCGGACATTCACAACCAGATGTATCAACTCGATGTCGTGTCGGAGCAGGCAAGTCATGGGCTGCTGAAATTTGACGCAGAGTGGAAAGTGGAAACCGAATTTGCAGGCCTTGCTAAATAGGCTTGAAAGATTACCGGATACAGTTGTCAGGTTAATTGGCTTCCCGGATAATGAAGACCTCAGTTTCAGACTCAAGCGTATAAACAGGCAGATGGCTGAATCCCCCAATGGGCAGGTCTTTTTACGGATGGTCTTATGCTGGCGAATGGAACCCTGCTGCAAAATCGCTACTTGATTAAACGCCCCCTGGCGCAAGGTGGCATGGGGACTGTCTACGAAGCAGAGGCGATTCATCTTGGCCACGCTCCTGTAGCAGTCAAGCAAACTTTCTTCGCCCAGGATTGGTTGCGCGAACAGTTTCAGCGGGAAGCTTCCATGCTGGCGCGGCTACGCCATGACGCTTTGCCCAGAGTCAGCGATCATTTCGTCGAAGGACCAGGGCAATTCCTGGTGATGGAGTTCATTCCTGGCCAAGACCTTGATGACATCCTGAGTGAAAAGCTGAAGGGCGAGGACTCGCCGTTTGAATGGCGGCAAGTGATGAAATGGGCGGATCGGCTGCTCGACGCCCTTGAATACATCCATAATCAGCACCCGCCAATCATCCATCGTGACATTAAACCGTCGAACCTGAAGCTGACGCCGCGCGGCGACCTGTTTCTGATTGATTTCGGACTCGCCAAAGACGCAACGACACCCACCAAGCCGGGCCGCAGCGTTCATGCTTATACGCTCAATTACGCCCCGCTTGAACAACTCAAAGGCACCGGCACAGACGCACGCAGCGACCTCTATTCGCTGGGCGCGACGCTTTACCACCTGCTCTCCGGCGAGATGCCGGAGAACGCCAAAGTACGCGAAGAGGTGATTCGGTACGGCGTCCCGGACCCATTACACTTGGTTCACAAAATCAATTCACAGGTACCGGAGCCGCTGGCCCAGATGCTTGCCCGCTCCATGATGCTTGATCGGGCAGAGCGCTATCAGAATGCATCAGGAATGCGCGAAGCACTGCGTCAAGTACAACAGACAATCGAAGAAGAGTTGACCAAGCCTGGACGACAGGAAACTGAACCGCGCCGACCAAAAGAAAAAGAACGTCGCCGCCAGGGAGAGGTGATTACGCGCGAGTTGCCGGAGTCGGAACGACGCAGATATGAAGAGGAAGAACGTCGCTATCTGGAGGAGGCTCGCCAGCGTCACTTGGAAGAAGAGCGCCGCCGCCAGGAAGAAAGCACCGAACGCGAGCGCCTGGAAGCGGAACGGCGCAAGTTAGAGGAAGAGAATCGCCTCCGGGAGGAAGAAGAACGCTTGCTCGTCGAGCAACGCCGCCAAAACGAGGAGAAACGTCAGCAGGAAGTTCGCCAGCACGAATTGGAGGAACAATGGAAGCGAGAGGAAGAGAAACGCCGCCAGGAAGAGCAACGGATTGCCGAGCAGAAACGGCTCGAACAAGAGACGCGAGAGCTAGAGAAACGCAGGCCGGAAGAGCAACGACTTGCCGAACAGAAACGACTCGAACAGGAACAGGCTCAACAACGGAAGCTGGAAGAGGAAAAGCGACAGCAGGAAGAGCAACGACTTGCCGAACAGAAACGACTCGAACAGGGACAGGCCGAAAAGCGCCGTCAAGAAGAAGAGACACGTCGCGAAGATTTGAACCAGCGTGAGTTTGAGCGGAAAAGGAAAAAAGAGATTGAACGCCGCAAGCGCCCCGATCAAGTGACAAAAGTGCAGGCGATAAAGACTACCCCGAAATTCAAATCAAGCGACAAGCCATTCGTGGTTGAAAAAGCGCTGACAACGGTGGCAGTCGAAACGTCCGTGATCGAGCGCGCGCCGGATGCTTTGGCACCTCAACTCCTGCCGAAGGCTGACCCTTCGCCAAAGATTGAATCGTTGCCCAAACAAGAGCGGAAGCGGGCTTGGGTCTTGAACCTTCGCTCGCCTCATGTACATCTGGGGGCAGGAGTTGCCGCTATCTTGATTGGTTCGTTGATTTTCTGGTCGTGGTTGCACGGCAGGAGTGAGACGACCTTACAAGTCCAAACACGCAATCAATCCACTCCGCAGCCACTTGCTTCCGCATCGTCCGTGGGGGAAAGCGCCGAACAATTACAATACTGGTTTGAACAGTTCAGAAACGGTCAGGCATCGCTGGTGGCGAAACACGAACTAGCTTCGGAGCAGGAGTTCAAGTTGCATTTTAAACCCCGCGAAGATGGCTATCTGTATTTACTCGCCCCGTATGGAATTACCGGAGAACTGAAGTCGCTTTTGCCCGACGGTGAGCGGGTCCGGGCAGGAAGGGATTTCGTTTTTCCCAACGGACAAAATATTCAAGGACGGGCGAATGGAGAGCAATTCATTTTTACCGTTTTCTGGTCTCGCAATCGAATCGAAAATTTCAAAGGTGGAGTCCGGCAGGTGAAATCTCAACCGGAGGCGATCAAGACGCTCCAAACTCTGGTTGAGGCAATTCCGCCCAGCGGCATTGAAGACCTCAGCGGACGCGGCACACCAGCAAATGCCGTCAACGGCAAATTGGCTAATCGGCCTCTGACCTTTGACATCAATCTGAAATTCACCGGCAACTGACGAGATCGCGCAAAAGCGAGCAACAATCGGGGAGATACTAATTCGATGAAAGCGATGGAACTCAAGAAAAAAGTTTACCGTGGACTGTTAGCCCACGGACAGGCTTCTTCGCGCGGTCTTTCCACAACCAGAAGGTTTTTCAGCCGCTCTCTCCGCAGGTTAACAGTCAGTAGTGCGTTATTCTTTCTCCTTGCCGCATGCTTATTTGGGGCACTGTGGCTGAGTGCCGCGCAGCAGAAACCAAAGGGAATCATTCTCGTTCCTGAAAAAAAGACCCCGAAATCCAGAACCAGAAAGAACACCCGGAACTCCACTGACGCGTCCGCACCGGTGTTGCTGCCAGACATTGTCACCGACTCCCGCCTAAAACTGACTTCCGGTTGGATCCCGCAATTCATCGAATTGCCCGCTCCGAATTTCGAGTCTGAACCCGTGCCGCCGCCGCCAGCGATGGCCGGAACGCGTCCCGAGGTTTCGCCATTGGCAGAGGTAACATTCACTTTCAAAACCCCCACATATGACAAAAGTGGGCGGATCAAAGAAGAGCGCGAGAAAACAGTGGATGTCTACCGCGAAAATCTCAGTTCCAATATCTTGCTGGAACTCGTCAAAATTCCCAGCGGTGAATTCATGATGGGAGGCCCTGAAAGTGAGACAGACAGCCTGACTGACACGAATCGTGAACGGCCACGGCACAAAGTGAAAGTCCCCAGTTTTTGGATTGGCAAGTACGAGGTGACGCAGGCGCAATGGCGGGCTGTGGCGCAATTGCCGCAAATAAAGATAAAGCTGATTCCCGATCCATCGAAGTTCAAGGGGGACGATAATCCGGTGGATTCGATCTCCTGGTATGAAGCCGTGGAATTTTGCGCCCGGCTGGAAAAGAAGACTAGCAAACCTTATCGCCTTTTGACTGAGGCGGAATGGGAGTATGCCGCGCGGGCCGGAACCACTACTCCTTTTGCTTTCGGCGAAACAATCACGCCGGAAATTGTGAACTACGACGGTAACACTCCTTTTTATAACTCCGCGCGCAAAGGCGCGTCCCGAGAGAAAACAATACCCGTCGGAAGCCTAGGGCGGGCCAATGCCTTTGGACTTTTTGATATGCATGGGAATTTGTGGGAATGGTGTCAGGATCAATGGCATCCCGACTACAAAGACGCGCCCACCGACGGTTCAGCCTGGGAGAGCCAGAAGCCGAGTTTCAATATCACCGCCCAATCCATTGTGCGTTTAAGATCAGGAGGGGTTCCGGATGAAGTTTTGAATAAGTTGCAGCGCCTGAAGGACTATGTGGTTACAGGGGAAGAACAGTTTCTCGCCCGGCTGAAAATGGAACTTGGAGAGGAGCAAACCACAAAATTCAAACCTCAGATTTTAGAGTACGCGAGCTGGGACATCCCGCGTGTTCTACGCGGCGGTTCATGGCTGGATGGAGGCAGTGCTTGTCGCTCGGCAAGTCGAAGTGATTACGGCTATCCCATCGTTCGCCGCGACGACCATGGACTACGAATCGCGGTCAGCAAGCCCTTCTGACGGTTGGCGAAGATTGATTCGGCTGCGAAAAAATCCAGGGCAAAGATTCTTTGACATGGCAACTTGTCTCAAGGCAGGACTTTCACGAGCATCGGCCCGTCAGAATCAGGCTCTGCCTGATTTGCCTCATTAAAAAATTATGCCACTGTTGTTAGTTGGGCTGGCTTTCTGGATAATGCGACCCCTAATTCCGACCGATTCGCCCCGATCTTTTTATGAGTTGTCTTATGTTGGCGAATGGAACCCTGCTGCAAACCCGCTATCTGATTAAACGCTGTCTGACGTACGGCGACACGGGAGCCGTCTACGAAGCCGAAGCCATCCATCTCGGTCATCGCCCGGTGGCGGTCAAAGAATTCTTTTTCCAACAAGAATCGCTACGCGAACAGTTTCAACAGGAAGCCGTGATGTTGGTGCGGCTGCGCCACGACGCTTTGCCCAAAGTCAGCGATTATTTTGCCGAAGGGGACAGCGATTATCTGGTTGTGGAATCCATTCCGGGGCGGGACCTGGATGTTGTTCTCAAGGAAAAGCTGAAAACTGAAGGGACGCCGTTTGACTGGCAGCAAGTCGTGAAATGGGCAGACCGGCTGTTGGAAGCGCTGGAATATCTGGACAGCCAATCCCCACCGATCATCCACCGCGACATCAAACCGCAAAATCTGAAACTGACTTCCCAGGGGGACTTGTTCCTGGTTGATTTCGGATTTGCCACGCACCCTTCGACGCCGGCCAAGCCGGGCCGCAACTTTCCCGCGAATCTGCTGAATTACGCCCCCCCGGAACAGATGAACGGCGCTGCAACCGATGTGCGCAGCGATCTTTATTCGCTGGGGGCAACGCTTCATCACTTGCTGACGGGCGAAGTGCCGGACCATGCCAAAGTGCGCGAAGAGGTGATTCGATACCGCGTGCCCGATCCGCTTCCTTTCGTTCATGAACTCAATCCGCAGGTGCCAAAGGCGTTGGCGGAACTCATTGTTCGATCCCTGGCGCTCGACCCGGAGCAGCGTTATCAGAGTGCGACCGCCATGCGCGCTGCGCTGCGCCAGGTGCCACCGGCAACCGAAGAAGAACTGACCAGCCTCGAACGGCTGGAAGCGGAGCGCCGCCAACAGCAAGAACTTCACCGGCGTCAATTGGAAGAAGTGCGCCGGGAGCAGGAAATGCTCGCCGAATGCGAGCGACAGGAAGCCGAACAGCGCAAACAGGAAGAGGACGAACTACGCCGTCAGGAGGAGCTTCGCGGGCGCCAACTGGAACAAGAGCGGCAACGGCAGCAGGCGGCTGCCGAATTTGAACAACACGAAGCCGTTCAGCGCCGCCAGGCGGAACAACGCCTGATGGCGGAACAGCGCCGCCAGGAAGAAGAAAATCGTCATCGAGCATCCCGCCAGCGCGAGTTGGAGCGGCAACGGAAACAAGCGGAAGAACGCCGCCTGCAGCAGCAACAGCGTCAGCGCGAAGTCGAAAAACAGCGACAGGCAGAGGCACGAGTTGCGGAGCGAATCCCGTTTGAACCGGAGCACGCCGAAAAACTTTCTCAGAAGACACAGACGGTTCGAGAGGAAAGTGAGTTCGAGCGAAAGCGAAAGGAAAAGCGTGAGCGACAGGTTCAACCAGGTCAGCTTGCCAGGATGGACGCGGCAGGAATCAGCCCGAATGTCGCCGGAATGTCGCTGGGAGCAATTGCCCTCGAATCGCTCGTGATCGAAAGCGCGCCTGATCCGGCAATGGCTGAACCATCGCCCGCCCCGGAGCGGAAACGCCGAACCCTGAAGTTTACTTCGCCACGTGTGTTTTGGGTGGCGGGAGCCGTCGCTGTTTTGACGGTATCGTTGATCTTCTGGCTGTGGCCGCAGCGCGGGAATGAGGCTGCCTCGCATTCATCAAAACAGCTTCAACCATCATCGCCGCTGCCGGTTGCTTCCGCATCGCCCAAGGTGGAAAGCGCCGAACAATTACAGTACTGGTTTGAGCAATTTATCAGTGGTCAGGCGCTGACCGTGACGAAGCACGAACTGGCTGCGGAACAGGAGTTCAAGCTTCATTTCAAGCCCCGCGAAGATGGCTATTTGCATCTGCTGGCGCTGGATGGAATCAGCGGGCAATTGACTGCCTTTTTGCCTGGCGGCGCAAAGCTCAGCGCGGGACGGGATTTCGTGTTTCCCAACGGGCAGCGAATTCGCGGACTGGCAAACGGAGAACAGTTGCGATTCACCGTGCTGTGGTCCCGCCAGCGAATCGAAAACTTTGACGCTTTGGTGGGGCAGGCGAAATCCCAGCCAGAAGCGATTAAGATGATTTCAACTCAACTGAGCGCGATTTCGCCCAGCAATATTGAAGACTTCAGCGGACGCGGCACCCCGGCCCAAATCGTCAACAGCGTCGTCAACGGCAAGGAAAGTCATCCGCCCCTGATTTTCGACATCAACTTGAACTTCACCAGGAACTGACAGGGACGCGGGAATTCACGCATCGCGGGGAGAGCATTTTTATGAAAGCCAGAACAACTTTTCGACGCCTCGCAATCCGAAGCACGTTGGCAATTTCTTTTTTGTGCTTGTCCGGTTCGTTGTGGCTGAGCGCCGCGCAGAAACAGGGAGGCGTCATTCTTGTTCCGGAAAAGAAAACCTTAAAACCCAGACCCAAAAAGACCGCCAGTGCTCCTGCCGCCACGCCCACGCCGGTTTTGCTGCCGGAAATCGCTGAAGTCACGGAGGACTTCATCTTCCGGCTGTCACCGGGTCCGGTTCCAGCGTTGATCGAATTGCCCGCGCTGGCAGTTGAAGCCGAACCGGTTCCGCCGGCTCCGCCGGCCACTGACAATCGCCTCGAAGTTCCCGCGCCGGCGGTGGAAACAGTTACTTTCAAAACGCTGACTTATGACAAACGGGGCCGGATCAAGGACGAGCAGGAAAAGGCCGTGAAGACTTTCCGTGAACCTCTTGGTTCCGATGTCTGGCTGGAACTGGTCGAAATTCCCGGCGGCGTTTTCACCATGGGCGCAGCGGCCAATGAACTCGGCCCGTATACGGAACGGCCACAGCATCAGGTTACCGTTTCCAACCTCTGGGTTGGCAAATACGAAATCACGCAGGAGCAATGGCGCGCCGTGGCGCGGTTGCCGAAAGTGAAAATTGACTTAAAGCCCGCCCCTTCGTTTTTCAAAGGAGACGACAAACTACCCGTGGATACTGTCTCCTGGTACGAGGCCGTGGAATTTTGCGCCCGGCTGCAACTGAAAACCGGCAGAGCCTATCGCCTGTTGACCGAAGCGGAATGGGAATACGCCGCACGCGCCGGAACCACCACGCCGTATGCCTTCGGCGAAACCATCACTCCGAAAATCGTCAACTACAACGGCAACTACCCATACTGGGAACAGCAGGGAAAAGGAGAATATCGCGAGAAGACGATCCCTGTGGGAAGCCTCAGGCAAGCCAATGCATTCGGGCTTTTCGATATGTACGGCAACCTGTGGGAATGGTGCCAGGATCAATGGCATTCCGATTACAAAGGCGCACCCGCCGACGGCTCCTCGTGGGAAAGTCAGGAGCCGAGTTTTAATCTAGTCGAGCAGGCTTTGGTCGTTCTGCGGTCACAAGGCCTTCCTGATGATGTATTGGTCAAGCTGCGGCGCGCCAGGGATTTTGTGTTTACGGGAGAAACGCAGTTTCTGGCCCGGCTGAAAACCGAAATTGGAGAAGAGCAAACGCTGAAGTTCAAAGATCTGATTTTGAAACACGCCCACTGGGATCGCCCGCGAGTCATTCGCGGCTGTTCATGGGTGGATGCGGGCGTGAATTGCCGCTCGGCGTTTCGTGTGGATTACGGCCATCCCACCCTGCGCCGCAATGACCAGGGTTTCCGTGTCGCGGCCAGCAAGGTCTTCTGACCCTGGACGAACATTCGAAGAACAAAATCTTGGGTGAAGATTGTTTGATGTGATAACTTGCCTTCCGAATCCGACCCCCCGGCAAAATCCCTTCACGGCATTCATCAATCATTTGTTGACAGCGGTAATTTTTGAAACCACTGGATGGAGATATGGCGCAAGACTTATCAGTCGGATTGAGCGGGTTCTTGAACAATGGCGTCGCGGAATTGCATTCGACACTGCAACTGACGCTGCAAGCCGCGGATCAGTCGGAGTTTCAACTGCATCTGGCAACAGCCCGGCTGGAACTTGATGGGGCAAATTACGAACCCTATCTGCAAGAGGTTGACGCAATTCGCCTGTCGCTGGAACACGAAGACGATCTTGTGGAAGTCCGGTTGCAGGATGCTGGAAAGCTGCTGGGCGCTGACCCTGCGGCGGCGATGGATGCGCTGCGCGGTGCGCGGGCAGAATATGGACGCTGCTGGCGTGATCCGGGCAGCGGAAAGATGGCACGGAAAATTCTGATGACCGGCATTGTCGCCAATGTCTATCGGGATCAAAAAAACGTCTTTCTGACGCTGGTCAGCGAAGCGCACTTTTCTCGACAGGTTGCTGCCAGAGGAAATACCGCGGCGCAAAACCTGCAGGCGTCCACCGTCGCATTTGACTCCAACACGTTTCACGTCGCCATTCAGACACCCAGCGAAGGCGCGCACATTTCGCCTCGGGGCATGCCGACCGGCCTGTTGCACGTGGTTTATGACTTCGGCGCGCCGGTCAATGGTGCGGATGATGCCACCGATCATATCCAGGCCGCGATTGACAATGCCACGACTTCGCCGTTCAAAACCGTTTACCTGCCGCCAGGCAGATTCCGCGTCAGTCAATTGGTGCTCAAAAACGATGTTGCCTTGCTGGGCGCGGGCAGTTACAAAACCGTGCTTGAAAGCGACAGCAACCAGCCGATCATCACGGTCGGCACGGAAGCATTCCGCTCCTCCATTCGCGGATTGCAGATCAAAGGCGATGTCACGAAAACCAATCAGGTCGGCATCGCGCTGGCCGGAACCGGCTACTATTTCAGTTGTTTCGTCGAAGACATCGTCATCGAAAACTGCGGCAGCCATGGGTTATTCATCAAGGAAGCCTACTCGTCCGCCTTTGAAAAGATCAGAGTCAGCAACTGCGGCGGCTATCCGTTTCTGATTGACGCGCCGAACCGTCCAAATATCGTGCTGCGCGATTGTTATGCTTCGATGCTGCGCGCGTCGGCTCCGGTCGGTTACAGGATCAAGGCGGGCTATCAAATCCGCCTGGAAAACTGCAACGGCATTGACACCATTCCGGAAGGCGCCAGTTGGGCCGTCATTGGCCGCAGGGCCGGCAGAGACGGCGACAAAACAAACGAAGCGGCTTATGTTCAACTGATCAGTTGCAACATCGAAAGCTGGGTGGCGTTTGGCGTCGAATGCCTGAGCAATTCCTCCGTGACCTTTGAAGGCTGCTATTTTGCCGGAGACAAGACCGGCAACGGCACGAAGATTCCGATTCGCTACGAAGTGGATGCCTCCGTCTACCCCGCCTTTTTCGCCAAAGGGACAATTGATGATCGCACGGTTTTTGCCGACGGCCCGATGAGCAATTACGCACTGGGCGCGGCGGTTCACTCAAACGATCTGCCGCCGCTGATGTTGTCGGGGCAGGGAGCCGGCGTCGCCAGCGAATCAGCGCTCAGCCAGTATTACGACACCACCACCCGGCGCAGGGAACTGCTGACGCGCGCCGATGGTTTTCATAAACGTGCGACCGTCACGGCTTCGACTGCTTTCACGCGCCCCGGCGTCCGGTTGATCGAAGTCAATCACACCGAACCGGCGACCGTCACGCTGCCGTGGCCCGGCTGGTACCGCGTGGGCGAACCGATCATCGTCATTGACGCCGCGGCCAAAGCCGCGACGCATCCCATCACCATCAACGCCAGTTCCGGCGGCACGGTCAACGGCGCGGGCAGTTATGTGCTCAATAAAAACAAACAGACCGTGATGCTGCTGCCGAACGATTCGGTGCTGGATTGGCGAGTGGTCGCCGATTTCGCCCCGGATGTTCCGCTTCCGGCTTCCGCGCCAAAATTCATCGCGACCACCGGACGCGGCAGTCGCACACTGGATTGGTCTACGGCCTTGACGCGCCAGCATACGCTGACGGGCGACGCGCTTTTTACCTTTGCCAACGCCGTTGCCGGGCAGATGTACACGCTGATTCTGATTCAGGATGTCAATGGCGGGCACAACGTCAACTGGCCGTCATCAGTGAAATGGCCGGGCGGATTCGCTCCGCAGCCAACACCCAATGCGAACGCAAAAGATAGCTTCCAGTTCGTCTACACGGGAAGTTTATGGCTGAATGTCTCACAAAATTACGATTTAACCTGATCCTGACAAGCCGTTGGAATAGAAAAAGCGCCTGACCAGGGATGACTGCATCAGACGCTTTTTGAATTCTTGATGGGCTTGGCTGGACTCGAACCAGCGGCCTACTGCTTAGGAGGCAGTCGCTCTATCCACCTGAGCTACAAGCCCATAAAACAAACTGTCAATCTACGACTGGTATTTTAACAGTGAGAATACATCGTAGCCAGCCAATCGGTCGCGTCCCTTCAAAAATTCGAGTTCCACCACGAATGACAAACCAACGACATTTCCGCCGAGCTTTTCGACGAGTTTTGTCACGGCTTCCGCCGTGCCGCCTGTGGCCAGCAGGTCATCAGCGATGATGATGTTGTGGCCTTTGCCGACGGCGTCGCGATGAATTTCCAGGGTGTCTTTGCCATATTCCAGATCATAGCTCCAGCTTTCGACTTCAGCGGGCAGCTTTTTGGGTTTGCGGACGGGCACGAAGCCCGCACCCAGGTGATAGGCCAGCGCCGGACCGAAGATGAAGCCGCGCGCTTCGATGCCGAGGACCGCGTCAATCTTTTGGCCCTTAAAGTTCTCGGTTAAACCATCAATTACTCCGCGAAAGCCGGTCGGGTCTTTCAGTAAAGTTGTGATGTCGTAAAAGAGAATGCCGGGTTTGGGAAAATCCGGAATCTCCCGGATCAATTTTTTCAGATCTTGCTCTGTCGGAACGGACATTATGCGTTGGTCTCCTTCGTGAAACTTGGGTTGATGTTGCCTGGATTGATATTCATGACGCGGCTCAGTGATCAATGCGGAAATCACGGTAGCGCCCGGTGACCTGTAAATCGGTTTCTTCCAGGCCGGTAATTTCGGCCATCATCGGGCCGGTCGCCAGGTCGTTTTTGAAATGATCCATTGCGTCGCGGTCGCCTTCAGCAATGACTTCGACCTGGCCGTCAGGCAGATTACGAACCGTGCCGAGCACTTGATGCCGGGCGGCTGCGCGCATGGCGAAAAAGCGGTACCCAACGCCTTGTACAGATCCGGAGATGATGAATCGTCTTGCCACCATTGTGAAAAACACCTGAGGTTTCAATCACTGAAAAGCTCAATAACGAAGCCGAACTTATCCGTTCAAGTCTTCTTTTGTCAATTGGCCCTTGAAGAGAGGGGGAAACGCGTGTTCCCGATTGCCGCGCCTGGCCGGCAGTTATTTCAAACTCTTTTGTCGGTTTTTTAATTGAATTGAGGACGCCATTAGGAAAAAAGTAATTTAAGTTGATTAAAGCGGTTTGATGGGTATAATGCCGCCCACTGACCGAACTTGGTAAAGTTTAGTCAGTTGGCCCCTTTCGATCCCCGATTCGTGGAGGCGACTTCTCCTCCATCCAGACATTATTTTCCTGACCCCATAAATACTGGCTGATATTAGCAGCCGGTTGCTTCTGGGCATACCTTATTGCCCAAAATCCTAGTCTAGTTGCATCTGGCTATGCTCAGGTACGTAGCACTACCTGTTTCTATCAAATGGTGGATTCTACAAACCAATACCTGTTTGTTGCGCCTTCAATAGTGTGGCCGGCAAAAAGCCTTTGGCATTTCATGATTGGTTAGCGCCAGGTGAACGCTGCCAGCGTTCAGGGGCCTTTGATAATACGAGCGCTGCCTCGGCAAGAGGTTTCCTTTAGGGTCTTTTCTCATTTGTGAGGAAAGGTGTGTTTACACCATGTTAAAGATTGGTGTGAATTGGAGCTTATTCAGCCAGAATTCGTTTTTATGCGAATCTGCTCTAAGACGCGATGAAATACGATAAAAAACAACGGCTTATTCTCAGCAGTGTTCTTTTTGTAACAGTGACTGTAAATCTATTGATTTATCCGCAACTGACCTCGGCTCATATGGGAAGCGGGCAGTTGACCTTCTCCCGACAAGTCATGATCGGTGGTAATAACGCGATAAGCGGCCAGACTGTTTTCAACGGTAGCAGGATCAAGGTCGGCAATGCTGGCAGCGCCATCGTCACTTTGGGAAAGCAGGGACGTCTTGAACTGGGAGCGAATGCCGAGATGGTCTTGCTGCTTGCGGATAAAGGCAAAGGCATTGGAGGAATATTGACCTCAGGTTGCCTGGCAATTAACGTTTCCGCCGGTGAACAGGTCAAAATAGACATCCCGAAGGGAACCGTAAGCTCAAGCGGCGACCAGCATTCATTTTTTATTCTTGAAGTTAATGGCGACACGACGAGTGTTTTCCCAAACCTGGGCGAAATCAAAGTTAGCTCCGGCCGGGAAATTGAAACCGCCAGGCCCGGAGATGTAATTACCTTGAAAGCCGAAGCCAATGGCAAAAATACCCTGCGGCGCTTTCCCAGAAGTGAATTGAGTGGATTGGGGGCGGCGTGCGATTGTGACAGAGTTTCTGCTTCTTATGCTGGCGCTTCTTCTCAATCTGAAAACCGGGGCAAGACGGGTTACAACGGGCTGCTGGGGTTGTTATTTTTTGCCGTGGAAGGTACCAGAGCGATTATTTTCGGACTAACGGCAGGCAGTTCTGGCGCAAACCCAAGTACTTATGGAAGCGGGTTGACTTGTGTAAATACGGACGGGCTTTTCTGCAAGCCTGCCGGACCGATTACGCCGTAAGCAACGATAAGGTTGATTGTCCACAGCTCTTTCGCAACAAAGCATCGGCATTCAGATGAAAATCGTGATTTCCTTGTCATCTTCTGTTATGCGATGTCTTTGGTTCGGCTCCGCATTGATACTGTTTGTCGGCGTGATTGGATTCACTCTGTTATGGTTTGTTACTTCAGTCGTGGCCAATCCTAAAATGCAGGTTCATCTCTCAACGATTGAATCCGCCGCCAGTTACTTTCCCAATTCGGCAAAGCTGCAGGCGAGGCTGGCCGCCAAACTGGTCGAAAGAGGGGCGGAGACTGTGGAAAGTCATGAATCCCTGGCTGAACGCGCGTTTCGTCATTCTCTACGGGCGGTTCAACTATCTCCGAAAAACCACGAGTACAGGTTGCTGCTGGCTGCTGCGGCTGAGCTGCGGGGGGAAATGGCGATTGCGGAAGATTCTCTGCGCGAAGCCGTGAAGCTGGCGCCCGGCGATGTTCATGCGCGCTGGCAGATGGCCAATCTGCTTTTGCGCGAGGGAAAAATCGAAGAGTCGCTGGTTGAATTCCGCGTTGTCGCGGCTTCCGATCAACTGCGGTTGCCCATTGTGATGAGTCTGATTTGGCAGGCGACGAAGGGAAACTTTGAGATGCTTGACCGCACGATCAGCCAGGAACCACAGGCCCGGCTGGCATTGGCGCGGTTTCTGGCTGAACAGGCGCAGTTCGATGCTTCGGCGCGTGTGTTTGGCCAGATTGACCGCGAGAGCCGGTTCCAATTGGATGGGCTTGGGCACTTTTTCGATCTGATGCTGAGCGCCGGACAATGGCAATGGACCGGCAAGTTATGGCGTGAAACCGTGGCCGGTGAGAAGTATGGCGACAAGGAATTATTCTGGAACGGCAGCTTTGACCAGCCTGTAACGAAATCGCTGGCGCAGTTTGACTGGCAGCTCAATCACAGCAATTTCGCCCGTCTGGAAGTTGCCGCCGGCAAGGCTCGCACAGGGCAAAATGCGCTGACGATTGCTTATCAGGGCAGGGACACGACGCGCCTGGACGGAGAAGCGCAGCATCCCGTCACGGTTCAGCCGGGCGGCAAATATCGCCTTGAGTTTTTTGCGAAGTCTGAAGAACTGGTTACGCCAGACGGGCCGCGCGTGGAGATTCTTCGTGTTGATAACCGCGCCGTCATCGCGAGTTCCGCGCCCGCGCCTGCAGGTTCGAGCGATTGGGAGCGAATGGTGGTGGAGTTCACGGCACCCGCCAATGCTTACGCCGTCACGGTTGCTGTCAGGCAGACGCCTCAATTCAGCTACGCCGAACCGACATTCGGCTTGGTGCGGTTCGACGATTTCAGCTTAACGATCCAGTGAACAGTCTCTCAGGGATGGGTACGCCACAGGCGATGAAAAACATTCTGGACAGGGTCATCGCTTATGGCTTCATCGCGCTGATCTTCTTTTCGGCGCTGGCGCACGGCACGGTCGAACCGTGGTCCGAACTGGTTTTCGTTTTGTGGATTGCCGGATTGGCGATGTTGTGGGCCATCCGGGCAGTGGCGGCGAAGAGGCTGATTCTTTACGTGCCGCAAACGCTCTGGCCATTAATCGCCTTTATTCTGCTGGGGGTGGCGCAAAGCTTCGCGTTCAAGGACGGAAACGGTTATCTGCACAGTTTGTCGAGCGATGTGGAAGCCACACGGAGCGCGGTTCTGATGCTCGCTTGTCTGCTGGTTGGCGGGCTGATCGCAGCCAACTTCCTGACGCATCGCGAGCGGCTGTGGCGGCTGGCGCTGGTTTTGACCTTCTTTGGCGTGGCGCTTTCGACCTTTGCCTTGATGCAGTATTTCACCTGGAATGGCAAGTTTTTCTGGTTTCGAGCGGCGTACGCCGAAGCGCCGTTCGGTCCGTTCGTCAATCGCAATCATTTTGCCGGGTATATGGAATTACTGCTGCCCTGGCCGGTGATTGTGATGATGTCGCGGCGGCGCTGGGAAGAAAAATTCTTTTATGGGTTTGCCGCTGCGTGGATGGCGATGTCGGCGGTCTTTTCACAATCGCGAGGCGGGATGATCAGCATCCTGGCGCAATTGATGTTTCTGGCTGCTTTCAGCCCTCGCGACTCGCAAGAGTATTTGACCGAAGACAGCGGGCGCAGCCGTTTGGGCACATTTTGGCTGCGAAGCGGAGCCATTGCAGTCATGGTTCTGGCGATAGCAGGGGGCGTCAGTTGGCTTGGGTCGGAGCGTGTCACGGACCGCCTGGCGATCAAACAGGGAATTGAAAAATCCGGGACCTACCTGTCCGCGCTGTCAACGTATTCAGGCAATCGCCTGGAATTATGGCGCGACAGTTGGGCGCTGTTCCGCGCGCAACCCTTGATGGGAGCCGGGCTGGGGGCTTTTGAGACGGTCTTTCCGGCTTACAACAAACAAAACAATTCGGGACTGATTACTTCGCAGGCACACAACGATTACCTACAGGTGCTGACGGACGGCGGGATCATCGGGGGAATCATTGCGCTCTGGTTTTTGGGCGCGACCGGCTGGGCAATTCGGCGCGGTATCAGGTCGCAGGAACCGATGATGAACTTTTACGCGCTTGGTTGTGGAGCGGGTATTCTGGGCCTGTTGGTACACAGCCTGTTTGATTTCAATTTACAGTTGCCTTCACACGCACTGCTTTTTATCGCGTTTTCGGCCATCGTGGCACAATTACGCGAATTGGCGGTATTGATCGCGAATGCGCGCGTGACGGCGCGTCCAATCGCTGATGCCAGGCGGATTTTGCTGGCACGCAGGAAACGAGAGGTCTGAAGCAATGCAAACGCCACAGTTGCCAACCGGCAACAATAACCAATTCCCATTCGACAAAACGCCGAATCCGAACGAAACCTCGGTCATTCCGCTCAATTTGACCGAGAGCGCGGCAGCGTCCGGTCCTTACTATTCCTACAACAAACAGCAGGAAGAAGAGGGCGCGATCAATTTGCGCGAGCTATGGCGGCGCGTCAAACGGCGCAAGTGGCTGATTGCCGTGATCGTCACCGTCGCCACACTGATGACGGCGGTCGAATCCGCGCGGCAGAAGAACGTCTATCAGGCCATCGCCACCATCGAAGTTGGCAAGAATAATCAGATGGTATTGAAAACCGGCGATCTGGTCATCGAAAACGGCAGTTCGCAGGTCGAAACCGCCGTCTTTCTGCTGACCAGTTATCCGCTGCTGGAAGACGCGGCAGCCAATCTCAATCTGGATAAAGACCCGGCCTTTCTGGACATTACCAAACAACGCTCTTTCTGGGATGTTGTCAAAGGCAAGCTGAACAGGAACCCCACCGACATAAATGCCGAAGCCGAACGGAAAGAGGTTGAACAGCTTAGCGATGTCACCTTCCAGAAACGGTCGCTGGAAGAGAGCAAACGTCTGGCCCCCTTCGTCAACATTTTGCGCGATGGCGTCAGCGTCAAGCAGTTTCGGGAATCGAAACTGGTCAAGCTGATCTTCAATCACACCAATCCGGAAGTTGCGGCGCGGGTCGTCAATGGGATCGCCAAAACCTTTATGGAACGCAGCTATCTGCGAAAGACCGAAACCTTCAGCAACACGTCCGACTGGCTGAGCCGCTCAACGCGCGAGTTGGAAGCCCAGATGCAACGGTCTGAACAGGCGCTGGCGGATTACACGCGCAACAATGGCATCTTTACCACTGAAGGCAAGGAAGACCTGACCACAACGAAGCTGGCAAATCTGTACGAGCAGTCCATGCGCGCCGAAACCGATTTGCTGCTCAAAAGGAATCTTTACGATGAAGTCAGTCAGGGGCGGACGGCGCAACTGCCGGAGGCCTTCTCGAATCTGGCCACCGCCGATCTGGAAAAGAAATTGAGTGAATTGACCGTTGCCGCCGCGCAGCTCAAGGCAAAATACGGCGACGAAAATCCGAAGGTCGTTGAAATCAAAGACCAGAAGGAAGCCTTGCAGGAAGAAATCACCAAGACGCGCGCCCAGTTGGCCGAAAAACTCAAGGCCGATTACGACCGCGCCGTGCGTGACGACAGTTCGTTGAAAGCCGCCCTGGCTCGTGCCAAAGCCGAAGCCGTTCAGCAGAACCAAACCGCGATTCAATACAACATACTCAAGTCGAACGTCGAAACGTCCAAATCGCTTTACACGGACTTTCTGCAAAAGACGCGGCAGGCCGATGTCGAGCGGGCGCAGCAAGCCAGGGATGTTGATATTGCCGAACCCGCGCGGGTGCCGGTGACGCCGATCGGCCCGCTGCGGTTCCGCTCCGTGATGCTGGCGTTTTTCCTGAGCCTGGTTGCGGGCATCGGGCTGTGTTTTCTGCTGGATCACCTGGATAACACGATCAAGTCGGTTGACGATATCAATCGTTACATTCACCTGCCGGCGCTGGGCGTGATTCCCGCCTTCGATTCCAGTTCGCCACGGCGGCTGGGAGGACAGCGGAAGCCGGTGGCCAATAAAGCGGACGCCTCTCTCATTCAAACCACGGAGGCGCTGGCCAAGGGCGATCAGGCATCGCATGTGGCGGAAGCCTACAGAATGCTGCGAACTTCCATTCTGCTGGCCGCCGCCGGTCACCCGCCGAAAACCATCCTGATGACCAGCAGTCAGCCGGGCGAAGGCAAAACCACCACCTCCGTCAACATCGCCATCTGCCTGTCGCAGATGGGCGCGAAGGTCCTGATCATTGATGCGGATATGCGCCGCCCCCGCGTTCACAAAATGTTCGGGTTGAATCATCGCCGGGGATTGTCGAATTATCTGTCCAGCGATGTGGATTTGAATAATGTGATTCAGGCGACCAAGATTCCCAATCTGTGGGTCCTGCCATCGGGCATCGTTCCGCCGAATTCAGCAGACCTGCTCAGTTCGGACAAGATGCGCGCGATGCTGCAAAAACTATCCGGCCATTTCGACCATATCCTGATTGATTCGCCGCCGATTACCAGCGTCACCGACCCCATCCTGCTGTCGCGGTTGGTGGATGGCGTGGTCATGATCATTCACGGCGGCAAAAGCTCGCGCGAACTGGTGCTGCACGCGCGCCAGGAACTGTGCAATGTCGGTGCGAAGATCTTCGGCATCGTGCTCAATAACATCAATATGCAACGCGACGGATACGATTATTACTATTACCGCCGGTACCATTACGAATATTCCCGCGACGCCAGCGAGATGAATTGAGCGTGCAATCAGACGCCCGGATTTCGCGCTTCGGTTCAGTTTCCTTACCTCTACCAATCCGGCCCGACCCCGCCGACTCTGATGACTTCCCGCGGAAGTCAGATCAACAACGAAAGTAGTTCGCCCTTAAAACGATTACCTGGTCCCTGGCTTTGCCAGGCTGTTCGGCAATTGCCTGCGATGCAGTCAGTCCGGTGAATCGCTGGTTGTAATGCGGGCTGAAACGGTTGCCGCCAGGCGGAAAACAGTTAATGACAATCGTGCTTTCAGCTCAGCGAAACCTCACACTCACTGTGGTCTGGAGTTGCTCATGCGTTCGTATTTGATCTTGTTCTCCCTCTCATTGTTTCTGACCCTTGGATTGACGCCGCTGGTGCGGCGTTGGGCGCTTCATTGGGGAGCGGTGGATTGGCCGGACGGCGGGCGGCGGATTCATACTCGCCCGACACCGCGCCTGGGCGGCGTCGCCATCTATCTGGCATTTCTGGCGGCGCTCGGGATTGCGCCGTGGCTGGGCACGCTGGTCAGCCAGAATCTGCTCGACAACTGGCAGAAAGTCGGTGTGGTGCTGATGATGGGAACGGTGATTTTCGCGCTGGGGGTTTACGACGATTTCTTCGGCGCCAATGCCACGGTCAAGGTGGCGGTTCAGGTGATCGTCGCCGCGCTGCTTTATTCCTACGGGTTCCGAATCAGCGGGCTTTCGTCGCCCTTCGGCGGCTGGTGGGAATTGCCCGCCTTGATCAGCTTTCCGCTGACAGCCCTCTGGATTGTCGGCATCACGAATGCATTCAATCTGATTGACGGGATTGACGGATTGGCTGCCGGAGCTTCGGCCTTTGCGCTGTTGTCGTTGTTTCTGTGTTCGCTGGCGCAGGATCATCCCGAAGTCAGTTTGATCAGCATCATTCTGGTGGGCGCGGTGATCGGGTTTCTTCGGTTCAATTTCAATCCGGCAACCATCTTTCTGGGCGATTCGGGCAGCCTGCTGCTGGGATTTATGGCCGCCGTGCTGTCGCTGGTGAGCGCGCAGAAAAGCCCGACGCTGATTGCGATTGCCATTCCGCTGATCTCCTTCGGCCTGCCCGTCGTCGAAGTCGGCATTTCGCTCAGCCGCCGCTTTGTCAGCGGCGCGCCCTTGTTCGAAGGCGACCGCCGTCACATCCATCACATGCTGTTACAGCGCGGACTGACGCAGCGGCAGGTCGTCATCCTGCTCTACGCCATCTGCGCGCTGTTCACGCTTTTTGGGCTGATGCTGCTCAATCCCCAACGCAACAAGGTCGCATTGATCCTGTTCGTGCTGGGCGTGGGCATTGCGCTGGGTGTTTACCAACTGAGGTATTCGGAATTCGACGCGCTGGGATTGACCCTGAAACGCGGCATGACGCGGCGTAAACGTTCGCTGACCGCCAGCGCCCGCTGGCTCAGCAGCATTGAAACTCTGCGCGCGGCGCGAAGCCTGAACGAATTGTTTTCCTCGCTTGCCAGGATTTGCGAAACGCATGGATTTGCCGCCGCCCGCCTTGCGGTTGAGGACAATTCGATCGCAGTCGCAAAAGCCGGCCATCACGGCTGTGCCGATGAATTGAACTGGATGTGGCCGAGCGAGGATGTTTTCGATCGTCAAAGCGATCTGGCCACCGCTTGCTGGTCATTACGCTTGCCGCTGATTGCTTCCGATGGCCGAATTCAGGGGGCATTCACCATCTATCATTCCCTGCCTGGAAGCGCCGCAACCGAGACAACACCGCTCGATTTGACGCAAACCACGGAATTATTGAGCAAGGAATTGGGCGCGGTCTTAAACAATCTCTTCCAGCAGGCTTCAGTGGAAACACCGCAGGCCGCCGCAGAATACTTGCCGAACTACAAACGCGAAGGCGTGCCGGTGGTCAGGTAGGAAATGGTGAAAAAAGGAAACTTGATGAAAACTCCAGCGCTGGCGAGTCCAAAAAAGCAAAACGGGCATCTTGCGATGCCCGTTTTTTTGAAGGAAATGGTCGGGGCGATAGGATTTGAACCTACGACCTCTCGGTCCCGAACCGAGCGCTCTACCAGGCTGAGCCACGCCCCGAAAAGAAAGTCAAGATTGCCAAAAAGCGAAGGCGCATCTTATTGGGGCATCGCCCCTTTGTCAACAGCCTGATTTTTGTGGGTATTCAAGACTCCAAAGCCGCCAGAAAAATGAGATTCGTGATCATCAATCAATTGAGAGCAATATGAATACCATGAACTTGAAAAATCTATCACGGTTACTGTTTCTGACGCTGATCGCTTCGATGCCGGACACTGGCCTGGCCCAGACGAGTGTGGGCAAATCGAGTGGTATCGAGTTTGTCTCTTCATTGCCCGTCACCTGCAACCCGGCGAAGGGGCAGGTGGTGGCGGTGGTCGGAGCGCCCACACAGTATTATCTTTGCACGGGAACCAATACCTGGAGCGAGTACGCTCCGAGCAGGAATGCGAGCGCAAATCTCTCTTTCCGTAATTTTGCCCCGGCAGCCATTAACCCAATGCCAACGCCAACGCCAACGCCGAGCACTGGCGCGGCTCCAAATTCAACAGCGAGAACGAGCACCGCGACTGTCGGCAACACGGCGCAAGCCGATCAATTTATCATTCCTTATGGCACCCGTTTTGATCGTCCAGGACTCACCTTTCCAGATTTGAGGCAGTTCGGAATCCACCAGAATCCCGGTGGAGGCTGGTTCAGTATCAATGCGAACAACATTGCATTGGGAGCACAAAACGGCGTTGTCGGGCTGTTACGGGATTCACAACTGGCCTGGGGGCCAAGCATAGAAACACCGATTGATTGCCCGCCCTGCCAGTATGGCGGAATCGGCATGCCCGCACCCGGCGTATTGGGCATCACGTCATCAAACAGCGCGAATGCGCTGGTGTTGGGCGGCACGTGGCGCGCGGCGCCCAATTCGCCTCCGGAAATTACCAATCAGTTGAACAACTACAATCCTGGCGCGCCAAGTTATTTCCAGCGATGGAGCACGGACACGACGCGTCAGATCACTGGCCTGACATTTTCCACGCCCCAGGTCAGCGGGCAGGTTCACCAGATTTGGAATGTGGGACAGCACGACATCGTTCTGGTTCAGGAATCGGCATCCTCGTTTGCCGCCAACAGATTCAGAATGACATCGGGGATAAACATCACGCTTACTCCAGACCAGTGTGCAACGGCGATTTATGACGGAATTTCAAGGCGATGGAGAGTTTACCTCTGTCCATAAGACAAGTTGGCGGATATAAAGAGACGGCTAACGCATTGAAACTCATCGGAGTAATTCAAACTTTAAGATGACTGCGCAAGAACAAACAGCTTTGTTGGAATCGCTGCCGCCAGCGGAACCTGCCGAGGAAGATTTCGATCTGTGGATCGAAGCCGGGCGGACCGAAAAGAATTACTGGCGCGACCTGTGGCGGTATCGCGAACTGTTTTACTTTCTGGCCTGGCGCGACATTCTGGTGCGCTACAAACAAACAGTGATTGGTGTCGCCTGGGCCTTGATTCGCCCTTTTTTGACGATGCTGATTTTCACCTTTGTGTTTAATCGCATCGCCAGGCTGTCCGCGCCGGGCGCGGTGCCGTACGCCTTGCTGGTGTTTGCCGCGATGCTGCCCTGGCAGTTTTTCGCCACCGCCCTGGGCGAATCCAGCAACAGTCTGATCGGCAATGCCAACCTGATTTCCAAAGTCTATTTTCCGCGTTTAATCGTTCCCGCCGGATCGGTCATCACCAGCTTCGTTGATTTTCTGATCATGCTGGGCCTGATGGCCGGAATGATGGTCTGGTATGGTTTCGCGCCCGATTGGCGATTGCTGACGCTGCCGCTGTTTATCGCAATGGCCTTCGGCGCGGCGCTGGGGGCGGGACTGTGGCTGTGCGCGCTGAACGTCAAATACCGGGATTTTCGCTACATTGTTCCCTTCATCGTTCAGTTTGGCTTGTACGTTTCGCCGGTCGGATTCAGCAGTTCGGTGGTTCCCGAACGCTGGCGAATGCTGTATGACCTGAATCCGATGGTTGGCGTGATTGACGGGTTTCGCTGGGCGATGCTCGGCGGCGAATCGCCGCTGCGAAGCTCCACGCTGTTGATTTCCACACTGATCATTACTGCCCTATGTCTGTCAGGAATCTGGTACTTCCGGCAAGTCGAGAAGACGTTCGCGGACATCATTTGACCGCCGAACCCGCTTCGCGCCGCCGCTTGAAATTCGCATTGATCACGTTGACCGCGTTCGTGGTTTTGGCGAGCGCGGCCTGGTGGCAACGAGCGCCGATTTTGCAAGAATTGGCCGGCTGGTGGATTATTTCCGACGCGCCCGCGCAGGCCGACGCCATCGTCATTCTGGGTGGCGGCCTGGATTCCAGGCCGTTCGAGGCCGCCCGGCTCTATCATGATGGCCGCGCCCCACGAATTCTGGTGATGCAGCCCGAACCGGGCCGGATCAACGAACTGGGTTTGCTGATTGATTACGCCACGCTGACGCAGACCTTGCTGAAGCGGGAAAACGTGCCGGACAGCGCCATCGCCCTGTTGCCGCAAACCGTCACCAGCACTTTCGACGAAGCCAAAGTGCTGGCCGCCTGGGCGAAAGATAACAACGCGCATCATTTTTTGACGCCGACCGAACTATTCCACACGCGCCGCGCGCGCTGGGTTCTGCGCCGCCAGTTAGAAAGCGTTGGCGCCGACGTGAGCATGATTGCGATCAATCACAGACGCTACACCGCCGCCAACTGGTGGCAGACCGAACAAGGGTTGATGGATTTCCAGAACGAAGTGATCAAATTCGGAATGTATCTGTGCCGGTACTGATTGGACGTGGAAAGGCCATCAGCAGGGTGTGGAAGAATTAGAGCTTTTACCTGGTGGCCATTTATCCAGATGCGATAGTATCAAGCACGGGAGAACCTGGAAGGATGAATCAAAACCTGAATCAATCTCATTTTTTGGATCGCATCACCTACAACCCTAACCAATGCGGCGGCCGCCCATGCATTCGGGGGATGCGAATTCGTGTGAATGATGTCCTGGATATGCTGGCGGGCGGTGCAACAGAACAGGAAATCCTTCAAGATTATCCATATCTCGAACCTGAAGACATCCGCGCATGTTTAGAATATGCCGCTGCGCAAATAAACCATGCCATTGTCGTAAATGCGTGAGGCCTGAGTGAAGTTTCTGGTTGACGCTCAATTGCCGCCTGCTCTGGCAAGTTGGCTCTGCGAACAAGGGCACGAAGCACAGCACGTGCAAGATGTCGGATTGCGCGGTGCTGAGGATCATTCCATCTGGGATTACGCACTCAGTATTAACGCCGTGATCTTGACCAAGGATGAAGACTTCGCCGAGCGTTCAGCACGTGATTCAGACAGCCCAGTAATTGTTTGGTTACGTTTGGGCAATTCAACCAACCGAGTACTATTACTGTGGTTATGGTCACGCTGGCCTCAAGTGCTAATGCTGTTGGATCAGAAACATCGTTTGATTGAAGTTCGCTAAAAACAAACTTTGTCACCCCGTATTATTTACCCATCCGGACCCCGCTGATCGGAAAACTCATATGAAGAAATTGCTTGTTACTGGCTCTTCCGGCCTGATCGGTTCGGAGGTTGTGGAATATTTCTGCCGCGAAGACTGGCAGGTTCACGGCGTGGACAACAATATGCGCGCCGATTTCTTTGGTCCCGGCGGCGACACTCGCTGGAATCAGCAGCGGCTGCAGGCCATCCATACCAACTTTCGCCACCACGAACTGGACATCCGCGACCGGTTCGGTGTGAATCAATTGCTGGAAACGCTGCAACCCGACGTGATCGTTCACACCGCCGCGCAGCCCAGCCACGATCTGGCGGCTTCGCGGCCCTATGACGATTTCGATGTGAACGCCGTCGGCACGCTGAATCTGCTGGAAGCCACGCGCCGCCACTCACCCGAAGCCGTCTTCGCGCACATGAGCACCAACAAGGTTTACGGCGACCGTCCCAACAGCATCGCCTTGAAAGAACTTGCCTCCCGCTGGGAGTACGACGATCCGGCCTACGCCAACGGCATTGCCGAAGACTTTCCGATTGATCAAAGCAAGCACAGCATTTTCGGCGCGTCGAAAGTCGCGGGCGATGTGATGGTGCAGGAATATGGCCGCTATTTCGGGATGAAAACCTGCTGTCTGCGCGGCGGCTGCCTGACCGGTCCAAACCATAGCGGTGTCGAACTCCACGGATTTCTGAGCTACCTGATCAAGTGCAACGTCGAAGGCCGCCCATACAAGGTCTACGGCTACAAGGGCAAACAAGTCCGCGACAACATTCATTCCTACGATGTCGCCCGCTTCATTCACGCCTTTGCCGAAAACCCGCGCTGCGGCGAGGTCTATAACATCGGCGGCGGGCGCGGAAACAGTTGCTCGATTCTGGAAGCTTTCGACCACATCGCCTCCTTGAGCGGCAAACCGATGCAGTGGGAATACGTGGACAAAAACCGCGAAGGCGACCACATCTGTTACATCAGCGATCTGGACAAAATGCGCACGCATTATCCCGGCTGGGACATCACCAAATCGCTGGACGACATCTTCCGGGAAATTTACGAAGCGAACCGGGGCCGCGAAAAAACATTCGTGACCGTTGCCTGATTGTCCGGGAACATAAAGCGGATTCTAAAAGCATGGATATTCTGATTACAGGCGGCGCGGGCTTTGTCGGTTCCAATCTGGCGATGCATTTGCGCCAGGCCATTCCAGATGCCGCAATTGTCTGCATGGACAATCTCTACCGCCGAGGCTCCGAACTGAACGTCGCTCGCCTGCGCGATGCGGGCGTCAGTTTTCACTGGGGAGACATTCGCGATCTGGCGGCCTTTCCGGCAGGGCCGTTCGATTATCTGATTGAATGTTCCGCCGAACCCAGTGTGCTGGCCGGGCAGGACGGCAATCCGGCCTACCTGTTTCAGACCAATCTGACGGGCGCGTTTCACTGTCTGGAAATGGCGCGAAAGTGGAACAGCCGCTTTCTCTTTCTTTCGACCAGCCGCGTGTATCCCATCGCCAAACTCGAACAACATCCCTGGCAGGAATACGAAACGCGTTTCGCCTGGAATAACGACATCAATTCGCCCATCTCCGCCCAGGGCGTGCGCGAAACGCTGGACATGACCGGCGCGCGTTCCTTGTACGGCTTTACCAAATACGCGGCGGAACAGTTGATCGAAGAATACCGCGCAGCCTACGGACTGAAAGCCTTGATCAATCGCTGCGGAGTGATCGCCGGCCCCTGGCAGTTTGGCAAAGTGGATCAGGGCATTGCGGCCTTGTGGGTGATGGCGCATCATTTCGGGCGCAAGCTCAGTTACATCGGTTATGGCGGGAAGGGAAAACAAGTGCGCGACTTCCTGCACGTGGACGACCTCTGCGAATTGATCGCCGAACAGATTCGCGATTTCGACCGCTGGGAAGGCTGGGTCGGGAACGTCGCGGGCGGATTGAAAAACAGCGCATCGTTGCAGGAACTCACTGAAGTTTGCCGCGAAGTTACCGGCAACCAGGTCGCCATCGAAGGCAATCCCGTGAACCGGCCCAACGACCTGCGCATTTTCATCGCCGATTGTGGCCGCCTGTTTCAGCGAACCGCGTGGCGACCGCGCCGCGACGTTCGGGAAATCGTTCGCACCACCGCCGCCTGGGTCGCGGAACACGCCGAACAATTGAGGAATCTGTAACACCTGTTATGAGCCGTACAGTTATCGCCGTCGAAAATCTGGGCAAAAAATATTCCATCCGGCATCAGCAAACCCGGCAGCCGTATCTGGCGCTGCGCGATGTCATCGCCGACAAAGCCAAAAGCCTGGTTGCCGCGCGCAAAAGCGCAAACTCCGCGTCTTCGGTTGAAGATTTCTGGGCATTGAAAGATGTTTCTTTTCAGGTGAAGGAAGGCGAAGTCGTCGGCGTCATTGGCCGCAACGGCGCGGGCAAATCCACCCTGCTGAAAATTCTGAGCCGCATCACCGAACCCACGACGGGCCGCATCGGCATTCGCGGGCGCGTCGCCAGCCTGCTGGAAGTCGGCACGGGTTTTCATGCCGAACTGACGGGCCGCGAAAACATTTATCTGAACGGCGCGATCCTGGGCATGACCCGCGAGGAGATCAAACGCAAATTCGACGAGATCGTCGCCTTCGCCGAAATTGAAAAGTTCCTGGATACGCCGGTCAAACGCTACAGCAGCGGAATGTACGTCCGGCTGGCGTTTGCGGTGGCCGCGCACCTGGACCCGGAAATTCTGATCGTGGATGAAGTGCTGGCGGTTGGCGACGCGGAGTTCCAAAAGAAAAGCCTGGGCAAAATGGGGGAAGTCGCCAAAGGCGGGCGAACGGTCTTGTTCGTCAGTCACAATCTGGCGGCAATTCGAGCCTTATGCCGGACAGGGCTGCTGTTGGAAGCGGGAAAGGTGAAATCTCACGGCGATATTTACGACGTAACGGAAACCTACTTTCGTTCCGCGCAAGGAGCCGAAACTGACAGCCTTGATTTTCCATACGAAGGGCGGAAACCACGTTTTACTCGAGTCGGCTTGTCGAAGCCGCAATACGAGTGTGGCGAAGTGATTGAGTTGACTGCGACTTTGTTCAGCCAGTCTGACGAAGAAGCGGCGATTGAAGTCGAATTGCACGACGAACGCGACATTCCGGTTGCTTATACTTCGACCGCTCCGATGGCTGGCAAGACCTGGCGCATGCTTCCCGGAAAGGAAATGCAGGTGCAGGTGCAACTGGGGCCGGTCTGGCTGGCAACAGGAAAGTACAGATTGTTTTTCTGGCTGATCAAACCCTGGAAAGACGAATTTCATATTGTCGAGCATCCATTAACCTTTGAAGTCGTTCATAGCGATCCGTATGCCGTCGGTTTTGAGTTCAAGCAGTCTTACCGGAGAGGCGCATTCGGCTTGCCGATACAAGTTCAGACGGATGCCGCGCCCGTCGCCGAAGCAAAATTCATCAAGGCTGCGGTTTGATAGTTTGATTATGAAGCGAAACACGCAATTGCCACCGTTGGCTTATGGGCAGTTTTTGAATGGATTGTTGCTGGGACTCTATCGTTCCAGCGACTTCCCGACACGGCTTCGCCTGCTGACCAACCTCGAGCGGTTTTCCGGATCAAGACGGCTTCAGGCGCGGACGCGCTACGGATTCGTCATGGCCGTTGATCGCGAAGACTTGATTCAGCGCTCCGTGCTGAACGAAGGCGTCTGGGAAGACGAATGTTCCGAAGCCATTCGCTGGGAGTTAAGGCCGGAGGATGTGTTTTTCGATGTTGGCAGTAACGTCGGCTACCATAGCCTGCTGGCGCTGGCTTCCGGAGTTCATAAGGTCGTCGCCTTCGATCCTGATCCGCTCAACTGCGCCGTCTTTGAACTGAATCTGTACCTGAATAACTGGGCGAATGGGGAATGTTCGATTCAGCAGTATGGCGTTTCCGATCAGGAAGGCTCGCTTCGGTTTTACCGATCAACGTTGGAAAACATCGGACGCAGCGGCCTGACGCCGCGAGACGTGGTTGATTCGTTCGAGATCAAAACCAAAACTATTGATTCGATGATTGAGCGCGGTGAAATCCCACTGCCGACAGTGATGAAGCTGGATGTGGAAGGTTGGGAATCTCGTGTGCTGGCGGGTTGTCGCCAGCTTTTCCAAACCGCGCCGCCGCGCTGCGTATTTTTCGAGAATAATCCGGATTGTGAAACCGCAGAGCGGGAAAAAATCTGGTCATTACTTGAAAGCGCAGGCTACAAAATCTTTCGAGTAGAAGCGCCTGAGTCCACATTTCACAATAACTACATCGCCAAACACATTGGCTGACTTCCCGGCAATAACGTTTTCTCAACAACAAATGCTGACAGGTGCTCCTACCTATTACGATCGGCTGCTCGAAGGCACTTCCTTCCGGCCAAATTCTCCACTGGGTGAAAAGGATTCTGAGGATACGGCCCGGCGCGCAGCGGCGCGTCATTTGTCGGATTTGATGGAGGCTCAAGCCTGCTTTTGTTTCTTGCGTCTGGGGGACATGGACCTGGCTTATTTGCTGGCTGAGCAAGACGGGCAACTCGCCGGCATGCCTTACAGTGATGGTTTGGTTACCGGCACGCGAGCGCAAGGCAATCCAGGCATCGGCGCAAACTATGCAGCGCGATTTCGCCGCGCTTTCGAACAAGCCGATTACGTTGATTTCCACGAACGCCTGTGGCCGATGGAACTGTGGCTGCCTCGGCTGGAACTGCAACGATCCGCGAACCTGCACCGGAATCCAGACCGCGCAACTTCCTACCTGTTGCTGACCTGGCTGGAAAAAGAGTTCAAACCATTTTGCCAGGGGAAGCGGATTGGCCTGGCCGGAGCGGAAGCCGGATTGCTGGAAACGCTTTCCGCCACCCCAGAATTTCAACGCGCGGCGGCAGAGTACTGGCCTGCGGATGCGGAAATCTTTTTTCATCAGGTGCGCGAAGACGGGCGGAATTTGAATGCCAATCTGGATTTGGTGAAAGACGATTTGAAGCAGTTTATTGAACACCATCGTCTGGATGTGTTGTTTCTCTCACTGGGCGGCGGCGCGAAAATTCTTTGCTACGAACTGTCGCGCGAACTGAATCTACGCTGCTTTGATTTCGGGGCGGGGCTTCGGGCGCTGACGTACAGCGCCTGCGACGGCAACCGCGCGGCGCGTTCGACGCATACTCCTTTCCTGTACCGGCTGCCGTTTGGCATATACATGGACGCCGTGGAAAAAGCTTTTCCTGAACTGAGCGCGGAAGCTTTGCTGGCAAAGGCGCATGCGCAGTTGTTGCTGGAAGTGCAGCGGAAAGAGGTCGGCTGGACGTATCCATCGTTTGAATATGATTTCAGCCCGGAAAACAGAAAGGCATTCCGGGAAGCATTTCAACTGTATCAAACACGCTGCCGCCGCCTGTTTCAGTGCTCACCAGCCACGGTGAAAGAAAGAAAGGATTTTCTGTATTTTTCCGGCGAGCATGGGCTGACAACGGAAGGGCGTGCTTTTTACGCCCGGCTGCAACTGAAATCCGCAGTCAAAAATGTATTGGCAAAATCGTCTCTGCTCAAGATCTCTGTTGGCAGGGAAACTCCAGCGAATGAATAAAAGATGAACAGCGTCCAGGGGAAAAAGAGAGTTTTGTTTTTGTCCATCGCTCCGCCGGAAAACAACCACGGCGTTCGAGTCGTGATGTATCGCCATTTGGTGGAACGCGAATCTTTCAACCTGCTGGTGGCCACCAACACGGATTACGCCGCCGAATCTCATTCGTACTTGCGCCTGCAATTGCCCTATGTTCCGCAGCGGATTCAACATTCGCGCCTGGGGCCGCCGCTGAGGAAATGGATTGGCGATTACACGAACCTGGTCTGGTCGCGAAGCGGGAACCGGGAGTTGGAAAAAGCCGTGGAAGCGTTTCGCCCGGATGTGGTGCTGGCGCTGGCGGATAACAGTCTTTCCGAACTGGCCAGTCAGGTCGCCAGACGTTTCAATCTGCCGCTCGCCGGTTTGTTTCTGGACTGGGTGCCGATTATGGATGGCTATTACGGGCACAAATGGACTTGTGAGCCATTGAGCCGCCGCTTCCGCCAGTTTTACCAGCGCTGCGATCTTGCCTTTTGCACCAGCGATGGCATGCAGGAAGTGCTGGGGCCGCATCCCAACTGCCACGTGATTTATCCGATGCCCGGCAAACACCGAATTTCCACGACAACTTACCCGCCAGCAAATGGCAAATTCCGGCTGGTGTATGTCGGTTCGGTGGAAAACTTTTATGGGCGGATGATTTGCTCCCTGCTGGAATTGCTCCGGGAACATCCAGGAATGGAATTTATCGTGGTGGGGCCGAACGCGGACTGGCCGCAGGAAATTCTCGACCAGGCTCGTGCCAATGGAACTTATCTTGGCTTCAAACCACCGGAAGACGCCGCCAAGGTGCTGGCGGGCGCGGATGCCTTGCTGGTGGTGATGAGTTTCGAGGAAAAATACAAGCTGTTTATGCGAACCAGCTTTACGACCAAGTTTCTGGACTACGTGGCGTTTGGAAAGCCCGTGATTTTGTGGGGGCCGGAATATTGCACGCCGGTTCGTGTTGCCAGAAAGCATGGCGGCGCGATGGTGATTGAATCTCCGGATGCTTCGGCGGTGGTCGCCGGATGTCAGCGAATTGCGGAGAGTTCGATTTTGCGGCAGCAACTTTCAGACGAAGCGCGCCAGCTTCACGCGACGCTTTTCAATCCGGACCGGTTGCAAAACATCTTCGTGACAGAGATGGAGAAGCTGGCGTCTGGCAGCCTTGCTGAAAAGCGGGCGGCTGCCTGATTTTATTATGCCGAAACTAAGCCTTCTAAAACGAATTTGCATGCGGGCGTTGCAGTGGACGTTGAAAGACGTTGACCAAAGTCTGACGCATCCGATCAATCCGTTGCTCTATGCGCGCGGTTTGGAAGGCAGAGCCATGACGCCGTTTTCTCATCCCCAGGTGCAGGTTGGCGAGTTCAGCTACGGGCTGCGCCGGGAATCGTTTTTTCCCTACCATCCGGGTGATCGAGTCTTCATCGGCAAATATTGCAGTGTGGCGGATGGCGTGCGCTTCGTGTTTGGCGAACACCGGCTGGATCACATTTCCAGTTTTCCTTTCAAAGCGATTTGTTTTGGCGACGAGCCGCACGCTGAAGCGCTCTCAAAAGGCCACATCGTTGTCGGCAACGATGTGTGGATCGGTGTCAACGCGGTCATTCTTTCCGGAAATCAAATCGGTCACGGGGCAGTGGTCGCGGCGGGAGCCGTAGTTACAAAAGATGTTCCACCTTACGCCGTCGTCGGTGGCGTTCCCGCGCAAATCATTCGGTACCGGTTTTCGCCAGAGCAGATTGAGGCGTTGCTGGAAATCCAATGGTGGGATTGGCCGCTGGAAAAGATTCGCGAAAACCTGGCGCTGTTTTATGGCAATGCGGACGCCTTTATTCAAAAACATCTGCCCGCCGCTATTGTTGGTTTGAAATGAAAACTGTCTGCCTGGCCGTGCTCAATTACAACGGCCTGTCCCATCTGAAAGAACTCCTGCCCACGCTTCGAGTGGCCTGTAAAAACTCGCCATACCCTTGTTCGGTGATCGTGCTGGATAACCAGAGCACGGAAAAAGATGTGGACTGGGTCAGGGCGGCTTATCCGGAAATGCGCTGCGTGGTGGCTCCGGCAAATGATTTTCTCTTTTCCTACAACTGGCTGCTGCAACAGTTGGAGGAAGATGTCGTTGTTTTGCTGAACAACGACCTGCGCGTCAGTCCCGATTTTCTGCCGCCCTTGTTGCGACATCTGGAAAGCGAAGACGTCTTTGCCGCTTCCGCCCGCAGCTTCGATTGGGAAGGAACTCAAATCACCAGCGGCCCGGCCCGGCTGGAATTCAATCATGGGTTTTACGGCTGGCCGTTTGACCTGAACCGGCAGGAAACCTGTCATACGCTTTTCTGCTCTGGCGGATTTATGGCGGTGGACAGACGCAAGTTTCTGGAATTGGGCGGATTCAACAGGCTTTTTCATCCGGCGTATTGCGAAGACCTCGATCTGTGCTTCCGCGCCTGGCGTCAGGGCTGGCGCTGCATTTACGAACCGGCAAGCGTGGTCTGGCATCGGGAGCAGGCAAGCTGGTCGAAAAGCGAGTTCAACCGTCCGAACCGGTTACATCTGCAACACTCCCTGCTATTTCAGTGGGCGGCTTTGCCGATGGACTCGGATAAAACCGCGAGGTTTTTAAGTACGGGAAAGCTTCTGTTCGGCACGCTGGCCAAGGGGGAACTTGACTGGGTTCGTACTTACCTGCGAGCTTCAAGCATTTGGGGACGATTACGACAGCGCCATGCCTCGATGAAGGTGGCAAGGCCACAGTTGGAATCCATACTGTCTAGAATCAAACAACCTTGCTGACAGCTACCGTACCGAAAATAGGGGTGATACTTCCTGACCGGCTGCGGATTGTGGATGCGCTGCGAGGAATTGCTTCACTGGCTGTTTGCCTGTTTCATCTGACAAATGGGAAAGAAGATTTTCTGCCGCCCGGTTTTTTGAAATTGGCGGGTTCCTATGGGTGGCTTGGCGTTGAAGTCTTCTTTGTTATCTCCGGGTTTATTCTTCCGTATGCCCTATGCCGGGCGGAATACAGGCTCAGGTGTTTTGGCATGTTCCTGTTGAAGCGTATCGTCCGGCTGGATCCTCCCTACATTGCAACAATTGTTTTTATTCTTTTTTTCAATTACCTCGCCGCAAAGGTTCCCGGATTCAACGGTGCGCCGTTCGAGGTTTCCCCGTTTCAGGTTGCGCTGCACGGGGCTTATCTCAATGCCTTTTTCGGGTATGAATGGTTAAGTCCCATCTTCTGGACGTTGGCAATCGAGTTTCAATTTTATTGGCTGATTGGCTTGCTGTTCCCCTTGGTTGTGCATACAAGACTTTCGGTGCGTGCCGCTCTGTTTGCAGTCCTGGCTGCGCTGGCATTTCGGATTCCATCGAGCGACCTGGTTTTTCACTGGTTGCCGCTTTTTATGATGGGGATGCTGGCGTTTCAGGCACAGGCAAAGCTTGTCAGCAGACAAGGCTTTTTTCTCTCGCTGGTAGTTTTGGCTGCGTATGGCAGTTATGTACATGGACCGCTCATTGCGTTGGTGGGAGTGATAACGGCTGGGATCATCCATCTGGTAACCATACGTAGCGAGATGTTGTCGTTCCTGGGGAAAATTTCGTACTCGCTTTATCTCATTCACGTGGTCATCGGCGTGAAAATAGTGAATCTGGGAAGCCGGTTTGTGTCAGGAATGCCGGGGAAGCTTCTGGTGCTGACAATGGCGTTAGGAGCAAGTATCGTGGCGGCTTATGTCTTGTATCGTTTGGTCGAAGCCCCCGCTCAACGATGGTCTTCGGCACTCAAGTTTCAATCTTCCGAACCCAGGCTTTTGGTTCCCATAACACAGGATGCTTGAAGAAATGCGCGTGGAGTTTTCTTCCGATCAGTTATACGCCTTGCCTGAATCCGCAAGCGGACGCGAGCCATTGAGCGAGGTGAGCGTTTATCATTTTACTTCGGAGTTGTCCGGCGGCGCCGGTGTTGCCGCACAGCGTCTGCATGGCGCGCTTTCTCATTGCAACGTGCGGAGCAAACTTTTTTATGGCGCAGGTGGCCCGCCGGAGAAAGAGTGCTTGCCCGCTTATCGAAACCAGACGTTCTTTTGGCGAAATGTCGGCGCTTTGGCAATCAGCCGGCGGCATCGGCGAAATGTTCCCGGAGGTTTGCTGACCAGCCCGGGATGGATCCGAAAAACGCCGATTCAGGCGCTGGGGGACTTGCCGGGAATCGTTAACCTGCATTGGGTTTCGCGCTGGCTCGACCTGCCGAGCTTTTTCAATTCCTTGCCTGCCGGGTTGCCCGTGGTTTGGTCTTTGCACGACTTGAACCCTGCTACAGGCGGATGCCATCACACGGGCGAATGCGACCATTTTACGAAGCACTGTGGTTATTGTCCGCTGCTGAAATCTCCTGGCGCGCGGGATGATGCTTTTCGGTATTTTCAGATCAAGTCTAAATGTTATGAGCGCTCGAATCTTCATTTTGTCGGAAACAGTGAATGGACGACGGCGCAGGCACGGCGTTCGGCGTTGGCCAGACACGTCAGATCATTCCGAACCATTCCGCTGGGCGTCAATATAGAGCAGTTTCGCCCGGTGGAGCGGCACTGCGCGCGGCAGGCGCTGGGCATTGCGGAAGAGCGGTTTGTTGCCGGATTTGCCTGTGCTGACTTCAACGATCCGAACAAAGGCGGTGCGATCCTGATTGATGCCTTGCGCACGGTAGCGAACCAGAAGCCTGTCACATTACTGGCATTTGGTTCCGGGAAGCTGCCGCCGGTTGGAGATGGAATTGAAGTGGTGGAACTGGGCAGGCTGACTTCTCCGCGGGTGCAATCGTTGTTTTATTCGGCGGCGGACGTTTTTGTCGTGCCCAGCCGGGTGGAATCTTTCGGCCTGACCGCGCTGGAAGCGATGGCTTGCGCAACGCCCGTGCTGGCGTTTCGGACAGGCGGTTTGCCCGACCTGATTACGGACGGTGAAACGGGCCTGCTGGAAAATGAGATCGGCAGCCGCGATGGATTGAAAAACAAGCTGCTCTGGTTTCTCAATCATCCGCGAGAACGTTCGGAAATGGGCTGCCGTGGACGCCTCCGCGTGGAAAAGCACTTCACCGACACGCTGATGGCCAGGCGTTACGAAAGCCTGTATGCGGAGTTGTGTTAGGAAATGAAGCGCATCTTGATTCGGCCATCCTGGGAACCCTGGTTGGAAAACCGTATGTTTTCCGGCGCGCAAGGATGCGTGTACACCTCCGCTTTTGCTTTGTGGAAAGCGCGCGCATTCGAGGCCGGGTTTCAACTGGATACCTGGGACATGCTGCCGCTGGCCGAAGCGGATTGCGTTTGGATGATGGATTTGCCGGGGCGAAAGTCCGTGTTTGAGGAAGCCAGGAAAAAGACTGGTCCCGGCGTTCCATTCGTGCTTCAAGTCTTGGAATCGCCCGTCGTTACTCCTCAAAGCTTCGTGGAAAAAAATCGGCGGAATTTCAATGCGGTGGTGAGTTATGAGCCGGGGCTGGATGAAACTCGCAAACAGTTTTCTTATTGCCTGCCGAATAATCCGCGACTGGCAATTTCCGAAGTCCCTTTCAACGAACGGCGCTGTGCGGTGATGGTCAACAGCAATCGTGTCGAGGGCGTATTTGCAATGCGGCAGCCGGGCATCGAAGGGCTGCCTGGAATCGGGCGCTACCTGTCGGGCTGGGAACTGCCGCTCTTTCGCGCAACGAACAGAGAGTTATATTCCTGGCGGCGAAGCCTGGCGCGGGTTTCCGATGAATTCACGCCGCCGGTGCTTGATGTTTTTGGTACAGGATGGAAAGGGGAGCAGATTTCATGGAACCCGCTGTATTCCAACCCGCCTTATCGTTGTGCCGTGAATGGGCAGAGCCGGGATGGAAAACATCAGCTTGTTTCAGGTTATCGGTTCGGGATTGGCGTGGAGAATTTTCGAGGCAGTTTGGGGTATATCTCTGAAAAGATTTTTGATGTTCTCGTTGCAGGAGCCGTCCCGGTGTATCTGGGAGAGGAACGGATTGCCGATGCTGTTCCGAAATCGGCCTTTGTGGATGCGCGAGAATTTCGTACTCAAAAAGAGCTATTGCTTTATCTCCGTTCCTGTCCCGAATGCGATTGGGAAGCAATGCGAGAATCAGGAATGGAATACTTGAAGTCGGAAGCTTTTTTCCAGTTCAGCGATGAAGCCTTTGCCGCGCGCATGGTCGAAATTTTAAGGAAGTTGTTTTGAGTTAGTCTGAAAATTACTTTTATGAACGCACTAGACTTTTCTCCCGCCCTCAAAGAATTGCTTTCATCGAATCAACTCGTGGGAAAATCGGGGAAATCCTTTGACAATCTGGGCTCCCGGTCAACCTTCAATAATCTGGTGGTGCTGCGGAATCTGTTTCTGGCTTTGAAACCTGCGCGCACGCTGGAAATCGGATTGGCATTTGGAGCTTCCTCGCTGATCTTCACGGAAAGCCATCGCGAGTTAAACCGCCCGCCGCAAAAACAGCATATTGCGATTGATCCTTTTCAATCGGATTACTGGGATGCTTGTGGCTTGATGGTCAATGAACGCGCTGGACTGGGAGGGTACCTGGAACTGGTCGAGCGGTATTCGTGTTTTGAGCTTCCAGCGTTGGCGCAGAAAAATCTAAAGTTCGGTTTGGTGTACGTTGATGGCTCGCACCAGTTTGAGGATGTGTTTGTTGATTTCTACTTCATCAACCGGCTGGTGGAAGACGGCGGAATAGTTGCTTTCGACGATAGCTCGGACAGGCAGGTCGCCAAGGTGCTGCGGTTCATTGACGCCAACCTGAACAGCGGCTGGGAAAGAGTGGATTTGGCTCCGTTTCGCGCGGACGGCGGAAAATCCCTGAAATGGCGCGTTGGCGGATTGCTGGGAAAACAGCAGCTTGTGGCTTACAAAAAAATCGGCAATGGACTGAGAAACGCTGACGATGCCTTCAAACAATTCTAGAAGCGGTTTAAGTGGAATTTCCGTGGTGATTCCGACCTGGCGGCGGCCTGAGCAATTGGGCCAGGTGCTGGAACTGTTGCTGGGATGCACGCCGCCGCCGGACGAGATTCTGGTGCATGTGGATGCCGGGGACGCCGAAACCATTCCGATGTTGGAAGCGCGTTTCAGCCAGCAGGTTTTCTGGCATCAGAGTACGGTCCGGCGCGGGCCGGGCGGCGGGCGGAATCTGTTGATTCAGCAAGCGCGGTTTCCATTGGTGGCGAGTTTTGACGATGATTCGTGGCCGCTGGATCAGGACTTCTTTCGGATGGCGGCGGAGTTGATGCAGGAGTATCCGAAGGCGGCGGTGCTGTCCGGACAGGTGACGATGCGGGGGCAGATGGCAGCGGAGGCTTCGGACGTTGTCGGCGAAGCGAATTGTTATGAAAGTGGCGCGTGTGTTTTGCGCCGGGAAGCGTTTCTACAAACCGGGATGTATCTGCCGCTCCGATATGCTTACGGAATGGAAGAAGCCGATGTCGCCCTGCAACTGCTGGACGCCGGATGGACGATTTTGAAAACGCACAAATTGCGAGTGTTTCACGATTCCGATTTGAACCATCACGCCAGCCCGGCGATTAATGCCGCGCACATCACGAACACGGCGTTGCTCACCTTTCTGCGTTATCCCGTTTCGTACTGGCCGCTGGGCGTGGCGCAGGTGGCCAACCGGATTCGTTTCGCGCTGACGGTGGGCCGCCATCGTGGCGTGCTGGCAGGCGTGTTGGGAATTCCGGGCGTCATTCGCAAGTACTGGCAGGCGAGAAAACCAGTTCGGACAACCACAATTTTGCGCAGCCGCAAACTGGCGCGCACCAACCTGACGATAGCTTCCTGAAAATGACACCCCAGAAATGACATCATGGATTTGCGCACAAATTGGCGCTCGCGAGCATTACGCGGTTCCGCGCGCGCTGCATCAGGCGGGGCGGCTTTGCGGGTTGTACACGGATTTCTGGGCGGATGCTGTTTGGCGCAAGCTGGTGGCGGGACCAGCTTCGGGGCCGTTGCGTTCGCTGGCGGCGCGGTTTCACAACGATTTGGCGGCTGCTCCGGTGACTTCGTGGAATTTGCGTTCGTTTTCCTGGGAAGCTTCCAGCCGATTTCTTTCGCATCGCGAAGGCGCTGCCGGAAAGTACAAAAGCTACCTGGAAACTGGCAGCCGCTTTGCTTGCGCGGTTCGGGATGCGCTTCGCCGACAGCGCAATCTTGCACCGGAGACAGTGTTTTTTGCTTACGACACGGGCGCGCTGGAAACGCTGGAATGGATTCGCGAGCGTGGCTTCCGTAGCGTGCTGGACCAGATGGACCCGAACCGAGTCGAGGTAGATCTGGTTCGCGAAGAAGAACAGCGCTGGCCGGGCTGGCAGGACGGCATGACTGAAGTTCCCGAAGAATATTTTCAGCGGCGCGAACAGGAATGGGAGTTGGCGGATCGGGTGATGGTCAATTCGGAATTTTCCAAACGTGCCTTGATCGCGCAAGGCGTTCCGCCGGAAAAGCTGGTGGTGGTGCCGTTGTGTTACGAAGGGGCTGGTTCGGATTTCAGGCCTGCATTACGTGACGAATCCATGCCCCTGCGAGTGCTGTGGCTGGGGCAGGTGATTTTGCGCAAAGGGATTCAGTATTTGCTGGAAGCCGCCAGGCAGCTTGCCGGAGAAAAAATTCGGTTCGATGTGGTGGGGCCGATTGGGATTTCACCGGAGGCAGTGGCTTCGGCCCCGGCCAATGTCACCTTTCACGGGCGGGCCAGCCGGGATCAGATTGGCGAGTGGTATGCCCAGGCGGATGTTTTTGTCCTGCCGACCATTTCCGACGGTTTTGCGCTGACGCAACTGGAAGCGATGGCGCACGGGCTGCCGGTGATTGCCACGCCGAACTGCGGCGATGTGGTCCGTCACGAAACCGACGGACTGATCATCCCCGTGCGCGATGCGCAGGCGCTGGCAAAGGCGATTCTTCGTTATCGTTTGTCCACGGAATTGTTGCGGAATCATCAGGCGGCTGCACCGGCAAAGGCGAATCAGTTCAGACTCGCGCATTTAGCAGGAAATCTGTCGGGTCTGGAAGTAAGACAACCAAATGACGATCTAGCCAGCAACAGATGGATCGAAACCTATGCGTAATTTTGGAACGAAGTCTTTGGAGTGCTGCGGCTTGGCGCAGCTTTGGCGTTCGCTGGCGAAGTAATTCAAAAACACCAAAAGCTTTGATGGAGAACGAAAAGCGGTAACAAGTTCTCGCACTCCATAATTCGGGCACTACGTTATGTTAGATAAGTTATTCATCCTTCCTGCTTCTTTTTGGGTTGTTGTGATGCTGCTTTTGGCAGGCATCGTCTGGGCGGTTGGCCGTCTGCGGGGCGGAACGGGATTGCCCAGTCTGGCCGTGCTGATTACGGTGGCGGCCTGGTACGTGGGAGATGTGCTTTACAACGATTATCAGGGGTATCACGTCGAGCAATTTACGTTCAAGGTGCTCGATGACTCTTGGTGGCAGGTGGCATTATTTCTGCTGACCTTTCTGCTGCTGATTCCTTATGTTCATCGGTACCTGAATCCCAAACAGCTTGGACAACCAAGTTTGGTGCTTCGGTTATGGCGCGCGGGAGTTGGAGACACGGAGTTCCAAAATCAATTGATACGCCTGTTTTACAGTTGCGTTGCCGTTTGGGGAATTCTGGCGGCCATTGCGGCGCAGCGGCTTGGACCGGAACTACCGTATTACTTCTTTCCGTTTCTGGGCTACAAGGCGGAAGCTTGGGGACGCGGACGCGTCGGCGGAGAATTCGACGCATTGTTATCTTTTGCCGGTTATTTCCAGCTTTTTGTGGCAGGGGCTTTCGGCGTGATGGCGGCGCTGATTAAAGACCGGCGAATCATGTGGTATGCGCTGGCGGGCTGTCTGCTGACCTGGCCGTATTACTTTTTTGATCGCTCGCGAAATCAGATTATTGCCATTGCCTTGCCGGCAGCGCTGACCTGGGTGTTTTTACGATACCGGGGAAGCTTCCTGAAAAAGATTCTGGTGCTGGCGGCGTGCTTCCTGTTGCTGGAATCCTGGATGACTTTTGTGCTGAGCAATCGAACCAGTTCGTCCATTGCGATAGCGTTCAGCGAAAAAGGGTTTTCGCTCGGTGAAGATGCAAGCCGCAAACACGAAGGGTTGAACATGTATGAAGAATTATGCTGGATCAATACCTTTCTTGAAGATGGCCGGTACGAACCGAACTGGGGCCAGCGTTACTTTGCCGAATTGGTCAATCCGGTGCCGCGTGGAGTGTGGGCCGGGAAACCATTCATCGGAATTGATTACGCCATTGCGCGGGGCAGCAGTTTAAGCGGTGAACAGGATGCAGGGGTGACGACGACCATCTCTACGGGAATGATCGGCCAGGGAATCGTCAATTTTGGACCGTTCATCGGGCCGCCTTTTGCCGCGCTGTTGATGGCCATTTGGGTGGCAATTCTTGCGCGTTTGGACCTGACCGGTCAGAAGATCGGGCGCATCCCCTTGTATGCCTTTGGCATTATTCTTACCTTTAATTTAGGGCGCGATATTACGTTTATCACCCTGTATTCTTTTGTCTTCGGCTGGTTGCTGATCTGGGGCATGGAACGGGTGACGGAGCGTCGCCGCCGAAAAAATATACTACTGGTTGATCAACCTCTCACAACACAATGAGAAATATAAATCGGGCGGAGGCGACAGCATTATCCCACAACGTCTCCGGCCTAAAAGTTATTCGTCCAAGGTTTCGTGGTGTTTCCTCTCTGCATGCGGCGGTCCTGTTTCACCGGGTCGGGCCGTATCATTTCGCCAGGTTGAGGCAGTCGGGACGGCAAATGAAGGTCACTGCCGTGGAGTTGTCCGGCGTGGATGAAACCTACGCCTGGGATGATGTTTCCGGAGCGGATGGCTTCAATCGGGTGACGGTGTTTGAGCATGCGGATTCGCGAACGCTGCCGGTTGGAAAAGTGCGTGATCGTATGCGGAGCATGCTGGACCGGTTGCAGCCGAATGTGGTGGTGGTTCCCGGATGGTCGGACAGCGGCGCGCTGGCGGCGTTGAAATGGTGTATTGCACGGCGGGTTCCGGCGGTGATGATGTCGGAAACGACGGCCTGGGATCATTCGCGGAGTCCGGTGCGGGAATGGGTCAAGCGTGGAATTCTGCGACTGTGTTCCAGCGCGCTGGTCGGCGGACAGGCCCATGCGGAGTATCTGGTGCAGCTTGGGATGCCTTCCGAATCCGTGTTTCTGGGTTACGACGCGATAGACAATGAGTACTTTTTTCGCGAAGCGGAAGCGAACAGGAGCCGCTCGACCGCGATGAGAATGCGGTATGAGTTGCCGGAAAAATACTTTCTGGCTTCCGCGCGGTTCGTTGAGCAGAAAAATCTGCTCAGTTTATTTCGGGCGTATGGCCGTTATCGTCGGTTGTGCCAGGAAGCTTTTCAAAAGCCGTGGGACCTGGTGCTGCTGGGAGATGGGGAATTACAAGGCTCGCTTCTGGATTTGCGCGAAGCGCTGGGATTGACTGAGTTCATTCATCTGCCAGGGTTCAAACAATATCCTGAGCTTCCCGTCTTTTATGGTTTGGCGGAAGCCTTTATCCACGTGAGCACCACGGAACCGTGGGGGCTGGTGGTCAACGAGGCAATGGCTTCCGGATTGCCGGTGCTGGTTTCAGACCGGTGCGGTTGTGCGCGTGATCTGGTGCGGAATGGCCGCAACGGATTTACTTTCGACCCGTATGACGGGGACAGGCTGGCGGGGCTGATGTCGCAACTTACGGGGCTGGAAATGGGAAAAAGGGAGGCAATGGGAATTGCCAGCCAGGAAATTATCAGCGACTGGGGGCCGCAGCGGTTTGCGGACGGATTGGCGCAAGCCATTGAGTCCGCGATGTCTGGGGTGCGGCCTTCCGTTCCCGCGAAACAACGGTTGTTGCTGAATCTGCTGTGCCAATACCGGTTTGCCGGGTAGAAGTCGAGAACGTTGCCATCATGGAAAATACACATCCCTCAGTCACTGCCGAAGAGATGGTGCGAGACACCTTTTCGCGCAGTACCGAATCTTATTCGGGTCTGTTCCTTCAGCAGCCGACCGCCGTCAGTTTTTGCTTCCGGCGCCGCCTGGAACTGGCCGTGGACCTGGCGCGCGGCAGCAGCGGGCGCATGTTGGATTGCGCAACAGGCACGGGCGAAATCACCGCCGCGATTCTGGAAAACAGCCGGCTGACGCAGGCCACGATCGTGGACATTTCGCCGGAAATGCTCGGCCATGCGCGTGCGCATATCGAACGGACGCGGCAGCGCAGTTCGGCGTCGCTCAAATTCGTTTCCGCCGACATCTTTGAATTTCTTCCTGCCGCGTCGCTGGAACTTTACGATCTGGTGCTTTGTCTTGGGCTGATTGCGCACACTGGACGGCTGACGGAATTGCTGACGCACATGAAGTCGCTGCTGGCTCCCGGAGGCAGGATTCTGCTGCAAAGCACGCTGCTGAATCATCTGGGGACGAAACTGGTTCGGGCGTTCACCGCGGAGCGCTATTTTCGCAATCACGGATACCGGATTCATTATTTCAGCGCTCGCGAAATAGAGGACGCCTGCCGGCGGTGTGGATTGTTCATCCAGGACGTGCGGCGTTTCTCCGTCGGAGTACCTTTCGGCGACAAGGTTTGGGCGAAAGGCAATTACTGGCTGGAAACCAAATCGCAGGACTGGGCGGCGGAACATGGCTCCGAAGCCATTTACGTGATTTCGAACCGGCCCTGGTAAATCGCTGGACGCTGCACAAGTAAAGGCTCCTCAGTGAAATTGCTCTTTCATTTTCCATTTCCCAGTTTCCAGCTTTCATTTTTCATTGCGGTTGCAGGTGATTCGATCAATGACAGATGACAAATGGAAAATAAGATCATCGTCAAATAATTTTTTGACGGATTACTTCAAATTGTGAAACTCACCTTTTTAACAGCTTCGGTATCGCGCAATGCGGGCGGCTTGTTCCAGAGCGTGCGCCGGCTGGCGCAGTCTGTTCAGTCGTCCGGCGGTCAGGTCTCTGTGCTCGGCGTGGACGATGAACACACCGTGCAGGACATTCAAAGCTGGCATCCGCTGTCCATTCAAACCTATCCGGTGATCGGCCCGGACCGGTTTCATTTCGCGCCGAAGCTGATCGGCGCATTGACGGAGAACGCGCCGGATGTGCTCAGTTCGCACGGATTGTGGAATTACACTTCGGTGGCGACGGTTCGCTGGCACCGGCGGACGGGCAAACCCTACATCGTTCATCCACACGGCATGCTGGATTCGTGGGCGGTGCAAAACGCGCAATGGAAAAAGCTTTTGTCCGAACTGTTGTACGAAAAGCGGAATCTGCAACAGGCGGCCTGCATCCGGGCGCTCTGCGAATCGGAAGCGCGGGCGATTCGCGCGTACGGACTGAAAAATCCAATTTGCGTCATTCCCAACGGGATTGATCCGCCACGGTTGGCGCGGGGCTGGGCCGATGCCGGAGCGCTGGCGGCAATGAAGCGCGATGGATTCAAGGTGCTGTTGTATCTGGGGCGCATTCATCCCAAAAAAGGACTGCCCAATTTGCTGCGCGCCTGGAAAGCGGCGGCGGACGCTGAATCAGGTAACGCTGGCGGCTGGGTTTTGGCGATTGCGGGCTGGGAAGAAGGCGGGCACGAAGCCGAGTTGAAACGCCTGACGAAAGACATTGACGTTCCTTCGGTAATTTTTCTGGGGCCGCAATTTGGCGAAGCCAAAGCGGCCAGTTATTTTCACAGCGACGCGTTTATTCTGCCTTCCTTCAGCGAAGGTTTGCCGATGGCCGTGCTGGAAGCCTGGTCTTACGCCAAACCGGTGGTGATTACGCCGGGCTGCAATTTGCCGGAAGGCGTCGCCGCTGGCGCTGCGTTGGGCATTGAACCGGACGTGGAAAGCATCCGGCGGGGTTTGATACAGCTTTTTGAGATGTCCGAGGCGCAGCGTCAGGCGATGGGAGCGCGTGGCCGAACGTTGGTGGCGGAGCGGTTCGCCTGGCCCGGCATCGCGCGCGAAATGCAGGCCGTGGCGCAGTGGTTGCTGGGCGGTGGCCCGCCGCCGGAATGTGTGCGATTGAATTAGTGAGGAGTCGTTCGTGACGTGAGCGACGCCCTGAAACAATGAAAACGTGGAACAGACTTTAGTCTGTTCGCACTGTGAACAGACTAAAGTCTGTTCCACGTTTTCTGAGGAGTCGAAGCAATGGGCAATTCGATACGAGTGGCGGTCACTCCCATGATTCTGACTTACAACGAAGAGCCGAACCTTGGCCGGACGCTGGATTCCCTGCGCTGGGCCGAGCGGGTTGTCGTGCTGGATTCCGGCTCGACCGATGCCACCGAGCGAATCGCGAAGAGTTTTTCCAACGTGGATTGGCGCGTTCGCCGCTTCGACAGCTTCAAGGCGCAAACCGAATACGGCGTTCACGCGACGGAAATCAAGTCGGATTACGTGCTGGCGCTGGATGCGGACATGGAAGTGAGCGGCAAACTGGTCACGGAGATGGAAGCGCGGTTCATACCGGGAAACTTTGCCGGAGGAATGCTGCCTTTCGAGTATCGAGTCACAGGCCATCCGCTGGCAGGTTCGCTATACCCGGCGCAAGTCCGTTTGTTCGCCCGCGACAAGGTGGAAGTCTGGCAGGATGGACACGGCCATAAGTTTCGCGTGAACGGCCCGGTTTACAATTTCGCCGCGCCCTTGATTCACGACGACCGGAAACCCCTGGAGCGCTGGGTGGCTTCCCAGCTTTCCTATTCGTCCATTGAGTTGAAACGGATTTTGGATGGTAAGGAGTCCAAGTTCCGCGACCGGTTGCGACGGCTGGGTTTGATGCCGCCGATTGTCGCGGCGCTGGCGTACTTGCGATCCGGCGGGCCGTGGGGCGGCGCTGCGGCGGCGCGTTACGCTTACGAGCGCGCAACGTATGAATGCCTGCTGGCGATTCGGCTGATGTCCGCCCGGTTGGAAAAAGAGCACGGTTCTTCCGAGTAACTTCTCTGAAAATGCAGGACAGGCTTCGGTCTGTCGCCACAGTGGACAGGCTGAAGCCTGTCCCACGTTTGATTGTTTTATGGCTTCCAATCAGGTTGATTTATCCATTTACAAAACGGTCGGCTTTGAACGCGGCGCCAGCGTGTTGAAAGAAGGACTTTGGCTGGTGGTTAGCTTGTTGTTATTCCGGCTTTGCCCGTTCAAGTTTTCCGGGTTGAAGTGCTCCATGCTTCGCTGGTTTGGCGCGAAGGTGGGCGCGGGCGTGGTGATCAAGCCGGATGTGCGCATCACCTTTCCCTGGAAACTGACGCTCGGCGATCACGTCTGGGTGGGCGAGGGAAGCTGGCTGTTGAACCTTGCCCCGATCACCATCGAAAGCCATGCCTGTATTTCGCAGCGGGCGTTTCTTTGCGCCGGGAGCCACGATTACAAATCGCCGACCTTCGATTTGCATGTGCTGCCGATCACGATTGAGCGCGGCGCGTGGATTGGGGCGTGCGCCTGGGTCGGCCCCGGAGTGCGAATCGGCAGTCACGCCGTGCTGACTGCGAACTCGGTGGCGGTCAAAGACCTGGAAGCGTCGGGCATCTATCAGGGAAATCCGGCGCAATTCATTCGCCGGCGAATTATTTCTTCACAATAGGAGCAATCAGAAGTATTCTCTGCCCCGCTGAACCAGCGACGTTCCGGCCCCGGAATGGTACTGAACCCCGAACAACACAATTGACCTCACTGATTTTGGCCGCCGACTCAGCCCCGAAGCGCAGGCCAGAATTATCCAACGGCAAGCAGCCAGGTCTGCGAGCCGGATATTACTTTTCTCCCCCAGAATGCAAAGTCACTTGAAGCAAACCTCGATCCGCGTTGATCCCCGGAGATTTAGCCTCATCGGCTTCTTGACCCTGGAAGGGGAAGCATCTCTTAAAAGGCATTAGACATGCGTCTCACCATCCTCAATCAATTTTTCTATCCTGACCATTCGGCGACCAGCCAGCTTATGACGGAACTGGCGCAGAGTTTGCGCGACCAGGGCGTTGAAGTCACCGCGCTGGCCAGCCGTGGCCGGTACAACGGGGGAGAAACGCTTCCCCGGCGCGAAGACTATCAAGGCGTGCGGATTGAACGCGCCTGGGCGACCGGCTTCGGCAAAAGCACGCTTTTTGGCAGGCTCTCCGATTATCTGACGTTTTACTTCGCGGCATCCTGGAAGCTGCTGACCATGCGGCGGCAGGATGTGGTGATGGCGCTGACGACGCCGCCGCTGATTGGCTTGATCGCGCTGGTGATTGGCCGTTTGCGGGGAATGCGGTTTGTCGCATTGATGGAAGACCTGTATCCGGATGTCGCCATCGCGCTGGGCGCGCTCAATCCGGACAGCGCCCTGGCGAAAGCGCTGGACTATCTGACCTGCCAGATGCTCAAACGCGCTGACCGGATCATTGTGCTCAGCGACTGCATGCTGGAACGGGTCATCGCCAAGATCGGCCCGGAAGCCTATTCGCGCATTGACGTGATTCACAACTGGGCGGATGGCCGGGAGATCGTCCCGCTGGCGGAAGGCGAAGAAGGGTATTTCAATCACAAGGACTGGCCCGATTTAAGCGACAAGTTCGTGGTTCTTTTTTCCGGAAATCTGGGGCTGGTCAATGAATTCACGACCGTGCTGGAAGCCGCGAAAGCGCTGCGCACCCATCCCGGCATCGTCTTCGTTTTTATTGGCGCGGGAGCGCGAGCCACGGAGATCAGAAAATTCGCCATCCAGCACGACCTGACCAATGTCCGCATGCTGCCGTATCAGCCGCGCGAATCCTTGCGCCACTGCCTGGCTTCGGGGGACGCTTTGCTGATCACGCTGGCTGAAGGGCTGGCGGGATTGAGCGTGCCGAGCAAAACCTACAGCAGTCTGGCCGCTGGGCGCCCTCTGTTGTTTGTCGGGGATCAACGCAGCAGCGTCGCGGATTTGGTGGTGAAAAATGAATGTGGCGCGGCCATCGCCAGCGGCAAAAACGAACAACTGGCGGCAACCATTTCCGGCTGGGCTGAAAACCGTGCCGGGCTAGGGACACTGGGCGCCGCCGCGCGTTCCCTGTTCGAGCAGCACTTTGACCGGCAAGTCGCCGTGCAAGGTTACCTGCGAAGCCTGAACAAATGTTTCAATGGCGACACCCGCCGCAAAAAAGCGAAGCGCGAAGAGAGCAGGCCGCTCAATTCCGTGGATGCGGAAAAGTCTGTTTCTTAATGGCGTGTGAGCGCACGCGCGGCCGCGTGC
>JAJNQA010000061.1 GCA_021155085.1 Heliomicrobium sp. | reverse complement strand
CCCCCCCACGGCAGCTTTTATGCGTCTTACGGAACTTCGCTCAACCCTTCGCTCGAAGGTTTGTCGTACAACAACGCCAATACGGCCATTGAACCGGAGAAAACCTACACCTACGAATTCGGAACGAAGTGGGATGTCTTCCGCGAACAGTTATCGCTGAGCGGCGCCTACTTCCAGGTGGAAAAGACCAACGCCCGCACGCCGGGCGTGTTGCCGGACGATCCGGTGCAGGTGCTGCAAGGCAATCAGCGCGTTCGCGGCTTGGAATTGGGCGCGGCGGGGAATATCACGCGCAGTTGGCGGCTGTTTGGTGCGTATACTTTCATGGACAGCGAAATCACCAAATCCAACACGCCGGCGGAAGTCGGCAAGCAGTTCCAGAACACGCCCAAGAATTCCTTCAGCATCTGGTCAACCTACTCAACGCCGTGGCGGTTGTCTGTTGGCGGCGGGCCGCGCTTTGTCGGCAAACGCTTCGGCAACAACACCAACACGCGCTTTGTGGACAGTTACTGGACGCTGGACGCGATGGCCTCGTATCCACTGACGGAACAGATTGATCTGCGCGTCAATCTCTACAATCTGAACAATGCTTATTACTTCGACCGGCTGGGCGGCGGACACCTGATTCCCGGCGCGGCCCGGTCGGTGAACGTCAGCACCAACTTCCGGTTTTAAGGTGGGTTGGCAATGAAGTCAGAGAAAGAATGCGGAACAAACGGAATGAACGGAAAAAACGGAAAACGGTTGATTGCCAGTCTGTTTCCGTCAGTTCCGTGATTTCCGTTTGTCCCGTTATCTCTCCCGATAGGTCTGTCGCAAAAGATTGATGGTAGGCGCTGGCGCTGCCGCGTTTGAGAAACATTATGTTGTTGCATATTCCCGATGTTCTGACACAGGAACAGGTCGCTTACTGCCGGCAAAAACTGGAAGCTGCCGAATGGGTGGATGGCCGCGTCACTGCCGGCCATCAGTCGGCGCGCGTGAAAGACAATCAGCAGTTGCCTGAAGATCATCCGGTCGCGCAGGAACTGGGCGAACTGATCGTTGCGGCGCTCGAACGCAGTCCGTTGTTTATGACGGCGGCGCTGCCGGCGAAAGTCTTTCCGCCGCTTTTCAACCGCTATCAAGGCGGGCAGTCCTTCGGCAATCACGTGGACAATGCCATTCGACAGGCGCGGGGCACGCCCTTCCGGCTGCGCACCGATCTTTCAGCGACACTTTTTCTGGCCGCGCAGGATGAATACGACGGCGGCGAGCTGGTGGTGGAAGACACTTACGGTGTTCACAGCGTCAAGCTTCCCGCCGGAAATTTGATCCTGTATCCGGCGACCAGCTTGCATCACGTGCGGCCAGTGACCCGCGGCGCGCGAATCGCGTCTTTCTTCTGGATTCAAAGCATGGTGCGCGACGACGGCGAACGCACCTTGCTGTTTGATCTGGACATGGCGATTCAACGCATCGGCGGCGAAGCGCCGGATCATCCATCGGTCATCGGGCTTACCAGCGTCTATCACAATCTGCTGCGCCGTTGGGCGGAGGTTTGAAACCAGGAAAGGAGTCTACATGTTTCGATACTTTGCTTTGGCAATCTTCGTGGTTGGCGTGTTGGTTGGCGGTTATTACCGGTACAAGGCCGAAAAAGCAGGAGAGCCGATTTCGTGGAATGAAGAAGGCGCGGTCGTTATGGTGCTGCTCAGAGTCTTCGGAGTCATCGGCTGGCTTTCGGTCATCACCTATCTGATCAACCCCGCCTGGATGAGCTGGTCGGAAATGCCTTTGCCTGATGGGGCGCGGTGGATCGGCGTTGTCACGGGAATCGTTTCAGTGCCCTTGCTTTACTGGTTGTTCAAAAGCATCGGCAGGAACATCACGCAGTCGGTAAAGACAAGAAAGGAGCATCAGTTGGTGACCAGCGGCCCCTATCGGTGGGTTCGACATCCGCTTTACAGTGTGGGGACACTGCTGTTTCTCTCCTTTGCGCTGATGGCCTCGAATTGGTTCATCGCGTTATCGTCGCTGCTGGGCCTGGTCATGCTGATGGTCAGGCTGCCGAAGGAAGAACAGAATCTGATCGAGAAGTTCGGGGATGAATACAAAAATTATATGAAGCGGACAGGACGGCTGATCCCGAAGATTCGGACAAGCCACTGAAGCAATCCGGTTGGAGCAGATGTTTTTTGACAGGGTGGGCAGGATTTCTTGAGGATTCTCAGCGATTGGGAACTGTCACGAGCCTTATTTGAATCTTGTTCATTCCGAGAAAAATCCTTTTCATCCTGTCCAAAGGTTTTGTGCCGTGATTTAGTCCATTTTGGAGCAACGAACGATGAAACTTTTTCGCAAAGTACTGTTTTGGTCCCACTTGACGGTTGGGGTTATTGGCGGGTTGGTGATTTTGATGATGTCTGTGACGGGCGTGCTGCTGACGTATGAACGGCAGATCATTGCCTGGGCGGATACGCGCAATTATCAGGTTGCTCCGCCATCGGCGGGAGCGGCGCGGTTGCCCGTGGAATCACTGTTGGCCAAAGTCCGCGAGTCGCAGGCAGGCGCGAATATTACGACGGTGACGATGCGCGCCGACCTTGCGGAACCTGCCGCGGTTGCGCTTGCCGCGGCGCCGGGATCTGCGCCAGGCAGCGCGCGCACAATCTTTGTCAATCCCTTCACAGGTGATGTGCTGGGCGAAGGCGCGAAAGCCATCCGCGAATTCTTTCACGTTGTTACCGACTGGCATCGCTGGCTGGCGGCGGAAGGCACAAGCCGTGCGACTGCCCGCGCCATCACTGGCGCTTGTAACCTGGGCTTTCTGTTCATCGTGGCCAGCGGCATTTACCTGTGGTTTCCGCGGAAATGGACGAAGCCGCAATTCAAGCAAATTTTATGGTTCCGGCGCGGATTGCCCGGCAAGGCGCGCGATTTCAACTGGCACAACGTAATCGGTTTCTGGTCGTTCGTGCCGTTGTTCATCGTGGTGCTGTCGGCAGTGGTGATTTCGTATCAGTGGGCCGGCAATCTGGTGTATCGAGTGGTTGGCGAAAATCCGCCCGCACAGCGTGGCCCCGGCGGGCCGCCTCAACCGAATGCCGGACAGCAGCGCGGCGAACGCAATAACGCGCCAGCTCCACTGGATGGCCTGAATGGATTGTGGGCGCGCGCCGAGCAGCAAACCACCGGCTGGAAGAGCCTGAGTTTGCGCGTGCCGGCCAGTGCTGAAGCGCCCGCCGTTTTCACGATTGATCAAGGCACGGGCGGCGAACCGCAGAAACGCGCGACGCTGACGCTGAATCGCCAAACTGGCGAGGTCGTGCGCTGGGAGCCGTTTTCCAGCTTCACCAAAGGCCGCCAGTTGCGTTCGATTCTGCGCTTTGCGCATACCGGAGAAGTTCTGGGAATTCCGGGACAGACAATTGCCGGACTGGTTTCGCTGGGCGGATGCTTTTTGTTTTACACGGGAATCGCACTGTCCTGGCGGCGCTTTCGCGCCTGGCGAGCCAGACGCGCTGAAGTAGCGGTTCCGGCCGCAGCGGTGGAGTTGGAAAAGGCATAAAACCTGGGTACGCATCGCTTCCGGCGTGCGGTCTCGGCGGAAGCGATGCGTACCCAGGCTTCATCCGGCAGGTTCGGTGACCATTTTCCAGATTTTGATTTCAACCGGTTTGGCGATCAGGTCGGCAATGCTGGCACGGAAGGTTTGAATGTGATCGGACTTGGCGTGTTGATCCAGCCCCGCCAGGCTCGTCCAGTTTTCATAAAAGACAAATTGGGTCGGATCGTCTGCGGATTGGTGCAGATCGTAATTGAGGCAGGCGGATTCGGCGCGAGTGGCGGCCACCACAATCTGGCCGCTTTGCAGAAACGCTTCTTCCGCTCCCGGTTTCACTTCGATATGGGCGATGACAGTGACTTTTTCTTGGCTCATTGAGTTTGTTGACCTCTTGGAAGATTGATTGATGATGTTGGCAAAAAAGCCTTTGTGAATGTGCCATCGCATTCCCCGGCAGGCAAGTGGAAACTTCCTGAAAGATCAATTATTGTCTCGGCTTCAATTCACCAAATTACAATCGGGAGCAGGCGTGATGAAGCGAAAGGTTCTGCCTTCGCGCAGGCAGTTTCTGCAAGGCGGTCAGGCGGCGGTGGCCGCTTCGTTGCTGGCAAATTTTTCATCCGGGGAAACGATGAAACTCAGAGACGCAAAAGACGCGGTGGATCATCTGGTGCTGGCTGTCAACGACCTGCAACGCGGCATCGAATGGTTTGAACAGAAGACCGGCGTGCGTGCCGTCATCGGTGGCAGGCATCCAAATCGAGGAACGCAAAACGCGCTGGTGGCTTTGGGAAATCGGCAGTACCTGGAAATCCTTGCGCCCGATCCTCAACAGGCGGGGCACGAACGGGCCGCCGATTTGCTGAAACTGACCGTGCCGCGCATCGTGCTGTGGGCATCAGCGACAAACGAAATTGAGGCATTGGCGCAAAACACCAAGACCGCCAAACTGGCCGTTGCCGGGCCGCTTGATGGTTCGCGGGCAAGGCCGGACGGCAAGCTGTTGAAATGGCGCTCTTTGAATGTCGCCCGCGAAGCCGATAAAGACATCCTCTATTTCAACGTCATCCCGTTTTTTATCCAGTGGGACAAAGAATCGCTTCATCCTTCGCAGGATTCTCCGGCTGGCTGCCGGTTGCTTTCACTGGAATTCGAGCATCCCGATGCCGAAGCGCTCACCGCAGTGATGAAAACTCTGGGCATCAAGGGAAATGTGGCGAAAGGCGCTTCGCCTGTGATCAAGGCCAGCCTCAACACTCCAAAAGGCAAAGTCGAATTGAGCTGAAGTTATGGAAGAGCCTGTCAAGACCACAAGCGAAATGTCCGCAAAGACCGCGAACCAGCGCAATTCCTGGCTCAAACGGCTGGGCTTTGCCGGAGTGCTTTTTTTTCTGATCAAAGGCCTGCTCTGGATCATCATCCCCGTTCTGGTTGCAAGGGGCTGTTTGTAACAGGCAAGGCGGCGGCAAAAAAAGAGGTTCTATTCGAGGTTGAAATCCCGAATAGAACCCTTTTCCTGTCTGGTGAATGATAGGCTCAGCTCAGCTTGCTTTTCAGCAGCGCCTTCATATAAAGTCGATTCATTCTGGCGATATTGTCCAGGGTGATTTCCTTCGGACAGGCGGCTTCGCAGGAACCGATGTTCGTGCAGTTGCCGAAGCCTTCGGCGTCCATTTGCGCGACCATGTTCAGCACGCGGCGGTTCTCTTCGACTTTGCCCTGCGGCATCAAACTCAGGTGAGAGACCTTGGCGGAAACGAAGAGCATGGCCGAGGCGTTCTTGCAGGCCGCCACACAGGCGCCGCAGCCAATGCAGGCCGCCGCGTCAAACGCCTTGTCGGCATCTTCCTTGGGAATCGGAAGCGCGTTGCCGTCGGGCGCGCCGCCGGTCGAAACGGACACATAGCCGCCGGATTGAATGATTCGCTCAAACGCGCCGCGATCCACAACCAGGTCTTTGATGACTGGGAAGGGCGCCGCGCGCCAGGGTTCGATGGTGATGGTCTCGCCGTCCTTGAAAAAGCGCATATGCAACTGGCAGGTCGTCGTTGCCGGTAACGCACCGTGCGGTCTGCCGTTGATGACCAGACTGCACATGCCGCAGATGCCTTCGCGGCAGTCGTGGTCGAACGCGATTTGCTCTTCGCCGCGCTTGATCAGCTCTTCGTTGACCACGTCGAGCATTTCCAGGAAGGACATGTCCTCGCTGATGTCTTTAGCGTCGTAAGTGACGAACTGTCCCGGCGTATTTTGATTCTTCTGCCGCCAGACACGCAGTGTCAGGTTCATTACTCAAAGCTCCTGGGAGCGCGAGCGTCCCGCTCGCATGGGGTCGCGGGCTTCTAGCCCGCCTACAGCATTTATTCTCGAAGCAATCGGCGGCGCGGCTAACGGCTCAAGCAAGTCTAGGTATTTCCGGGTCACAACGCCGGAAACGCCGTTGGCAATCGCCGCCGACTGCTAACTGAAAAATTCTTATGTTCCGATGAACCAGGCGCGGACAGAATGTCCGCGATCCAATCGCGCAGCCTTCCTTTATTTGTAGCTGCGCTGCGACATGTGAACCTCTTCGTAAACCAGCGGCTCTTTGTGCAGAGCGGGGAATTGATCCACGCCCTTGAATTCCCAGGCCGCGACGTAGGCGAATTTGTCATCCTGCCGCAAGGCTTCGCCGTCTTCGGTTTGGTACTCTTCGCGGAAATGGCCGCCGCAGGATTCTTCGCGTTGCAGCGCGTCGTAGGCCAGCAGTTCGGCGAATTCCAGGAAGTCGGCAACCCGGCCCGCGTATTCCAGCGCCGGATTCAGCTCAGTGGCGCTGCCCAGCACATTGACGTTTTCCCAGAATTCGTTGCGGATTTCCGGAATGCGTTTCAGCGCGTGCTTCAAACTGGCATCGGTTCGTCCCATGCCGACGTTGTCCCACATCACTTTGCCAAGCTCGCGGTGGAATTCCGTCACCGTCCGTTTGCCTTTGATGGAAAGCAGCCGGTTGGTCCGCGTCTGAACATCTTCGAGCGCCTTTTTGAATTCCGGATGATCGGCGGAGGGCGCGCCGCCTTTGCTGCCGACAAAGTATCCGCCGATGGTTTGCGGCAGCACGAAATAGCCGTCCGCCAGGCCCTGCATCAGCGCGCTTGCGCCCAGCCGGTTCGCGCCGTGGTCGGAAAAATTCGCTTCGCCGATCACGAACAGGCCGGAGACGTTGCTCATCAATTCGTAATCCACCCACAAACCGCCCATCGTGTAATGAATTGCCGGGTAAATGCGCATCGGTTGTTTGTAGGCGTTCTCGCCGGTGATGCGCTCGTACATGTCGAACAAATTGCCGTAGCGTTCGCGAATCTTGTCTTCGCCCAGACGATTGATCGAAGCCGAAAAGTCCAGATACACGCCGCGTCCGCCCGGACCCACGCCGCGTCCTTCGTCGCAAACCTGCTTCGCCGCGCGCGAAGCGATGTCGCGCGGCGCCAGATTGCCGTAGCTTGGATATTTGCGCTCCAGATAATAGTCGCGGTCAGCGTCGGGAATACTGCTCGGAGCCTTGCCGCAATCCGACGCCTTTTTCGGAACCCAGACGCGCCCATCGTTGCGCAGGCTTTCGGACATCAGCGTCAGTTTCGATTGATGATCTCCGCTGACCGGAATGCAGGTCGGGTGAATCTGCGTGTAGCAGGGATTGGCGAATAATGCGCCTTTCTTGTGCGCGCGCCAGGTTGCCGTCACGTTGCAGCCTTTGGCGTTGGTCGAAAGGTAGAAGACGTTGCCGTAACCGCCGGTTGCCAGCACAACCGCGTTGCCCGCGTGAACTTCGATTTTGCCCGTGATCAGATCGCGCGTGACGATGCCTTTGGCCTGGCCGTCAATAATGACGACATCCAGCATTTCGGTGCGTGTGTGCATCTGCACCGTTCCGGCATGAATCTGGCGGCTCAGGGCTTGATACGCGCCGATCAGAAGCTGCTGGCCCGTCTGCCCGCGCGCGTAAAAGGTTCGCGAAACCTGCGCGCCGCCGAAGCTGCGATTGTCCAGCAATCCGCCGTATTCGCGCGCGAAGGGGACGCCCTGCGCAACGCACTGGTCAATGATGTTGACGCTGACTTCGGCCAGCCGGTGGACGTTGGCCTCGCGGGCGCGGAAATCGCCGCCTTTGATTGTGTCGTAAAACAGCCGGTAGACGCTGTCGCCGTCGTTGCGGTAATTCTTCGCCGCGTTGATGCCGCCCTGCGCGGCAATCGAGTGCGCGCGGCGCGGACTGTCCTGAAAGCAAAAGCATTTGACGTTGTAGCCAAGCTCGCCCAGGGTCGCCGCCGCCGAAGCGCCTGCCAGACCGGAACCGACCACCAGCACGGTGAACTTGCGTTTGTTCGCCGGATTGACCAGCTTCATATCCTGCCGGTACTTCGTCCACTTTGACCAGACCGGGCCGGATGGAATTTTTGAATCGAGTGTGATGCTCATAGCTACTTGATAACTTGGTCAGTACCGGGAGCGGTAGCGACCGGGTGACTGCTTAAGCGCGGACCCGGCCGCTACCGCTTCCGGTACTGAACCGACTACTTGATAACACCTGCCAGAATCGAGAGCGGAATTGAGATGTTGCCCAGAAAGAGAATCAACGCCGTGCCCCGCGCAAACTTGTCCAGAACGCCGGCGATTTTCTTGCTGCGCAGGCCGAGCGATTGAAACAGGCTCGACACACCGTGACTGAGATGAAACAGCAGCAGGCCCATCGAAATCAGGTAGAAAAGGGAAACAATCGGGTTGGAAAAACCCGTCACCATCATCCGGTACACATCGTGCCGGTCAACCGAGTCTCTGAATTCCAGGTACTGCGGATCAACCCAGCCGATCGTGAAATGCGCCAGGTGAAAGAGGATGAATGCGAACAGAACCAGACCGCTGATGATCATCGTCCGCGACGCGAATGTCGAAGCCACCGGCTTTTTATGGATATAAGCCACAGGTCGTGCCTTCCGATTGGCCTGCGTCAGTTGCGCCGCCGCGGTGATGTGCAGGATGGTGATGAACAGTAAACCGAGCCGCGCGCCCCATAGAATCGCCGGTGTTGCTTTCAACGTCTTGGCGTAGGCGTTGATGTGTTCCGGGCCTAGATAAATTTGCAGGTTGCCCAGCATGTGGACAATCACGAAACCAAATAAGCCCAATCCGGTAATCGCCATCACATACTTTTTGCCCAGGGAAGATTGCCACAGGCGCAGCAAAAGACCCGCCGCGGAAATACGCCGCAGGCTTTCAGCAGAAGCCGCCATCTCGCCTCCTAAAATATTTCAGTTTGTTGAGTGTACTGCCTATCGTTGGTGGATTCGGAAAATAGCAGCCCAACCCAAATAAGTAAAATGCAAAAACCTAATGCTAAAAATAAGGACTGCTTATGTCTTTTACTGGGTCGCGGACGGAACGTCCGCGATCCAGTCCGATCCGGCGATCTTTAGAAACCTTTGCCCCTGGTGTTGAGTTTGACGCGCAGCAGCGCCGTGTTGGCCGTAATGTAAAGCGTCGAGCCGTCATCGCCGAACGCGACGTTGGCCGTCGGCACGCCCGTGTCAAAGGTTCCCAGATGCGTGCCATCCGGCGCGAAGACAATCACTCCGCCCGGACCGGTGGTGAACAGATTGCCGTCTTTATCCACCTTCATGCCGTCGGGCAAACCTTTTCTGCCTTCTTTCGCCCAGGCGGTGGAATCAAAAAAGACTTTGCCGTTGGCGAGCGTTCCGTCGGCTTTCACGTCGTACACCATCCAGATGGCTTTGTCCGGGTCGGAGGAGGCGACGTAAAGTTTCTTTTCGTCGGGCGAAAGCGCAATGCCGTTGGGCCGGGTGATTTCCTTGGTCAGCAGCGTCAGCTTACCGTCTTTGCCCAAGCGATAAACCCCGCAGAAAGCCTGTTCGCGCCCCGGATCCTCCATTCCCTTTGGCAGACCATAGGGCGGGTCGGTGAAATAGAGATCGCCGTTCGAGTGGTAGACCAGATCATTGGGGCTGTTCAGCCGTTTGCCTTCGTATTTGTCGGCGAGCGATTTGATCGTTTTGCCGTCGGCTTCCAGCCGGGCGACGCGACGGTCGCCGTGCTGGCACATCACCAGACGGCCTTCGGCGTCGTAGGTCAATCCATTCGTTCCCGGCTCCCTGCCCGTGAAAGGTTCTTTGCCGCTGTAACCGCTGGGTTGCAAAAACTGACTTGCGCCCTTGCCTTCCTGCCATTTGATAATTTCGTTTTTGGGAATGTTGCTGAACAGCAGGAAACTTTCCTTGCGATTCCAGACCGGGCCTTCGACCCAGTTGTACCCATCGGCGAGCTTTTCGACTTTGGCGTCCGCCGCAACCAGCTTATCGAATCGCGGATCGAGGCGAACGATCTTCACTTCGCTGGAGGCAGCGTCAGTTGCGGCTGGGGCCGCCGGTTTGCTTTCGGCGGCGGGAGCCGGCTTATCCGCTGCCGGGGAACATGCGGCGAACACGAGCGCCGCCAAGATCGTCGCCGCCGAAGACAATATTCGTTTGGTCATTTCGATTTCTCCTGTGAAGAGGTTGATGGATGGAACTTCTTTTCGTAGCCGCTGTCTTTCAAAAACTGCTCGAAATCGCCGATTTCAAGGATGCCCTTGATCGCCTGCTGCTTGTCTTTCGCCTGTTGGTAGTAAGCCTCGGCGATTTTGTAACCGACGTAATAACCCAAATCCGCCGGGCGGTCTTTGGAGGCGCTGCCGTTGTAAAGCCATTTGCTGAAATCCTTGCCGGTCATCGCCGGCTTGAATTCGTTCCACAACTCTTTTTCGCGCGGGTTGCCGTAAGCGTGCAGATGCGTGTTGATCTGGCTGCCGCAGATCAATTCGCCGACGAAATCCGCCGAGCCTTCGTGAATGGTCTGTCCCAGCAGAGTGCCGCGCAGATTGAGCGGACTTTTTTGTTGAAAGTGGATCAATTCGTGGGCGACGATGGCGGGGACATTTTCGACCGGACTGAGGACCTGTTTGAGCCAGTCGTTCAGGACTTCTTGCGGCATCTCCGGCGTACGGCCATACATTTCCGCGCCAATCAGCAGCGCCCGCCCGGAAGTCGTTCCGCCGCTGCTCAGCCGCCCGATCAGAAAGTAAACGTCTGGAAAAACGGCTTCAGGGTAGAGATATTTCAATGCGTAAAAACTGGCGCGAATCTTCGGCTGCATGGATTCGATCCGCAATGTGCTGGCGCGCGCTGAATCGTAGTATTTGCGAAGTTGATTGACCGTTGCGGCCAATGTTTTGGCGTCCTTGATGCGAAGTTGGGTGAAATCTTTCAACCCAGGGCTGCCGGGCGTGAAATACTCGCGGTCAAAAACTTCCGCCAGGTTTTCCGGCTTGGCCAGATCATAGGCGCGCCAGAAGTTTTGAATGTCTGATGTGACCAGTCTGGCATCGCCTGGATTTCCCGACGCCACCTGCTGATTCCGCCCAAACCCGCTTGCGGATACGAGCAGAAGAGCCAGGATCGTAACGGCGACAGTACGCATGGTTGCTCCGTGAATGACCGAAATATGCCGAAATATGATTGATTGAATTCTTGTTTGCGGATTGCGCGGCATACCATACGAGTTGGCGATGGATGAGTCAATTTCGCGGCGAATTTCTGTTCACTTGTTTGGCTTTGGCCTCAAGCTCCCGCAATTTCAGCCGCACGCTGACAATGAACGGCGGTTGCCCTTCGATCCAATGGCCATATGTTGTTGAAACGAAAGTGCCGTCGGGCAAAATTTCCACGCCAGGATAGGCGCAATCGGAATCCCAGCCTTTGTCGTTTTTGAAGTTATCCATCAGCCGGACGCGGTATTGGCCTTCGCGTCCGTGGACAATGTCATCGTAACGGCCCACCCAGGCGACCCAGTCGCCTTTGGTTTTGCTTTCGTGTGTGGTGTCGCGGAACGAAAGGAAGAGCCTGCCATCGGGCGCGTATTTGCCTGTATGCCGGTCGCCGGTCAGTGCGCCGGGCAACTCTTTCGGCGCACTCCAGGTCTTCGCTTCGTCATCGGAGAACATCACGTAAGAGTTCCGCACACGCCGATTTTCACGCAGCAGCATTGCCAGTTGCCTGCCGTTGGGCGAACGAATCACGCCGGGTTCGCACAAGTGAATCTGCTCCGATTTGAAAAGTTCCTGTGGCGCGGACCAGGTCAGCCCACCATCCCGGGAGAGCGTTTGATAAAGCGTCATGAATTCCGAGCGCTTGCCGCCTTTGGTGAAGAACCGCCCATCATCATGGAAGAGCGCGAGGTAATCGCCGTTTTTCAATCGTTCGACGCTGCCCATGGCCACAATGCCGCCGAAATCTCCAATCGGTTTCAGCTCGCTCCAGCGCTGACCGTCGTCTTCCGAAACAGACAGCCGAATCGGATACAGGCCGGAAAAAAGGATCAAACGCTTTTTGCCGCGTTTATCCACGACCCGGTGGATTGTTGGTGTTTCCAGCGAAGTTTCCCAGCTCTTCGGCGTGGGCAGACGTTCTGACCAGGTCAATCCGCCGTCCGTGCTGCGCTTCAGCAGGATTGCGCCTCGCCCATGACCTTTGGGATAGACGGCGATGATCGTCTTTTTGTCTTCAAGCAGGACGGTGGTCGGGTGGCCAAGATACTGTCCCGGTTCCTTGTCCACGATGACTTGCCGTTGTGTTTCGGCGGCCAGATCAATCAGCGGAATCGAGTAGCCACGCGGTGGACGGGGTTCCTGAAAGGCTTTAACGCCAAAACCGGAGAGAACCACGGATAGCGCCAGAACGGTCAACCCTTGTTGCAATGCCTCTTTCCTCATCGGTCTATTTCCTTTTTCCGAAAAGTGTCGCGACGATTCGCCGCGCGCCGCCATGGTTCCGGTGTTCGCAAAGGTAAATTCCCTGCCAGGTGCCCAGTCGCAACTGGCCGCGTCCGACCGGGATGGAAAGCGATGGTCCCAGAATCGAGGCTTTGATGTGTGCCGGCATGTCGTCCGAACCTTCCAGCGTATGTTCGTAGTATGGCGCGTTTTCCGGGACCGCCGCATTGAAGTGGCGTTCCATATCTCCCCGCACGTCCGGATCGGCGTTTTCATTGATCGTCAGTGACGCCGAGGTGTGTTGAATGAAGAGTTGCAGGATGCCGATTTCGATTTCCCGAAGTTCCGGCAACTGTTCCAGCACATCGCGCGTGATCAGGTGAAAGCCGCGCGGGCGCGCTTTAAGCGAAAATTCCTTTTGAATCCATTCCATGCCGTCAGCTTAAAGCAAGCCGGAATCTCGCACAAATTTTGCTTCTTCGTCTCCGTTTCCGCCTCGATGGTGAGGAGGGGGATTGCGGGAATGGTCTGGGCGAACCTCTTCTCCGAAAGCCTGTTTCTCCGCGGCCCCTGCCACCTGAACGCCTGCCCATTCGTGCCGCGCGGCCTTCGCTTCACGGCGCGGGAAAACCGATCCCCCGCAATAAAGATTGCGCCACAATACTTTACTAAATAAAACTTCCGGAACCAGGCTGTTGCTTCCCACTCTTGACTATGCGGCATCGCTGCCGTAACGTGCCGCATCGTTTTTCCGGCTTATCCAAATCACAAATTAAACTGAGGCACTATGCCAGAGTGGGTTAAACGCTTTTTGCCGTTCATCAGTCTGATCGTGTTGTGCGCGCTGATTCCGTTGGCGGAATATTTCGTGCTCGGACAGGACCCGAAGTTTCTGACACATGGCAATCTGGCCGCCATCGCCCGTCAAACCGCTGTTATCACGATAATGGCGATGGGCATGACCATGGTCATGGTGTCGGGCGGAATTGACTTGTCGGTAGGCTCAATCATCGGGCTGTCGGGAGTGGTCGGTTCGATGGCAATGGTCAGTGGAGCGCCAGCCGCAGTTGGATTTCTGGTCTGTGTTCTCATCGGTGCGGCCAGTGGGCTGATCAATGGCTCGGCGGTGACCTTGCTGAAGATTCCGGCCTTCATCGTTACGCTGGGCGGAATGGGAATTTATCGCGGGCTGGCGTTGTATTTGTGCGACGGCAATGCCGTGGTTGGTTTGCCGCAGTCAGCCGGTTATCTGGCCGAAAAGAATCTGCTGGGCGCAGTGCCTTTGCCCCTGCTGCTGGTTGTGGCCATCGCGCTGATCGTTCATTTCATGCTCAGCAGCACCCGGCTGGGCCGTTACTGTTACGCGATGGGCAGCAACATCGAAGCCGCCCGCTATGCCGGCATCCGCGTTTCGCGCTACCAGATCACCTACTACACCATTCTGGGCGGTCTGGCCGGCCTGGCCGGAGCGATTGAAACTTCCCGAACCGTCACCGGCCAGCCCAATGCCGGAGAAGGTTACGAACTCAACGTCATCGCCGCCGTCGTCATCGGCGGCGGCAGTCTGAGCGGCGGGCAGGGAACCGTCATCGGCACCATCATTGGCTCGTTGATCATGGGCGTGCTGGCCAACGGCGGAAACCTGCTGCAAATTTCTCCCTTTATTCAAAAAATCATCATCGGCGCGGTCATCGTGCTGGCTGTCACCTTCGACGAATTCCAACGCCGAAGGGTGGAAAGTTCTGAAGCCTGAGAAACGGCGTTCAATTCCAACTCTCAACCTCAAATTCAGGATCGTTATGAAACTCGTACAATTCAAAACTAAAACTTCCGACGAAGCCCGTCTGGGAATGCTCAACAACGACGTCATTGTGGACATCACCGAAATCGCGCCAACCACGCTGGAATTCATCAAGCGCGGCGCGGCGGCTGCCCACGCGGCGAAAAACGCCAACGCGAAAACGGCCTTTGCGCTCGACGCGGTCGAATATCTGCCGGCGGTCAATCCCGGCAAAATCATCGCCATCGGCCGCAACTATTACGATCACGCCATCGAAGGCGGCGACGAACCGCCGAAATCGCCGCTGATGTTCACCAAGTTCCTGAATTCGCTGAACGCGCACAACGCCAACGTCACCCTGCACGCGATCAGCGAAAAAATTGACTTTGAAGCGGAACTGGCTGTCGTTATCGGCAAAAAAGCGAGCAAGGTCAGCGAAGCGGATGCGCTGGATTATGTCTTCGGTTATTCCTGCCTGAACGATGTCTCGGCGCGCGATCTGCAATTCGCCGATGGTCAATGGGTGCGCGGCAAAGGTCTGGACGGTTTTTGTCCGCTCGGTCCGGCCATCGTGACCAAAGACGAAATCGCCGATCCGCAGGCGCTGAAAATCGAAGGCGTCCTGAACGGCCAGGTCATGCAGTCGTCGAACACCAACAAGATGATCTTCAACGTCGCGTATTTGATTCATTACATCACCCAGGCGATCACGCTGGAACCAGGGGACGTCATCGCGACGGGCACGCCTGAAGGCGTAGGCGTTTTTCGCAACCCGCCGGTGCTGCTGAAAGACGGCGATGTGTTTGAAGTCGTGATCGAAAATATCGGCACGTTACGCAACAGCTTCGTCAGCGCGCAGTAACGCCGGAAGCAGTTCAAATTACCGACTCGAAAAGGGGCCGAATTCGCATGGATTCGTCCCCTTTTCCTTACTTTGCCAGCCATCATCTTTTCCAGGATGTTGCCGACAAGGGCCGTTCGTTGAGTTCCGCGAAAAACCTGAGGGCGGTCAGTTGGTCGCTGATGATCGTCTTGCGGACGTTGTTGATGATGCCTTCGGCGACGGCTCGATTCGAGAGTTGGTTCTTTTCGTTCAGTTTGTGGGCAATGGCGTCGTGGATGCCCGTTTCGATAATCATTCGCAACGTTCGTCGCAGGAAGCCCAGAAAGAAGAGTGCAGGTCGGATTTTTGACCGCCATTCGCTATGTTTCGAGTTGTAACTCAGGGCATTGGCGGTCGGCGTCGGGTTGAAAGCGGCTTACCGCAAAACGCGGCGAAGTTAGTTTGCGGCAGGAACCCGATCAACTAATCTGCGCGGGGTGCGCTGGAGCGCGGACGGAACGTCCGCGCTCCAGCCGCGAAACAAATTTCATGCTCTTCGTCAGTCTGCTTGCCTCGCAAGCGGCAATTGCGTTTAATGGTCAAGCCAAATCCGGCATCCATCACGAAACTCAAAAAACGAAAGACATTGCGAAGATGAGCGAGTACTTCATCGGCATAGACAGCGGCACGCAAAGCACCAAGGCAATCCTGCTCAACGCCAGCACCGGCCAGGTGGTGGGGAGCGCCAGCAGGCACTACGACTTGATCGAAGGCCTGCCTGCCGGGCACAAAGAGCAGCAACCGGCGGAATGGATTGCGGCAATCCGGGAGACAATTCAATCTGTGATAGAGCAATCCAGCGTGGCTGGCGTTGACATTTCAGCGGTGCGCGGCATCGGCGTTTCCGGCCAGCAGCATGGGTTCGTCGCGCTTGATGAAAACGATCAGGTCATCCGCGCGGCCAAGCTCTGGTGCGACACCAGCACCAATCCGGAATGCGAAGAGATCATTGAAAGGCTCGGCGGTTTGGAAAACACGATTGCCACCGTCGGCAATGGCATTCCGGCGGGCTTCACGGCGTCGAAGATTCTGTGGCTGAAAAAGCACGAACCGGAGAATTTCGCGCGCCTGCGTTCGATCCTGCTGCCGCACGATTACATCAATTTCTGGCTGACGGGCCGCAAGACGATGGAATGCGGCGACGCTTCCGGCACGGCGCTGCTCGACGTTCGCAACCGCGTCTGGTCAAAAGCGGCGATTGACGCCATTGATCCGGGCGTTGCCAACATGCTGCCGGAATTGATTGCTGCGAACGACATCGCAGGAACTTTGCGCGAAGAGTTGGCCGCCGAGTTTGGGCTGGGCAGGGAAGTCATCGTCAGTTCCGGCGGCGGAGACAACATGATGGGCGCCATCGGCACCGGCAACGTCGCACCGGGTGTCGTTACCGTCAGTCTGGGAACGTCTGGGACGATTTACGCCTGCGCCGAAAAACCGGTGATTGATCCGCAGGGCGAAGTCGCCGCGTTTTGCGATTCAACGGGCAAATGGCTGCCGCTGGTTTGCACGATGAACGTGACGGTCGCCACCGAGATGGTGCGCGAACGGTTCAACCTTTCCCACGATGAATTGTCAAAAAACGCTGGCTCGGTTCCGGCAGGCAATGACGGGTTGATGCTGATTCCTTTCTTCGAAGGCGAGCGGACACCGAATGCGCCAGACGCCACGGGCGTGTATTTCGGCCTGCGCGACAAGACGTTTTCAGTGGCTCACTTCGCCCGCGCGGCGATGGAAGGCACGACGCTTGGCTTGAATTACGGATTGAACCGGCTGCGCGAACTCGGCGTCAATCCAACGGAGATTCGCGCCACGGGCGGCGGCGCGAAAAGCGCCGTCTGGCGGCAGATTCTGGCCGATGTTTTCAACGCCGAAGTTGTCTGTGTCGCCAATGAAGAAGGCGCGGCGGTCGGCGCGGCGGTGCAAGCCTTGTGGGCATACCGGAAACAGCAGGGGCAACCGGCCAGTATTGAAGAACTGTGCAATCGCTATATCGCACTCGATGAAACGACAAGAGCGAAACCTGACGCCGCGCGCGCCAGTCTCTACTCCCGTATGCAAACGCTTCATGACCAAATCGTGCGCGACCTGGGCCGGGCCTTTGGCGCGCACAGGCAATTGATTCAACCTTAAGGAGACCAACGATGAACACCTTCTCTCGACGTGACCTGCTGAAAACCAGCGCGCTGGCTGCCGCCGCTTTGCCTTTTGCCCGTCTGGAAGGGCTTTCCGCCGCCGCAGCAGCCGAAGAAAAAGACCGCTGGCGCGGGCTGAAGATCGGCGTTGCGACATACACCTTCCGCGAATGGCCGATTGAAGAAACCATCAAGGGCTTGCAGCGCGCGGGAATGAAGTACATTTCCATCAAGAACGTCAAAAACCACGTTGACCTGAGCCACACGACCGAAGAACGCAAGCAGCGCACGGAAATGTTCCGGGCCGCTGGCATGGTTCCCCTGAGCGTGGGAAATGTCGGCATGAAAAACGACGAAGCGGACATGCGCCGCGCGTTTGAATATGCCCGCGACGTGGGCGTTCCGACGATGGTTTGCTCTCCCAGCGGACCCGTGAGCGACCTCAACCAGTGGATTCAGCGGCTGGATCCGCTGGTCAAAGAGTTCAATATCAAGCTGGCAATTCACAACCACGGCCCGGAGGACAAAAACTTTCCCTCGCCTTACGACATTTGGAAGATTGCCGAAAAATACGACAAGCGCATCGGGCTGTGCATTGATGTCGGCCATACCGCGCGAGCGGGCGTTGATCCGGCGGAATCCATCATTAAATGCAAAGAGCGTCTGTACGATGTGCATTTGAAAGACATCTCCGCCCTCGGCAACCGCAACACGCCCATTGAAGGCGGACGCGGCATCCTGGACTTGAAATCAATCCTCGCCGCACTGATCAAAATCAACTACCAAGCCCTGGCCGGTTACGAATACGAAAAAGACGGCAAAGACCCGTTGCCCGGTCTGGTTGAAACCCTGGGCTATACCAAAGGGTTATTGGTTGGGCTGAAGTAGCTCGTTCCCGGTGGGAACCGCTAAAAATGCCAAACGAAGTGCGCGTGAAAAATCTACTTCCCGGTTTCGGCGCATGATCCATTGAGGGACAAGATGTCATCTTGTCCCTCAATAGAAAGTTGATTTTTTACGTGCCCGAAGTTGGAAGACACTGTCCGCGTGTGTCTTCCAACCAGCGATCGGCTGCTCCTCCGCGCAAAATCCATCGCCCGATATGAATCAAGGCGCAACCGCTGTCTCTCATCAAAATCGCGTTTTCATCGTAATCAGCGTGTTTTTGTATCTGATTGCCTGCGCCACACCATGCCTGGAAGTCTCACAGAAAAGCGACCCGGTCTGGTACGGCCTTCGGATTCTGGTCATTGGCTGGCTGGGCATATTGGTTGGCCAGTTTGCCTGGCTGGCCAATTCGCTGTGGCTGGCGGGAATAGTGTTTTTCGTTTTCCGGAAATGGATGGCGACGATGATTTTTTCAGGGCTTTCCCTGCTTTTTGCGCTAAACACCTTCACGATGTTCGTCTCCGAACTCCCCGCCGATGAAGGTGGAGTCAATAAATTTCATCTGGTGCATCTGCGGATAGGGTTTTATTCTTGGCTGACAAGTCTGCTCGTGCTTTTCGCCGGAGCGCTTGTGATGAAAATTCAAGCTCGCAGACAACCATTTTGAATGAATTGACTCAATCCATCATTTCAGTTGACCATCCTGCGGCGCAATCCGCGCAAGGCGAACTCCGTGGTGACGAGAAAAGCGGCAATCAGATAGAAGGTTTCCCACAACATTTTCCAGCTTAAAACGCCGGTCATCAATTGGCGCGAAATATCCACGGCGCTGGTCAGCGGCACGGCCCACGCCAGCCATTGCACCGGCACCGGCATTCGTTCCAGCGGAAAATACGCGCCGGAAATCCACAGGTAGGAGAAGACAAACGCCATGTAAAAATTGTAGTTGTTGATGTCGTGAATGCGCGAAGTGATCAGCAGCGACAGCGCCGCCACCCATAGTGCGCCGATGGTCAGCGCAATCGGAATCAGAATTCCCAGCGGAGAAATCACCGCGCCGAACAGCGCCAGCACCGCCAGCACGAACAATCCATCGAATAAGGCTTTAGACGCTCCCCAGGCGATTTCGGCCAGTCCCAGGCTTTCGGCTTCGACCGGTGTGCAGAGAATTGCGTCGAAGGTGGATTGGTAGACCATCCGAAAAAACGAACCATACGTGCATTCAAACAATGCCCGCAGCAATGCCGTAAAGGCCAGCAAGCCCGCCCCGACAAAAGTCAGGTAGGGGACTCCCATTACATTTCCGGCAACCAGCGAGCCCACGCCCCAGCCGAAGCCGATCACGGAAAAGACCGGCTCGAACAACGGCGCGATCATTTCGGTCTTCCACAGCCGGACGTAGACATCGTAATTGCGCCGCCAGACGCGCAAGGCATCGCCAAAATTGATTTGAGAAAGTGCCAGCATAAAAACTTCAGATCAGCCGTTCGTTGTCGGTCAGCAGCAGAAAGACATCTTCCAGATTCGATGGGCGGAGGACGACTTCATCATTCTCGTAAGCTTTCATCAATGGCGCGAGTTCCTCCGCCGAAGCCGCGAAATAGAAATGCGTGGAGCCGCGGCGTTCGGCTACCACGTGCGACAAACCGGTTTGCAACGCACGCCCATTGCAGCCGCGCGCTTCCAGGGCGAAATGCTGCGCGTGTTCGCGAATCAATTCGCGCGGAGTGCCGCTGACCAGAATCTGGCCTCGATCCACGATCACCAGCCGGTCACAGAGTTTTTCCGCTTCATCCATGTAATGCGTCGAAAGGACGATGGTCAGTCCCTGCTGGCGCAAGACGCGCAGTTTTTCCCAAATTGCGAGCCGCACATGCGGGTCAAGTCCGGTGGTCGGTTCGTCCAAAACCAAAATTTTGGGCTGATTGATCAGGGCGCGGGCAATCATCAGCCGCCGCTTCATGCCGCCGGAAAGTGTTTCGATTCGCACGTCTCGCTTTTCCTGCAATTCGGCGAATTCGATCAGTTCGTCAGCGCGCTGTTCGGCAATCTGGCGCGGAATGCGAAAGTAGCGGGCGTAAATCAGCAGGTTGTCGCGCACGCTCAAATCCGGATCGAGATTGTTTTCCTGCGGCACCACGCCAACGCTTTCCTTGATGGCGCGGGCTTCATCCGTCACATCCCGCCCGACCACGCGCAACATACCGAAGCTCAGCGGCGTGCGGCAATAAATCATCCGCATCATCGTTGATTTGCCCGCGCCGTTCGGGCCAAGCATGCCAAAGGCTTCGCCGTACCGGACGCTGAAACTGATTCGATTGACCGCAACCAGACCGCCGTAACTTTTCATCAAGTCCCGCGCTTCAATGGCGAAGCCGGACGAATTTCCGTTTTCATTCATTTACAACTCAAAGCAGTTTTCCAATGGTTTTCCCGCTTCTTCTCCTCTGATGACTTCGCTGGAATCTACCATACTTGCCTTGCGCGACAAACGGGGGTAAAAAACGCCGATTTTATCTCAACGGAGGGTCTCAAGATGCCTGAAACATTGCCGACACGTGAAGACGCCTGGCAGTTATTATGTGAATGGACGCTGGGCGAAAGCCTGCGCAAACACGCCCGCGCTGTCGAATACGCGATGCGCGCTTATGCCCGCAAATACGGCGAGGACGAAGAGAAATGGGGCGTGGTTGGAATGCTCCATGATTTCGATTACGAGCGGTACCCCGACCAGCGCCACCCGCAGCTTGGTTCCGAAGTCCTCCGCGAAAAAGGCTATCCCGTAGATGTGAGACGCGCGATCCTTTCGCACGCCGATTACACCGGCATCGCGCGCGAAAGTCTGCTGGAACACGCGCTGTTTGCGACTGACGAGCTTTGCGGGTTTCTGACCGCGTGCGCGCTGGTTCGTCCCGACAAAAGTTTCGACACGTTGGAACCGGCATCAGTCAAAAAGCGGATGAAGGACAAAGCCTTCGCCCGCACGGTCAGCCGCGACGATTTATGGAAGGGCGCGGAAGAGTTGGGAATGAGTTTCGATGAACATTGCGCCTTCGTCATTGCCGCCTTGCGCGAAATTCAGGAAGAACTTGGCCTGAGAAAGATTGATTTTCAGACTACATCTTGACAGCCTGCGGCTCGATCAGTAGTATGCGCCTTCCCAATGCGGATGTGGCGGAACTGGTAGACGCGCTAGTTTCAGGTGCTAGTGGGAGCAATCTCGTGGAGGTTCGATTCCTCTCATCCGCATAGCGAAGAAAAAGGCGACCAGCAACGGTCGCCTTTTTCAATTCCAATCTACGATTTCGAATCTCAAAAACTCCTCAAACGAACGATGTCTGACGACGGCCATTTATCCCAACCCGCTGAAACCGCCGAATCCACAATCATCAAACACGATCCTTACGCCGCGCTGCGCATCCGCGATTTCAGGCTGTTTCTGAGCGGCCACGTGCTGTCTGTACTGGGTGTGCAGATGCAGAACGTCGCCGTCGGCTGGCAGCTTTACGAAAAGACGAATTCGGCCTGGCCGCTGGCCATGGTCGGTTTGGTTCAGGCCGCGCCGATGATTGGTCTGGCTTTGCCCGCCGGGCAGGCAGCGGACCGCTTTGACCGCCGAAAAATCCTGATGGCCGCGACCGTGCTGGCAATCATCAGTTCTCTCGGACTGGCGGCGGTTTCCGCCAGCGGCGGCAGCGTGAAATTGATTTATGCCTGCCTGCTCTCCAGCGGCCTGGCGCGGGCGTTTCAGGGGCCGGCGCGGTCAGCGCTGATGCCGCAGCTTGTTCCCCGTCCAATTTTCAGCAATTCCGTTTCATGGACCATCAGCGGCTTTGAAGCCGCTTCGATGCTGGGGCCGGCGCTGGGAGGCTTTCTGATTGCGCTGCTGGGCGGGGCGACGCGGGTATATTTGATTGGCGCGATTGGCAGCGTCTGTTATTTCGTGATGCTGGCGATGATTGCCAACCGCTCTTTCGCCGCAGAGACGCAGACGACCACGAACAACTGGCGGTCGTTTCTGGCCGGCTTTGACTACGTGTGGCGCACCAAGCTGCTGTTCACCACGATGTCGCTGGATTTGTTTGCCGTTTTGCTGGGCGGGGCAGTGGCGCTGCTTCCGGTGTACGCCAAGGATATTTTGAAAGTTGGCCCGGTCGGACTGGGCTGGCTGCAAGCCGCGCCTTCAGTCGGGGCGGTGACGATGGCATTGCTTTCAGCGCATTTGCCGCCGCTGAAAAAAGCCGGTCAAACCTTGTTGTGGGCGGTTGCGGGATTCGGCGCGGCGACGGTCGTCTTCGGATTATCGCGAAACTTCTGGTTGTCGCTGGCAATGCTGTTTCTGACCGGAGCCTTCGATAATATCAGCGTCGTCCTGCGTCACACGCTGGTGCAGTTGCTGACGCCGGATGAAATGCGTGGCCGCGTTTCCGCCGTCAACGGCATGTTCATCAACGCCTCGAACGAAATCGGACGATTTGAATCAGGCTCGGTGGCGTCCTTAGTCGGGCCGATTTTTTCCGTGGTCAGCGGCGGGATTGGAACTTTGGTGGTGGTGGCGACCGTGGCGTTATCGTCTTCGCAATTGCGCAAATATGGTTCGTTGGTGGAGTCGCAGAAGCAGCAATCTCAATAAAACACGCCGCTCGATGGCTCACAGTAGATGGAGTGCGGGGACTCGTCACCGCTTTTCGTTCTTGCCCTGGGTCTTAGCTGTTACAGCAATAAACCGATTGCGAACGAAAAGCTGCGACAAGTCGCAGCACTCCACAGCGTCGCCTTTAATCGCCTGCCCTGACCCAGCCATAAGCGGCGTTGCTGCGTTGTCCGCCGTTTTCCAGGTAGGCCGTTTTCAGCTTCTCCAGCGCATCCGCCGGAAGTGCTTTACGTTTGGCGTTGACATCTATCTTGTACAGTTTCGCCGCGTTCAGCCCGAAGATTTTCGCCTTGTCTTCCTTGGTGATTTTCTTGTAGCCGAACTTCTCGCACATCTGATCGCTGATTTGGAAACGTTTGAAGGCGTCAATGCCCCATTGCGGCGATCCCCACCACAGGCAATCCGTTCCCCAGATGACGTGATCCGCACCATAATGCTTGATGTTTTTACCCATTCCGTGAGCGGCAAGTTCCGGATGAACGATGGCCAGCGTGTTGAAGAAACTGCCGATTTCGCAATACAGGTTGTTGATTTTCGGATTGCGTTTCTTGATGTCCATCAGAATTTTGTGCCACTCGAAATCGCCTGTGGTCGGATCATAATTATTATGGGTGGCGTCCAGCCAATCCTCTCCCGGCTTCATCCCTTGTTCGCTTTTGCCGTGCTTGATGGCGGAGTGGTAAACGATGAAATTGAAGTCAGGATTGTTCAGCGCGGCTTTTTCCATGTCCTTCGGATTGGCCAGATGGCCGAGCGAGCGTGATTGGTAGGAATAGCCTTTGTGGACGCTGATCAGTTTCATCCCGCGCTTGCGCGATTCTTCGATAAACCATTGCGCGTTGTCGTCATCGCATTGGAATCCGTTGCCGGTGCGCGCCGGATCGGTGTGGCAATACCATTTCCAGGAACTGATCTTGTACTGATTGATTTCGCGCTCCATCTGTTCGATGGTCGCCGCCTTATCAATCTTGTTGGCAACCTTGTCACAGTAATGGTTGGGTGCCAGATTCCCCTGGTTCAGCGCGCGCTGGGTGCCGCCAGCCATGGCGTTGATGTCCTGCGCGGCTTTGGACATCAGCCAGCTTGGCAGGATGCCTCTGCTGCGCGCACTGCCTTCCAGAACCTTGCCGTCCTTGTCCTTGTTGATTTCCAGGCTGGGTACGCCGGAGATCACGACAATCGAAGTGTCGCTGTCAAAGAGCATCTCCTTGACGAAAGTCCGGAAGCTGTAGGATTCAGCGTCGTTCTTCAGGTCGAAGCCCATGTTTTTCATGAACTCGTTGCTGCGGAAACCGAGCGCCTGCCCATTGGTGAAATGCGCCTGCACGTCCACGATGAAGTATTCACTCTTCGGCCATTTTTCGTCATAAGCCGCCGGTTCCCAGGTTTCGGCTTCGTCCACTTCCCAGTAGGTTTTGCCGTACGCCTGGTTCGATGCCAGAAAGCAGGTCGCCAGTCCCATTGAAGTCCGCATAAAGTCGCGGCGCTCCATGCCGAGCTTTTTGGCGCGGACTTCGGACAATTCGCCGATCAATTGCTCGACGTGCTTCTGTTTCGGAGTTTGCGGGCGTGGTTCAAATTCTTCATTTGAAACCACCTGCGTGGGCATTGGCGAGTCAACGCCCTTTTTCATGTCTCTGATTGCTTTGCGAATCCACATAGCAAATAACTCCTCGGAAAGGTAGGACAACCTGCCGAGGTTGTCCGGGGTTCTCAAAAGACGTCTTTTAAGCAAGCGGAGCAACCTCGGCAGGTTGCCCTACTCTGGAAAAGGTAAGTTCAAATCAACTGTGACTTAACGTCCAGGTTTTCAAGCGGTCGAGACTCGCCAGAAAAGGCTTCAGCCCGACCCATAGTAAAATCGTGGCAAGCACGTGTGCCAGAGTGGTCATGATTACCAGCGAATAGTTCACTGCTTGATCATTGCGGAAGATGTGCTGTGTCGTCATTGCCACGGCAAGCGGCCCAACACCGAGTCCGATTAAGTTAATGACAAACAGATAAATTGCTGACGCCTGACCACGCATGGCATTGGGCATGATTTGTTGAATCGCCGCAGGAGCAACACCAAACGGCGCACAAGATAGAAACGCCGACGGCGCCAGTAATGCCACCGCCCAGTATGGGTCCGAAATAATCGGATACAGCATTCCGAACGGAAACCAAGCCGCGGAAACGATCAAGCCGGTACGCATCGTGGAATCCCGATAACCACGCTCGGCCAGCCAGTCGGCAAAATATCCACCTGCTGCCACACCAAGCGTGCCGAAAATTCCGATGACCAGGCCATAAGTTTTGCCCGCCTGCGCCTCCGTCCAGCCATGATTGCGGACAAAGAAGGTGGGGATCCAGGCGCTACTGCCATATGATGAAAACGACAGCAGTGCAAAACCGATGTTATGGCAAAGAAACGTGCGGCGGTTTGCCGATAGATATTGAACAACTTCGGAAAAGGGAACTTTGGCTATGGCCGATTTGCCTTCCGCCTCTTTGATTAATCGCACTCCCCGGCGAATGGGTTCACGCACCGTATACATCAACAGCGCCAGCAGTACTCCGGGAGTTCCAACGATAAAGAAAACGACTTGCCAGGGACGCGTCGCGCCCACAATTGGCAAGTCCCACATTTGTTGTTTGGTCGCAAACCCGGCCACATAACCGCCGATAATGAACGCCAGCCCCGACCCAATGTAAATCCCCATCGAATAGACGCTGAGCGCCGTGGCTCGGCGTTTGGGCGGGAAATAATCCGTGATCAGCGAATACGCCGCTGGAGACAAGGCCGCTTCGCCCACCCCCACGCCGATTCGCATAAACAGCATTTGTCCAAAACTTTGCGCCAGGCCGCACGCAGTCGTGAAGATGCTCCATAAAACAAAGCCCGCAGCGATGATCGTCCGGCGGCTCCTGTTATCTGCCAACCTTCCCAGCAGCAAGCCGAAGGCGGTGTAGAAAAACGCGAAACTCGGCCCCATTAGCCATCCCATCTCCGTTTCGCTGATGCCCAAATCGCGCCGGATCGGTCGAACCAGCAAATTCAGAATCTGACGGTCTATGAATGAGAAGACGTAGACAAAGGTCAGGATGCCAACAACGTACCAAGCGTATCCACGTGCAGGATATTGTTCCTCCTCCAGCGGTTGAAAAGATGTGGAACTATCGCGGCTTTCAGCTTTGAGTGTGCTCATGGTCTGTAAGTCTCCTGTTTGGCATCCCGACTCTTGCGAAGGGACGACTACGCACATCGCCAGGCAGCCCCTTCAGGCGCGTGGCGATGTGCGTGGATGATTCCCCATGACTTACAGCTTTGAGTTATTGTCCAGTTGACGAGGCTGTCGCTTTGGAATTTGCGTTGGCGCGTGTGTAAGTGAACCAGCCGATCATCATCTCTTCCCAGGTCTGATCGCCCCAGCGCACGGCCTTCGTCGGATCGGGGTTGTACTTGTTTTTCGGCGAATTGTCGAAATGGGCGACGCAATCCAACCGAGTGCCTTTCGGCAGCGCAATCGGCTCTTTCGGGATGTAGGTGTGCTGCCAGTTGAAATCATATTGCGGCACGTTCAGCAGAATTTCCGAACGTCCATCCGGGTACACTGCGGTGTAAGTGAACGCTGAGCCGCGCACGTGCATATGCGGCATGAACGAAGTGATCAGCACGTCTTCATCCATCGTCTTCGAGGCTTTGACCTCGTGGCGGCCTTCGCCTGCCGGGATGACGAACCGTGTGTTAATCGCGTTGCCAGTGATCAATTCTTTCTTGCCCGGCTCTTTGGCGAAAACAAAGCCGATCTTCGTGCGATCCTTCGTCACCTGGCCGTTGGTGGTGTAATGCATCTGGAAAACGATGTTGCTTCCTTTTTTGATCAGCCGGGCCGAATCCGGGCTGAAAACCACGCCGGTCTTGTTCGGCGTGATTCCGCCCAGATGAACGCGCCCGCGCCGCAAGTCACCTTCGCCGCTGGGAGCAGTATCTTTCACGCTGGCATCCTGCGCGTAGGCAATGACGTGATGCACAACACTGCGATTGCCGGGACGAATCTCCATCGCCGAAATCCATTTGTCCTCGGTGAAGTTGGTCGGCATCGAAAAGTACAGGTAGGGAACCGTGCCGTCCGCCGGGACGGTATATTCTTCCGGCATTTGCAGCACTACATCAGGATCTCCAATTGTCCAGCCGGTGGCGAATTTCGGCGCGGGCGGCAAATCCTTGTCCTCGCCTTTTGGCGCGCCGGCGTTGACCCATTCGACGATGGCATCAATTTCCTGTTTTGACAGGCGCGGATCATTTGCCCAGTGGCCGTATTTCGGATCAGCGCTCCAGGGCGGCATGGAACCTTCGACAACGCGTTCGCGCATGGACTTCGCCCACGGGCGCACTTCCTGATACGTCATCAAAGACATCGGCGCGATCTCGCCAGGGCGATGACACTCAGCGCAATTCTTGAACAGAATCGGCGCAATATCTTTGGTAAATGTGACTTTCGAGGCAATTGACTTGGCCGCGGTCGCGAACATTGCGACGCTGGCAAGCCCGATGATCAGCACGGCGGAAAGAACAAGCTGGCGGTAGTTGCTTTTCATTTGAGTCTCCTGTTTGACAAGACGTGTTGGAATTGCAGTGCGTGAACTGCGCGCATCTTACTCTGCCTACCGACCGGTAGGCAATCAAAACGGGCCGAGTCCAACCAGGAAATGTGATTTTGGAGGTCTTCCGATTTACACGGCAAATTTGCCGCGCGAAAATACGCCGCCACCCCAACCGGCAGCCAAATTCATTATTCCAATCAGGAGGTCCTATGAGCCCAAACGTAGTGCTGGAGAAGTCGTATCAGTTCGCGCTGCGGATCGTGCGCCTGTACAAGCATCTATCCGAAACCAAAAAGGAATACGTGCTGAGCAAGCGGATGCTGGATACAGGAACCAGCGTGGGCGCGCACGTCAAAGCCGCACAGGAAGCCGAGTCAAAACCGGATTTCTTTCACGAAATGAATGCCGCATTGAAGATGGCAACCAAAACCGAGTTCTGGTTGGAGCTTCTCCATAGTGGAGATTTTTTGGATCAGAGAGAGTTTGATTCCATTCATACCGATTGCGAAGAGATGCTCAAACTGCTGAAAGCCATCACCAAACCAACCAGACGAACTCCGGGAAATTAGCCATTAGCCATTAGCCATTAGCCATTATCTGACAGGAAGTTCCCCAAGCTTTTATCCGGCACTTTCTCCTGAATGATAATGGGGAATGGAGAATGGTTAATGGCTAATCAGTGCGTTGGCGTCGAATTTTCAATCTTCTGTCAGAGCGACCTGGCTGGCAGTCGCTTGGGGAATAGCCGGAGCTTTGCCAGCGCCATTCAGAATGATTGTGGCTCTTTCGTGATCGAACTCGCCTTCCCAGCGAGCGACAACGACGGTGGCAACGCCATTACCAATCAGGTTTGTCAGCGCGCGCGCTTCGGACATAAAGCGGTCAATTCCAAGCAGCAACGTCAGCCCCGCCACCGGAATCGTTCCGGTGGATGACAACGTCGCCGCCAGGGTGATGAAACCGCCGCCGGTGACTGCCGCCGCGCCTTTGGAAGTCAGCAACAGCACGCCCAGAATTCCCAGTTCCTGCGCCAAGGTCAGATGCGTATTGGTCGCCTGCGCCACGAAAATCGCCGCAATGGTCAGGTAAATCGAAGTGCCGTCCAGATTGAACGAATACCCCGTGGGAATGACCAGGCCGACGACGGATTTCGTGCAGCCCAGGTTTTCCAGTTTCAGCATCATACGCGGCAACGCCGATTCCGAAGAGGACGTGCCCAGCACGATCAATATTTCTTCGCGGATGTAGCGCAGGAACTTCCAAAGGCTGAATCCGTTGGCGCGCGCAATCAATCCCAGCACGACGAAGATAAACAGCAGGCAGGTAATGTAAACGCACAGCATCACCTTCATCAGCGGCAGCAAGGTTCCGATGCCGTATTTGCCGATGGTAAAGGCCATTGCGCCGAACGCGCCAATCGGGGCGATTTTCATCACCATCGCGATAATGCCGAAAAACGTCTGGCTGAGTTTTTCCAGCAAATCCAGCACCATTTGCCCGCGTCCGCCCATTGCCGTCAGCGCCACACCGAACAGAACGGCCACCAGCAGCACCTGCAAAATCTCGCCTTGCGCAAATGCGCCGATGATCGTGTCTGGGATGATGTGCAGAAAGAACTCAACCGTGGACTGCGATTTTGCCGTCGTTGCGTATTGTTCGACGGCTTTCATGTCCAGCGTGGAAGCGTCCGCGTTGATGCCCACGCCGGGGCGGAAGAGTTTGACGACGACCAGGCCAATGACCAGCGCCAGGGTGGTGACGACTTCAAAATAAAACAGCGACTTCAACCCCACGCGCCCCAGCTTCTTCAAATCGCCGATGGTCGCGATGCCGACGACGACCGTCAGAAAGATGATCGGCGCAATCAGCATTTTGATCAGCTTGATGAAACCGTCTCCGAACGGCTTCATCTTTGTGCCCACGGACGGAAAGAAGAATCCCAGCATTGCACCGATGGCAATCGCTACCAGCACCTGAAAATACAGATGCTGGTAGAGCTTTTTGGGTGCTGCGTGGTGAGGCAGGGTGTCGTCAAGATTCATGGCGTCAGTTTGAAAATGCGTCGAGGCCTGTGAGGTGTTTGCCGATGATCAGCATATGAACTTCGTTCGTGCCTTCGTAGGTGTAGACCGACTCGATGTTGCACATGTGCCGCATGATCGGATATTCGCCGACGATGCCGTTGCCGCCCAGAATCGTCCGGGCAATCTGGGCGCATTCGCGAGCGACGGCGACATTGTTCATCTTGCCCATCGAAACATGAACCGGCTCCATTTCGCCTGCGTCCTTCATCCGTCCCAGCCGCAAGGCCAGAAGCTGTCCCTTGCTGATTTCGGTGTACATGCGAACCAGTTTTTCCTGCGTCAGTTGGAAGGCGGCAATCGGGCGATTGAACTGGACGCGCTGTTTGGCGTAATCCACCGCCGTCGTCAAACACGAAATCGCCGCGCCCAGCGCTCCCCAGGCAATCCCGTAACGCGCCTGCGTCAAACACATCAGCGGGCTTTTCAATCCGCCGCTCAAGGGCAACAGGTTTTCTTCCGGAATCAGGCAGTCTTGAAAAAACAGTTCCGAAGTCACCGAAGCGCGCAGGCTCAGTTTGTGTTTGACTTCAGGGGCGGTGAAACCTGGCGTGCCTTTTTCAACAATGAAGCCACGAATCTTGTCGTTGTCATCGGTCTTCGCCCAGACGACGGCGATGTCTGCAATTGTGCCGTTGGTGATCCAGGCTTTGCTGCCGTTCAGCAGCCATCCGTCTTTGGTGCGCACGGCGCGCGTGCGCATGCTGCCGGGATCGGAACCGGAGTTCGGTTCGGTCAATCCGAAACAACCGATGATTTCGCCCGCCGCCATTTTCGGCAGGTATTTCAGTTTCTGCTCTTCGCTGCCGAAGGCGAAGATCGGATACATGCACAGCGAACTTTGGACGGAAACGAAACTGCGAATGCCGGAATCACCCGCTTCCAGTTCCTGGCAGATCAATCCGTAACTGACGCCGTTGACGCCCGCGCCGCCGTATTTTTCCGGCAGCGTCGAACCAAACAAACCGCGGCTGGCCATTTCCGGAATCAGTTCTTTCGGAAACCGGCCTTCCTCAAAACAGTCAGCGATGATGGGATTGATGCGCTCATTCACGAACTCTTTGACCGAGTCGCGAACCAGCTTTTCTTCGTCAGATAACAATGAATCCAGTTTGAAAAAATCAGTATTGGCTGTCGCCATGTTGAACTCCTTTGAGATGAATGGGAGCGCGAGCATCCCTGCTCGCCCGGTGTCGCGGGCATCTTGCCCGCCTTGGTATTTATTCGTATTTTGTTAAACCTGATGCTTAAACTAAATCCATCTGATGCCGGATCAGACAGATGAATTTGAAGCGCCCCGGCTTGACCTCAGTGAAACCGCGAAAGCTGCCCCGGTCGGCATATGCCTGCAAATTCTCTCTAACAGCATTGAGAAGTTTGGACTGCTTGAATGCGGGTTCCGAGGCTCATCGCTGTTCACGCCGCTTACCACCTGTCGTTGCAGGCACGGGCAGTTGCTCTTTTCGCTGACCCCAGGTTGGCGGCGGCGGTTCCGTAGTCATGCGGTTCACCGGTTTCTCCTTCAACTGCCGCAGGGCTTCCTGCACAGCGCGTTCGAGTTGCGGGTCGCGCCCGGCGATCACGTCTTTGGGCCAGTTTTCGACATCAATGTCGGGCGCGGTGCCTTCGTTTTCGACCGCCCATTTGCCTTCGCGGGTGAAAAAGCCGCCACGTGGCGCGATCATCGAACCGCCGTCAATGAAACCCGGCGTGTCTGCGGTGTGAACCAAACCGCCCCAGGTTCGTTTGCCCACCAGCAAGCCGATCTTGCGATGCCGGAACATCCACGGCATCAGGTCGCCGCCGGAACCGGCCATTTCGTTGATGATCATGACCTTCGGCCCCCAGATGCCCGCTGAAGGACTGGTGAACGGGTAGCGGTCGCCCGCCACGTTGTTGAAATAGCCGTCGAAGTCCCGCTGCAACACGTCAATGATGTAATCCGCCGCCGAACCGCCGCCGTTGTAGCGTTCGTCAATCACCGCGCCTTTCTTGTCCTGCTGCGCAAAATAGTAACGATTGAAACTGGTGTAACCGGGCTGGCCGGTATTCGGCAGATAAACGTAAGCCAGTTGGCCGTCCGAAAGCTTGTCCACCAAACGGCGATTGGCTTCAACCCAGGCGCGGGTGCGCAATCCTTGTTCGTTCGCGGTTGGAATCACCGTTACTTGGCGTGCGCCTTCCAGGCTGGGACGGCTGTTGACGGTCAGCACCGTTTGCCGGTTCGCCGTGCCGTCCAGCAGACGGTAAATGTTGTCGGGCGCTTTCAACTCAATGCCGTTGATCGCCAGAATGTAATCGCCAGCGGAAACCTCCACGCCCGGCGCATGGAGCGGCGCGCGCAGGTCCGGGTTCCAGCTTTCATTTTCGTAAATGCGAGTAACCTTGTACCGCCCGCCATCAATTGCGAAGTCCGCGCCGAGCAAGCCTCCCGGCGAATTTGGAACATCCGGCATATCGCCGCCGCGCACGTAGGAATGACCAACCGCAATCTCCGCGCCCATGTTGTCGAGCAGGTAATTCAAATCCGCGCGGTGATTGACGTAGGGCAACAGCGCGCCATACATCTCTTTCATCTTCGGCCAGTCACTGCCATGCGCGTTCGTCACGTACAGGTAATCACGCTGATTACGCCAGCCTTCATTGAAGATTTGTTTGAACTCTTCCCTAGGTTCCAGGTACATGCGCAGGTTGGCGTTCAGCCGCCCCTGGCCTGGTTGTGGAACCTGGCGATCCGCGTCAACGATGTAAAGCGATGGGCCAGCCGCAGCGCCACCTCCCTGGCCGCCACGTCCACCGCCGCCAAATCCGCCGCCGCTTCGATACACCAGCTTGCGGCCATCGGCGCTGACATCGTAATTTGCCACGCCAGTCACAAAGGGCGCGGCGCGGCGAACGCTTAATTGATACCGCTGCAAAGTGCTGCCACCTCCGCCAGCGCCGCCACGTCCAGCACCGCCGCCCGCCGCCGGTTCCAGATAGAAAACCGTTCCCGCCGCTCCGGCGCGAAGTTGCGTGTATGGCCGCTCCGGCACGCTTTGCACGGAGATAATTCGTCCTTGCAACCCGTCAAAATCAATTTGGACATTGACTGGCTGGCGCGGCGCGCGAGGCGCTTGCGCGGTTTGATCGGCTTGACCGGAATCAGACGTCGCGGCTCCAGGACGAGCGCCGCGCCCCCCGCCAGCATTTGGCGCACCGCCCGGCGTCGCGCTGCCAACGCCGGTGTCTTCATCGCTTTCCGGCAGCAACGGACTGGCTTCGCCTTTCTTCAACACGGCGAAATACAAACCGTAATTCGTTTCGTGGTCGTATGAAGTCATATCCAGCCATTGCGACCGCAAACCGAAATCGGTCGAGGCCAGAAACCAGAGATACTTGCCGCTGGCATCCCAGGCGGGCCAGACCGCGTCGGCCAGGCCGTCCGTCACCTGCTTCGATTCGCCGGTTTCGACGTTGCTGACGAAGATGGCGTGGTAAAGCGATTTCAACCGGCTGGAATAGGCCACCCATTTTGAATCGGGACTCCAGACCGGATTCAGCGTGCGCTGCGGAACCATCCAGGGATCGTTGCCGACGATCTTGGTTTGGCCGCTGGCGACATCCAGCACCCAGACTTTCAGATTGGTATCGGTGTACAGCAGCTTTTTGGAATCCGGCGACCACGTCGCGGTGTAGTAATGCGTCGGATTCGGCAGCGCGATTTCGCGCGGCGGCGTCAGGCCATCCTGCGTTTCGAGGATCAACTTGTACTCGCCGGATTTGTCGCTGAAGTAAGAGATGTATTTGCCATCCGGCGACCACGCCGGGTCGCGTTCCGCCGAGCCGCTGGAATTGCTCAGGTTCCGCACATCGCCTTTTTCGGCGGGAATGGTGAAGATTTCGCCGCGCGCTTCCACCACGACACGCTTGCCCGTGGGCGAAATCGCCAGATTGGTCATCCGGCTGGTCACGTCTTCCCAGCGCGGCATCATCCACGGGAAATCGCCCGCCGCCGTGATGTTCAAAGCGCGTGTTTTACCGGTTTTCGGGTCAAGTTCATGAATGTATCCAGCCTGCTCGAAAACCACGCTGCCAGCGCCTGCGCCGAGCGACTTCACATCAAAATCGGTAAATCGCGTGACCTGCGTCAGCTTCTTCGCCTTCGTGTCGTAAGCCCAGACGTTGGCCACGCTGTCGCGGTCGGAAATGAAATACACTGTATCGCCGACCCACACCGGATCAACGTCTTTTGAGTCGGTCCAGGGCGGAGAAACCAGGTCGTAACTTTTCAGGTCAACTATCCAGATTGGACGATTCTGTCCGCCGCGATAATTGCGCCGCTCTTCGTCCCAGGAAGTATTCATCCGGTACGCGATGCGGGAACCATCGGGCGAAATCTTGCCTTGATAACCGCGCGGCAGGGGCAGCGGTTCTTCGACGCCGCCTTCCGCCGGAACCGTCCAGAAGCGCGACGCGGCATTCGGCGCCCAACTGGCGCGCCCGGAAGCGAAGAGCACGGACTTTCCATCCGCCGTCCAGCCTTGAGCCAAATCATTGCCGGGATGCCAGGTCAGCCGCTTCGGTTCGCCGCCTTCGGCCGGGACAACGTAAACATCCGTGTTTCCGGCATACTCCGCGCTGAACGCGATCCACTTTCCGTCGGGCGAAAAATGCGGATTCGAGGTCTGGCCCTGAAAACTGGTCAATCGCCGCGCCGTGCCGCCCGCGCGTTCAACCGTCCAGATGTTGTTGGCGTAGGCAAACGCAATTTGCGTCGCGCTCACCGTGGGAGTGCGCAGCAATCTGGTTCCCGCACCATTCGCGGAGACATTGACTGTTGCTTGGCCGGCGAATCCGAGCAGGACGAGACAGGCAAGAACGACTGGAAACATGCGCTTCGACATTGGATGATCCTCTGGAAGACTTGTGATGATGTGTGATCACGGAGCTTTTAACAGGAAGCATTTGGCGAGTCAAAGAACGCGTTTCCAGAGTTGGTTGAGAAACCGTTTTCGAGGAGGAGAACTAAATCAGAGCAGATGGGATTGATACACGATGCCGTACGCGAGCGTGGGCGAGCGCCAGCAGTGCCAGGGGGGCGCTCGCTCACGCTCGCGTACAGCCTCAATGTTGCGTGTCCTGATTTAGGTTGGGAGATGTTTTGCGCTGCTTGTTCATTTTCTTTACTTCGCTCAGCCGGGACTTTTAGCGCCTTAATCAGTTGTCCAGTTTTCGAGGGACATCATAAAGTGCGCTTCGCACTGGGGCAGGCATCGGGGTGCTCTTAAGCGCAGCCCACAAAATCAGGTTCAATTCGTCAAAATCAGCGCGGTCGTAATCAGAAAAGTCCAGGCGCGCCGAACGCCGCGCGCCTTCGCCCGTCGCCGCGTTTTTCGCCAGCAGGTCTACGCGGGCATCTTCATGGGTGTAAGGCGTGAGCGTCGGCGTCATGGTAAAGGCGTGATAGAGCGGCGTGGCCAATTCATCGTATTGCGTCATCGGCGGCAAGCCCAGAATCAATTCCATCGTCCGCAGGTATGAAACCGTCGTGTACATTGTGCTGTCCACGATGCCGCCGCGTTTCACATACGGCGAATAAACCAGGCCGACCGTGCGGCGCGCGTCCACATGATCCGGGCCGTTTTGCGCGTCGTCTTCGATGACGAAGATCGCCGTTTCAGGCCAGAACTTCGATTTCGTAACCGCTTCGATCATCATTCCCAGGGCCAGATCGTTTGATGCAACGCACGCCGTGGGCGTAAACCGGCCCGGGGTCAATCCGTCGGTGTGGTCTTCGCCGAGCGACATGACCATGAAATTCCACCACTCGCCTTTCGCTTCGGCTTCTTTCAATTCCTTGATGAAGACTTCGGCCAGTTTCGTGTCGCGCTGGCGACCGCCGGGCATGTTCTTGAGTTTTGCCCATTCCAGGCTGGCGTTTTCGCGCAAGCCGGAAGCGCCACGGAATTCCGGCTCGCTGTCTGGCGTCGAACGGAACGACGCGAACTCGCCGTAGCTTCGGTAGGATTTCCCATGCTTTTTGCAGTTGTCCCACAAATATCCGCCGGGCGAAGCCGTCAGCCGCTCATCGGCTTCAGGTTCGCCGCGGCGGCTGTAGCTGTTGACCCAGGCCTTTTGTGTGTAATCGGTCGCATACGCCGCGTTCGACCACTGGTGGCCGTCCTGGGAAACTTCGCCGTTGCAATAAAGGTTGTCGAGGATGACCGTTTCGCGCGCGATTTTGTGCGCGTTGGGCGTCGTCTGCTCGCCGAAAAGCGTCAGGTTCGGATCGCCATTGCCTTTGCCCAGATCGCCCAGCACCTGATCGTAGGTGCGGTTTTCGCGAATGATGTAGAGCACGTGCTTGATCTTCGGGAAGACTTCTTTCTTGATGCGGTCGGCGTGCGCCTGGTCAATTTGCGCCCCCGGATTCGGGAAATTGTTTTTTACCTGCGCGGTATAAGCGGTGAGTCCGGCACGGTCGGGCGCGTCAATGATCGAAAACGTGCCTTCGAGTTGAGAGCCGACGTAATCATACGGCTTCTGGGGATCAGGCGAAGCGTTTTTGTATTCGGTCGCCGCCGGGAAATTACCGCGCAACCGCATCCCGCCTTTGCCGGTGCCGACGAACAATTTCTTTCCGTCCGGCGAAACGGCGAGGGCCGTCGGATACCAGCCGGTCGGGATGAACCCCAGCACTGCCGAAGACCGCGAATTGCCGATGTCGATCATCGCGATGTCATTGTTGTCGGCATTGGCAACGTACAACCTGCGGCCGTCGCCGGTAATCGCCAGCGCCACGGGGGTTGAACCGACCAGGGCTTTCGGCTCGAAGGACGTGCGGATCGTTTCGATCACTTGGCCGTCGCGAATCACGCTGACGCTGTTCGATCCCGCGTTAGCCACGAACAGGCGCCCGTCTTTGCTGTAGGCCAGATCATTCGGATGACTGCCGACTTTCAGCCTGGCGGTTTCTTTCAACGTCGCCGCGTCGAGCAGGCTGACCGATTCATCGCCCCAGTTCGAGACGGCAAGCTGTTTGCCATCGGGCGCAAGCGCGGAAGTGTAAGGACGATAGCCGACTTTGGCCGAAAGTTGTGTTTTGAAATCCGCGCCACTCAGCCGGTAGACCGTGTCGTTCTGTATGTTCACCACATAAAGCGAGCCATCCGCGCCGAATGTCAGTCCCGCGACAAACCGTTCTTTGCCTGCCAGTCCGTCAATTGGCAGCGAAGGTTTCGATTCCAGCTTGCCGCCTGTAAAGCCCAACCGCAACACAGGAAGTTTCAAGGCGTCGAGCATCGTGTCGCTGACGCCGCGCTGTTTGGCCAGCCCGGCGAACTGCGGAGTGATTTCGCCGCCGCCCGAAACAAACAGTTCGCTGGTCTTCGCATTGAGCGCCATTCCGGTCCAGTCCTTGCCGACGTTGATGGTGCTGACGATCTTTTCGCCGGCCAGGTCAATCGCATTGACGCTGTGATCGTGCCAGCCCGCCGTGTTGACGAATGCATGTTTGCCGTCCGGACTGACGACGATTTTCATCGCCATATCGCCCGGCAATGATAAATGCCGTCCCGCGGGCGTAATGCGCCAGCCGACGGGCAGCGTGATGCCTTGCCCATCGGCGTTCTTACCGGGCCGTAAAATGGATTTGAGTTTTTGATAGCCCCCCGCTACGCCGGCGGTCGTGACGGCCAGCAAAATAGCAATGGTAATGAAGGCAAATTTACGCATGAGGTCTCCTCGTTTATTGGTCAGTGCCGCAACGGGCAGGGTGCGGGTCCTGGCGGATATCCGCTTCCCGGCCGTTGCGGTTTTCAGAATTGATAGCGCAGCCGCACAAAGAAATTGCGCCCCGGCGCGTCAACGCCCGAACCATGTACACGGTAGTTTTTATCCAGCAGATTCATCACGGCTAAATCCACATTGGCGTTTTCGGTCAATCGCCAGGTGCTGCGCAGATGGAGTGCGGCGTAACCGTGCGTTTTCAGGTAAAGCGGCGCGCGCGAAGCGTCATCCACGATGCGTACGCCGTTGATAATTGCGCCCAACGGCAGCACGCGGTCGCTTAATTGCGCAAGCGTATTGCCGGTCAGACTGAACACATCGTCGGCTGTGCCGAGCCTGCCATCCGCGCCAGCGTTGATCCACGGACTGACGCGCGTGGAGCGGAAAAAATCACTGATGTCACGGCGGCGAAACGACGCGCCAATTCGTTCGTCGGTCACGTCGCCGCCACTCAAACGCGTCTGTGCGCCAGCGAATTCACCATTTGCTTCCACGGATGTCAGTCGCCCGCCGAACCACGCTGGCGAGTAACGCACGCTCAGCCAGCCTTGTTGCGGTGGCAGGCGGCGTATGTTGCGGTTCGGGTTCAGTTCGCGGCCCGCGATCAAACTGTATTGGCCTTCCACCATCCAGCGAACGCCCAGCGTCACACGGGCCAGGCTTTCCAGTCCGTAATAGCGTGCGCGCCCGTCGTTCACGAAGGCCTTGACGGCGCGCGGATCGAGCGCCGTGGCCACGGTCACAACCCTGCGGGCGCGTTGGTCGGCAGTTGGGGCGATGGGCGTCACCGGGATTCCAGCCAGCGACGTGGGCGGCTGATCAGCGGCGAAAAGCAGCGTCCGCCGGACGATTGGGTCATGCAGTTCGGAATCGAAAAGTTGCGCCCGCAGATACATCCTTCGGGCCTGGTAACTCAGTCCAAGCTCATAGTTGTACAAACTTTCGGCGCGCAAGGCGGCAACAGGCCTGCCACTGGGCAGCGCGGTTTCACCATCACTGGCGCCCATCTGCGCATTGGCCTTCAACGTTTCTGAAGCAGGCACTTCGTAGCCCAGATCATTCAGTCCCAGCGCGCCCAGATCGTTCAGGTTCGGTGCGCGAAAGCCACGCCCGCTGAGCGCGTGCAGGCTGAACCCTGCGCCGAGTCGCCAGGTCAGGTTCGCGTTGAAGGTGAAATCCTGAAAGTCTTCTGCCGCATCGGCCACGCCCAGGCCGGCGCCGGTCGGCGTTAGATTGTCGGCGGCGTTCGCGCTGAAGCCGACATGTGTAAACCGCCCGCCCACGGTTGTGCGCAATCGCCCCTGAAACCATTCGCCGCTATGTTGCGCGAAGAGCCCAAACGTTGTGTAGCGGGACCCGCTCGGATAGAGCGCGCGCCGTTGTGCCGAAACCCGCGTCACGGGATTGAATTCGACACGGCTGGCACGGATCAATTCGCGATACAGCTCGCCGCCGAACACGACCGCTTGCCGCGGGCCAAAACTCGTGGTGGCTTGTCCCGCCGCGCCGTACACGGCAACGGCGTTGTCATCCGTTGTGATGCGGTCGGTGGCGAGCAGATTCTGCCGCGCGGATCCATCGCGTTGTGTATTGATCGAAAACGTCCCGCTGACCGAATCCAGCCAGCCCAGCCGCTGCTTTTCATAGCGCGCATAAAAGAAATCCAGCGTCTGCGGTGCAAAATCCGACTGCAACCGGCCGAGGCCGCCCCATAAATCCTTGTACCCGCGCACCCCGTCCAGCACGCCGTGCTGATACCACACCATCAGATTCTGAGCGCGCGCCAGTTGCGCCGCCAGTTTGGCATGCCAGCCATATTGCGCGAACCCGGAGTCCTGCTGACGTTCGCCGGTCAGTTCCCGCACTTGCTCCCCCGAAAGCCCGAAAAAACGGTGCAGGACGTGGCGTGAATCTTCGCCTTGTCCGGCGCGCAAATCGTTATGTTTTTGCCAGGCCCCCCCCGCCAGCAAGGCCAAACGTGGGCCGGCGAACATCAGGTGCCCGGCCCCTCCGCCCGACACATCGGCGCTGGCGGCATAGCCGCTGAATTCGCCGTGTCCTTGCCAATCTGAGGGCTGAAAGGATGATTGCGCCGTCAGCACATTGATCGCCCCGCCCAGTGCGTCGCTGCCGTAAGCAACGCTGGCTGGGCCTAGCATCGCTTCGACGCGCTGCACCTGACTGGGTTCGACAAAGGCCAGGTATTGGTTGGGGCCGGAGCGAAACGTGGAGTTGTTAAAGCGCACGCCGTCAATCAGATTCAGCACCTGATACCCCGTCAGTCCGCGCAGAAAGGGCGAAACCTGGCCCGCGCTGCTTTGCTGTACCAGTACGCCGGGCGCGCCTTCCAGTGCATTTCCCAGTGTCGCCAGCGGGCGCGTTTGCCATTCGGATTTGTCGCGAATGGTTACCAGCGCGCCGGCTTGTCTGGAATCTTCCACCAGGCCACGTTGCGCCGTCACTGTTACGCTGTCGGTCACGGCCGCGAGCCGCAGGGTAATCGTAACCTCATCAGGTTGTTTCGTATGCGTGTAGGCAAGCTGTTGCCCGGCATATCCTGGCGCAATCACGTGTAGTGCATATTGGCCATACGCAAGATCCGGCAATCTGACGCGACCGGCTTCATCGCTCAGGCCATTCGCCATAATTGCTCCGTACGCGGTCCGCACGGTGATTTGCGCCCGGGCGACAGTCCGGCCAGTTTCGTCGCGCACCCGCAGCGCGGGCGGGTTGGTTTGCGCCCGCGCCGTTGAGAGCCACAAAGGCAGTAAGAGAAACAGCAAACAACCCAGCGACATGGTCGCATTCCTTATCTTAGTCATCAGCAATGATCCTTCCTTGACGCGCCGTCAGCGCGCGTCGGGATTTCCCATCTCGCCGCCGTTCCAGGCGTCCCTCCTCTTCATTCTCGTCCTCATCGTTTTCTGGCCGCAAGCCCACCAGCATCAGATCGAAGGCGGGCAGCCGCGCAATGCGCTGTTCGGGATATGTGTCGCCCCGCACCGAAAACCAGATGATGCGATTGAGCACATCGGCGTCGGCTTGATCGGGTTTGGTCATGTTTTGCTCTTGCGTCTGTTTCATCCAATAGGCTGTCCGCGCATCGCGGTTGGGCGGCGTGATCAAATTGTCGAGCGCGATGTCCGGCATCACCGCTTGATAAGGCCGCAAGTCGGCTTCGTCGCGGAAAATATCAATCGGCGCGGCGGCGGCATCCAGTTGATTCATCGGCGGAATGCCAAGCAGGATTTCCATCGTGCGAATCAGGCTGACCGTGTTGTGAAATTCATGAATGAGCGCGCCGGGCCGGTTGTAGGCGCTGATGACAAACGCGGGTGAACGATGCATATCCACGTGGTCGGGACCGTTTTGCGAATCGTCTTCCAGAATGAAGATGGCCGTGTCCTTCCAGTATGGGCTGCGCGAAACGGCTTCGGCCAGCTTGCCGATGGCGTAATCATTCTCGGCCACGAAAAATTGCGGCGTCGGACGCCCGGCGCGCAGGCCGTCTGTGTGATCGTTCGGAAAGCGCATGATCGTCAGATGTGGCAAACGGTCCGGCCGTCCGGCTTCGATATCCGTGACATAACCGCGAAACTCCGTCAGCCAATCATCCAGCCTGGAATAACCGCGAAAGCGTGTGTCCGCGTGATTGTTCGTGATGAGCGGGTCAACCGCGCCTTTCGATTCCTTGAACGCACGGTAAGATTCGGTTGTCATCGAATCCGGCGTGTTCTGATCGAAGTTGCGAAAGGTCGCGCTGTAATGGCCTTCCAGCGAACGTTTGGTGGCGAAGGCCCTGACTGTCGGTGTCAGGTCAGGATACGTCTTTGGACGGTTAGTGTTGATGGCTTTCAAATCGGCGTCGGAAAGCGTCGGCACGAATTCGCCGTAGCTGCGGTAACGCAGTCCTGCGCGCTTGGCGGCGTCCCACAGATACAGCGTCTCCGGCTCGGCCACGTCGCGCCCGCCATTCACGTCCGGCGCGAAACGTTTCTGGTAATCCATCACCGCATCCGCCGTCATGGGCTTGGCGAAAAATGACGGCAGGCCGTCAACGGGTTCCAGGTTGGGCAGCCGGTTGAAACCTTCGTAATCGTAGGTTCGCCCGCGTCCGGAGTATTCCCAGCGAAATGCCTTGTCCACATAATCGGTGGAAAACGCCGCCGTTGACCAGTTGTGCCCATCGGCGCTGGCTTCTGAATTGACAAAAAAACGATCCAGCACACCGAAGCGCTGCGCCAGCGCCCGGTGATTGGGCGAGATGTTCTGCGCCTCGCCGCGTGGAGAACGCGCGGCTTCACCTGAACCGAAGATCGCCAGCGTCGGATCGCCGTCGGCTTTTGCGCCGTCGCCCGCCTGTCCCAGGTCGCCAAAAACCTGATCGTAGGTGCGGTTCTCTTTGATGACATAGATGACGTGCTTGATCGGATTGGCGCCGGCAAACAGCCTGGTTTTCACCTCGCCGATCAATCCGTTGTTGCGCAGCACCTGCTGCGTGAAGCCGTACAATTGCTGTTCGTTGGGAATGTCGATCCAGCTCAGATTGCCTGAAATCAGCGAGCCGCTGTATTGGCCGCCCTGCCCGCGCCCCGCCGGAAAGCGGTCGTTCGGCGCATTCGGCGCTCGACCGGAATTGTTGACGACCATCGAGGAATTCTCGACGCCCGTGCCCTTGCCGTTGCCGACAATCAGACTTTGACCGACGACGGCGATGGCCGCCGGGTATTGGCCGGTGGGAATCAAGCCGGTGAGTTTGGAGATTGCGGATTGCTCATTGCGGATTGCGGATTTGCCGCTGGCCTGTTCAGAAAGTGCAATCACCGCAATTGCATTGCTGTGCGCGTTGGCAATGAAAAGCGTCTTTTCGTCCGCGCTCAGGGCAAGGCTTTCCGGGCTGCTGCCGATCTGGGCTTTTTCGGCCAGACGGACATTGATGCGCTCCAGTTCCTTGTCCACTGCCGTATCAATCACCGAAACGTTGTCGGCGTTGGAATTGACGACGTACAACCGCGATTTCGCGGCATTGAACACCATCGCGGTCGGATGGCGATCCATCGGAATGCGATTGATCGGCTTGCTTGGGTTATTGGGATCAATCACGGCCAGCGCCGCATCGTTCCAGCACGAAACGTAGACTTTGGCTGTTTTTCCATCGCTGGCCGGCAGGACCGCAACGCCGTAGGGGTAAATTGGCTGCAACGGATTGTCACGTCGTAAATCAACACGCACCAGTTCGCGGGTGCTGCGCAAATTGCGAATGATTCCCAGGCTGTCCCCCAGGTTATTGGCGACAAACAGCGTTTCACCATCCAGGCTCAAGGCCAGGCCAGTCGGGAAAACAGGCGCGGAATTGTCGTTGTAACGCGGCGTCGGAGCCTGCACGGCAAAACCGTTGACATCAATGAACGGCGCTTCCACTTTTGTATTCGGCCCTGATGAAGCCGGCGTGACCGGCGTGCGTGCGCCAGGCGTGAAGCGGAATATCCAGATTTTATTTTCCACGCCGCCGGAAACATACAGCAGATGGCTGCCGTCTTGTTCCGCTTGACTGGCGATGGCGATGCCGACATTGGCGCTTTGCGGCGTCGGGAAATACACATTCTGAACCACGACGGGCGCGGGCCTGGCATTCAGATCAAGCACCGACAGCGATTGCTGGCCGCGATTGGTTTCGGCGCTGAATTGCAGGCCGAATCCGCTGTTGATCGCAATCAGATAGCGCCCTTTGCCATCCGGACCGCTTTTGTCCGGCGAGCGGACGAAATCCACCGTCAATGGCGCAACGGCTGCCGACCTCGTCGTGGCGTCCGTCAGCAGTATTCCCGCGGGAGTAATTGGCCGGCCTTCGGAAGCGGGTTGATTCTGAATTTGGACTTGAAACTCGGCGGAGGCCAGCCAGCTTGCCGCAAGGGCAATGCCGATGGCGGCGGTGAAAAGCAACGTAAGGCGGAACGCGCTGATACGGGACATTTTTCTCCTCAATGAATTATGTTTTCGGATGTACCACGAAAGGATTGCTGGCCAAGATATTCCTTCCACCTTAAGCCGAGGCTAGATAAACCTTAGTCTGATATTAAATCTTGGGATTGGAATTGGGTGAATGCTGCCGAATCGGTTGAATGTTTGGATTATTGCCTTATTTCAGTTTCACCATTCGCCGCTAATTCGACAACATACCCTTCGCTGCCCAGCCTGTCAGTCAGGGCAAAGATCGCCAATTTTTGATTCGGCCGACGTGTAACTCTCCCTGTCCGGTGAATCCTGATTCTTGGCGAGTTGAAGGATAACGTCTCCGAGCGTAAATTGACCGCAAGTCTCCAAAACAGGAAAGCGAGTTATCCATGGAATCTATTTCAACCGGGAAACTGCCGCGCTTCGAACCACGGCGGGAATTGGGACGCACGGGCTTCATGGCCACGGCGCTCGGCATTGGCGATGTCGCGGATCGCGCTCTGCCGCTTGAAACCTGCGTGGCAACGCTGCGCCGGGCGATTGAAACCGGGTTGAATTTAATTGATACCGCGCCCGGGTACGAAGACGGCTACAGCGAACAGATCGTTGGCGAAGCCATCAAAGGATTTCGGGATCAATTGTTTGTGATTGACAAAATTGATGAATTGAATGATCCGGTCGAACCGCAGATTGATGCGTCATTGCAGCGGTTGCGGCTGGATCAGACCGACGCATTCGTCTTTCACAATCTGTCTTCGATGGAGACTTTCGAATCGTTGTCGCGAGCGGGCGGCGGCTTCGATCAACTGGCAGCATGCATCAAGGCGGGCAAGACGCGTTTTCGCGGAATCTCTTCGCACAACCCGGATGTCTTGCGGGCGGCGATCACTGCCGGATTGTGCGACCTTGTCATGTTTCCGGCCGGGCCGTTTGTTGATTTGCGGTACATCACGGAAATCCTGCCGCTGGCCAAAGCCCACGGAACTGGCACCGTCTGTTTCAAGACTTTCGGCGCTGGCAAACTGTTGGCAGACACGACCGGCTACAATCAACCTTTACAGCAGCGACCGCGTGGCAAGCTGTCGTCCGGCGGCGCGGACGACGCAACTGCCGTCTTGCCGCGGTTGAGCGTCAGTGAGTGTTTGCATTACACCATGACGCTCGATCCTGACGTGGCTTTGCTGGGACTGAGTTTCCCGAACGAACAGAATGCGGCTTTTGCGGCGGCCATGAATTTCCAGCCGCTTGCGCCGGAACGGATGGAAGATATTCGTCACCGCGCGGCTGCCGCCCGGCAGGGAAAAGGGCCTTGCTGGTGGAATCCGAATCCGAATGAATAGAGATTGGCGCGTGCTTCAGTGCGCGCAACCGGCGGCGCGGACTTTCTTAATGATTCCTGGCAATAAGACGCGCACCGGAAAGCCTGGAATCAGCGATTTGCCGAAAGGCTGTGATAAGCTGGCCCACTTCGTTCAGGTGAGCATAAAACGAAAACTAATTCGATGGAGAGACAGATGAGAAAGTCTTCAATTTTCGCAGTCATCATGATTGCGTTGATCTTTGTGCCGGCCCGTTATGCCGACGAAGGGATGTGGACGTTCGACAATCCGCCCCTCAAACAGTGGAAGGAGAGGTATGGTTTTGAACCTTCCCAGGCCTGGCTGGATCACATACGGCTTTCGACGGTGCGTATGACGGAGGGCGCAGGGGGCGCGACCGGATCGTTCGTTTCGCCGGATGGACTGATTTTCACCAATCAGCACGTCGGCGCAGGGCAGGTGGCCAAGCTTTCGACCGGCGGGCGCAATCTGACGAAAGACGGATTTTTCGCCCGGACGCGCGCCGAAGAGTTGAAAAGCCCGGATATGGAAGTCAATGTGCTGGTGTCTTACGAAGACGTCACGAGCCGGGTACAGGGCGCCGCCAAAAACGCTGCTTCGGAAAAAGATGCCGCCGCGCGGCGTAAAGTCGTAATGGCCGCGATTGAGAAAGAGGACGCCGCCAAATCCGGCCTGAAGTGCGAAGTCGTGACGCTTTACAACGGCGGTGAATATTGGCTCTATCGCTTCAAACGCTACACCGACGTGCGGCTGGTCTTCGCTCCGGAAGAGCAGATTGCCTACTTCGGCGGCGATTACGACAACTTCACCTATCCGCGATACGACCTGGACATTACCTTCTTCCGCGTCTACGAAAACGGCCAGCCAGCCAGGACGGAACATTACCTGAAATGGGCGGAGAAAGAGGTTGCCGAAAACGAATTCGTCATCGTCCCCGGCTTTCCCGGTTCGACTGCGCGATTGCTGACCGCCGCGCAGATTCGTTATCAGCGGGACCTGGGCAATCCACTCCAAATGCAGGTGTGGACTTCACGAAGCGCGGCGCTCAAAGCGTATTCAAAAATGGGCGAGGAGCAGCGCCGACAGGCGTCGCCGGGGATTCGCAGTCTGGAGAATTCGATCAAGCGGCTGGTCGGACAGCAGGCGGGGCTGGAAAATCCGCGCATCTTCAAAAAGAAAGAAGACGAAGAAACCGCGCTGCGCAAAGCTGTCGCCGCCAGACCGGAATGGCAGCGCGAATACGGCCCGGCCTGGGAACAGATCGAAAAGGCTTATGCCGGATTGCCTGCTGCGGCCAAGCGCATCGCTTTTTCAACTCTGGCGGCTTCACGGCTGGGGACGCTGGCTTCCAGCTTGGTCCGGTATGCCGAAGAAATCCGTAAGCCGAATGATCAACGATATGAAGAGTTCCGCGACAACCGGCTGGAAACGCTGAAACTGAGTTTGCTTTCCTCCGCGCCGATTTATCCGGCAATGGAAGAAGCGATCATGACGGCCTGGCTGGAGGAAGGAGTGAAGACCCTGGGCAAGGATGACCCGTTCATCCGCGCGGCGGTGGGAAGTTCGCCTCCGGCGGAAGTTGCCAAACGGGTCGTCGCCGGATCGAAGCTTGCCGATGTCGCCTTTCGTAAAGCGTTGTTTGAAGGCGGGGCTGAAGCGATCGGCAAATCGAACGATCCGCTGATCGAACTGGCGCGCAAGGTCGAACCGATCCTTCGCGAACTGCGCGCCTGGAACGAGGACAAAATTCTGAGCGTCGAAGCTGCTGCCGGCGAGAAAATCGCGAAGGCTCGTTTTGCGGTGTACGGCAAATCGGTTTATCCGGACGCGAACCTCAATTTGCGAATTACTTACGGTACGGTTGCGGGCTACGAAGAAGACACAACGCTCGTCCCGTTCAAGACGACGTTTTACGGCTTGTTCGACCGCGCGGAGGGCTTTGGCGAAAAGCCGCCGTACAACCTGCCGCAACGCTGGCGCGACGCGAAATCGTCGCTTCAGCTTTCCACGCCGCTCAACTTTGTTTATACGGCGGACACGATTGGCGGCTGTTCGGGAAGCCCCGTGATCAACCGCAACGGCGAAGTGGTCGGCATCAATTTCGACAGCAATCTGCAAAAGCTGCCGAACCGTTATTTATACGTTGACGAAAATGAAGGCTCGCGCGCTGTCGGCGTTCACGCTTCGGCGGTGGTCGAAGCGTTGCGGAAACTATACGGCGCGGGCGAGTTGATTCAGGAGATCAAAGGGAGATAAGCGGGCAGGGAATTGAACTGTTCGCGCATTTAAGACGATGGCAAAAAGCGCAAAAATCAAAAAACACGACGAGAAAGAGTTGGCGTATCTTTACGATTTGTACATTGTGCCGCTGTGGCGCGAAACATTCGACCGTCTGATTGACGAAGAAGTCGAACTGCCGAAGGAAGGCAGGTTTCTAGACGTTGAATGCGGCACAGGCGGCTACACCATTGACCTGGCGGTTCGCGGTGGAGCAAAGGTCAATGTTGTTGGAGTTGATTCCAGCGCCGAACGATTGGCGCTGGCGCGCGGCAAGGCGGATGTCCAGATGGTCAGCCGGGCGACCTTTCAACGCGCGTTGCCGGACGACCTGGATTTCACTGTCGGGGAGTTCGATCTGGTGATCGGAGATTTTTCTCTGTTGCCGAATGACGAGATTGAAGAGGCGCTGGAGGAATTGATTCGCGTGGCGAAGAAAGGCGCTACGGTCGCCGTCAAGCTGGCCACGCACGGCAGCTTCGGCGAGTTTTATTCCGTTTACTGGGAAGCGCTTTACAACCAGGACCTGATTGAATATTCGCCGCAATTGGAAGGAATGATTACTGACCGGTTGACCGCCAGCAACGCCGAGACCATGGCGCTCGATGCCGGATTGCAGCGGGTGCGCAGCGTCACCAGCAACGAGAAGCTGGAATTCACCGACGGGGAGGCGTTTCTGGCCTCACCGCTGATTGAAACTTCCTTCCTGGATGACTGGTTTGCTTTTCTGCCGAACGATCAGGCGCGGTTGGAGGTTGGGCGGCAACTGGTCACGATTATTGATCGCGAGCGGCAGGTGCTGCCTTTTGAACTTTCCATCAAAGCCACGATTCTGATTGGTCAAAAATAGGCACCAAGGTCTGTCCATTTTTTTCAGCGCGCAAATGTAACAGTGAAGGGCCCAGTCGCAATTCGATGAACAAGCGTTCCAGCAGTAAACGCTCTTCCTGACAGACTTTGTTGCCGAAATTGATCAGGCCGAAGCCGCCTGATGCCTCGGCGATCCGGCGACAAAGACCAAGCAAATCATGCAAATAGGTTTCACGGCGTTCAGCGGGCATGGCTGTGACCATGACGCTGAGGACATATAGCGTATCGTCAAAATACTCTTCGGATGGGCGCTCATCCAATAAGTTGAGCAACGGTTTGAAAGCTGGATGTTCACTGTGGATGCCCCGTCGCCGCGCAATCTCCAAAATCATGCAGCTTTCGCGGGCTCCGACAGAGCCATCTGCCCAGGCCACCTGCACAAGCGGGATCATATGAAGCAACGGGAGCATTTGGCGCGAATATCCCAGTTTCCGTAAAGAATGCAAAACCTTCTCATCGTTGATTCCCAACAAAGCCTCCAGGGCTTGAAGATCGTTTTCCAGGGTCAGGCGGCGGCGTTTTTTCAGAAAGGACTCGTATTCTCCGCCCAGATTGGATGGAATTTCATTTGTAGCGGTTCGATCAGTAGGGATGTGCATGATGATCTCCTTTTTGTTTGGGGCACAGAACAGGGCCGGTGCCGGTTTTCATTTGCAATCCACCTTAACGCAACCAACAGGCCAGACGACCCAGCGAGTAATCTCCCTGTATACAAGGGGTTATCACTCTTCTCCGGGGGAGATTGCGACAATTTGGCACAGTGAGGAGACAATTCAAGACAAAGTAGCGCGGAAAAGAGAAAGAGCAAGCTTTTGAGCTTGCTCTTTCTCTTTTCCGACTGGCGAAAGCAGGCAGGCAATAAAGACCACTCGCTCACCCATTGATTATGGCTGGACTTACCACTGCATGGCGGTGATTGGTGTGTCCCCATTTTGACCTTGCGCGGCCATGCGCGTCTGGCCTGTGGAACTGTTGATAATCAGCCAAAACCCGTTTTGCCTTCGCCAGACGGCAATGTCGGTTTTGCCATCGCCATCATAATCCGCCGGTTCCGGAATATCGGAGTAAGGCGCGCTGGACGTTCCCCAGGCCCGGCTGTCAGCGGTCCCGGTTGAACTTTTCAGGAGGTACCAATATCCCGTTGAGCCACGCCAGACGGCGCAATCCGTCTTTCCGTCGCCGTCGTAATCACCGGGCACGACCGTGTCCCCGCTTTGACCGAGCTGAATGCCTCGCCATTGGTTATTCGAGCTTTGAATGTAATACCAATGGCCGGTCTGTTGACGCCAGACGGCCACATCAGCCTTGCCGTCTCCGTCGTAATCACCGGGCACCGGCGTGTCGTAATACGGCGCGTACGATGCTCCCCATTGCAGGGACTGCAATGCGCTGTTTGAACTGCGCAGGATGTACCAGTAACCGGTCGAGCGCCGCCACACCGCCAGATCCGTCTTTCCGTCGCCATCATAATCCGCGGCGGCGGGCGTATCGCCGTTTTGTCCCAGGTTCTGAACGCGGTAAATTCCATTCGAACTGTTGATGATGTACCAGTTACCTTCAGCAGGACGCCAGACGGCGTAATCCGCCCTGCCGTCTCCGTCGAAATCTCCCGGCGTGGGAACGTCATAGTACGGCGCATAGGACGCTCCCCAGGCCGTGTTCTGGATTGTGTTATTGGAACTCTTCATCAGTAGCCAGTACGTCGTCGAACCGCGCCATACTGTCAGATCAGCCTTTCCATCGCCGTCGAAATCTCCCCGCCGCGCGCGTTGTGGCGGCGGCAGCGTGGCACTGGCGATGACGAAAATAGACAGGGCTTTTTGAGCGGTTTGCGAAGCTGAATCGGTGACGCGAACGGTTAGATTGTACGCTCCGCTGCCGGAGGCAAAGCCACTGATTGTTCCGCTGGAATTCAGATTCAGGCCGGGCGGCAAGGCTCCTCCAGCCAGGCTCCAGGTGTATGCCGGCGATCCGCCGGAGGCGACCAGCGATTGCGAGTAAAAGGCTCCGGCTTGAGCGTTCGGCAGGCTGGATGTGCCGATGGTCAGCGGCGTGACTGCGCTGCCCGGATAGATGAAACGGATGGCATTGGTGTCGTCGGTGCGCAAGCCCGCACAGCGTCCATCAAAATGAGCGTAGGCATACATCGTCGCCGCCGAATCCAGCGAATGGCCGATGCCGAGCGCATGGCCAAGCTCATGCGTGGCAATCTCCTGCACGTTGCAACTGTTGTTGAAGTAACAACTGGCGTAAGGATTGAATGACATATTTCCTTCAAAGGCGCGGTAGAAGGTGATGCCATTAACGACGCGCGTTTGCACCAGGCTGTAGCTGATAATGCCCGCCGCCGCCAGAATGCCGGAGCAGCCGCCGCCAGGCGGAGAAAAGGGCGAGTAGCTGTCGCAGTTGTTGAAGGAAATGGTGTTTTCGCCGTCCAGTGCCAGCAGACCGCAGGTTCCCGTGCTTCCGCCATTGCTGATGCGCAGCGCCGAACCGCTGACATTCGACCAGGCATTCATCGCCGCAAGCATATCGTTGACGATGGTCGAATTCGGCGCGCCCGCCGGATTGACTCTGAAAACGACCGATTGATTCGTGTCCGGTTCAAACCAGCGCGGCGGATAATTGCCGTTGATCAACGTAAATTTGGGCGAGGGAGTATTCGATTCGCTGGCATTTTCGATCGGGAGCGAGCGCGGACTGATGCCGCTGTAATACTTCGCTTCATGCTGCTCCGAAGCTGTCTGCAAGGCCTTGATTCGTGAACGCAGCGTCTCAGAATAGGCGGAATAGTCCGCCCGTTCGGTAATCGTGCCGGTTTGCGAACGTCCGAGGATGCTGACATTGCTGCTGCTCAAATTGCGCGTGACGAGCAGCTTGCCGGTGTCCTTGGCGGTGTTGACATTGAATTTGCCCAAAAACCATTGGTGAACGCGGAGACTGCCATCAGCCCAGGTGTCCAGAAAGAGCAGAACGTCTTCGCCGGTTTTGAATTCCGGCGTGCCGAACACAATGCTTCCCCGGTCTTGCGTCACGCCGCCGGGCGCTTTGATCACGATTTCGTTGCTGGTGATCCGGCCTTTGAAAACGTCCTGCACGCGCAGTGTGACGTAAGTAAAGATCGCTTTGTGGCCTTCATCGTAGCCGCTGACGACCGCCGTGACCTGGCCTCGAACAATGGCGCGCGCGCCGATAATCAGTTCGTCGTCGCTGGGAATGACTACGCTGGTGGCGGTGACGATGCCTGCCGTGGCCAACACAAACAGCAAACTGCACGAGGTCAGCCTGGCTTTCCTCAAAAACATACTTCCTCCTACACGGCATGTGCGCGCACACAAATCGCAGGGAGTGCGCACGATGCCTCTTAAATTGAATCGGGTTTTGTCAAAGTTGATTTTGGATGCTTCTGATCGGGAGTCTCTTCAATCCGGTTTCAATCTCATGTTGGTTGAATTCCGGATGCAGTGGGGCAGATGGCGGGGCATGCCTTGAGCGCCTTTGGCGCAAATGTGTGTGTAGGATGGACGGTCTGGAAAATGCGTTGCGGCAGGTCAAGCTGACGAGCGGAACGGCACCATTTTGTTCTCTCCTTTTGAGTTAAAGTCTGATCGCGCACACTCCAAACCAGCCCGGCAAGAAAAGTAAAGTCCAGGCACAGGCGAATGGCAGCGCAATGTGATTTCAAAAAAACTCGGAAGTTTAGAATTGAAGTAAGAAACTTTCGGGAGATTGCCGGCTCAACTTTGAAACACAGACTTGGGATGCAGTGGTGAGGCCGTGTTTCGATGACTACGGGGGGGGGCAGGTATGGGGCACTTGATGAGCTAGCGGGGCGCATTAAATCATCCGATTCTAATTCTGTCAATTAGCAATTTTTGGTGCTTGTTCAATCGGGAGACCTGCTTCTTTGAAGCTTGTTCACTGTTGATTGGAACCTGCCGAAGGGCGCAGCAATCCGCCAAAAGCAATCTTCAGAATTTCGTCGGTCACCTGATCCGGATTCAGACGGCCTTCGGGGCTGTACCAGCGGGAAACCCATAGAATCATCCCGAGCAAACTGAAAGCGGCGGCTGTTACATCCAGTTCCCGCAGTTTTCCTCCATCCTGCAACTGCTTGAGAGTGTCCCGGATGAAATCAACGTAGCCGCGCTTTCGCTGATCTATCTTGCGGCGGTGCGCCGGAGTCAATCCGGCGGTCTCTTCCACGACAATTGTCACTGGGTTATAGCCGTGGGAAGTGCTGCGGCTGGTAATCAGGTGGACGTGTTTGGTAACGATGGTTCGTAATCGCTGCTCGGGGTCATCCACGGCGCGTGAAGGGTTGATGACTTCCTCTTCCAGGGAATCCATGCCGAAGTTCATAATCCGATACAGAAGATCCTTTTTCCCTGGGATGTGATGGTAAACGCCCGCCTTTGTAATTCCGACAGCCTCCGCGATGTCATTCATGGAGGTGGCGTCATAGCCCTTTTCGCAAATAAGCTGGGCCGCGGCGCGGTAAATGTCGTTCAGGCGATCCGGCTCATCCGAATCAGAGAGAGTGAAAGGGGTTCTGGTTGGCCTCATATTTTTGTCGGTGGAACAAAATGTTGTGCGGAGAGCAAATCGCTGGACCTGCCTAAGCTGTCATGGATGAATTCTCGATGTGCTTCCCGTGGCGTGGTTTTTTCTTACGGCCCACTGCTCTTTTGAAGCGATTCGTGATCCCTGATGGACAATCGGCAAAATACATATCTCACAACAGTTATGTCAAGTTGAAGACATCTTGACTGAGCCTGTTTTCAGTGGAATGGCTGGGGAATGGACTGGGACAACTCACGCTTCCAGCCAAGGCCCGGCATTAAAGCCGAAGACGTGCCGTGGGCGCACGCCTTTCTGTCACGACCGAAATCGGGCAGCTTTATTCAACGGTGGCCGGCCATTTGTTTGCCTATTCAATCAGGGACGGCGCGATTCTTTGGGACTTTGGCACAGCCAGGCCGATCAACGCCGTCAACGCCGGCCTAACCAGGGGCGGCGCATTAGATGGCGGCGGACCGACCGTCGCCAATGGCATTCTTTACACCAACCCCGGTTACGGACGGGTCATCGGCCAGCCGGGAAATTTGCTACTGGCCTTCACCGTGGACGGAAAGTGATGTACCTTGCCCTGCCATGAAAATCATTCTCAAACTGTTCGCCCTTTTTACCTTTGCGCTGGCGTTTCAAGCTTGCAGCAAAGCGCCGGATGTCCAGCAACAAACATCTCAAAGGCCGCGCCCGACGCCGGCCACAGCGGTCTATGTCACCAATGAAGCCTCCGGCAATCTGACCGTCATTGACGCTGAAACCAATCAAGTCTTTGCCACCGTGCCGCTCGGCAAACGGCCGCGCGGGATTCACCTCAGTCCCGACGGCAAGCTTGTGTATGTGGCCCTGAGCGGTTCGCCCATTGCCCCGCCCGGCGTGGATGAAGACACCCTGCCGCCGCCGGACAAAAGCGCTGACGGAATTGGCGTCGTGGATGCCGCCCAAAACGCCTTTCTCAAATTGATGCCGGTTGGTTCCGACCCGGAAGAATTCACGCTGAGTTTGGACGGCAGCAAATTTTACGTCGCCAACGAAGACGTTGGCGTCGCCAGCATCGTCAATGTCGCCAGCGGTCAGATCATCAAATCGCTGCCGGTCGGAGATGAACCGGAAGGCGTCGGAATCACTCCTGACGGCAAGTTCGTTTACGTGACTTCGGAAGACGATAGTTCGGTGGCCTTGATTGACACCGCAACTGATAATCTGGTCAAGACCATCAAAGTTGGCCGGCGCCCCCGCGCAGTCGCCTTCTTACCGGACGGTTCGCGCGCTTATGTCACGGCGGAAAACGATGGCACGGTTGCTGTCATTGATACAGCCAAAAAATCCCTGTTGAAAACGATCAAGCTGGAAGGCGAAGGCGTCAAACCGATGGGCATCGCGGTTGCGCCGGATGGCAGGAAGATTTACGTTTCGACCGGGCGCTTTGGCAAGGTCTTCGCGATTGACACGGCGACTGAAAAAGTCATCGGTTCGGTGGAGGTCGGCACGCGTCCCTGGGGAATTGCAATCACACCGGATGGAAAAACGCTCTACACCGCCAACGGCCCATCGAATGACGTTTCCGTGGTGGATGCCGAGACACTGCAAGTCAAGGCAAAGGTCAAAGTCGGCGACCGTCCGTGGGGAATCGTAATTCGCTCCACTCAACCGGTGGTCAAGCCGTTGCCTTAAACTTAGAGGATGATCGAACTTTCCCCAATCACATATTTTTCGTCCAGGAACGCTGACCTGTGCCGCTACCACAGACTGGTGGCAGCGAACCAATCCGGCAGGAGGTGTTAAGTCGGCCTTCAATCCGCTCCTTGCCCATCGGCAGATTGAAGTCCAGGACTCGTCTGCCTCGATTGATTCACTGCCGCAAGTTGAATGGACAAAAGAAAGCCGCCTCGACACTACATTTAATGATTGAGTCGAAGCGGCGTTCAAGCGATCTAAATGCGAGCCTTCAAGGAACGCTCTAAAACCTTATGGACAGGGAGTCGTACCTGCACAGGCTTTGGTACCGTTGAGAAGCTGGAAGGCGCGAACTAGGCCTACGGCGCCGGGCAGGGTCGGGGCCGAATTTCCAGCTGTGTCGAAAGCTGGCGCGATACAGACGTTCGCGCCGACAGTCAGCACGCCATCGTTAGTGATACGATGGCCGGGAGCAATTCGGAACGTCGAGCCACTGATCACCAAAGTACCCCGGCCGCCATCACCAATATCGGTAGGAGCGGCATAGGAGTTGACCACGCCACAAATTGAGTTGCCTGAGCCAGTGAGTGAAACTTTTTTGCTCCCGCTGGTGATCCAACCAAAGGCGTCAATGTTGAGTTCGAGACATTCATCAACATTGACCGAAATATCCGTCGTTGGAAATCTGAAACCAGGCACAATGCCGTTGCTGCCGCCCTGATTCGTAATCTCAAGGCCCAGGGAGCCATTGGCCAAATTACAGACAGTCTCTCCAGATCCACCAAATGCCAGACCTAGAGCATTGTTAAATCCAATAGTTGGTTCAAAAGTGCCCGGGCCCTCAGCCGTAAACACGCGCGGTGCGCCACAAATCTTCAATGTCTGAAATGGTGCGCCGGTGGGACCACCGGTAAAAAATGCGGGGTTTACCGCCAACGTGCCGAGTTGACCGCTGGCATTGAATGATCCGGTCAGTCTCACGATTGTATTTGGGTCTGCCGTTGGCGTTGCCAGTGGTGCTGCCAATGGGAAGGTCACGTTATTGATTGTAATTGAAGTGGGGGTGATCGCGTTGACCACGCCGGTGATGTTAATCCCATTGGCGGAGTTCGTAGCACTTTGGAAAACATTCGGTACCGCCGCAATACGCCCGGATGCATCCAGGTAGACTGTAAGCGTCCGGTTTGTGTTGAGCACCTGGGAAACAACCGACCGTCCAGAAAATAGGAAGAGGCTGCCGTTTACAACCTGGACTGATTGATTGGGTTCTTGAAAGGCGATATAGACGCCCTGGTTGATCGGCAGCGTGACACCGGCAATGGTGATTGATCCTGCTTTGCCACAATCGGCAGGACTGTAGGCCGTCACACGGCCGCTCAAAATCATCAAGTTCAGAGCCTGCGCCTGAACTGAAACTGAAATCAGCATCGTCAAGGCAAGAACGAGCAGGGAATTGCAAATCGAGACTCTATTTTTCATGGGAATTCCTTTCCTTACTGAGAGAATTGGGGTCTGAATCAGGAAACACTCTCGGAAGGCACCATGGACAGCCGCAACGGGCCACACCTCAAGGCTGCACTGCTGCCATTGCCGACAGAACTTCCCTTGTTAAAGCCGGACGAACGCCTGCTCGCCCGGCTGCACATTGTTGACTTTTGCTTGCTTGTACAGAGCAGCCGCTCTGCATCCTGGATTGATCGAATCGGGCTGAGTGTTACAGGAAATTTGGGGGAAATTTGCGGATGCTCAACAATGACCAAAGAAGGCCGAAGCATTTCCATCATGATCTTGAGATGGAAGGTGACGTCACAAAAAGACGCCGCCCCGGCATCTCAAATGATGAGTGCAGCGAGGCGGCGGAGAGAGGGAAATGCGGTGCTCAATTTTGCGGGCACTGGCTTAAGACTGCCGGGGCATAAAGCTGCTCCAGAATCTGCGCGAGCGGCATATAATCCACAACACGATTTTCCAGGATTGCATCCCGGGCTTCCCCGAACAGATCGCCAAGCGTGGAATCGGCGTTGAGTTCTACTCCGGTGCTCAGCACCACGGGGGTGGCCAGCAGGCCATAGCAGCTGAGCTGGCCTTTTAGGGCGCTGAACGCTGTTCCTGATCCGTCGCCGCCTGCATTGGCCAAGCTCAATTGCGCCGCGACGAACTGCCGGTTGAGGCTTTTTGTTGGGCTTGCAGCGCTGAATACTCCGGAGCCTCGCAGGGCAAAATAGACCGCCGCGGGATCGCTTGTCGGATTGTTGTAGTTTTCACCGGCGATCAGTACTGGCGTTCGCAAAACACGCCGGGGATTGATCAAATAATAATCGGGCGAGCGGAAGCAAATGGTGAAACAGGTGGCCGCCGTTGCCGGGCCGGTGGCATTCAATTCTGAAGCGGCAACTCTTCCATTTACTTCCAGGGCTGAAACGGCCTGAATGGCGCTAATTGAGACGGTGAGTATCAGGCCGAGAGCGAAAAGGACCTGACTGATTGAACCTTGTTTTTTCATTGAGAAATTCCTTTCTTTGCTGAGACCTTAATTGAAGCATCAGGAAATTTGCCGAGGACATTGTGGACCATCGGCCCGGGCGTAGTTCATGGCTGCACTACTTCCGTCACCGACAGAACTTCCCTTGCTGAGAATCGGGCGAATGTGTGTTCACCCGATGATGGATTGCTGACTTATGCTTTCTTGCGGAGACCGCTTTTGCATCTTGGATTGATCAAACGCGGCAGAATGTTACGAAAATAATCAAAGAATATTTTGGGTGGGAGGTGTGCCGAATTACTGGTGGAACTCCCTGGAAGTCTTCACCCGGTTCGCCGGTGCCAACATAGGACAATTTGGTAAATTGTCCTACTACGCGGGGTGGAGAACTTTCAAAGCGTTCCACTAGGTGCGAGGAGTGCGATCAGTTCCGGAAGCGGACGCCGGGATTGAATTCATCAGGGAACGAGCGAATTCCACTTGCTGGCGCCGCGCCGGAGAGGCGAGAAAGTTCCGCTCGAATAGTTGGTGCATTTCGTCGCTTAGTTTACCTTGCAGGTAATCATCAATCAGTTCTTCCTTGATTGCCTGTAGCCTGTCGAACAGTTTGTCGTTGGCGAAGTAGCATTCTTCAATTTGCCGTTCTTGATCCGGGGAAAGTTGCCCCAAAAAATACTTGACCATCTCGCGCTCCGATGCTTGTGCGTGAGCCTGTTCGCGCTCATTGTCGAGTTGTTGAATGGGCAAGTCTTTGTTCATATGCTATTGCGGAAAAGCACCAATCTGTTTCGTCATTTATCTGGGGGAAGAACGATTCGCGGCTATTTGCCGCTTTCGCTTTTCTTGCAGTGGTTGATGCACTCATGGAGTTGTTCGCGGATACGAAGAGCCCGGATTCTTAAGCTTCCAGGAGAAATCCCCAGCCGGTGTGCCAACTCGTGGCGGCTGTTGATTCTTCCGCGATGATTGCCTTCGTAATATTTTACGATTAGTTCGCGATCTTCCGGCGGCAGTCTCTCTAAACAAATCTCAAGATATTCAAGATTAAGTTCAGTTTCCTGATGTTCGCGTTCTGCGAGCGAGGGTGCTGTCGCGGTGTTGAGAAGATTACCGCTGTCTGGCTGAGAGTCAAGTGATATGGCTTCTCGAGAAGGATCTCGCCAATATTCTTTTAATATATTTCGGGCCACGCCGTAGCAATATGAGGCCGGATCGACAATCTGAATTTCTTCGCCTCCGTCCAGTTTGCGAATAACCCGATCAATCGTTTTATCGGCAAAATCCTCGGTTGTCAGACAACCCCGATGCTCAAAGAAAACACGCAGTTTCTGGCGCAATCGCTCATACTTTTCCCCTGCACGCTGCTGATCTGAATCGAGCCAACGCAGAAATCGAGCGAATGCAACATCTGTCAATACCCAGCTCGTCGTCTCCGACACTTTGGCTTCTTCCATTCAATTTCTCCGAGGTTTGCATGAAGGATTCTAATTACGCGTTAAAAATTAACTTCCCGTGGTAGGACAAGATGACATTTTGTCCTACCACAAACGCTGCGATGAAACAGGGAAGTTGATTTTTAGCGTCCCCTAAGTCAATGGACATCTGACGGGCTGACCGTCGTCCTCATGAACATAATGCGTAAAACTGCAAGAATGTAGCTCAAATCTATACAGTTTTTTCTGTGGTGTCCGAGGCTGATCTCTGAGTCTTCGCAAAAATCGGTCCAGGGGAGATGGACATAATAACCCGACCAGCTTCAGGCTGTTTAGCCGATTGGCATAAATTATGAAATGGAAACCATCACTTGAGTGCAGCGTGGCTGAAGGGCAAGGCTGACGATAATCTTCGGCTACGCTACGCGGGGAAGATAAGAGATTAGGAGGTATATGTCCAGGGCCGTAACTTCATTACTTCATTTACAGGAAGGGCGCGAGTTTACGACTGGAAATGAAATGGGGCAGACGCGACCTCGGATTGGGAGCGTCTGCCATTGAGTTTATTCCACCCAGTCAGCGATGAAGACGTTCGTATCGCCTTGTTTGGCGGCATTGCGATTGGAGCAGAAAACCAGCTTTTTTCCGTCCGGCGAGAACATCGGGAAGCCGTCGAAAGTCTCATTGAAGGTAATTCGTTCCTGGCCAGTGCCGTCAACGTTGATCGCATAAATGTCGAAGTTGCGTCCACGCGGATCATCCAGGTTCGATGAAAAAATGATTCGCTTGTTATTCGGAAAGAAAAAGGGAGCAAAATTCGCTTTGCCGTTATTGGTCACGCGGCGCTTGTTCGAGCCGTCCGGGTTCATTACCCAGAGGTCGAGTTTGCTCGGACGAATCATATTTTCCTTGAGCAACGCCAGGTAGTCTGCTTTTTCTGTCTCGGTTTGCGGATGGTGCGCGCGGTAAACGATCAGTTTGCCGTCGTAGCTCCAGAACGGGCCGCCATCGTAGCCGAGTTCATTCGTCAGCTTTTTTACTTTTTTGCCATTTTTGTCCATCGTGTAGATGTCCAGATCACCATCGCGCAAGCTGGTGAAGACGATTGTGCCATCCGGGCGAATCGTGGCTTCGGCGTCATAGCGGTCAGTGGTGGTCAGCGGTTTTGCATTCGATCCATCCAGATTGGCTCTGAAAATATCGAAGCCGGGATAAAGCGACCAGACATAACCTTTTGAAAAATCGGGTTTGGGCGGGCATTTCGGATCGGCTTTGTAAGTCGAGGCATAGACGATGCTCTTTTTGTCCGGGGTGAAATAGGCGCAGGTCGTCTTGCCCTCGCCGTTTGAGAGCAGCTTTTTGTCCGAACCATCCACATTCATTGAATAGATTTGGTCGCAGCCATCGCCTTTGTTCGCGCTTTGAAAGATCAACTTCTTCCCATCGAGCGAAAAGTAGGCTTCGGCGTTTTCGCCTTCAAAGGTGAGCTGTTTGATATTGGCCAGGTGTCTTTCACCCGGATCTTTCAGCTCTTTCGGGCCATTCGGTTGCTGTGCGAGCGGATGTGACAGGGCATTTTGGAAATGATAAAAGGTGCCAGCGGCCAGGGCGCAAAAAACCAAGATTGAGCTTACGAGGATTCGCATCATCTCTCCTGCAAAAGAAGATCTAAAAGAAAAAGAGTGATGGGCAGCCAGGTATTCATGCAGTTGCCCATCACTCGCTGTTTATCTGTCCTTACTCTTCGTCCTGGCGACGGTTTCCGCCTTTGACTTCCTTGCCGCCCTTCTTTTCATTGAGCAGGGATTTGCGGCTCAGGCGAATCTTGTTGCCTTCGATTCCGATGCATTTGACCATGACCTGCTGGCCTTCAGTCAGTTCATCGCGGACATCGCGAACACGGTAATCGGCGATTTCCGAAACGTGCAGCAAGCCATCGAGTCCAGGCAGGATTTCGATGAATGCGCCGAAATCAACAATCCGTGAAACCGTGCCGAGATAGGTTTTGCCGATTTCGGCTTCGGCAGTGATGTCGCGGATGATCTGCATCGCCATCTCGGCTGCCTCGCCATTGGCGGTGGCAATCGAGATGCGTCCGGAATCTTCCACGTCAATCTTCGCGCCAGTGCGCTCAACGATGGATTTGATCATCTTGCCGCCTGGGCCAATGACGTCGCGAATCTTGTCGGGATTGATCTGCATGGTCAGGATTCTGGGCGCGTACTGGCTGATCTCTTTGCGAGGCTCGGCGATTGCCTCTTCCATCTTATCGAGAAGGAACAAACGGCCTTTTCTCGCCTGCTCCAAAGCTTCCTGGAGGATTTGAGGATTCAGTCCCGTGACCTTGATGTCCATTTGCAGCGCGGTAATGCCGTTGCGGGTGCCGGCGACTTTGAAATCCATATCGCCGTAATGGTCTTCGGCTCCTGCAATATCGGTCAGGATGGCGTATTTCTTCTCTTCCATCACCAGACCCATTGCCACACCGGCAACCGGAGCTTTGATCGGCACGCCGGCATCCATCATCGCCAGAATTCCACCGCAGACCGAAGCCATCGAAGACGAACCATTCGATTCGGTGATGTCAGAAACCACGCGGACGACGTAAGGCCATTCTTCTTCGCCCGGCAGGACGGCATCAATAGCGCGATGCGCCAGAGCGCCGTGGCCGATTTCGCGGCGACCAGGACTGCCAGTACGGCCGGTCTCGCCCACCGAAAACGGCGGGAAGTTGTAGTTGAGCATGAAACGGCGTTTGAATTCGCCATTCTCCAGGCTGTCAACGTACTGCACATCCTGCGAAGTGCCCAGCGTTGCTGTTACAACTGCTTGTGTTTCTCCGCGTGTGAAAAGCGCCGAACCGTGCGTGCGCGGCAACCAGCCGATTTCAATGGAGATTGGGCGAATTTCTGAAAAACGGCGCCCATCGGGACGGCGGCGGTTGTTCAGAATGTCGTCGCGGAAAATTGCTTCTTTCAGGTGATCGAACAGCGAGCCGGCTTCTTTGCGGATTTCTGGCTGATCTTCGGGGTAGCTTTCGACGACTTTCTTCTTCAAATTGTCTATCGCGGCATAACTTTCGATCTTCGACTTGTTCTGCACGCTGAGCGCCTCGCGCATTTCGCCGGTGTATTTTTCGGCAATCTCGCGCAACAACGCTTCATTGACCGGCTTCGGTTCAAACGCGCGCTTTTGAATTCCGAGCTTTTCTCCCATCGCGCGTTGCAACTGGCAGAGTTTTTTGATTTCACCGTGCGCGAAGAGCAATGCTTCGAGCATCACCTGTTCGCTGACTTCTTTCGCACCGGCTTCAACCATGACGATGGCTTCTTCGCTGCCGGCGACAATCAGGTTGAGCACGGAATTTCGTATCTCTTCATAGGCCGGATTAACAATGTACTTCCCTTCAACCAGACCGACGCGGACACCGGCAATTGGGTTATGGAAGGGAATGTCGGACAGGTAAAGCGCTGCTGATGCGCCGGTAATCGCAAGCACGTCCGGTTCGTTGTCATCATCCGCCGACATGACCATCGAAATGATCTGAGTTTCGTGCTGATATCCTTCGGGAAAAAGCGGGCGGATTGGGCGATCGGTCAATCGGCAGGTGAGAATCTCTTTTTCAGTGGGACGCCCTTCACGTTTGAAATAGCCGCCTGGAATTCGTCCGGCAGCGTAACCGTATTCGCGATAATCAACGGTCAGCGGGAAAAAATCCGCGCCTTCTCTTGGCTTGCGGGCGGAAACAGCGGTGACCAGCACGACTGTCTCGCCTTGTGTGACGAGCACAGCGCCGTCCGCCTGTTTGGCGATGCGGCCTGTTTCAATCGTGAACTCACGACCGCCTAAATTGATGCCTTGTTTCAGAAACATCTGTATCTCTCCTATCTACGCGAGCAGCCAAATTCGCCGGCTGCGACAAAAACAAAAAGCCGGAGCGCACACGAAGACAATTTCTCTCTTCGCGGCGCTTCTGGCCGGAATTGTGGAAATAAACTTGTGGTTCCCTGAGGGAATATCGGAGTTGTCGCTCACTATGGGCGATCTCAGGTGATGGGCAGCCGCGGATGATGATGGCGCTTAGGGCATCCGAAAAATGGTCAGCAGGATTCGGATGAAGTAATTCGTCTTCCCAATGCGCCTGGCGGGCGAACCGGCCTGCGGGAATCTCGCAAAACCGGGGCAGGGAGTACGTGCCGTCACGTTCGGCTGCACAACGAAAGCGGCGTCTCAAAGGAGTGAGACGCCGCCAACAATTTCAAACTTACTTTCTCAAGCCGAGACGACTGATCAATTCGTGGTAGCGATTGATCTCGATGCGCTTTAGATAATCCAGCAGGCTGCGGCGCTGGCTGACCAGCTTGAGCAAGCCGCGGCGCGAGTGATTGTCTTTCTTATGCGTCTTGAAATGATCTGTGAGTTCGTTGATGCGCTTGGTCAAGAGCGCCACTTGAACTTCCGGCGAACCGGTATCCGTTCCGTGTGTCTTGTACTGCGAAATAATGTCCAATTTAGCTTCTTTTGCTAAAGCCATTACAGATTTCTCTTGCCTCCGAAGTCGTAATTATCTTGTCGAAATTTGAGGCGCAAAGGTAGCAGAGCAGGGGAGAAAGTTCAAGACTCGCTTGGTTTTTCGCTTTTGCGGCCCTGGCTCCGGAAGGGGGCGCAGCTATTTGGGCGGGAAGATTTTCCAGCCGGAAAGGGATTGCCGGTAAATTCCTTCCGCCTTTTGTTTTTCCCCGAGTGCGGCATAAACCCCTGCCAGCAGCGTCAGCGTTGCCATCTCGCGTTCGCGGTCATTCAATTCCCGCCACAAGGCCAGCCCTTGTTGGAGTTGCTCCTGAGCTTTCAGTTTGTTATTGAGCGTCGAATTCATTTCGCCAAGTCCGGTCAGAAAAATTGCCTGCCGTGACTTATCGTTGAGTATTAGGGCGAGATGTAATCCCTGCTCATAAATTTCTCTTGCCTTTCCAGTCTCGCCAAGAGATTGATGAACCAGGCCCAGATTGGTGAGTGTGACGGCTTCGCCGCGTTTGTCGCCGATCTGCCGGCGAATTTCCAGGGCCTGCAGATAATATTCCTTTGCTTTCGGCAGATCGTCTGAACTCACATACAGGCCGCCGAGATTATGGAGCGTGGTTGCTTCGCCGCGTTTGTCGCCGCTTGTGCGTCGCAGCGGAAGCGATTCGAGATAAAGCTTCAGCGCCACTTCGCGTTGTCCGAGCGCCAGTTGCAGGCTGGCCAGATCGTTGAGCGTGGTTGCTTCGCTGCGGTTGTCGCCCAGTGTGCGCCAGAGCGGCAGGGCTTTGGTGTAATACTCCGCCGCGCCGGCTTTGTTTCCCAACGCATCCGTGACGAAGCCCAGATTGCTCAGGCTGACTGCTTCACCGCGTTTGTCGCCGACCGTTCGCCAGAGCGGCAGCGCCTGTTGAAACATCTGGGCTGCCTGCGGCAATTGGCCGGCGCGGGCGGTTAAACTGCCCAGGCTGTTAAGCGCTGAAGCCTCGCCCGCCTTGTCTTTTCCTTCGTGCCAAAAGGCGAGCGCTCTTTGGTAATGTTCGAACGCCTGCTGTGCCAGGCCCTGCTCTTCGTAAAGTTTGGCGAGATTGAAAAGCGTCGCGGCTTCTCGCACATTGGGATTGCCGCCCTCATCCATCAGAACTGGCAGCCGCGTCAGATTGGATGCCCGCACAATCAGCCGGGCCTGGCTGAAAATATGCTGCGCTTGTTGTTTGTCGCCGAGCGAGTTGTAAATGCGACCGAGCTGGGTGAGCGTGGCGGCTTCATCCAGCCGTCTGCCCGCTGCGCGCCACAGCGGCAGGGATTGATGGTAATAACCGATTGCCTGTTGGCGGTCTCCCAATGAATCGGAAATGGCTGCAAGCTGGTTGAGTGCATTGGCCATCTCCGCCGGATCGCCAAGTTTGCCGGCGGCGCGCCAGGAACGCAGCGACTCTTCGTATTTGAGCACGGCTTCCCGCAGAGTCGCCGCGGTGCCTTTTGCGCGCAAGCTTTCGGCTTCTCGCTGGCGATTTTGCGCGGCCAGCCGGTGCTGGCCAGGGGTTGTTCCCTTTAATCCCGATTCAGTCCTGGGCATCGCCGGTTGCGGCACATTGATCCGGTAGGAGTAATCGTAAAGTCCTTCAAGGGGCGGTCTGGCCAAATTTGGAACAACAATTCGGAAGGAGCCGATTTGTGCAGGCGGCGCCTGCAGACCTGGAGTCCTGCCGTCGGTTTGCGCGGTCACATTGGCGTAAACGGTGGCTAGAAAGAGTCCAGCCCAGCCCAGAAGTTGATAACCTCGAAGCGGATTGTGGTGCGGCGAAAAATCCATAACCGAAAGGTTGAAGTTTAGTGCAGGAAGCCGCGGAAGAATGACATAGCCGGGGAAGGGAAACAAACGCCTGGATCAGGGAAGCCTCACAATGGGCGGTTCAGGAGCTGACTCGTCTGAACAGCCCATTGTGAATCGTTCTATTGTTCGCCGAGCCGCAACACCAGACCGGTCGAAAGCCGGAAACTGTGCTGCGTGTCGTCGTCAAAACGGGTCAGTATGTAATCGGTCTGGAAGATGCGAATCGCAATGTTTTTGTGAACCTTGGCGTCGAGGCCGCCGCCAATGGCCATCGCAAATGCCGCATCATTGTCTTTAATTTTTCCCACAGGGGTAAATGCTGTCCCGTGCGCGCGCATCGCTCCCAGCAGAACATGGCCGAACGGAGTCAGAATGTCGTTTTTGCGGTAAGAGAAGCGTGGGCCGACGAGAAACAGATACCCGCTGAGGTCCACTTTTCCGCTGGCAAAGTTCACTTCGTCATAATGACCGCTGAAATCCGCGACGATGCCGGCGTACTTGGTGAAGTTCACCGCGGCGGAAGCGTTCCAGCCGTGCAGATCAAGGCCGTCATTAAAGTCATCGGGATTGAACCGCAGATATGAATAGCCGCCAAAAATCTCCGCCTTCGGCGCGTCCTGGGCCTGCGCGACAAGCGGCAAGGCAAGCAGCAGCGTCGCGATGAAAAAAAGCTTTCGCATGAAAATACCTCCTAAAGTTGCGTTTGGAGTTGTGGGGCAATCCGGGGTGTTAAAACATCCGCAATGTTATAGCGAGGCGAGAGGCGGTCGACAATTGACAGGCAACAAGTTTGCTCCGAAAGGACACTTGAGTTGGCGCCATTGACGATTCTGTTGGCCTCAGGCCGTTGGATGCTTGCTTGGGTTTGCCAGAAAAACGGGGTTTGATGGCGGGGGTATGATAAGCGATCCATGAGAGATTGCAACAGCGAAATTCCGCCCGTTCGCTTACAGATGTGGAAAGGGATTCAGACAAATCTCTCTTGCCTGAATCCCCAAGATTCACCCAAAACTCAAAAGAACCTGAGCCGCTACTTCAGCTTTGCAATTTCCTCAAAGTATTTCACGAACATCTTGATGCCGCCTGCAGCCTGTCCCCAATCGAAATTTTCGTTTTTGGCGTGGTATCCGTGTTCGGGCAGGCTCAATCCCAAAAAGGTGATCGGCGCGCGCAGATGCTTCTGCATGGTCACGACCGCGCCAATCGAGCCACCCTCGCGGGTAAAGGCAGGTTCTTTGCCGAATGCAAACTTCATTGCCACACGGGCGGCGTCGGCATAGGCGCCTTCAAAGTCGCCGGAAAATGGTTCGAGCGATTGAATTGCTTCGACCTTCACGTCGGGGTTGATCTCTTTGACAAAATCCTTGACGAGTTTGGCGATCTTGGCCGGGCGCTGATGTGGAACCAGACGCGTGCTGATCTTGGCTTCGGCGTGGTACGGCACGATGGTTTTAACGCCGGGGCCGGTGTAACCGCCGGTAATGCCGTGGACTTCAAATGTCGGCGCGGCCATAAAGGCCTTCAGCACATCAGCCTCCGTTTTCAGATTTGGGCGGAGCGACTTCAACTCGTGGGCCTTCATGTACCCTTTGCTGGTAAAGCCGGAATTGACGAAGTTGTTGAGCTCATCCTTTGTCGGCGGGACCACGTCTTCATAAAAGCCGGGAATTTTCACCTTTCCAGTCCTGGCGTCATAACACTGGCTGATGACTTGTGCCAGTTCGCCAATGGGATTGCGCGCCGCGCCGCCCACCAGCCCCGAATGCACATCTTTCGAATGCGTTTCGAGTTTGAACAAAAAGCCCTGCAAGCCGCGCAAGCCGTAAGCCACCGCTGGTTGCTTACGTGAAATCCAGATCGTGTCGGAAACCAGAATCGAATCCGTAATCAGGTGGCCCTTGTTCCGTTTGACGAAGTATTCAAAGTGAGGGCTGCCGATTTCCTCTTCCAGTTCCCAGATGAATTTGAAATTGAGCGGCAGACCGTTTTCAACCGCGTAGCGCACGGCCAGCATGGCGGCCAGTGCGGGGCCTTTGTCGTCCGTTGTGCCGCGTCCTTCATATCGGTCGCCGACTTTGTGAAAGGTAAAGGGCGCTTTGTTCTTCCACTCCGAAGCGTCGGCGGGCTGCACATCAAGATGGTTGTAGATCGTCACTGTCGGATACTTCTGGCTGTTGACGATCGAACCCATGACCACGGGATTTCCAGGCGTTGGGATTGGTTCGGCTTTGATTCCGAGGTCGCGCAAATACTGCGCGGCAAGTTCGCCACAGCGACGGATGTCGGGCAATGCCCCGGGATCGCTGCTGACGCTGGGGGTTTCCACCAACGCAGCCAGCTTGTCTTCAAACTCTGGCCGCGAGCTGCGTATGTAGCTGTCAATATTTTTATACAGTCCGTTATTGGTCATTGAACCTCCGGGATTTGAGCCATTGTGCTTATTGACTTGTTTTGTGTTTCCACCCGAAGTCTATCACAAGCTGCTGGTTCGTATGTGTGTGCTGCTGCAATATTTATCAATTTAGCGTCGCCGGATCGTCTGAATTGCCAGCCCGCTCTCAACGATAAAACCGAATGTTATCCAGCTCCAGCCAGCCAAATTCGCCAGCTTTGCGCGCAATCTCGAAACTGAGCATGAGTAGATCATCGCCGCGCCAGGCGGCGCTCTGGCCTTGTTGCTGCGGGAGAGAAGCGAAGTCAATGGTAATGGTTTGCCATTGCGGTGACGCTTTGAACGGAGCCTGGAAGATAACCGTGGAGTAGGTTGGAATGAGCAGGCGATAATCACCATCGCCGCGCGCGTCGAATTTCACACCGCGAAATTCGCGTGCGTCCACCGGCTCGACCGCGCCACGGCTTAAGGGAAGATTGATGCGCCCAAAGGGGCGGTCTTTCTCCGCCATGCGCGCGGTTATCGAAAGAGCTTGATTGCCGGCTTCACGCGCGATTTTACCGAAGATCATTTTTGAAGCGTCCACTCCGGAATCGCTGGAATTGACCCAGAGCGTGTCAATCGAACTTCTTCCGTTCGGTTTTTCAAAATCGTCAATCAACTCTTGCGCTTTGATGGAAGGAATCGGGGAAATTCCCGGCGTCGCGATTTCACGAGCCAGCCTTTCGCGATCCAGTTCGCGACCGCCAAGAAAGATGCGCTTGATCTTTTCAATGTCGCCAATGTTTTTGAGCGGTTCGCCTTCCAGCAGGACCAGATCGGCCAGCCTGCCGGGAGCAATCGTGCCGCGTTCGCCATCCACCTTGATTGCCCGCGCGGCGTTGCCAGTGGCGGCGGTGATGGCTTCGAGCGGCGTCAAACCGCCAGCGACCAGCAACTGCAATTCGCGCAGGGTGGCCCAGCCGTGATGAGTGCCAGTCACGCCGGCGTCCGTGCCCGTGCCGAAAGAGATCCCCGCTTTGCGCAGCGCCGCCGTGTTTCTTTGCAGGACTCCCCAGCGCCGAACGCGCGGCGCATCGCCGTTTTCGGCGGAACCGGCGGCGGGTTTGAGCGGCGGATTTTGCGGCGGCACAAGCGGCGGGGCCATCACACGAAGCGCTGCCGGATCAAGCACTGCTGCCAGCGTCGGCGAAAGAATGTCGCGCGCGCGCGGTTCATACACGGCCAACGTCGGCGCGTAAGTCGTGCCTTTCTCCTTCATCAATTTGATCAACTCTTCATCAGCGTCTTTGTCGCCAATGCCGTGGGCGATGACGTCCACTCCGGCGCGAGCGGCAATCTTGGCTTTGTCCAGCGAGACCGTGTGGGTCAGAACTTCCAGGCCATTTTTATGAGCTTCGTCCACCAATGCGGTCAGTGTGTCTTCATTCATGCTGGTCATATCGGGCGCCGCGCCGTAGCGCCAACCATCAGTGAAGACCTTGATCACGTCGGGTTGATAAGGCACAACGCGGCGCACTGCGGCGCGAGCCTCGCGGGGCGTGCTGACTTCCAACGAAAAGAAATCGCCGCGTCCGCCTTCCGCGCCGTGACCGCCGGGCGTGCTCATTCGCGCGGCCAGACTGATGCGCGGGGCGACGACGACGCCTGCTTTGCTTAACCGGCGCATTGGCTCGAACGTTTCGGGATAGGTCCCGAAATCCACGACGGACGTGACGCCGCAATAAAGATAGGCCTTCAAATTTTTGGGCCAGTCGCTGGTTGCTCCGCGAATGGAGGAATAGGGAAGATGCGTATGCAGGTCGAAAATGCCTGGAATCAGCGTCAACCCTTCGGCGTTGATGACGCGCGCGCCAGCGGGCGGTTTGGCGTCGGCGGGCAGAACCGATTCGATGCGTTCGCCGCGAACGACGACGGTCGCTCGTCGCGCTTCCGCCCCGGTTCCGTCAACCACGCTCGCGCCGGCAATTGCGAAAAAATCAGATTGGTTCGTCTGGCGCGCCGTCCCCGTGGAAAAAAACGCGGCGGCCAGCAGCGTAAAAAGCAACAAGCGTTTCATTTTGTCTCCGAAATATAGATGTAGAGCCTCAACGGAAGTTGAGGCTTGCAGTGTTGGCCAAGTGCTTACCGCGCGTCAATACGCAAAAGCTCAAAATGAAATGCTGTAGCTCAAGCCAGGGTTCCGTGCATTGGCCAGGACGAAGGAAAAAGCGTGCCTGCCGTGGGAGTAATTCAACAGCGGATGCACACGCACGCCGTCAAAAATAACCAGCGAGGAAAAGTTTTCCGTGAAGTAGATGTTCAATCCGCCGACTGGGCGCAAACGGTCATCGTGCATGCTGTAAGCCACGCCGGCATAAGGCGCGATTGGCAAGCCGGTCGCGCCTTTCAGGTTCTTGCTCAGCGTGGCGTAAAACGACTGGCCGTCGGGCGTGCCGATGCGGTCGGAGCTTGTGCCGACGATCAGCGCCGGACGCCGTTCGGTTTCGGTCAGGACCAGCAGATTGGCAATCGGATTGATTTTGGCGCCGTTTTTTTCGGCGCGCGGATTGACTTCGATTCCGGCGGTAAAACGCGGATGAAAACGGTAAGTCAGCGTATTGCGAATCTGCGCGCGCGGCACCACGCCGGGAATGGCGCGAATCCCGTACGTCCAACGTTGCTTGTTTTGATTTTCTGCCCCGCTCACGGCGCGGCCCTCGCCCGGTCAGAGCGGTCAGCTTGGAACGCTGGAAGCCTCCTGCCTGGATTTCGTTTTGGCCGCGGCCAGCAAGTCCCGCCTGGCTTCCTGGTCCGCCTGCGCGACCAGTTTGTCTAAATGCCTTTTGATTTCTTCCTGTGTGATGACGCCGGGAAAAACGGCAGCGATCTTGCCGTCACGTCCGATGATGGCAGTTCCAGGCAGCGCCGGACCGAGTCCGAATTGCGCCATTTGTTCCGTGGTTGCTCCCAGCCAGATGGGAAAATTGATTGCAGCATCCTTGATGAATTGCCGGACGGCTTTGACCTCGGCCAGCGTGTCGGCGGAAGCCCCGACGACTTGCACGCCGAGCGCGGCATACTGATTTTGAATCGCCGCCAGATCAGGCATTTCTTTTTTACACGGCCCGCACCAGGTCGCCCAGAAATTCAGCACCACGATGCGCCCGCGCAAACTGCTCAGTTTTTGTTCAATGCCGAACAGGTCTTTCAGCGCAAGCTCGGCTTCCTTGCCGATGAATGCCGCCAGGTCTTGTCCAGGCGGTGAGGCCAGCACGTTCAGCGAGTCAACTTTGATGAATTGTTTTTTCTTCGCCGCGCGAGTTGCCCCGGTGATTTCAACGGTTTTCCCAACGAACTCCAGCCAGTTTTTACCAGGCTTTTGAAACTTTCCCTGTTCCAGTTGATAGAAAGTGGTTTTGCCGCCCGCATCCATCACAGCCAGCAGAGTTGGATCGCCTTTGGCAATGCAGTTGGCGGCTTTGGCCAAATCAGCGGGCGTGCCGTAAGTGACGGTGCGCCGGTCGGCTTCCGCCCAGCAGTCTTCGCAGCAGACAATCTGGCCTTTCAGTTTGGCGGCTTGGCCGGGAGTTTGTGCCGCGGCAGTGATGGTTAGACTGACTATCAGAATCAGTAAAAATAGATTTCTCATGGCGCTGTTTTTTGTGCTTTGAAATAAGGATTGGTGGCGGGCATCTT
>JAJNQA010000019.1 GCA_021155085.1 Heliomicrobium sp. | reverse complement strand
GAGCGGTAGCGAGCGGGTACTTTAATTCACCCATACCCGCTCGCTACCGCTCGCGGTACTGATCCGTTACAATCCGCGCGATCTTCTGCACCAACTTCAAACTACTGGAGGCAGCGATGAAACTCAGGACAGCAGTTCTGTTGGCCGCGACAGCTTTGGCTTCAACAGCCGTTTTACAGGGAAGGAACATGAACGCACAGGAACAACCACCCAAACCGCCCATTGCCAGAAAAAATCCGAAGACCACGCAGATTCACGGCTATACGGTCACGGACGATTACGCCTGGCTGGCCGATAAAACCAAAACCGACAAAGATGTGCTGGCTTATCTGAAAGCCGAGGACGATTACGCCAAGGCGATGATGAAGCCGACCGAAGGCTTTCAAGAGGCGCTTTACAAGGAGATGCTGGGGCGCATCAAGGAAACGGACGAGAACGTCCCATATAAAAAAGGCGATTACTTTTATTACACCCGCACCGAGCAGGGAAAACAGTATCCGATCTATTGCCGTAAAAAAGGCGGCCTGACCGCGCCCGAAGAAGTGACGATTGACATGAACGAAATGGCCAAAGGCCACGAATACTTTAGCATCGGCGCATACAACATCAGTGAAGACGGCAATCTGCTGGCGTTTTCGACCGACACGACGGGCTTTCGCCAATACAACCTCTTCGTCAAAGACCTGCGGACGGGCAAAATCAGCGACAAACTGGCCGAGCGCGTAGTCTCGGTTTCATGGGCGAACGACAACAAGACGCTGGTTTACACGCAGGAAGAAGCGACCACCAAACGTCCGCACAAGGTCTTTCGCACCCTGCTCGGCAGCGGAAAAGACGAACTGCTGTACGAAGAGAAAGACGAACTCTACCGTGTTTACAGCGGCAAGACGCGCAGCAAAGGCTACATCGTGCTTTACGTCGCCAGTGCGACCACCAGCGAAATGCGCTATCTGTCCGCCGATCAGCCGGCAGGCGATTTGAAACTGATGCTTCCACGCAGGGAAGGCCACGAATATTACCTGGATCACATTGGCCAGACGTTCTACATCCGCACCAACGACAAAGGGAAAATGTTCCGGTTGGTGACCGCGCCAGTCAGCGATCCGCAAGTCGCCAACTGGAAGGAAATCATTCCGTATCGCAAGGAAGTGATGATGGAAGATGTGGATTGTTACGCCGATCATTTCGTCGCCGTCGAGCGCGAAAACGGGCTGACGAAATTCAACTTCCACGATCTGAAATCCGGCAAGTCGCATTACCTGGAATTCCCCGAACCGGTGTATGTGGCAAATGTTGGGCAAAATGCCGAATTCAACACCACCAGTTTCCGGTTCAATTACGAATCGTTCATTACGCCCGGCTCGGTCTTCGATTACGACGTGAAGACGCGCCAGCGCGAATTGAAAAAGCAGCAACCGGTGCTGGGCGGCTACGATCCGAAGCTGTACGAATCGAAGCGCATTCACGCGACGGCTGCGGACGGCACGAAAATCGGCATTTCGCTGGTCTACAAAAAGGACCTGAAGCTGGACGGCAAGCGCCCGCTCGTGATGGAAGGTTACGGTTCGTACGGGATTCCGAACGATGTGGACTTTTCATCGAACCGGCTGAGCCTGCTGGATCGCGGCGTGATTTACGCCGCGACGCACATTCGTGGCGGCGGCGATCTGGGCAAGGAATGGCACGATCAGGGCAAGATGATGGTCAAGAAAAATACCTTCACCGATTTCATTGCCTGCGGCGAGCATCTGGTCAGGGAAAAATACACGTCTTCGGATCGGCTGATCATCACCGGCGGCAGCGCGGGCGGTTTGCTGATGGGCGCGGTGACAAATATGCGGCCCGATCTGTTCAAAGCCGTCGTTTCCTACGTGCCGTTCGTGGATGTTATGAACACGATGCTGGACGCTTCGTTGCCGCTGACCGTCGGCGAATATCTGGAATGGGGAAACCCGAACGAGAAAGCCGCCTATGATTACATGCGCAGCTATTCGCCGTACGAAAACCTCGAAAAGAAAGCCTATCCGACGATGCTGGTTCGCACCTCGCTCAATGACAGCCAGGTGATGTACTGGGAACCGGCGAAATACGTGGCCCGGCTGCGTTCGCTGAAGACCGACAACAATCTGCTGCTGTTCAAGATCAAGCTGGAACCGGGCGGACACGGCGGCGCTTCGGGGAGGTATGACCGGCTGAAGGATACGGCGTTCGATTACGCCTTCATCCTCGGTCAGTTTGGCGTCGGGAAATAAATGATTACTGCGCTAGCGGGCGCGGGAGGCGGAACCAGAATCTGGTTCCGCCTTTTTCGCGTGGCGCGTGGCCGATTTCGCCGCCCCAATGTTTGACGGTGATGCGGCAGAAATAGAGTCCCAAACCGATTTTGCCTCGGCCTTTTTTCCCCTGCGCAAACTTCTGAAACAGCGTCGGCGCGATTTCAGGCGAAATGCCAGGGCCTTCGTCGTCAATGGTGACGAGCACCTGGTCGTTTTCGTCGTAAAGCCCAACGGTGACGGTGGAGTTCGGCGGACTGTAGCGTAATGCGTTTTCGATCAGGTTCGAGAAAACTCTTTCCAGCCGGGACTTTTCGCCGACCACTTTCCAGTTTTTTGCCGGATCGAAATCCGGCGCCAGTTGCAGCGTGACCTGATTGAGCGCGAACGCGGGCGACAGGGCTTCGATAACTTCGCGGGCGGTGCGCGCGGCGTCCGGCGCATCATCCAGTCTGGCGGAGAAGGATTTGGCGGATTCGACTTCGGCGGAAAAGGCCTGGAGGATTTCCCGAATCAGGGTTTCCTGTTTCTGGGCCTGGCGCAGGCCGATTTCCAGAAACTTGCGGTTTTGTGGAGAGATATTTTCATTGGCCAGCAATTCAAATCCGCCCTTGATGCCCATCAGCGGCCCGGCCAGATCGTGGACGATGCAATGCAGCAGAATTTCCTTTTTCTGGATTTCCTTGACCAGCCGCTGGTAGCTCAGGTTCAGTTCGTTCCCCTTCTGTTGCATCAGCCGCTGCTGGCGTTCATTGGCCGTGGCGTCCAGCAGCAGCGAGCAATCCCCGCTCGGCGTAGAAAACAAATGCAAGTCCGCGGGGCGTCCTGAGTCCGTCTGCATGCAAGGCAGGATCAACCCTTCGCCGGATAGCGGGAGCAGGCCTTCGAGGAAGAACACCTGATGGCCGACGGGTTCGCCCGCCCGCAGGTTTTCGATGCCGTAATTGGCCAGTTCACCGCCCCATTCACGCACAATGCCTTCGCCGTTGGTCAGCAGGTAGGCGGGCGAACGTTGATCCGCCGCCAGGCGGCTCAAATATGCAAGCACGGAACCGGGCAATTGACCCATGGTCGTCTCCTCGCGAATGGTTTATGAACACACTTTTCTGGCCAGCATTTGAAACGCTTCTTCCACACCCTCGCCGGATTTGGCGCTGCTTTTGAGCACGTCCCAACCTTGGGCACGGATTCCATCAAACGTTTGGTCGTCAATTTCCCACTCGTTGGTCAGATCGGCTTTGTTCAGAAGGCAGACGAAGGGAATCGCGCCGAAGGTTTCCGTGACGCGCTGTTCCAGCATGCGCGCGGTTTCCAGCGTGTTGCCGCGCGTGCCGTCGGCGACCAGCAGATAGCCCGCCGCGCCGCGCAGATAATCCATGCGGACTTTCTGAAATTCGTCTTCGCCGGCCAGGTCCCAGACGATCAGATTAATCTCCTGGTCATCCAGACGAAGCGATTTCTTGTCCACTTTGACGCCGACCGTGGTCAGGTATTGATCGGAGTAAATGCTTTTGACGAAGCGCGCCACCAGGCTGGTTTTACCGACAGCGAACGCGCCGAGCAGACAGACTTTTTTCTGAATCATCGGCGTTCCTCTTGTGATTGTGGCCTGGGTTGGCGCGGATCGAGCAGCGATACCTTGAACGAGACGCTGCGGTTGAACTGCTTGTCCGCTTCGCTGGTTTCGGCGCGAACCGGCTGCGCTGAACCGACGCCGACGGGAATGAGGGAGTCCGGGTTGAGTTGTTTTGAACGTAACATCGAGAGAATTTTGGCGGCTCGCTGCTGGCTGAGCCGCTGATTGGAGGTTTCGTCGCCTTCGGTATCGGTGTGGCCGATGACTTCCAGGCGAACGCTGCGGCCTGCCGCGGGCGCGACCGTGAAAAGTTTTTGAACGTCGGAAATCAGGGCTTGCAAGGTTTGAGTTTGACCCGGTGCAAGCTGTGCGCCGCCCATCACGAAGCGAATCACCTGCTGCTGAATGCGCTGCCGCAAGGCTTCCGGCTCTTTGAGGTCTTCGTCAATCAGGGTTTGCTCGTCGAAGATTGTGACGCCAGGCAATGCACGAACGATTTGACGTGTTCCGGCAATCCAATCGTGGGAAGCTGTTCCGCTGGCCGAAAGTTTGCCCTGGTCGAATTTCAACTCGACTGTCGAAGGCGGGTCGAGGATCTTTTTCGCGCGTGCCAGCACGAGCCGTGCATCGAGCGCCTGAAAAGGCTCCCAGCGGGACGTCACCCCTGCCGGATCAATCAAGGTTTCGTTGCGCAGGATCGTTTCCGGATCGGCCGCCAGCGGATCGCGCAAGCCGGCGACGAATCGTTTGCCGCCCTGTTTGCCGGTTTCGGTGATGACAATGCCAGGTTCCGTTTTCAGCCTTTCCAGATAGGTGTTCCAGCGCCAATTTGACCGGACGGCAAAAAACGCCCATGTGCCCAGCGCGAGCACAAGCGCCGCGAGCAGCAGCCAGATGTAGGCCGGAACCTTGAACGCCGCCGATTTGTTGTGGCCCTGATACTGCGACTGCAAACAATCTTCCAGATATCGGCGGCTGTCTTCAAAGGGTGCGGAATCGCCCTTGAAGGCATTGAAATCCTCGCGCTGTTCGGTGTGGATCGCTTCCAGTGCGGGGGCGAAATAATCAGTGCGCAATGTTTCCGGAGCCTCACCGCTGACGACGACGGCCAGTACGGCGTGTTGTCCGGATTCAAACCAGATTTCGCGTTCGCCCATATCCAGCGTGTCAATCTGTTCTTCTCCATCAGACCCGAAAGAATCGCGCGCGAAGTTGCCAATCGCCACCTGGATGGCCGTCAGCATGCCGGAAATGATGTCCGCGTCATGCGTGACGCTCGCATCCGCCGCCACGTGTTGCAGCAGCAGCCCGGTCTGTTTATGAATCAGGAAGACCTGTTCGACGCGGAAAAGCAGCGTGTGCCGGAGCACGACTTCGGCGAATGATTTGCCGGTGCGGATTGCTTCCCAGCGCCACTTCAGCCCACGGCTCGACAGACTGTGTTTCAGCACCTGATCGAAGGATTGAACCATCGAACTCAAGGCCACGCTGATGGCGCGGCGAATCGCCGGTCCCATCAGCGGCGAAATGGCTTCGGCCACCGGGCGCGGGTCTTTCCTGATCGAACTGTGAAAGGCTTTAACGATGGTCGGCGAGAGCGCTTCGGACAGGGCGTCGTCCTGCGCATTGCGCAGCCGAATGGCTTCGGGCAGCGGACGGCTCATTTCACGGGCCCGGACGCGCGGGTTGTTCAGCCTTTCCAGAATGTTGCTGAGTTGAAGCTGCTCCGGTTCGAGCAGCAGGCGGCGCAGTTCATCCATCTCGCCCAATATTGCTTCCACCGGTTGCGAAGCGTCCTGCGTTTCGACAACCGGATTTGGCTGATCAGGCTTGGGGGTGATTGGCGGAACTATGCGCAACGGAGAGTCGCTCATTGCATTATTCGTCGCCTGGCAGCTTGAACTCGTTGTTCAGCCGCATCGCCAATTCTGTGAACAGGTTCGAAAGCGCGGTGCGATCTGTCTTGTCATGCCGTAAATCTCCGGCTTCCCGTGCCAGCGCAGCGGACAAATCGTCGTATTTCTGGCGAATTTCGTCGGCCAGATTCTTTGCCTGATCCAGAAGCTGCTGACGCAGTTCGCGCTGTGCCTGAGACGTGTTTTCGTCGAGCGCATTGATCTTGTTGGTCAGCGAGCGGGCAGAATCACGCAATTCGCGCGTCAGATCTTCGTCAGCCTGCGAACGCTGCTGGTTTTCGGATTTCAGCCGGTCGCCGAGCGCGCCGACTTCCTGCTTGATGAAAGTTTCGAGCGAATCGAAGCGGCGGCGAGTGTCTTCGCGCACATCGGCGGCTTCTTTCAACAGGCGCTCTTCCAGACGTGTGAAGCGGCGTTCATAATCGCGCATCTGCGAGCCGAACAGGATGTCGCGAATCTTATCAATATTTCCTCCCCCGGCTACTTCCTGAAGCGGGTGGACGGCCTGCGGAGGCACGGCGGTTTGATGGGCGTCAACATTTGGCATGGGGATGACATTATGTTCTTCAGCGGCGTTCATAGTCATAGCTCCTTCAACTCTTAACTGGTGAGACTTGGGCAACTGCTGGTGATTTTCCTTACCGGATTATTGCCAGAAACTGAATGCTTTGAACCGAAAAATAGTCTTTTCTGATTTGATGGCGCAAAGCATACTTGATCGAGTCGGAAGACGGCAATGCCTTTAACACAAAGATTGACGAGGTGAATTGATGGTTGAGCGGAATTCCAGAAAGCTTCAATCCATTGTCGGATTCGACATCGGCGGAACCAAGACCGCCATCGTCGAAGGCACGCGCGAAGCCGAAATTTTACAGCGTGAAGAACTGGCGACCGAAGCCGGCCGGCCGTTTGAAGAAACCTTTCCGCGCATTCTCCAATTCGCACGCCGAATTCTGGAAACTGCCGCAGGGGCAGGCCGCGAAGTCATCGCCCTGAGCGTTTCCATCGGCGGCCCGCTGCGCATCGCTGAAGGCGTTCTGATTGATCCACCGCATCTGCCCGGCTGGCACGGCGTCCATTTGAAAGCCCGATTGGAGCAGGAGTTTCCGCGCTTGCCGGTGTTCATCGAACACGACGGCAACGCGGGCGCGCTGGCTGAATTCCATTTCGGCGCGGGAAAAGGCAGAGCGGAATTGCGGCATTTGATCTTTTTGACGTTCGGCACCGGACTGGGCGCAGGCTTGATCATCAACGGCCAGGTGCTGCACGGCGCGACCGACACCGCCGGCGAAGTCGGCCATTTGCGTCTGGCCTGGGAAGGTCCCACCGGATTCGGCAAAGCCGGTTCCTGGGAAGGGTTCGCTTCCGGGCAGGGACTGGTTGAACTTGCCGCGCAAATGTTTCCGCGCCGCTGGTCGCAAGGATCAGCGATTCGTGAAGTAGTGGAGGCGATGCTGGCCGACGACCCGCAAGCGCTGGCCGTCGCCGCCGAAGCGGGAAAGTGGATGGGGCGCGGGATGGCTTTGCTGGTGGACACGCTGAATCCGCAAATGATCGTGCTGGGTTCGCTGGCGGTGGCGCTGGGAGACAGAGTGCTCGCGCCCGCGCGGCAGGCGCTGGCGGAAGAAGCATTGCCGCAAGCCGCGGCGGCTTGCGAAATCGTCCCGGCCCGCTTGGGCAAACGCATAGGCGATGTCGCATCCTTGATGGCGGCTCTTGTCGGTGAGAAACGCCAGGCCGCATTTCCCTGATTTTCGTCATCGTTGCTTCAAGCCTTCCGCTCAACGACAATGCCGCTGCCGCTCGAAACTCAGCGAATTCATCTCCCCCGCGCTGAATTGAAATCATCGGATCGAAGAAAAAGAGGAAGCTATGCCGCGTAATTGGCCGGTGAAACCGGGATTTTGTTTGCTGCGATTGGCCATGTTATCTGCGCTGGCAAGCGCCGCGCTTTGCCTGACCTTGATTCAACGCAGCGACGCGCGAACGCAAACCGCGCAACCGCGCATCGCCTTTGCCGGCTGGACGCTGGTGGCGGAATCCTGCACGATGCCGGACGGCCTGGTCGAACCGGGTGAGCCGGTCACCCTGAGCGTCGCCCTGCAAAACACCGGCACGGTCAACACCAGCCAGCAATTGATTGCCACTCTGCAACTCAGTGGCGGGGTGCTCATCCCCAGCGGCGCGCAGGATTACGGACGGCTGTCGGCGGGCGGTCCGCCGGTGGCGCGCAACTTCAATTTTACCGCTGCGAATCAGCCACTTGGCTCGATCATCACACTGACGTTTCGGCTTTCGGACAACGGCGTCAATCGCGGCACGGTCAGCACGACCATCGCGCTGGGATTGATGGAGCGCAACGCCGATCCGGGACTTTGCACGACGGGCTTTACCGCAAGTTCGCCCAGCCCGTGCCGCCTGACGCATTGTGTTTCGACGCGCCGCCCGCCGTTTCCGGTCGGCAATTACACGGTCATCTGCGACACCGACGCGCCTTCGCGATTCACGCTGCTGCTGACGGTGAAAGATATCGAACCGCCGCTCGTCAATTGCCCTGCGGGCGTGACGGCTGGCGCAGCAAACGGCGCTTCGGCAATCGTCACTTATCCGCCGGTCAAGGCCACGGACAATTGCCAGGCGACCGTGAATTGCACGCCGCCGTCCGGCTCGACCTTTCCGTTGGGGGTGACGCCGGTCAATTGCACGGCGACGGATGGTTCCAGCAACACCGCGAATTGCACTTTCAACGTCACGGTGAATCAGGAATTCGGCGCCCCCTTGCCGCCCAGCGCCGCCGGCAGCGATCAAAAGCCGGGTTCCGTGCTGGCGTTTCCGGTTTTCACATCCGGCGCGGCTTCGCCGCAATCGCGGAACACTAGAATGTCCATCACCAACACTGAGCCTTCGCGCCAGGCTTTCGTTCATCTGTTTTTTATCGGCGATAGCTGCGCCGTGGCTGACAGCTTCATCTGCCTGACGCCGCAGCAGACGATGACTTTCCTGGCTTCGGATTTCGATCCGGGAACGACGGGTTACCTTCTTGCCGTCGCGACTGATGGCGCTGGTTGTCCGGCGAACTTCAACTTTCTGATCGGCGATGAATACGTGAAGTTCCAATCCGGTCACGAGGCAAACCTGGGCGCGGAAGCCTTCGCGGCGCTGCCGGGGTTTCAGTCCTGCGCGGGCGGCGCGTCTTCAGCGACGATCAATTTTGATGGAGTTCGTTACAGCATGGCTCCGTCAGCGATTGCCGTGGACAGCGTTCCCAGCCGCGTGGACGGCAACGAGTCGCGGTTGATGATCAACCGGCTTGGAGGTGATTTGCGCGTGGGCGCAAACACGGTGGGAACGCTGTCCGGATTGATGTTTGACGACACGGAGGCTTCCATCAGTTTGTCCCGTTCCGGGGGCTGCCAGCTTGTCTGGGATTTGAGCGGTTGTCTTGGGGGCACTCCCTGCGCAGGGCCGCGCTTCGAGCAATTCATTCCTGCCGGACGAAGCGGCTGGTTGAAGCTTTTTGGCCAGACCGACACTGCCATTTTCGGTGTCATGCTCAATTTCAATCGAAACTTCCGGGAACAGGCGACCGCCTACAATCAGGGCCGCAATCTCCATCGGCTGACTTTGACGAGCGTCGCGAGCATTACAATTCCGGTGAATCCGCCCGACTGTTGACAGAAATGTAGGACAGACTTCAGTCTGTCCGCACCGTGGACAGACTGAAGTCTGTCCTACATTTGCGAAAGAACATCTGCAAAGGAGCATTCAATGCGGAAAATACGGTTTCTGATCTGCCTTGCGCTGCCCTGCCTGATGGCAGCGGTTAGTGCGGTTGCCGCTCCGGCAGGCAGCCGAGTGGTCATCTACGACGGCATGACGACGGAAGTCGCGCCGCCAGCCGCCAAAATCCCTGCCGCCGAAGCGGGCGATTTGTGGGTGACGCTGAAAGACCTGACGCGCGCCACAAAGTTCGTGCTCAAACCGCAAGGCGTTTGCCGCGACCAACTTTGTTTTCCGATTCCGAAGGCGCGGCGCGCGGCTTTTTTGAACAAGCAGGGAAAAGTTACCTGGTTCAACCTGAGCGAGTTTGCCCGGCTGGTACGCCAGCCTGCGGCCTATGACGCGGAAAGCGCCGTCTGGTATTTCGGGCCGCGCGCCGATGAACAGAACGGTTTTATTGAATCGCTGGTCGCGCCGAATTTCACGCTGCCGGATATGAATGGCAAGCAGCATTCGCTGTCGGATTTTCGCGGCAAGAAGGTCCTGCTGCTGACCTGGGCTTCGTGGTGAGGCTGCCGCTTTGACCTGCCCGGGTGGCAGAAACTTTACAGCGAACTGAAGAGCAGGAACTTTGAAATCATTTCCGTTGCCGAAGACACCGGCGGCGTCAAGGACGCTGGCAAATGGATTGAAGCCGCCAAGCCGGAATATACAGTCCTGATTGACACGCAGCATCTGGTCACGCGCCTGTACAACATGGTCAATGTCCCGACCGCCGTCTGGATCAACGAACAAGGCCGCATCGTCCGCCCGAATGAAGTTGCCTACGTGGACGACCGCTACAAATCCATGCACCGGCTGGAAGCGGCGGAATACCTGGAAGCCATTCGCGACTGGGCGGCAAACGGCGATCAAAGCGTGTTTGCGCTGAGCGAAAAAGAATTGAAAGAACGCCTCGCTCCGCAGAATCCGGATTGGGCGCGCGCCACGGCGGAATTCGGACTGGCGGAATATCTCTATCGGCAGGGGCAGCAGGCCGCTTCCATCAAGCATTACAAGGAAGCGCAGCGGCTGAATCCTGACAACTGGAATTACAAGCGTCAGGCCTGGGCATTGTCAGACGCTGAACGCGATTACGGCACCAGCTTTATGAAAGAGGTGCAGAAGCTCAACGGCAAGCCGTATTATCCGCCGCGCCGTTTACCCGAAGCCAAAAAGAAAAAGTAGAGAAACCCATGACGAACGAAAACGAAACTTCCCGTAGAGGATTTTTGCAAACCATGGTGGGCACTGCCGCCACGGTTGGGCTGGCGGGCAATTCGGCTGCGCAGGAAAAACCAGCCGCACCGCTGAAAATCAGCGTTTTTTCCAAACATCTGCATTGGCTGGAATGGGAACCGATGGCACGGATGGCGAAGGACATCGGCTTTGACGGCGTTGATCTGACCGTGCGCAAAGGCGGTCACATCGAACCGGAACGCGCCGAACAGGATTTGCCCAAGGTTGCCGAGATCATCCGCAACGCCGGTTTGGAATTGCCGATGGTTACGGCGGGAATCGTGGATACCACGACGCCGCACGCCGAAACGATTCTTCGCGCGCTGAAAAGCGCGGGCATTAAACGCTATCGCTGGGGCAATCTTCGCTACAAAGACGGCCAGCCGATTCCGCCGCAACTGGATGCCTTGAAACGCGACGTGGCGAAACTGGCTGATCTGAATCGCAAATACGACGTTTCGGCGATGTACCACACGCATTCCGGCCTGGAAGTCGGCGCGGCAATCTGGGATTTGTGGTTGGTGTTGAAAGATCAGGATCCGGCGCGCGTCGGCGTCAATTACGATCTTTGTCACGCCACGATTGAAGGCGGCCTGGGCGCCTGGGTGCGCAGCGCGCAACTGGTTGCGCCGATCATGCAGGGCATCGCGATTAAGGATTTCCGTTGGGCGCGCAATGCCAAAAGGGATTGGGCGGTGCAAAAATGCCCGCTTGGCGAAGGCATGGTCAATTTCAAGCGCTTCTTTACGATGCTCAAAGCCGCGAACTTTTCCGGTCCGGTCCAGATGCATTTTGAATATCCGCTGGGCGGCGCGGACAGCGGAGCCAGGGCGTTGACCGTGGACAAAGCCAAAGTCATCGAAGCGATGCGCAAGGATTTGGAAACGCTGCGCGGCTGGCTGCGGGAAGCCCAATTGGCCTGAGCGTTGGATCGCGGACGTTCCGTCCGCGATCC
>JAJNQA010000016.1 GCA_021155085.1 Heliomicrobium sp. | reverse complement strand
GTTCCCGTAGTTGGAACTGGCGACAGTCGGGCGGGCCGCATCGCTGGGATAGATCGTCAAATAGCCGAAGCCGAGCGGCGCGCTGGGAAAGACCGTCGTGGCATTTCCAACCAAGACCACGGCGTCCGAAGGAATGCCGTTGCAGGGCGAAGGCAATCCCTCGCCGCGTCCATCCACCGCCAGATCAAGCGCCGGGTTGGCGTTCGGATCGTTCATCCCTTGAAGCTGCTGCGAGCCATTCTGGAAACATCCGGTCTGGCCGGGGAAGGTTTGCAACAAGCGCACCGGAGCCGGAAGCGGATGGTAGTAAAGTCCGCCTGCTCCGGGAGGCGCGTAATAGCCGGTCACGTCAATGATCACTTCGGAAGTCGTGCCGGCATCGAACAGCCGGGTGAAGATCTTGAACGCGCCGTCCCCTGCCCCCAGCCCGACGGTGAAGAAGTTGTTGGTCACTTCTCCGGCCTTGAAGTTGGAGTTGGCGACTGTGGGTTGCGTGGCGTCACTCGGAAACAGCGTCAGGAATCCCGGCCCCGACGGAACCACAGTGATATTGCCGATGACCGCCGTGGCGTTGGCCGGAATCGTTGAACAAGCCGTCTGCGCAGCTTGCGTGCGGGTTTCATTGTTGACGAAAGGCCCGGTGTTTTTGACGCAACCGACCGTCGCGCTGGCGCGGGTATCGAGCAACCGCACGGGACTGGCCAGCGGATAGAACTGCAAACCGCCGCTTTGGCATTTTCCGTCTGTTCCCGCGTTGAAGATGGCCGTGATTTCCGATCCGCTCAGCGCGCGGTTGTAAAGCGCAGGCTCGTCAATCTGTCCGGCAAACCAGTACAGGGGATTTCCGAATGCGGTCGAAATTCGCGCACCCAAATACATATCTGCTGTCGTTTTGGCCGTGAATATTCCGAGGTTGCTGGAAACAGCAACCGCCCCATTGATATACAGGGCGGCATTGCCTGTCGTTTTATCGTAAGTCAGGACGACGTGCTGATAGACGCCTGCAGTGAGGGCATTCGGTCCTGTGTGGATGATGTGAAATCCACCAGCGGCGTCAACGAGATTTGCGTAAAGATGCCCTTGCCCGGTGACCGTCGGCGACACCGAGGCATAAAGATGCATCCCGATCGAACCAGCGGCGTTTGAATTCGCGCTGAATTCGACAATCGGGCGCGGGCCGGACAAATCTGATGGCTTAATCCAGGTTTCAATCGTCAAGCCATTGCCCGCGCCGACGTCCAGACTTGTTGAGGCTGGGACGCGAACAGCATCGTCAATACCATCCAAACTAAAAGCCTGTCCGATGTGTCCGGCGGCGTAGGTCACGCCGTTTTGTAAGACTGCACTATTGCCATTGCCGGAGCCATCGGTTGTGTTGCCCTCGGCTCTCAACCACGCGACGACGCCACTCGGCAACGGGGCGCATGTCTCCGGCGTTGGCGTCGGAGTCGGTGTTGGGGTCGGTGTCCCGCCTGTAACTTCCAATGTATAGGCCCGTTCGCCGAAACAGGCGCCGGCATCGGTCGCGCGTACTGTGAAGTTGAAACTGCCCATGCCTGTAGGCGAGCCGCTGAGCACGCCCGCGCCGGAAAGCGTCAGTCCTCCGGGCAAAACTCCCGCGCTGATTGAAAAGCTGACCGCGCCGCTGCCGCCCGTTTGCGTAAAAGTCTGGCTGTAAGGCATCCCAGCCGTTCCTTGCGGCAACGTGGAACTGGCCGGATTGACCGTGATGGTTGGGCAAGAGGATGACGCGAAGATATAGGCTGCGCCCGCATTGCCAGCCCCATTATTGGCCTGGTCGCCATTGATCCCTCTCGCGAAGCTGTCCTCACCGGTCGCGCCGACTACTACAGTCCCTGCTGACACTGCGACAGCAATGCCGAAACTGTCTCCCGCTCCGGTATTGGAGGCTTTGACGTAGGCCTGCTGCGACCAACTCGTCCCGCTCCGCACAAAAACATAAGCGGCCCCGGCATTCAGGGCTGAGTTGCTGCTCTGATCCCCATCAACCCCTGTTGCGTTACTATCCTCACCGATTGCCCCGACCACCAATGTCTCGCCGGACAAGCCGACCGAGTAGCCAAAGTTATCAATCGCCCCGGTGTTAGAGGATTTGAGGTAAGCCTGCTGCGTCCAGTTCGTCCCGCTCCGCATAAAGACGTAGGCCACACCCGCATTGAAGGCTGAGTTGTTGCTCTGATCCCCATTGATGCCTGTCGCGTTGCTGGCCTCCTGGTACGCACTAATTACCACCGTTTCCCCCGACGCCGCGACTGAGAATCCGAAACCGTCAGGCGATTCAGTGTTGGAAGCTTTGAGATAAGCCTGCTGCGTCCAGTTCGTCCCGCTCCGCACAAAGACATAAGCCGCACCGGCCTCCAGTGCCGAATTGTTGCCCTGGTCACCATTGATTCCCGTCGCGTTGCTGTCTTCCTGGTGAGCGCCCACGACCACCGTTTCCCCCGACACTGCGACCGAGAAACCGAACTGGTCATTGGCGCCTGTGTTGGATGCTTTGAGGTAGGCCTGCTGCGTCCAGTTCGTCCCGCTGCGCACAAAAACATAGGCTGCTCCGGCATCCGCAGCCGAGTTGTCGCTCCCGTTGCCATTGATTCCTGTCACGCTGCTGTCTTCCTGGCGAGCGCCAACTACGACTGTGTCTTCGGATACCGAAACCGCGAAGCCGAATTGATCCTCGGCTCCTGTGTTAGAGGCTTTGAGGTAAGCCTGTTGCGTCCAGTTCGTCCCGCTCCGTACAAAAACATAGGCCGCACCGGCCTCGAGCGCCGAGTTGTTGCTTTGGTCGCCATTGACTCCTGTTGCGTTGCTATCTTCACCGAAAGCGCCGACCACCACCGTATCGCCTGACACGGCAACCGAATAGCCGAAGCTATCACTTGCCCCGGTATTGGAAGCTTTGAGGTAAGCCTGCTGCGTCCAGATTGTCCCGCTTCGCACAAAGACGTAGACCGCACCTGCACCCGCAGCCGAGTTGTCGCTCCCGTTGCCGTTGATTCCTGTCGCGTTGCTGCTCTCCTGACGAGCGCCGACCACTACTGTATCGCCTGACACCGCGACGGCGACGCCGAACACGTCCTGTGGGTCAGTGTTGGAGGCTTTGACGTAGGCCTGCTGCGAAATCGTTGAGTCAGTCCTCAGTGGGTCCTGCACTCCAGTGTCTCCCGCTTCCGGCTGCAATTCCGCGCCCGACACTTTCCTCCGGGCCGCCGTCAGTGCCTGCTGGAGAGATTCGTATTCTCCCTGTTGTCTCAGGTGATCAATCGCCGCCTGCCCCTGTAACAAAGGCAGCGCTGTTGCCGTCACCGTGGCCCGGGTCTGCAAATGCCACAGACCTGCAACCAGCAATAAGCCAAGCATCACGGCCACGACTAACGGGACGGCTTGTGTCCCCGGTTTGCTTTGCCGACGAAATACTGATCTGAACTTCATTTTCTATCCTCCAATATCTATGGCGAACTTTCGGGAGTTCCGACTTTTAAGCTTTCTGAAATGAAGAGCCTTGCGGGTAGAGATTGCCCCTGGAACCTGTCATTGGTTCAGGAACCCCCGGCATTAAGACTTGCGTTCTCATTCAACTAAGGCGCAGCCGAACTTCCAGGAAGCTCACGCGCGGATAAAAAAGTTCCGTGGCTGGAGCCAGGCAAAAATTGACTTGGTTCAAACGCAGGAATTAAGCTCTTCGTATCTCCCCAATCATCAATTTTTGCCTGGTTAAGCTGGCCTTCAGTGGCTGGAAAGAGAGCAGGTTTTGCCGACAGACGTGACGCAGTTGTTATTGAATTGGAACGCGGGCGATCAGAGCGCACTTGCCGAACTGATGCCGCTCGTTTACGCCGAGTTGCGCCAGATTGCCGCGCGGCAATTGCGCCGCGAACGCCACGATCACACGCTGCAACCGACCGCCCTGGTGCATGAAGCCTGGATGCGCCTGGCACAGACCAATCGCCTGACGTGGCAAAACCGCGCGCACTTTTTGGGCGTGGCGGCGGAACTAATGCGCCGTGTGTTGGTAGATCACGCGCGACGGCGCAGCGCTGGCATACGGGGCGGCGGAGAAACTCGCCTGACGCTGGATGAAGCCATTGGTGTCGCACAACCGCGCGAAGTCAATTTGCTGGCGCTGGATGATGCGCTGACCAGTTTGGCTGCGCTCGATCCGCGCCAAAGCAAGATTGTGGAATTGAAATACTTCGGCGGCCTGGAAATCGAAGAAATTGCCGAGGTCGTCGGGATTTCCTCCGCGACGGTCAAACGCGACTGGCAATGGGCGCGCGCCTGGTTGCAACGCGAGATCAGCCGATAATCCTTCGTAAATCGTAGCCAAGAAAACCCCAATGAAAGAACGCTACCAGGAACTCAAGGAATTGTTTCAAGCGGCTCTGGAACTTGCCCCGACTGAACGGGCCACCATGCTCGACCAGGCTTGCCAATCCGATCCGGCGTTGCGGGCCGAGGTGGATGAATTGCTGGCTGCCCATGAACGAACCAGTGATTTTGACATTGCCCACCCACCGGTTAGTGTGCTCGCGAACTCCACCCTGGCAGAAAGCAATACCTTCCAGCCAATGCCCGGACAGCATCTCGGCCCTTACCGCATTCTGCGTGAGCTTGGCCACGGCGGGATGGGCACGGTTTACCTGGCGGAGCGCGATGACAGGCAATTCAAAAAACAGGTGGCGCTGAAAGTGCTGCGGGGCGGATCATCCGCGCACTCCCTGCACAGCGACATGATCGTGCGCCGCTTCCGGCAGGAACGGCAGATTCTCGCCTCGCTCGAACATCCCAATATCGCGCGCCTGCTCGACGGCGGCGCAATGCCGGAGGGGCGGCCTTACCTGGTGCTCGAATACGTCGAAGGGCGGCCGCTCGATGATTACTGCGACCAGCAGCAACTCTCGTTGCGCGAACGGCTGCACGTCTTCCACACGGTTTGCGCGGCGGTGCATTACGCCCATCAGAATCTGGTGGTGCATCGCGACCTGAAACCCAGCAACATTCTGATTACATCGAACGGCACGCCAAAGCTGCTTGATTTCGGCATTGCCAAAATTCTCAACCCTGAAAGTTTTGACCAACTGCTGAGCCAGCCCGTTGACCAGACGCTGTCTTCGGTGCGTTTGATGACGCCCGCCTATGCCAGCCCCGAACAGGTGCGCGGAGAAACGATCACCACAGCCAGTGATGTTTACGCCCTGGGCGTGGTGCTTTACGAATTGCTGACCGGCCATCGTCCGTATCAGTTTTCGTCTTCCGCACTCCACGACACCACCCGTGTCATTTGCGAAGTGGAACCGCCCAAACCCAGCGCAATCGTCACGCGCGCGGAAATCATCGCCAACCAGGATGGGCGCGAAAAGGCGACGATCACGCCGGAGGAAGTCAGCCGCGCACGCCGGGAAGGGCCGGAAAAGTTACGCCGCCAATTGGCCGGAGATTTGGACAACATCGTCCTGATGGCGCTGCGCAAAGAACCTCAGCGGCGCTATGCCTCGGTCGAACAATTCAGCGATGACTTGCGGCGTTATCTGGACGGATTGCCGGTACGCGCCAGCCGGGACACTTTTACGTATCGCAGCGCGAAGTTTGTGCGACGGCATCGGGCAAGCGTGGCAGCGACAACACTGGCAGTCCTCGCGCTCCTCGTGGGAACGGTCTTCGCGCTGTGGCAGGCGCGAATCGCTGCGCGTCAGCGTGACGTGGCGCGGTTGGAAAAAGCCAAGGCCGAAAGCGTCAATGGTTTCCTGCAGGAATTGCTCTCGTTCTCCCATCCTGAGATGTATCTGCCCAACACGCAAAAAGGCCGCGAGACAACGGTCAAGGACGTGTTGGATGCCACCGTCCCGCTGATTGAAAGTGAGCTGGCCAATCAACCCGAAGTCAGAGTGGCAATTCAACGTACGATCGGCATCAGTTATGTGGGACTGGGACAGTTCGACCTGGCCGAAAAATACCTCCGGCAGGCGCTGGATACCAGCCTCAAGCTTTATGGCGAGGACCATCCTGAAACCGCTAGGTGCCTGGGAGCACTGGCAGGTGTGTTGAGCAATAGTGTGGATAGCGACACTGTGGCAGCCGTCTATCAAAAGCTGATCCCGATTTTTCGCAGACAGCAACAAGCAGGCAACGTCAATGCCAATGAATTCGCGACCGTTCTGAATAATTACTCGATCCTTGTCCGCTTTAAAGGGGACTTGAAGGGCGCTGAAACGCTGCTTCGCGAGGCCCTGGCGCTGGCGGCGAATTTGCCCAGTAAATACCGCTCAGTAAGCGCTTACATCAAACTCAATCTGGCGTTGGTGTGCGCTGACCAGGGTGGTCTGGCCGAAGCTGTGCGGATGAATCGGGCAGCGGTCAGCGAATACCGGGAAATTCAAGGGCGCGAACGGTTTGAATTGGCCATGAGTTTAACGGCGCTGGGCGACGAGTTGACCGTGATGAATCAATTGGAGGAGGCTGAATCTGCCTTGCGCGAAGCAGAAACGATTTTTCGCAAACTTACCGGTGAAACTCACCCGGCCTTTGCCACCAACCTGTGCTTTCAAGCCGGTCTTTTCTACCGGAAAGGGGACTACGTCGAAGCGGAAAAGACCATCCGAAAGTCTATTGAGCTTTATCATCAAGCCGGAGCGAAGGCTCACCAACACTACGCGACTGCACTGACGACCCTGGGATTAATTCTGAACCGGACCGGCAAAATGGTTGAGGCTGAAGCCACGTTGCGCGATGCCCTCAATATTCGCACTAAGTTTTTTCCCAAGGGTCATCACAAAACCGCGCTCACCATGGAGGCTCTGGGCGAGTGCCTGACGACGCAAAAGCGCTATGCTGAAGCGGAAGAGCTTCTGCTCACCAGCCATCAAGATCTGAAATCCAGTCAGGGCGAGCAAAACCCCAGAACTGTGCATGCATTGCAGCGCGTAGTGGCACTCTACGAAGCCTGGGGCAAGGCCGATCAGGCCGCGCAATACCGATAATTGCTCATTTGGCAGCGATGGATCGTGATCAGCTCAGATTGAGATACAGAAATACAAAAGGCAGAGAATCTGGGCCGATTTTCCTGGCGCACAGATTCCCTGCCTTTTTCTAGCAAAATTGCAGGACTGTTACGGAGCGAAATACCCCGAAACGTCCACAATGTAATCGCTGGTAAATTGGGTCAGAATCTTGAACGTCCCGTCCGCCGGACTTAGTCCCACGTAATAGTGTCGGTTATAGCCAAACACCACTGGAAACGGATAGTTCGTTGTCGCCACCGTCGGAGCCGTTCCCACGTTGCCGGGGAAGAAGGTTCCAAAACCCGCATTGACCGGATTGATCGCCGTCACGTTCCCGACAATCGCCCGCGAAGTATTTGGAATCGTGATCGGCTGATCCGAACAGGTTCCCCAGACTTGCTGTGTGCGGATGCCGCCAGTTCCACCCGCAATCGGCGCTTGAGGCTGGTAGCAACCGGTCAGCGGGAAGCCGGGAATGTTTCGCGTTTCCAGCAGCCGCATCGGTTTCGGCAGCGGGTTGAACAGCAATCCCACGCCATTGGCGTCGCTGGCGCTGCTGCTGTAGTACCCCGAAATGTCTATCACCAGATGCGTTGTCGAGAAGGTGTAAACCTTGAACTTCCCGTCCGCGCCGAGTTTCACGGCGAACGGCCCGTTAATAATGTCGTTGTTTCCATAATTGGAACTGGCGACGGTTGGACGGGTGGCATCGCTCGGATAAATCGTCAGGTAGCCGAATCCGAATGGCGCATTCGGGAAAACCGTCGTCGCGTTGCCAACCAGCACCACGGCGTCCCCTGGAATCGAGTTACAGGGCGAAGGCAAGCCCGCGCCACGCCCATCCACCACCAGATCGAGCGACGGGTTCGCATTCGGATCATTCGTCCCCTGAAGCTGCGTCACTGTCGGATTGGCGAAACATCCGGTCTGACCGGGGAAGGTTTGCACCAGCCGCACAGGCGCGGGCAGCGGATGGTAATAAAGTCCGCCTGCGGCTGGCGGCGCGTAATACCCCGTCAAGTCAATGATCACGTGCGTCGTCGCGCTGGTGAAAATTTTGAATGCCCCGGCATCTGCACCGCTCGCGCCCAGTCCGACGGTGAAAAAGTTATTGGTCACTTCCCCGGCGTTGAAATTGGAATTGGCAACGGTCGGTTGGGTCGCGTCGCTGGGAAACAGCGTCAGGTAACCCGGATCGGAAGGCACAACCGTGATGCTGCCGATAATGGCCGTGGCGTTGGCCGGAATCGTGGAGCAGGCCGTGCGCGCCAGTTGGGTTCGTGTGGAATTGGCGGCCAGCGTGCCGACATTGGTGACGCAGCCTGTGACGCCGCTGCGCGTGTCGAGCAGTCGCACCGGAGCGGGCAATGGATAAAACTGCAACCCGTTGCCTGCCGGATTGATCGTCACCGTGTATTGCCGTTCGCCGGTGCAGGCGCTCGGCGAGGCATCTGTCGCTCGAACGGTGAAAGTGAAGCTTCCCGTTGCGTTCGGCGTGCCGGTCAGCGCGCCGCCGGATGACAAATTCAATCCGCCCGGCAAAGTCCCCGCGCTGACCGCGAAGCTATAAGGCGCGGTTCCGCCACTGCCCGTCAGCGTCTGGCTGTAAACCGTCCCGACAGTTCCCACAGGCAAACCGGACGGGTTGACTGTAACCGCGCATCCCTGATTGATCGTCAGCGTGTAGCTTTTCGTGCCTGTGCAGTTACTGGCATCCGTCACGCTGGCGGTGAAATTGAATGTGCCGAACGCGGTCGGAGTTCCGGCCAGTTGGCCGTTTTCGGAAAGCGTCAGGCCATTTGGCAAGCTGCCGCCACTGACCGTGTAAACATACGGCCCAAGCCCGCCGCTGACCGTCAGGGTTTGTTGATACGGTGTGCCCGCCGTGCCGTCAGGCAGCGCCGCCGGATTCACGGTAATCGTCAAACACATGCCATCCTGCAAGATGGTGAACGTGTTGTTGGCAATGGTGGCTGTGCCCGCACGCGGCGCGCCGGTCAGATTCGGCATCACTTCATAACCGACGGAGCCTGAGCCAGCGCCTTCGTTGGCCAGCAGTTGAATCCAGGGAACATGGCTTTCCGCCATCCAGGGCACGCCGGGAGCGACTTGAACAGCCACCTGCCCCGTCCCGCCGTTCTGCCCGATGGTTTGATTGGTGGGGCCGATGGTGAACGATGCGATGACGGGACGGTCAATTCCCCAGGAAAGCTCTTGAAACGCGGGGACATTCGGTTTTTTGGGCGCGGCTCGCCCGGCAAGCCGTGGCGCGGCAGTGACATAGTAATGAAATCGCACACGCACATTGGACGGGTTCCCCGCGATGAACGGCGTCAGATTGAGGTTTTGAGTGGTGGGCGTCGGAAACCCCTCATCGCCGCCCTCAAAGCGCAAGACGTTGATCCAGGTCTGTCCATCGTCCGTGGTCACGTCCACATCGCCAATTTCGTTGTCGCCGCCGGAAAACCAACGGAATTGATTGTCGAATCGCAACACGACCTGCCCCTGTCCCGTCGCGTCGAAGGGCGGCGTGACGAGCGATTCGTCCTGTGTCGCGGGCGGAATCGCGCACTGCGAATCCACGATGGCGAAAGGCGGAACAAAGGGCGACGGAATCACGCGATTGCATGGATTGTCCGTTGTCCAGGCGGCGGGCTGCCCGCCCGGATAAAATCCCGTTCCGCCGTGAACAACGACCCAACCCGCCGGAATGCCGCCGGAAAAATCCGTTGAAATCAATTCGCCCGTGGCCGCCTGACTGACGAAGAAGGTCTGCCCGGCGACCGTAATCGAACCGACGCGCGCCGACGCTCCGGCGTTGGCGGCCACGGTGTACGAAACGCTTCCGCTGCCGAAGCCGCTGGCGCCCGAATTGATGGTGATCCAGGGATCGTTGCTCGTCGCCGTCCAGGGGCAACCAATCTGGCTGGCGATGTTGAAACTGTTGCTGCCGCCCGGCACCTGAAACGGTTGCGCGCCGGGCGAAAGGCCGTAACTGCATGTGGCGCAGGATGAAAACTCTGACGTGTTTCCCGCCGGATCGGTCGCCGTCATCGCCACCACGTGTCCGGGAGCCAGATTTCCCGGCAAGACGGCGTTGATCGGCGTGTTGCCGTTGACATCGGTGGTCACATCCACCGTGCCCAAAAACGCCTGGCCTTCGCCATTGCCCGAAACATCGCACGACGGATTGGAAAAGAATTCGATGCGGTAGAGCGTGGCGGCGGCGCTGCTTAATCCAGCGGCAACCGTTGTCGTGCCGACGCCGGAATTCACTGACACCAGCGCCGGAAAGTTTTGCAAACTGTTCGGGCCGCCGTCGGCGTCGCCCAGATCGTTGGCCGTCACGCCGTTGCTCCCCAGATCAATGCCGATGTCCGAATTCGAGTGAATCGAATTTCCCAAAATCCGGTTTTGCGCCGTTGAAGAAAAGCTGAGATTGACGCCCCGCTGCCCGCTGAAGGCAATGAGGTTGCCCGCGCCCGCGACGGTTCCGCCAATCAGATTGTCCTGCGCGCCGAAAGTCAGCCGGATGCCGTCCGACACGCTGCCCAGATTCACCGTCCCGGTCATGTCCGTGCCGATGAAGTTTCCCTGGATTGTGTTGGTGTTGCCTTCGATAAAGATTCCTTGCGCGCCGCTGGCGGCAATGACGTTGCGCGCCGCCGCCGCCGTTCCACCGATGGTATTGTTCGATCCAGGCAGGTACACCCCAATGTCTGAATTTCCCAGCGCGGCTGTCCCGGCGGCGTTCGTCCCAATCAAGTTGCCCTGCACCTGGTTGGAAGCGCCGCTCACGGTAATGCCGATAGAGTTGTTGCCGGAAATCAGGTTGCCCGCGCCTGCCGCCGTTCCGCCCAGAAAGTTGCTGTTTCCGCTGATGCTGACTCCGGTTCCCGTATTCCCCAGATCAGCCGTTCCGTTGATATCCGTGCCGATGTAATTTCCCTGAATGGTGTTGTTTGTTCCAGAGACGCCAACCCCTGTGCCATTGCCGGAAATGATGTTGCGCGCCGCCGCCGTTGTTCCGCCGATGGTGGCATCGCCGGTGGCGCTTACGCCGATCGAGCCGTTGCCGAGCGCAGCCGTCCCCGTGACCTCCGTGCCGATCAAATTCCCCTGGACAAGATTTCCGGGGCCGCCGACCGCCACCCCAGTGTTGTTGCCGGAGATCAGGTTTCCCTCGCCTGCTGCCGTTCCACCGGCGGTGTTATTCGTTCCCCCGATGGAAAGCCCCGTACTGTTTCCCAAAGCGGCTGTTCCAGCCGGGTTTGTGCCGATGTAATTTCCCTGCACCAGATTCGTCGTGGCCGTCGCGCCGGTGATGTTGACGCCGGCCCCACCGTTGCCGGAGATGATATTTCGCGCCGCCGCCGTTGTGCCGCCAATGACATTGCTGGCGGCGTTGTTGATTTCAACGCCGCCACTGGTGTTGGCGATGGCCGCCGCGCCCGCCGCGTTCAGGCCGATGATATTGCCCTGCACAGTGTTGGACGCGCCGGTCAGCGAAATTCCGAAGCTGTTGTTGCCGGAAATCACATTGCCGTCGCTGGCCCCGGTTCCGCCGATGGTGTTGCCCGTGCTGCTGACGGAAATGCCGATAAGGGTGTTTCCCTGATCCGTCGTTCCGGCGGAATTCAGTCCGATGATGCAGCCTCTGACCGCATTGCCGCCCCCGGTAGCCAGGGAAATGCCGTTGGCCGTGAAGCGATTGATCACCAATGCCTGCACGGTGCTGCCGCCCGCCGTAATCGTCAGTCCGGTGACACCCGCGCCTGCTCCCAGGCCGTTCAATTCCACGCGCGTCGCGCCACCGGTGTTGCCATTGATGATGACCGGCTCGCTGACGGCCGGCAGCGCACTGGTCACGTTAATGGTCGGCGTCCCCACGCCGATGTTGAATTGAATCGTATCGAGTCCCGCCGCTCCCGCCGCGCATTCGTTGACGGCGGTGTTGGTGTTTGCCGCCTGAATCGCTTCGCGCAAGCTGCATTGCCCGTCGGCGGCGACTGTGTCGGCGGTGGTCGTGACGGTGATGGTGGCGAACATCGCGCTGGCCGTGGCCGGACGGCGAAGGCTCGGCGCGGAAAACAGCGCCGCGCCAAACACCGTCATTCCAACCAATCCCAAGATAAGCAAACGAACCTGAAGATTTTTGATGAAGAGAACAAACATATTTTGAGCCATGACTGAAAACTCCTCGAAGAAAGTGGGACAGGCTTTAGCCTGTCGCCACAGTGGACAGGCTAAAGCCTGTCCCACATTTTCATCAGCCTGGAAGCGATCACTTCCGTGAAGAAGCGCCGCCGGCAGCAATGTTGACGGTGTAGCGCCGCTCTCCCGTGCAAGCGGGCAAGGCGGAATCCCTGGCGCGAACGCTGAAGGTAAACGTGCCCGCCGTAGTTGGCGTGCCGGTCAACGCGCCGCCGGTGGACAAATTCAACCCACCCGGCAGCGCACCGTCACTGAGCGCGAAGGTGTAAGGCGCGATTCCGCCACTGGCCGTTAGTGCCTGGCTGTAAGGCGTTCCGGCACTCCCCGCCGGCAGGCTGGCGGGACTAATCGCCAAATTGCAGGCCGGAATCACCACCAAGGTGTAGCTCCGCGTCCCCGCGCAGATGTTGGCTCCGGTCGCCCGGACGGTAAAGTTGTAGGTGGCAGGTTGCGCCGGGACGCCGCTGAGCATGCCGCCCGAAGTCAAACTCATCCCAATCGGCAAACTCCCGGCAACGACAGCAAAGGTATACGGCGCGAGTCCGCCGCCGGCCGTCAGCAATTGGTTGTACGGCACGCCGACTCTGCCGCTGGTCAAGGTGGTCGGGGTGATGGTGATGGCGGGGCAATTGCCCGCCTGCGTGACGGTAAACGTTTGCCCGGCAATCGTCAGCGTGCCGGTGCGCGGCGAAGGGCCGGAATTGGCCGCCACGGAATAATTCAGCGTTCCGCTGCCCACGCCGTTTGCAACGGAAGTAATCATGATCCAGGCGGCGTTGCTGGTCGCCGTCCACAAACAATCGGACAGCGCGGTAATGCCGACGCTGCCGCTGCCGCCACTGCTCGACTGCTGCGCACTGACCGGCGCGAGGCCGTAGCTGCAAGGCGGCGTCGAAACCAGCATCGCCAGCGTTGTGCCGCCCGTTGTCAGCGTGCGATGCGTCAGGTTCTGGCCGTTGTTGTAGGCGTTCGCCGATACTCCCGCGTTCGCATTGAAGTTCAGCGTTGCGCCGAGATAAGCGTTGTCTTGCGAATTGTTATACACGCGCATCCAGCCGCTGCGGCCTGCCGGAATTTTGGTTTGGAACTGTGGGACTGTGCGCGGAAAAGTGTTACTCAACACGCTGCGGAACTGACTGGAGAAGGCGTTTGCGAAGGTGAAGCTGGAAGGGGTTTCGGCGTCATCGAAGATAATTCCGAACATTGTTCCGAGCGGAGCCATTGAAGATGTCAGGTCACCGCCGATGCGGTTGAGAATGAACAAGGTGTCATTTGCATCTACTCGGGAGGGAATATTGTTCATCGAAACCACGCGCGGCAATTTGTTGTAGTTCGTGCCGTCGAAATTCAGCGTCGTCGAACCGCCGCTGCACGTGGCCGGGCTGGCGGCGATGGCGGCAATGGCAACGGCCTGCAATCCCGCACGCTGTCCGGCGGTCAGTTTGATAAAAGCGTCTCCGGCCAGATGGTTGAAATTGATCGGGCAGCCCGTGGCGCTGTTGACGGCGACGGCCACCGCATAACCGTTAATATCGAAATCCGGCAGCAGATTGCTGACCAGATAACTGACGGTTTGCCGGGGCGCGAGCGTGACGAAGAAACTGATGGGTCGCCCGGCTTCCCGAACCAGAAACAGCCGCACCGTCACCGGCATCGTTGGGTGAGTATTGGTCAGATTCAACTCGGTGTTCGTGGTCGCGGGATCGCCCACGGTGGTAATGTAGTTGTAAACCAAAATGGAGCCGAGTTTTTGATCGCTCAGCTCCGAGGTGCTTGGAAAGGCCGTGCCCGGCGGCGTTTGCGCCCAGACAGTTCCGGAAAAGACGGCCAACAGTAAGAAGGTCAAGGCGGCAGTCAATCTGCGTGAATTCGACATAAAAATCTCCCTTCAAAAACTCTTCGGTTAAGTTCGATTTGGTCTTCGCGGGTGGCGCTCAGCAAGAAGGCGCGAAAATCGGGACGGTCATGGAACCGGCGGCGGTCAGCGTCAGCTTGCGCAGGTTATGGCCGCCATTGAACCGGCTGCTGCTGGAACCGGCGCCGGCGTTGAAATTGAGCGTTACACCAATCAATGGCGCGTCCGCGTCCCGCCAGACTTGCAGCCAGCCAGAACGTCCCGCCGAGATCAGTTGCGAGTACACAGGAGTAATCGGGAAGGTATCGGACAAGGTGATGAATTCCTGGGGAGCGCCGGTCAGCGTGAAGGGAGCGGCTTGCGCGGCGTCGTTGAACATCGTGCCGGTCATCGCGCCCAGGCTGCCCAGAGAGAAGTTGTAATTTCCGTCCACGCGGCACAGCGCCAGAATGGTTGAATTGCCATCCGCGGTGCTTTTCAACCGATCCACGGCCAGCGCGCGCGGCAGCCGGTTGTAACTGGTCCCGTCAAAATTGAGCGTGGCATTGCTGCCACTTACTGAGGCAGGATTGGCGGCGATGGCGGCAATGGCTTCCGCCTTGTAACCGGCTTGATGGCCGCCGGCGAGTTTGACGCTCGCTTCGCCGAACAATTGATTGAAATTGTTCGGCGCGCCGGTGACGTTATCTACGGAGATTCCAACCAGAAACCCCCGCACGCCCGGATCCACGTCCGAGTGGAGAAACGACGCCGTCTGGCCCGCCGTCAGGCAGATAAAAGCATCCGTTACCGCACCGTTCACGCCGTTGATGAAAAGAAGGCGAATGAACGCCGCCGAAGTAAGGCTGTGATTGGTGATGGAAACCCGTGTATTTTCCTGACTGGCAGCCCCGGACAATGCGAGCGGGTAAATCAGCACGGAACCGAGTTTTTGATCGCTGATTTCCGACGTGGCCGGCAGTTCCGTGCCGGGATCCGCCGCTCGACCGGCTACGGCCAGCCCGGTCGTCAGGCTTAGGACAACGAGCAGTGGACGCACGAATCCGAGTACGTTCCATTGACGCATGACAAATTCCTCCAGAAGTTCAGTAATTCAGTTTGTGATTGAATCCGAGGACAGTTCACTGGCGCATTTGCCTCTGTACTCACTTGCTAGTGACAAAAGCCGGGAAGAAATATCGCTGCGAGAATTTTTTTTTGGCGGGCTTCAGGGTGTCGCGAATTGAACGCGTCGGCAAACGTGGCATGAGCTTGTCGCCGTGTTGCTGCACCGGCAGCGGCGGAAAGGCGAAGTTCGGGAAGTCCGGCATCTTGTCACCAACAGCGTCAGCGTCGTGCCGGTCGCGCTGGTGGGCAGGACGTATTTGTCCGCCACCGTGATGATGGGCGTCGCAAGCGCCTACCGAGGAGAGACAAGTGGCTGAAAAAAAATCCCGTAAGTTTTGCACCAGAAGGACAAAACTTATGGGATTCTTTGACCCAGAAATTAGGGATGCCGAAGGGGGGACTCGAACCACCCTTGGATTTGACAACCGCTAACATCAAGTCACACAAGCTATTCTAATTTCAACCGTTTACAGCCTCTGCGACCAGCTTGTGGTCTAAAGTCAACCCTAAAAACAGAGAAAGTTTTGTCCCATTTTTGTCCCATAACTCAGCGCGCTTGCTTGGGGTGCAAGAGGCCGTGGGTTCGAATCCCGCCGTCCCGACTTTTAGAATCATATAGTTACGGGCACCGCTTAGGTGCCCGTCCTGCTTTAGAGACATATTCAGAGACATATTCGACCCATTTTTATTTTTTTGGGGCAGGCACATTTTTTCTGCTCCAGTGGTCAAACGGAAAAATCAGGATGGAATCTAGTGGGATTTGATTAGAAACGTGTTGGACTTCTGAACCAGAGGACGTGTAGGACTGGAAATATGAGATTTACATAGTCGCTTTGCTGCGTCCCGTCTCACCACCTGCCTCAATCCAACACAAAAGTTCAGCTCCGATGATTCTTGGCTGGTTTCCAATTGTTGTCGCTTTAAGCTTACCGTTGGCGACGGCACGCCAGATTGTGACATAACTGCATTTGCTCAGTAAGGCGGCTTCTTTGTAAGTGTAGATGCCAGTTTGGTGGATGGGAATACTAATGACTTGCGACGCATCAGAAGCTGAATTCAATGGTTTTTCATTTTCTATTACTTGGTTTTCCATTGCTTACCACTCGGTTTCCTACGTATCCCCTGCCTGAAATTATTCGATGAGTCCTCTCAGCATCAGTCTATTGCGATTTATCTCTGGTGCTGCCAGTCTTCACGATCTCTCATTTCGATGTGAGGTCCGGTAATTTCAGTAACGAGAACATCTCTCAGGCTGTCGTACTGCCATTCGCGGTCTGAGTTCACATACGCCGATTGAAAACTGGAGGTCACCCTGTCTGACATTCCTTTTTCTTGTTGAGTTTGTACGGAGCTAACTATGGATGCGCTCAATGCAGGAGCAAGTGCCGCCTCAAATTTTAGTCGCCCTACCATTGAAGATTCGACATGAGTAGATAAAGAGTTGTCACGCCGGAGAAAAACTTCGTCCCGGTGAGATTGCCGTTCCGTACGCTTCAATTCCAAATCGCGTCGCATCTCGTCGAGCAACTCAAACCCTCGGTACACATCTTCGCGTGTTTGTGCCGCATACCGATCAAGTTCCGACACCCTGCGCGTATCAGTTTGACTGAATGAGTTAAGTGGTGTTTGGGCAAATTGCTGTCGGTCTTCGAGCGCTGTAGTCAATGCGGCAGGGTGATCTTTCAACCGCTCTTCAGCCGGACGAACCTTTCCCTCAACAAAATCATTCCGCACTCTTCGCGCAATGCTTGCTCGTTCCTGAAGGTGTTCCTGCAAATGAGAAATCGTATCACTGATTCTCATCGCTTCAGGAAGAGGAGTACGGTCAAACACTTCTTCGGGAACAAGACGTTCCCAGGCGTGATTCCTGGCTCGTACTCGAATCTCATCTCGCATTTTCTCCGGCAAAAAGGAGCGAGCCTCAGTGATCGAGAGATCATTTCGCGGTTGTCCTCTGAGTCTGGAGACGGTTTCGTTGAGCAACTGCCGCTCAATTCGCCCCATGTTCGCCATATACTCTCGGAATGAATGGCTCTCGGTTGGGGCTTTACCAAACTCACGCCCGGTGAGTTGTCCGGGCCGTCTCTCAGTTGGGGGAGAGTTTTGCGTGCGATCATCAGGCAATGATTTGAGCAGACTTTTCTTTCGCTCTTCGGAAACTTCAAATAAGTAGGCACGTTCGTGGGGAGCAATTTGCTGACTGAGTCGAAATAGATTCACTCTGCCGACTGCCCTAACTTGCTCGTTCAGTATGCTCGCCTGAAAGTGTCCCACGGCTCTGGCTGTCCTCCGCGAATCCAATTCGTGAAGCATTGTCCTGAGCGGGTTGGACGGCTCAATTCGACCTTCATTGAGATCAATCGTCCTTTGCGATCGCTCAGTTCTCGATAGTCCATAGCTAAGCCGCAGATCGCGCATTTCTCTCGTGTGGTGGTCTGGGGCGCGCCCGTTGAAAAGCAGATTCCTCTCCCCAACATTCAGTGGCATCACTTCAGGTGGTGAGTAACGATTGGGCTCAGCACGATGCCGCCGCAACTCCTCACTTCGCTGCTGATTTGAGCGCAGAATTAATGCAGCGGCATGGCCAAGCGATTCGGGCGTGGTGGAATTGATGATCGTCGCACGCGCTTCACGGAAAACAGTGGATGTATTGAGCGCTCGTGTTTCTGGATCGCGCCGCCGCTCGTCAATGTACCCTTTGAGAAATGTGGCAGTCTTGCCCCGTTCTTCCAACTCACGGTTTGTCAGATCGTGAGGGGCAAAATGAAAAAACGTATTATCAATGGCTTTGAAAAGTGAGTCCCGACTGACACCGCTTTCCAGCCGATGGTCAATCTCCGGAATCGTTTTGATGACGATCCGTTCTTTCGTTTCATAGCTGAGTCCCGCCGGAAATCGCAGCGATTCATCACGCAAGTTGACCTTGCGTGACGCCACACTCATTTTGCCTTCAAAGCGCTCGACAGAGTGATCTTCATCGGAAGCAAGCTCTCCAGCCTTTTTAGCTTCAATGGACTCAACACTCTCTCTCGTTTCAAGCTCCGCCATTTCGGCGGCCATTACTCGCATTTCTTCAATCGTGCGCCCCAGCTTCTCTGACCGTTCGCCCTCTCGATCCTGACCGAAACGATTGCCTCTTTCATCGCGAGTAATGCGATCGTAGTAGTGCTTGAAGACCGCGATCCGCATCCTTGCATCCGCAGTCTCGCCGCTGACTGCGAGTGCAAGCGCGTGAAACTCTTGCGCCCGCTCACGGTCCCCAATTCTTTCCTGGGCGTATGAAAGCGTCGTGATAAAAGGTGTCTCGCGGTCGTCGCGCAACTCATATTCTTCAGCCGGAATCGTAAGTACATCGCCCTTGATCTCGGCTCCACGCTCGAATAAGTCGCGCATCGACTGGCTTGCCTTGCCAAGCCATTCTGCGTGCTCAATTGGCGTCCGATAGGCAGAATCATCCAGGCTTGGGGTCTTCAACGCAGAACGAATGTCACGAACCTGCTGGCGGTCATTTTCATCGGGCATCGAACCACGCTCAATAATTTCAAGCATCAGCTCACGCCCACCGAGCGATGGATTGCGTATGGCCAGTTCCATTAACCGCAAATCGGAATTGTCCTGTATTGATTTGGACATGTTTCTACTCAGCCTTACCGTTCAAAACTCATCACCTGCTTCCGATCAAATTGTTCGGCGAAATCATCGCTGCGATTCCCAACGCCTCGTTCAGGATCAATGAAATCCTCTGTGCCGACGGAGTTGAGGATATTTGCAGCCTCCCGTCCATCAACTGCAATCGTTCGAGAATATTCTTTGCGGACTGCGCTCGATGTGCGCATCCCGGAATTGTCGTGGCTGTTTGCAAGCGATTCGCGATAGAGCGTCTCGTAATTCTCACGAAGCGCCGGATCGGTCTCTTTTAATGCCTGAAGCTCAAGCTTGCCGATTTCCCCGGCCGTAAACTGCGGACGCGGTACGGCCATCCCTGGATTCTGACGGGCAAATTCGCGCTCGTACTCGTGCGCATCCTCTTTCAGAATCGCGTGAATCGCTGAGGTTTCTTCATAGCGCTGCGCCAAGCGATTGCCGTAATTATCAACCGCAATGGCAACCCGCCGATACTTTTCGCTTCGCTCGATCAGAGGCCGAAAGAGGTGTTCAAGCGGAGTGCGCGGCTTAACATCGGCCATTCGTGCCAATCCGATCTCTTGCGAACTGTCATCCTTCACAATCACAGTTACCTGATCGCGCTGGTCGGTGAACTTCTGCAATCTCGCCTCCGCTTCACGCACGGCGATTCCAGCCATTACTTCACGAGCCATCGCTCGCCCAACGCGCTCGACAGGCAGAATCGGCAAGCCGCGAAATGCACGCGCATCGTGTTCTCGTTCCAGTTCTATCAGCGTTTGATAGAACTGCGGATCGCGGCGACGTTCTGCATGCGCGGCGATTTCTTTCATTTCCTGTTCCGTGAACATCGGCGCAGGCAGCTTGCGGTCTTCATTCAAGTATCGTGCTTCTTCTCTCGCGAAAATTTCGTTCAAGGCGTCAACCGTTTCGGCTTTATGTTCAATTCGAGCCGTAAGATTGGCGCGCTCTTCGTGAATCTTTTGCAAAACCTGCTCGCGCCGCTCGGTCAATTCACCAACTCTTTCCCTGGCATCTCCGCGCTTTTGATCGTCCCAATGAAGTTTTCTCGCGCCGATGAACTTCGCTTGATCCGATGCCTGGGCCAAAGCTTTTTCAACGTCGGCAAGTGAATTATTGGCTCGCTCCCCGGACAAGGCACCTCTCTCCATTCCATCATCCTCTGTCCATTGACGGACATGCTTCGTTTCCTCAAAAACGCCGAGCGCCTGCCGCTCAACCATCAATGACGAATGTGCAACAAATCGCTGCGCTCTCAATCGCCCCATCTCTCCGTCGGTGCGCGTCAGCGAATCTTTTTCAGCGGCCAAATTCACACGAATCTCTTCCAGCTTTCGTAATCTTTCAGCATCTCCGTTCGACACCGCCCGCTCCTGTAAGCGCGCTAATTCAGACTGCGTGAGGATCGGCGGCGGAATTACCGATCCCGCCTTTTGATACTCCTGTCTGATTACCCTCGCCCTGTTGAATAGAGGCTGTGAAGCGTTAACCGCTTGATGCAATTTCAATTCGGTCCATTCAATGTCCTCTCTTCGCATCTCACGAATCTTTTTGATCGTGGGCTTATATCTTTCAAGCGATTGAGAAAAGACTCCGTTTCGCAATTCTCTCCTCGCTTCAGGCTTCCAATCCGATGCCAGTCTCACCATCAACTGGTCGGCCTTCGCTTCCGCCCTCGACCGCAGATCGTGCTCGGACATCCAGCGACTTTGCCCTCGCGCATCAACGATCCGGTAGCGACGGCACTCGCCATATGTGATGGCAGCCTCGTGGACCTCCTGCAACCGTTCGATGTTGTCTTTCGCCATCATTGCTTTCCCAAGAATCCGGCGCTCCTCGGTAAACTTTTGGTCGCTTCTTTTGCGCTCTCCTTGCGCATGCTCAATGTTGCGTTCGAGATGTTTCCCAAAGGCCAGACTCAATGCTCCAGGATTGTGAACACGCTCGCCGCTTGGCGTGCTCGACCAACTCAAACGCAAATCTCTCTGAAGGGCGTTCAGCCGCTTTTGTCGTCCTGTCTCGCGCTCAACATAGTCGCGATGAATCAACAGATGAACGTGCGGATTGTCCGTGTTGCGGTGGATACCGGCGACCCAACGAAGCTCATCCGCGTTGAAGAAATTGGCCAGATCTTCCAAAGCGTTTCGCGTCGTCTCTCGAACTCCTGCTTGCTTCGATTCTTCGTCAGTACCCAGCCGGTTGAAATCATCTTCTTTCTCAAGACTGATGACGACGTGGAGCACCTCATTCGCATTCGGTTCCCGTCCATTTCCGAGCAGATGATTGGCTTGGGGATAATTCAATTTGTCATCGCCAGCGGAAAAGAGTTTGCGCGCTTCTACGCCTTCTCGTTGCTCATCGCGGTCGCGTGTAGAGATATAGCGAGCGGCGTGGCTCACGCCGGTTCCACCATTCCCTTTTTTTATCACGCAAACAACATTCATCACGTTCTCTCTATCAGTTCCGAAGTCGGTTGATCAGCAAGAATCCTCTTCATCAAGTCCTGTGATTGCCGAAGCCCCGTCTCGTCATAACTCGTAAGCTGCTTTTTGATCTCTTCGGGACCAAGGTCATCTTTCTGCATTCCGACGGTCATCAAAACCTTCACGATGCTCTCTGTTACGATTGCTCTTTGCAGAAGGTGTGCCAACAATCCCTGCAAGACATCCGATTTTTGTCCGCCACTGGGGCCATCAGATGATTGCCGTTCAGAAGCTATTCTCGTCGGACTACTCTCGATCATCAGGCGAAGCTCAGCGAGTGCATTCATCAACGGATTGAGGCCATCACCGATTGCTTCCTGATGAATTCTGCGAAGGTAGTTTTCGCCTTCGTCGCGACCGATCGCGCGTAATCGGCGCAGCCGCAGCGCCTCGTGAACAAGTTCGCGGATGGTGTCACTGCGACATTTATTTTCAGCGTTAGAAAGTGCGGCGACTTCGCGCAAATCATCAACGAAAAGTTTGGTTGTGCTCGATGATGAAGCTACCAGGCGAGGTCTTGTTTTGAGCGGCATTTGCAATCTCCTTTTCGGTGTTGATTCCTTCCATTGTCACGGCCTTTACGACGATCAATGATTGGCAACCGCTGTTCCTCAGCAGACCGCTATCCTGAAGCCTCCCACCAATTGCCAATGAAGAGGCAAGGTTGATCGTGGCTGAAAGACCTGAAAGACCCTATATCCTCTGAACTGGCCGCGATTTGACCTTTCCGGTAGACCTGATGATGCGCCCCGCCTGTATGACTAAGTATTCGCTTTTGTATACCTGCGACAGCCTGTTGAGGCTATGGAGAAATGTAGGCCGATTTGAGGGGGGCTTTGGTGAAATGTTGTAGCCTGCCGCGAGACGTAGACTGATGAATATCAATGTTGCCTGTTGCCATTCGCACGCTGACATTTCCACTCACTTTGGAGCCGCAATATTCGTCGTCACGAATGATCCTGCGACACGATCCTCAGCTTCTGTTCATCGGGACCAATTCAAAATGCGGAGACACAATTGATGAGTGCAATTATTGCAGCGAGGTTATTGACGGAACGGCTATTGCACAGAGCGATGCGCGGAATGGTTCTCGCAAAAATCTCAAACCAATGGAGGAATGTTTATGCAGAAGAACAACAGAAAAGAATCCACAAATGGTGTGACGCCGTTGATCAGTTTTGACGAAGTCGCCGCCGAAAAAGAATCTTTCAAACTGAGTTGGACGGTGCTGGCCAACATCCGGGAGTACGTGGCCTACGTCAAAGATGTGACCGGCAAAGAGACCACATCTGATGCAGTTGTTGATAAGGGATTGCAGCGGCTTTTTGATGCTGACAAAGGATTCCGTCAATGGTTGCAGAAGAAGAATGGCGGGCACAAAAATAAAGGCAAGCAGGGGAAGGCAGAGAAAGTTGAAAAGCCGGTCTTTGATGGCAAAGCCGAGGCGGTCAACGCTGCCTTTCCCAAAGCCAGCAGCTAGGCAAATCTGCGCATTATCTCCGGCAGCAGTGAGTCATTTACAGAATTGATCCAGGTGATTGCCGACTTCAATATATCGCCGTGACAACTGACTTCGCGATCAATTTGTTTGCACCAGCAGATCAAATACAGATCGCCGTTGCGCGCGATCTTGGCAAGGCGAAATAGTTCGCGATAGACCTCTCCTCGCTGCCGGATTTGTTGCCACAGCCAGGCGCGATATTTTGTGATCACCTCATCGCGACTTCCGTCTTCGCCAATGCGATACGGATTCCCAAGTGAACTTGGCCGCCCAATGTAGACGCCTTCGCCCCGATACGTTTTTTGGTTCACGATTGTAATCACGGCAAGAACTCCTTTCCGAATTTCGCCCTGCTATCAACCGCTGATACCTACAAACCTCAATGAACAAGATTACCGAAACAAGATTTTTCTTCCGGCCTTGTTGGCAGGCCACAGAGTATTCGAGCCTCCTGGTCACACGGAATGCAGTATCCATTGATCAAGACTGTGTAGGGATCGCCGTCATAGCTGCCACAACAAGCGCATTGAATCTCTGATTGCTTTGGCACCGGCTCTTCTTTCATTTGGGATCACGCATCTTTTTCAGATTCAACGATGTACAAACGGCCATCATTTGCTGATTGAAATGAGCGAAACAGGAAGCATACAGAGATGCCCCTTCTACAAACAGAAGCATCCCTGTTGAGATCAGCGTAGACCTGAAGCTTCGCGCCTAAAATGGGATTTCATCGCTCTCCGAATCAGAGGGATCCGACGCCTTGGCGTTACTTGCGAAGGCTCCATTTGCGTCCGCCTCATTCGCCTTACCATCCTCGCGCTTCGCCCAGGGCACGAATTCAAAATTGCTTGCCACCAGAACTGTCGCTGAGCGCGGATTCCCTTCACGATCCACGTACTTCTCGCTTTGCAAACGCCCATTGAAAGTGAGTGCGCTACCTTTCCTGGCGTATTGCGCGATGACTTCTGCGTCACGCCCGAAAACAGTTACCTTGAACCAATCGGCAATAGATTGGCGCTCCTCGCCGATTTTAACGCTGCGGTTATTGGCGACAGAAAGATTGATTACTGGAGTTCCACTGTTCGTGAATCTCAACTCTGGTTCCGAACCGAGACGACCTGAAATTTGTGCGTATGCTGACATCTTAATGCTCCTTTCAAACGAGTTGTGATTGAGAAATTGGTTGTTGCTCGATTCAAGGCTTCGCGGCCTTAATCGCAATACTTACGCTCCGCCCACTTTTTCTGTCATGAAATTCAGGCAGCCTTCACCGCAATCTCGACAGGTCGGCTCTTGAGCATCTCCCAAATGCGTTCTTGCTCTTGCGCAGGTAGCTGATGGATAACGTGCTGAGGCTGATTCTTACCGTACATTGCCCATCGCAAATATCTGAGCTTGCCATCACTCGCTTTGGCGATTTCGTTGAGCAGTTCCGTTGCCGTTTTTGAAAGCGCCGCCGATTTTAACCGCGTGCGCTGAAGCTGCGCCGCTGTGCTGAGCGTCGTAAAATGTTTGAGTGGCAGAACGCCGGAGAGACGAGCTTCGTAGGCGCGCTTCATAATTTCGCCAACTTGTTTAGTGTCGGTCGCGCCGCGAATGGATTTATGAAATGTGCGGTAACCTTTATTTGTACGAAGAGCCGTCAGATGGAAATCGGCCTGACTATCAGCAAGGATCACTTCGAGAATTTCGCGCACCAAAGTTTGAAGTTCACGATTGGCGTGTGAGTAAAAACGCCCGCCGTCACCGGTTTTTCCTTTGACTGGAAAGATCACATCGAGTTGCGCGTTGATGTCTTCCCAGATCGCTTCAATCGCGACGCCATTTGCATAAGCCCGGCGCAAATCGCCAGCCAGATACCTGGCGCGTTCAGGCAGGTCTTCTTCGACATATTCGGGATCAAGCTTGCCGCAAGCCAGCGTACGCTCAAAGCTCGACATCAAGATGATCGCACCGTTTTCGTCGTACTGATCCATTGCTTCCAAAGCTTCGAATGCAGCATCGAGTTCCTCTACGCCGGCGCCAAACTCCTCCAAGTCATTTACCCACTCGGTGAAATCGTCTTGCGTGAACCTCGAACATTTCCGTTGCCCACCGACCAGTTGCCTAACTGTTTCAACTTCCTGGTCAAAAAGCGAACGGCTACTCTCAGCTTTTTTCTCAGCGCGCTCAGCAAGAATCGTCTTCGAATCACTTGTATCCATGGCGTAGCCGATATCAACAACATCTTCTTCAACGATAACGCCGTTAGGATTGGCAAGTTGTTCGAGTTGCATCGCCAGCAACGCCATATCCTTCAGTACGAGGCCAATGCCACGCTCGACAATATCGCGGAAGTAATGCGAGGCCGCAGTTTGACGGTAACGCGCATCGCCGCCTTCGCAGATGACGTTGAGACAACGAATGAATTCCGCCGCATCAACTTCATTGCCGAGCTTCTTGAGCGCATACGCGAGCGAACCAATGCGCGCTTCTTGATCCTGTTGTGCGATTGGTGCGGCGTCTCCTTCGACTTTGAAGATCACCTCGCCAGCGACGTTGAAATGCTCGAAGTCGAGGCGCGCAAGTCGCCCCAAACTGGAGATGTGAGCGAACAGTCCGTCTTTTGGCGACGCGGAATTCTGCGGAACGAAGATCGAACGGTTGGATCGGGATTTCACGAGCTGCATGTCAGTTCTCCTATAGATGTAAATCAGATGTGTAAATGCTTCGGAATAACAGGAGCCGAAGCAGAATCACAATTTACCAACCGCCAATATCTATAGGGTGTGATGGAAGAACAATTGGGGACATGAGAATAATTGCAGTTAGATTTTCCTCGGCTTGCAGTAGCTCTCAAGTCGCGCGAGCGTTGAGTTTCGAGGTCATTGCCTTGACCAGCGCCTGTTTCAACCCGGTATGAAGTTTTCCTCGGGCGGTGTTCTCGATGGTTGTCTTCAGCGCGCTGCGCGAACCGATCAGCACTACCATTTGTTGCCCGCGTGTAAGCGCTGTGTAAAGCAGTTCGCGGCTGAGCATCGGATACTGGGTTTCGTGAATTGGAATGATGACGAATGGATATTCGCTCCCCTGACTTCGATGGACTGAAATGGCGAATCCGTGCGTGAGTTGAAAGAGTGATGTGCGCGAATAGATCACCTCTCTTTCGCCAAACTTGACCGTCACGCCATCGCTTGTTGCATCCTGAACACTGCCGCACTGGCCGTTGAAGACATTGAGCCGATAGTTGTTCTTCGTATGCAGCACGCGGTCACCCGGCAAAAATGGATGTGCGTATGTGGAAGGCTCAAGATCAGAAATGCGCAGCCCCATCTGAATTTGTTCATTGAGCAAGATTGTGCCAAGCAAGCCTCCATGTTTGGGAGTCAGCACCTGGATATTTTGATTCGGATCGGCTCCACAGCGGGCGGGCAAACTTTTTGTTACTGCTTTGACAATCAGCCGCCCAATTTCAGTGGCGGTCTCAGCCTCGATAAAATAACAGTCGCTCTTTATTTCTCCCGGCACCGGCAGATCAGGCACGCATCCCTCTTTGATTGCTTCAGCAGCATCAATGATGCGGCTTCCATTCGCCTGCCGGTAATTTGTGCGCAACTCAACGGCTGGAATCATTCCGCTCTCGATCAGATCGAACAGCACCTGGCCTGCGCCAATCGAAGGAAGCTGATTGACATCACCCACGAGAATCAGCTTGGTTGATGGTGAGCAAGCTTTGACCAGGCGCGCCATCAGAAAAACGTCAATCATCGAGGCTTCGTCAACGATGATGACGTCTGACACGGGGAAAATGTAATTCCAAATTGAACGAGCCTCTGGGCGATTTGTGCGAAGCATTCGATGGAGAGTATGCGCCGGATGTCCCGTTACCTCTTTCAATCGTTGCGCGGCTCTACCAGTTGGCGCGGCAAGTCGCACCCGGTATCCGGCTTGCACAAATATATCGAGTAAGGCTTTTATCGTTGCGGTCTTTCCGGTTCCCGGAGCGCCGGTAAGAATTGAGACTGGAGCATTCGCGACAAAACGGATTGCACCCCACTGTTCATCAGAAAGATCACTCGCTGAGGCTTTAACGAGTTGACTGAGCCGGGCGGAATTGATCACGCGCACTTGACGGCTAATGCCAGATAAACCCTTGGCAATAGTCTCCTCAGCATTGGCGCACTGCGTAAGCGCAACGTAAGTGTCTGTAAGGTGAACCCGACGGTGGGATTGTAGATTCTGGAGCGAGCCGAGGATTTCTTCCGGCGACGATTTGCTGGTGCCAAGCTCGACCTCAGCGCGCGCTATCAGTAATTCCAGTGAGAGACAAGTATGCCCTTCACGTAATGACTGATTGAGGATATGAAGGAGTGATTCATCAAATACCGTGAGTTTGCGACGCTTGAGCCGAGGCAGAAACCGCCTGGCGAATTCGGCTTGGCGAATCTGCATTATGCAGTGCGCCGTAATCCATCCAATAATGGCGACAAAACTACGTCGTAATTGAATCCGCATACTGAATTCACCTCCACACGTTTGGGATCTACAGAGATGCTGTTTGTCAGCCGCACTGTTTTCGTGTGGTCAGTAGGCGGAAGGAATCGGAGTGTGGTTGGATCGCGATTGTTTAACTTCGGCTCATCGGTCGCTGTTGGATCGAGGCTGTCTTCGAGCCGTCTCCTTCTGCACGAGGTTCCAGATCAAGTCTTTCTTTTCTTCGGGGTGATCGAGGTCTTTCAGAACCAAGAGGTCATTGCTAGTTGTATAGAGGATTACATCGCCGAGGTTGAACAGCCGTTGGATTAATTCCTGTCTGACTTTGATTGATCGTACTGAGCCGAGTTGAACAATCTCTTCGCGCTTTATCAGCAAGCCCCAACGGGCGTGTGCATCGGTTTCGCTAATCAGGTAATTCGTGTTGAGCATCTCAAGATGCAAGTAACCGAATATACCGAGAAGGCCGAGTCCAACGATTACGCCAATGAGAGGTACGCGGAAGTCAATATCTATAAACCTCGGAGAGAAAGCATAGGCGATGATGACGCCGCAGACGGAAAGAGCTGCGATTGAAAGCGAAATCGCGTAATAGACGATCATTGATCGGGTCTGCGGCTTCTCCACTAATGCATCTGAATGTTTCATAACTCCCTCCGCGATGAATCTAATCCGCTGAGTTCATTCTTGGGGGATTGTGGCGTCGCGCTCGGTCATATTACAGGCCCGGCCAGCCTGGAGGATCAATCGAAGGTGTCTCGGCATCAACGGCACTGATCGTTTTCAGCAGTAGGCCAAGTTCTTCCTCAAATTCCCGATCCAGCGTTTCCCGTTCGGCGCACTCTTTTTCAAGAAAGAGTTCGTGCTGCAGGTTGGCGAATTCGTATTCGGCTTGGGTCAATCGTCCGATCTCGATTTCGCCGAAATCTGATTCAAAGTCTGCTTGTTGATCTAATGCTTTCTGGGCGTCATTCATCTCTTTCATAAGCCTCCTGTTGATTTTGATGAGAATGAAACTGTGATGATTGTGTCAAGGCAAACAACAAGCCACATAGCAGGTGATGCTGATTACGATGCTGGAAACACTAATGTTCGACCGATCCGCCATCTTGCCGCTTCCGATAAGAGCGTGGTAGTCTAAAACTGTGGGGCGATATGTCTCACGGTTTGCCTGCCCCAATTCACAAACTTGATCTTTGCGAAAGAGCCAACTCTATTTCTCCATAACTCATCAATTTCGCATCCCCCACCATAATTTAAGATCAAGGAATTTCCCCTCGGTGAACGATTAAGAATTTTCGGCGAGACTGCATCACTCGCTGAAGTCCCTGTGTCCTCACAAATTGAACGAGAAAAAGGCGTAACGCCATGACAGGCAGAAAAATCGGAGTGAACTGAGGAATCTCACAAGCAGTTCGGTGATTTCTTATGCACAACGTGGATTCGGTCCTGCTGGACTATCTGCATTCAACAGATGACGACGAGCGAAAACGGCTAGAAGGCGAACTCCTGCAAACATATGCTGTTCCGCTGATACGTCGCACGCTCCGGCAGCGACTTGGGTTCTATGTTGATCAGTCTGGCCGCAATTCGAACTACCCTGACGCTGCGGACTTATTCCAAAACGTGCAGCTCTCTCTCCTTCAGAAACTGAACGAGTTGCATTCACGGCAGAACACCAATCACATCGGAAATTTTGGTCATTATGTCGTTCGTGTTGCCATCAATTCCTGCAACGAGTATTTGCGTCATAAAACGCCGGAACGATCTAGCCTGAATCACAATCTACGCGATTTGATGAGCCGGCATCGTGACTTTGGCATTTGGAAAGGTGAAAACAAAACACTCTTGTGCGGATTCGCCGTCTGGAAGGAACAAAGGACAACTGCCATCCAGTCAATCCCGCCCGAAAAATCGGACGAGATCGTTGAAGCCCTCCGCAAAGCTGGATTGACCAAGCCCGACATCCAGCGATTTCCACTTACCAAAATCGTGAGTGAAATCTTCAATCAAATCGGTCATCCGATTGAGATCAATCATCTGGCGGAGACAATCGCTTTTTTGTTAATGATCAAAGACCTCCCGCCAGAATCGCTCGATCAAAACGAAGAAGGTGATAGCCGGGAATTGATAGACCCTGGCCCCGCCCCTGATGTGCAAATTGAGGGGAGAGAAATGCTTCAGCAAATGTGGGTAGAGGTGCTGCGAATGCCTTCCAACCAGCGCACAGTTGTCTGTTTCAAATTCTCCGATCACAGCGGAGAGGATTTCTTTCATTTGATCCTCGCGGCCAAGATCGCTACGTTGGATGAACTGGCCGAAGCGTTCGGGCTAACGCGTGAAGAGTTCATGAAGCTTAGCAAGCAATTGCCGATGGATACTGCCGCCCTCGCTGATTACCTTGGGATAGCCCGTCCGCTAGTCAGTAAATGGCATCACCGTGCCTCGAAGCGATTGATTGAACGACTGCTGAAAAAATAGTTAGCCAGGCATGGAATTACACCCTTTAACCGCCGTCTTTTATAGTGGAGCAAATGGTGCCGTAAATTCCATTCGAGTCAGCGGATTGTCATCACGAGGCCATGCATATTTCCAGAACAGAAATGGAGAGATTCTACGCCCGCACGTTGGAGGGCCCGGAGATGGTCGCGCTGTGGGAGCATCTCGATTCCTGCGACGATTGCCACCGGGTATTCCGAGAGGTTTTACAAGGCAGGTGGCAGGGCGCTCCGATCAGGATCAATCTTTCCCCCGAATACTGGTTCAAGGACGACCATTTCGATTACGAGACGCTCGCGGCATATATTGATAAAACACTCAATAGTGAGATGCGGGAGATTGCTGATATTCACCTCAAGGTGTGCAGTGGTTGTCGAGTAGAGTTAGACAGCCTCATAGCCTTCAGAAGGGAGATTGAGCCTGAACTGGAAGTCAGATACGGCCCCGAACAGCAATCCAGCGCAATTGGGTGGCTCTCATCTCTGTGGAATTGGCCCTCAGTCGCGTGGAAACCTGCATACACATTTGCGACTCTGATCATTATCGGGTCAGCAATCGTAGCAGCCGTGTTTCTGATTAGACCTGGAGCAGGCAAAAAAACACCAGAGAGACAGCTTACCGGTCTCACCCCAACCCCATCTGCCGCTGCATTTGTTTCCCCTTCACCGAATGATTTCGAAAAGCGTGTTCCACGATCCCCTGAAACTGGATCAACACCAAAACCAGATTCCACAACAAGTCAGCTCCGATCAACGCCGCTACCATCTTCATCCGCTCGGAGAGACAAAAAACGTTTCCATGCATACTCCCCAACTGAAATGGTCGCAAAGCTGAACGATGGTACGCGCAGCATCTCTATTGACCGCTCTGGCAATCTCACTGGCGTTAGTGACCTGTCGGCGGAATTTCAGCAATCCATCCGTGAATTTCTGATAGCGGATGAAACCAAACGCCCCGACATTCTGACTGAGATCAATGGGGTCAATAGCTCGCTCAGAGGAACTGGGGAGAAGCCATCATTCGGCTTGCTCTCTCCAGTTGGCGTAGTCATCGCCGAAGATCACCCCATATTCCAATGGGAGCCTTTGAACGGCGCGACCGCCTATCGCGTTCAAGTCAGCGATTCTCCGAGCCGGGAACCCATCAGCAGTGATCTGCTCCCAGCGACCGTCACGCGATGGACCCCAACCGAAGCCTTGCCACGTGGTAAGGTCTATACTTGGATCGTCATTGCCATTGTCAATGGGAAGGAGATTGTTTCGCCCCTAGTTTCAATGCCGGAAGCGAAGTTCAAGGTGCTGGAAGAAGAGAAAGCGCGTGAACTAAGCTTTGTGAAACGCGTCAATTCGCATCTTATGCTTGGCGTATTTTGCGCGCGCGAAGGAATGCTTGCTGAAGCCAGGCAGGCATTTCAAAACTTGGTCAATAACAATCCGCAATCACCAATCGCCCAAAGATTACTTAGCCTCATAAAATCTTGGCAGTCCCCACTCTAGGTAAAAACGTATTGCCACTATACCTAGCGCCTAATTGCCCGAAGCCATCGAGAAAATCTCACAGACTGACTGCCTTCTGCTGCCTAGTGAAATTACTAACGTGATGGTTGGGCGTGACTGATAGGAAACCAAGCTGAAGAACAATGATCTAATCATTGTTGCCAATGATTATGAATCCAGCCCAATAGAAAGGATGACGATACTGTCGGTCTTTCATCATCTTGAGCGTGGCAATTCTCACGGCATTCGCCTTCATCAGTTGATTTTGTTCCGCTTTGCTTGTGAGATTCTGATAGAAGCTGGTCATCCATTCTGACGTGCTGGCCGAATTTACCTTCCACAAAGTAACCAATGTCGAGCGGCAACCTGAAGCGAAAAAGGCCCAAGACAGCCCCACCACCCCTTCGCCCGTTCCAATTCTTCCTCTGGCCGTCTCACAAGCGGAGAGAACAACCAAATCAGCTCTGAGCTTGAGATTCAGAATCTCGCGCGCTTCCAGCAGGCCGTCATCATTGGTCACATCCTTGGCCTTCGCCAATAACAGAAATGAGTAGAGCGGATACCGGTTATCAAACATCCCGTGCGTGGCGCAGTGAATGATGGAGTAACCAGGGGCAATGGATTTGAATGTTTGTTCGTCGGCGTGATCCCCAATCAGAATCCGGCTCTGATTCGGGTTAAAGAATCGGGCCAGCGTCTTCACCTCAGTCTCGGCATCGGGCAGTGGATCGAATCTATCGCCGCGCTTTTGATCCTTAACCGCGCTTACCGTTCCCGCCCCGATGATCGGATTGCCAAGAGCAAGCAATGAATGATTCGCTTCATTGCCTATACCTTTTCGTCCTTTCACCTCTTTCAAAACACTCAGCGAAGGCGTGTGGAATATGGCAAAGTCTTCAATCAGGTAATGCTCTTCACGGGGCTGCAATGCCTGAAACGGCAGTTCCCACAACAGACTGTCCGGGACGATGCAGAGCGTGGTTTTCCCTTGAAGCTGCGGTTCGGCGGGCTTAATCAGCAGATCATAGAGTTCGCGCGATAATGCTCCGAAGCCCGAACGCCGCTCAGCCATCATTGAATGAAATCGCTTGACGCGCTCGGCCAAGTCACTGCGTTTCACAGGAATCGAATGGATACTCACTTCTGGGCTTTGCTGCTGATCCTTCTTCGTCAAGACGAACAGATAGACTCGCTCCTGGCTGACGACAAATTCGAGGAAGGCCGTCTTGTGATCAACCATAAGTTCGTTAAGATCGGTCAGTGATAATAACCGCAACTGGTCGCGTTGAAATGCCGATTGTGAGGATGAGGCGTAAATGAGGTTTTGAAACGCCGCATACTTCAGCCGAGCTTCATCTGATTGTGCGGCCAGTTGCTTCAATCGGGAGCCTTCCGGAGACGGCTTCAAACGCTCGGCGATCATCTGATTGTTGAGTTCGATAATTCGTTGATTCAGCCGCTGCTCTTCATTTCTCTCAGATTCTGACATCGTTTGTGAGAGTTCCGTACGTCCGTGGCTCATTACGTCCAGGAGCGCGCGACTTTTCGCGCGCTCCGCAAAAAGCAGCGCGTCAAGCGGTCGCTTCTGGCTGATAAGCAAATCCATCACCGCATGGTATGAGGTGATCTTGTTCTCGAAATAAAGCTGGCGTTCCTCCTCCCGTCCGGCGACGCGGAAGCGCATTGTTTCAACTTGATCAATCGCTTGTGTTAGTGTTTGAAAGGCCAAGTCGGTCTTCTTCTGTCCGAGATAAGCCCTGCCGAGCGTCGTGGCGCTTACGTAAGAGAGATTTGGAAGGCGCAGTTTGCTGGCAAGTTTGAAGGCGGTTTCCGCCAGTTCGGCGGCGCGATCATAACTGCCCATTTCGTAATACACTTCCGCCTGACGCCACAGGATTTCGCCGATCCTCGTTTGATCATCAACTTCCTTTGCCAGTACCAGACTGCGATCCAAGGTTGCCAGCGCCTCGGTGAATTGCCGTTGCTCCCGAAAAGCGGCGCCAATTCCTTCGCCCGCCGCGATCATCACGTCCTTGTTTGAAATCGCCGTCGCTTGTTGGAGACTTTTTCTAAAGTGTTCGAGCGCGTGTACGGCATCGCCGCGTCGTTGAGCGCTGACTCCAAGATTCAAAAGTACGCGGGCCGATTCCGTCAGATTGTTCCGCGATTGGTGGATCGCCAGGCCCTGGTTCAGATGATTCTCCGCCTTCTCGTAATCTTCCTGTTCCAGATAGAGCACACCCAGGTCATTGAGAACACTCGCCTCGATTTCTTTCAGCGATAGCTTCTGCGCAAGATTCAAAGCCTGGTTGAGGTAATTCAGCGCGCGATTGTGTTCACCCGTGGCTTTATGGATGCGACCGAGTGAGGCTAGATTGTCAGCAATGTACGAGCCGAATTTCAAACTGCCCTTGTCCAGTTCTCGATACAGCGCAAGCGACCGGTCGAGATAGTCTACGGCCTGCGAATAGTTTCCTTCTCGTTGGCTGAGCATGCCCAAAGTCGAAAGCGCACTGGCAACGCCATACTCATCCGGCCACGCACCTTTCTCCGCGCTGCTGTTCTTCAAGGCTTCACCAAGCTTGAGGCATTGTTCCGAATAATCTTTCGCCTGTTTGTAATCTTCCGAGTAGAGATACAGCGTGCCGAGATCGCTGAGAATATAGATTAAATCTCGCTGCGCCCCGGCTTCTTCAAAGAATTGCTTGGCGACAGTGTATGCCTGGATCGCCGTCTGCGTTTTCCCGCTTCCTGAATAGGTCAGCCCTTTGTGGTACCAAGTCGCGCCCAATCGTTTCTTGTCGCCCAACGCTTGAGCAACTTCGATGGCGATATCATAAAGATAAATCGCTCGTTCCGCGCCAGCGGAGTAGTAGTCTGATCTAGCCTGCTTCATCAGCTTTTCCCAGAGACGCGGCGTCAATAAACTCCGATGGGCGTTCAGCAACCGATAGAGTTCTGACTTTTGATTTTGATTCAGCCTCTGAAGAGTGGTGAGGAGTGCTTCTTCATCCGCAACCGTCGTTGAATTTGGCGACTGTGGAAACCCGACGATTGGCAGGAGAAACGTCAGCGACAGGATTGCCAGAACGATTGGCCGAAAGAATGGCAGTCTTCTTCCGGCCAACGATTGTTTGCCGCCCTTGGTGAGGCGGTGGTCAATTGCTTTGTGAGAAATCAACCTGTGGATCATAGATTTGTTGGAGATTCGCTCTTTGACTTCGCTACCAAATCATACATGCAAGCGCACGTATGATTGCAGCCAGCACATCTGGTGGTGGCGGTGCTGGTGGTGCCTTGGTCGAGCCTGATGTCCCTTGCGGGTCATCACCACTAGCATACACATTTGCACTGAAACCACCGGCGAAGGTAAGCATCAGCGCAAGCAGAAAACCTGTCAGAAGCAGTTTCGTCTTTTTCACAGAGATACTCCTTTCTGTGTTGCACAAAGACAGCACAGTAGATTGTTGTTGTTTGTGAATGTTTGCGAAAAGAACTCTTTGCCACGCGGGTGCGGCAAAACGGGTGAAAGTCGGGGCAGTGTTTATTTGAGAAGGAATTCTTTGACGAAGAGAATGGTTGTGTACAACTTGTAGTTGCGATTCGGAGTCTTCGCGAATCCATGCCCTTCATCTTTGGCAAGCAGATACCAGACAGGAATGCCGGCTTTCTTTGCCGCTTGAACCATAGCCTCGGCTTCGCTCACCGGATTTCTGGGGTCGTTTTTGCCGTGAATGATCAGCAGCGGCTTTTTTATCTTCTGAACGTTATTGAGCGGCGCGGTCTTTTCCAAAAATGCACGGATTTTCGTGTCGCGCTCGTCGCCGTACTCGGCGCGCTGAACATCGCGTCGCCAGCCTTCTGTATTTGCGACGAACGAAGCCAGATTAGACACTCCCGATTCCGAAACGACGCCGCGAATTCGATTGCTGTAATGCACCGCAGAGCTAAGTGCGAGATAGGCCCCGTAACTTCCTCCCAGCAACATCACGCGGTCTGCGTCGAGATCGGGCTGCGTTTTGATCCAGTCGAGAAGCGCGCCAATGTCCTTCACCGCGTCTTCGCGCCGCAGACCGTCATCGAGTTTCAGGAACGTTTTGCCAAAGCCGGAAGATCCGCGCACGTTGGGATAGATCTTCACCACGCCAAGCTCGCTCATAAAATAATTTTCGTCGTAGCCATATTCGGGGCGGTACTGTTCTTCGGGGCCGCCGTGAATGTCAATAATCACGGGACGTTTGCCGGTGAATGTTGCAGGCGGGCGATAAATAAAGCCGGAGATCGTTCTGCCATCAAAACTCTTCCAGCGGATCAGCTCGGGTTGTGACAGCTTTTCAGGATCAACGCCGCCGTTAAAGCTCTTCGACCAGCGTTCGCTCTTCATCGTGACAGCGTTGATCGAGTAGACGTCGTTCGGCGTGCGCGGCGATTTGTAGTTGAAGGCAAGATCGGTAGAGTTGTTGTGCCAAATCAGACCGGAGATGATGCCGACCGGCAACGAAGCAACGGCTTTGCGCTGGCCGCTGCCAGTGTCGAGTAAGTATGGACGCGAGACGCCGTCTTCATTAATGATAAACGCAATCGTCTTTCCATCTGGCGAAAGACGGAATTCATCAACATCCCATTTTGTCTCGACAGTAAAATTCCTGAGCTTCGCGTCGGCGAGATTCAAATAGGCCAGATACCGAACATCCGAATCCCAATCGGATATAAGGTAGATTCCTTTCCCATCTTTACTGAATCGCGGGCCGCTGAAGTATCCGCTCTCTTTCTCTGTTTTCCCCAACAACAACCGTTTTTCGCTCGTCGCCACGTTGATCAGCCACAGTTTGCTTTGGGTATTGGAGATGAATTCGCAGAAGACCACTTCTTTATCGTCCGGCGACCAATCGTAGGCCTTCAGATAGTTGCCAGTTGATTCGGCAAGCAGCCGATTACTTTTCGGAGCGAATGGATTGATGAGCGAAAGGCTCACGCCTTGCCCTTTTGCAGGCGAGAAACTGTAGGCGACATTTTCACCGGAGTTCGACCAGACAAATTCAGTGTTCCTCGATTTGCCTTCAGAGAGGCGCGTACTTGAACGATTCTCGATGTTGTAAAGGTACATCTGAAACGATTCGTCGCCGTCAGTGTCGCGGTTGTAAATCAGATATTTCGCTTGTGGCTGAAAGTAAACGTCGTAAACCCCACCGAAACTCAGGTAAAGCCATGGCTTCTGCACGGCGTCCGGCGATTCGATGCGCGAAACCCAGGTCGCACTTGAAATGCCTTTGACCCATAACTCCCGCTTGTCTGGGTGCCAGCCAGCAAGTGGAAGGCCGTATGCGCCGGTGTAGCGTTTGAGCTGATTCGCTAATGATGACGGGATTTTTGGAATGCCCTGCGTTTCTATACCTTCAGGCGGAGTGATCACATCGCTCTGCGCTGAAACTGTGCGCCAACTCATCATTCCCGAAATAGGAACTGTCGCCGCAACTGCCAAAAGCCCGATAAACGACAATAGCCGAAAGACTCTTCTCATAATTGGCACCATTCGATGAGGTTGATTACGTGGGGGAAGAGTTCAAGGAGAGCCGCGCGATTGACGGCCTCTCTCTACATCACAGTAGACGGCGGAAATGCTCTCTAATTCCATTTGCTCGAAAAAATATTTTCCGTGATGGGAGTGGAATCATCTTCCTCATCCGCCGTCTCTTACAACGCCGCGATAATGATGGAGATGTTATGGAAGAAACGACCAATCTCACCAGGATTGAAGATCGAGCATTAATCATCGCCCCTGATTCGGCTATACAACAAACGATTCAACTCGTCCTAGAGCAGGCTGGGTGGCACGTCGAAGTATGCCACGGTCGAGACGAGTTTCGCTCAATGTCTGACATGCCCTCCTGGCTTTTAATGATCATCGTCTGCGGAAATGATTCCGTCTCACTACAAGATACGTTGCAAGGTCTGCAGCCGCTGATCAACAGCGAGCAATCCTTCGCCATCGTCATTGCCGAACAGCCTTCGATCAATGACGCCATCCTCAGCACGCGGCTTGGAGCGATGGACTACCTTGCCTGGCCGGTCTCACCTGGTGAATTACTCGAAATTGCTGAACGAACGCGCAAACTCGCCAATTATGCGCTCTCGAAAAACTCTGTTGTCTTCTCGCCAAGCGGAACGACGCCAAAGTCTCGAAATACTGAGCGGGCATTGATTGGCGGATCGGCTGCAATGATCAACCTTTCAAAACAACTCGTCAGAATTGCCCGCTCGGATGACCTACGCGTCTTCATCACCGGCGAAACAGGCACTGGCAAAGAGGTCGTCGCTCGATTGATTCACGAAATCAGTGGTCGCAGTGGCCCCTTTCTGGCGGTGAACTGCGCAGCCACCATCGAAAGCCTGCTCGAATCCGATCTGTTCGGACACGAGAAAGGCGCCTTTACAGGCGCAAGTACTACAAAGAAAGGGTTGTGGGAAGAGGCGACGGACGGGACCTTGTTCCTCGATGAGATCACCGAGACTTCACCGTCGGTTCAGGCTAAGCTGCTGCGGGTTTTGCAGGAGGGAGTCTTAAGAAGGGTTGGATCGAATCGTGAAATCAAAGTCACGGCGCGCGTAATTGCGGCTTCAAACAGGGATTTGGAGCAAGCCGTCAAGGAAGAGCAGTTTCGGCAAGACCTCTTTTACCGCCTCGGCCAAGTGCTGCGATTGCCGCCGTTGCGGGAAAGGCTTGAAGACATTCCGGTGCTGGTTGATCACTTTTGCCACCGAGCTTCCAGGCAGATTGTGATCACGCCCGAAGCGATGGAGGTTCTCTGCGCCTACGATTGGCCGGGCAACGTACGTGAGCTTGAAAGTGTGATCCAGCAAATCGTCACCTTCTCCGGCAGTTTCGTGTTCCGCGAAGATGTTCAGCGCCACATTCACATTGAGCAGGAAGAACAGCGAAAGGCTAATCTACCATTCTGGAGTGCGATGAAAGCCTTCGAGAACGAAGAATGGCCGACGATGCGGGAACTTCGAAAATGGTATGTCGCTCAAGCCTATCTCTTTTTCAGAAAGGAACTGGCTGTCGCGCGGAAACTTGGGATTGACGTGCGAACGGTGAGCACGATTTTGAGAGGAGAGGTCGAACAAATGGCAGATGCTGATCCACAGCCGGATGATCTGTTATGAGGTGAAGGGACAGCTACCTTACTTCGCGCTTTTGCTGCACTCACCCGTTAAAACCTGGTTAAGCAATGAACCAAGCTCATCATTGAGATGTTGGACAAGAACCTGGCGTTCTTCAATCTCTTTCTCGACGTAGATTAGTGCCAGACAGAGGGTCGCCAGCATTTGTTGCTGCCTAGAGGGTAGCAGTTCAAGCTTTGGAAAAGCATCATTTCTTCGCTTTTCTGAACCGTCAAGCCGTTTATCAGAGTTTTCACGATCATCGTTGGGCATGCTTCACCGTCCATTGGTTTGTCTGGCGACGGAATTGAAAGGTTGCGGAGGATGTCGTATTAGATGTTTTGGCAGACCAAACTCAATTCAACCTTTTTCAAGTGATGCCTGCATTCGTGCGCGCGCTTCAAAAGGCGATGGCGCGATTCGTCCGGCCTCGTGAAGCATCAGCCAGAGTCGGGCATAAAGATCACCGCTGCACCATGCTCTAGCGATCTCCATCAAGCCTCGCATGCTGATGGCGTCGGCTTGTTCTTTAGTTTGACAATGGTCAAACAACCGGCACGCATAGGGTGAGACAGAATGAATCGTGCAGCGGTCGTCCTTTAGAAAACGACAGGCGCTATCCTGCCTTCGCGCCGGCACTAAAGTCGGGATTTGAAACAATTCTCCATTCGCGATTATGGTTGCGCCAGGGCTTGCCAGAAGGTTGTCGAGCGCAAATCGCACAATATCGGTTTCATTCATGTGATCGGCGATGCGCTGAATGTCGGACGGGACAAGATAGCCTGGAATGAAATAGCAGTTGCGAACGCATTCTTTACAGGCGCATTCAGTCCGCGTATATCCAACTTCGCTTCTTTCTCCTAACATTGTTCGTACCCTCCATGATGAGTTAGCCAGAAAGGTCAAGACAGCCGTATGCCGAAATGAGCTTGATTACGCGATTTATTGCTGACCGCTCTTGATCTTTCTTTTTCAGATAACTCTGAGTCTGACTTCCTCTTCATTGCTCAAGCTGAGCAATACCGTTTCCAGCTTGTGGCTGCGCCGGCTTTTGTATTCCGGGGCGAGGCGGATGATCTTTTCTCCTTCAGGAACGAATCTGATCAGATCATCCCAGGAGAAATCTTGCGGGACAGCGTTGCCGATGATCTTTCTGATTTCGCGCTCGCAGGACTGCTCGTAGCTTTCAGACATCTCTTCATAGCTGCGCCCATCTTCATTGGTCGGATCGAATGCCGCCCACGCATCGGACTGGTAGAACACCTGCGGGTCAGCACCGCCCACCGTGAAATCAACGCTATCAACATCCCAGTTGCTCGGATCGTTGAAGGTGAAGACAACGTGATTGCCTACATCGCGCCACTTGACTGGTGGTTCCTTCTCAGTGCCGAACCCCCACTGCCCCGCCTCGTGGAAAATGAGTGAGCACCCTTCAAGAAGTGGAATCGGTGCGCCCGGCTTCCACCAGAGATGTTGAATGCTGAGTCTGGATTGGTCAGCCGCTAAGACTTCGTAGGCTGTACCTATCAATTCGAGAAAGGTATGCAGGCCGTATGTATCGGAAAAGACCTTGCCGTCTTCCTGAACGACCTGCACGTCCTCAGCGAGCAGCAATTGCGGATGCTCATAAGTAAAGACCGCCGGGGCGAACGAACGCGTGGCTTCACCGACATCATTCCCTGATTCATAAGGCTTGCGCCGAGCCGCCACAAAGACAGGGAGATTTCGCGCCTGTTTAGGGTAATCACGGTAGAAGCCCTGAAGTGCCAGCGCATTGATTTCGCTTGCTGGCGACTGAGTGAAATACTCCGCCAAGGCATCGCGGATGAAATTGAGCAGGCCTTGCAGCGCCTGATCTTTGATGATGGCGCGCCGCGAAGGAGACATCGGATTGACCGGTCGGCCACGCCTGACTTCGAGGTAGGCATTGAAATGACCGTGCTGAGGCACTTCGATCATTTGCCCAAACCAGTTGATCCAGAGACCTGTCGTAGTGGAATAGCCGCTCTTATCGTGAAGCCCAATGACGAGGCGATTGTTTTGGTACTCAGTCTCAATCAGCGGAATCTGTGGCAGCGCGGGGTGAGGAATATTCGTGTGGACGACCACATCATTCAGCGTGATGTTGAGCAAATCGTAATAGCCCTGTGCGGGAGACCGCGTGAATTGCGGGTTGCCAGTCAAAACTCTGACGAGGTCTTCTGTCAGACCCTTCGAGCAAGTGACGTGTATGTTCAGGCCGGGCGCAGGAAAGCTGATTACCTTCAAATTATCCTGCCAGTTGACTGCATATTGTTCATCGGTCCACCAGCGTTTGGCATCAAGGTTTAGCGAGAGCAGGTTGGACGTGAAACATACCGACACGATCCTTTCGTGCGCTAGCAGGCTGTGAAGACCAAGTCCCATTGGCTGCTGCTCTTCTTCAATCTGTTGATCCCATCCTGATTCCCCGAGTTTGACGATAGCTTCAAAGTCAGCCTCATTACGCAGGCCACGACCATCATCCTGATAGACGAAACCGCTGTCATCGGTTGTGATCTGCACATTTCGTGCGCCAGCACGTTGCGAGTTTTGAAGCAGTTCGCTGAGGATTTCGCTGATGTCTCCGGTAAAAGCCCGTTTGATGCCAAGCCGCAGACGCATTGGATTGATAAGGCCGGTAATCTGAGAGGAAGACATAAGGCATCTCCTTAAAGACTGAACGAGGATTATGATTCCTCGATGAATTGCGGAAGTTGGTGATTGTCGTAATGCACGATGAAATCCATCAGGACTTCCGGCAGATCAACGACAGACTCGCCGGGAAATTCAATAAAGGTTTGCAGAGGTACTCCGAACGACTGAGACAGCGCCTTTGCTGTCTTTCGATCAGAAGTACGGGCGTACTCAAGCGCGATGACAGTGTTTGGAATTGCTCTGGCAAGCGGACACGATCTGCTGAGTTCGTCAGTCCCGTCGGGTGCGCTGCCTTTGGGAATTTCCAGCAGCGGATTCAGACCGCAGCGTTCCCGGACCGCGTTGATGTATTGCAGCACCAGAGAGAGTTCTTCTTCGCCCATCTCAGTAACCTCAGTATGTGTTTGATGTCCGAAGCCAAAATGTACGAAGACCCCGTTTCGGCTCGCACCTCTGCCCACAACTTCGTTTCCTTGCCCGCCTTGCGGCTTCAATCAAAGAGCCATTCCTGGCCGGTTTCGCCTACCGCTTCTTTCCATCGCGCTTCAAACCATTCAAAGCCGTAGCGGGTTTTGGATTCGACGGTGGCTGGGGCGACAACGAAAAATTCCTCAACTGTTGGATAGCGATCCGTCTCGCGTTCGCGCGCGTAGCCATAGCTGATGTCATGTTCGACGCGAACTTTGAGATGTGATGACATCTGCTGGAAGCTTGTGATCATCTCGGCCTGACATCCAGTCATCAACTTTTCCACGGCGCGATCAGCGCGGCCTGGCGCACGGTAGATGCGCCGCACGCGGTAGAGCGCGTATTCCGTCGTTTCCAATCGCCTTCTGAAAAGCTGCAATGCTTCGATGAGATGATTGTCGGTGGTGATGGAGCGGAGCGTGCGGTCACGATAGAGCGTGCCGCGTGGGTTGAGGGCGAGACTTTGATGTTCGAGCAGCAGCGCCTCAGCGACCTGCTCAGGAAACTGCCGCATCCGCGCGATGCCATCTTCCTTAAGCGCGTTGAAGGGGCAATAAACACAAGCCGACTTCTGCCACGTCTCGCCGGTAATCTCTTTCAGATATTGCTGGCATCGTTCACGCGACCAGCGCCAATCCGAAAGCGGATACCAACCTTGTCTCAGGGCGGTGTCGTATTTGGCTGCGCGGATGATTCGTGACTCTTCATCGCAGTTAAAGCCGAAGGCAACTCGCACCTGTTCCGGCTCGCGTTCGGCAAAGGCGTGTTCGCTCTTCATAATACGTGATTGCTCATCCACGTTGTAACCAAGTGCGTGGAGGTAGGATTGGCCAGATAATTCCTGTGCCAGCCAGGTCTCTATCACCCAGGCTTTGAATTTCAAGCTGCAACGGCGTTCACCAGAAAACTGTGGAACCGTGCCGGCGGCTCTTAACTCTTCGCTGAGCGTGTACGCACCCGGCAGATGAATCTCGAATGGCCTGCGCGTGTCGCTGAGGACTTTAATGCCATCAGCTTCCAGATGACCGGCACGTGCGACCTGCACATAGCGAACACAATGGCGGCGCAGACGAGGCAGTAAATGCTCTTCGCATAGGTTTTTCGTATCGGGGTACTCGCCTCCAGTTTGTGAGGTGACGACAATCAGATCGTGTTCGAGATTGAAATCGCGCGATTCAGGCTCTTCCAGCCAGCGCAGCAGAAGGGCGGACGATTCCACGCCCATCCCAAAACTGAGGACAATCTTCATATGCGACCATCTTGTCGTTGGAATGGGATGCCAGCAGCATTTCGCAGCCAACTGCTTACTGACCGTAGCCGAAGGGAATCCATCGGAGTGGGTCGGGTGGTAGCGCCCCGCGTTTTAAGTTGAAGATCCACCAGCCATACGCCGCCGTTGTCAGTCCGCCTTTCCGTCCCCATTCGCGGTAATGGTTGTGTTGGGAATGATGCTCAACGTGACATTGCTCATGAACTTCAACCGTCTTATCCCCGCCTTCTGACTTCAGCGTTGGATGGTGCTGATTAACTTTGTCGTTTTTGCGAATAGGGCGATGGCAAAGAACGCAGTTGCGTTCATGATGATTTAGAGAGGAACCAGAGGTTGTCGAACACACGTCTCCCTCCTGTGCTGACGCAGGGTCGCACCGGCAAATAAAACTCAATACAATTTGGTTTGTAGTAAGGGTGTGGCTCAGTCAGTCTGAGCTTCCGGGCGGGCTTTGCTGACAGCTTTCTTTTTGCTCTTATCATCAACCGTCAATGACGGCGCTGATCGCTCTTTTTCATAAACGGCAGGTTTCTTTGACGACCTGCCGCTACGCACTACTTCCAAATACGCCTCGTGCGCGGGCCTGTATTTTTTCGGACTCAGTTCAGCACGCACTTCGGCGTCAATGAGCGCGTGATTGATCCCACGATCTTTGCTCAACTGGACGACCAGCTTTTGATCTACTCGATTATTCTTATATTGGTTGGCTCCGAAGTGAGCGAAGGAACAGAGCATCAGGAACTGCGCGAGTTCGCCATCGTTCAGCGCAGCCAGTTTGCGGAGCGCAGCCGCTTCATCAAATCGTAGCTTCTTTGTCTCATCTTCTCCCCAGCCGAAGACTTCGCAGATTATCCTCTGATGCTCGGCGGGAATGCGCCGGAAGAACTCTTTGACAGCTTCGTTCAGATGCGTCCGCTCGAGCGGCCACGCCCAGGTCTTGATCGCTTCCTTCATCACTCGCTTGCGCACAAGTTCGTCAACCTTGATGTCAAACAATTCCTGCTTTCTCTGGTTGCGGTTATTAGGAGAAGCGGTTCGTGAATTCCCATTGTTGGCATAGGCGAAAGAGTCGCGCACTCTGCCGAGATGGTCTTTGCAGTTTCTGTCACGACAAACGCATCGCACCTGCCCGATCTCCGTTCCGTCGGCGACGATGGCTGACTCAGCATATTCGCAACGGTCGGCATTCTTCTCGATCAACTGATATTGATCTCTTCCGATCAAGCTCTTGGCCTCGGCTCCCGATCCGTAGTAGGCGGAGATGTAAACGACTGGCTCGCCGTTCTTCTCCTCAAGCTCGGACTTTCTGATTTGTACGAACGTTTGCAGCTTAGCCTGAAAACAGAGCGGGTTGAGGCACGTGTCGCCGCTTTTGATGTCCGCGAACAAGGTCTTGTCGTGTCCGCTTCGTTGCGGGCAATCCAGGCATGTCAGACCATCCTCGCGCAGCCGTCCGTCATCGAGTTTGAACGCCGCTCTCTTCAAATCAAGATAAATGTTCTGGGTGATCCATTCCTGCAAATGGCGGACGTGGCGTGCCGGCTGCGTTTTGTCGGGCACATAGTTATAGGTGTTTTTCTTGCTGTCGAGAACGGTCCTCTTCTCGTAACAGGCAGCAAGGGCTTCGATCTGAATCTCCGGCGCAAGACGGCAGATTTCCAGTGCGTGCGCGAGCATGATGTATTCCTTTCTGAAATCGTCGCGGGCGTCCTCGATCAGGTTGGTTAGCGCCAGCCTTCGTGCCACGTACCGCTTGTCCTTTGCCACACGCTGCGCGATGTCTGAGACTTTCAGTTTTTGCGTCTCTTTCAGTCGCAGAAACCCATCGGCTTCGTCGAGCGGATGAATGTCCTCTCGTTGCAGATTCTCGATGAGCATCGCGCTCAAAGTCTCATCCTCGTCCATTGACCTGACACTCGCCGGAATCACTTTCAGTCCGGCCAGGTTTGCCGCGCGAAATCGCCGCTCGCCGGCAATGATCTGGTACTTCACTTTCCCCGCTTTGGGCGATTCAATCTCTCGCACCAGAATGGCCTGCAACAAGCCGCGTTGCCGGATACTTTCGGCCAATTCGGCCAATTTGTTTTTGTTGAAATGTTTCCGTGCGTTGTTCGGCGACGGCTCAATTTCGGCGAGCGAAATCATCCGCGACACTGCATCGTCAGGCTTGCCATTGGTTCCGGCTTTTAATGTTGGGTTCCTGCGCATCAGTTTCTCCTCGTTATGAATGGAAGTTGGCGTAAGAAAGTGCCGCCATCAGCCCACTACGCAGAATGCGGGCATGAGGATGCCATCCGCTGCTTCCAGCATTCTTTGCAGCAAGGCCTCGGTCTGGTGAATTGAGCGACAGAGGTCGTTCATCTCCTCCCAATCGAGTTCGGAAAGGTTCTCAATTCGATGAAGACATCGTGAAACGTAGCGCGCTTGGTCACGGGCTGTGGCAAGGTCGTCTTTGCTGACGATGATCGCTGCGACCGGAATGACGCTTCCTGTTTCTACGCTTTTCAGAGAAGTGAGCGCGCTCATAATGACTTCCTCCTACCAAGTAAATTCGCGCTCTGTCTGCCGCTCGGCCTCTTCGATGGAGGCTTCGTGCAGGTAGCGTGCGACGGCCTCGGCAATGGATTGGTTGGCGGCAGTCCCGGCATGCTTGTATTCACCTGCATCCACCAACATCTCGATGGCTTCGAGTTGCTCATCCTCTGACAGAGCCTCCCATCGTTCGTCTTCCGCAAACTTCTGCCGGATATCATCTTCAGTGAAACAGAGTGCAGGGATGGCTCGCCGGACGTCGTCTTTGGCTTCCCGTTGCAACTCTTCCGGCCCATGCGCGAGCAGGCGAAAGAAGATAGTGCTGCTCATGGTCATCGTGCGGTAGCTCATCTCGTCTCCTTCACAATCGCATCGGCATAACAACGGCCAGACAGCAATCCTGGTAAGCCGTGGTAACGCTGAGTTGCGTTTGCGTGTTGCCGGTTTTGAACTCAAACAGGATTTCGTCTTCCTCAAGGGCGTTGAAGAAGTCGTTGAGGTAGGTGGCGTTGAAGCCCGTCGTGATCTTCTCGCCTTGATAATCAATCGCGACGGTTTCGCCCGCTTCTCCAATGTCGGCTGATTGCGAGGAGACCTGCATCTCCCCTTCGCCGATCTCCAGCTTGATTGCGTGCTGCTTGTCGTCGGCCATCAGCGCAACGCGTTTGATTGCTGGAGAGATCATCTCGCGCCCGACCGTGAAGCGATTATGGTTCTCCTTTGGCAGCACGGCAGAGTAATCGGGGTATTGCCCTGCAAGCAGGCACGAAACGATCTCGCGTTTGCCGCACTGGAAGTGGATGTGATTGTCGCCCTTTCCGATTTGCAGCATTTCGTCGCCGGATGCGCACAATTTGGCGAGTTCAGTGAGCGTCTTCATCGGAATGATCATGTCCAGGCTTTCGGCAAACTTCTCTTTGCGCTCGATCAATGCCAGACGATGGCCGTCAGTGGCGACCATGCGGATTCGTTCGTCAGAGATTTCAAGCTTCGCGCCGTTGAGCGCGTATCGTGATCCCTCCTGCCCGACGGCATGAACAACGCGCGGGATGAAGCGCAAGAAAATGTTGGCAGGCACTTCGGTGCATTTGCCCGAATATTCCTGCAAGTCCGGAAAGTTTTCGGCTGCGACGCCACGAAGCTTGAATCGGGAACCATTGCTGGTGATTGTCGCCTGACTAATGTCATTGGCTTTGAATTCGATCTCGCCTTGTGCCAAAGACCTGACGATCTCCATCAGCTTTCTGGCTGGCAGACAAATCGAGCCTTCCTCTCGCACTGCGGCCTCGCATTCGGTCGTGATCGTGATGTCGAGGTCACTGGCGCGCATCACAATTTTGCCGGCGCCAGTTTTGATCAGCAGATGCGAGAGAATCGGAATCACTTGTTTCGGGCTGACAGCGCCCTGCAGGTAGTAGAGTTCGTTCAGGAATGTCGTGCGATCAATTCTGAAGTTCACGATTTCTCCTTTGACAACTTCGATGGTGGAAATGGGGGACAGTAAATTCGCGATCTGCTTCCCGCTCCTTTCCCGCTTTTGGTGTTGTGTCGAGATGGATGTGCTGAGATTTAGAGGAGATCAGGCTGCCCGGTGATTTGCTGAGAAATGGAATGCGGGATTGTGGATGATGCGTTGATTGGTCGAGCCGCGCCATTCACCGGCATTATCTGAAAGCTCTTTGACGAACGGCCCCTCTATCAGAATGTCGGTGAGGGCAAGTATTTGCTTGAAGACGGCTTCGGACCGAGCATTCAATTGTTCCAGCGAGTGACCGGTGTACAACGTAATGTGCTGACCGCGCTGTTTGAGCATCTGCAACAGCGCCAACAATCCCTTCGGCTGGAGAAATGGCTCGCCGCCGAGAATCGTCACGCCATCGCGCGGCTCACCTTCCGGCGCGAGCAACTGTTCGACAATTTCACTGATATTCATCTCAACGCCGCCTTGCGGGTTGTGGGTTTCAGGAACGTGGCAGCCAGGGCAGCGTAAATTGCACCCAGCGGTTTGTAAGACGCTACGTCGGCCCGGCCCTTCGACGACTGAGTTGTGATAGATGCGGAAAACACGCAGAGAAGACTCGCCGTTTGAAATGTGGGCTGATGAATTGCGTAATGACTGAATGCTGATTGGGCGGGCGCAATTGACAGACTTGCCCGACGGCAGAAGGTCTGCGGCCAGTCGAATCAGTTCCGATTGTTGCAGCCCTTCGACAGTCAGTTCGCCGGACTGTGAATCAATGATCCAGGTTGTCTCTTTCATTGGCACTCCCTGCCTGTGCGACCGAAGTGGCCAGGTGTATACTTGTAGCCATCCTAAAACGTGCTTGATCTTCTTCGGATCGAGAACTTTGCAATGGGGGTAAAGTTATGTCAGAGATGACTGTTGAGTCGCTATTCAATCAGATTACAGTGCTGCCGGTCAGCGAGAAACTGAAGCTTCGGGCGCTGCTCGACGCGCAACTTAAGAATCCGGCTGGAGCGACGAACGGTGTGAAGTTCGTCAAACCGATCCCGATGCCCGATCCGGAGCCAAACCGCCGATGGATGAATGAACACGCACATGAATATGGAGGCCAGTGGGTCGCGGTCGACGGCGACCGGTTGATTGCCCACAGTGAAAGTGCCGATGAGGTGTTTGCGGCTGCCAAAGCCGACGGCGCGTATTTGCCGCTCGTGACTTTCATCCTGCCGGCCGATGCGCCCCCCTTCGTCGGAGTATAAATATGGCCTTTCAACTGAGCTTTGAGGCCGAGTTTTATTATCCGGACAAGTCTGAAGGCATCACTATTCCAACAGCAGTAATTTCGGGAGACAACCTCGTCCGCACCTATGCGAAGGTTGATCCTGGATCGGAGTTTTGTGTCTTCACAAATGAGATAGGCCGCGATCTCGGACTCGACATCGAATCAGGTATCCCGAAGCGGATGGGATCGCTTACAGGCACGCTCGACACATTCGGTCACGAAGTCACAATTCAAACCTTTGATTTCGCCTTTCAAAGCGTCCTTTACTTCGCCAAATATCCGGGGTTGCAAAGGAACCTACTCGGCAGAAATGGATGGTTGCGGCACCTCAACTTGGCTATCGTGGATTACGAAAGCAAACTCTATGTATCGCAGTACAGTTGAAGAATAAGGCTCCTCATCGCTTCAGGCTCTGAATCAATGGCTTGATGGTTGGCCGCGTGTAAAACTCTTTGGTGTTTTCTTCGCGCTCCGGCGCACCGGTCAGTTCGGTGATGATTTTTGTGACATCCGCGCATTGCGGCCCCTGGACGCCTTCCACCTTCATCTCCATCTCGCCGGTCTGCGGATCAATCGTGAAATTGATTTCGGGCATGAGTTCACTCCTTCTTCAGTAACGAACCTTGATCTTCACAATTCCGCCTTCGGTAATGCGATGAACCGTTCCGCGCAGGCGTATGGCGACCTTGCTGACGACGCGCTCGTTGTAGGCGGCACGCAGGCATGGAATGAACTGGCCATTGAGAACACGGTGGCCATCAAGATCGTCAATGACGGGCGTGTAATCGCCATTCCCGGAACGCTGAAAGCCAATGTCACCGTAGTGATTTCCGATCTTGTCACGCGGAATAATGATGTCCGCTCGCTGCTGAAGCTGCTCCGAATAGTAGCGCCCCATCGCAAGATTCTCGCCTTGCCTGATCTCCTTACACCCAATGTCTTCGAGCGCACAGACCAGCAATTCGCGGTCTTTGAAGACGACTTCCGTGAACGTCATGTACTTGCTCATTGATGCTGCCTCCTTCGGTTGATAAGTTGCCGGATCACATTTCCAGCGCGCGTGCCGCCGGCATTCGACCGCTGATCGGCCTGATGCTTGAGCCTCCGGCGCTGATCGCCATGTGATCCTTCGCCCAGTTGCGTATTGATTCCACTTGCTCACGCTTGATGACGCTCGTAGGTTGAATCTGCCGGGCGCGCTCGGCAACATCCGCCGTCGTTACCTCGCGCTCGCCATCCATAAACGCGCGAAGCAATCCAGCTTTGACCGCCGCCTCGATCTCAGCGCCGGAAAAGCCTTCGGTTGTTTCCGCCAATTCATCCAGATCAAACCTGTCGGCATCGCGATCCCGTTTGCGCAGATGCACGGCGAAGATTTCTCTTCTGTCCTCAAGCGTCGGCAGGTCCACAAAGACAATATGCGAGAAGCGTCCCTGACGGGTCTGTTCCGCCGCCAGGCCACGCACATCGTTCGCTGTGCCGATCACGAAGACATCCGACTGTTCCTGCATCCAATTCAGCAAATACGCGATGGTCCGCGCCGTCTCGCCGCCATCCGTTCTGGCGGATGACTCAAGCCCGCCGACAGCCTTCTCGAACTCGCTGATACCAAGAATGCCTTTGAGCGTGGTGGCAATGGAGAGGGCACGTTTGATGGTCATCGCCGATGAACCAATCACGCCGCCGCCTTCGCCCATTACGCTGCCGAAATCGAGATCAAGGAGAGATTTGCCCAGCACCGATGACGCAATCTTCTTGGTCAGGTCTTTGCCGCAGCCTGGCAAGCCGACCATCAGCAATCCCTTCATTGGCTCGACGCCATAGGCCCGCGCCGCCGGAGTGAAAGTGGCTGCCGCTTCAGTCAGAATGTGGCGCAGGTTGTGATACCCACCGAGATGGTCCGCCGGTTCGGCGTGTGTGTAGTTGAGCGCACCCGTCCCTTTGATGACCGACTTCTTTTCGTCCAGGATGACCGGCAGCGCGTCCGCCGTCAGGCCGTTGCCGCTGATGATGGCTTTCGCCAGCACATTCTCGATGTCGGTTTCGGTCAGGCCGAGCAATGCTTGTACGAGTTGTTCTTGTGTGCGGTCGTCAACGACAACGCGCACGTCGCCGTCACGCAGGCTTTGCATCTGTACAGACAGCATCGCCGTCACTTCGTGCTCATTGGGCAAAGGCAGTTCGATGACCTTGATCTCTTTTTCCAACGCGGCGATGTCGGGAAAATTTCGCTCGACGAACAGCACGTTGATGTGCCGCCCTTTGATCTCCCAGGCGAGTTCGCGCACCCGCCGGACAAGCACTGAGTCTTCTTGCCCGTAAGGCGCAAGGTATGGACTGTAATCACACAGCACAAACAGCCCCTTCTTTTGTTTTGAGATAAATTCCAACGCGCTGACCGCATCCTGCGTATCGGGAATTGGTAATTCGTCTTTCCCCTTCAACTCGCAACCGAGCACCTGACGCAGCCCCGTCGTTCGGCTCCAGATGAAAAGCCCTTTCTCTTTCTCCCGATGACACTTGAGTTGTGCCACCGCGCGCATAATGCGATGAAAGCGCCCCTCTTCCGGCGTGTTGATTGCGATCAGCGGATAGCGGGCGCGGATCAGCACGTCAAGTTCGGTGACGATCTTCTCCAGCGTTTCCTGTGACATTTGGCTCCTCCTTAAAACTCAAGCGCGGCCAACCGATTCGGCTGACCAATTTCGTGCGCCTCGCGGTAGCAGAGCTGAACAATGTCGTCCAGCACCGACTTGACCGCCGCGTTGCTTGACCGCCGCTTGTTCTTTCCGTCAGGTCTGGTGGAGAGCTTTTCCAGATTGCCGAGAAGCTGGTCCAGTTCCGCGTCAGTCTGGAAGTTCATCAGCCGGAACCATTGCGCCAGGTTGCGGGCTTTCTTCGCCGTCGCGCCAGGAAGGAAATCGTGTTTCTGCAATGCCTCCTGCATCGCCACGGCCGATTCATAAATCTGCGCGCGCAATTGAGCCGCGCCTTCCTGCAATGGGCTGAGCGTCTCTTCAAGCTTCTCGCGCGCGGCATCCAGCTTCATCCGGCGGATGCGTTCTTTGACTTCGGCTTCGCGTCTGCGCTCATCCTCTTCGGCGCCCAGCTTGAGACGGAGGCTCTCCCGGTCAGCCCAGATCTGCTGCTGTACAACCCGCTCCGCCGAATCCACGCGCAGGCGCTCCAGCCTCGATTCGTTCTCGGCCTGATCCACACGGCGGCGCTCCTCACAGGCGAGCCGCTGTTCACGGAGCATTTCACTTCCCAAGAGAATCACGCCCACTTGGAAACGCAGCGTCAATTTCTGACGGAGTTCATCTTCTGCTGGAAAGGCTGTAAGCACATTACTGATCAGGCGATCTTGAAAGTCTTCGGGAACGATTGCGCCGGTAGCTTCCAGCCGCTGCGCGGAATCGGCGGCTACCTGCCTGAAGGTGTGGCTCACTTCCAGCCGAATCTCGTCGTACTGATTGAGTACCTTCCGCCTGGCTTCATCCAGATTGTCGCAAGCTTTGTCGAAGGCGGATTCAAACTCAGTAAAGGCGCGCCACGGAACCCAGCGATAGGCCGGCGTCTCAAAGAGAGTTTCGGTCAGGCGGAATTGGTAGCTGTATTTGTGCAACGCCGCATGCGCTTGCGACACAGGCGTAAGCAACGGCCTGCGATAACGATTGGGCAACAAGCCGCAGCGTGGTGGGGTGAAGGCGACATCGGTCTCTTTTGGAAGCTCGACTCCCAACGCTTGCCAATCCAGCCTGCGGTCGAGAATGCCGAAGCCGGTGGCATCCACATTGATAAAGACGCCTTCCTCTTCCAAAGCGGAAAGATCAAAGGGCAACTGTTCTATCTCTTCAGCATTGCGGTTGGTGCGTGAAGCCGCGACCATTGCGCGTTGTTCATCTTTTATCAGGGCGAAACCGTTCTGTAAATTCGATGGTACGGCGAAAGGAACGACGTTAGACATTGGTTATTTCTCCTTATGATTTACCATTCAGTTGAAATTGCTCTTTGCTTTGCGACGAATTGATTGAACGTATCTTGCTCCCCGCTGACTTCTTTCACGCCAATAGGCAGCCTGGTCATTCTGAAGATAAATTCATCTGGCGTTCATCCGGCTTTAATGTTCACCAACTAACTTAATCGAGGTCACATTCACCATGCGTTTATTGCTGATTGAGGATGAAGAAAAAGTGTCCCGTCTGATCGTCAGAGGGCTGACGGCGGAGCGATTTGCTGTTGATGTCGCCGCTGACGGGAACAGTGGGTTGGAACTGGCACAGACTTATACTTATGACTTGATCATTCTTGACCTGATGCTGCCCAGGCTGAGCGGTACAGAAGTCCTGCGACAAGTGCGGCTGAATAACGCGAACGTTCCGGTGTTGGTGCTGACGGCGCGCGATGCGCTAGACGACAAAGTTACACATTTTGAACTAGGCGCGGACGACTATCTGACCAAGCCCTTTGCTTTCGCCGAACTGATAGTTCGTGTCAAGGCGCTGCTCCGGCGCGGTACAGCGAATCAAGTCAGCGGGCGCGCCAACGTGCTGCGCGTGGCCGATCTGGAGTTGGATCGCCTGACGCAGCAGGTCAGGCGGGCTGGGCAGAAGATTGAGCTGACCGCCAAAGAGTACGCGCTGCTTGAATATCTGATGCTCAATGCGGGGCGCGTTCTGTCGCGGACGATGATTATTGAGCATGTTTGGGATCAAAGCTTTGACGGAGCAACCAACATTGTGGACGTGTATGTACGCCATCTGCGGAGCAAAGTGGATGAAGGCCGCGAGCAAAGGCTAATCCGCACCGTGCGCGGTGCAGGCTATGTAATCAGCGAGGATGTAGAGTGATGAACACGCGCTCAATCCGGTTTCGCCTCACCGTCTGGTACGCGGGGTTGCTCTGTGCGCTGCTGCTACTCTTCGGCGGCTCGACGTGGTTCGGACTGGCGCACTACCTGCACCGGTCGCTCAGCGAATCGCTTGGCAGACAGGCGCAGCAAATCGGCGAGAATTTTCTGCTCGATGTGCAAACGAGCGGCGAGAGGTATGTGGTTGACGAGATCAATGAACATTACTCGCCAGAGCAGAATGATCATTTCGTGCGCGTCACGCGGGCCGATGGCAGCACGCTTTATGTTTCGGGCAGCCCTCTCAATAAAGGATTCGACCCAGCGCAAGTTTCGGCTGCGCCGCTTTCAGCATTACGAGCTGTTACACGGGAAGAGCATTTACAGGGCGGTGGCGAACTGCTCATTTACAGCCTGCCCTTCACGGCGCGCGACGGCAGTCGGTTCGTGATCGAAAGCGGCGCGCCCTACGATTCAATCGAAAACGTTCTGCGTGGTCTGCTGCTGACGCTGGCACTCGGGCTGCCAGTGGTGATCGCAATCGCGGTGGCGGGCGGTTACTGGATTATGCAACGCGCGCTTCAGCCTCTGGATAAGATCGCAGCCAGCGCGGAACGGATTACATCACGTAATTTGAGCGAACGGCTGCCGGTGACGCCTTCGGGTGATGAGGTTGAACGGCTCTCGCTCTCGTTGAATCGAATGATCGGGCGATTGGATGAGTCATTTCAGTATATCCGCCGCTTCACGGCGGATGCCTCGCACGAGCTGCGCACGCCTCTGACCGTGCTGCGCGGAGAGTTAGAGGCAATGGCGCAGCGCCCGCGTTTGGATGATGAAGTGCGCGACACCGTGGGAAGTTCGCTTGAAGAGACGGAGCGCCTGGCGCGGATCGTTGAGAGTTTGTTGGCAATTTCGCGCCTTGATGCAGGCGAGGCGCAAATAGAGCGGATCAGATTCGATCTGGCTGAACTCATTACCACGACCGTTGAGCAGATGCGACTGCTGGCGGAAGACCGAAACATCGCACTCAGTTGCGAAACCAATGGCAACGTAACAATTGAGGGCGACCGCGCGCGAATCAAACAAGTCATCGTCAATCTAGTTGACAACGCTATCAAGTACACACCGGAAGACGGCACGGTCAAAGTCATTGTTGGCGTTGAAAATAACCGCGCGATGATGCGAGTAGAAGACAACGGCACGGGCATTCCGGCAGACGCACTGCCACATCTGTTCGAGCGGTTCTACCGTGTGGACAAGGCGCGCTCGCGGCATATGGGCGGCGCGGGACTGGGGCTGGCAATCGTTAAATCTATTGTGACGGCTCACGGGGGGCAGGTCACAGTAGAAAGCACCGAAGGAAAAGGCAGTGGCTTTCGCGTTGAACTACCGCTGACCGGTCACGATCAATAAATCGAATATCAAAGGGAGGAAGTAATGAAGAATGTTTCAAGACGTGAAGCAATGGAAACCATTATCGCTGGGGGCGCGGGGATAGCGCTCTCAGGCCTCACGACGGCTGAAGCTCAGACAACCGCGCCACCTGTTGCACGCGTGTTCGGCGGTCAGCATCAACCAAAGCCGCTTAGTTTTGAACCGGCAAAGCTCAAAGGGCTGTCGGAAAAGCTCATCCGCTCGCATCACGAAAACAACTACGGCGGTGCGGTCAAGGCGCTCAACACCGTCGAGCAGCGGCTCGCGGCTATGCTCGCCGACAAAGACTTGCCCGCCTACATCTACGGCGACCTCAAGCGCGAAGAACTGGTCCGCACTGGCTCGGTTGTGCTGCACGAAATCTACTTCGGCAACCTCGGTGGCGACGGCAAGGCAGCAGGCGATGTGCTCAATGCGATCAAGCAGCACTGGGGCAGTTATGAGCAGTGGGAAGCTGAATTCAAACGCACGGGGAATGGGCTGGGCGGCGGCTCTGGCTGGGTAATCTTCGCGCACAATTTCCATACGGGCGAACTGCATAACTATTGGTCGTGGGATCACATGCACAACGCGCCGTTTTCGCGCCCGCTGCTGGCGATGGATATGTACGAACACGCTTACCACATGGACTACGGCGCGGCAGCGGCAAAATATGTGGACGCCTTCATGCAGAACATCAAATGGGAAGAGGTTAACCGTCGCTTCACTAATGCGCAGAAAGCGTCAGCAGCAATGTAAGAAAACAAAGCCTGTTGGGACTGCTGAAAATGTGGTTTGCAAGGGCTGAGAAATATCTTTCGCTGAACCGCTTGTTGCCGAACACGTAAAAGCGCAGAAATATCAACAGTCAAAAACGAAGAAAAATTGACAATAAGCCGGGTTCCACGCTTGACCGAAATTTCCGTTAGCCCAGCTAAAGTATTGCTCGATGACAGCTTACGAAGAACGCCTGCGGCGATGATGCAGGCATCCCCGTGGAACGCGACGACTGTCAAGTTTTCCCCGCTTTTACATGTCCGCTTACACCGCTAAAACGGCATCGTTCAAAGTTACAAATTCGGAGGTATATATGCGATTTCCCTTGTTGTTAGGGCTGTTTGTTGTCATCACAGCGTTATTCTTGCCAGTTGCTTCTTTTGGACAGGGCTCAAAAGATCAGTCAGCGACAGCAGACTCACCGACAATTCTTTTCGTGTGCGAGCACGGAGCGGCGAAAAGCGTAATTGCCGCCGCCTACTTCAACAAACTGGCGAAAGAGCGTGGGTTGAAGTACCGGGCGGTTTTTCGCGGAACCAACCCCGATCCCGCGCTCGCTATGGCGGCGGAGAAGGGGCTCAAAGAAGACGGGATAGACACACACGGCTGGAAGCCGGAGATGGTGACGAAAAAGGATATGGATGCGGCTTCAAGGGTTGTCGCTATGGGATGTGCTTTGCCTGAGAAAGATGCGGTAGCCGGAAAGATTGACGAGTGGAATGATATCTCGTCCGTCAGCCAGAACTACCAAGTCGCGCGGACCGAAATCGTCAAAAAGGTTCAAAGCCTGGTTGATGATCTAGCGAAGAAGGAGCGGGAGGCTAAAGGGAAAAAGAAAACAACGCCCTGACGCTCACTCGCCAACCGTGGCAAAATTGTCAAACGCTATGCTGAGGCAAATTCATGAAGGTCACTCTTACTTTGTTGCTGCTTGCCCTAGCGTCAGTATCCGCCAATGCTCAACAGCATGATTCTGCGGCGAGGCTTGTTGAGCTAGAGCGCAAACTCGACCAGGCGGCGCGCCAGCTAGAGCAGTTGAATGACACGGTACTCAGCTTGCGCGCCGAGATTGCAGGGATCAAAGGCGGCCATGCGAAGGAGGAGACGAAGGCAGACTCGCAACCCGTCTCCGCTTCGTTTGCGACAAAGACGACGCAAAAGGAAGCTGCGCAGCGCGAATTCACTGATCGTCTCATTGCGCCGGAGATGGGCGCGAGCGAGCGCGAAGAGACGCTGCAGGCGCGTCCCGAAATCTTCATCCAGTCGCGCTATTCAGCGCTGCCGATTCGCAACACAAACGGGGAGTTCGAGCCGAACTTTTCGATGACGCGCATTGAGACACGCTGGGCGGGCAAAGTCTTAGAGCGCATAGGCGCGGGGCTGGAGATTCAGTTCCATCCGGCGCTTGACGGTAGTTCAGAGGAGTTAGTCAATGATGCCTTCATCGAATACTACCTGAACGATCACGCCACAATTCGCGTCGGGCAGTACATCAAGCCCTTCGGCTTCGACATTCAGCAATCAAGCGCTCTGCGCGAATCACCCGAACGCGGCATCTTTGCAGGTTATTTCTTTCCGGGGCAGCGCGACCGGGGCGTGATGCTCTTCGGCGATCTGAATTTCACGCCAGTGAAGAACGTTCATTACTTCGTTGGTGCGTTCAACGGCAATCGCTTCTTCGCCGACAACAACCGGCAGGCCAATTACGTGTTACGCCTGCGCAAACTGTTTGACCGGCCAAAACTCGCCATTGGCGTATCGGCGCAGCGCGGCAAACAGAACCTTCCGCCAGGCGGGACGGGCAACAACGACGAAAACCTGATCGGGGTTGATTTTCAATACGTGCGCGGGCGATTCGGATTGCGCGGCGAATGGATGGCTGGCAACACGCCTTCGACGCTGCTTGGCATTCAGCCGGACTTCGCCCAGGCCTTCCGTCCCGGCGCGAAGTCGGCGGGCGGCGCATTGTTCGCCACCTGGCGGCTGACAAATAAGGATCATGTTTACGCGCGCTACGACGAGTTCAATCGTGATCCGGTCAAGGGCTACAACGTGCGCGCCTTCAACTTCGGCTATCTGCGATACCTCGGCGAGATGACGCGGATCGGCGTTGACTACCAATTCAAGAACCGGCCCTCGTTCAACGACGACGCAATGAATGGCCGGTTCCACATCAACTGGAGCATCGAATTTTGAAAAGGAGAAACTGTCATGAGAATTGCACAAGTTAGTGCTGCCTGCGGCCTGCTACTTTTTGCGGTGGCTACTGTCGCCGCGCAGACAAAGACTGATTTCAACATAGACAAGGTCGGTTCGCCGCCGACCAATTTTACGACCGCACTGACCGGCCAGGGCAAGGCGGGAGTATGGACGGTGATAAAAGACGACGCTTCACCCGCACAAGGCAACGTACTGGCGCAGACCGACGCCGATGCGACGAGCTACCGATTTCCGGTTTGCGTCTATGACAAACTCACGGCGAAGGATGCCGACATCAGCGTGAAGTTTAAGGCTGTTTCCGGCAAGAAAGATCAGGCGGCGGGGCTGGTTTGGCGCTACCGTGACAAAGATAACTACTACATCGTGCGTGCCAATGCGCTCGAAAACAACGTCGTGCTTTACAAGGTGCAAAACGGCAAGCGTGAAGACCTGCCGGTCAAGGGTGAGGGCCGCACTTATGGCAAGAAGGTCAAAGTGCCTTTCGGGCAATGGAGCACGCTGCGCGTGACGGCGGCGGGCCATCTCTTCACCGTCTTTCTGAATGGTGAGAAGCTCTACGAAGTGGAAGACTCGACCTTCACCGACGCGGGCAAAGTCGGGTTGTGGACGAAGGCGGATTCGGTGACTTACTTCGACGATCTGGAGGTGAAGACAAAGTGAGCCTACGGAAGAAGCCTATGATCATTGCCTGCGGCTTGCTGCTCTCCATTTTGTTTGTTGGTTGTGGCGGGCAACCGAACACGGCCGGCAATCCAACCCATACAGCGAACGAGGTTACCGTCTACGTTTCGACCGACCGCGTCTTTTCCGAGCCGATCCTGAAAGCTTACGAGCAGAAGACCGGCGTGAAAGTGAAAGCGGTCTACGACACGGAAGAGACCAAAAGCACCGGCCTCGCCAACAAACTGTTGGCTGAAAAGAACAATCCACAGGCCGATGTCTTTTGGTCAAACGAGCCGGTGCGAACGCTGGTGCTAAAAAGCCGTGAGGTGCTTGCGCCTTACCTATCGCCCAATGCCGAAGGAATTCCCGCGACCTTCAGAGACTCCGCCAAAGATGGGGAAAGCTATTGGACGGGATTTTCCGCGCGCATCCGCGTCATTGTTTTCAACACGAAGCTGGTCAAGCCGGAAGAAGCGCCGAAGTCCATCTACGATCTGACCGATCCGAAATGGAAAGATCAGATTGCAATTGCCGACCCGCGCTTCGGCTCGACTTCGTTCCATGTCGCGGCGCTTTACGCCGAACTCGGCGACGAAAAAGCCGATGAATTCTTCCGCAAGCTAAAAGCCAACGGCGTGAAGATCGTGCCGGGCAATTCGGTGGTACGCGACCTAGTTGCAAAGGGCGAGGTGAAGATGGGATTGACCGACACCGATGATGTCAACGTCGCGCTCGAAGACAAACAGCCTGTGGCGATGGTCTTACCTGACCGAGACGGCATAGGGGCAGCGCTGATGCCAAACATGGTTTCACTGATTGCAGGCGCCCCCCACGCCGAAGCGGGAAAGAAACTGATTGACTACCTGCTCTCGGCTGAAGTCGAGCGTATGCTTGCTCAGTCGGAAGCGGTGCAGATCCCACTGCACGCAGGCGTCGAGGGGCCGAAAAACATTCCGCCGCTCAATTCCTTCAAGCCGATGTCTCTCGATTACGGCAAGGCGGCCGCGCGAATAGAAGATGTTGTCAGGCGACTGCAATCAATCCTCGGGCTATGACGATGAAAGCGCCATCACACACCTCCGACGCAGTACAACCGGCGCATGGCGTCAGCTTCGGCGAAGCCTTCCGCTACTGGGTAAAGCTCGGCTTCATCAGCTTTGGCGGACCGGCGGGACAGATTGCGATTATGCACCGCGACCTGGTTGACCGGCGGCGCTGGATTTCCAACGAACGGTTTCTTCACGCGCTCAACTATTGCATGCTGCTTCCCGGACCCGAAGCGCAACAACTGGCAATTTACATTGGCTGGCTACTGCACCGCACGGCGGGCGGGATTGTCGCGGGCGCTTTCTTCGTCCTGCCCTCGATCTTCATCCTGCTCGGCCTTTCTTGCGTCTACGCCGCCTACGGCAACGTCCCGGCGGTCGCGGGTATGCTAGGCGGGTTCAAGCCTGTTGTAGTGGCGATAGTCGTGGAAGCCATCCTGAAAATCGGGAAACGCGCGCTCAAACGCTGGCAGCACTACGCCATTGCCACTGCCTCCTTCATCGCTATCTACTTTTTGCACGTTCCATTCCCATTAATCGTACTCGCCGCCGCGCTGATCGGGCTGATGGCAGCAAGGCTGTGGCCGGAAATGGTGACCGCGCCCGGAAGTGCAGCACCAGCCGCAGGGGCAGACGGGAATGAGTCAGCACCGGTAATTGACGATCACGCGTCACCGCCACTTCATACGCTCCCCTCGCGGACACGCGCGGTGAAAATACTCGCCGTTGGGATCGTATTATGGGTTCTGCCATTTGTTGCGCTCGTCGCGTGGCGCGGCTGGGATAGCTTGCACACACACGAATACCTCTTCTTCACGCAAGCTGCGCTCGTTACCTTTGGGGGCGCGTATGCGGTGCTGGCCTACGTCACGCAAGCAGCGGTTGGGTCTTACGGTTGGCTCACTCAGACGCAAGCCGTGGACGGTCTTGCGCTGGCGGAGACAACGCCCGGGCCGTTGATTATGGTCTTACAGTTCGTTGGCTTTATGGCGGGCTGGAACAACGCGCAAGGAATGAGTCAGGCGGCGAGCGCAATCACTGGGGCGCTTATCACGACTTGGACGACGTTCCTCCCAAGTTTTCTCTTTATTTTCCTCGGCGCGCCTTACATTGAGTTGCTGCGCGGAAACCGGAATCTGTCAGCGGCGCTGTCAGGCATCACGGCAGCAGTGGTTGGGGTCATTTTGAACCTTGGACTCGTCTTCGGCTCAGCAGTCATCTGGCCGCAAGGTTTGGCGGGCGGGGCAGACTGGTTTGCAGCCATGATGAGTGTCGTCGCTTTCGTGGTGCTCTACCGTTTTAAAGCGGACGTGCTGTGGGTTGTGATTGTAGGCGGGCTAATTGGCCTTGCGAAGGAGTTTTTGCGATGAACGCAGAACAGGGGAGGCTGAAAAGATGACCTTCTGCAAGCCGCGGCAGCGGCTCTCGTCTCGGGCCATAGTGTTGTCCCTGGCTGCCGCGCTGTTCATGGCGATCTGCGCGCTGCCGGTGATTTACATGTTCGGCGTGTCGCTTATTGGCTCTGAAGGCGGACTGAGTTTCGACAACTACCGTCGTCTCTTGATGGAGCAGCGGCACCATCAACTGCTGCTCAACAGCACACTGCTCGGCGTGGGTGCGTCAGCACTGGCAACACTGATTGGCGCGCCGCTGGGACTGTTGCTCGCACGGTCGGATGTGCGGGGCAAAGACTGGTGGCGTCTGGCGCTGGTCATGCCACTGGTCGTGCCGCCTTACGTGTTGGCCCTCGCCTGGACCTGGCTGGCTGGCTCAATCGGACTGTCGGCGGAACGGACATATTGTTTGACAGGCGCGGCAGGAATTCTCGGCGTGAGTTTCTACCCGCTGGCGATGCTGGCAATGGAAGCGGCGGCTCGGCGTGTTGACGCGCAGTTGGAGGAGGCAGCTCTGCTTGTGGCAGTACCACGCCGCGTGGCAATGCGGATCACGCTGCCGCTTGTCGCCCCGGCTGTGGCGGCGACGGCGCTCGTAATTTTCGTGCTGGCGATTTCGGACTTTGGCGTGCCGGGGCTGTTACGCGTCAATGTTTTCACTACAGAAGTCTTTACAGCCTTCGCTGCGCTCTATGATTTCGGCGCGGCGACGGCGCTTTCCACCCCGCTGCTGATCGTTACGCTGCTGGCAGCCATTATTGCTGCAATCATCACCGGCGAATCAAGGCTGACTTCCCGGCAGGGTTCGCGGGTAGGTCTACCGCTGCGTCTAGGCAGATGGCGGCCACTGGCCGAAGTCTCACTTTTATTCGTGCTGCTTGTCTGTGTGCTGTTACCAGCGCTGACACTCATGTTGGAAGCCGGAAGTCTAAAGTGGATTGCTTCGGCCACAAAGGATTCAGGCAGTGCAGTAATGAACAGCATAGTGCTGTCATCGGTAGGCGCAACGCTTGCCGTCGCCCTGGCAGTTTTGCCCGGGTATGCTCGGGCGCGGATGAAATCGCACTGGGGCGGCAAACTGGTTGACTTGCTTTTCATTACATTGTTCGCCGTGCCGGGAACAGTGGTCGGAATCGGACTGATTGGTTTGTGGAACAGACCCGGAGTGGCAGGAACGGTCTACACCAGCCAACTCATTGTTCTCATCGCCTATCTGGCGCGCTTTGCGCCTGTCGCAGCGCTGATGATCAGTGCGGGCGTACGGCAGATTCCGGTTTCGTTCGAGGAAGCCGCCGCCGTCACAGGCGCGGGCTGGTGGCGTTCTTTCACGCGCATCGTACTACCCAATCTGAAGACCAGTCTGGCAGCGGCGTGGGCGGTGGCGTTTGTCTTCGCTTTTGGAGAACTCTCGGCCACGATCTTGGTTGCGCCACCGGGGGAGTCAACGCTGCCGGTGCGCATTTACACACTGATCGCGAATACGCCAACCGGCAATGTCGCGGCGCTGGCGCTGACGCAGTCCATGATCGCACTGCTTCCGCTCGCGCTCTTCGCCTGGGTCGTGCGCCAGCGGGAGGGTACTTGATGAACCAAGGCGTTCTCCGCCTCGATGCGGTCACCAAACGATTCGACGGGCGAGCAGTCGTTGAGCTTGTGTCGCTGGCTGTTGCTGCCGGAGAGGTCATCGCGTTGCTCGGCCCGAGCGGCAGCGGCAAAACAACGTTACTACGCCTAATAGCCGGGCTGGAAACGCCGGATGAAGGCGAAATCCGGATTGACGACCAGCGTATCGCGGCGGCGGGGCGCAACCAGGTACCACCGCACCAGCGGGGTATCGGCTTCGTTTTTCAGGACCTGGCGCTGTGGCCGCATCTGACCGCTGCAGGCAATCTTGATTTCGTATTGGCTTCGGCACGAATGCCGAAGCGCGAGCGGAAAGAGAGGATTGCCGAGACGCTGCGAATGGTGCGGGCAGAAACCTTCGCGCATCGCTTTCCGGCGCAGCTTTCTGGCGGCGAACAGCAGCGTGTGGCGCTAGGGCGCGCGCTGGTCGGAAATCCGCGCCTGCTCCTGCTCGATGAGCCGATGGCGCATCTTGATCTACAACTCAAAAATGGACTGCTGGGAGAACTGAAATCACTGCAACAGAGGCTGAACTTGACGACCATTTACATCACGCACGACCGGGCGGAAGCCGAGGCTTTAACGCCACACATCATGATGATGGACGTGGGGCACATCACCTCCCTTTAAGGCAATAGCAAGGAGACAGTCCATTTGATGAACTTCAGAAAATATCTGACTCAATTATGTATCTGCCTGTTAGCGATCCCGCTAGTCACGGTCGCGCAGGAGGCCGGCGCGCCACTCAGGCTTGAGAATGCAGTCGAACTTGCGGTGCAGAACTATCCGGCGATCCGCGCTGCGCAGGCACAAGCCTCTGCTGTCAGCGCAAACATCGAGTTGGCGAGGAATGCGTATCTGCCTCGCGTGGAGATGGACTGGCAGCAGACGCGCGGCACACGCAACAACGTCTTTGGGCAGTTCTTTCCGCAACCTGGCATCCCGCCGATTTCCGGGCCGCTGCTGGCCAACTCCTCCTTCACCGAAAGCGCGTGGGGCAGCGGCGGCGGGCTGCTGGTTTCGTGGGAGCCTTTCGATTTCGGTCTGAAAAAAGCCAGGATCGAGGTGGCAAGGCGGGTCAGCGGAGAAGCGGAGGCGAGAATCGCCGTGACTCGGCTGGATGTTGCGGTGGCGGCGGCGGACGCCTTTCTGCTCGCGGTCGCGGCGGATCAAGCGGTTCGCGCGGCGCAGGCAAACGTTGATCGGATGGATACATTCTCAAAAGCCGTTCACGTGCTGGTGGACAATCAATTGCGTCCGGGCGCGGATGCTTCACGCACCGACGCAGAACTGGCGGCGGCGCGCAGCATCCTGATTCAGGCGAGAAAGAACGCCGCAATCGCGCGGATAGCGTTGGCAGAAGCCATCGGCCAAGCCGGTCAGCCAGTAACGGTTGACGTGGGGCCGCTGCTCGAACTTCCTCCATCACCTTCGACAGCGGCTGGCGTTGATCTTTCAGCACAACAGTTGGCAGGACAACAGTTGGCAACCCATCCCTTGGTGCTTGTACAGAAAGCCTCGCTCGATGTCATTCTGGCGCGGCAGCGCGTGCTGGATCGTTCGTTCTTCCCGCGCTTCCAATGGCAAACCTCTGTGTTCGGTCGCGGCAGCGGCGCGCGCGTTGACGGGCGATTGCTGAACAGCCGGGGATTTTTCCCAGACACGCCTAACTGGGCAACCGGACTGACGATCAGCTTTGCGCCGACCGACATCTTCAATCTTCGCACGCGCCGCCGTCAGGAATCGGATTATCTTGCGGCGGAGCAAGCGCGCTACGACCAGTCACTGCAAAAGCTGAAAGCCGAAGAAGCGACCGCCCGCGTTGTCATCGCATCGGCTAAAGAACTGGCCGAGAACACACCGCGCCAGCTTCAAGCCGCGCAGGAGACCGAACTGCGGGTGCGCAAGCGATACGAGGCGGAACTGACCACGATCACGGAAGTAGCCGAAGCGCAGCGGCTGCTCACCACAGCCGAAGTCGAAAATGCGCTGGCACAGTTGAGTGTTTGGCATGCGCATCTGGCTGAGGCGAGGGCGAAAGGTGACCTCAAGCCATTTCTCGATCTGCTGCGCAATGCGCGGCAAAAATAAGGTCGTAGTCCCGGCTTCAGCGGGAATATTCCGCTTACCGGACCTTATGCCTGAAGCCGAGACTACGAACGAGAATAGGGAGTAAGAAATGAATCTCATCATCAGTGCGCTTCGACGCCCAATCACAATTCTGGTCGTGGTCATCGGCATTGCGCTGGCTTCTGGGCTGGCGCTGTCGCGAATGTCCGTGGATATCTTTCCGAATTTGAACCTGCCGGTGATCTACGTTGCGCAGCCGTATGGCGGTATGGACCCGTCGCAGATGGAGAGCTATCTGGTGTCGTACTACGAATATCACTTCCTGTACGTTACCGGCATCGAGCACGTCGAGTCGCGCTCGATTCAAAACGTCGGGCTGGTCAAGCTCTTCTTCCATCCGGGCACGGATATGAGCCAGGCGCTGGCGCAGGTCGTTTCCTACGTCGAACGTTCGCGCGCCTTCATGCCGCCGGGCACGGTCGCGCCCTTTGTCGTGCGCTACGACGCAGGCAGCGTGCCCGTGGGGCAACTGGTTTTTGCCAGTGAGACGCGCAACCTTGGCGAAATTCAGGACCTGGCGCTGTTCCGCGTGCGCCCTTACTTTTCCACACTGCCCGGCGTTTCCGCGCCGCCGCCTTTTGGCGGCAACCAGCGCACGGTCATCATCCGCGTTGATCCCGACAAGCTTCGTGAATATCAAATGTCGCCGGAAGAGGTCATCAAAGCCGTAGCCGCGGGCAACACGATCCTGCCGGCCGGCAATATCCGCACGGGCGACCTGAACCGTTTGGCGCCGATCAACTCGGTCGTGTCGAACATCCAGGAGCTGGCAACGCTGCCGATCCGCACTGGCAGCGGGCCGACTGTATTCGTCCGCGATGTAGGCAATGTCGAGAATGGCTCGGATATTCTGACCGGTTACGGCCTTTTCAACGAGAAGCGCACTGTTTACATTCCCGTCACCAAGCGCGCCGACGCCTCGACGATTGACGTGGTCAATCGCGTGAAAGCCGAACTGCCGCGCATGCAGGCGCTCATCCCCGAAGACATCAAAGTCAGTTTCGAGTTTGACCAGTCCACCTATATTCGCAATGCGGTGCGCGGGCTGGCGCTCGAAGGTGCGCTCGGCGCTATTTTGACTGGCTTGGTGGTGCTGCTGTTTCTGCGCGACATGCGTAGTGCGCTGATCGTCGTGGTGACCATCCCGTTCGCGCTGCTCGCGGCGCTCGTCGGACTGTGGTTGGCGGGGCAAACCGTCAACATCATGACACTCGGAGGCCTGGCGCTCGCCATCGGCATTTTGGTGGACGAAGCGACCGTGGCGATTGAAAACATCCATGTTCATCTGGCGCGCGGCGAGCCCCTCAGGCAAGCAAGGATGAAGGCCGTCTTTGACGCCACGCGCGAGACGATCACGCCACGCTTGCTGGCAATGCTGGCAATCCTCGCCGTCTTTGTGCCGTCGTTCCTGATGGTCGGGGTGTCGCGCGCGCTGTTCGTGCCTCTTGCGCTGGCAGTGGGCCTGGCGATGCTGGCGTCGTACCTGCTCTCAAACACGCTGGTACCGGTGCTTGCGGTCTGGCTGCTGCGGGAACAGACGCATAAGGAATCCGAAAACTCCTTTTTCCATCGCCTGCAACAGAGGTACGCGCGGATGATGAACCGCGTGATGGGAGTGCGCTGGCCTCTGCTGGCCGCTTATGCGCTCATCACGGTGGCGAGTGTCTTCTTTATCGGTCGCAAACTCGGACTCGACATCTTTCCGACGGTTGAGTCAGGGATGATGCAGTTACGACTGCGCGCGCCCACCGGCACGCGCGTCGAGCGCACCGAGGTGATGGCGCTGACGGCACTGAAAGCCATTCGTGAGGAGGCCGGAGACAACAACGTCGAAATCACGCTCGGCTTTGTAGGCACACAGCCCCCCAGCTACCCGATCAACACGATTCACCTGTTTACAAGCGGGCCGCACGAAGCCGTATTGAACGTCAAGCTGCGCGGCGGCTCCGGCATCAAGCTCACCGAATTCAAGGAGCGATTGCGGCAGAAATTGCCCACCTTACTGCCCGGCGCTAGCTTTTCGTTCGAGGCCGGAGACATCGTGACGCAGATTATGAACTTCGGCGCGCCGACGCCGATTGAGGTGGCGATGAACGGACCGAACATGGCCGCCAACCGCGCCTTCGCCGAAAAGGTGCTGGCCGAGATGAAGAAGGTTCCCTCTTTGCGCGACTTGCAATTCGGCCAGGCGCTGGATTACCCGACGGTAAACATCACGATTGATCGCGAGCGCGCCGGGCAACTTGGGCTGACCGTTGAACAGGTCGGGCGTTCGCTGGTGGCGGCCACATCATCATCCCGTTTCACACAGCCGACCTACTGGCGCGACCCGGCCAGCGGGACAGCCTATCAGGTGCAGGTCGAAATCCCGCAATCCCGCATCGCTTCCATCGAAGACGTGCAGACGCTGCCTGCCGGAAGCAACGCCACAGGTAAGGCTGCGCCGCTGATGGGCGACGTGGCGCAGTTCAATTACGGCACAATGCCGGGCGAGGTTGACCGCTACAACCAGCAGCGAATGATCACCATTATTGGCAACCTCGCCGGGACCGATCTGGGCCACGCCGCCAGTGAAGTCAACGACGCGATCAAGCGGGCGGGCGATGCGCCGCGCGGTGTAACCGTCGCCGTGCGCGGCCAGGTTCCGGCGATGCAACAAACGCTCACGGGCCTGGGCACGGGCCTGCTGCTCGCCATTGCCGCCATTTTGTTGTTATTGGCCGGATACTTCCAATCTCCGCGCATAGCGTTTGTTGCGCTCTCCACCATTCCAGCAGTGTTGGCGGGCGTGGCCATCTCGCTCTGGCTCACCGGCACGACTCTGAACGTGCAGTCGTTTATGGGCGGCATTATGGCCATTGGCGTGTCGTCGGCGAATGCGATTCTGCTGGTGAGCTTTGCCGAGCAGGCGCGGAAAGTAGGCGCGACGGCACTCGATGCTGCGCTTACTGGTGCGTCGAGCCGCCTTCGGCCCATCCTGATGACAAGTCTGGCTATGATCGCGGGAATGCTGCCGATGGCGCTGGCCCTGGGCGAAGGCGGCGAACAGACCGCGCCGCTCGGTCGCGCGGTAATCGGCGGGCTGGTTGCGTCAACCTTTGCCGTGCTGGTCGTGCTGCCGCTCGTCTTTGCTGTTTCGCAACGCCGCGCGCGCGTTCGATCCGTTTCGCTCTACCACGCCGATCACCAGCCGGAGGCGCTAGTCGCCGCGGACTGAACACTTCAAGGAAAGCATCAATGAAACGCAAATATTTCGCCTTTCTACTCACCAGCGCGCTCGCGTTGAATATCGCTTGTTCATCAGGCGGTGCGCAAAAAGTCGCCGAAGTTAAGCCCGCCTCGTCACCTGCCGCGCCGCCGACAGTTACGGTGACTGAAGTTGTTTCTCAAGAACTGAATCGTCAATTGCGGCTTCCCGGCGAGTTACAGGCGTATCAGGACGTGATGCTCTACCCGAAAGTGCAGGGCTTCATCGAATGGATCGGCGTAGATCGCGGCTCAGCAGTGAAAGCCGGACAACTGCTCGTCCGGTTGAGTGCGCCCGAAATCGGTTCGCAGCGCAATGAAGCCGAGGCAAAGGTCGGCGGCGCGCAGGCGCAAAAGCTCGAAGCCGAGGCCCGTGTCAGCAGTGTCCGGGCGCAACGCGCCGAAGCCGAAGCACGGCTGGCGGCGAGCACTGCGACTTACAACCGGCTCAAATCCGCTTCGGCCACGCCCGGCGTCGTGTCGGGCAACGAACTCGAAAACGCACAACGCCAGGTGGAAGCCGAACAAGCCCGCGTGCAGGCGTATAAAGACAACGAGCGAGCCACACTCGCACAAGTCAGGGCGCTTGGCGAAAACGAAGCCGCCACGCGTGCCGCAGTCCGCTCAGTGCAAATGGCTGAAAATTACCTGCGCATTGTCGCGCCATTCGACGGCGTCATTACCGAGCGCAACGCGCACAAAGGCAGTCTTGCCGGACCGGCAGGCGCTGCTGCCGCGTCTCAACCCGTGCTCCGCATTCAGCAAGTCGCCCGGTTGCGGCTGATTGTGTCCGTGCCCGAAGCTGAAGTCGCAGCCGTCCGCGCGGGGACGAAGGTGAACTTCACCGTCCCTGCCTTTTCGGGTGAGACCTTTACCGGAACTATCGCGCGCATCGGCAACTCTATTGACCCTAAAACACGCACGATGCCGATTGAACTTGATGTGGACAATCCATCGCGCAGACTTTCGCCAGGGATGTTTCCGCAAGTGCTCTGGCCGACCAGCCGACCGCGCCCGTCGCTATTCGTGCCGCCTTCGGCAGTAGCCGTGACCACCGAAAGAAGCTTTGTGATTCGCATTCGAGACGGAATCGCTGAATGGGTGGACGTAAAACGCGGCGCGTCCATTACTCAGCCTGGGCAACCGGGACAACAGGGGCATCAAGGCACTGACCTGGTGGAAATCTTCGGCGAACTGACGCCCGGCGACCAGATCGCTTTGCGCGGCACGGACGAGTTGCGCGCCGGAACGCGCGTGCAGACCAAAGCCACGCCGCAACCGCAGGGGAAATGATGATTCACCGATTACTGTTATTCCTGATCTTGTGTGCGGCGTCGGGCTATGCCCAGACTGTTGCATCCAGCGGTACCGGGACTATCACCGGTGTCGTCCTCGATCAGAATGAAGCTGTGGTCAGCAACGCGCAGGTGATGTTGCAGGGGACCGGGCGAACGGCGAAATCCGACGAGGCCGGAAGGTTCCGTTTTGACCGGGTCAACGCGGGCGAATTCCGACTTATGGTCACCAGAAACGGGTTTAAACCGGAGATCGTCACTCTTACAGTCAACAATGCAGGAGTGCGCCCGCCAGAGCCACTGCGCATTGTGCTGACCGTTGCTGATGTACAGCAGGAGATCAATGTCAGTGAAAACACCACGCAGGTCAGCACGGAAGCCGGAAACAATCAGGACGTGGCAAGCGTGGATCGTCAGATGTTGGACAATTTGCCTTCGCTGGGGCAGGACTACATCGGCACGATGGCGGGCTTTCTAAACGCGGGCGCGGCGGGCACGGGCGGTGTGACACTGATCGTGGACGGGATGGAAGCTGTCAAAGCAGGCGTTTCTGCCTCAGGCATTCAGGAAGTCCGTATCAACAATAATCCTTACTCCGCCGAGTATGCGCGTCCCGGTCGTGCGCGCATTGAGATCATCACCAAACCCGGCTCAGCGCAGTATCACGGCGCCTTCAATCTCCTTTTTCGCGACCACCGGATCAACGCGCGTGACCCGTTCGCGCTTGAACGTCCGCCGGAACAGCGGCGCATTTACGAAGGCAATCTGACCGGACCAATTGGCAATGGCAAAAAGACTGCCTTCGTCGTAACCGCCAACCGGGAAGAAGACGATTTGCAGGCGGTCGTTTTCGCCACGAATCTAGCCGGCGACATCAGGCAGAACTTTCCGAATCCGGCGCGCAACACTGAATTTTCCGGGCGCATCTCGCATCAAGTAACCGACAAAAGCACCTTCGCGGCGTTCTACAGCTTTCAGGATCGCGTCGTCAAAAATCAGGGCGTCGGCGGATTCAATCTGCCGGAAGTGGCGACGAACTTCCGGTTTCGCGAAGACATCGTGCGCTTCAGCCACAACTGGATTATCTCATCGAAGCTGATTAACCAGACAAACCTGCTGATCGGCAGGTACATCACGCCCATCGAGAGCGTGCGGCAGGCGCAGCGCATCGTCGTGCAGGACGCTTTCACCGGCGGCGGCGCGCAAGCTGATATTAACCGTACCGAGGAGCACTGGACGTTCAGTCAAATTCTTTCGTATTCGTCCGGCAGACACCTGGTCAAGGCGGGTGTGCAAGTGCCCGACTTCAGCCGGCGCGGCATTGACGACCGCACCAACAATCTGGGGACGTTCTTCTTTTCGTCGTTGGCGGATTATCAGCAAAGAAAGCCCTTTGCTTTCATACAACAGCAGGGGCGCACAAAATTGAATTTCTGGGAAGTGGTGCTGGGCGGGTTCGTGCAGGATGAGATTCGCGTGCGGCCAAATCTGTCCATTGCCATTGGATTGCGCTACGACTGGCAGAACTATTTCAACGAAGACAGCAACAACTTCAACCCGCGTCTGTCAGTGGCGTGGGCGGCGGACAAGGCCAGAAAGACTGTGGTGCGGAGCGGCTTCGGGCTGTTTTATGATCGCACCGGGCCGGGGCCAATCTTCGACCTATTGCGCTTTGACGGCGAGCGGCTGCGGCGTTACGTGATTACCAATCCGGGCTTTCCCGATCCGCTGGCGAACGGGCAAACGCTTGCCGCACAGCCGAACAGCGTCGTGCGGATTGCACCTGACACAACTATTCCGTTCATCGCGCAGTACAGCCTCGGCCTTGAGCGGCAGTTGCAAAAGACGCTGGCGTTGACTGTCAGCTACATCGGCACGCGCGGCGTGAACTCCTTCCGCTCGCGCGACGTGAACGCACCACTGCCAACCTTGTTTGCCACGCGCCCTGATCCGAACTTCACCGTCATTCGGCAGCTCGAATCCACCGGGCGGATGACCAGCCATTCGCTGGAAATCGGGTTGCGCGGAAACGTCAGCCGCTATTTCAACGGGATGATGCAGTATGTGTATGGGCACGCGCGGAACGATACAAGCGGCATCAACGCTTTCCCGGCGAACAGCTTTGACCTGACGGGCGAATGGGGCCGCGCGGATTTCGATATTCGTCACCGCTTCAATCTGCTCGGCACGATGAAAGCCGGGAAGTATTTCAATCTGGGAACGTTATTGACATTGAACACTGGCGCACCATTTACGCTCACAACCGGGCGCGATGATAACAAAGACAGCCAGACGCTTGATCGCCCGGCAGGCATTGGCAGAAACACGCTGGAAGGGCCGGGCTTCGCTCAGCTCGACCTGCGCTGGTCGCGCGATTTCTTTCTGGTGAAGACGAAGAAGGATAAGGGACCGACAATAACGGCGGCGGTGGACGCCATCAATGTTTTCAATCGGGTGAATTACGCGGGATACGTCGGCAACCTGAGTTCACCGTTCTTCGGGCAGGCAGTGGCGGCTCGGCCAGCGCGGCGGTTGCAGCTTTCCTTCCGTTTCACCTTTTGAAGCGACACACGTTATGGAATCCAGTCGGACAAACGAGAAGATAGACGAAGTTCCGGCGCTTACCAGGCATGAACAACTCTTTCGGTTGCCCGGCCTTGAACGGAATGTCTTGGCTGCGTCCGCCGCCGTCTTTCTTCTCTTTCTCGGCGAAGAATTGTGGAAGAAGTTCCTGCCTCGTTACCTGGAAGTGCTTGGCGCGGGGGCTGTGACCATCGGCCTGTTCGGGACGGCGAAGGATTTCTTCGACGCGATTTATCAGTATCCGGGCGGCTGGCTGGCAGATCGCCTTGGACGGCGGCGCGCTTTTCTGCTCTTCATTGCCATTGCTTCACTTGGCTACCTAATCTATCTCTTCAGCCCCTCGTGGCCATTTGTCTTTGTCGGCCTCGCCTTTGTGATGGCGTGGTCAAGCATGGCTTCGCCCGCAATCTTTGCCATCATTGGCGACGCGCTCCCGAAAGAGCAGCGGGCGATGGGCTTCACCATTCAGTCGTTCCTGAAGCGCATCCCGATGGCCGTCGCCCCCATCATCGGCGGCGTGCTGATTGCGAAAATGGGCGTCGTCAGCGGAGTGAAGATCGGCCTTGCCATCACACTCGCGCTGGCGGCTCTGACTATCTTCGTTGTGAAGGCCGTCAACGTCCCGATCGTTGTCAGCGCGCCCGTCAACATCGCCGGTGTCTGGCGCTCTTTTCATCACGCGCTCAAGCGTTTGCTCATTTCGGACATCATCATCCGCATTTGCGAAGGGTTGGCCGACGTGTTCGTGATTCTCTACGTCATGCATGTTCTCAACCTCAGCGCCGCGCAATATGGCCTGCTGGTTGCCATCCAGATGACGACTTCGATGCTCGTCTACCTACTTGCCGGGCGGATCGCCGACCGTATCGGACGCAAGCCATTTGTCATCGCCACCTTCATCTGCTTTGCGCTCTTTCCGATTTCCATCGCGCTTGCTTCAGGGTTCGCTTCGCTCGTTGTTGCCTTCGTAATTGGCGGTTTGCGCGAGATTGGCGAGCCTTCGCGTAAGGCGATGATCGTTGATTTCGCTGAACCGCATTTGCGGGCGCGGACGGTGGGGTTGTACTACCTAATACGTAGCCTGACGATTACGCCCGCCGCTGCAATCGGCGGGTTGCTCTGGAAGGTCGCGCCGGAAGTGCCATTCGTCATTGCAGGTGTGGTTGGAATCATCGGCGTTATCGTCTTCACCGCGACCGTCGAGGAGCGTTACGCTTCCTGATGATTGACGGTCAAAATTCATTTTGCGGCAAATGCCAGACCCTCTCCTCAAAGGAGACGGCGTAAATCTCCTTCAACTTGCCGACCACAGTCACATATTCAGCGCCATCGAACTGGGTGAACATCTTCACTCTCACAATGAAATCTCTTTCGGGAATAACCTTGAAACCGACTGAAACACCTATGCTTTCTCTCTGAGGAAACTCTCTTCTAACAGGACAGCCAACCCACCGACCGATGTCGTTTGTATCTCCGAGAATGGCCGGAATTATGTATACCTGTTCAAACGCATTCAGCGAGCACTCTCCAACCGCGTACCCGTAGGAGACCTTCGCAACGAAGCGAGCGAAAATCTCAGATGGATATTCAGGAAATATCACCCGATCAACGCCGTGCCTTTTGGCGATGTCTTCTGCTCTCTCAGAAAGCTCGAACTGATCCATTGAGGTGGATTCAATGCCGCTCTCAAAGGGACGGCCATCAAGGGCAGCAGGGATCGGAAAAATCGGGAGCCGGATGACCTTCCATTGATCCTGTAATGGAACCTCTATGGTAAATCTTTTTCCATCCTTCTCGACAAGCATCGGTTGAGGCTCCCTACGTTTCTTTGAATTCCGCGTTTTGGTCTTTAACGCCGCACGAGCCGCTCTCATGCTTCCCAGAACCGTATTTTCAATTTTAGATGTGATACAAGCGCAGTGCTTACAACTCGCGTGAAGCAGTTCCAGCCGACCGTTTAATCCAAGAGGAGTAATGTGCTCTGTCGTGAGTTCGTCCCCAGTCGTTCCGCAATAAATACATCTGCCTATTTCAACCGTCTCTCTGGTATTGATAACTTTTCGCACGCAGTTACCTCGATTTCGATTATATATGGCGCTCAGCCTCAGTTGAGTATCTAGTTATTTCTTCGGAATGTCCCGGCTTAGAATCCTCCGGAACGCATCGGTGCCGACGCAGGCTCAACGATAGATTCTTCCAATGGTGAAGGTTCTTGCTGGCAAGTGGGGCGGCGTTGAGTTCAAGTTTTCTGACGTCGCGCTCGCGTCGCTCAAGGACTTCATTTCCCGCCAGGTTTTCGCCACGGACAGCCGCTGATGGAAATCTCTACCGCCTCAGTGATCAACGATTGGCCGTTCGCTGAGAACGGCTTGTTCGCTATGGATTCCGTCTCAAGGTAGTGGCCGGATATCAGGGTGTCACTGGAAGCTGGATTTACGAACCTGAGAAGTTAGACTATTGACAGTAGTCAGACGCGAATATTAAGCTGCTGTTGCTCCAATTCAAGGATCGCAGGTATGAAAATTTCTAAAATAGCTTTACGGGGATTCAGTCCTGCTCATCGAGGCATCAAGCAGGTACTCGGCAAACTAGAAGCTGAGGTTATGCAGATTCTTTGGCAGCAGCCTGGTCAGGCCGTTTCCGAGGTCGAAGCGCTGCTACGCCGCAAGCGCGAGATCGCGCGCACCACTGTGATGACAACGCTCGACCGGATGCACAGCAAAGGGTATCTAACGCGTGAAAAGCAGGGAAAGGCGTTCGTGTATTCCCCCCGCTACAGCCGCGTGGATTTCGAACGCGAGATGGCGCAGGAAGTGCTGGGCGCGTTGCTGGGTGGCCTCGGTGAACCCTTACTTTCTACCTTTGTTGAGTTGGTCGGTGAAGACGATGGAAATCTGGATCGTTTGGAAGCCTTGATCAAAGCGCGGCGGGAGGGCAAGAAGCGATGACCCTGGACAGCCCCACTGGATGGACGCTCGTGCTAGTGGGCGTGGAGAACTTTATCCTGATCAACGCTGTCCTTTCGGTGATTGGCTTTGGGGTCGCCGCCGTCTTTCGCGCGAGCAAGCTCGTTCTATCCTGGCATCCGGGCATGCGCGCGCGTTTATATGCGTCAACTCTCATAATCCCGCCTGTGGCGTCTGCTTGGTTAGTCTGCGCGTCGCTCCTTCCGGCAATGTGGCTTGGTAATGGGCGCTGGCAACAGGAGCACGAACCTGTACATACATTGCACCTGCTGAATGCCTTTACGATTCCACTCGACCCGGCTCTTGGATACATGACGTTGATCTTCACAATGTTGGCGGCAATCGTTGCCGTCTATGCGGCGATGAGCGCGTATTTCCGCATCGGTCGCGTTATCAAACAGCTTGAGATTGGGGCAGTGCCTGCCGAAGCGGCGCAGATCAAGAATGTCGCGGAGACTTGCCAGAAACAAGGCATCGCCGTTGGGCTTGTCGCCAGCGATTATCCCTTCTCGTTTGTGTGGGGTTACTGGGACTCGAAGCTGGTAGTTTCAACAGGGTTGCTCAACGCGCTGTCAGCGGAAGAACTGGCGAGTGTCTTGGAACACGAAACGGCGCATCATGCGCGACGCGACAATCTGGCCAAATTGGGTCTGACGATT
>JAJNQA010000007.1 GCA_021155085.1 Heliomicrobium sp. | reverse complement strand
CTTCTTCAACTGGCTGCAAAAGAAAACCCAGATTCACCACGCCAGCGCGGTACGCTCCGACGATGCACTGAAAATCCATTGCTGGGGCAAGCTGACCGTTGCTTACTTGATTTTAGTTTTTAACCCCTGATTCACATATTTATTTCGACGCAGCCTGGGCGCGTTCCAGGATGCGCTGTTACTACAACCAGAGAGGTGGGAGGACAAAATGTTTCAAGACCTGCGATTTGGCGTTCGGATGCTGCTCAAACAACCCGGCTTTACGTTGATTGCCGTGCTGACGCTGGCGCTGGGCATTGGCGCGACTTCGGCGGTGTTCAGTTTGATTCAGGGCGTGCTGCTGACGCCACCGCCCTATCAGAATCCGGAGCAACTGGTGCTGATTCAGTCCGCGCGAACCAACGGCCAGCAGACGCCGCGCCCGCCGGACTGGGCTGGCGCGCAATGGCAGGAATGGCAAAAGGAAGCGAAGTCTTTCGATTCGATTGCCGCCTATCGCTGGTCGTTCAACTTCCTCGTTTCCGACGAAGGCAGCGAATCGCTGCAAGGAATGTGGGTGACCAGGGATTATTTCCGCGTCGCTGGGCTGCAACCCGCACTGGGCCGCACTTTTCTGGATTCCGACATCGGGCCGAATACGCCGCCGGTCATCATCCTCGGACATGATTTGTGGCAGCGGAAATTCAGCGGTGATCCGAACATCGTGGGCAAAACCATTCGCATCAGCCGCCAGGAAACCGCGCCGACGATCATCGGCGTGATGCCGCCTGGCATACGGTTTCTGCCATCGCCTTCGATGGCGCAGGAACCGAATTACAACGTCAACGCGCAGGTGGATTTCTGGACGCTGGCCGTGGTTCCGCCAGACCGTATGAAACGGCAAATGTGGAATGTCGTTGGTCGGCTGCAAAACGGAGCCACGCCGAATCAGGCGCAGGCGGAACTGAGCATTATTGCCGCACGTCAGGGGCAGGCGGATCAGGATTTCGCCGGACTAACCGCGCAAGTGCAACCGTTGACGGCCGAAATGAATCGCGAAGGGCGGCGCATTCTGCTGCCGCTGCTGGGCGCGGCTGCGCTGGTGTTGTTAATCGCCTGCGGAAATGTCGCCGCGCTGCTGCTGGTTCGCGGGCTGGGACGGCAGCAGGAATACGCCGTGCGTTGCGCGCTGGGCGCTGGCCGCATGGCGCTGTTCCGTCAGGTTTGCGTGGAAAGTCTGCTGCTGGCGCTGCTGGGCGGCGCGTTCGGCATCGGCCTGGCGTTCGGCATCGTCAAGCTGTTCAAGCTGGTTGGCGGGCACGCCATTCCGCGGCTGGACGCGGTGACGATGGGCTGGCCGGTATTGGCCTTTGGACTGGGTGCGGCAGTGCTGGCGGCAGTGTTGGCCGGGCTGATTCCCGCTTTCCGCGCTTCCCGGCTTGATCCGATGAATGCGCTGAAAAGCGCCGGGCCGAAAAGCAGCGCCGGGCGCGGAGAACGCCGTCTGCTGCGCGGCGTGGCAATGGCGCAAACGGCGCTGACGCTGGCGTTGCTGGTGGGCGCGGGGCTGTTGATTCGCACAATGCACAATCTGTCCAACGTGCAAACGGGCTATGACACCGGGCGCATCCTGACGATGAGCGTGACGGAGGTACAGGGAAATTCGAACAATTTTCATCGGCAGGCTTTGGAGCGTGTGTCCGCGCTGCCGGGCGTGCAAAATGCCGCGTTCGCGTGGGGCGTTCCCCTGACCGGGAACAGTTGGCCCGGCTCGGTCGAAATCGAGGGACAACCCGCTCCCGCCAAACCGAGCGACAGGCTTTCGATCCCGCTGCGCTCGGTCACTCAGGACTACTTCCAACTTCTTGGCTTGCCGATTTCGGCGGGCAGAAGCTTTCGCTCCACCGATGACGACAATGCGCCCCGGGTCGCCATCGTCAATCAAGCATTGGTGGATCGCTACTTTCCCCAGACAAATCCGATTGGGAAAAAAGTGCGGCTTCCCGGTGCGCCAAAACCAGACCTGGAAATTGTCGGCGTGGTCAGTAATGGCCGCACGGAGGATTTGACGCAGGTGGCGGAGCCGGAAATCTACGTTTCCTTCTGGCAGATGGGCGCGTTTTCCAAACACCTGGTTGTTCGCGCGGCGACAGACCCGCGCGCCGTGGCGGCTTCCGTCCAGCGCGAACTGCGCGCGGTTGACCCGACCGCCGCCGTCGAAAAATTGAAAACGCTGGAACAGATTCGCGGCGATTCCCAGGCCGCCCGCACCTTCGCCATGCAACTGCTGGTTGGATTCGCCATTGTGGCCAGCGCGCTGACGCTGATCGGCATTTACGGCGTGCTATCGCTGTCGGTCGCCACCCGTCGGCGGGAAATCGCCATCCGCACGGCGGTCGGCGCGGAACGGGGAGACATTCTGAAACTGGTCTTCGGCGAAGGACTGCGCCTGATTGCGGGCGGCGTGGTGACGGGTTTGGCGGCCTCCATCGCGTTGTCGCAATTCCTGAAAGCCTTTCTGTTTGGCGTCTCGCCGACCGAGCCGCTGATTTTGCTCGGCGTGGGCTTCCTGTTCGTCTGCGTTGCCCTGCTGGCCTGCTGGATTCCCGCGCGGCGCGCCACCAAGGTGGACCCGCTGGAAGCGCTCCGCTACGAATGAGTGGCGCTCACCTGGGCGCATTTGTGGATGCGTTGTGGTCTGGGGAGAGCGCCTCAGACTCAGGCGTCTTCGGCAACGGTTGCGGCGAGCGCGCTCAGTTCGGCTTCGAGTTCTTCAATCGTCGGCAGGCTGCCTTGCAACCGCTCCGGCAGCGCGCTGGTCAACTGAAAATCGGACACGCCGATGGGCTTTTGCACATCGCGCAGGGCGTATTCGGCGACGAAGCAGTTCTTCGTTTTACAAAGGATGATGCCGATGGAGGGCTGATCGCCCGCGTGGCGCAGCAGATCATCCACCGCGGACAGATAAAAATTCATCTGTCCGGCGTCGGCGGGCTTGAAGGATTTCATCTTCAGGTCAATGACGACAAAGGCGCGCAAATGCAGATGATAGAAAAGCAGGTCAATGTAAAAGTCTTCGCCTCCGACTTCGATCCGGTACTGGTTGCCGACGAAGGCAAAGCCGACGCCGAGTTCGAGCAGGAACGCGCGGATGTGTTTGACCAGTTCACGTTCCAAATCGCGCTCGACCGCTTCATCGTGGAGCGTGAGAAAGTCGAAGTTGTACGGGTCCTTGAGCAGTTGTTCGGCGAGTTCCGATTGCGGCGGCGGCAAGGTGCGCGTGAAATTCGTGACGGCTTTGCCCTGACGATGAAAAAGCCGGGTTTCGATCTGCAGCGCCAGAATGTTGCGGCTCCAGCCGTGTTCGATGGTTTTGCGAATGTACCACTCGCGCTCGGCCGGGGTGCTGATTTTTTCGAGGATGGCGATGTTGTGATACCAGGTAATTTGTGCAAGCAGCTCTTGCACAAATTGTTCGTCCGGCCAGGCTTCGGCGAAAGCGCGCATGTATTTCAGATTGCGCGGCGAAAAGCCCTTCATTGCGGGGAAGGCGCGGCGCAGGTCTGCCGAAAGCCGGTCAATCACTTTCGCGCCCAGCCCTGTTGTTGCTGGCGCTGCAAAATGTCGCGTCCGATTTGCCAGTAAAGCAGCACCAGGTCCCGTTTGACCGAGAGCGCCGCGCGGATTTGAGCGTGGCGAATGCGCGCTTTCAAATCGCGCAGAAATTCTTCGTAGCCAACGGGCAGTGAGGCCGATGAATGGTCAGGCGCGGGCATGACGGCAGTGGCTTTTTTCGCGGCGGCGGGACGTTTCTTTTTCATGGCAGGCGAAGCGTATTCAGCAAATGTCATTGGCGCAAGCGCGCACGACTGACGGGAGTAATCTGGTGTCTGACAATAAACACAACAACAGGCCGCACGGCTCGAAAATTCATTTCTGGCTGATCGCCTTCGCCGGCGTGATTGTTCCGCGCCGGCTGCGCGCCGACTGGCGGCAGGAATGGGAAGCCGAATTGCGTAACCGTGAAGCTTTGCTGGCGGAGTGGGACAAACTTACCTGGAAGGCCAAACTTGATTTGCTGCGGCGCAGCCTGGGCGCGTTTTGGGATGCGCTGTTGCTGCAACCGCGAAGACTGGAGGACGAAATGTTTCAAGACCTGAGTTTCGGCTGGCGGATGCTGCGCCGCAGTCCTGTGATGAGTCTGGTGGCGGTGCTCTCGCTGGCCATTGGCATCGGCGCGAACACGGCGATTTTCAGCGTTGTCAATGCGCTGCTGCTCAGACCGCTGCCTTATCGCGCGCCGGAGCAGTTGGTAAAGGTGTTCCAGGCGCAGCCTGATCCGGCGAAAACGATGCAGTCCTCAAACTGGGCCTACCCGCGCTTCGAGATGCTGCGCGATCAGAACCAGAGCTTCGCCGCCGTCGCGGGCTTTTCGCAGCAGCCCTACAACTTGACGGGCACGGATGCGCCGGAGCGGTTGCAGGTCGAGATGGTTTCGGCCAGTTACTTTCCGCTGCTGGGCGTCGAAGCCGTGGCCGGGCGCACTTTCACGGCGGACGAAGATCGCACGCCGGGGGCGAACCTGGCTGCGGTGCTCAGTTACGGTCTCTGGCAGCGGCGCTTTGGCGGCGACACGCAGGTGCTGGGCAAGACGATTGAGTTGGAGAAAAATGCGTTCACCGTGGTTGGCGTATCGCCGCCCGGTTTTCGCGGACAGAATGGGACAGCGGACGCCTGGGTGACGATGATGGCCGCGCCGAAATTGCGCTACAAAGGGGTGCTCACCAATCCGAGAAACTGGTGGTTTCAAGTCGTCGCCCGCTTGAAGGACGGTGTCACAATCGAACAGGTACAGGCCGAGATGCCGCAACTCAGTGCGCGGATTGAACAAAAGTATTCCAGCTCGAAAACGCCGCCAGGGAGTGAGAAAGTCGCCGCTGTCGCGCCGCTGCAAGCGGCCAAGGTTGATCCCGCGATCAAAAAATCATTCCTGATCCTGCTCGCCGCCGTTGGATTGGTGCTGTTGATTGCCTGCGCCAACACCGCCAGCCTGTTGATGGGAAGGGCGGTGGCGCGGCGGCGCGAATTTGCGGTGCGTTCGGCGCTCGGCGCGGGGCGCTTCAGGCTGATGCGCCAGTTGCTCACCGAAAGCCTGCTGCTGGCGTTGCTCGGTGGTGTGTTAGGTGTGCTGGTTGCGCGTTGGGGAGTCGCATTGCTGATGAACTTTCGACCCAGTGACAACGCGCAATTCTGGACTTCGTATGCACACACCTTGGACTTTTTCACGGTTGAATTGGATTGGCGCGTGCTTGGTTTCAACTTCGCGCTCGCGCTTCTGACGGGCGTGCTGTTCGGCCTGTTCCCCGCCATCCAATCTTCATTCAGCAATGTCAACGAAACCTTGAAAGAAGGCGCGGGCGGAGCGGGCATTGGCTTCCGCAATCTGCGGCGCTTGAGCGCGCGCAGCCTGCTGGTTGTCGGTGAGCTGGCGCTTTCGTTGGTGCTGCTCGCCGGCGCGGGCTTGATGATCAAAAGCCTGGCGCACTTGCAGTCCGTCAGCCTGGGCTTTGTGCCGGAAAACCTGATGACGATGGCTGTCCCTTCGCGCACGGCGAAGCCGGAGTTTTACGAACAACTGCTGGCGCGCGTCCAGGCGTTGCCCGGCGTCGAACAGGCGAGCCTGGGAAGCACCGCTCCTTTACTCGGCCAGGCCACCATCACCGTCATAGGCATCGAAGGCCGCACCGACAATCAAAAGACAGGGCAGACAGAGCCAGTTGGTGTCGGGGTGCATAGCATCTCGCCCGGCTATTTCAAAACGCTGCGCGTCAACCTGCTCAAGGGCCGTGTCTTCACCGACCAGGATCGCGCGGGCGCGCCGCGCGTAGCCCTGATCAATCAAACTGCGGCGGAGACCTTTTTCCCTGGCGAAGAGCCGTTGGGAAAACGCATCCAGGTCGGCGTTGGCGCCAGCTACGAGACCGCTGAAAAGTCTGTCGAGATCGTCGGAGTCGTCGCCGATGTGCGGTATGGCCAGTTGGAAGCGGCCATCGAACCTGATGTGTATCTGTCGTCTTTACAACCCACCGATGAGGCGCAAACGCTGATCGTGCGAACGCGCATTGACCCGGCGGCCATTACGGCGGCGGTGCGGCGCGAAGTGCTGGCCCTGGATCGCAATGTCCCGCTCACCGCCATTCAAACAATGAAGGAGCGTGTGGCGGAAGTGACTTCGCGCACGCGCTTCATCGCCGTGTTGCTGGGGTTGTTTGCGGGCCTGGCCCTGCTGCTCGCCGGCATCGGGATTTACGGCGTAATAGCCTACAACGTGTCGGCGCGCACGCGCGAAATCGGCATTCGGCTGGCGCTTGGCGCGCAACGCAGCGACGTTTTGCGGCTGGTGCTTGGCGATGGGTTGAAGCTGATTGCGGCTGGATTGGCGCTCGGCGCATTGGCCGCCACCGCCGTGCTGCGCGTTTTGCAAACCCAATTGTTCGGCGTGCGGACAACAGACCCGCTGACCTTTGCCGCCGTTGTCCTGCTGCTGGCAGGTGCGGGCTTGCTGGCCTGTTACCTGCCAGCGCGGCGCGCCGCGAAGGTTGATCCGCTCTCCGCGCTCCGGCACGACTAACCATGACGGAGTATGAACATGCCTGAATGGGATGAAGAAATCAGCCGGTGGCTGACACGACGGAAGCCTGAACCGGCGCGTGAGGCGGAGATCGTGACGGAACTGATTCATCGTCTGAATAACCGTTACGATGAATTGCTGGAACAGGGCGCAACGGAGCAGCAAGCTTATCGCGCCGCGCTGGCGGAGTTGAACGAAGGACGTTTGACGGCGGCACCGGACAATCCACGGCGAAAACTGGCACACCACTGGCTGATCGCGTTGATCGCCGCCCTGGTGCCGCGCCGGCTGCGCGGCGACTGGCGGCAGGAGTGGGAAGCCGAATTGCACTGCCGCGAAACCATGCTGGCCCAATGGAACAAGCTGAACTGGCAAACCAAACTTGACCTGCTGCGGCGGAGCGTCGGCGCGTTCTGGGACGCGCTGTGGTTGCAGCCCCAACGATGGGAGGACGAAATGTTTCAGGACCTGCGCTACGGCGGGCGAATGCTGCTGAAACACCCTGGATTTACGCTGGTCGCCGTGCTCACGCTGTCTTTGGGAATCGGCGCGAACACGGCGGTCTTCAGCCTGATCAACGCCATTCTACTGAAACCGATTTCCGGAAACGAGCCGGAACGGCTGGTCGGTTTGTATTCGCGCGACACCAAACGCACGGACGATTATCGCAACTTTTCCCATCCGAACTACACGGACCTGCGCGCGCAACAGGACATCTTCGAGGACGTACTGGCGATCAACCTGCTCAACGCGGGCGTGACCGAAGGCGAAATCACGCGGCCGGTGATGGCCGTGAAAATCAGCGCCAATTATTTTTCGGTCTTCGGCGTTCCGCTTGCCCAGGGACGCGCCTTTCTGCCGCAGGAAGAAACCCAGCCCGCGCCCGTCGCCATCGTCAGTCACCGCTGGTGGCAGCAGCACGGCGCCGCGCCGAACCTGATTGGGCAAAGTCTGCGCGTCAACGGGCGTTTGGTGACCGTGGTTGGAATCGCGCCGAAGGGTTTCACCGGGACGAACGCATTTTTCTCGCCCGATCTGCTGCTGCCGCTTTCTTTCGGCGCGCCCGGAACCGATTCACCAGGCAATTCCCTGCAAGACCGCACTCGCCACGACTTGATGCTGGTCGGGCGGCTGAAAGCTGGCGTGACACTGGAAGCAGCGAATTCGCGTTTGCAGACCGTCAGCGCGAACCTGGCCGAAGCCTATGCCCGCGCGAATCACGATCAACTGATCACCGTGGCGCAATTGCCGCGCATGGCGATTTCCACCGCGCCGTCCAATGACCGCGCGCAAATCGCCACCATGGGAGTGCTGGCGCTGGGGCTTTCGGGGCTGGTGCTGCTGATTGCCTGTCTGAATCTGGCCAATATGTTTCTGTCGCGGGGCACAGCGAGGCGCAAGGAATTCGCCGTCCGGCAGGCGCTGGGCGCAGGCGGCGGACGATTGGTTCGCCAACTGCTGACCGAAGGCTTATTACTGGCCGTGCTCGGCTCGGTGGGCGGAATCGCGCTGGCTGCGGTAGCGACGGATCAACTAATTGCCTGGATGATGCAGTTTCTTCCCTTCTCCATTGACTTCGATCCGTGGCCGGATGTTCGCGTGCTGGGCGCAACTCTGGGTTTTGGCGTGCTGGCGACGCTCTTTTTCGCACTGGGACTGGCCTTGAAAACCGTCCGGCTGGATTTGAACACGGAGTTGAAGGAAGGCGCCGGCCAGGCCGTCAAAGCTCCGCGCCGCAAATTGCTGGCGACGCGCAATCTGCTGGTCGCCGGACAGGTGGCGCTTTCGCTCTGTTTGCTGGTGGCCGCGGGACTGGCCGGACGTGGCGCGATTCAGGCCATCCGCATTGATCCGGGCTTCGATCTGGATCGCGGGTTTTACCTGCGTCTGGATGGCGGACTGGCCGGTTACAACGAAACGGAAGTGCGGCAGCTTTACCGGCGCGTGACAGAGCGCGTCAGTTCGCTGCCGGGCGTCGAAGCCACGAGCCTGGCGTTGTCCGCGCCGTTCGGGGAACTGGTTTTCGGGCAGCGCGTGCAAACCGGCGGCGCGCAGTTTCCCCCGCCGCTGGAAGCCGCGACGCCCGCGCAGGGAAAGGCGATTCCGGCAACTTACAACGCCATCGGCCACGATTACTTCCGCACGCTGGGCATCCAGTTGTATCAGGGGCGAGAGTTTCGCGTGACCGAATTCGCTGACACCAGTGCTCCGCGCACGGCCATCATCAACTCCGCGCTGGCCGAAAAGCTCTGGCCCGGCGAAGCGGCGCTGGGACGCACCATCCAGCTTGCGGGTGGTTCCGACGCGGACAATCCAGGAGCGGCGTATGTTCCGCTCGAAGCCAAACCGCGCCAGACGTTTGAAGTGGTTGGCGTGGTCCCGCCGTTCAGAACGGAGTTGCTGCGGTCCGGCAATCATCCGATGGTTTACCTGCCCTACGGCCAGCACTACTTTTCCGAAGCTTACCTGCACATCCGCGCCCTGCCTGGAGCGAACCTTGACGCATTGATCCGCCAGACGCGCGAAGAAGTGAATCGTCTGGACCCCGCGCTGCCCATGCTCGCGGCCAAATCCATGCGCTTTCACCTGGCCACCAGCGTCGGCATGTGGCTGCTGCGAACCGGAGCCTTGATGTTCGCGACCTTTGGCGGCGTTGCTTTACTGCTGGCGCTGATCGGCGTTTACGGCGTGAACGCTTACGTCGTCTCGCAGCGAACGCGGGAAATCGGCATCCGCATGGCGCTCGGCGCGGATCGCGGCATGGTCCTGCGAATTTTTCTGCGCGAAGGCGCAATCCTGACCGGCGCCGGACTCGTGTTGGGGCTTGTTCTATCAGGCCTGGTTGCACAATTCATGCGAGGCATCCTTTTCGAGGTCAGCCCGTTCGACCCCCTTGTGTTCGGACTGGCCTCCGCGCTCCTGGCCTTCACCGCGCTGATTGCCTGCTGGCTGCCCGCCCGCCGCGCAACCAGAATTGACCCCCTCTCCGCGCTCCGGCACGACTAAATGAAGTCTGTTGTGGTACAGGGAGCGGCGGCGACCCGGTGTTTCGTGAGACGCATCTCCCGAAGCCACCAAGTCGCCGCCGCTCCCCGTACCGCATTGCCATTCCCTCTTCCTCCCAGAACAAAATTCTAAAAAAGCGGGCCGCCATCTTGACCGCAGTCGGCCACCCTATGTAGAATCCTAACTAACTAGAATTCTTGCTAAAAAGAATTCTATCCACAATCTTTCCGAAGGAGTCGGGTATGGGCAAAGGCTTTCTCACGTATTCGTCGGCGGTCATTCTGCAAGCGGTGGCCAATGGGTATCTGTATGGATTCGACATCATTGATGTGACGGGGCTGCCCGGCGGGACAGTGTATCCGGCGCTGCGGCGGCTGGAAGACACCGGCTACCTGATTTCAAAATGGGAAAAGCACGTCATTGCGCAGGAAGAATCGCGTCCGCCACGCAAGTACTACGAACTGACACGCCCCGGACAGGACATGCTGGCGGAAGCCATCAAACGGTACCGACTGTTGGAACAAAGCGACCTGAGCCAGGAACGCGCCCCGAAGCCGACCAAAGCCTGAAGGAGGAATTCCCTGCGATGCGCGTGCTGTTCAAACGCTATTTTCTGAAACCGCACCTGTGGCTGATTCGGTTCTTTGGCCTGATCGTGCCGCGTCGCTTGCGCACGGATTGGCGGCAGGAGTGGGAAGCGGAGTTGCAATACCGCGAAGAAATGCTCGCTGGGTGGGTCAGGCTGAATTGGCAAACCAAACTGGATTTGCTGTGGCGCAGCACGAGTGCTTTCTGGGATGCGCTGTGGCTGCAACCACGAAGGATGGAGGACGAAATGTTTCAAGACCTGCGTTATGGATTCCGAATGCTGCTCAAGCATAAAGGCTTCACACTGATTGCCGTGCTTTCATTGGCGTTGGGCATTGGCGCCAATACGGCGCTGTTTAGTGTCGTGGATGCGATGTTGCTCAAGCTGCTGCCGGTCAAGGAACCGCAGCGGCTCGTGCTGTTCCAATCACTGGTGGCGAAGAACTTTGGCTATGGCGGCTACAGTGGCGACCATCAGCTTGATCCGGTGACGGGTTTGCAGACAGGGACTTCGTTTCCGTATCTGAGTTATCAGCGCATGCGCGAACGGCAAACGGAACAAGGCGCTCTCTCCGACCTCTTCGCGTTTGGCTATGTCCCATTGAATGTGCTGGCCAATGGGCAGGCGGAAGCCGCCAGCGGGCAGGTCGTCACAGGCAATTATCATGTGGGACTGGGCGTACAACCATTGCTCGGACGCCTGCTGATGGATGCTGACGACAAGCCTTCTGCCCCTCCTGTGACAGTGTTGAGTTATCGGTACTGGCAAAACCGTTTTGGCGGCGACACGACGGTCGTAGGCAAACAAATCAATCTCAACAATCGCGCGTTCACGGTCATTGGCGTGACGCCGTCTGGCTTTGACGGCGCAGGGCAAGTCGGCTCGACGCAGGACGTAACAATTCCGTTGGCGATGGAGCCGCAACTCAATGATGACCCGCAACGCTCGTCAATGTACGGCGCGGGCAGGTGGTGGTTGCGAGTAATGGGGCGATTACAATCGGGCGCGACGCGGGAACAAGCACAAGCGCAGTTGGAAGCGACGTTCCAGCAATCGGTAGTCGAACATCGGGCCGCACGCAATACCTACGCGCTGGCTGCGGGCCGCAATGCGATCAGCCCGTTAGAAGCGAAAGATTATCCTCGTCTGGCGCTCGCTTCCGGCAGTCAGGGCGAAATGGATTCGCGCAGTGATTACGCGCCGTCGTTGTATTTGCTGCTGGGCGTCGTCGGACTGGTGTTATTGATTGCCTGCGCCAACGTTGCGAATCTGTTACTGGCGCGCGCGGCCATGCGGCAAAAAGAAATCGGCGTACGATTAGCATTAGGCGCAAGCCGTTGGCGGCTGATGCGGCAATTGTTGACCGAAAGCGTTTTGCTCGCAGCGGTCGGCGGTGTGTTGGGGCTGACGTTTGCGATGTGGATCAAGGATGGCTTGCTGGCAGTGAGCGATTGGGGGCCGCGCACGTTAGAGCCAAAGCTGGATTGGCGCGTGTTGGGCTTCACAATTGGGCTGTCATTATTGACCGGCATCGTGTTTGGCCTGGCTCCGGCGTGGCGCGCAACAAAAGTGGACTTGACGCCAACCTTGAAAGACAGCGGGCGCAGTTCGAGTGTCGCATCGCGTTCGTTGCTCAGTCGCGGGTTGGTCGTAGCGCAAGTCGCTTTGTCGTTGCTGTTGCTGATCGGTGCCGGATTGTTTGTGCGCACGCTCATGAATTTGCAGCGCGTTAATCTGGGCTTCAATGCGAAAAACCTGCTGGTATTCAACGTGTCGCCGAACTTGATCGGCTACAAAGACGAGCGGCTAATGCAGCTTTATGAGCGTCTGACCGAGCGGTTGGAAGCTGTGCCCGGCGCAGCCAAAGTTACGTTCTCCGGCACGATGCTGCTGTCGCAAAACACCTCTTCAAGCAATGTCTATTTGCGCAGCGCGCTCGCCGCCCCGCCCGATGCGGATGGACGCATCAAGGAAACTGGCTATAGCAATGTTATGTCCGGGCGCGAAAACTTTTTGGAGACGATGGAGATTCCGTTGCTGGCAGGACGCACTTTCAACAGACAAGATGATGCTCGTGCGCCTAAAGTGGTCGTGGTCAATCAAACCTTCGCCCATAAATACTTCCCCAACGAAAGCCCCATCGGCAAACGCTTCACCTTTGATGCGAAAAAGCCGGATGAAATCGAAATCGTCGGCTTGGTCAAAGACGCCAAATATGCCACCCAACGTGAAGAAAATCCGGCCACGTGCTACTTGCCGTGGCGTCAGCGCGTCAACTCCGTATCGTTCGGGAGTTTTCAGATTCGCTTCAACGGCGATCCGAATGCCGCCATCGCCGCCGTGCGACAGGCTATCCGTGAAGTAGACGCGAACCTGCCGCTCACCAACCTCAAGACGCAAGTCGAACAGGCCAATGAAACGCTGCAAATGGAACGGTTGTTTGCCAAGCTTGTCACCCTATTCGGCTTGCTTGCGCAACTACTCGCCGCCATCGGTTTGTTCGGCGTGTTGGCCTATGCCGTCGCACAACGCACGCAGGAAATCGGCATCCGCATGGCGCTCGGCGCAAACCGGCGCGACGTGCTACGGATGATTCTGCGGCAAGGCGTAACCTTGGCGTTGTTCGGCATCGCGCTGGGACTGGCGGCGGCCTATGCGCTGACAAGGTATTTAGAAAGCCGGATAAAGCTGTCGCAGATGTTGTATGGCGTGCAACTTTTCGATCCGTTGACCTACGGCCTGATCGCTTTGTTGCTGATGGCGGTGACGCTGGTGGCCTGCTTCATCCCGGCGCGCCGCGCAACGCGCGTAGACCCGCTGATTGCGCTCCGCCACGAATAAAACTGATGGCTGATGCGACACCAACAACCCGCTTTCGTTTCTGGCTTTGGCTCATTCGCTTCATTGGCCTGATCGTGCCGCGCCGCTTGCGCGCCGATTGGCGGCAGGAATGGGAAGCCGAACTTTTTTGCCGTGAAGCATTGCTGGAAGAGTGGGACAAGCTGAATTGGCAGAGCAAACTGGATTTGCTGTGGCGCAGCACCAGCGCTTTCTGGGATGCGTTATGGCTGCAACCGAAACGATTGGAGGACGAAATGTTTCAAGACCTGCGCTTCGGCGTGCGCATGCTGGTGAAAAACCCGGGGCTCACTTTGATTGCGATCCTTACGTTGGCGCTGGGGATTGGTGCGAATGCTGCGATCTTTGGTTTGGTAGACAAGTTGCTTCTGCGTTCGTTGCCGATCCCCAAGCCGGCGCAGGTAGTCGCTTTTGCCGACGAGCTTTTCTCTTATCCCGACTATGTAGCTTTCCGCGAGCGCAATCAGGTTTGCTCTGGGTTGGCGGCCTGGAATCAGACCGGCGCGAGCTTGGCGCAAGCCGGAGAGCCAGTGAAAGTGCAGGTCGCAATTGTATCTGGGAATTACTTCGATGTTTTGGGCGTGAAAGCCCTCCGCGGACGGACGTTTCTGGACGAGGACGGGGATCCGCACAATCCCCGGCAAGTCGCTGTCCTTAGTCATGCGGCGTGGCAGCAATATTTCGGCGGCAGCGCGGAAGCGATTGGCAAATCATTCAGGCTGAACGAAGAGAGCTACACGGTGATTGGTGTGACAGCTAGTGACTTCAGGGGAACAATGCTGGAAATGCCAGTAAGCCTTTGGGTGCCATTGGCGGCATATACGCGATTGATGGACAGGCCGTTGGATTTCAATCAACGCGATGCGGCCTGGTTGCGAATCACCGGTCGCTTGCAGCCGGGCATCGGTCTCGAGCAGGCGCAGGCAAGCCTCGGTTTGCTGGCGCGACAATTGAAAGAATCGGGTCGGACTGGCAGCGCACAACTGCCGTCTACCGGCGAACGCCCCTTGCGGTTGGCGCCAGCCGGTCAAGCCAGTTCGATTCTTCGCGAAGATCTGTCGCGGACGCTCTGGCTGATGATGACAGTGGTGGGGCTGACACTGCTGATTGCCTGTATCAACATCGCGGGGTTGTTGTTAGCGCGCGCAACCGTACGGCGCAAGGAGATGGCCGTGCGAATGGCTTTGGGGGCGGGGCGCTGGCGTCTGATCCGGCAATTGTTGACGGAAAGCGTGCTGTTGGCGACGGCGGGCGGCCTGTGCGGCTTGCTGGTCGCCGTTTGGTTGAACGGTTTGTTGCTCAGTTTTCATTCGCCGGAACTGGTTCGGGAAGCCGCGCTCAAGCAAAGCCTGGATGTCCGCGTGTTGCTCTTTCTGCTGTCAGTTTCAATCGGATCAGGACTGTTGTTCGGGCTGGCTCCCGCTTGGCGGAGTACTCGCCCTGACATCACGGCGGCGTTGAAACAAGATGGCGGGCTTCGTATTCATTGGCGATGGTTCAATACACGTAACTGGCTGGTCGCGGTGCAAGTCGGAGTCTCGGTCATGGTGTTGGTGGTTGCGGGGATGTTGGTCAAAAGCCTGCACCATCTATTTGCCGTCAACCCAGGATTTAATACCGACAAAGTGTTGGTCTTCTCGACCAATTTGCCGCGGAAACACTACGACGAAGTGCGCGGACGCGAGTTTTACCGGCAATTGGCAGAACGGCTCAAGACCATTCCCGGCGTGCAAGCCGTGAGCACTTCGATCATTGTGCCGCTCACGGGGACGGTCAATCAGCGGAATATCGCTATCGAAGGTCGCGCCGTCACCGCCGACAGCCAGTTGAAGGCGGACGCCAATTTCGTCGGGCCGGGTTACCACGAATTGTTGAGTATCCCGATCCTGCAGGGGCGCGGTTTCACGGAACAAGATCGCGCGGAGTCTCCCGGTGTGGCGGTGATTAACGAGGAAATGGCGCGTCTTTATTTCGCCGGACAGAACCCGATTGGCAAACGCTTCAGCCTGGGCGCGGGCAAGCCCTGGTTGGAAATCATCGGCGTTACGACCAACATCAAACATCGTGCGTTGGCCGAACTGCCGCTCCCACACTTTGATCTTCCCCTGTCACAGCGTCCCTACAGTCCGTTCCTTACCTGGCATCTGCGTACTGCAAACGATCCTTCACGGCTGATCGCGGCAACACAACATACGTTGAAAACGCTCGATCCAGGAGTGCCGATGGATTTTACCTGGACGATGGACGACGTGCTGGCGCGTTCGATCACGCCCGCACGCATGGCTGCTACCTTGACGAGCTTGCTGGGGATTGTCGTCCTCTTGCTTGCCGCTATCGGGCTTTATGGCGCGACGGCTTATGCCGTGAATCAGCGTACCCGTGAGTTGGGTATCCGCCTGGCGCTTGGGGCCGAACATCGCATTCTCATGCGATTGATACTAAGACAGGAGATGAAACCAGTACTGGCAGGGCTGGCGGTAGGGCTTATCTCGGCGCGCGTCCTGGCTCGCCTAATTCAGAGTCTGTTATTTGCTGTCAACACGACGGACCCGCTGGTTTTGTCTGGAATCGTGACCCTCCTGCTGTTGATAACACTACTGGCTTGCTACCTGCCTGCGCGGCGCATCATGAAGATTGATCCAATGACCGCGCTCCGACACGAATGAGGCGATTGTGGAATGCGAAATGACAGAAGAATTCGGTTGTGGCTGATTCGCTTTATCGGCCTGATCGTGCCGTGCCGATTCCGCGCCGAATGGCGGCAGGAGTGGGAAGCCGAGCTGCGTTACCGCGAAGAATTGCTGGCGGAATGGGACAGACTGAACTGGCAAACCAAACTGGACTTGCTGCGGCGCAGCACCAGCGCGTTCTGGGACGCGCTCTGGCTGCAACCGAAACGCTGGGAGGATGAAATGTTTCAAGACTTGCGCTTTGGCGTGCGAATGCTGCTCAAACATAAGGGCTTCACACTGGTCGCCGTGCTGTCACTGGCGCTGGGCATCGGCGCAAACACCGCGATTTTCAGCGTCGTCAACCGTGTGTTGCTCAGCCCGCTGCCTTACGAACAGTCCGACAGGCTGGTGATGGTATGGGACAACAACGCGGAATTGGGGCGACAGCACGAAGGCCCTTCGCCCGGCAATTATCACGACCTGCGCGGCGCGGGCGGGATGTTTGAGACAAGCGCGGCGTGGTGGGTGACGGCGCGCACGCTGACCGGCGAACAGGATGCCGAGCAGGTGCAATGCGCGATGGTGACGCCCGATTTCTTCACCACCCTGCGCGTGCAGGCCGCTCGCGGGCGGATCTTTTCAGCGGCGGAAGCGATGGGCGACCGCACAGTCGTCATCAGCGATGCGCTGTGGCGCGCCCGCTTCAGCGCATCGCCCGACACAGTCGGCAGCACGTTGACGATCAACGGCGTGAATTGGCGCATTCAGGGGATTATGTCGCCGCATTTCAACCTGCCCGACCGCGAGGTGGATTTGTGGATGCCGTGGGATTTGCTGCAAGCCTACGCGGGGCGCTTCGCGGATGGGCCGCCGCGCGATTCCCGCTTTTTGAAAGTCGTCGCGCGCCTGCAGCCCGGCGTGTCGCCAGCACAGGCGCAGGCCGCATTGTCCGCCTTTTCCGCCTCGTTGGCCGAGCAACATCCAAAACAAAACAAAGGCTGGCAATTGCAACTCACGCCGCTGCTGGAAGAGCAGGTCGGCAAAACGCGCCCGTTGCTGTTGCTGTTGCTGGCGGCGGTGGCGATGGTGTTGCTGGTGGCCTGCGCGAATGTGGCGAGTTTGTGGCTGACGCGCGCCGCCGGACGCACACGGGAAGCCGCCGTGCGGGCCGCATTGGGCGCAACGCATCTGCGGCTGGTGCGGCAATGGCTGACCGAAAGTCTGTTGCTCGCGTTGCTGGGCGGCATGGCGGGCCTGGCGCTGGCGCAATACGCCTTGACGGCATTGATTGCGCTGGCCCCCGAAGGCATCCCCCGCCTGGACGAAGTGGGAATGGATCGCCGCGTGCTGCTGTTCACGCTGGGGTTGACGACCTTGACGGGCTTGCTGACGGGCCTGTTCCCGGCGTGGCGCAACGCGCGAACGGAACTGGCGGGGACATTGAAAGAGGGCGGCGACAAGGGCGCGGTGAGCGGCGCATCGCAACTCTTCCGGCACTCGCTGGTCGTCGCGGAAATCGCGCTGGCGCTGGTGCTGGTGGTAGGCGCGGGCCTGTTGATTCGCAGCTTCACGCGCCTGGTCGCGGTCGAGCCGGGCTTCGAAACGCGCAATCTGCTGACGATGCACATCTCGCTCAACGGGCAGAAATACGGGGAGGGGGGAGCCGCAATGTATTACCAGCAACTGCTGGAACGGCTGCGTGCGTTGCCCGGCGTCCAGGCGGCGGCGGCGGTAACAACCTTGCCGATGAGCGATGCGGGAACGGATTTCGCGCGCCCGTACTGGCGCGCGGGCGAACCGGAACCGAGCGCGGCGGCGGACAAAGTCTCCGTGCGCATGGCAACGCCGGAATACTTTCCGGCGCTCGGCATTCCGCTGCTCGCCGGACGCAACTTCACCTCGCAGGACCGTCTGGAAACGCCCGCCGTGCTCATCGTCAGCGAGAGCTTCGCGCGCAGGGTCTGGCCGGGTGAATCATCGCTCGGCAAACAATTGATGCTCGATTACAACCGCGGCAAATACGCCTACGAAGTCGTCGGCGTCACGCGCGACATCCGCTATTACGGCCTGAAGAGTCAACCTCAGGCCGAAGTCTTCATTCCACACGCGCAAAACGCCTATCTGCCGATGAACGTCGTTGTGCGCACGGTTGCTGATCCCTTGCAGATGATTGGGGCCGTGCGACAGGCCGCGCGCGAACTGGATGCGATGCAACCTGTCAGCAAACTCAACACGATGGAGCGCCTGATCGGGCGTTCGCTCGCCCCGGATCGCTTTGCGCTGGCTTTGCTGGGGTTGCTGGCGGCGTTGGCGCTGGTGTTGGCGGCAGTCGGAATTTACGGCGTCCTGTCGTACACCGTCGCCGCACGCACACATGAAATCGGCGTGCGAATGGCGTTGGGTGCAACCCCGCGCGATGTGATGCGGCTGGCGTTGGGGCAGGGGATGCGATTGACGCTTCTGGGGATGACGCTCGGATCGTTCGCGGCCTGGGCGCTGACGCGGCTGATGAAGCCGCTGCTGTTTGATGTTGGCGCAGCGGACCCCTTGACGTTCGCCGGCGGTGTGTTCGTGCTGACCCTGGTCGCGTGGCTGGCGTGTTATCTGCCCGCGCGGCGCGCGGCGAATGTGGACCCGCTCATTGCGCTGCGCCACGAGTAATTGCGCCATGAAGAAAAGGAACCGACATCCTCATCTCTGGCTGATTCGCTTCATTGGCCTGATCGTCCCGCAACGGTTGCGCACCGGCTGGCGGCAGGAATGGGAAGCCGAGTTACGCTATCGCGAAGCTCTGTTGGCCGAATGGGACAAGCTGAACAGGCAAACCAAACTGGATTTGCTCTGGCGCAGCACCAGCGCGTTCTGGGATGCGCTCTGGCTGCAACCAAAAAGACTGGAGGACGAAATGATTCAGGATCTACGCTTCGGCGTGCGAATGCTGCTTAAACACAAAAGCTTTTCGGCAGTGGCGATTCTTTCGCTGGCGCTGGGCATTGGCGCAAATACCGCAATTTTTCAACTGCTCGATGCGGTGCGGCTGCGCACGTTACCGGTCAATGCACCGCAGGAATTGGTGGAAGTGCGCCCGGACGAATTGAGCATGAGCAACCGGCGGGGCAATAAGAGCACGCGTTATCCGTCCATCACCAATCCGCTGTGGGAAGAGCTTCGCGAGCACCAGCAATCATTTTCCAGTCTGAGCGCCTGGAGCACGGGCAACTTCAATCTGGCGCAGGGCGGCGAAGTGCGTAATGCCCGGGCGTTGTGGGTCAGCGGCGATTTTTTCCCCACGCTGGGCGTGAATGCCGCCTTGGGCCGCGTCTTCACAGCCGCTGACGATCAGCGCGGTTGCGGCGCACGGAATGCCGTCATCAGCCATTCCTTCTGGCAACGGGAGTTTGGCGGCGAGCCGAACATCATTGGACGCAAAATCATGCTGGCCGGCCAGGCCTTCGACATCATCGGCGTAACTCCCGCGAGTTTCTTTGGCCTGGAGGTCGGGCAGAGCTTCGATGTCTCGCTGCCGATTTGCGCAGAGGCGCTGACGGCGGGCAAGAACCATCGGCTCGATTCCGGCACGCATTGGTGGCTGATGGTGACAGGCCGTTTGAAACCTGGGCGCACCTTGGCGCAGGCGTCGGCGGAGTTGCAAACCATTTCATCCAGCCTGTTTGAAAAGACGCTGCCCGCGAATTACCCGCCCGTCAGCGTGCAAAACTATTTGAATAGCAAGCTGGAAGCCGCCCCCGCCGGCGCGGGATATTCGGTGCTGCGCACAAATTACGAAGCATCGCTCTGGCTGCTGCTGGCAATTGCGGGATTGGTGCTGCTGATTGCCTGCGCCAATCTGGCCAATCTGTTGCTGGCGCGGGCCAGCGCGCGGGAACGCGAAATGGCGGTGCGGCAGGCGCTGGGAGCTTCACGCGCGCGGCTGGTGCGTCAGTTATTGGCGGAGAGCTTGTTGCTGGCCTTGATTGGCGCGGCGTTCGGCGCAGCACTGGCGCAAGGCTTGAGCCGCTTCTTGATCGCGTATCTGAACACGGGCGGCGATACGGTGTTTCTGAATTTGGGCATGGATTGGCGCGTGCTTGGTTTTGCCACCGGCCTGGCGTTGCTGACTTGTGTCTTGTTCGGGTTGATGCCTGCGATGCGTGCGGCGCGCGTTGAACCAGGCGCGGTGATGAAAGCTGCCGGACGCGGACTGACAGCGGGGCGCGAGCGGTTCAGTTTGCGGCGTGCGCTGGTCGTCGTGCAGGTCGCGCTCTCATTGGTGTTGGTGGCGGGCGCATTCTTGTTCACGCGCAGCCTGAACAACTTGTTGACCGTAGACACAGGCTTTCAGTCAGAAGGCATTTTGATTACGCGCCTGAGGTTTGGGCCATTGAACCTGCCGCCGGAGCGCCGCTTGCCCTTCAAACAGGAGGTCATCGCCCGCCTGCAAACCATTCCCGGTGTGCAGTCTGTTACTGAAACGAATATCGTTCCGCTCAGCGGCAACGCCGGCGGCAATCAGGTTTGGCAGGACGGTACAAACGGTCAGCAAAAGCTGGGAGCCAACGTCAGCATGATTGGCCCGGATTACTTCAAAACGCTCGCGACACCATTGCTGGCCGGGCGGGAATTTAATGACCGCGACAACGCAACCGCGCCCAAAGTCGCCATCGTGAATGAATCATTTGCCCGGCAAGTCGTGAACTCAGCAAACCCGCTTGGACAACGCTTCCGAGTGGAGGCGACGCCCACTGACCCGGAAACGGTGTATGAAATCGTGGGCCTGGTGAAAGACACAAAATACTATGAACTGAGCGAAGAGATTGGCGCGACGATGTTCTTTCCAATCGCGCAGGTAGAGCCGTCTCCGACAGGCGCACAGTTATTGATCAAATCCAGCCTGCCACAAGCCGAAATCACAGTGGCGGTGAAACGTACTCTCCACGACATCAATCCCAGCCTCCTGGTCATCTTTCAAAGCTTCAAAACCATGATCGAAAACTCGCTGTTGCGCGAACGCCTGCTGGCGACGCTCTCCGGCTTTTTCGGCGCGCTGGCGTTGATGCTGGCTTCGATTGGTTTGTACGGCATCCTTTCTTATGGCGTCGCCAGCCGCACGAATGAAATCGGGATTCGCATGGCGCTCGGCGCAAAACAACGCGACGTGCTCTGGCTCGTGCTGCGCGAAGCCCTGCTGCTGGTCTTGACAGGCGTAGCGGTCGGGCTGCCCGTGATTTTCCTGACGGCCCGGCTGGTGGCGACTTTGTTGTACGGCTTGCCACCCACTGATCTGGTTTCCCTGGGACTGGCGTCGTTATTGCTTCTGCTGGTGGCTTTTCTGGCCGGTTACTGGCCCGCCCGCCGCGCCACCCGCATAGACCCGATGGTGGCCCTGCGCTACGAATGAGACGCATGCGAAATCACTGGAATATTCATTTGTGGCTGATTCGCTTCGTCGGTTTGATCGTGCCGCGCCGATTGCGCGCCGATTGGCGTCAGGAGTGGGAGGCCGAATTGCGCTGCCGCGAAGCTCTGCTGTCGGAGTGGGACAAACTAAACTGGCAAACCAAACTGGATTTGCTCTGGCGCAGCACCAGCGCGTTCTGGGATGCGCTGTGGTTGCTACCGAAACGTTGGGAGGACGATATGATGCAAGACTTGCGCTTCGGCGTGCGCATGTTGCTGAAGAAGCCCGGTTTTACTTTTTTGGCCGTGCTGACGCTGGGACTGGGGATCGGCGCGAACACGGCGATTTTCAGTTTGGTGAACACCGTTTTGTTGCGCCCACTGCCGATTGCGCAACCGGAGCAGGTAGTGACGCTCAACTTCGGCACGCCTGGCCGAGGGGTCTTTCCGTTGCTCGGTTACCCCGAGTACACGGATTATCGCGACCGCAACCAGTCGCTGGCAGGCTTGGCCGCGATGGGTCTGGCGCAGGTTGGTTTAAGTAATAACGGAATCAACGAGCGGATTTTGGGTCTCCACGTGACGGGGAATTATTTCAGCCTGCTGGGCGTGGGCGCGGCGCTGGGCCGTGTGATCACGCCGGATGACGACCGTACGCCGGGGGCGCATCCGGTCGTGATGCTGAGTTACCAATGCTGGCAGCAGCGGTTCGGCGCTGATCCCCAGATCGTTGGCCGGAGCTTGCTCATCAGCGGGCGCAAATTTACGGTCATTGGTGTCGTTCCAAAGGGATTCGACGGTACGGAACTGGCCTCCAGGCCGGAACTCTGGTTCCCCATGATGATGAAGCCGGGACTTGAAGTGGGGCGCGGCCCGGTCAAAGGGCGCACAGCTCCCGTGGGTACAATCGGGCGGCTGAAAGAAGGGGTGAGCTGGGCGCAAGCCGAAAGCGATCTCAATCTGATTGCGGCGCAACTCGGGCGCGAGTATCCGCAGGCGGACAAAGGCCAGATCGTCGTGCTTAGCCAGCCGGGTTTGTTCGGCGCGGCGATGCGGCCCATGGTCTTGCGTTTTACCGCCGTGGCGATGGGCGTCGTCGTGCTGGTGTTGCTGCTGGCGTGTACGAATCTGGTGAACATGCTGCTGGCGCGCGCGTCCGAGCGGCACAAAGAGATTGCCATTCGGCTGGCCCTCGGCGCCGGACGGGCACGGGTGTTGCGGCAATTATTGACCGAGAGTGTGCTGCTGGCGCTCCTGGGCAGTGCGCTCGGCCTGGCGCTCGCTTACGGCGCTGTCGAATTAACCAGGCTCAAGCTGCCGGTGATTTTTGGGTTCACGCAGATCGATTTGCAGATGGACTGGCGCGTGCTGGCTTTCACACTCGCCTTGTCGCTCCTGACCGGCGTGCTTTTGGGTTTGCTCCCTGCGTTGCAGGCCACCCGGCCGGATTTGATCCAGGCGCTGAAAAACGAATCCACGCTTGGCGGCTATCGCCGCTCGCGCTTGCGCAACGTTTTGGTGGTAGCGCAAATGTCGCTCTCGCTGGTGTTGCTGTTGTGCGCGGGACTGGTCTTGCGCGGGTTGCAGCGCGCGCAACAGATTGATCCCGGCTTCAATCCCGAGCAGGCCGCCGAAGTCTCCTTCGATCTGGGGGGGCAACAGTACGACCGTGAGCGCGGCAGCGAGTTTCAGCGACAGTTGCTCGAAAGAGTGCGCAGCTTGCCTGGCCTGCAGGCAGCCGCCCTGACCGCGCATGCGCCACTAACCTCCGGCGAAGGCGGCGGGAAAGGCGTCTTCATTCAGGGCCATGCGCCGAAGACCGCGACGCAAGCGCCGATTGTGTTGACGACCTCCATCAGCCTCGATTACTTCCGCACGATGGAAACGCGCCTGGTGCAGGGCCGCGACTTCACCGCGCAGGACGTCGCCCAAAGCCCCCCGGTCGCGATTGTCAACGAGGCATTTGCGCGGCGCTTCTGGCCGGGAGAAAACCCCATTGGCAAACGGTTCAACTTTACAACGGGGAACTGGATCGAAATCGTCGGGGTCGCGCAAAACGGCCAATACTCCAGCCTGGCTGCAAAAAACGAGCCGTTTATCTACCTTCCGCTGGCGCAAAACTACGAGAGCAAAGTCACGCTCATTGCCCGCAGCGCAGGCGATCCGCATCGGCTGCTGGCAACCATTCGCAAGGAAATCCATGGGCTGGACCAGAATCTGACACCCTACGATGCCCGCACGATGCTCGAACACATGGAACTGCCGCTCGCTCCGGCGCGCGTCGCGGCAACCGCGCTGGGCGGGTTCGGTGTGCTGGCGCTGCTGCTGGCCGCCATCGGCGTCTTCGGCGTAATGTCCAACGCGGTGACACAGCGGACGCGAGAAATCGGCATTCGCATCGCGCTGGGCGCAAGCTCCAAGGAGATCATCAAGCTGATCGTCGGGCACGGTGCGCTGCTGGTGGGAATCGGCGTCGGAATCGGGTTGGGTGTGGCCGCGTTGGGGACCCGTTTGCTCGCCAGGCTTCTCTTCGGCGTGAGCGCGCTCGATCCGGTGACATTCGCCGGCGTGACGGCGCTGCTGGCAGTGACGGCGTTCCTGGCTTGTTACCTGCCGGCCCGTCGCGCAACAAAAGTAGACCCGATGGTCGCATTACGACAGGACTGAATCCGATGGCTGTTTCGATGAATGGAATCCGCTTTCGCTTCTGGCTCTGGCTGATCCGCTTCGTCGGCGTGATCGTGCCGCGAAGGCTGCGCGCTGATTGGCGGCAGGAGTGGGAAGCCGAGTTGTGCTGCCGCGAAGCGATGCTCACCGAATGGGACAAGCTCAATTGGAAGTACAAACTGGATTTGTTGTGGCGGAGCACCAGCGCGTTCTGGGATGCGCTGTGGCTGCAACCGAAACGATGGGAGGATGAAATGTTTCAAGACCTGCGTTATGGCGCGCGAATGTTGCTGAAAAATCCCGGCTTTACCGCCGTGGTGGTGCTGACGCTGGCGCTGGGCATTGGCGCGAATGCCGCGCTGTTTTCGGTGGTCAACGGCGTGCTGCTCAATCCCCTCCCCTACCCGCAGCCGGATCAACTGATCACGCTGCACCAGAGCAAGCCGAATTTCGCCACCGGCGCGATTCCGTACCCGAATTTCCTGGACTGGCAAAGAGAAAATCAGACGTTCGCCGCGATGGCCATTTCGCGCGGCGCCAGTTTCAGCTTGCTCGGCGCGGGCGAGGCGGAGCAGTTGGACGGGCGGCGCGTGTCGGCGAATTTCTTCTCCGTGCTTGGCGTCGAACCGGAATTCGGACGAAATTTCGCGCCCAGCGAAGATGTGCGCGGCGCGGCTCCCGTCATCCTGATCAGCGCGGAACTTTGGCAACGGAAGTTCAATTCCGCGCCGGACGTGGTGGGCAAAAGCCTGACGCTGGATGACAGGAGTTACACCGTGGTCGGCGTGCTTCCCGCAAGCTTCAATCTTTACCGCGGCACCGATGTCTATTTGCCCATCGGCCAGTGGAACAATCCCGCCTTGCAAAATCGCAGCGCCGCTTTGAATTTGCACGGCATTGGGCGGCTAAAACCCGGCGTGACGCTGGCGCAGGCGCAGGCCGATCTGGGTGGCGTGATGCGCAGGCTGGCCGAAACCTATCCCGACGCCAATCGCGGCAATGGCGCGGCGCTGATCCCGCTCAAACAAAGGCTGGTTGGCAATGTCAGTTCGATTTTGTGGATGCTGCTGGGCGCGGTCGGGTTTGTGCTGCTCATTGCATGCGTGAACGTCAGCAATTTGCTGCTGGCGCGTTCGACCGGCAGGACGCGGGAATTCGCCATTCGCGCCGCGCTGGGCGCTGGGCGCTGGCGATTGCTGCGTCAATCGCTGACCGAAAGCCTGCTGCTGGCGCTGGCGGGCGGCGGACTGGGATTCGCGTTTGCCGCCTGGGGAACGAAAGCCGCGCTGGCCGCTTTGCCCGGCGGGTTGCCGCGTTCGGAAGAGATCAGTCTGGATGGCCGCGTTCTGATTTTTACCCTGGCCATTTCGCTGCTGACCGGAGTGCTCGCGGGACTGGCTCCGGCGCTGAAGATTTCGCAATGGCGATTGTCCGAAACACTGAAAGAAAGCGGGCGCGGCGGCGGCGGCGGGCGGCATCGCGCGCAGGGCGCACTGGTTGCGGTGGAAATGGCGCTGGCCGTCGTTCTGCTGATCGGCGCGGGCTTGATGATTCGCAGTCTCAGCGCGCTTTGGCAGGTTGATCCAGGCTTTCGTCCCGACAATGTGCTGACCTTCGGACTTGGCTTTCCGCCTTCGATGCAAGCCGCCAGCCCGGAAGCCGCGCGCGCGTCCCTGCGCGATTTGAGTGACAAGCTCAACACCATGCCAGGCGTTCGGGCGGCTTCCTTCTCCGTGGGAGCCGCTCCCTTGCAGAGCGAAGACGACGTGTACTTCTGGCTTGAAGACAAGCCCAGGCCGGCCAGCACCAGCGAGATGCCAATGACGCTGACGTATCGTGTCGAACCCGGCTACCTGACGGCGATGGGCATCCCGCTCAAACAAGGCCGCTTTTTCACCAATCAGGATGACGAACGCGCCCAGTCAGTCGTCGTAATTGACGAAGCCTTTGCCCGCCAATACTTCCCGAATACCGATCCCATCGGCAGGCGCATCAATCTGGGAGACGACCGAGGCCCATTGCAGATTATCGGCGTGGTCGGGCACGTGAAGCAGTGGAGCCTGGATGCCTCCGACGGCAGGCAGTCTCTGCAGGCGCAACTTTACGAACCGTTCCGGCAATTGCCGGGCAGCCCATCCCGCGTCAGCGTGGTGGTGCGCGCCGAAGGAGCTGCTGGAACCACGGGCACGGCGCTGTTGGATTCGATTCGCCGCGTGGTCCAAAACCAGAACAGCCAGAATGTCGTCTTCGGCGCGCGGACGATGAATGAGGTGCTCGCCGATTCGCTCTCCCGGCAGCGCTTCTCGATGATCCTGCTCAACGCCTTTGCCGTGGTGGCGCTGCTGCTGAGCAGCATTGGTCTTTACGGCGTCATTTCATATCTGGTCGGCCAGCGGACGCATGAACTCGGCATTCGCCTGGCGCTGGGCGCGCAACGCGGGGATGTGCTGCGGCTGGTCCTGCGCCACGGCATGAAGATGGCCCTGAGCGGCGTGGCGCTGGGATTGATCGCCGCGCTGGCATTGACCCGATTGCTGGCGCAGATGCTTTACGGGGTAAGCGCGACCGATCCGCTGACGTTTGCAGTCATTAGCCTGTTGTTGACGGCGGTGGCGCTGCTGGCTTGTCTCGTGCCGGCACGTCGCGCAACACGGGTTGATCCGCTGGTTGCCCTGCGTCACGAGTGATTGCCTATGACAGGGATGACAAAACCAAACCGATTTCGCTTCTGGCTCTGGCTGATCCGCTTCGTCGGCCTGATCGTGCCGCGCCGATTGCGCGCCGACTGGCGGCAGGAGTGGGAGGCGGAGTTGCGCTGCCGCGAAGCTCTGCTGTCGGAGTGGGACAAACTCAACTGGAAATACAAACTGGATTTGTCGTGGCGCAGCACCAGCGCGTTCTGGGATGCGCTGTGGCTGCAACCCAAAAGACTGGAGGATGAAATGTTTCAAGACCTGCGTTTTGGCCTGCGGATGTTGTTGAAAAGTCCGGCCTTCACGCTGGCGGCGATTTTGTCGCTGGCCATCGGCATTGGCGCGACCACGGCGATTTTCAGCGTCGTCAACGGCGTGGTGCTGCGTCCGCTGCCGTACCGCGAGCCGCAAAATCTGGTGCGGTTGTGGCACGCCAAACCCCACATCGGTTTCACGCACATGCCTGTGTCCGGCGGCAATGTGCAGGTGTGGCGCGAACGCGCGCAATCTTTTTCGGACGTTGCAGCGTTTTCCACCACCGCCTCGATACTGACCGGAGAGACCGCCCCGGAGCAGGTATTTGGCGCCAGGGTTTCCGCCAATCTGTTGTTGATGCTGGGATTTCAGCCGCTGCACGGACGCAGCTTTCTGCCGGAGGATGAAAAGCCGGCTGGCACGCGCGCGATTTTGCTCGGTTACAAGTTGTGGCAACGGCGCTTCAACAGCGATCCCAATCTTATCGGCAGCACGGTCACACTCGATCACACCAACAGCTTCACGGTCGTGGGAGTCATGCCGCCGGAAGCCAGTTTCCCAGGGCAAAGCGAGTTCTGGATACCGGAAACCTCCGTCGCGCAAGGCCGTCACGATATGCGCCGGTTGAGCGTCATTGCGCGCCTGAAACCCGGCGTCACACCGCAAGCGGCGGCCAATGAAATCCAGTTCATCCATCAGCAACTTCAGCAGCAGATGCCGGACGATTACAAGGAATGGGCAGTCTGGTCGGAGCCGCTGCACGATTCCGTGGTTGGCAAAGTCCGTCCGACCCTGCTGATGCTGCTGGGCGCGGTTGGTTTTGTGCTGCTGATCGCCTGCGCCAACGTGGCCAATTTGCTGCTGGTGCGCGCCGCCGCGCGGCAGAAGGAAATCGCCGTTCGGGCGGCACTGGGCGCCGGTCGCCTGCGGCTGATCCGGCAGTTGCTGACGGAAAGTTCGTTACTGGCGCTGCTGGGCGGCGCGGGCGGATTGTTGCTGGCGTCTGGAATGGTGCGGGCGCTGATCGTGCTGGAACCGCCGAACCTGCCGCGCCTGACGCAAGTCGGACTGGATGGCCGCGTGCTGGCATTTACTTTCGCCACCACGCTGCTGGTCGGTTTGCTGTTCGGCCTGGCTCCGGCGTGGTTTGCCTCCAAACCGGATTTGAACCATGCACTGAAGGAAGGCGCAGCGCAGGGCGGCGGGCGGCGCTGGCTGTACAGGTTTGGATTACCCAGCTTCGGCTTCCGCGAACTGCTGGTCGTCACGCAAACCGCCCTGACGCTGATCCTGCTGGTGGGCGCGGGCTTGCTGATCAAAAGCTTCATCAAGCTCCGGCAGGTCGAACTCGGCTTTGAACCCTCCAACGCGGTCATGCTGACGCTTGCGCCGCCGTTCAATCGCTTTCCCAAAGATGCCGACACATACAACTACTACCAGCGAATGCTTGACGAATTGAAATCCATGCCCGGCGTGGAAGCCGTGGGAGCAACCACCGGCGGGCCAGTGTCCGGCGCGTATATGAGCAGTCCCATCCTCATCGCCGGACGCCCCGTTCCCGCCAATCGCGACGAACAACAATCGTTTATGAACGTCCTCAGTCCGGATTATTTCCGCGCCGTTGGCAATCCGCTGAAACAGGGGCGGCTTTTCAACGACGGCGACAACGAATCCGCGCCGCGCGTGGCGGTCATCAACGAATTGCTGGCGCGCGTTTACTTCCCCGGAGAAAACCCTCTGGGGCAGCGCATTGCCCTGCGCGGAGAACCCGATCAGTGGATGGAAATCGTCGGCGTCGCCGCCACCCTCAGCCAGTTTGGTTTGGATAAGGAAAACAAACCGCTGTTTTACGTTCCCTTCCGGCAGAAAGACACGGCGTTTATGAATCTGGTCGTGCGCACCACAGCGGCTCCGGCGGCAATGGAGCGCGCCTTGCGCGAACGCATTCTGGCGGTGGACAAGTTTACGGCGATCACCCGCGTGCACACGCTGGAAGAACTGGTTTCGGCTTCGGTGGCGGAACCGCGTTTTTATGCCCTGCTGCTGGCGCTGTTTGCCGGCATTGCGCTGACGCTGGCGCTCATTGGCATTTACGGCGTGATGGCTTACGCCGTCAGCCGCCGGACGCACGAAATCGGCATCCGATTGGCGCTCGGCGCGGAAACAGGCCGGATTCTGCGCATGGTCATCGGTCAGGGGATGGCCCTGATTCTGACCGGTGTGGCGGCTGGGCTGGCCGGGGCCTGGTTTCTGACGCGCCTGATGACTCAAATGCTTTTCGGCGTCACGCCAACCGACCCGGCGGTGTTTGCCCTGCTCTCGCTGCTCCTGATTGCCGTGGCCTTGCTGGCCTGCCTGCTTCCCGCTCGCAAGGCCGCGCGAATTGATCCCTTGGCAGCCTTGCGCCACGAATAATCCCTCAACCAGCCACGGGCTTGAAATGACGATGTTGCGCGAACTGTCAGTTTGCGTCGTGGAAGGAAGACAATCCAGATGACTTGGTTGTTGCTCGCTAAGGCATATCTGGCTGCGACGCAAACTGACAGTTCGCGCAACGCTGACATCGCAACAACTCCATCAAACCAATAAATGGCTTGACATCCCTATGTAGATAATTATACAAGTAGACATCTAGTAAAAATCACAGCAATCCAAAGGAGTGAGAGATGGGCAGGAGTTATTTGTCCTACACGATGGCGCTGATTCTGCAGGTGCTGGACAACGGCTACCGGTACGGCTTTGAAATCATGACAGTCACCGGCCTGGCCAGCGGCACGGTGTATCCGGCGCTGCGGCGATTGGAAGATGCGGGCCACGTCATTTCCAAATGGGAATCAGCGGAAATTGCGCAGGCTGAACAGCGCCCGGCGCGCAAGTATTACGAAGTGACGCGCGAAGGCGGCGAAGCGCTGGCGGAGGCCCGCAGCCGATTTCGACTGCTCGAACAGCTTGAACCGCTGACCACGCACAAACCCGCGCATCAGGCCGGCGATCCGGGCCGGTAGTTGGAAATGCGGAGGTAAGCAATTTGCGAGATCGAAGTAAAAAAGGCCTCTGGCTTTGGATGATCAGGTTCATCGGCGTGATCGTCCCGCGCCACTTGCGCGCCGACTGGCGGCAGGAATGGGAAGCCGAATTGTGCTGGCGGGAATGGCAGCTTGCCGATTGGGATCAACTCCGATGGCGAAACAAACTGGATTTGCTGTGGCACAGCCTGGGCGCATTTGTGGATGCGCTGTGGCTGCAACCCAAAAGACTGGAGGACGAAATGTTTCAAGACCTGCGTTACGGGCTGCGCATGCTGCTCAAGCACAAAGGCTTCACCCTGGTGGCCGTGCTTTCGCTGGCGCTGGGCATTGGCGCGAACACGGCGCTGTTCAGTGTGGTGGACGCCGTGTTGCTGAAAACGCTGCCAGTCAAGGCGCCGGAACAGTTGGTGCTGTTTGAATGGCAGGCCGGAAAAGCCTTCCGCACCACGGGCATGCGCGGAACCTTTGTCGGGGGCGGTCCGCCAGGCACGCGCGGCGCTTCGATGTTTCGTTACGACCTGTTTGAAAAAATGCGGAAAGCGCAGGCGGAAGCCTCAGACAGTCCGCTGAGCGATTTCTTCGCCTTTGCGCCAATCTATGAAGTGACCGCCGTGACCAACAATCAGGCGGAGGTTATCAATGGCCAGGCGGTTTCCGGCGGCTATTACAGCGGCCTCGGCGTGACGCCCATGCTGGGACGCGCCATCAACGATGCGGATGACAAACCCGGCTCACCGCCCGTGGTCGTGCTCAGCCATCAGTACTGGCAGGAAAGTTTTGGCGCGAACGCAGGCGTGGTTGGCCAGCAGCTCAAAATCAACGATACCTCTTTCACCATCATCGGCGTCGCGCCGCCCGGATTCACCGGCACCTTGCAGGTGGATCAGCGTCCCGCCGTCACCATCCCGATTTCCTTTGAACCGGCGTTGCTGGGCAAGGGAACCGGAATGGCCACCGCCGACAGGCCGCACATCTGGTGGCTGGGGCTGATGGGACGGTTGAAACCCGGCGCGACGTTGGAACAGGCGCGCGAAAGTCTGAACGGAACCTTTCAATCCGCCGCGCTGGAAGTGATGCCCGCGCCGCGCAAGGACAACGAACCCGCGCAAATCGAGCAGAAAGATTATCCGCGCCTGCTGGCGCTGACCGGCAGCCGCGGCTTGATGGAAAGCCGCAAGATTTATTCCAGCACGATTTACGGATTGTTCATTGTGGTCGCGGTCGTGCTGCTGATTGCCTGCGCCAACGTGGCCAACCTGTTGCTGGCGCGAGCGGCATTGCGCGGGCCGGAAATCAGCATCCGGCTGGCGGTGGGCGCGGGACGCTGGCGGTTGATCCGGCAATTGCTGACCGAAAGCCTGCTGCTCTCGCTGCTGGGCGGCGTGGTCGGCGTGCTGTTCGCGGTCTGGGGCAAAAGCGCGCTGGTGGCGCTGACTGACAAAGATTCAGGCTTTCTGCCGCGTGACGTGGAACTCAGCCTGAACTGGCGCGTGTTGGCCTTCACCTTCGGCGTTTCCGTGCTGACTGGCCTTCTTTTCGGGCTGGCTCCCGCCTGGCGCGCGACCAAACTGGATTTGAACTCAGCGCTCAAAGCGGGCCGCCGCAGTTCGGGCGCGGTTTCGCGGCTGAGCAAGGGGCTGGTCATCGCGCAGGTTGGATTGTCTTTGCTGTTGCTGGTCGGGGCGGGTTTGTTCATCCGCACTTTGTACAACCTGCAAAAGGTCAATCTGGGCTTCAATCAGAACAACCTGCTGCTCTTTTCCGTGCAGCCGGGACAGGGCGGTTACAAGGACGAACGGCTGATCCAGTTTTACCAGCAACTTTTCGCGCGGCTGGATTCCCTGCCCGGCGTGCGTTCGGCCACGGCTGGACGCGTTCCGCTGATTTCTCATTACATGTGGAACACGGACGTTCTGCTGCCAGGCGAAACCGCAAAAGGCGCCAGCGAACACACCACCAACCGGCAGATGATCCGCGAAAACTATTTCTCCACCTTGGAAATCCCGCTGCTGACCGGACGCGCCTTCACCGCGCACGACAGCCAGAACGCCCCCAAAGTCGCCATCGTCAACCAGACGTTCGTGCGCAAGTTCTTCCCCAACGGAGACGCGCTGGGCGCGCGCATACGGGATACCGACGACAAAAAGGAGTTCGACATTGTCGGCATCGTCGCCGATACCAAATACAACAGCCAGCGGAACGAGATGGAACCGCTGCTCTACACCCCCTGGTTGCAGGAAGGCGAAAGCATCGGCGAAATGTATTTCTCGCTGCGCACCAGTGGCGATCCCACCGCGCTGAGCGGTGCGGTGCGCCAGATTGTGCGCGAACTCGACAGCAATCTGCCGGTTACGGAAGTCGGCACGCAAATCAGCCGTTCGCACAGAACCCTGGGGCAGGAACGGCTGTACGCCCGGCTGCTGAGCTTTTTCGGCGCGCTGGCGCTGGCATTGGCGGCGATTGGCTTGTCCGGCGTGCTGGCGTATTCGGTGGCGCAGCGCACGAATGAAATCGGCGTGCGCAGGGCGCTGGGCGCGCAAACCGCCGACGTGCTGCGGCTGGTCATCTGGCAGGGCATGAAACTGGTGCTGCTGGGACTGGCCCTCGGCGCGCTGTGCGGGTACGGCTTGAAACGGCTGCTGGCCAGCCAATACTTCGACCGGCGCGCCTGGCAGCGGCAGATGGCCGATCAGCTTTACGGCGTCAACGGAACCGATCCCACCACGCTCCTGCTGATTGCGGCCTTGCTGACGCTGGTGGCGCTGCTTGCCTGCTGGCTGCCCGCGCGCAAAGCCGCACAAGTGGATCCGCTGGACGCTCTGCGACACGACTAAATCGGAACACAGCCGACGTAGGACGGACTTTAGTCTGTCCCAGCGCTGGGGACAGACTAAAGTCCGTCCTACGTATTGTTGTCCTGATTTAGCAAGCTAAACCGTGAAATTACATCTCTGGTTCATCAAGTTCATCGGCCTGATCGTTCCCCGCCGTTTGCGCGCCGACTGGCGGCAGGAGTGGAAAGCGGAATTGCACTGGCGGGAAGTACAACTGGCCGACTGGGACCAGCTCAATTGGCGCAACAAACTGGATTTGCTGTGGCACAGCATGGGCGCGTTTGCCGATGCGCTGTGGTTGCAGTCGCAACGATTGGAGGACGAGATGTTTCAAGACCTGCGCTACGGCGTGCGGATGATGGCCAAAAAGCCCGGCTTTACCTTGATTGCGGTGCTGACGCTGGCGCTGGGGATTGGCGCGAATACGGCGATTTTCAGCGTGATTCACGCCGTGCTGCTGCGGCCACTGCCCTTTGCCGAACAGGAGCGGCTGGTCGTCGCGTGGAAAAAAGACACGGTGGCGTATAACCCGCTGGTCGAAATGGCCGTGGCCGAATTCAAGGATTGGCAGGCGCAGAGCCATAGTTTTGACGGTCTGGCCGTGATACCGACAACCGTGTACGGCTATGGCTACGTGCTGACGGGACACGGTGAAGCCGTGCAGGTCGAAAGCTCGAAGGTCAGCGGCGGCTTCTTCGGGGTGCTGGGCGCCAAGGCCGCGCTGGGGCGGGTTTTCGATGAACGAGAAGACGTGCTGAACGGGCCGAAAGTCGCCGTGCTGAGCGACCGATTGTGGCGCGAACGGTTCAAGGGCGATCCGAACATTATCGGCCAGCAGATCACACTGACGCAGCAAAACTACACGGTGCTGGGGGTGATGCCGCCGCAGTTCGAGTTTCTGAAAGGCGCGGAACTGTGGGTTCCATTGCAGGCGACGATGGGCGCGCGCGCGCTGGAAAATCGCGATGCGGGCTTCCTGCAAGTCGTCGGCAAGCTCAAACCGGGCGTCAGCCTAACGCAGGCGGAAGCCGAATTGAACACCATCATTGCGCGCGTGGCGGCGGATCATCCCGAAACCAAGGCCACCGGACAGCGCGCGGTCATCAAACCCATGACCGAATTTCTGTTCGGCAATGCGCGTCCGGCGCTGTGGCTGCTGCTGGCGGCGACAGGGTTATTGTTGCTGATCGGCGCGGCCAACGTCGCCAATCTGTTGCTGGCGCAGGCATCGGTCCGCCGCCGCGAATTCGCCCTGCGCGCGGCCCTGGGCGCGGGACGCTGGCAGATCGTGCGGCAATTGCTGACGGAAAGCGTCTTGCTGGCCTTATTCGGTGGCGCGGCAGGCGTGGCGCTGGCGTACTGGCTGATCAATCTGCTGGTCTGGGTTGCGCCCGCCGACATTCCGCGCATTGAAACGGTCAGGCTCAATGGCACGGTGCTTTTCTTTAGCTTATTCGTCACCTTGCTGACTGCCTGCCTGGCGGGACTGGTTCCCGCGCTGACGGCGGCGCGCGTGAACCTCAATGAAACACTTTGCGAGGGCAGTTCCAAACTGGCGAGCGGCCGTTCGGGCAAACGTTTACGCGCGGGGTTGGTGGTTGCACAGATTGCCGTGACGCTGGTTCTGGCCGTTGGCGCAACTTTGATTCTGCGCAGTTTCCTGAATCTGAGCCGGGTCAATCTGGGGTTCGATCCGCAAAACGTCCTGACCATGCAATTGCGATTGCGCGGGCCGAAATACGGCGAAGCGGAAGCGCATCGCCGGTTTTACCGGCAATTGATCGAACGGCTGGAAGCCCAGCCCGGCGTCGTAGCCGCCAGCGCAATTCTGACGCGCCCGCTGGAAGGCACCGTTGGCTGGGACGCGCATTTCGCGCTGGCGGGACAATCGCCCGACCAGATTCGCCAGAACACGGTCGCCAATTACGAAATCGTTTCGCCGCATTACTTCCGCACCTTGGGGATTCCACTCAAGGCCGGACGCGCGTTTACAGGGTTCGACAAAACCGATGCGCCACGCGTCGTCATCATCAGCGAGACGATGGCGCGGCGAATCTTCCCGCCCGGCGTTGATCCGGTCGGCCAGCAGATGCAGATTGATCCGGGCGCGGAGTCTCCCTGGCGAACAATCGTCGGCGTGGCGAGCGATGTGCGTTATCGCGAATTGGAAGACGCGCGCTGGGACATTTACGCGCCGCACGATCAAGCCGGGTCCTTCCTGAATCATTTCGCCGTGCGCACCACCAGCGATCCGGCAGCGTTCATCTCCACCGTGCGCCGCGAAATCGCCGCGCTTGATCCCACGCAGGTCGCCACCAGCTTCGCGACACTGGAACAACAGGTCGCCGTGAATCTGGCGCGTCCGCGTTTTAACGCGCTGCTGTTGAACTGGCTGTCGGCGCTGGCAGTGCTGCTGGCAGCAGTCGGCATTTACGGCGTCGTCGCCTATTCGGTGGCGCAGCGCACAGGGGAACTCGGAATTCGTCTGGCGCTTGGCGCGCAAACCAAAGACCTGCTGGCATTGATAATCGCCGAGAACTTGCGGCTGGTTGCCGTGGGCGTCGTTTGCGGGCTGACCGGAGCTTATGCGTTGACGCGCTTGATGCAAACGCTGCTATTCGGCGTCAGCGCAACCGACCTGCTGACCTTTGCGCTGGTCCCGGCGCTGCTGACCTTGGTTGCGCTGCTGGCCTGCTGGATTCCGGCACGGCGGGCAACCAAGGTGGATCCGCTGGTGGCGCTCCGACACGACTGATTCTGGCGAAGGGCAAACCAACTATTGACAGTAGTTGGGGAAACGCCATATTTTGTCTCCACCTTCGTGAAAGGCTGTGAGGTATGAGAATGTCGAAGATTGCAATGCGTGGTTTTCGTCCCACGGACCGGGGCATCAAACAGGTCTTGGGGAAACTGGAAGCTGAAGTTATGCAGTTACTCTGGCAACAGTCGCAGCAAACTGTCCTTGAGGTTGAAGACCGCCTCCGCCGCAAACGCGAAATCGCGCACACCACAGTGCTGACAACACTCGACCGTATGCACCGCAAAGGTTATCTGACGCGGGAGAAACAGGGAAAGGCATTCGTCTATTCGCCCCGTTACAACCGTGAGGATTTCGAGCGTGAAATGGCGCAGGAGGTGCTGGGAGCACTTCTTGGTGGCATCGGTGAGCCTGTGCTTTCAACCTTTGTCGAGTTGATTGGCGAAGACGACGGCAAGCTTGACCGGCTGGAAGCGTTGATCAAGGAAAGACGGGAGGGCAGAAAGCGATGACCCCCGATGGCCTCTCTGGATGGACGCTCGCGCTCGTAGGCGTGGAAAACTTTATCCTGATCAACGCCGTTCTTTCGGTGATTGGTTTTGGCGTCGCCGCTGTTTTTCGCGTGAGTAAGCGTCTTCTCTCCTGGCATCCGCGAACGCGTGCTCGTTTGTATGCGGCAACGCTTATCCTCCCACCCGTTATGTCTGCGTGGTTGGTCTGCGCGTCACTTCTTCCAGCAATGTGGCTTGGTAATGGGCGCTGGCAGCAGGAACACGAACCCGCACATACATTGCACCTGCTGAATGCCTTCACGATTTCGCTCGACCCGGCTCTTGGATACATGACGTTGATCTTCACCATGTTGGCGGCAATGGTCGCCGTCTACGCGGCGATGAGCGCGTACTTCCGCATCGGTCGCGTCATCAAACAGCTAGAGATTGGCGCAGTGCCAGCCGAAGCGGCGCAGATCAGGAATGTCGCGGAGACTTGCCGGAAACAAGGCATTGCCGTCGGACTTGTCGCCAGCGACTACCCTTTCTCATTCGTATGGGGTTACTGGGACTCGAAGCTGGTAGTTTCAACAGGGTTGCTCAACGCGCTGTCAGCGGAAGAACTGGCGAGTGTCTTGGAACACGAAACGGCGCATCATGCGCGACGCGACAATCTGGCCAAATTGGGTCTGACGATT
>JAJNQA010000025.1 GCA_021155085.1 Heliomicrobium sp. | reverse complement strand
GCCCTTGCTTACGCGCGGGCTACCGACACAAGTGTCAGGAGTGATTGAAATGGATTATAGCTATCAGGACATTGCCAAGATGATTGACCACTCGCTGCTCAACCCGACGCTGACGGCAGCGGAGTTGGAGCGAGGCATTCAAATCGCGCTCGCTTATGACGTGGCCAGCGTTTGCATTTTGCCGTATGCCTTGCGGCATTGTGCTGAACTTCTCGCGGGCAGCAATGTCCGGGCCAGCACCACCATAGGCTTTCCGCATGGCGGCCACACCACGAAAATCAAAGTCGCCGAAGCCGGGCAGGCGCTCGCCGACGGGGGCGAAGAGCTGGATATGGTCGTCAACATCAGCCAGGCGCTCAGCGGCAATTGGGCGTATGTCCGCGAAGACATCAAGGCGGTGATTGACGTCACACACACGCAAGGCCGGAAGGTGAAGGTCATCTTCGAGAACGCTTATTTGAACGATGATCAGAAAATCCGGCTCTGCGAAATCTGTGGCGAACTCAACGCCGACTGGGTGAAGACTTCGACTGGATACGCACCGGGTGGAGCGACAGACGCCGACTTGATCCTGATGCGCAAGCATTCGCCCGCGAAAGTGCAGATCAAGGCGGCAGGCGGCGTGCGCACGCTTGACCGGCTCCTGGAAGTCCGCGCGCTGGGCGTCAGCCGTTCGGGCGCGACGCAAACCGTGGCCATGCTCGAAGACTGCAAGCAGAGGCTGGGACTGACGACCGAAGCCCCCTCAGCGACTGACACCGGAAACAACCCGAATTACTGACTCAAACAGATTGGATGCCACTCCATCCGCGCAACAACGCTACGCACAAATTGAAAGATTGCCCGGCAATCCGGGAAAACTGGCAAGGGAAACCTGGTATTCGATTCGGTTCCGCCGTGTACTATGAAAACTGACTTTCCCAAGCCGATTTTCAGGAGACATGTTCAATGACAGGCAATCGGGCAATCTTTCTGGCGCTCGCTTTCGGGCTGATTGAGTTCGCGGCTTTTTCAGTTCACAGCGCGGCGCAAGTTCAACCGGCGGAATCCCCCGCGCGGAATTTTGACGTTCAGAAACTGGCCGAAGGCGTGTACGCCGTCATCCGCAAAGACCTGCCGGGATTGATGGTGGACGCAAACAACGTGTTCATCATCAACGATGATGACGTGATCGTGGTGGACGCCAACGGTGCGCCGGCCATCACCACAGAAGTCCTGGCGGCGCTGCGCAAGTTGACCAGCAAACCGGTCAGGTACGTGATCAACACGCATTATCACGATGATCATATCCGCGGAAATCAGGTCTATCGCGACGCCTTTCCCGGTGTGGAATTCATCGCCCATGCCTTCGCCCGCGACTATCTACCCAATCAAGGTGCAATCAACCGGAAAGGCTTTCTGGAAGGAGCCCCACAGTTTCGCGACACCATCAAAGAGTTGATGGGAAAGAATAAAAACCTCGGCGGCGGCGACCTGACGCCGGAAGAGCGCGCCAGTTATGAAAGCGACATTCGGCTGATTGACCTGGTGCTGGGCGAAGGCGCGCAGGCGCAAACCGTTCTGCCAACCATCACCGTCGAAGACAGATTGACACTGCATCGAGGCAATCGCGTCATCGAAATTCTGCATTTGGGAAAAGGCCATACCGCCGCCGATCTGGTCGTTCACCTGCCCCGGGAGAAAATCGCTGTCACGGGCGATCTGGTGGTCTGGCCCGTTCCGCTGGTCGGCAATCCGCAATCGCATGTCGGAGCGTGGGCCGCGACGCTGGAAAAACTGCGCGCGCTTCAGCCGGGCCTGATCGTTCCCGGACACGGCCCGGTGATGCGCGATGATTCGTATTTGAGGCAACTGGCTGAACTGTTTACCTCGATCAAACAACAAACCGCCGCCGCCGCCGCGCGCGGCGAAACGTTGGAACAGGCGCGCAAGAGCATCAATCTGGATGAATTCCGGGAACGGTTCGCGGGAGAGTCTTCGGTCAGGCGGGTTTCGTTCGGGATGTATGTCGCCGGCCCGGCAGTTGCGGCTGCCTATGCGGAAGCCTCCGCGAAACAGTGACGGTTTATGGCTCGAAAAAGGATTGGGCTGCGGATTTTCCTCATCATTGCCCCTGTCGGGTTGCGCTCAAAACTTTACCGCGAGCCACTGGCAAGACCTGCGCGTGCGATTGAAGCCGCGCTGCCCGAAGGCCGTGCGTTGCGGGATTTCTTTGGATTGCCGGAAGGTGTCAGGCCGACGAAGCGCGTACGGAACGAGCGATTAAAGGAAAAAATCCGCAATCACGGTTACACGTTGACGGCCGGCGCGGCATTCCGGGCAGAGCAGCGGCAATTCCGCCGGTGAGGTTTCAACTGGTGAAATTGAATCGGGCGACAGAAGCTGGCCCTGGCGGCCTTCTCTCGCCCGATGATTTCCCGGAAAACCTGAATTGTTTATTTTTTCTTCACGACGATCGTGCCGGCCATGTCCGCCCCGCCTTTGCCGCCGTGAAAACCGCAGTGATACGGATATTTTCCCGCTTTGGTGAACTGGTAACTGAAGGTTTCGCCCGCCTTCAGATTCTTAGAGACAAAAACGTCCGTGTCTGATTTGACTGTGTGCAAGCCCTCTTTGTTGTTCCAAACGACTGTGTCGCCTTCATTGACAGTGATTGTCTTCGGCTCGAATTTGAAGTTGGTGATGGTGACTTGATTGTTGCCTTGCGCCGATGCGTTCATCCGCGCCGAGCGTTCAGTGACGGCAGCCAGCGCGAAAGCCAGCAGCATAGCAAACAGGGAAAGTCTGACTGTCTTTTTCATCACGTTTCTCCTTTTATTTGAGAGAATAGAAAAAGCGCGCGCTCCCATGCCAAAGCACAAATGCTTGTCGCCTGTGGAAGCGCGCGCCAAATCAGGTGAAAGCGAATCTTAACCTGATCAGGAGACCAATCTGATTACATCTTGTCTTTTTTATCTTTCTTGTCTTTCTTCATTTTGTCAGCCTTGAGCGGCTTGGCGGGTTTGAACTTCTTCGGCAGTTCGGTGCCGGTGGCCGTGCCACTAACTTCGACAATTTCCGGCTTCAGCGGACCGAGCGCGGCGAGCAGTTCATTCTTCTCTTTTGCGGGGACATTGAATTTGTCGAGGGCTTTGACCAGGTCTTCGACCAGCGCATTGAATTCGCCTTCCGTCACGCCCATGCGCTTGTGGGATTCTTTCATGCTCAGCCCGTCGTATTTGCAGGGTCCTCCAGTGGCTGAGCAGACAAAGGAATTCAGATTGGTGACCAGACGATTGGCATCACTTTTGGCGAATTTCTTGTTGATGCGCTCATCCTTGAGCACAATCCCGGCAAATTCACCAACAACCGCTTTCACGGCAGGTTCACCGCCAAGACGGTCATATAAGGATTTCTCTTGTGCCAGCGCCGCAATTGACAACGCGGCGACCAAACAGCAGCTAACGAAAGTGGGTCTCAAACTTTTCATTGATTTTGCCTCCTACGGACGGTTGATGATTGCCCGGCTGGGAGAATGCTGGACCGGGCAGACTCGAATTGGTTGATGCTCCAAATAAATCGAAACTGATTGCAAATTTTTGCGAGTAAGCCTGCTCGCACTACCTCATTTACGGATTGAATTCAGCAGCGGATTGCCGGGGGCGAATTTTTATGTTTACCGAGTTTGGCGAGCCGCACTGTATGCCGCCTCGCCGGTTATTTCAAGTTACCTTGCCTTGAAAGGGGTTTCGGTTATTCTTCGTTCGGCTTCGCGGCAAAGACGTTCATATCCGCGCGCCATGGCCCAGCCATGATTCCATTTAAAAATCGGCTTTAGAACTGGTGAAAACCAGCGAATCAAAGGCTTGTCCGCACGCAACCGCCAGTCAAATCTGATGCGGGTATGATCGCCATCCGATTCCAGAAGCCAGACGCCACGCCCTACGAAATCGCCAGTCGCTTTGATTTCAATCGTGTGCGGTTTGTCCCGGTAAACTGTTTCCGCCGTCCAATGAAGCCGGTAAGGAAGCCAGCCTTTGGTTAGGAGCGTGACTCTGTCGCCAATGCCATCCGCTCTGCCAGAAGGCTCAAATTCCGCTTTCAGATAAACATCCGGCCACCAACGCGGATATTCCCTGGCGTCGCTGAGAATGTCATAGATCAACTCTTGCGGCGCTAAAACATGCCATTCGGTCAGAAATTCATATTCGTTGGCAGGCATCGCTCACCTTAAACCTTTCGATTGAGTGTTTCGAAGGTTTTTACGCAAACAGAGCCTGAACAGATTTCTGTCAGCGGGGTTCTTCCGCGGATTGACTGCGAAAAGCGTCCTTCAGAAGCAGGTAGAGAATGACGGCAAGAATTGCGAAGAATAGAAAGATGATGATGATTTTGACGACGCCGAAGATTGTTGAGGCGATCAGCAAGCCACGCCGGACGCTTTCGGCGACCAGCAGCGCCGTCGTCACCATCGAGGTCAAAATAGCCAGCAGTTTGAAAATCCAGGCAAACATTTTACCTTCCTGAAAATGGCGGCGGTTTAATTCCCCCCGCACGGAATTACTCCTCATCGCGGCTGGCCAATGCCAGGCCGGAAGATTGCAGTTCGATGTTGCCGCTTGAAGATCGCAAGACGACCGCCGGTGAACCGGGCGAAGCGTTATGTTCAAGCGCGACCTTTCGTTGCCGGTTCGCCACATTCAATTCATCGAATCCTCTGACGCGAATTCGCCCGGCTTCCGTGTCCGCGGCAAGCTTGAATCCACTGTCTTCAGGCAGCGACAACCGTATGCGCCCACGCTCGGTGATGGCGTTGATATTCCCGGAGAGTTTTTCATCGGTTGCCAGATTGATGGCGCCGGACGAGGTCGTAATATTCAGCGGGCCCCGAAAGCCTCGCACCGTGACATCGCGCGTCGTCTCAATTTCGGCGGAGCCTTTGACTTCCTCGATTTCAATGGTTGAGTTTTCCGAGTTGATCCTGAGCGCTCCGTTGATGCGATTGACCTGAACTCGTTCAGAAGAATTTTTGATGGCCAGATCGCCGACGATGTTTTCGGCTTCGATACGAGAGCGTTCGGCACTGACGGTCACGCCACCTTTGATCTGCCGCAAATTCAGGCGACTGTTGCTGACCCCCGTGAGTTTAACAAGGAGTTGTTCGCCTGGCGCAGCCGGAGAAGCCTGGGAAATTTCATTGATCGTCAGGCGAACGTCGCTGACACTTGCCTGGATAGGGCCAGAGACTCGCTCAATGGAAATACTGCCCCCGCGCGCATCGAAGGCGATTGCTCCGGTGATTTCGCGGAGCGATAAATTCCCCTGAGCGTTACTTACATCTACTTTGCCCTGAATTCCCCTCAGTTCAACACTCCCCCGTGGACTTTTGATTGTGACCGATCCGGTATTGTTACTGACTTCAACGCGATCAGCATTACCAATCAGATGTGCGCCGAACAAACCATCAAGTTTAACTTTGCCATTAATTTCATTCGCTTCCACCCCTGCAACGGTCTGCGTGGGGAGTGTAATGATTAACGTGGCGCTGTACTCGTTTTGAATGGAGTTGGCAGCAACACTGAATTGGATATTTTTGCCGGAATAGGAAGATTCCAGATGAATGTTGCTGGCGGCCTGATTGGCTTCTTCCTGATTATTGGCGCGAATGCGCTTGATCAATCGGGCAGTTGGCTCGGCCTGCGGAATCGCGGAAATTTCGACGTCGCCGTTAAAATGGTTGACCAACAATCGCATTTCGGATGAGACGGAAAGCGTTTGTGGCGGTTCGTCTTCAATCGTAAATTCGCTGCCGAAAAAACCAAGATGACCCAGTTGCCCAAGTTTGAATTCAACGCCGGTCAGGTATTGCCTGTTCCTTGCCAGATAATTCGCCCCCAACCCGCCACCCACCAGTAACACCATCAAAAAAACCGCGGCGGGCGAGAACGCTTGAGGACGTTTTCCGTCTTCAGTTCGATGCAGATATTGCCGTACCACACGTCCGGCAATCAGTGCCAGCAGCAGCCAGAACCAATATTGGCCAAATATCAGAAGCAGGGATCGGTCGCCACGAAAGTTGGCCGCCAGTAGAATTCCGCCAATTGCGGTAATCATCATTCCGCCAACGGGCGAACGCGGATGCCGATCAATCAAGAATCCCGCAACACGCACCAAACCTCCCAGAAGCAAAAATGCAGGCCACAGCTTCGTCAGCCAGGTCATAACAGCCGTGCCGCCGGGAGCGACGAAAAGTAGTACGCCCAATCCGATCAATCCAATTCCAAGCAGCAATGTGGCGAGACGTTTGAGCATGAGTTTCAGCAGTACAGGTTGTCAGCGATCAATCCTGCGCTCTGCCCGGGCAAGTTCGCTGGTAGGCCGTTCAAGATTTGATTGGATAACCGACGGCGGTGGCGTGCGATAAAGGGGAACGGTGGTTCCAATCTGTTTTCCGCGGCGAAACTCGCTCAGCAAATACAATCCTGCCGCAACCAGCAGCAACGGCCAGAAACGATGCGTTTGCGAGGGAAAGAAAACATGCAGCATTGTCAGGGCGCCAATACCAATCAGCAATCCCCCCCACAAATTTGTTCGGGCACGGAGAAATTGCCGCAATTGTTCATCTTCTTCGTGCAAATCAGCACCGGAACGTTGGCGCTGCGCCGATCTGAAAGCGTCGTAGAGCGAGTAAATATAGAAGGCCAGACTGGCCAAAGCACAGGTAACTTCCAGCGAAGAATGAAAGACATCGGCCAGCGTCCAAAACCCAGCCGTCACGACAAAATGCACCAATGCCTTGACCGGCTGCCCGTTGTAAGCCGCACCAAGTCCCGGAATCAACCCCAGCAGCAAAGCGGCGGCCGGCGATTTTTCCTCACGAGGTTGCTGCGGCTGACCATTGGCGTTCTGCCGCAGCAAATCAATGCCCGCAACGATGCAATCCTGGCAATATGGGTAGCCTTTGATGCGATGGTCGCACGCTGCGCACAAACTGCGGTCGCAGGAACCGCAACGCGCACTGGCCAGGTTATTTGGATGATAGGTGCATTTCATCTCGAAAAAACGGTCTCCGCTTCAATTTGCCTTTGCGATCTCTGTCGTTAAAAACAAGGGATGAGGACTGCTCATCAGTCGCTCATCCCTTCGGTGACTCTTCAAATTGAAGTTCACTTTCTGCGTCGTGAATGTTGGGATTGCCGATCCGGAAGTTGATTCGGAGCGGTATCTGTTTGTGGTGTTGCCACTGGAACCGGTTCGGATTGCGAATCCGCAGTTTGCGCGGACGGCGTACCTGCTTTTTTCTCTTCCCCGCCGGAAAGAAAAGTGGACGAAAAGCGCTGTGCCATCAGCGAAGTCCCCGTCAACGCCCGCTGGCCCTGCGTCATGAATTGTTCGGCTTGACTGCTGGCCTGTGAAGCCATTTCAGTCAGACTGCCAAAACGCGAAAGAATCAGCAGGCTGCTGGCCGCAAAGATCAACAGCGCCGCAACCATCTGCGGCGTCCCAATCGAACGCGCAAAGTTGATGGAAAACCCAAACAAAATACTCTTCGCGCGTTCCGGCCAGGAGGTTTTATGATTGCCGACAGTGGCCGCCAGGATGCGATCCTGCAATGAAGGCGGCGCGTCAACTTCTGCCTGTTTGATTTCGTGGCAGATTTCGATGGCATCTTCAATTCCGGACATCAGTCGGCGGCACTTCGAGCACTTTTCAAAATGCGCCTGGAAAGTCTGGAAAGTCGGCGCCAGCAATACACCATCAAAGTAGCGTTCGATCAGCCGGTCGAATTCATTGCAACTGAGCATTTCCCCCGTCGTTGTCGCTGCAATGATGCGGGATTCCAATCCCTCCGGCTTTTCCAGATCGTCGGATGCAAATGCATTCAGCGTTTGCATCATCGCTCGAACATCGCTGTACAGTTCACGGCAATCGCGGCAAACCAACCGATGGCCGGCACATTCCGCCCGTGAACGCGAATCTATCGCGCCTTCAACATAATCTGACAGTGAATCTTGAAACTTAAGGCAGTCCATTAATAACAGTGATCAATAATGGTTTATCTCCAGCCGAATCAATTGCTTGCCCGCAAATTCAACCGGTGACCAACAATATAAAGAAAGTATAAGGGCGACTTAAAATGTTTCGACGACTTTCATGCGGCGCATGATTTTCGCCAACTCAATTCGCCCGCGATTAATGCGCGATTTTACCGTGCCAATAGGAATTCGTAGAATGTCCACGATTTCCTGATAAGTCAGTTCCTCAATGTCGCGCAGGATGACGCATTCGCGCAGGTCGGGCGGCAGTTTGGCAATCCCGGCATGAACCTGTTTGGCCCGCTCAAAACGTTCGACACCACGATCCGGAGCATCGTGGCGGCTTTCGAGGTGATACTCGTGGTCGCCAATGTCATCGCCCAGATCAGTGGGAGTACGATTCCGTCTACGGTAATCGTCAATAATCAGATTCCGCGCCAGTCGCATCAGCCAATTGGCCAGATCACCGGCTTGCGGATCGTATTGCTCCAAAGAACGGTACACACGCACGAAAACTTCCTGCGCCAGATCCTCTGCCGATTCGTGGCGACCGGTAAACCGGTACGCCAGATTATAGACTCGGCGCGAGTATTCGTGAACGACCTGTTCCCAAGCTGCGCTGTCTCCGGCGCGGCATCGCCGCACCAATTCTGCATCCGATTTCATCAATGCCGCATTGGCTCCCACGGTAGGTTGTTCTCTCCTGATCATTATTTTGTGCCTGAAGCCCGTCCCTTAACGCCTCCAGCCTTGTCTCCGTCAGCGCTTAACGAGGTGGGCGGGGGAAAGGTTCCTGGGAAATCCCTGGAACTCACTCGCCATGAATTTACTTGTCCTGAACTTACTTGATTGCCTTGACACTCGCCGGTTTAGCGAAAATCTCATCGCTAATCGGCACATTCAGTTTGATAGATTGATAGTTCACCCGGTTCTCCTGCAAGCCATCGCGGTAATAATCTACGATATTCGGGAACTTCACGCCGTCATAAGGGACGTATTGGAAAAACCGGATTTCGTGCTTGATCAATCGGCCTTCGCCGAATTTTTCGTAAATCAGCGCAATTGGCAAATGCGTGCTGCGGTCAAGCCAGAGATAAATCGTCTTTTCCGGATCGAATTGAATTGAGACAACATCCGCGCGTTCGCCCGGCCGCAGCTCTTCGCGCCCGGCAAAGCGGACTTCGACGCCCGGCGCCTGCCAGCCGCCCCGCAGAATCCGGTCAACATCAAAATCCAAATTATCCAGATGCGTTTGAATCTGCCGGTCTGTTTGATCTTTCAGTGTCTCAGCATCGCCATCATATACCCAGCCTGTTTTGCCGACATTGACTTGAATACGGCGATTCTTCTTTTTGCCTTTGCCAAAATCCACGCGCTCCTTGTCCGGATAAACGATCCAGTCCGTGAAAGGAGCTGGATTGACTGAAGTCCCCTTGTCGAATGGCGTGAATTGCCCTTGCGCTTCCAGCGTCTTGAAACTCAGGTAGCGCGCCCCCCCGCGCGCCTCAATCACCTGTTTGAGAAGCTGCACACCCAGTTCGGCGTTTTTCGGGTCCTTCGGATCGGCTTTCTGCGCCGAAGCTGTCAGTGCGAGTACCGCCACAGCCACACAAGCTGCAAGAGATTTCAGAAAAAAACCATTTGATCTGATTAAGGTCACGATCAACATTGCTCCTTTGCCACGAACTGTCCTCAATGAGCGCGCATTATACCGTGACCAACCCGTTGGTGGTAGGATGACCAGCGGTCACTCTTCAAGCATTCCAAAGATATTGGCAAAGGGGATTTCATGACGCGAATCTTGCAGGGGCAGGTAGTGGCGATGTTCGCCTTCGATGTCGGGTACGAAGTCTCGCTGGAACGGTTGAGCGCGATGATGGCGACGACGCCGGTACAGCCGCTGTCGCGCAAAAAACAGACGCCGACGTATTTACAATATACCCAGCCGCCGCAAATTCTCCACCTCGGCATCGCGACCGGTCATTTCCCCGCGCCTGGAAATATCCTGGCCACCATCTTCGATTTCGGCGCGGTGAGCATTTCCTACCGCTGGAATCTGGCGCAAGTCGAAGCGCCGTTGCTTAGCGATCTGCCACAAATCAGCCATGACCTGTACCACCTTAACATCGAAGCTCACGCCAGGGAGCAGGTCGAAAGTCTGATGCTCAAAATCGAATCAGCCATTGTTCGCCCCAAATTGGCCGAACTGATGGAGGATTACTACCTTTTCATTATCGAAAAGCTGGATGAATCGTTGACCGCCGAAGAACTGGTCGCCAACCATCGCCAGACGCTGGCACAAACGCTGCGGTTTGAAAAAACCAAACTCAGCCGTTCTCAGCAGACCGAGGCACTGGCGCAGAGCATCAGCTATTACGAACACGATGTGACGCTGGTGGATTGGAATGCGGCGGTCATTTACGACCCGGATTACGAAGACACGGCCAATGTGCTGGAACTGCTCAATGTCGAACTGCTCGAAGCCCGCTACATTGACCGCCAGCTCGATAAACGGATCACCGAATACGCCAGCCTGGTTCGCAAACGCATCGAATGGCCGATCCCGCTGCGCACGCCTTACCGCAAGGCAATTGAAGACATGGCCGAACTCCGCCTGGAATCCGCGCTGTTGTCCGAACGGGTCGAAAACGCACTGAAACTTGTCGGCGACCTGTTTCTGGCTCGCCTGCATTCGGCGGCGGCGCAGCGTTTTTATTTGCAGGAATGGGAAACAATCATCTCGCGCAAATTGGAACTCATCTCGGATTTTTACGACCTGCTCAGCGACCGCCTACACACGGTGCAAAGCCAGACATTGGAACTGATCGTCATCCTGTTGATTTTGGTGGAAGTCATCCTGCCGCTCATCGGGTGGCATTGAAACTCGCTCAAGGCCTGTTGAAAACCTCGATCTCGAAGGACTGGGCGGTCTGTAATAATTTCTGTTTCGCGTTCAAACCTGTTCAGAGTTCAGGCTTCAGCGTGTCCGAAACTCAAGACACGCTGAAGCCTGAACTCTAAACAAAGTTATTTCATCGTCAGCAAAGCCGCCATCGTCTCAATCCCATCCCACAGATTCTGCAACCGTATATTCTCATTCGCGCTGTGCTGGTTATTATCGTGGTTGGCGATGGGAATGCCGATACATGGCGTGTTCAGGTTGTCGGTGAAAATGTACAAAGGCACGCTGCCGCCGAGGGTCGGCATTTTAACGACTTTGCCCCGCGCGCTTTCGACGGCGGCGACAATGGCTTTTGAAATCGGCAGGTCCATCGAAGTCCGCGAGGCGTTGTAACCGCCTTGCCGCATGACTTTGGCAATTTTGGGATACTTCAACCGCGTGGCGTCATCCGGGTCAGTTTCGACAACGTGATAGCCTTGCGCACGGATGTGTTCGATGACGCGATCCACCGCAACTTTGTGATCAATGCCCTTGACCAGCCGGAGATCCACCGAAGCCGTTGCCGATGAGGGAATCACGTTTCGCGCCGTCGCGCCGACCGACGAACTGACGAAACCGCGGATGTTCAGCGACGGCAGATTGATCACTTCGATCAGCTTCTTCCCTGCCCCTTCGCTCCACCCCAGGCCAAGTTCGCGTTTGAGCAAACCATCGTTGTCAGGCGCTTCGGCGAAGGCGCGTTTTTCGGTCTCGCTCAACGGTTCGATGCCGTCGTAATAACCTTTCACCAGCACCCGGCCATCGTCGTCTTTCATCGAAGAAAGCAGTTTGCTGAGCATCAGCGCAGGGTTCGGCGCCCAGTTGCCGTAATGGCCGCTGTGTAATTCGCGGCGCGGACCGTAGACAGTAACTTCGAATCCGGTCACACCGCGCGCGCCGAAAAAGACCTGCTGTTGCCGGGTCTGATCCACCGGACCATCGCAAATCAGCCAGGCATCGGTTTTCAGCAGGTCGCGGTCTTTTTCGGCGATTTGTTCCAGATGCGGCGAACCGGCTTCTTCTTCGCCTTCAAAGAAAAACTTGAGGTTGGCATTGATGGATATTTTGCCTGCGTTGAGCGCATCCAGCGCCGCGCAGATGGCCATGATCGGCGCCTTGTCGTCGCCCGTGGAACGCGCGTACAAGCGCCACTCGGGGTCGAACTTTTCGCCTTTGCCCGGAAGCGGAATGTCCCTGCCGCCAGCTTCCAGCGCAGCCGAGCGCAGAATCGGTTTGAACGGGTCGCCGCCAGCCCATTTTGCGGGTTCGACCGGCTGGCCGTCGTAATGCACGTAGAAGGTCAGCGTTCGCGTTGCGCCCGGCGTCAGGATTTCCCCAAACACGACCGGCGGCGCTTCGGGAACTTCCAGCAACCGGACTTTGACTCCACGCCGTTCCAGCATTTGCGAAATCAGCGCGGCATTGCGGCGAATGTTCGGTGTGTCCGAAGCAACATTCGGAATGGAAAGCAAATTGACATATTCGTTGATGATCTCGTGTTCGTGCATTCGACGATAACTTTTTGCAGCGGCAGCGGCGGGCGAAGTTTGCGCAAAGGTTTGCGCCGTCAGCAGCAACGACAAAACGAGCAGAGCTTTTTTGATTTGCAAGAGAGCCTCCATCAGTAACTGGCAGTCAGCAGCAGTCAGCAGGACTGTTCGAAAACTGCCGTAGCTTAGGGGAAAGACGGAAAGCTTTCAATTTGCGATGCTGCCGGCTCACTTCAAAATCACGGTCACCTCTTCGCGCAATCTGGCCGCCGCGTAACTTCGCTGGATGCGGATTTCATCCACCGGCGAAGCCACATCCAGCAGGCTGGCAATTTCTCCGGAAAAGAATTCCAGCGAAGGGCCGCCGCTGCCTTCGCCCTGGCGCTGCTGCCAATAAGCCTGAACCAGGGGCGCTTCCAGTTGCGCAAAGATCTGATCGAAGGCTTGCTGGCGCTGGCTGAAACGAATCACCGTCAATTCGTGAACTGGCGGCGAAGGCCATGCGGTTCGGGCGGCGTCCCCTGGCCTGCCGGCCATCAGCGCGGACAACAACTCCCGATTGTTCGAGATCACCAGTTCACTTCCGCGCACGCCGTAACCCACCGCGCGACCCAACACGGGCAATTCCATCTCCCGCCGCTGCCCCCCGCCTCCGGTTCGAGTGTTCCAGTCAAACCTTGTTGATGCTCCGGCAATCATCAGCCGCCCTGCGGCCAATTCGCCAATCGCCTGTTCGAGCGTCGCTCGGTTCAACGCCAAGGGATCTTGCAACGTGATGACCGTCGCCCGCGCGAATTCTGCAAACAGCGGTCCTTCGATGGCGAGCGGTCGCGCGAGCTTTGCCGCCGCCAGCGGGCGCGCCGGTTGCAGCGCCGATTGCAGCGTGCGCGCGAATTTACGCTCGGCGGCCAGCCGCATTGCGGAAGCATCCGCCTTGGCGGACTCTTCGATTTCATCAATCTTCGAATCGAAATCGTGGCTGAGATACGAATACCGGTCTCCGTCAAATTCCCCGTCTCGCGACGGAACCTCGAACTCACTGCCGTAATAGTCCTGCCAATTGACAGTCTTGTCTGTCTTCCCTGCCTCCACGTTGCCGTCAAAGAGCGCCCCGCTGATTAACTCCGCCGTTGCCCCCGGATTGCCGCCAACCGCGCGCACCTGCACAAAAGGCACATCGGCGGGAATGATTTGTTCGATTCGCTGCACGGTCTGTTTCGGCAAAGCCGCGCTGGGATTCGCTTTGCCGTTGAGCAGAAATTCGCGCCGCTCCACCCAGCTTCCCTGCTGCATTTCCAGATCGAACATCCCGGCGCGGATGTTTTTCAATTCGGCGATGTCGCTCATCAGCCAGTAATGTTTGAAGTACCAGTCGTCGTTCAGCTTCGATTGTTCCACCCAGACCGTGACGAAATGCGGCGTGACGGTTTTGGCCAGCATTTGAAACGAAGGCTCATCCGTTAATCGGTCTTTCGGGCGCTTCGACTTCCCTTCCCCGTTGATGTTTGCGATGGCGCGCAGTAACAGTTTTTCGCTGGTCGCCAGGACAAAGCGGCCTTTGACGCTGGCAAAGGCGATGTGCTGTTTCTGCCGCCCGCGATCCGCTTCGACATCGTGCAGATAATAGGTTGTGCCGTCCGGCAGTTCGGCGGCTTCAAAATTGTCTTTGCCCTGGAAGAAGCGGCAGGCCGCCAGCGTTGTTTCGCTCATCGGCGCAATCAACACCAGATCGAGTTTGCCAATGTCGTACACCGCAACGGCGGCGCGGTTGTCGGCAACGGAGCCGAATGCGCTGAGATCAATCGGAAAGCCCGCCGCCGTATTGAACTCTTCCCAACGCGCGAAAAGTTTGTTCGCCAGATGCCGCGTCCAGAACTGTTGCCGGTTGACGCTGCCCAGGAAACGGTCTTTCACCTGCGACTCGTTCCATTGTTTCAACAGCGCGGGCAGGTCTTTGAATTGCGCGTACACCAGCGCGCCGCGCGGAAAATCCGCCGCCATCTCGAAGTTCTTTTCCCCGCGCTGCGCCGATACCGCGTTGACGATCAAGCCGATGGCAATCAGCGCCAGCAACAGCACGGCGGTCAGCAACAATCGTTTGGCAATTTGGCGAAAATCTTCTTTTGTAATCACGGTTGGGAACATGGGTTTACCTCTCTATGGAAGCCATGGGAGTAAGGGGAACAATGGGAGCGCGAGCATCCCGCCCGCTTTCAGCGTGCTGTTACCGGTCTTTCATCAACCGTCAGCGTTATGCCGCGCTTGTTCGTTTTCTCTTTTTGCTTCGCGGTCAACTGTTCGATGCGCGTTTCGGTTTTGCGGCGTTCGTCGCTCGCCAGCCAGACAATACCTGCCCGCTCGAAATCCGCCGCCTTGTCGAATTCGCCGATCGCTTCCGCCGATGCGGAAAGCAGCGCCAGCAATTCCACCTGCGAACGTTTCTGCCGCTCCGCCCCCAGCGCAGACAAGTTGAGCAACCCAGCCGCAGCCGCTGGACCAGTTTCAACAGCGCCCACCATCGCCTCGCCGCGCAATCGTTCATCCACGTTGGCCAGCTTCAGCGCCGCGCGTGGCTGATTCAATCGGGCATAGAGCCGCACCACCTGCCAGCGCAGTTCATCTTCGCCGGAAGCGAATGCCGCCATTGCAGACGCATCCGACAGCGCAATTTGTGAATCAAGAAAACCGCTCAACGCTTCGCGCTCCTGCCCGGCACGTTTCAGCAAGACGGCGCGCAGCAGTTTCAATTGCGCGCTGGGAATGTCCGCCGCTTCGCTGAGCGGTTTCGCCGCTTCGCCGGCCTGCCCGCGATCAAATGCCGCCAGCGCTTCGACAGCCGTGATGGTTTCGCGGTCTTTGCCAGCGCGAACCTGCGCGGACAGCGTTTGCCAAACGTCCGCGCGTTTGCTGGCAACTTCGGGCGCAACCCACAAAGCTGTCCAGCGCGTTTGCCTGTTGACGCGGCGATCCGCAATCAGCGCTGCCAGCGTCTGCGCGGCTTTGGATTCCTGTTTCGCGGCAGCCAGCAAGCGCGCCAGTTCCAGGCGACAGGCGTTGTCTTCCGGCGCAATTTCCAGCAACCGCTGCCGCCATTCGATGGCCGCGGCGTACTGCCCGAACTCTCCGGCAGTTTCCGCCGCCAGCCGCAGCGATTCGGTCAGCGACAATTGATTGCTTGCCGGTGGCTTTTCAATCCACGCAGCTTCGACGGCGCGCGCTTTGACCTGCGGCAGCGCAGAGAGTTCCGCCGCCGCCGAGCTGTGCGTCGCCGCGGAGGCCAAATCCAGCATCAGCTTCAACTGCTTCAATGCGCCCGCCGCATCGCCTTTGGCAAACTGCAACCGCGCCAAATCTGCGAAGGGCGCTTCGTCCAACTGCTCCAACGCAAGCTGCCTCTCATACGCCGCTCGTAACAGTTCATCGGCTTCCGCTTGCCGCTTTTCGCCGCGCAGCATTTCAATGGCTTGATTCAACCGCTCAAGCTGTGGCGGTGCGATCCGGTCAATTCGCTCGCTGACTTCGATTCCGGCGAAATGCTTCAATCCAACAAACGCTTGTGCGACACGTCCAGCGCGCACGTCCAATTGCAGCTTGGCCAGCCGCAGCCAGGCTGGCCGCGCGAACTTTCCTTTGAATTGCCGTTCGATGGCGGAAACCAATTTGGCGGCGTCTGTATCTTTGCGTTCGGCAACCAACATTTCGAGAAAGTGTTTTTGCCAGGCCAATCGCACCGGTTCTGTGTCTTCACGCTGCAAGCTGCCCGCGTGGTCACGCGCTTCTTCCACTTCTTCCACGCTCCAGGTCGGATGCGTTCTCTGCCGATCTTCAAAATCAAAGTCCGAAATGTAATTGGAAATTCCTTCCGTGCGCTTCGTCAGTAATTCGTAAAACGGCGCAAGCTGCGCACGGGCTACCAGCGATTCGCGTACGACCATTTCCGCCAGCAGCGTGTCGTGCGGCACAGCTTCACCAAGCTTCCGCAGGAACTCGGCTTTTGCACTTTCGTTCGCCGTCGCATTCGTAGTTCCGCCTTCAGGCGGCTGATTTGCTGTAGAACCATTCCGGCTGAAGCCGGTACTACGAACGCGGTTGCTGAAAGAAGCCGCCAGCGCGCGGATCAACGGTTTCAACGCTTCAAACTCTTTATCAAGCTGCCCGTCCGAGCGCCACGAATTCAGCCGGATTTGGTTCAAATGCCAAATGACAAGAGGCTGCAAGTTCTCGCGCGCTTCCGCTTGCAGGCCGTGTTTGCTGAGCGTTTGCAGATAAAGCTGTTCGTCTTCCACGGTTATCTTTTCTCCTTCGACAATGCGCGCCCACTCATCGCGCGCCTTTTGCGCCTCGCCCATTTCAAAGTAGGCCGAGCCGACGTCCGCCCGAAGTTCATTGTTGGCCGCCTTGTCTTCGCCACGCAGTTCAATGGCAAGCAGCAAATGTTCCAGCGCCTGACGCGGCTGTTTTTGTTCCAGCAACCAGCGTCCCAACCGGTGTTGCTGCGCGGCATCTTTCGGTTTGTTTTCCAGCATCGCGGGCAGGAACTTGTTACTTTGTGGCCGCGATTTTTCAGACAGGTTCAGCCAGCGTCCGTAACTGTCTGCCAGGTAAAACCAGTTGTCGCCGACGAGTTGCTGCGCGCTGTCCGGTTTGCCTGCAATCATTTCGCCGATGGTTTTCCAGCCAAGAGCGGCCAGAAAGTAAGTTTCGTTTGCCGCGTTCTCATCACGCGTCGCCAGACTGAGTTCCGCTTGCCGCGCGTTTTGCCACGCGGGCGCGAGCGGCGCAGCCTTGATGGCCGCGTTTGCCAACTCTTTCTCGTTGTTGCGCAGCAAAAAGTTGATGAGTTGGAATCGGTGCGGCGTTTTTTGGCCAATCACCTGCCGCAATTCTGCGCGGCCACTTTCACCGCATTCCAGCAAAGCTTCAAAGTATCGTCCAGCCAGCGAATCGTTCGCCATCTGTTCGCCGGTGTGCGATTGGAACTCTGCGCGCAAGGTCGCCAGTTCCTTCGCGCTGTCGCCGGTCAGCCGTGCATATTCGACAATCATCGCGCGGTACCAGTTCTGGCTGAGCCGTTGAGCCTTAGATTCCTGTTCGGCCAATCCGATGATGCTCTGGTATGCGCCGCGTTCGGAGTAAAAATTGACCAGCGTCATCAACCGATCCTGATAAAGGGAAGACTTATCCGTCGCAGCCGGGCTGAGCTTCGCCGCCGCGTTTTTGCGCGTAATCAGAATCTGTTCGGCCAGATCGTATAATCCGGCGCGGTAGCTCAAATTCAGCAACACGGCCTGCGTTCCATCGGCTTCGCCTTGATTTCCCACTGCGCCAATCCACTGTTGCAAGCTGTGATGCACAGCGAGGAGTTCTTCGCCGGTTGCGTATTCGCTGGCGACTTTGCCGACCGAATCAGGGATTGCGCGGTCAAAAGTTTCGAGCAAATTCTTTGCCTTGCCCGCCAACAGATTGTCAGCGCTGACCGCATCGCGACGAATTCGTTCCCGAACCTCCCACAGCCGCCGCAGGATTTGATCCAGCGGTTCTTCATCGCGCAGCGTCGAAACGTAGCCACCAAGTTCGTAAGCGCTCAATTGATGTTTGTAGAAATCCTTTGAGAAAGCGTCGAAAGCCTTCCGATAAGTTTCAATCGCTTTCGCCCGCTGCTCGCGTGGCAAGGAAGCAGCAGCGGCAAACTGTTCGCCCAGGGTTTGGGTCTTCGGCTTTTCCACCGGCAGCTTGACGCGCGTGGCGTCGGCTTCGCGCTTGCGCCCGGCTTTGTCGTAGGCGTCGGCCAGCCGCTTCAGGGAATTCGGATCGTCGTTCGTTCGTTCGGCAATCAGCTTCAGCGATTCGATGGCGGCGTTGTAATCCTTCGCGCGCAGGCAAACATCAGCCATTTCTTCGTGAAGTTCGATCATCTCCGGCTGATTGTGAATCGCCTTTTGAAGCTGCGCCCGCGCGCTGGCGAAATCGTTTCTGGAGTCGTAAAGCCTGGCCAGCACCAGGTTCCAGCGGTAATCCTTGAACGCCTGCTGCGAAGCTTTGATGTAATACTCGATCATAGTTTCGCCGCCGCCGTAGCGTTTGGCGTATTCGACCGCCGCGCTGACCTTCGCTTCGTCGTCCGGATTGCGATTGATGATTTCGATGTGCTGTTCGATGGCCGAGTTGAAATCACGAAGCTGCGTGAAGGCTTCGATCACCTGCTGGCGCAGTTGGGCGATAGTCTGGCGCAGAGCCAGATGATCGTCTTCCTGTTCTTTGACGGCGCGAATGGTTTCGCGATACCGCTCGCGCAGCGCGTCGGCTTTCGACAGGCGGACGTAGACGCGCGACAGTTCGCGGAACACGTCCAGATTGCCTGGGTTTTCGTCGTAGAGTTTTTTCAGCGTGGTTTCCGCTGCCGCCAATTGCCCACGCTCGCTCTGCCGCGCGGCCAGCTTGCGCGCGAAAACATAACGGTACCGGCCTTTGCCGCGCTGCGCCGAACCGGCCAGCAACCGCATGGACTGTTCGCGTTTGCCCAGCCGCCAGTAAAAATCCGCTGCTTCCGTCAGCACACCGTAATTGGTCGGGTAGCCGGCTACTAACTGCGAAACCTGCGCGGAGGCGGCGTCCTTCTGCCCATTCTTTTCGGCGCTCTCGGCAAGTTGCAGCCGGTAGGAAATTCGCAGCCGTTCCGTCCGCGCCACTGCGGCCAGCCGCCGCAAGGTCGCCAGTTCGCCCGCCGCATCCTCATGTTCGCTGAACAATTCCTGCGCGTCGTCCAGAAAACCTTCCCAGTTGCTCACAGGCACCTGCCGTTTCAGTAGCGGCGCGGCTTCCGGCCAGCGTTCCAGATCGTTCAGCAGATAAACGTAGCCAAGCAGGATACCGTCGCGCTGCTCTGCGTCGCGCGTGCGCGCCAATTGTGCATTAAGCGCCTGCCGCAACTGTTGCGGTACCTCTTTGCGCGCAGACAAGATTTTCAGCCGCGCTTTCGCCCGACGGTAATTGTGCGAATGCGGATGCAGGTCTTTGACGTATTCGGCCAGCGCTTCCGTGGTTTTGTGCTGCGTTTCCAGAATCGCCGCGACTTGGAAGGCATAAAGCGTGTCATCTTGTTTCTGCCGCCGAATCAGTTTCAGCACGCGCAGCGCGTCGTTGTATTGAAAGTAATCCCAGTAGATCGTCGCCGTTTCCAGAAAAGCCTCTTCGTCGCCCGCGCTTATCTTCAGCAACTGCTCCCATTGCGCAGCGGCGCGTTTGTAATCGCCAAGCTCGGCGAAAACTTCCCCGGCGCGCGTGCGGTGCTCGGTAGAAGCTGGACAGCTTTCGGCAACAGCAAGTTGTATGGTCGCGCTTTCTTCCAGCGACTTCTGATCTTTCTGCCCAAACGACCGCGTAAAGGCCACCAGCCGGTCGGCAAATTCCGGCGTGTTTGGATACAGCCGGTTCAGTTCGCGGTAGGCGTCCACCGATTCTTCAAAGTTCGACAGCCAGGTCGCGGCGTCCGCGCGAAACAGTTTGTACACCGCGTTGTCCCGCCCGCGCGCCGTCTGGCTGTATTCGCGCAGCCGGTTGTTGCCAGCCAGATATGACAAGTAGCGTTCGCGAATCGGTTTCGATTCAAAGTAATGCTCGGCCAGCAACCGCTGCCAATCGTCCCAACGCTTGTGACCGGCGTAATACGAGAGCAGCCCTTCGATGAACTTTTCGTTGTGCGGGAAGCGTTCGTGCGCCAGGCTGTACAAACCGAAATACAAATTTGAATCGAACGCCGTCGCCTTCTCGCCTGCGCCAGATTGGACGAATTTCGCCAGATAGCTTTCCACTTCCTGGTCATTCATTCGGGTGAGCAGTTTGCGCGAGAAGTCTTCAAACTCCGACTGCCGCCCGCGCCGCACGTACCAGCGCGCCAGCCGATCCGTCCACAAATTCGACGGGAAGCGTTTGAGGGCTTCCTGGTAAACGCGCAGTTGTTCATCGCTCAGATTTGTCTGGCCGAGCCATTGCAGCATCTGTTCATACAATCCCTGCTCGTCGGGATACTTTTTGATCTCCGCGGAATAGAGCGCCAGCACATCCGCGGCGCGATTTTCTCTGGCCAGCGAAGTGGCATAGCGCAGCATCACCATCGGGTAAGTCACGCTGGCAGTCGTGGGCTTTTTTCGCTGCGTCAACCGGACTGCGCGAAAACGTGAGGTCGGAGAGTTTCGACTTTAGACAAAGCGCGGCTGGGCTTTGAACCCAGCCGCGCTTGGGGTAGTTGTTATGTGTGAACAAAAACAAACCGACCCCGACGCATCTTAATTCACTGACGGACTTTCGTCAGCAAGTCTACGCGCTGTTTGAA
>JAJNQA010000079.1 GCA_021155085.1 Heliomicrobium sp. | reverse complement strand
TCAATTTCGGCTTATCATTACTTACATTCTTTTTTTCATGGCTTGTCCTTTCTTGGGGGGAGACTCCTAGCAAAACGGACAGGCCTTTTTGTTGTCAAGTCTTATGGCAACAAACTCATCAAATTTGGAACTACTGAGTCTTTCTCACCACGCATAACATGACCGTCGCCGATGAATTGTGCGATCGCGTGGGCTTCATTGTTGATGGCGAGGTCAGGTTGATTGACGCGCCGCGCGCGCTGAAGTTGCGTTACGGGCGTCGCGTGGTGCGGGTCGAATCCCGGCCTGCCGAGCAAACGATGACGCGGGATTTTCCGCTTGAGACGTTGGGAGACGATGCCGACTTCATCGCGTTACTGCGAGGCGGACAGGTGCAGACCATCCATACACTGGAAGCTACGCTGGAGGACATCTTCATCGAAGCCACCGGTCGGAGGTTGGAATGAGGCGACTACTCGCCACCATCCGCTGCGACGTCATGCTTCAGTTGCGGCATGGCTTTTATTACGCCACTGCGTTTGTGCTGATTTGTTGTGTGGCGGTGGTCAGCCGGATACCGTCAGTTGACCTGACTTGGCTGCTGCCCGCGCTGGTGCTCGGCAACCTCATGCTCAACACCTTCTATTTCATCGGCGGTCTCATCCTGCTCGAAAAGGGCGAAGGCACGTTGGAGGCGCAGGTGGTTACGCCGCTCCGGACTTGGGAATATCTGGCGTCGAAAGTCGGCACCCTCACACTGCTCGGTCTGGCTGAAAATACTGTGATCGTGATGCTGCTCGTGGGATTCAACTTCAATCCGCTGTCACTGGCGGCGAGCCTTGTCCTGACAGCGGTGCTCTATTGCCTGGCCGGAGTTATCGCGGTCGTCAGATACGCTTCTATCAATGAGTACCTGATGCCGTCGGTGATCTATACGTCGCTGCTCTTAGTGCCGCTATTGCCTTACCTGATGCAGTGGGACACGTGGCTCCTCTACCTGCACCCGATGCAAGCCACGCTCCTGCTGGCGCAGGCGGCCTTTCAGCCAGTGGCGCACTGGCAGGTCGTTTACGGCGTGCTGTATTCCGCGCTCTGGGTTGGTTTGCTGGCGCACTTTAGCCGCCGCGTTTTCCAGCGATTTATCGTCGTGGAGACAGGAGCCATCTGAAATGAACACCTTGAGACTGGTCAAATCGCTTGGCCCGATAGATGCGATGAACGTGCGCCGCGACCCTCTGCTGCGCTGGATTGTGGTTCTGCCACTGCTGATCGCACTGGTCGTGCGTTTCTTCCTGCCGGTCATCATCGGGCGTTTGGAAGATGCCCTGCACCTCGGCTTCGGCACTTTTTATCAGGTAATCGCCGGCTATGCCCTCTTGATTACGGCACCGGTGCTATGCGGGATGGTGATCGGCTTTCTGCTGCTTGACGAACGCGATGACCGGACGCTGTTGGCCCTGCGCGTTACACCGCTGCCGTTCAGTAATTACCTGGCTTGGCGGTTGTCGCTGCCGATGCTCCTGAGCGTGGCTGTCACGCTCGCGGTTTTGCCCCTGGCAGGGGTATCGCCGGGCCTCCCAAGCCTGCTGCTCTGCGCGCTTGTGGCCGCGCCCTTCGCCCCGCTGGTTGCATTGGCGCTGGCAGTCTTCGCGCAAAACAAGGTGCAGGGCTTCGCACTCGTAAAAGCTTCTGGCGTTTTCCAGATGGCTCCGTTGGTTGCGTATTTCGTCAAGGCGGAATGGCAACCGGCCTTCGGGATCTTTCCGACGTATTGGCCTGCCAAACTGCTCTGGACGCTTCAGGCAGAAGGGGCGAACGCTTGGTTGTATCTGGCGGTGGGGTTGGCGTATCAGTTGCTCCTGCTCTTGATCTTGCTGCGCCGATTTAACCGTCTTATCGCTTAGGAAAGCCTGAGTGCTCGGCAGGAACCTTACGTGAATTTGCATTCGTCAACGCAGTTGCCACCCGAATCCGGCCAGCGGATTCTTCTTCTCACTTGCGATGCTTGCCACCGGCTTCCTGCCGAAGGTGGCGGTCCAGGTTGGCAGTTCACCAATTGTCGTTCGACTGTTTGCCCTCGCTCGACAATCGTAATTGCATCTCGTCAACAACAAACCACTAATGATAGACCTTCTGGCTTCGCTTCCAATCTTGCTTACTGGCCTTTACCTTATTGGCTTGGCTGCGGTGGCACTCATTTCACCTGAAAGGGCGCGGCTCTTTCTACTCGGTTTCGCTCATTCGGCGAGCGTTCATTACCTTGAACTTGCCGTCCGCCTCGTCGTTGGCGCGTCGTTCGTATGGCATGCTCCGCAAATGAAGTTCGCGATACTCTTTATCGTCTTTGGATGGGTTATGGTCGTAACAACAGTCGCCCTTCTTTTCGTACCTTGGAGGCTTCATCGGCGCTTTGCCAACTGGTCGGTGCCACATGCGACCCGCAACTTGCCACTCTTCGCGCTTGGGTCGCTCGTTGGCGGTGTGTTGATACTTTTAGCGGTGGCTCTTGGGCCGGGCCTCTAACTTTTGCGCGCTGATACATCACGCATAAAACTTGCCCTGCACGAAAGGTGATGGTCTGCACAAAAATAAACGCCGTCCATTCGACGCCCGCACGCCGCAAGGTTCACAGGCATTTTTACTATAAGTGAACAAGGAAAGACCCGCCAGATCTTAGAGACCCTGGCGGGCATCGGCTTTCTCAGGGCCTTGATTACACGGGCAATTTGAGCCAAAGGCTTTGTCTAAATCAGAGCATGCAAGATTGAGACACGTGGGACAGGCTTTAGCCTGTCCCTAGGCCTAGACAGGCTAAAGCCTGTCCCACTCTTTCTTGCCTCGATTTAAAAAAGGCCCTATGCCCTTTTTGCCAGGACGTCATCTATGCGTATTGATTCAATCAATATTTGAGTTCGGCGTCGCGCCGGCATTTAGCGGGTAAATCGCGGTTGCAGAGACACCACACCATGCACAACGTGCGCAATCTCGCGCTTGATGTGTGAACGCTTTCCCCCAAAAAAACATCCTCTTTGGCCGTCCTTCAGGGAATAAAACACGATTCAAGATGGATTTCTCCGTGCGGGCGTTCTCGCGAATGGCGACGAGTTTAGTTTGCCAGTCGTCGAACGCTGCGAGAAGGAACTGATCATAGAACACAGAGGACCAACTCTTAATTTCCAGAGCGCCCCGTGCGTTACAAGATTTCTCAAACGGTGGCTGCCATTCTTTTTGCCGTGAAGAAACCGGCGGCAATGCTGGTCTTGCTTAAGGCATCGCGCATGATGCCACGGCCACGACTCAGGCGAGACATCACGGTGCCGATAGGGATTTGCATGATGTCAGCGACCTCCTTGTACGAGAACTCCTGCACATCGGCCAGCATAAGGACGATTCGGTAGGTTTGCGGAACAGCCGCCAGCGCAGCAAGCACCTCTTCATCACGCAGATCAGACGGCGGCGCGGGTTCATAGGCAACGGTTTCAGCGATCACCTCGTCGGTCACGTCGGCCTGTTTGAACTTGAACAATTTGCGACGGTGATGCGACGCCACGTGAAAGAGTATTTTGAAAAGCCAGGCGCGGATGTTAGTGCCAGGCTCGAAGCGGTGGAACGATTTCCAGGCTTGCAGGTAAGCCTCTTGCACCACGTCCTCAGCGTCGCTGGTGTTGCCCATTGTGCGGCGGGCGGTGCGATAAAGGTCGTTGAGATGAGGGATTGCCAGGGCTTCAAAATCATCAAGCGTAGATTGAATAGTGTTGTTCATAGCTTTTCTCCTTCGTCCCCTTAATGCGTGACGCGAAGAGGAAAGCTGCCAAACGTGCAAAAAAATATTTTCCGGATCAGGAGCCAAGTTAGGAGAAAGACGTGGACGCGGTTTCGCCAAAAGAAATTACAGGGTTGCTCAAGGCGTGGGGTAACGGCGATCAAGCGGCACTCGAACGCCTGATCCCGCTGATCTACAACGAGTTGTACCGTCTGGCGCGCGGCTATATGAACCGCGAGCTGCCGGGACACCCGTTGCAGGTGACGGCGCTGGTCAACGAGGCCTATCTGCGATTAGCGAATTGGAAAGAAGCGCAGTGGGAAAACCGTGCGCACTTTTTCGGCGTCGTGGCGCAGTTGATGCGGCGAGTGCTGGTGGATTTCGCACGTCACCGCGATTACGAGAAGTGGGGCGGCGGAAAACGGCACGTCCAACTTGATGAGGCAACGTCTCTTCAGGTGCAAGCTGAGGCAGACTTCATTGCGCTTGATGATGCGTTGAAGAGTCTCTCGGCAATGGATCCCCGAAAGGGCCGGATCGTCGAGCTGAAATTCTTCGGCGGCCTCGGCGTCGAGGAGATCGCCGAGGTGCTCAAGACTTCTCCCCGCACGGTGATGCGGGAGTGGAGCCTGGCGCGCGCCTGGCTTTTCCGCGAACTCAGCGGAAAGGCGATGGATGAAACGTAAAAATATATTTCACTCTCGTGGCAGCTTCCGGCGCTCGGTCGCGCATTAGGTGTTGAGGAAAGGACAATGAAACCGGAAAGGTGGCGACAAATAAACGATCTGTATTACGCCGCGTTGGAGCGCGATGAGGCGGCGCGAGTTGCGTTCCTGGATGAAGCCTGCGTGGCTGATGAGAGCTTGCGCCGCGAGGTTGAGTCGTTGCTGGAATCGAATGACAAAGCGGGAGAGTTTCTGTCTTCTTCCGCGCTTGATGTTGCCGCAAAAGTCCTCGCCAGCGACCAAGATCACTTTTTGATCGGGCAAAAAATCGGCCATTACCAAGTGCTGTCGTTGCTGGGCGCTGGTGGAATGGGGCACATCTATCTGGCTGAAGACACGCGGCTTAGTCGTAAAGTGGCGCTCAAGCTGCTGCCACGCGAGTTCACCCAGGATCAGGAACGGGTGCGCCGTTTCAAGCAGGAGGCGCGCGCGGCATCTGCGCTCAATCACCCGAACATCCTGACGATCTTTGAAATCGGCGAACATGAAGGCGTCCACTTCATCGTCACCGAGTTCATTGATGGGCAAACGCTGCGGCAGCGTTTATCTGCTTCGGCGCTCAAATTGTCGGAAGTTCTAGAGATCATCATCCAAGCGTCAGGCGCGCTCGCCGCCGCGCACGAAGCCGGAATCGTGCATCGTGACATCAAACCGGAAAACATCATGGTGCGGCGCGATGGTTATGTGAAGGTTCTGGACTTCGGCATCGCCAAACTGACCGAGCAGTTTATGACCGCCCTGACGACAATGAGTGACAGCCTCATCAGCAACTCAGCGCCGCTCAAGACCGACCCAGGCAAGGTCATGGGCACGGCGCATTACATCTCGCCGGATCATTTGCTGGGTTTGGAGCTTGACGGACGCAGTGACGTCTTCAGCCTGGGCGTGGTGCTCTACGAGTTGGTGGCAGGGCGCGCGCCGTTCGAGGGCGCGACGACGGGCGCGGTGCTGGCGGCGATTCTGAATCAGGAGCCGCTGCCGCTGCTTCGCTATTCGCGCGCCGTGCCCTCGGAACTCGAACGCATCGTCGAGAAGGCACTGCAAAAGAATCGCGACGAGCGGTATCAAGTCATCAAGGATTTCATGATTGACCTGAAGAATCTGAAGCTGGAACTGGAAGTTGAAGCCAAGCTCAAGCGCAGCGTCTTAGTGGGACCACCGCCGATTGCCGATGAACGCAGGTCGAAAGACCATCCGCCTCAGCAATACACCACCGAAACGTTGTCTTCGATGAAAGACCTGGAAGACCGCCGAAAGCTGGAACCCGTGGGAGGAGCCGTGCCGCTCGATTCGCAGTTTTACATCGAACGATCCACCGACCGGGAGTTTCACGAAGCCATCGAACGGCAGGATAGCCTGGTGCTAGTCAAGGGCGCGCGACAGGTGGGCAAGACTTCCTTGCTCGCACGCGGGCTGAACCGGGCGCGCGAACGTGGTGCGCGGGTCGTGCTGATAGATTTCCAGAGCCTGGGACAAGAGTACTTCACCTCATCCGAGAAACTGATTCTCAGCCTGGCCGAGACGCTGGCCGATCAGCTCGATCTGGATGTTTATCCGAGCCAGATGTGGAATTCATTCATGAGTCCGGGGATTAACTTTGAGCGGTTTCTGCGCCGCGAGGTGCTCGCGAAAGTTCAGGCTCCAATCGTCTGGGGGCTGGACGAAGTAGATCGGTTGTTCAACTGTGATTTCGGCAGTGACATCTTTGGCCTGTTTCGTTCCTGGCATAACAAACGCGCGCTCGATCCCGATGGGCCCTGGAAACGTTTGACGCAAGTGATTGCCTACGCTACCGAAGCGCACCTGTTCATTACCGATCTGAACCAATCGCCGTTCAACGTCGGCACGCGACTGGCGCTGGAAGATTTCAACTATGACCAAGTCGCGCAATTAAACGAACGCTACGGCGCGCCGCTCCAAGATCGCGCGGAGGTGGCGCGGTACTTCCGGCTGGTCGGCGGGCACCCTTTTCTGGTGCGTCGTGGCTTGCACGAGATGGTCACGCGCGGCTGGGTGCTGGGCCGGTTGGAAGCCGAGGCCGATCACGACGAGGGGCCGTTCGGCGATCATTTACGCCGCTTGCTGATTTCGCTCTCACAAGACCCGTCTTTGCGCGAAGTCGTGCAGAACGTGTTGCAAGGCAAACCGTCGGCGAATACCGATAGCTTTTACCGCCTGCGCAGTGCGGGCCTGATGTCTGGCGACTCCGTGCGCGACCTGCGTCCGCGATGCCAGCTTTACGCCAATTATCTGGGAAAGCATTTGCTGTAATTTGAATATGGCCTGTCATTTCCTGGCAGGCCATCAACCATTACCAACCAATCTGGTCAAGATCAATGGCCAAAGATGCTGCACTAACCGTCCCTGCTGAACGCGCTGTGCCGCGCGGTTTTTATATCGTCGGCGGCACGCTGCGGCGCGACGCGCCGTCTTATGTCGGACGGCAAGCTGATGCGCAACTTTACGCAGCGCTCAAGCAAGGGCAGTTCTGTTATGTGCTGACTTCGCGTCAGATGGGTAAGTCCAGCTTGATGGTGCGCACGGCCACACGTCTGCGCGAAGAAGGGGTTGGCGTGGCGGTGCTTGACCTGACGGCCATTGGGCAGAACGTCAATGCCGAACAGTGGTACGGCGGCTTGCTCAGCCAGATGGCGCAGCAACTCGATTTGGAAGACGAGTTGATGGAGTTCTGGCAGCAACAGATGTCGCTCGGGCCCCTTCAACGATGGTTGCAGACGATCCGCCACGCCGTGTTGCCGCGATGCGTCGGGCCGATCGTGTTTTTCATTGACGAGATTGACGCCGTGTTGGGACTGCCGTTTTCGACCGATGAATTCTTCGCCGGCATCCGTGAGTTGTACAATTTCCGCACCGAAGACGCCGAGTTGGAACGACTGACGTTTTGTTTGCTCGGCGTGGCGTCGCCGTCAGACTTGATCCGCGACACGCGCACGACGCCCTTCAACATTGGCCTGCGTATTGAACTGCGCGATTTCACCGAAGCTGAAGCCGCCCCGCTCGCCGCCGGACTGCGGCGGGATGAGCCGATGGCGAGCAATCTGCTCAAACGGATTCTCTACTGGACGGGCGGCCATCCGTATCTGACACAACGACTGTGCAAAGCCGTTGCCGAAGATGCGCGTGCGCTGAATCCGCAAGGCGTGGATCAGTTGTGCGAGGAATTGTTCTTTGCCAAACGCGCCAGCGAGCAGGACGACAATCTGCTTTTCGTCCGCGAACGAATGCTGCGCAGCGAAGTGGACACAGCCGGCCTGCTCACGCTCTACGCCAAAGTGCGAGAAGGCAACCGCACGGAGGACGACGAGACCAACCCGCTGGTGACGGTGCTGCGTCTGGCGGGGCTGGTGCTCGTTGAAGAAGGGGGGCTGCGGCCACGCAATCGCATCTACGCTCAGGTCTTCAATCAGGAGTGGGTCGGCAAGCACATGCCTGATGCTGAGGTCGAGCGGCAGCGAGCTGCCTACCGGCGCGGCGTCATCCGCACCAGTGCCGTGGCCGCCGTGTTGCTGGCTTTATTCGCGGCGCTCGCCGCCCTGGCATTGCAACAACGCAATCTCGCCCAGAATGAAATGAAGACCAAACGGCGCGTGCTGTATGCCGCGCGTTTGAACCTGGCGCAGCAGAATTGGGAATACTTCAGCGTGGGACGCGTCCTGGAAATGCTGCAGGAACAGGTGCCGCAGCCGGGACAAGAAGACTTGCGTGGCTTCGAGTGGTATTACCTTTGGCAGCTTTGTCACAGCGAAACACGGACCTTGCAGCACGATGAAGGACTCAGCCGAGTTGCCTTTGCCCCCGATGGCAAATGGCTGATGACTATGGCGGGCGGCCACGTCATCACCTTTTGGGAAACCGCTACGGGAAAGCAGCTACGAAGCGTTATGGTACAACCGGCGCAAGGCGAGAGAGTGCTTGCGGATGTGGCTCTGTCTCCCACAGGGCAACAACTGGCGACAGCCAATCTGGATCACACGGCCAGGCTCATTGATGCAGCAACTGGCTCTGAATTGCGCGTCTTTGCTGGCCACTCGGCGCCGCTCGTATCAGTCACCTTCGCGCCGAAGGGCGAGTGGCTGGCCACGCTCAGCGAAGACAACACCGTCAAAGTGTGGTCGCTGAAATCCGGGCAGGTCCTGCTCACCCTGCGAGGCCTGACAGGCGCGAGCAAAACAATATCCAACGGCGTCGCCTTTTCGCCCGACGGGAAATGGATTGCCGCCAGCGGCCGTGGCTTGAAAGTTTGGAACGCAATAACGGGAAAGGAGCATCTGGATTTACTGCACGGCATTACCGTCACCAAACTCATCTTTTCTCCTGACGGCAGATGGCTGATAGCTCCGGGCAATCCGACCAAGGTGTTTGAGCTGGCGACCGGCAGGGAAGTCGCGACGTTGCAAAGCCATCTCGATTGGGTCAATTCAGTTTCCTTTTCCCCGGACGGCAAACGCATGGCGACGGCCAGTCGCGATCTGACCGTCAAATTGTGGGATACGGCTTCGTGGCAAGAACTGGCCACGATTAAAGGACACAGCGGCGACATCTCGTCGGTGTCGTTTTCGCCCGATGGTCTATGGCTCGCGACAGCCAGCTTTGATCGGACGGCCAAACTCTGGGAGGTTGCCGCGCTCTTGCGGACCAGTTCGCTCGGCGAGCCGAATCACCGCATCGTACAGACAACGCATAAGGAAAGTTCTTATCTATACCCGCTCGCCTTTTCGCCGGCGGGTGATCGCGTGGCGATCGCAATCAGCAAATTACTGGACAATGGGGAATCCGTCCTGGGTTTTGAAGCCGCCGTGTTTGACCTGGCGCAGGGCAAGCAGTTGCTCAAGTTAGCCAGCGACGGAGCAGCAATTCGCTCCATCACCTTTTCGCCAGACGGGCGGCTGTTGGCGACGGGTGATTCGGCGGGGCGGGTAAAATTTTGGGATGCGGCCACAGGTGGGCAATTGCGCGCGCTTGCCGGACAGCCTGGTGAAATCGGCGGTTTAGCCTTTTCGCCCGACGGGCGGATGCTCGCTACCGCTGATCTGAAAGGTGCAGTCACGGTTTGGGACCTGGAGAAGGAGCGTGTGCTTCACAACTTCCAAGACGCTGCCGGACCAACGGCGGAACTCTGTTTTTCCCCGGACAATCAATCACTGGCGGTGGGCGGGGTTGACGGGAATTTCATGCTTTGGGACCTTGCGACCGAGCGTGTGAAGCTCACTTTCAAGGGGGTAGAACAAGATGTTTCAAGAAGCACCCAAATCGTTTTTGCCGCCCAAGGCCGCCAATTGCTGACAACGGACAACAACCTGATCCGAGTCTGGGACATCGCCAGCGGGCACGAACTACGACAGATGACCGGGCATGCCAAAGAGATTGGCGCATTGAGACTTTCACCCGATGGCAAACGGTTGGCAACGGCAGGTTTTGATCGCACAGCGAAGCTCTGGGATTGGGAGACCGGACAGGAACTTGCCTCTTTCAGAACCGGACTCGATCCAGTGGGAGTGGCCTTTACCAGTGATGGCCGCACCTTGACCGCCGTGACCAATAGATTGGTCGTTCAACAATGGCGTGCCGCTTCAGCCGTAGACGTACTCGTGTATGGCCAATGATCTCAGTAAAAGAGCTGAGCAGGCATCAATGAAGAAGAGCCAATTACATCTCATCCAGGAAATGCGTCAGCTTGGAAAAAACGGCATCGGGATACTTCAATTCGCACTCCCAGATAACAATCGTTTTCCAGCCGAGGTTTTTTAGTTGTTTTCTATTTTCCTTGTCTCGTTTTGCGTTTCGCTCAAGCTTTGCTTCCCAATATTCGACATTGCTGGATGGACGGCGAGCGGCAGGGCAGTTTTTATGCGAATGCCAGAAACAACCGTGCATGAAGATGGCTTTTCGGCGCGAAGGAAAGACCAAATCAGGCTTCCCCGGCAAGTCCGCGACGTGCAACCGATAGCGGAATCCTGCTTGGTGAAGCATCCGGCGCACGCTCAGTTCGGCTTGCGAATCCTTAGATTTGACCGCGCGCATGATCTCGCTGCGTTTTTCCTTGCTGAAAGTGTCCATAGAGTCAATGGAGGACGCATCAAGTAAAACTGGGGCGAATGCCAGCGGTCATGGACGTTCAGTAGCAGCCTGCGCTACCGCGCCGCTGAGCGCGGAAATGAAAGTTGTATGAGAAAAGGAAAACTTCTCCGTCGTGGCCGTCGTGTTGCGCGTGGCACGCGCATAGTCGGACTTGGCAAGATAGGCCACATATACATCAAGGGCAGACCAAATCTCATTCTTTTTGTCGAAGGTCATCACAAGATGCAGGCCTTGATGGTCGTGATGGCAATCAACTCGAATTCGCCTGCCTCGTTGTGATTTGATCTCGATCCCGTCCGGAACAGACGTTGGACTATCGCCACGCAGAGCAGGCCCGACAGCGTTCCCGCGTTTTCTGAACGGCAGTTTACTGTAATCGAACGAGCCAAAGTAAAGGTCCGGATAGGTGCTCCTATTGTTCTTTCTCAAGTCGGGGAATTCGCGGCACAAAAAGTCTGAAATAAGGCTGGAGACTGTTTCGCCAGTGATAACCGACAGGAGACAGGCTTCAAGCTTAAGCTCGTAGTCAAGCATTGAGATGTCGGCCTTGATCTCGGTGGGAAGCCTTCCCTTCTCAAGATGCTTTTTCACCCTTGCCCATGTCCCGCGAATGAGATGAGGGCTGTTGAGTGTTTGGGGCACGTCCTCCATTAGCTTTGGAGCAATCTCGACTAGGCGAGGAATGAACAGTCTGACGGCTTTCACAACGCGAGGCTTCCAAACCAAATTCGGCTCAACAACGGATAGCCCTGCCGAGTCCCGGTCAATTTGGGATAGAACGTGACTGAGCACGCTACGCTTTAGATTTTGCATCTGTTTTTTTTTCTGGGGGGCGCTGACTCGGCGTCCTCGGTGAATCGCAAAAGTTCGTGCGGCGGCTGCTCCAAAGCGCGCGCCAACGCGCAGATGTTGAGTAACGAAATGTTATACTCGCCACGTTCAACTCCGCCGACATAGCTGCGGTCAAGTTCAGCCGCATAGGCTAAAGCTTCTTGAGAGAAACCTGCCGCTTGGCGAAGTTTCCGCAAGCGCTGGCCGAACAGAGCTTTGGGGTCTTGCTTGCTTTTCACAAATTGAAGATTGAATGAGTTGACGACTATATGTCCACGGGATATAACTACCATTGCAGCGAAAAAGGACACCAGAAAAAGATTCAGTGCGGAAGAGAGAATGACAATGGAGAAAACCTTTCTCGAATTTTTTGCCGGAATTGGCCTCGTTCATTTAGGGTTGCGCCCTTCAGGCTGGACGTGCGTCTATGCAAACGATTTCTCGGAAAAGAAACGAGAGATGTATCTTGATGAGTTCCCGGAGGCCGCGCACTTTCATCTTGAAGACATTTGGAATACCGACCGCATTCTGGAACGCATTGCCGTTTCCACACTGTTGGCCACCGCATCTTTTCCTTGCGTTGATCTGTCCCTTGCAGGCCATATGAAAGGGTTGGGCGGGGAGCACTCTTCAACACTGTTTGGTTTCATTGAAGTGATGCGCAGGCTAAATGAACAGCGCAAAATGCCGTCACTTATAATGATCGAGAATGTCACTGGATTGTTGACCGGGCATCATGGAAAGGATTTTGAGCAGACTTGCCAGGCGCTTTCTGAGTTGGGTTTCTTTCTTGATGCGTTTGTCGTAGACGCTAGACACTTCACGCCGCAGAGCCGCCCTCGCTTGTTCATCATAGGAGTGCGGAAAAACGCCATTCCCGAAACCGCTCTAAACAGTCGCCACCATCTTTGGAGTGAACGTCTAAGGTCGCGTTCAAACACCTGTCCTGCGCGCCTTTTTGAAGCGATGCGCAAGATTCAACTGCCCACAGGCTGGATCGCTTTCGACCTGCCGGAATTGCCGCCAGTTAAAAGAAACCTTTCTTCAGTCATTGATCTTGATGACGCTCAAGAGTGGTGGTCAGAGGATGAGGTGAAGAAGCACTATCACAGAATGAGCGACGATCACCGTCATCGAGTTGATAATCTGATCGCCTCAAATCAGCTTTGGATCGGGGCAATGTTTCGCCGCGTTCGCGAGGGAAAGACAAGATGTGAAGTGCGTTTTGACGGCTTGGCTGGATGTTTGAGAACTGCAAAAGGCGGGAGCGGGAAACAGATCGTTGTCGTAGTTGATTGCGGCAAGCTCAAAATGCGTTGGATGTCTCCCGTGGAATATGCAAGGCTTCAGGGCGTTCCGGACTTCAATATTCAGAGGGCGCGCAACCAAGTTTTGACAGGCTTTGCTGATGCAGTTTGCGTTCCTGCTATTGATTGGATTGCCCGTCACACGCTAAACCAAGCGGCGGCTCGTTTAGGGCATCCAACAAATCTCGCCCAACCCGTCAGCCGCGAGCAAATACCACTCTACTTCGAGGACCTTCCGGCAGCGGCTGCTATCAGGGCGCTCAGCTAAGCGCCACTGTTTTATTACTGTAAGTGAACTTTCGTTTCCCGCTCTTTTCCGCCTAGCTTCTCCGCCTTAACAATCTCTACCGGCAGCCCCCAGATTGAATTGTTGATCACGTCAACAACTTGAAACCCCGCTTGTTCAATGGCTTCCCGGACATAAATCGGGCGGCAATCCACGTAGCTTGGCATCCGGCGATGTGCCCACTCATAAAGCTTGACCATCAAACGTTCTTTCCCTTGCCTGGACATGGCGACGATGCAAATCCGCCCGCCCGCTTTCAGCACTCTGCGGCACTCTCGCAAAACAACGGGGATTTCAGGCGTGTCGAAAAGCTCAAGGGTGAAGCTCATAAAAATCGCGTCAAAGAACTCCGCCGCAAAGGGGAGCGCCGTCGCATCGCCACATTGCAGTTCCACTCTATCGGCCAGCCCGGCAACCAGCACCCGCTCACGTGCAACTTCAAGCATTCCTTCCGAAAGATCAAGACCGAAGACTTTGCCCGTTTCGCCAACTACGGCTGCCAAAGCCAAAACGCCATGTCCGGTTCCAAAGCCGATCACGAGCGCCTTTTGCCCTTCCCTTAGGCGTAAGAGCTTCAGTCCAAGATCACGAGATTTTCTTTCACTGCGATCCGTCAGCAGGTCGTACCAGCCGCTCAATCGGTCGTAATGGTTTTTCGCCTCCTGCCTGGTTCGGGTAACCCGTTCAACCTTTGAATTATGACGATAGGCTTTATTCATATATCTTCCTGCTGACCAGTTCGTAACTCTTCTGGAACGTTCGATAGAAAGGATGCAGCCAGCTTTTGGAAAACGCCAGCAGGCCCGGGACGCCGCTCGAAAGAGCAAGTCCCGAGCCTGCTGGGAACCTCACGAAAAGGCACATTGGTAATGGGCCTTCCCGATCTTCAGACCGCGTAGTCACAAACGGAAGAGCTCAATCGGATGATTGCCTCATGGTTTGCCCTGTCCCGAAAGAAGCGTGAGACTGTATCTCGCCGGCAAAGGGTTGGGCCTTGTGAAGAACAACCTCTCGGTGATGCTCTGGCCAGGGAGAAGAGCGCCATTGGTCAGGAACACGCGGATATAAGGGGCGCCGCTGCTCGTGATCCCGCTGGCGTTCTCCAGCCGAACTCCGTTGGAAAGGCCATGGACAACAATCAGGAGATGCGTGTCCACGATGGACGAACTGCTGTTGGTGATCGTGTAAACGTCATCCTGCCGCCGGCCAAACCTCAGCGAGCTTTGCAGCGAAGTGTTCACCTGCCCCGTCACGTCAAGGAATTCAAGCCCCATATCGCGCCGGGACAAGGCATCGTTGTTCGCCATCGGAAGTCCGCTGGGCATCCGTCCGTTGATTGCGCCCAAAGCCGCGAGGTCCGGGCGGTAGATCGCGTAATTCAAGTCACGTACGTTTGGATTGAACGTATCGGTCGTCGAGTTCGGATCGAAGTGGACGAAGGCAGGGTCGTACAAGGCGTTTTCGAGAAAGTCGGTGAGGTCGTTTACTTGAGCCTCGCTCAGCCCCAGGCCGCGCGGCGAGCCAGGGCCGCGGGGATTGGTGAACCGGGGCGTCAGTGTATTCGCAGCGCCGGACTGTTCGTTTTGCGGCACACCGGCGTTGAAGTACTGCACCACGTCTCGCACAGTTGTGAATGCGCCGTTATGAAAGAAGAACCGGGCGTCTTTCAGTTGTCGCAGCGTCACCACGCGGAACTTGAAAGCATCGTCCTCGCGGCCGGTGATTTCCCGCCTGCCATCATCGAGGGAGTTGGGATCGTTTCTCGCCTGGCGATTCAAGGCTTGGACCGGATGGTCGCCAAGTCCGAGGTTGAAGAAGTTCTCTTCCACGAACTGACCCATGCCAGCCACGTCATGATCGTTGACCTGTTTGTTGAGCATCGGGCCGCTGTGGCAGGTGTAACAACTGGCCCCACCGGCGGCGCCGGTAGCGGGAGTGAAAAACAACCTGGCGCCACGCTGCTGTGCGGGCGTCAATGCGCTGTTGTCTCCGGCCAGGAAGCGATCCCAGGGCGTGTTCCGCGTGACCACGGTTCGCATGAAGGTCGCGGTGGCCCGCAGCACAGTAATGTCGTTAATCAGCAGGTTCAGGTCTTTCTTCGCCGCAGCTTGGGCGGCCTCTTCGGGAAACGCATCCTGAAAGAGTTTCACGAAAGCCGGGACCTTCTGTAGCTCGGCGGATTGGAAGTCCAGCATACGGTGCGCGTCGAGCAGCAAGAGCGCCACGCTTTCCTGGGCCGGAAAGTTGAACGGGTTGAGGCCGCCGGGTGACGCGTCGGGTTCGCCCGCGAATCCGCCTAACAAGAGGCGATTGTTGAATGCGGCCCCGATGACGCTTGGCGCGTTGCGCGCGACACTGTCCAAAGCATCCAACCGCCCAGTGCGCAGCAGTTGCCCGGGGTCCGGCTGTTTGCGAGCACGCGCCGGAGTAGCCACCCCAGCAAGCTCGTAGATGTCGGTGAGCGTCGGCAGTTCGTCCACCAGCGAGTCACCAGGGAAGAGCGGCGTCTCACGCAGGCGGGGCAGGATGTCCAGCCGGGGCCGCCGTCGCGGAATGAAGTTGCCCTCGGCATCCGTGTAACCCTTTCCCTCGCCGCCCGCAGCAAAGTTCAAGAGCGTGCCGGCCTTTGATGCGGATTCGCCCTGATGACAACTCGCGCAAGAAGCGGTTTGCCGCGTGGCGAGCACGCCGCCGAACTGCGGCATAATTCTGGCCATGCGAACCGGGTCGTGAAAGAGTAGTTTGCCAAGGTAGCGCTTGGCCTCGGTGGTCTTGAATTGCGGGTCCGGGCTTCCATCGGCGAGCCGCGGCTGCGGCAGGTCGGCGTTGTTTGCCGGAACCATTAGCTTCTGGATTCCACCCACCTGTTGGTCAATAAATTGGCGCAACTGGCCCGGGTCGTCGCTTTGTGCGGAGACGCTGCCGTGACTCCAGACAGCCCCAACGCACAACAAGGCAAAGGCCAGGGCGCACACCATCCTTTTCAGGAACTGCTGCCGGTTGACCGGCTTCGACGCAGGAGTATCTCCCTGTCGCTTTATGGGATCTTCAAACCGTCTATTCGGTTCTTTCTGCATTTTCGTTACCTCCGGAGTTTGGGCGTGGATGGCGTTCCCCGAATACGATGCCCAACCCCCAGCGAGAGTCAGCCTCCCACCACGGTTGGGCACACTTCACCCCGAACCGGCTTAGATAAAGAGCTAAAACCCGGCTGCAGTTTAACTAGGCGATGCACCTCGAGGACGCAAAATCCACGCCAATTTTTAGTTTTGGACTTCAAGCTATCGCCGGCCCAATCTCCATCAAGCCAGTGGCACTCACTCGCGCTATGAATCCTGCGCGGCAAGGTTTTATTCCAACGATCAACGAATGCGGCGGGCCAGTTCCAGAATTTGTTTCATCCGGACTTTCAGGCCGGGCGCGACCTTGCGCGGAACACATTTGCCGCCAATCTCGTCGGCCTCAAAGACTTGGAATAAACCGCACGGCGACGGGTATTTTCACGCCGAGGAGCCTGAAAGAGACTTACAAGGAGAAATAAGATGGTTACTTTTAATCCCCATATTGTTGATGAAATAGTTACTCAAACGGAAGACAAAGGTAACTATTTCGGCCTGCTCCGCAGTGATGCTGAGGTCAGGCAAGACGAACTTCACGGATATGAAGTTACGATGTCTGGCAGGTTGGTACTGCCTGAATTACGCCTGGAATCAGAAGAGAATAGGCCGCAAGTAAGCAAAGAGATCGTATGGTAAATGCACTGAACCAACATTGGCCGGAATATTTGATGGAGGCTGCGGAACTGGGAATCTTTATGGTTTCGGCCTGCCTGTTCGGTGTACTGCTCGAATACCCAGGGTCGCCCGTGCATCAGGCGCTTCCCGATCCGACGATTCGGCGCGTGTTTGGCGGACTGGCAATGGGGTTGACGGCCATCAGCATCATCTATTCGCCCTTGGGCAAACGGTCAGGGGCGCACTTCAACCCGGCGGTGACGTTGACGTTCTGGCGGCTGGGTAAGGTAGGTGGAGCAGATGCATTCTTCTACATTATTTCTCAGTTTGTCGGTGCTGTTATCGGTGTGATGCTAGCTACGGTAGTTTTACAAAATACCCTGACACAGCCCCCAGTGAATTACGTGGCCACAGTACCCGGTAACAGCGGAGTAGCTGTTGCATTCATCGCTGAAGCAATCATCGCGTTTATTCAGATGACGATGGTGCTCAATGTGTCGAACAGGAAGAACATTGCCCGTTACACAGGCCTCTTCGCCGGCGCATTGGTGGCGACCTACATCAGCATCGAATCGCCTTTCTCAGGGATGAGCATGAATCCCGCGCGAACGTTCGGCTCGGCATTCAATGCCCGGACTTGGAATTCTCTTTGGATCTATTTCACGGCTCCGCCGCTGGGGATGTTACTCGCGGCGGAAAGCTACCTGCGGCTGAAAGGCGCTCGCAATGTGCGATGCGCCAAGCTGCACCACCACAACCATCAACGCTGCATCTTCAAGTGCAACTTGAGAGAGTGTGGCGAAACTGTAAAAGCCACGGATGTTGAGGCAGTCCGAGCGCTGTCTTAGTCCAACAAACAAAATCCTTTGGAGGAAGAAAAACCTATGTTGAAACGTACGATTTTCCTGAGTCTGTTCGCCACCGCCGCCCTATTTGTTGCAGCTTCGGCGCAAGGGAAAGGTAAAGAAGCGAAGTTCACCGTTCGCGTCGAGAATATTTCCAGTGCCGACGGTCAAACGGCTTCCAACGGCGCCAAGTGGCCGTTCGCGCTCTCGCCCGGCCTGTGGGTTGTTCACGAGCGCGAAGTCCGCCTGTTCCGCGAAAGTAACCCGGCAGTCGGCGGCCTGGAAGCGCAAGCCGAAGACGGCAATCCTGGCGAGATCGTCAAAGTGCTGGAAGCTCGCGGCCACAACGGCGCTGACGGCGCAATGCTGCACGGTGTGTTCAATACCCCGGTTGGCGCGGCTGGTCCTGGCCCAATTGGCCCGGGTGGTGCATACGAATTCACGTTCACGGCAAAACCCGGCATGCACCTGTCGGTGATCACGATGTTCGGCCAGTCGAACGACTGGTTCTACGCCCCGTCGCATCGCGGCATTGAGTTATTCAAGAACGGTAAAGCCATCAGCGGCGACATCACGTCCGAGTTCATGCTCTACGACGCGGGTACGGAAGTGAACGAAGAGTCGGGCATCGGACCCAATCAGGCTCCGCGCCAATCGGCCCCAAACACCGGCCCGGCGGAGAATGGCAAGGTGCATCTGGCGAAAGAGTCGACCTTTTTCACCAAGACCGGCCAACTGTTCCGCGTCACGATCACGCCCGAAAGCTCAATGGCCAAAATGTAATTCAATACAAGTCTGTTCGCAGATCCGTTTGCCGGTCGGCCTGCCAATCGGTCTGCCAATTGATTTGAATACAGCTTATTGCGGGAGAGACGAAGAGAGCCAGGAATGCACTCTTTCACTCTCCCGCTCTCACGAAGGAGGAAGAAAAATGAGACTGATGAAAAGTTTACTGGTTTTGATTGTGTTAAGCGCGCTCACTGCGCTGGCCACGGCCCAAGTTGCCGAGAAAAAATCGCTGACACTGGAAGGCGCAAAGAAAGTGATCGCAGCGGCGAAGGCCGAAGCTGCTAAGCTGAAAGCGCCGGGGGGCGTCATTGCGGTGGTGGACGATGGCGGAAACCTGATGGCGGTGGAGCGGCTGGATGGCACCTTTGCCGCAGGCGCCAATATCTCGATCGGCAAAGCGCGCACCGCCGTGTTGTTCAAAAAGCCGACCAAAGTGTTCGAAGACATTATCAACAAAGGCCGCACGGCCATGACCGCATTGCCCGATACGTTCTTCACTCCGCTGCAAGGCGGCATCCCGATCATGGTTGACGGCCAGATCGTCGGTGGCGTGGGGGTCAGCGGCGCGGCCAGCGCGCAACAGGATGAAGAGTTGGCAATCGCGGGCGCAAATACCCTGTCGAATCCGGAAGCCGGCAAACCGGGAGTCAGCTATTTCGAAAAAGAGAAAGTCACCGCCGCATTCGCCAAAGGCGCGGTGCTCTTTGACGGCAGTGATAAGTATATGGTTCACGCCAGCCACCGCGACAAAGCCGGGATGGTTGAACTTCACGAACAGGACGCCGACATCATCTACGTGCTTGACGGGTCGGCTGTCCTCGTTACGGGCGGCGAAATGGTTGGTGGAAAAGTGACTGGGCCTGGCGAAATTCGCGGCACTGACATCAAGGGCGGCGAAACGCGCACGATCAGCAAGGGGGACGTGATTATTGTTCCCGCAGGCACTCCGCATTGGTTCAAGGAAGTGCCGGGGCCACTCAACTACTACGTCGTAAAGGCTCGTTAGCCGAAAGGAGGCAGAAAATGAAACCACGAACTTATCGGCTGATGTTTGCGGCGATGTCATTGCTGTTGACTGTGGCGCTCTGCTTCGGATTATCTGATCTCGCATCACACGCCACGCACGCAGCACAAACAACGTCCGGCGTTCCAAGCGGCAAGCCCGACGCGACGATTGATCTCGCGACGGACGAAGGCGCCAAACTGGTCAAAGGCGAGTGGCGGTACAGCGATACAAAGATCATTGAAGTTGATTTCAAAGGCCCTGGCGCAGACAAACAACCGACCGGTACACCAAACAAAACTTACGATTACACGCCGAAAGCCGGCCCGGCCGATTTTGACGATTCGAAATGGGAAGTGATCCGGGCCAGTTCACTCGATGCGCGACGTTCGACCGGGCGGATTTGTTTCAACTGGTATCGCATCAAACTTACAATCCCGGAACGTGCCGGCGATTTCGATCCGACCGGCTCGACCGTTGTCTTTCAAACGGCGCTGGACGATTACGCTGAGGTTTGGGTGGACGGCGAAATCTCACGCTACATCGGCCAGATGGGCGGCCCCGTCATCAGCGGGTGGAATGCGCCGAATCGTCTGGTCATCGGCCGCGACGTGAAGCCGGGGCAGCAGATACAACTGGCAGTGTTCGGAATCAACGGCCCCATCTCGAACCCGCCAACCAACTTCATCTGGGTGCGGGAGGCGAAGCTGGATTTTTATCGCACTGAGAAAAGCGGTCCGTTTGCCTTGATTCCCAGTGAAGTCAATGTGCAAATCGTGAAGAACGATCCCGAAGGAATCGAAAAGATCGTCGGCCCGAATCCGAAAATCTTCAAGCTGGCCGAAGGCTTCAAATTCACCGAAGGCCCCGTCTGGGTTCCCGAAGGCAAGTACTTGCTCTTTAGCGATCCCAACAGCAACATCATTTACAAGTATACGCCGAACGGAAACGGTCCAACCGAATTGGGCAAGCTGGAAGTCTTCCGTACGCCAAGTGGGTACAGCGGTGCGGACATCGCCGAATACGGCCAGCCGGGATCGAATGGGTTGACGCTTGATCCGCAAGGTCGTTTGACGATCAACCAGCACGGCAATCATCGCGTCGTGCGTTTGGAAAAGAATGGCAGCGAAACGGTGCTGGCCGATAAATTTGACGGCAAGCGACTGAACAGCCCGAACGATCTGGTCCACCGTTCCGACGGCACATTGTTCTTCACCGACCCGCCGTTCGGACTGCCGAAGTTTGGCGATGATCCGCGCAAAGAACTGAAGTTCAACGGTGTCTACTCAATCTACAAAGGCAAGCTGCAACTGGTCAGCACGGACTTCACTGGCCCGAACGGCATCGCGTTTTCACCGGATGAAAAGTACCTCTACGTCGGTAACTGGGACGAAAGGAAGAAAGTCGTGATGCGGTACGAAGTCACTGCCGATGGCAAACTGGAAAACGGCAAGCTCTTCTTCGATATGACCAGCGCACCGGGCGAAGACGCGCTCGACGGCATCAAGGCGGATCAGGAAGGCAATCTATACGTTTCCGGCCCTGGCGGTTTGTGGGTGATTTCGGCGGAAGGCAAACATCTGGGCACCATCATCGCGCCGAAGCACATCCACAACATGGCCTGGGGCGACGACGACGGCAAAACGTTGTACCTCTGCGCGCGGAGCGGACTGTATCGAATGCGGCTGAACATTCCAGGCGTGCGGCCGATGCAAATGGTAAAGCGATAGTTTGTCTATCTTCAACCAAATGCTACTCGCTGAGGCGCGGTCGGTTCTGATCGCGCCTTGGCCAATTATTCGCTGACAGATGAAGGGGCAGATCATTTCTTTTCCGGCAGAGTGAGCACGAACTGAAGCCCGCGCTCGACCCAATCGAATCCCTCACTAATTTTCAATGTTTTCGCATTCATCAAAACTGCTTCGCCTGCCCGCGCCATTCTGCCAGTTGTTGGCGTACCATGGCAGTATGGATGTCTTCGATTTCTTCATGGGCTTTGATTGAGGCTTCAGCCAGCGCTATGGCCTGAGAGCGGTCACCAATTTTGTCCATTGCCAAACTCAAGTTCCGGCGACTGGACACAAAAGCCTATCTGGCTTTTCTGGCGCGCGTGCTGCAGCAAACGAAGCAACCTCTGGTCCTGATTCAAGACGGTGCGCGCTACCACACGAGCAGAGAGGCACAAGCCTTCTTTGCTGAACAGGCCGCTCGCTTAACCGTCTTTCAATTGCCGAGCTATTTGCCGGATTACAACCCGATTGAGAAACTCTGGAAGAAAGTCAAAGACCAAGACACTCATTTGCATTACTTCCCGACCTTTACGGCGCTGACCGTACGGGTCGAACAAGCAATGCTCAAATTTGCGAACGCCCCACAAGAAATCCTGGCACTGTGCGGCTTGCCAACCGAAATGGCGCTGGCCGCCTGAATCAGTCAACGAGGAAAAACATTTTCTTGAAAGCTATAGTATGGGGCTTCGCTGGGCGCGTCAGCCTGTCTACAAGGAAAGGGGCGCGACGTGGCTCAATAACGAAGATTTCGTCATTCCGGCGGGTGCCTCGCACCACGAGATTAATGCGAATGAAAATGGGTGGAAGACCAACCCCTGCTTGGAATCTCCCACCCAGAAGGGGTGAAATTCATAGCTTATGAATCCCACTCCTTCTCGGAGTTGAAATATCTCCCCAAACAATTCAACTCCGGTTCCTCAAATATTCGCTGCTTGTTATCCAAACCGACCTTGCTCAACAGGTACTGCGGGTACGTCACTCTCACTGATTGAGCTCGGCGGTCGGCGGTTGATAGGGATCTCTATTCCCAACCGTCAGTTCCATTGGAAGCCCCTTCTCAAGCCGGGGGGCTCATTCGGCGATGGGCAATTATTGAGTACTTTTCGCCGCTTGCTATACCACTCCGCGGCGGCCCGTGACCAGGTTATAAACCAGCACGATTGCCGCAATAACCAGCAGCGCGTGAATCAATGAGCCGCCGACGCCGCCGACCAGTCCCAGCAACCACAGCACTACGAGAATAACGATAATGGTCCAAAGCATGGTTCACCTCCAAAATTCCAGAGTTGGCTTACAAAGCCGGTGTCGAGCGTACTAATGTCCTGCACCGACGCGATCTTGAAACCGGAGGATAGGCGGTCTTGGGAAAAGTTTCGGTTCAATATTGAACATGATGGAAAAAGAAATCCCCTGATTCCACCGGATTATGTTGATGCTGCTCTGCGACCTCCAATGGAGGCAGCAATCAGCAGGTTATGCAGCCAATTTTCGTGATACTGAAAACCATTCAGTTCAGCCGCTGGCGAAGTCCGTGTCGGATTAGTGCGCCGGATTCGCGCGCCATACGGGTGGAAGTTCCACAACAATGCGTGAGCACGAACCACTCGGGTTGCGTGCGCGATGTTCCCGCGCAAATACTTCCTTGCGTAAAGGCAACGATCTTGATGATCCATCAGGCGATCAACCGTGTTTGACGTACGGTAAGCGGTCGGGAAATCGTATGCGATTGTAAATTCCGTGCGCTTCAGACACAGCGCCAGCACCGCTTGACGTATTGCGCCTTGCGGTAACGAGTTGGTTGCCCACTCCCGAAAACGGCGGAGGCGTTGAACAAATTGTCGGCGTGTCTCGGCGTGGTATGCATTCCAAACTCGCTCTTTGATCTCGTCCCACAACACCTTGTCCTTTTTGCAGCGGTCCCTGATCTTGAGCACCGAGTGCAAGAAGCAGCGGATGATCGTGATCGTGGAAAAAAGTGCGCGCCAGGTTTTATGCGTGGCGTCCCAACCGTCGCAGCAAATGCTCTGTGGGGCATAGTCGGGATTGATCTGTCGCGCTTCGGCGGCAAACTCCCCATAAGCGGCAGTCAGAGCTTCAGTACTGGCGCTCTTGGCGATACTGGCGCCAAGAATGCAGCCTTGTGCAGCCGTCGTTGCCAGATAGACTCTCTTGCCATTGAGCCGAGTGTGCTTCTCATCCGAGACCAGATCGGCAGGCAATTTTCCCGTGTCTTTGACTGTCGCGCCCAACAACGAAGGTCTTCCGAAGGACGCAATCAGGTCCGACCAATACATCGCATCACGGCCAAAGACATGTGCGAGAGCCTCAAATGGCACATCCCACTGCCGCAAGTAGATTGCCTTCTCGACATCGTCAGTCCGTGCCACTTGATATGGAAGAAGAAATGACGGACGCACTTGATAGACCTTCTTGTTCGCCTTCATCTGCAAGCGTCGCAAGGATTGTTGTTGCTTCTTCGATTGGTAACTGCCGAAAAAACGGAAGCCTTGTTCCATCTCGGATGGAAACAGTTCCGGATATTGAGTCCTCATCCGCTCAAGATGCTGACGATAGCTCTTCCGGACTTTCAGGCAGTTTTGGTACTGCTCTTCACTTTCAAAAGGCAGACAGATAGTCTTGTCTCCGCGGGATGGTTTCGCTTTTAGGTCGCCACTGCTTTGCATAAACACAATATTGACCGAACGCCGCAATCATTCCGCTGGTTTTGAACGACTTCCCGTTTCAACATAATCCGGTGGAATCAGCGATTTGAACGTGCTGCGTGATTTAATGCCGGAGATCAATTCCGGGGCGGGCGCAGTATCTACAAGACGCAATTTTGAAGCACGTCTTTTTGGCAGGTCCGTGCGGCTTGTGGTGATCCCCGATCACCACAAGC
>JAJNQA010000103.1 GCA_021155085.1 Heliomicrobium sp. | reverse complement strand
GGCAAGGCTGACCCATCGGTTTGGCGAGCAACCACCGGGACGTGGACAGTCAAACGGAGCAGCGACGGGGTGGAGATGACGAAGACTCACGGCCAGAGCGGCGATGTGCCGATTATGGCCAGGAGGAACTGACGCCGGGACTGCGGTGATGGGTAGTATCGTGAACGCCGGGTTTGCTGATAATGGCGAATCCGGCGTTCACTTCATCTCAAACTCAAATTGGAGCGCGGGCGCTTTTTTCGCGTATCTCATTGTCACGAACTGTTTCTACACTTGGATTACTGACAGGTGTGATGTCAGGGCTTTTTCTCGGCGTTTTGTGCGTGGCGGGTCAGGGGCTGCGGGAAGACGCGCGGTCATCGGCCCTGTTTCAGGAAGTCGCCGAACGGGTGGGGGTGCGCTTTCAGCATTACAACGGCTGGACCGGGCAGTATCACCTGCCGGAGATTATGGGCGCGGGGGCGGCCTTCTTCGATTTCGACAACGACGGCGATTTGGATGTTTACCTGGCGCAGGGCGCGGCGCTGGCTCCGAACAGCGCGAAATGGACCGGACCGGGTGTTCCGAGCGGCAAACTCTTTCGCAATGATTTGTCGAAAAGCGGCCCCTTGAAATTCACCGACGTGACCGGCAAGAGCGGCATTGTCGCGACCGGTTACGGCATGGGGGTGGCTGTAGGCGATTTCAACAATGACGGTTGGAACGATCTGTATCTTTGCAATCTGGGCGCGAATCAGTTGTGGCGCAACAACGGCGACGGCACATTTGCCGACCTGACCAGACAGAGCGGAACCGCATCGCCGGAATGGAGCATGAGCGCGTCGTTTTTCGATTATGACCGGGACGGCTGGCTGGATTTATTCGTTGTCAATTATGTGAATTTCGATCTGTCGCGCAGTCCGGTTTGCTACGCCAACACAACGGCCAGAGATTACTGCATGCCGGGCGCTTTCCGTCCGGCGGGAAATCACCTGTTTCGCAATCGAGGCGATGGGACATTTGTTGAAGTCACTATGGCAGCGGGCATCAGCAAAGAGTTCGGGCGCGGGCTGGGTGTGGTCACAGCGGATTTTAACGGGGACGGCTGGCCGGATGTTTATGTCGCCAACGACGGCGATCCAAATCAACTCTGGATCAATGGGAAAAATGGCACATTCAAGAACGAAGCCCTGTTGGCCGGCGCCGCTGTCAATCGCAACGGCCAGGCCGAAGCCGGAATGGGGGTGGATGCGGGTGATTTCGACGGCAATGGCACAGAAGACATCTTTGTCACGCATTTGATGGAAGAGACCAACACGCTTTATGTCAACTCCGGCGATGGGCTGTTTGAAGACCGCACGCCCGAAGCCGGGCTGGCGCTGCAATCTCGGCGGTACACGGGCTTCGGCACGCTCTGGTTCGATTTTGACAACGACGGCTGGCTGGATTTGCACGTCACCAATGGCGCGGTGCGCGTGCTGCAGGAACTGGCGCTGAAAAAAGACCCTTTTCCGTTCGGGCAACCGAATCAGCTTTTTCGCAACACGGGGCGCGGCGGCTTTGTGGATGTTTCCTCCGAGGCGGGCGCGACATTTCAAGCTCCAACGGTTGGACGGGGTGTGGCATATGGCGACATTGACAATGATGGCGATACGGATATTCTGGTTGCGAACAACAACGGGCCTGCGCGGCTTTTTCTGAATCAAAACAGAAATCTTCACTCCTGGTTAGGGTTGCGGCTGATTGAGGCCCAATCCGGACGGGATATGCTGGGCGCACGAGTAGCCATTGTCCTTAAGGGTACTGGCAAAAAAGAAAAAATTTTGTGGCGGCGCGTGCGCACTGATGGCGGCTACCTTTCCGCGCACGATCCCAGACTGTTGGCCGGATTAGGCCCTGCAACAAAAGTTCAGTTGGTGCGCATTTTTTGGCCCTCCGGTCAGGTTGAGGAGTTGAAAAATCCGCGAATTAGAAGTTACATTGTGATTAAGGAAGTAAGCGGAAAAAAGTAATAAGAAAAAGTCCACTTGAACCTGGAAAGTGATATTCGCATTCCCAGTTCTATTGCCGACTTTCGTCATGCCTAACCGTTTTTCACTTCATTGTTTGGCGCTATTGGCGCTGTTGTTTGCCCAAGCTATTGCACAATCGGCTGACCGAATCCTGTCTGCCCCGAAGCCGGACTTGCTGCCGGTGCATTTACCAGATCCCGCGAAATTGGAAGCCGGCGTACGCGAGCAATTGCTTTCCCTGCAAAGCACTGTTGCGGCGCATTTGCAGGAACCCGGAGCAACCGACAATCAGTTGAGCGAAGCCTATGGCCTGCTGGCGCGGGTCTATCAGGCTTATTCGCTGACGCCGCCCGCCGAAGAATGCTATCTGAATGCTCAGCGTCTGGCGCCACAAGACTTCCGCTGGGTCTACTTGCTTGGCAGTTTGTATCAAACCGAGGCTCGCGCCCCGGATGCCGCTGCCGCTTTCCAGCGCGCGCAAAAGCTTCGTCCCGATTATCTGGCCACGCCCGTCAACCTGGGCAATTTGCACTTACAGCAAAACCATTTGGAGGACGCGCAAGCCGCTTTCAAGGAAGCATTGGCGCTTGACGCTCGTTGTGCAGCAGCGCATTACGGACTTGGGCAAGTGGCGCTTTCCCAGCGGCGATACGCTGAAGCCATCACGCATTTCAATCAAGCCCTGGCCACTGCGCCTGCAGCTAATCGCATCAACTATTCGCTGGCCATGGCCTATCGCGGGTTGGGCGAAACGGAGAAAGCGCAAAGCTACCTGGAACGGCAAGGCTCGGTCGGCGTTCGTGTGGCAGATCCGCTGCGCGAAGCCTTGCAAGAATTGGTGCGAGGAGAGCGGCTACACTTGATTCGCGGGCGAATGGCGTTTGACGCGGGCCGCTTTGCCGACGCCGTCGCCGAATTTCGGCAGGCGGTCGCGGCCAATTCCGCCAGTATTCCGGCGCATATCAATCTTGGTTCGGCCTTGTCGCAATTGGGCGAAACTCAGGCGGCGATCGCGGAGTTTCAAGCCGCGCTACGCCTTGCGCCCGATAACTCGGCGGCGCGCTACAACCTCGGCGTGCTGTTCGGCGGGTTGAAGCAATTTGAACCGGCCATCGAGCATTTGCGAGCCGCGCTCAAAGCGCGCCCGGAGGATGCCGAAGCGAGGGTGCTGCTGGCTCGAACGCTGGTTAAAGCTTCGCGTTTGGAAGAAGCCTCCACCGAATACACGCAGGTGGTTGCCGCCCAACCTGAAGAGGAAGACGCGTTGCTCGAATGGGCGCAATTGCTTACAAAACTCAAACAACACTCAGCAGCGCTGGCCGAGTTGGAGAAAGCGTCCCAACGTTTTCCAACGCGAGGCCGGACGGCGGCGGCGCTCGCTTATCTGTTGGCTGCCAGTCCGCAAATGGACTTGCGCAACGGCGCGCGCGCGCTTGATCTGGCGCAGCGTGTTTATCAGGCGACCGGTGCTGTCAATCATGGTGCGCTGGTGGCGCTGGCATTGGCCGAACTTGGCCGCTGCCAGGAGGCCGCCGCCATGCAGCGCCGATTACTCTCCACGGCGGAAAGCGAAAAGCAGATCGCGCTGGCCGCCAAGCTAAAAACAGATTTAGAGCATTACGACAACCCTGCATCGTGCCGTCCTACTGGCGGCGCTGGCTCAACCCCTTAATGCCTGTGCGGACAGACTGACAGTGAAAGAGTGAGGCAACCCGTCAGTTTGCCTCACTTGGGATTTTTATAAAGACCGTATCAAGAACCCCGGCAGACTGGAATGTTTGTCCCATTTTTTTTCAAGGAGATCACATGAAAGATCAGAAGACTTCGTTGTCGCACCTGTTTCTGTTTGCGCTCGTGTTTTGCCTGAATGTTTCCGCCCTGGCTATCCCGCAAAGCGGCGATAGAAAAATTGAGCCGGTCGCCAATGTAAAAGCCGATGCTTCCAAAATTACTTGGGAGCCTAAAGTCAGTTTTGAGGCGCTGACTTTAACCGTGGCAACGCCCGAAGGGGAGGTGATTCGTCAGGAAACCGGTTCCGGAGGAGGGCTGACTTTTGGCGTCACCGATGGCAAAGGACAAGTCCGGCCTGATGGCCAATACCGGTATGAATTGCGCGTGACGCCGATTCTGGCGCGCGGCGTGCGCGAAGCCCTGGCGGCGGCCCGTCAGAATGAAACCGAGGAACAGACCACGCGTGAATTGCGCAGACAAGGTTTGTTACCGACTGAAGACCTGGCGCAATCCGGCACGTTCCGGATTCTGAGCGGCGCGATTGTTTCCGGCGGCGCGACGGAACCGCAAAGTTTCAGATCGGGCGGCGAATCGCCCCGCCGAATTGCGGGCCGCAGCGGTGTGGCTGCTCCGGCGGATCAGGTCATCGCGGACGATCAAATTGTGCAAGGTTCAATCTGCGCGGGCTTCGATTGCGTGAATAATGAAAATTTTGGCGCCGATACGCTCCGGCTGAAAGAAAACAACCTGCGCATCCATTTTGACGATACTTCGAATTCCGGCTCATTCCCCAATAACGATTGGCGACTGGTTGCCAACGACCAGGATAACGGCGGCGCAAACCAATTTTCGCTTGAAGACGCGACGAACGGGAGGGTTCCGTTCCTGGTCGAGGCCAATTCGCCGACCAACTCGCTTTACGTGGACAGCACCGGACGAATCGGTTTCCGCACTTCGACTCCGGCTCTGGACCTGCATACAAATACCAATAACACGCCAGCCCTGCGCTTGGAACAGAACAATTCCGGCGGCTTTACCGCGCAGACCTGGGATGTCGCCGGAAACGAATCGGTCTTCTTCATCCGCGACGCGACGAACGGTTCGCAGTTGCCGTTCAAAATTCAGCCCGGCGCGGTTAGCAACACACTGGCCATTACCAGCAACAGCAGAGTCGGCATCGGAACGTTATCGCCCGAACAGAAACTGCACGTCGCCGGCAACGTGGTGATCGAAGGCAGTCTGGATGTCCGGGATGGCAGCTTTTTCAACATGGCGGCGATGAAGGCGCTCTATGAAAGACTGCTGCAACGGGAATCCGAACTGCAATCCCTGCGGCAAAAGAACGATGAACTGCAAACGCGGCTGGCTGAATTTGAAAAGCGCATGCAAAAGCTGGAAACGCGCGTCGGCGGCAAACAATAGCTGGAATGGGTGGGGAAGAGTGAGTTTCCTCGCAGGTTTTCAGTACCTGCAATCTTCTGGCGAACAAGACGGTTCGCCAGAAGGAGCCACGAGTCATTCATTCCCTGAAAATCAGGTTAGGTTTCAAGCTTCAGCTTGATGAATTTCACTTGAGCGCTTTCGAGCTGAAGCTTGAACTCTAAACGGTTTTCATCGTTTCAGGGCGTCGCACGCGAGTGGAGCGGTTCCCCGGAGATCAAGGCATGAGAAATTCATTTCGTAGACGAGTTGTTGTCAGCGGGTTGTTTCTGGCGCTGGCCAGTTTGGTTGGTGTGGCTGGGAAGAGCTGGCTGAGCCGCGCTCAGCAGCCTGACCCTGGCGAAGCTGCGCGCATTGCCGCGCCCGCGACCGTTTTCAATGGTGGCGCGATCACGATCAATACAGGCACCCCCCCTGAGATCGCCACGCCCTACCCTTCGACGATCAGTGTCAGCGGGTTGACCGGAACCATCACCAAAGTGACGGTGACGCTGACCAATTTCAACCATCCCTTCCCGGACGATGTGGACATGCTGCTGGTCGGGCCGACCGGCGAGCAGGCGCTGATTCTTTCCGACGTGGGCGGTTCGACCTGCGCCAATTGCCCGGTCACCCTGACGCTGGATGACGCGGCAGGAACCGCGCTGCCGAACTCGAACCTTCCGAATCCGCTGGCTTCGGGCACTTTCCGTCCATCGGATTACACCAGCACGCCAGCGGACAGTTTTCCCTCCCCAGCACCCGCGCTAGGCACGAATGTTGCGCTGTCCGTATTCAACGGCACCGCGCCGAATGGAATGTGGAGCTTGTATGTCGTGGACGATGGAGCTGGCAATGCCGGAACGCTCGGCGGTTGGAGTTTGGATATTTCCGCCGCCGCTGGCGTGTGTTCGATCACGGCTCCAGACAACGTGACTGCGGCCAAAGACCCAAATTCCTGCGGCGCGCTGGTCAGCTATCCCGCGCCTTCCACGACCGGCGCTTGTAATCCCATTACTTGCACGCCGCCGTCCGGATCGTACTTTCCTGTCGGAATGACAACGGTGAATTGCGCTGAAGCGTCCCCCGGTGCGGCCACGGCCTCTTTCACCGTCACGGTGACGGGAAGCTGCCCGGCTGGTCAGGTTTGCAACAATTCGCCAATTTCGATCAGCGACAGCGCCAGCTCCCCAACCAGCGCGTCGCCTTATCCATCCAGCATCGCGATCAGCGGACTGACCGGACAGGTCATCAGCAAGGTCACAGTGACGCTTGCCAATTTCAGTCACTCATTCCCGGACAAAGTGGATATGTTGCTGGTCGGCCCAGGAGGCCAGAATGCCATCCTGATGTCGGATGTGGGAGGCAGCACGGCAAACGCGATTTCACCCAGCTTGCCGGTCACGCTGACGCTGGACGATGCTGGAGCGACGGTGCTGCCGGATACGGCTTTGCTGACCACGGGGAGCTTTCAACCCGGCAATTATAATGGCGGCGACCTGGATGCCTTCAATTCGCCAGCCCCGACGCCCGCCGGCGGTTCGGCGCTTTCGGTGTTCAACGGCACGGATCCGAACGGAACCTGGAGTTTGTACATTGTCAGCGATGCTACTTCCGGCGCGGACACCGGCATGCTGGCCAGCGGCTGGTGTTTGAACATCACGACGACCACGCCCACGCCTTGCTCCATTACGCAACCTGCCAACGTCATGCAGGCGAAAGACCCTGACTTCTGCGGCGCGGTGGTGACTTATGCCGCGCCCGCGACAATGGGCCTTTGCGGCGCGGTAATTTGCACGCCGCCTGCCGGTTCTTACTTTCCACTGGGCCTGACGACAGTCAATTGCGCTGAAGCGTCTCCCGGCACGGCTTCAACTTCCTTCACCGTGACGGTGACCGGATCGTGCCCGCCAGGACAAAGCTGTAACAACAACGCCATCACGATTGGCGATGGCGCATCCGCGCCGATCAAGGCGACCCCCTATCCCTCGACGATCAACGTCTCCGGATTGATGCAAGGCATCAGCAAAGTGACGGTGAATCTGAATAACCTGAGCCATTCATTGCCGGACAATGTGGACATTTTGCTGGTCGGTCCAGGGGGACAAAACGCAGTCATTCTGTCGGACGTGGGAGGCAGCGCCAGCAATGCCATTTCCGCCAATTCGCCGGTGACGCTGACGCTGGACGATGCGGCGGCGATGGCTTTGCCGGACAACACGGCGCTGACGACCGGCAAATTCCGGCCCGCGAATTACAACGGCGGCGACGGCGATCCTTTCCCGAATTCACCCGTTGCGCCAAGCGGCGGTTCCGCCCTGTCCGTGTTTAACGGAACCGATCCGAATGGGACGTGGAGTTTGTATGTGACCAACGATGGCACGGGCCAGAGCGGCATGATTGCCAGTGGTTGGTGTTTGAACTTCACGCTGAGTGGCACGCTGACCACGCTGACGCTCGATCCGGCGTTCGGCGAGCCTAACGGCCAGACCGTGCTGAAAGCGACGTTGAGAGAGACGATCAGCAACAATCCGGTCAGCGGCCAAACCATCAGTTTCACGCTGAATGGCAATCCGGCCATGCCGGTTGCCACCGCCGTCACGGACACCAACGGCGTTGCCATGGTGATGGCAAACATCGGCAATCTGGCGCTGGGTACTTATCCCATCACCGCAACCTTCAATGCGGCGAATGGCTTTGTGTTCAGCACGGCCAGCAACACGCTGACCTTGATTGGCAGTCCGCAGCTCAGCAAGGCGTTTTCGCCTTCGTCAATTCAGGCGCTGGGTGTTTCCACTCTGACCATCACGATCACCAATCAGACGGGCAACCCCGTCGCGCTGATGGGCGTGGCGTTCAGCGATGCCTTCCCGGCAGGTGTGGAAGTGGATACGATGCCATCGGCAACGAACACATGCGGCGGCGTGCTCAGCGGCGCAACTCCCGGCAGCACGAGCATCAGTCTGGCCAATGGGACGGTTGGGATGAGCTCTTCCTGCACGGTCAGCGTGCAGGTCAAAGCCACCACGGTTGGGACAAAGGTCAATACCATCAGCAATCTGACGACGACCAATGCGGGCGCCGCGCCTCCCGCGTCGGCTACATTGAGTGTGACTTGTCCGATCATCACGCTCGGCCCCGCGAACCTGCCCAGCGCTCCGGCTGGATCGCCCTATAGCCAAACGCTGACAGCCTTGCCCGCCGGTGGCAATTACATGTTTGCGTTGACCAGCGGCCTGCTTCCGGCGGGCCTGACGCTGTCGCCGAATGGGACGATTTCGGGCACACCCACGCAAAGCGGGACGTTTAACTTCCGCGTCACAGCCACGGGCTTCGGGTCATGCACGGCTTTTTATGATTACGTTCTGGTCACGAATTGCGTCACGATTACGCTGACGCCAACCAGTTTGCCGGGCGGGACTGTTGGCGCGGCTTATAACCAGACGGTGACGGCTTCGCCCGCCGGGACTTACAGCTACAGCGTGAGCAGCGGCGCGTTGCCGCTGGGCTTGTCGCTCAACGCAGCGACCGGAGAAATTACTGGCATGCCAACCACGAACGGGGCTTCTAGCTTCACCATTACGGCAACGGCGGGCGCTTGCACGGGAAGCCAGAACTATTCGGTGACCATCGGTTGTCCGGCGATTTCCTTCACCACTGCTTCGCCCTTGCCGCCGGGCAGCGCGGGCGTGGCTTATTCGCAAATGCTGAATGTGACGCCGGCGGGAAGTTATACCTTCTCGCTCGTTTCCGGCGGATTGCCGAGCGGATTGTCATTAAATCCTTCCACGGGCATCATCAGCGGGACGCCGACCGCGACCGGAACTTCCACCTTCATGGTCAAGGCGCAGGCGGCGGGCGGTTGCAACGCAACGCAAAGCTACACGCTGGCGATTGTCTGTCCGGCGGTCACGCTCTCCCCGGCCACGCTGCCCAACGGAGCGACCGGCGCGGCTTACAGCCAGACGGTTTCGGCTTCGCCGGCGGGAGGCAATTACACCTACGCGGTGACCACCGGCAGCCTGCCGGCGGGATTGAATTTGAATCCCGCGACGGGACTTTTGAGCGGCACGCCGACGGCAAATGGATCGTCCACTTTCCGCATTACGGCAACTGGTTTTGGCGGATGCACGGGCTTCCGCGATTACACTGTGGTGGTCGGCGGCGGCGGTTGCGGGACGATCACGCTGCCGGCCAGTTTGCCGAACGGGAGCGTCGGCCAGCTTTACAACGCGGCGGCCACGGCCTCGCCTGCCGGTCTCTACGGTTACACGGTGACGAGCGGCAGCCTGCCGCCTGGCGTGACCTTGTTTGCCGCCAATGGGCTGCTGTTCGGTTTTCCGACGGCGATGGGCAGTTACGTTTTCACTATCACGGCGACGCAGGGTGCTTGTTCCGGCAGCAGGATGTACACGGTGGTGATCGGGGCGGGGTTTGCGTCGTCGCTGACCGTCTTCAGCGATTTCGATGGCGACGGCAAAAGCGATCTGTCGGTCTTCCGCGGCAGTGACGGCAACTGGCTGGTGGCCAACAGCGGCGATGGACAGTTGCAGGCGGCGGCGTGGGGCGCGGCTTACGAGCCTTACAACGACGTGCCGGTTTCGGGCGATTACGACGGCGATGGCAGGACCGATCTGGCCGTGTTTCGCCGGGGAGGCGATCTCGCGGGTTACTGGTTCATCAAACGGAGCAGCGACGGCGGAATCAGCAATCATTTCTGGGGATTGCCGACGGATGTGCCTGTGCCGGGGGATTACGACGCGGACGGGAAAACAGACGTGGCGGTCTGGCGCGGTTCTGTGGGCGGTTGGTATGTGCTGCGCAGTTCGGACGGCGGCGTCGAAGGCTCCTTGTGGGGGGGAGCGGGAGACATTCCGGTTCCGGGCGATTACGACGGTGACCGGAAGACCGACCTGGCTGTTTTCCGAAAGAGCATTGAGCCGGGAGAAGGGGGCCACTGGCACATCAAGCGCAGTTCGGAGGGCGCTACGATCACTCTTGAATGGGGGATCGAAACGGATATTGCCGTGCCGGGCGATTACGACGGCGACGGCAAAACCGATCTGGCTGTGTGGCGCGGTTCGGAAGGGAACTGGTACATCATCGAAAGCGGCAGCGGAGCCCTGCGGACGGAGACGCTGGGAGCGCTTGGAGATCTTCCAGTTGCCGCCGATTACGACGGTGACGGGAAGGCTGATGCCGCAGTTTGGCGGGCATCAACCAGTGGATGGACGGTCAAACGGAGTAGCGATGGAGTTGAGACGTCGAAAGCACACGGCCAAAGTGGGGATGTGCCGGTGATGGCTCGCCGAAACTGATTCTCAGCCCGCGGCGACAGATTTCCTTAAAACCGGTTGGGAGCGAACAGACGAGCCTGCTCCCAACCGGTTCTTTTTGAAACGCGCTCTATTCCGCAAATTTGGAAATCATCATTCCGCTGTTTTCCAGCGCTCCCAGTTTTGTTGCATTTCGTATGCATTGGATTGCAAATCTTCGGCCAGCCACCGAAGATGGAAGTCAGGCCGATCTATTCTGATCCGGTTTCTCAAAACAAATACGCGGAGGTGAGGTATGTATCAACTTTTTAATAGATGCCCGAAGTTTCGTCTGTTGACAGTGGTTCTGCTGATTGGTTGTCTTGGCGGAATTTCGTTGGCGGATACCGACTGGTCGCGGTTTCGCGGGCCGAACGGCACAGGCGTTTCCGACGCGACCAATCTGCCGACGGAATTCGGCCCGGACAAAAGCGTGGTTTGGAAGACTTCGCTGCCGGAAGGACATTCCTCGCCGGTGCTGTCGCGCAATCGCATTTTCGTGACCGGCTTCTCCGGCGACAAAAAAGCTCCCAAGCTTTTTGTCATCGCCCTGGATCGCAAGACGGGCCGGGAACTCTGGCGGCGTGAAATCCCGCGCACGAAAGCAGGACGGCTGGAAAACGTCAACGGCCCGGCTTCGGCCAGCCCCGTCACAGATGGCGAAAACGTTTTTGCCTACTTCCAGGATTTCGGTTTGATCTCGTTCACCGCCGAAGGCAAAGAGCGCTGGCGTGTGCCCATGGAGCCGTTCAATATTTTTTACGGCTACGGCGCTTCGCCGATGCTGGTGGACGACAAGCTGATTCTGCCGGTGGATCAGGACGGCGGCTCGTTCCTGCTGGCCGTGGATAAGAACTCCGGCAAAACAAAATGGAAAATAGACCGTCCCGAAGTCATCTCCGGTTATTCCACACCGACCATTTACCAGCCCAAAACCGGCGCGAAGCAATTGCTGATTCCCGAATCCTTTCAGCTTTCGGCCTATTCCGTTGCCGACGGAAAGCGCGTCTGGTGGGTGCGCGGATTGGCCTGCGAAATGAAGTCCGTGGCCAGCTATGACAATGAATATTTGTATGTCAACGGCTGGGGCTTTCCGCTGAACCAGCCCGGCAAGCAGATCCCGACCGTTGATTTTGCGGAAGGTTTGAAGCGGTACGATAAAAACAAGGACGGCTTCGTCGGCAGAGACGAGATTTCCGGCGCCGAGCCGATGGATAAGGTGCTCGCTCCAAATTACGGTTTCGATGCTTTCGATTCGAACCGGGACGCCAAACTGGATGCCAGGGATTGGGATGTCTTCCGCTCGATGATGGCTTCGGAAAATGGCTTGCTGGCGATCAAACTGGGCGGGCAGGGCGATATGACCGACAAGGCGATTCGCTGGAAATATCAACGCCCCGTGCCGCAGGTTCCCTCCACGCTGCTTTATCAAGGTTCGCTGTTTATGGTAAATGACAGCGGCATTCTCATCTCGTTCGATCCGGCAACAGGCAACGTCATCAAGCAAGGCCGGCTGAAAGGCGCGATTGATAAGTATTTCGCTTCTCCGGTCGGCGCTGACGGCAAGGTCTATTTGGTCAGTCAGGACGGCACGGTTTCCGTGGTTAAAGCCACCGGCGAATGGGAAGTGCTGGCGGTCAACGTGCTCGGCGATGAAGTTTTCGCCACGCCGGCCATTGATGACGGCAAGCTTTATGTGCGGACAAAGAGCACTTTGTATTGTTTTGCGAAGAGCAATTGAAAAGTTCGTAGTACCGCTTAGGCGGAATCTATAGGCTTCAAGAAAAAGACGTACCGCGGACTGTTAGTCCGCGGAAGCATTTTGAGAAGTTCTTTTTCTGAATCCAAAGGGTTTGCCCGCCACGACCGCAGCCGACTCACAGTCGGCTGTACATTTCTTTTTCTTAAAAGCTATGGGTTTGCCCGGCTTCCGGCTGAAGCCTGTACTACGAACTTTTTTCGAGGAATCACTCAATGTCAAAATGCAGATTGGCGGTTTTTACAGGACTTTTGTTTTTGCTGGCGCTCGGTGGCTGGGCAGCATCGGCCAATGACGAATGGTCGCAGTTTCGCGGACCGAACAGTTCAGGCGTTTCCAATGCCGCCAATCTGCCTGCGGAATTCGGGCCGGACAAAAACGTGGTTTGGAAAACCACGCTGCCGCCGGGGCATTCTTCGCCGGTGCTCACCGAGGATCGCATTTTTCTGACAGCCTACGAACGCAATCAGACGGCCAGCAAACTGTTCGTCATCAGTCTGGAGCGCGCAACCGGGAAGATCGTCTGGCAGCGCGAAGTCCCCAGTCCACGCAAACAAGATCTGCATAAATCGAACTCGCCGGCTTCACCCTCGCCTGTCACCGACGGACAAAACGTTTTCGCCTTTTTCACCGACTTCGGAATGATTTCCTTCGACCGCGACGGCAAAGAGCGTTGGCGGTTGCCGCTGGGACCGTTCAACAATCCGTTCGGAATGGGCGCTTCGCCGGTGTTGGCTGAAGGCTTGGTGCTGCTGAATTGCGATTCTGAAAGCGGATCGTTTTTCGTGGCCGTCGAGCAAAAGACAGGCAAAGTGCGTTATCGCATTGAACGTCCTGACGCCACGCGCGGCTTTTCGACGCCGGTTTTGTTCCAACCGGCGAAAGGCGGCTTGCAGGTGCTGGTCGCCGGTTCGTTGCGAATGTCGGCTTACGAAGTGGCGACGGGCAAGGAAATCTGGTTTGTTCGCGGCCTGACCTGGCAGATCAAACCCACGCCGGTTTTCGGGCGCGATACGCTGTACATTCTCGGCTGGGCGGGCGGCGCTGATCCGGGGCAGCAGGAAGACATTCCGCCGTTTGCGGAAACCTTGAAGAAGTTCGACGCCGACAAGGACAACAAGCTTTCACCGGATGAACTTGATCCAAAAATCAAAAAGGCCTGGGTTGATTACGACCTGGACCGCGATGGTTTTCTGAACGAGCGGGACTGGACGGCGTATCAGGCGCGCCGCTCCGTGCAAAACGGCGTGCTGGCGTACCGCATTGACCGGCAGAAGGAAATGCGCGGCGACCTGACCGAATCGCATTTTATGTGGAAATATCAGCGGGCGCTGCCCAACACGCCTTCGCCGCTGTTTTATCAGGACGTGGTGTACCTGATGAAAGAGGGCGGCATTCTGACTTCGCTTGATCCGAAGACGGGCGAAGTGCTGAAGCAAGGCCGGTTGCCGGGCGCGCTGGGCGATTATTACTCGTCGCCGGTCGGCGCGGACGGAAAGCTTTTCACCATCAGCGAAGAAGGCAAAGTCACCGTGCTGAAAGCAGGCGGCAACTGGGAACCACTGATGACTGTCGCGCTGGGCGAATCCTGCCACGCCACGCCGGCCATTGCCGGCGGACGGATTTACCTGCGGACGCACGGCACGCTGTATTGCTTCGGCAAGTAACGCGGCCTGTATCGTTGTGGAAAAATCGGTGTGCTAGAATCCGCGCCGGAGGTGTTCCGATGGACAAAACACTTAAATTTGAACTGACCAGTGATGATCCCGCCGAAATCAAAAAACTTCTCGATCAATACATTGAAGTTTTGGATCGTGATCACGCGGAGAGAGCGAAAATCTGGGAAGAAATGGATCGAACCAACGCCGCGAATGAAGCGGCGCGAATTTACTTGCGAGAGTTGATCCGAAAGGTGGCGTGATGTGGAAATCGGTCTTTGAGGTATTCAAGCGCCTCTTCTCAATCAATGAAGACTTGAACCGTTTGCAGGCGGCGTCAAAGCTGCACGGCGATCAGATTCGAGAACTTTACGAGAACCAAACTCGCTTTCAATTCGAACTGCAACTGCAAAAAGAGCGTGACGCACACGAACGCGAGAAAGAAAAACTACAATTCGAAAAACGACTCCTGAGCGAACGCTTGGAACAATTGGAACGGCTGGGTCTGCCGCCGTCTGCGCCCAAACCGCCAGACGAGCCATTGAAAGATTGATGGCGTTTATTCAACTTCACTTCCAACCATTACCAAAACAGGTTCAACCCAATGATTCAAACCAAGGAGAAAAAAAATTCCATGCTGTGGGCAATTTTCGCAATCGGCGCGGCGCTGTCGTGGGGCGTGTACGGCGCAATGCTGCATCAGGGGCAAATGGCGCTGGGTTCCGCCCAGCATCGCGGGCTGCGCGCGTTGTTGTGCGTGGGCATCGCCTACTTCGTGATCGGCGTCATCGTTCCGGTCATCGCCCTGGCCTCGCAAGGGGAGCTGAAGTGGCAAGGCTTCACCGCGTATGGCGCGACGACGGCGACGGCCGCCGGAGCCTTGGGCGCGATTGGCGCGGCCTGCATTATCTGGGCGTTCAAATCGGGCGGCATTCCGACGTATGTCATGCCACTGGTGTTTGGCGGCGCGCCGGTGATCAACACGATGGTGACAATGGCATTGCATCCGCCGAAATCTTCCATCAATCCGCTGCTGTATGTCGGATTGCTGCTGGTTGTGCTGGGCGCGAGCATGGTTTTGTATTTCAAGCCTCAGTCGTAGAAATTACAATCCGTGGCTCCGCTTTTCGTGAGAGGTAAAAACGATGGCAACCCCACTAAGATTGCTCAATGAATCCAGACTGGCGCAGGCGTCACATGTTCCGATGCCAAAGATTTTTGGCAAAACGACGGAATGGGAGGGCGTCAAGGTCGCGCATTACCGCATTCCGCCGGGGGAATTGGAACCCCGCATTCATAAAACGCACGAAGTTTTCGTTCCGCTGGATGGCGCAGTCACCATCGAAGGCGGCGGCGCGGATGGCGCGCCCGCCCGCCGCCGCCGCGTTCCAGGCGAAATCAGCGTCACGCCCGCAGGTATTCGTTATGCGGCGCGCTGGGAAGAAGAGCTGGAATACCTGACGGTCTTTTTCACGGAAGACTACCTGCGCCGCACCACGATTGATTTTGAATCCAATCGAAATGCGCGGATTGTGCTTTCATGCGGCCCGCAGGATGCCCTGGTTCGCTCCATTGGAATCGCGCTGGCTGATGAGCTGAACCACGGACAACCTGCCGGAAAGCTTTACGCCGAATCACTGGTCAGCACGCTGGCCGTCCATCTGCTGCGGCATTATTCAACCGAAAGTTTGGTGGATGACATTCAGTTTGGCGGACTGCCTCCGCACAAACTGCGGCGCGCGACCGAATTCATTGAAGCGCACCTGGATCAGGATTTGGAACTGGCCGAAATCGCGCAGGCGGTTGAACTGAGCCCGTATCATTTCGCGCGTTCGTTCAAACAAACGACGGGCTTTACCCCGATTCAGTTTCTGATGCAACGGCGGATCGAACACGCCAAACGGCTGCTCGCAGAAAGCGACGCGCCGATTGTCGAAGTCGGACTGTCGGCAGGCTTCAAAAACCAGAGCCATTTCACCACGCTCTTCCGGAAATTCACGGCCCTGACGCCCAAAGCCTACCGCAACGAATACCTGCGGTAATCCACAATTCAGCAAGCACAGCAAAAAAGCGGCAAGCAGTGAAAAGACTGCCTGGCCGCTTTTTTTCTATTCTGCGCCCGGCAAAACGACGAAGGTGGTAACACCTGACACCCACAAACGGATCGAAACGAACTCGCCGGGGCGCCGAGCGAGAGGGAGGGAGAATGCTGAATCGAATTTCCTGGCTCAAAATATTGTTTGCCCCGCTGGCATTGACGCTGGCATTGACGCTGGCATTCACAGTGTCTGCCGCCGCGCGGTCGGCGGAAATCAATCAGGCATTTGAACAGGGCCTGGCTGCTTTTGAACGCGGGCAGCACGAACGCGCGCTGTTTGAATACCGGTCGGCGCTGGCCTGGCCTGGTCAGCACCAGGCGCGCGCGCGCTTCAACATCGGTGTGTGCCTGCACAAGCTTGGGCGAATGCGCGAAGCAGTCACTGAATACCGGACGGCAATCACGCTGCGGGCAGGGAATTATGTCGCGGCTTCTTACGCGCTCGGCGTGGCGCTTCAAAGTTTGCGTGAACATCGCGATGCGCGCGCGGCTTTCGCTCAAGCTGCCGAAACTTCGGGCGGCAGGCATGCCGGCGCGTTGTTTGAATTGGGCCTTTATGCTCAGGCGGAGCGCGATTACGACACGGCGGCGGATTTCTACTACCGCTCGCTCAAACAATCGAAAAACAATCTTCCGGCGGCGCACAACAATCTGGGTGTGATTCTGGCGAGTTACGGACAGATGGAAGAAGCGCGGCAGGAGTTTGAAATTGCGCTCGGTCAATCTCGCGGCAAGTTCAGCGAAGCCCGTGACAATCTGGCTCGCTGTCGTGAACGGCTGTCGGCGAAATCAGGAACGCGAATCGCCGGCCTGAAAACGAGTGGCGCGGGCTTTAGTCCGCGATCAGCCTTGAGCGCGGACTGAAGCCAACGCCACGAATTCAATCTGCCAGATGGTGAATTGTTACAGGCGGCGTTGGGTCGTGGTAGACTCGCGCCGCCTTTTTCCAGGTCCATCAAAATCAAAATCAGGAGAAACCGTCACCATGAAATTTCATACCATCGCGGATATTCTGGCGGCGCAGCAGCGCGCAGCCGAGCGTTTCACTGCCGCCGTGTCGAATCTCAACGAAGCGCAAATTCATTTCCGTCCCGCCGAAAATGATTGGACGATCGCCGAAATCGCCGAACACGTCAGCATCGTCAATGGCGGCATGCTCCGCATTACGCACAAGCTGCTGAAACAGGCTGAAGCCGAACCGAGGCCCGCGCCGGAAGATTTGAATCTCGGCTACACGTTTTCGCTGGACGATCCGCCGCTGAAGTTCCAGGCTCCCGATGGCGTTTGCCCGAAAGGCGGCGTCAGCATTTCCGACGCGCTGGCCACCATCAAAACAGCGGTGGACGGTTTTGGCGAAATTCAATCACGGCTGGAAGCGGTTGATTTGACGGAACGCACCTTTCCACATCCGGCGCTCGGCCCAATCAGCGCGTACCGGTGGATGATTCTGCTGGGCGAACATCAAGACCTTCATCGGCGGCAGATTGAACGGGTGAAAGCGGCGGCGGGATTTCCGGAGAATTAAACCGGATCACGGACGGAACGTCTGCGATCCGGCGGCTGAACGCTAATTTTTTGAGTCGCTCGTTGGCTTCTGCTCGGCGTCTTCGTCAATCAGCTTGCACTTGTTTTTGAAGTTTTGCAGCTTCGCATGAACCGTGCCGGAAGCGGTTTTGGCCGTGAGTTTGAGCGGGATGTGTTTGTCGTCCGCCGTCACCCACATCGTCATTTCGCCCTGTCGGGAAATCAATTGGCCGGGGCCGAAAAGCTTCGGTTCCAGCCGGATGGTTTTGACCTTGCCGCAATCGGTTTTGAGCTTTTCGGTTTTGCCGACGACGATGTCGAACCAGTAATTCGTTCCGTCGTCATTGACCGGGAAGCGAATCAACTGGCCTTCCTTCATTTTTTGCAAGCGCACAAAGTAGATCGCCGAGAGCAGATCGAGCATGCCGCTTTCGCGCGCGGCGGTTTTTTCCTTGGGCGGAGCCTGGCTGTTATTCAGATCGTTCGTGATGAACTTGACTGTCTGCTGAGTTTGATCGAACACCAGAGCCTGTGCCTGACGCTTTTTGCCTTCCTTGATTTCCTTGAAGCCGATGCGCGCGGCGAAATCTTTTGCGTTCACCAGCGTTTCAAACCGGTCTTTCACGTCCACGCCGGTCAGCGCAATCAGGAAGCCCTTGGAGATAGCCGAAGCGCGGAGGCGAAGAAATTGGTCTTCCGGCTGTGGTTTGAATTCGACATTCAGACCGTCAATCGTGGGATTCGTCGCCGCGCCCAGGAATTCAAAGCTGATGACGCCGACCGTGGCGTAAATCGGAAAGCGCGAAAAGCGAATTTCGTATTCCAGCTTTTCGCCCGCCGGAATCGGCAGGGAGTTTTTGAAATCGCGGCGCAAGGTGGCCTGCGGCAGGTTTACCGAAGGCGGCGGCGCGGGCGTTGCTTTTTCGCCATTGGCGAGCGCCGCGTCTTGAAACGCCAAACCGCGACCGCCGGACAAGCAGCCGAGAACAATCGCCAGAATCCCGAAAGTAAAAGCAATTCTTTTCATCACGGCTTAGAACGAGAAAACCTGCGCGGCTTTCAAGATCAAGACAAAAATAACAATTCCCAGTCCGGCCAGCGCGCGATATTCACGATGGTGCCGGTACTGTTTGAAATCGAAGCTGCGGCTCTGGCCGGATCGGTAGGGAGTCAGGCGCGGCAGGAAAAGCGGCACTTCCGCCGACCAGCGAGCATAACCTTCGCCAAAAAGGGTTTGCATGTGGATTGCTTCGGATTGCATCACGGGCCAATAAACTGCCAGAAAGAAAACCACCAGCCAGGCGCCGATCAGCCAACTGCCGCCGGCAATCGCGCAGCCAGCGGCCATCACGAAACTTCCGAAGTAAAGCGGATTGCGCGTGTGCGCATACGGTCCGGCGACGGCGAGTTCGGCGTTCTTTCGCAGATGTCCGGAGGCCCAGGCGCGAATCAGAATGCCGCACAAAGCAATCGGAACTCCGATTGCCAGTGACGGCCAGGTTGGACGTGAAAAGACGGCGAACAAAATCGCCGTCACGAATCCAATTGGCACGCGCATTCTCTGCAGCAGCGAACGCCCATCTAAACCCGTTGTTTGCTGATTTTCGTTCATAAATTCGATGATAAAACCGGAAGCTCGTGGCGGCCAATCCGCAATCCGCAATTCGCAATCCGCAATCTTTTGACAATTCCTTGCCAGACCATTTCGACGGGAAGTTTCATACACGAAGTGTGGCTGCAATAGCGGCGATAGCAATCCGTCCGGCAGTCCAGATCGAAACGTTCAATCACGACATCGTCCGGGGCAAATGGCCCGTTGCGCCGCGCTGAAGTCGGGCCAAACAGCGCAACAATCGGCGTTCGCGCCGCCGCCGCCAGATGCATTGGACCGGTATCACCGCCCAGGAACAGTTTCGCTCGCGCGGCAAGCGCCAAAAACTGTTTGAGCGTGGAATCCAGCGCAAAAGCCGCGCTGGTGCGCGTCTGGGCGACGATGGCCTGCGCCAATGACAGTTCGCCCGGCCCGTAAGTCACCGCCGAGCGAATCCCATAAACTTCCCACAGCCGATCCGCGACCGCCGCGAATTCAGATGTATGCCAGAGCTTCGTTGCCCAGCCGCCGCCTGGATTCAAAATCGCCAGTGAGCCATCGCAACGATCCGCCTGTTCATCGGCGAATTGTTCATCCTCAGGGTCGAGCGGGATGGGAAATTCAAATTTGCCCGACACGTCGCAGCCCAGGTGCCGGACCAACTCCAAATTCTTTTTGATGACGTGTCCGGCGTCGTCGGCGGCGACCTGTTCGGTCAGCAGCCAGGCGCTTTGCGGTTCGCGCAAAACGTCTTTGGCAAAGCCGATGCGGCGCGGAATACGCGGCAGCCAGGCGATCATTGCCGATTTCAGCAGCCCTTGAAAATCCAGCGAAAGATCGAATTTCGCTTTTCGCAATTGCGCGATGTTGTGGCGGATGGTGGTCAGCGTTTCACGTTTCGTCAGGCTTTTTCGCCAGCCTTGCAGATCGAGTTCGATCAATTCGTCCAGATACGGATTGCCGCGCAGAATCTTTGCCGCGCCGCCGCGTTCAACGGCCCAGGCCAGATGTGCTTCGGGCAGCGCGCGCCGCAGCGCCGCCAACGCCGGCAGCGTGTGGACGACATCGCCAATCGCGCCCAATTTGACAATCAGGATTCGTTGATTACCCATCGAACTGCTTCCAACAAATTTACCGCAATGTGATCCGGTTGAACGGCGGACTGCGTTTCCAACTCTTCGCGCCCATAACCGGTAAGGACCAGAACGCCCTTCGCACCGACCGCTTGCGCGGTCTCCACGTCGCGAAATCGGTCGCCGATGACCACGCTGGCCGAAAGATCAAGCTGAAAATCCGCCGCCGCGCGCCGGAGCAAGCCCGGCTTCGGCTTCCGGCAATCGCAATCCAGCCGGAAAGGCGGCTCGCCGAAATTCGGATGATGCGGACAATGATAGATTGCGTCCACTCGCGCATCTGCGCGCGCCAGCTCCGCATTCATTTGCCCGTGGATTTCAGTCAATAAATCTTCCGTCAACAGCCCGCGCGCAATCCCGGATTGATTGGTGATGACAATCGCCCGCCAACCGGCTGTGTTGATCAGTCGTACAGCCTCCGCCGCAAAATCATACAGGCGAAACTGCCGAAGCTCGCGAATGTATCCCACCTCTTCATTCAATGTACCGTCGCGGTCAATGAAGATGGCTCGCTTTCCAGGTTGTCGGTCATCAGATTTATTCATTTCAAAGGCGGCAATTCTAACCTTCTTTCCCAGTTGTTGCTAATCGGCTGGGTGGGCAGGAATGATAGGAATCGTGGGCTGAAGCCGGCGGGAAAAAACATCGGCGCTGCCTCATTTGAAATCGTAGTCGTCCATTACTTCGTCATCCAAATTTGGCAGCGCCTGCTGATGAAATTGCTACAACTCCATCAAGTACGATGCGGCAATTTCCAAGCAATCGGCGTTCCTTGACGCCTCGGCAAGCTTAAAAGGACTTATGTGATAGTTGATCACACCTTTGACACATTGAGCTGGCTACGATGCGCTACGCTCTGAACCGCGCTTTCAGGAGCTATTGCGCAAGGCCGGACTGACTCAATAACCTTACCTGTCTTATCCCGCGATCCGTCTCATATAAATCAGCCTGGCTCGATTGGTTGCGCCAGATGAGTCGCTGTGGCACATTCCGTGGCAGCGGTTTTCTGTTCAATTCCCATAGAAAGTGAATGAATCCCAAAATTGACCCTAATAACCACCTACTGGCGCTGAATCCACCCGCCACGGCCGTTTTGGAAGCCCAGTTGCTGCTTTTTCAGAGAATTGACCTTTCAGTCGAGGAGTTTGTCTAAATGAATACGCCGGGAAGAGTATTGATCGTGGATGACGATCCGGAATTCGGATTGGTCGCGCAAAGCCTGGTTGAAGTCGAGGGCCTGTCGGCGCAGTTGGTCAGCAATGGCGACGACGCGCTGGCGGTGTGCAGCGCGCAAGCGTGTGACGTGGTATTGCTGGATTTAATGTTGGGCGAGACATCGGGGCTTGATGTGTTGCGTGAAATTCGGCGAGTTGCCGGAAATTTGCCGGTGATCGTCGTCACCGCGCATGGGTCAATGGAATCCGCCGCTGAAGCCGTTCAGGCGGAGGCGTTCGATTACATCGGCAAACCCTTTCGCGCCGAAGAACTGATGTCGGGATTAAGGCGGGCGCTGGATTGGCGCAAGCAGCGCGGCAAGGGACACGGCGAACAGCAGGCCAAACCGGCCAATGCGCCTTCCATCGTGGGGCGCAGTCCGGCGATGGTGGCGATTTACCGGGCGATTGCGCTTGTGGCGGCGACCGATTCAACCGTGCTGATCAGCGGCGAAAGCGGCACTGGCAAGGAATTGGTCGCGCGCGCGCTGCACGATAACAGTCCGCGCGCCAAACGGCCTTTCGTCCCGGTCAATTGCGGCGCACTGACCGAAACCTTGCTGGAGTCGGAGTTGTTCGGGCATGTGCGCGGATCGTTCACCGGCGCAATGTCCAATCATCGCGGCATTTTTGAAACGGGGAGTGGCGGAACAATTTTTCTGGATGAAATTTCGGAGACTTCGCCGGCCTTTCAGGTCAAATTGCTGCGCGTGTTGCAGGAGCAGGAAATCCGGCCCGTGGGAGCTTCCGACACTCGTCAAGTGGATGTTCGCATTGTTGCCGCGACCAACCGCCGCGTGCAGGATTTGCTCAACTCGGACGATTTTCGCCGCGATTTGCTTTACCGGCTGAGCGTAATCAACATTGAACTGCCCGCCCTGCACGAACGCCGCGAAGACATTCCGCTGTTGGTTGAACATTTCCTGCAACGGTTGAACGCCAAATTCGGCAGGCACGTCGCCGCGCCGCCGCAAACGCTGGACTGGCTGTCTCAGTTTGACTGGCCGGGCAATGTGCGCGAATTGGAAAACGCTGTTGAACGCGCCGTTACGCTCAATGTCGGCGGAAAGCTTTTACCGGAAGATTTTCTGCAATTTACGCCGATGCCGCTGACTCGCACGATTGGGACAACGGCATCCTCCTCTGTTTCGAGATCCGTTTCGGCGGGCACTGGGGCAAACGGCGCAGGCGAACCAATTGCTGCTTCCTCCGCCACGTTCTGGGTTTGCGAACTGCCGCGTTCGCTGGAAGACGTCGAGCGCCAGCATCTTCAGGCGATGCTGCGTTACACGAAGGGAAACAAACTCCGTGCGGCTGAACTGCTGGGAATTGGGCGTTATTCGCTTTATCGCAAAGCCGAACGGCTGGGGATTGATTTGAATCAGGAAGATTGACGATGCGTTATTTCATCTGTTTGCTGTTTATGATTGTGATGAGTGGGTACGGTACCGGGAGTGGTCGCGACCGGGTGTTTGCTGAGCGCGAGACGCACGATTCCACCCGATCGCTCCCGCTTCCTGCGCTGCACCGCGCGCCGGCAACTGCGGCTGCAACCGTCAACGGCAGGATTGAATTGTCCAACTCCAAACTTAAAGCGCGCAGTGGGAAAATTGACGCCAGTGGCGTGGTTGTCTGGCTCAGCCCAGTGGATGGTCCAGCGCCGCGCAAGGCAGCCGGGCAACGGCAGGTCATCACCCAGCGCAACAAACGCTTCCTGCCGCATGTGGTCGCCGTCGAAACCGGTTCCGAAGTGGAATTTCCGAACGAGGACCCGTTCTTTCACAACGTTTTTTCGATTTTCAATGGCAGGCGCTTCGACCTGGGCCTGTACGCCAGCGGCGAAACCCGGCCCGTGAATTTCAACCGGCCCGGCATCTCCTACATTTTCTGCAATATTCATCCTCACATGAGCGCGGTTGTCATCTCGCTCGACACGCCGTATTTCGCGATCAGCGATCAGGCGGGGAATTTCACGATCAATAATCTTTCGGCGGGAAACTTTCGGTTGAGCATCTGGCACGAACGCGCCAAACCGGAAATACTTGCTGCGCTTGGTCGAACGGTTCAGGTTTCCGGCTCTGGATTGGACCTGGGGTTGATCCGCGTCAGCGAAGAAGGCTATGTGCCGCGTCCACATCCCAATAAACATGGGCAGGAATATGACAGCCAACACCAGCGACCGGGTTATCGCAAACCCTGATGATTGCGGATTGCGGATTGCGGATTGCGGATTGAAATGGGTATTGCAGGGGGCATTTCGCAATCACTGCGCGACAATAGACCGATTCTTGAGTTGGAAGGAGGCTGACGAAAAGTGAATCCGCAATCTCTCCGCCTTCAGCTTTTTCTGAGTTCAGCATTGCTGACCACCGCGCTGCTGGTGGTCGCGGCCTGGGTGATCAACCATCAAGTCGTCGGACAGGCGCGTCAGCAGGTGCAGGCCGAAGTGGAAACGCTGCTGCCGCTTTATGACGCCGTCTGGAATGAGCACGCGCAGCGGCTGGCGACGATGGGCGCGGCGATGGCCGATTCGCCGATTATCAAGACCGTTTTCGGTGATGCGCGCGCATCCCGCGACCGCCAGACTTTGCACGAGATGATTGCCGATGCCGGCGCGGAAACGATCAGCCCGGGCGATCTGGTTTTGATGAGCGATGGCGACGGGCAAATCTTTTTTGCCGAACAGCAGGGAAGCAATGCGCCCGAAATCACCAATCTGGCAGCGGCTCGCGCGGCGGGGGAAAGTCAAAAACAGACGCGATGCTTCACGATTCTGGGCGGAAGGCTTTTTCAACTGGTGCTGACGCCGGTCGTGCTTCATTCCGGCAATGCCGAACTTGACAACACGCTGGCGGTGCTGGGCACGGGCAGCGAAGTCAATCGTGATTTGGCAAACGAGGTCAAACGCCGCATTCACAGCGACGTGGTCTTTTTGATTGATGGAAAGATTTACGCTTCATCGCTGGCGGCGGAATCGCAAGCGCAGGCGCTCAAGGCCATTGTCGAAAACGGCATTTCGGCCAAACCATTCGCCGAAACCCAAACTGCCCAAACTGCCCAAACTGCCCAAACTGGACGCTCGACGGAAATTACCGTCGGTCAGGAAGTCTATCTGGCATTTGCCCGGCAACTTGTGGATTTCGACGGGAAGCAGATTGGACAAGTGGTCGTGCTGCGCTCGCTGGCGGGCGCGGGGCAGTTGTTCCGGGCGATTTCAAATCAATTGTTGCTGTTGTGGACGCTGGCGATTGCGGCGGCCTGGCTGCTCAGTTATTTGATTGCCGGGCGCATCACGCGGCCGTTGGAATCGCTGGCCACCAGCGTTCGGGCTTTTGGCCAAGGCAAGGATGCCGAAGTCACGCCGCCCGCCGGAGCGCAGGGCGAAGTCGCGCAACTGGCCCAGGCGTTTGATCAGATGCGTCAATCCATCAAGCAATCCCAGGCCGCGCAACTGAAAAACGAACGGCTGGCGACCATTGGCCAGATGGCCAGTTCGATCATTCATGATCTGCGAAACCCGCTGGCGACCATTTCCACCGCCGCCGAAGTAATGCGCAACGACGGCATACAGTCTGGTCGCCGCCGAACCATGATCGAAACGCAGATTCGGGCTTCGCATCGGATGAATGCCATGCTGACCGAAATCCTGGAATTTTCGCGCGGCAACTACAAACTCAATCCGAAAGTGCAGCCGCTTGCGCCCATCGTTCAACGCGCCGCACAGGAATTGGGGACGCAGATGTCGCAATCCGGCATCCGCCTGAATGTCGAGATTCCCGGCGACCTGGCGCTGAATGCCGACGGCGAAAAACTGGCGCGCGTGTTTGAAAACCTGCTGGTCAATTCGATTCAGGCAATGCAACGCCCGGAAGGCGGAACGATTGAAATTCGCGCCGTCAAAGACGATGGCCAATGGCAAGTAAATGTGATTGATGATGGGCCTGGCATTCCTCCCGCGATTCGCGAACGGCTGTTTGAACCCTTCATCAGCCATGGCAAACAGGGCGGAACCGGCCTGGGTTTGGCCATCGCGCGCGGCATTGTCGAAGCCCATGGCGGCAAGGTCAGTTTGGAAAACGGTCATCCAGGTGGCGCGCGATTCGTGATTCGTCTGCCGCTCATCGCCTTCTGCACGCAGTCTGGAGGGCAGTCTGGTGGGCAATCTGGAGGAAGCCATGACGCATAAAATCCTGCTGGTGGATGATGACAATGAATTCCGCACGGTGATGACGCTGGCGCTGGAAAGCTTTGGCTACGCCGTGATCGCCGTCGCCGATGGCAAAGCCGCGTTTGATGTGCTGCGAGATGAAAGACCGGATGCAATCATCTCCGACCTGCACATGCCGCTGCTGGACGGCCTGACATTTTGCAGACAAGTGCGTTCTGAAACCGGGCTGGCCGAGATTCCCTTCATCATTCTTTCGGCTTACATTGAATCGGACGGATCGAACAATCCGCCGGATACCCTGGCGGATCAGTGTTTCAGCAAGCAGGGATCCATTTCCACGCTGTTGCCGCAACTGGAAAGCCTGATTGTCGCGGCCAGACAGCGCCGTTCGGAGAGATTATGCGAAAGTTGATTACCCGCCTCGTTGCCGGATTGTTTTTTATTGCCCTGTTTCAAGCCCTGGCTCAAGCCAATGACACGCCGCGCAAACGGAAGCCGCCCGCCCCGGCGCAAACAAAAGCGGAAGAAAACCTGGCCGACATGGTTCGCCGCGCCGAACTGGCCGCCGAAGCCGCGCAAACCGAAGCCCGGCGCGCCCGCGAACAAACCGAAGCGATGCAGCAGCAGCTTCTCCAACTGACGAAGGAGCTGGCCGCTTTGCGACAATCACTGGCGGGTTCTACTTCGATTGAGATACTTCCACGGACGACGATCCGTGATGCCGTGGAAGCGAATCCGCAATCCACACTCCCCAATCCGCAATCCCCGGACCGTCTGACCGTGTTGGAAGAGCAGGTGGAAATCAATGCCGCACAGATCAGGGAACACGCCCAGACCAAAGTCGAAAGCGATTCGCGATTCCGCGTGAAGTTGTCTGGAATGGTGCTGATGAACACGTACCTGAACACCGCCGACAGTTCCATTCGTTCGACGCCGACCCGCGCGCCGGCGGATTGGCCGGCATCTCCCCGCAAAAACATGGGCGCGAATCTGCGCCAATCCATCATCGGACTGGCGATGGAAGGCCCGCGAGCGGCTGGCGCGCGCGTCAGCGCGGAGGCGGAATTTGATTTTTACGGAACCAATGGCGACAGCTACCAGGGAAATGTCCTTGGAAATTTGCGATTGCGAACCGCTTCAACGCGCCTGGATTGGGAGCGTACTTCGCTGACCGTTGGCTTGCGTCCGGCAATGATTTCGCCGCTGAACCCGTCATCGCTCGCGTCGGTCTGGTATCCGGCGCTTTCCCGCGCGGGCAATCTGTGGCAATGGCGGCCCCAAATCATCCTGGAACACCGCGCGCCGTTGCGGGAAACCTCCGAACTGGTTCTGCAAGGCGGGTTGCTGACGCCATTCGGCGAAACCCTGGATGGCAGCGTCATCGAAGGCGGGCTGAGTTATCAGGGCCGCATCGCTTTCCGCCATAGCCTGGACGTTGATAGAAAGCTTGAGTTTGGTGTGGGCGGGCAGGCAGGAAATCGCTCTTTCACGTTCGACCGGAAAGAGACGGCCTATGTCATCAGCAGCGATTGGCAGATTCCGCTGGCCAGCCGGTTTGAACTGAGCGGCGAAGCCTATTTCGGCAAGGCGAACGATCTGGGCGAACAAAGCGGCGTTCGCGCGGATAACTATTACGCGCTGTCCGGGCCAATCGTGAATTCGGCAACTACTATTCGCGGCGTTCATGCGTTTGGCGGCTGGGCGCAGTTGAACATCAAGGCGCGCCGCGACCTGGATTTCAATCTGGCTTTCGGCGTGGAAGACCCGCGCAACCGAGATGTTTTCGCTGATCAACGCAATCTGACAAATCCTTTTCGGAATCAGGTGACTTCCGGAAACTTCATTTACCAACTGCGCCCGAACGTCTTGTTTTCGCTGGAATATCGCCGTTTGCTGACGGATTACGCCGCCGGGCGCAAACGAAACGGTCATTACAATCTGGCAATTGGATATTTGTTTTGATTCTCAGCTCGGCTCCGCCAGCGACCATTCACTTTCGGTTCGTCCGGACAACCGGTCACTCATTCTGGCGTTTTCGATGTAATTGACGATTTGCCCGATCAGAACCGCCTTGGCGGCTTTTCCCGGATTCATTCCCAATCCAGTCGCCACCTGCCTGATTACCATAACCAAATATTGCTTGCTGTCGAGCCGGGCACGAATTTCCTCCGCCGGCAGCCGCTTGATGGTCTCGGCCAGGGCGGCAATATCAACCTCGCTTGCCTTTTTGGACGCGGCGCGAGTCGCTGTCTTTTTCGGTTTCTGGCCGATGCCGACGGATTCGGCGATGGCCGGACTGGTTTGCGCCTGCCGGAGCAACTCTTCCAGTCTGACGAGCGATTGTTGAATATCGGCGGCGTCTTCGCGCGTCGGCAGCGCGCTGAACTTGTCGCGCAGGTCGGTGAAGAAATGAATCAGCTTGTCGAAAGTTGCGGTCGCTTCGGTGCGTTGCACTTCGGTCGGGAGCAATCCCAGCAGAGTTTGCAGACCGGAAAGAAACGCGAGGCCTTCAGGCGTGGGCTTTTTTGAGTTGGGCATGGAAATGGAACCTCTCCAGAAAAATGCGAGTGATATTTTGGTATTCTTCTCTAGCCGCCGCTGCCTGCGCTGCGGGAGTGTGGCATTCCCATACAGGACGATGCTGCTCGGCTGCCAAGTTATACCCAATGAGTTCCGTTGTATAACTATTAAATCTCTTACCAGGGTGGCTTTTCTCAATATCATCCATTTTTTGTTTGAAGGACGGTAGGATGCCATGTGGACTGTGCCGGACTTTTACAAACACTACTCCACCCAGTTCCGCGATTGAATTTAGCCCGTAAGATTTTCCCATGAAAACTTGTGCAGCATCACTTCGCTTACGAATTTCTATGATGCATCCTTGTAAGATGTCAAAACCAAGAGTTGACAGATAGTCCGGCACAGTGGTGACGATGTAGCAATCGCTGGCGAAGAGCGCGTTTTGCGTCATCAAGTACAGGTTGGGCGGGCAATCAATCAGGATGTAATCGTAATCATTTTCGACCTGCCGCAAGGCTTCCGCCAAAAAGCGCCGTTCCCGCAGGTACGCCGACATTTTCCACGCCGAGGCCTGCTGGTTCGGAAAAGGCGCGCTCGATCCATCCAGGCCCAGTTCATCGCCGAGAAGTTCGACATCGCTGGGAATCAAATCCAGATTCGTAATCCGTTTTCCCTTGTCCAGTTCAATCGGGTTTTCCCAGATGACACGCCGGGTGCTGACAGCGCTTTGCGCGGCGTATTGCCGGTACAGGGTCGCCAGCGTTCCGTGCTGCTGTTTGAATTCGTCCCAGCGCTGGGCTTTGGCGCACAGGAAAGTCAGATTGTTTTGCGGGTCAATATCCACCAGCAGGACTTTTTTGTGGTAATGCTGCGCCAGCGAGCAGCCGATGTGATACGTGGTCGTGGTTTTGCCCACGCCGCCCTTGTAATTGATCACGGAGATGATTTTGGCTTTTGGCATGTTGTTGGCTCCATCGAAGGGGGAATGCAGCTTCGCCGTCGGTGTTCAAGCGTGAAACCGCCGGCGAAGCTTAAAAATGAGATTTGATTACCACAAGGTTCGGGAGTTCGCCGCGGCTTCGGCGGACCCGGCGATGGCGGCCATCGGCAGGTTCTCGACAGCATTTTCAGCGGGTTCGTCAGTTTCGGGAGCGGATTGTTCGGCCACGGGTTCAACCGGAGCTTCAGCGGTGGCTTGCGCTGCCACGGTTTCCGCGGGAGTTTCGGGAGCGGATTCTTCCGCCACGGCTTCCACAGGTATTTCAGCAGCGGTTTCTTCCATAACGGTTTCATCCACGGCTTCCGGCACGGCCTCTTCGGCAGGCGTTTCCGCAAAAAACTCCATGGGTTCCACAGGCGCGGCTTCCGACCTTGCTTCCAATTCGGCCAGTTCCGCCAGCACGGGGTACAGGCGCAAACAATATTCGGGTTTGAAAAGATTGACGCTGGCCAAATGCTGCTGCAAATGGGTGGTCACGGCTTGATGCAGGTCTTCTGGCAGATGAGGCAGGGACAACATTTCAGAGAGCAAATAACCCAGGCGGGCGCGCGATTCGGGTACAGTCATGGTGGACATATCTATCTCCTAATGGTTGGTGAATTTGATGAAATTCTCCGGAGTTTGCGAACCTGGGATCGGCGAGGTGGAACAAACCGGAATGTTGCTTGAACTGAAATTCGAGAATTGTTGAGGGGCGATTCGCTGAGCAATGATTCGTTGCATTGAGGACGACGAACCATGCCGGGACGGCGCGAAATTTATGACAGGCACTTTGGCCTGTCAACGATTATTTTAATGTTCGCGAAATTTGTTGATGAGCCGCCGTCACCGTGCAGGCTGGAAAAAGCTTCTTCCCGCTTCATCAATCAAGACAATGGAAAATTTTCAATGTCCAATGTGGATGGCTTGAGCAGTTATTTCCCCTTTGCCATTCCCCGCACGAAATCAGAATGGCGCGCGACATTCTGGCACGCTGCATCCGCCGGAATTTTTCCGGTCAGCAACGCCACGGTCACGCAGGCCGAGGCGGGCGCAAGCTCCGAACTGGCCGAGTTGGTTTCGTGGTAATGATTCGGGACGCCTTTGTCCTTGCAGGGATCCACAGCCTGTTTGATCTGGAGTTTCTTCAAATCCACTGGTTCGCGCCGCCAATCGTACTTCGGCACGATGTAGCCCAGCTCATCCGGACACAATCCGAAGATAAAGCGGTATTTCGCCGTCATCGCGTCGCGAATGCCTGGCTCGGAGGGTGCGCCGGTATCGGCTGCCGGGCAGTCGCTGCGTTTGTATTTGGCCACGCCGTAAAAGACTTCGGGAAACAGTTCGCCGGGGGTTGTGACGATCTGTGCGTCGCCAAGTGCAATGGCGTAAATCCAGGTTTTGATCTGCGGTTCGGGACCATCCGCCGTCAATGAAATCGTGTCGAGCACGCCGAGTTTGGACAGGAATTGATAGCCTTGATTGTCCATGGGCGCTTTCACATCGGCCTTTTTGACTTCCAGCCTGGAGGACTTGCTCCATTCGCCGCGCTCAAGTGCTTCGATGGCGGCTTTGCCGACATCGCGGCCAATTGCTTCCGTTCGCTCAAAGGTGAAGGCCGGCCGGTTGGTTTTTGCGTCGAGTGGAAATTCCTGCCCATCAAACTGGCTGCGGTCGGTGCGTTTAGTGTTGGTGTCGCTGATGATTTCCACCGCGCCGATGGCGCCGCTGATGTACACCGCCGTTCCGCCATATTTCTTTTCCAGGGTTTCGCGGATGGCGTGCGGAAAGTCCGAAGTCAGTAAGGTGTTCTTGTCTTCCATGGATTCGGGGTGCGTGTTCCAGTTGATCAGCGTGGCGATGGTTTTATTCCGCATCGTGCCGCCGGTTCCGACAAATTGCATGACGCGCAGCTCTTCATCGAAAAACCTGGGCGGGCGTCCGCCGGTGCGGGTTTGCATGCCGGGAAGGCTGAGCGATTTTGCCGGATCGGTCTGGCCGAATTTGACGCGCGCCGGTTGCAGGTTTGCCGCCGCCAGGGCGATGCTTTTGGCGATCTGTTTGTCCACGAAGCGCAGATACTTCGGGTACTTGCCGTCTTTCATCGGGCCGTCGCCCCAGGGACCGATGGTGTCAGGGCCTTCGTGGCTGTGCGTGCTGGCGAGCAGGATTTCCCGAATGCCCAGTTTCGGATCAAGCTGTTTTTGAATGTGGTTGATGCCGAAATACGGCCCTTCGGAGTAATAGCCAATGAAATCAATCGAGACGATGGCGATGCGCGTCGCGCCATAATCCAGCACGATGGCGCGCGTCCACACATCGTCATGTTTGCCTGTTGCCAGCCGTTTGTCGCCGAAGCCCGCCAGGTAAATGCCGTCGTATTTATTTTTTGAGCTGGCGTCGAGTTCGGTGTTGCCAGGATCGTCTTCAAACGCTTCTTCGCCATCCCATTTGCCGTTTCCGTTTTTGTCCTCGAATTTTTCACCCCAGACGCCGGTTGACGTGATGGTTCCATCCCATTCCGGATTTTGACCAAATGGCGTGACGGCCAGTGCCGAAGCGCCGACTTTCAATTCCGGTTTGGGCGCTGCGCTCGGACGCGACGTTGCGAATAGTCCGATTGATGTCAGTAGGCACAAGGCTGCGGCAAGAAACGGTTTCATTTGTCTTTCTCCTGAATATTGTTGCGGAATCCCGACAAGTTGGCGGTGTTGAAGATTCGGTCTTTTGAGTAACAGACCAACCGGTAAACGAGACTACGCCCGGCCCGGATTCACTGTCAATGAAGATGGTCAGAATTGGCGGCGGGGCTTCAACATTCGCATTCGGGGCAGGAATTTGGGCTCTTCTTGCCGGGTTCGATGAGCGTGCTATACTGCCGAACGAGTCGCGGAGCAGACTGGGTGGTCGCGGGGCGCGCTCCGGATGAATTTCCAAAATTCAAATTAATGTTTGATGCATGAGATGCATGCGGTGCGCGCCCTGAGGAAAGTCCGAACACCTCCGGATCGGCAGGCTGGCTAACGGCCAGGCGGGGCAACTCGACGGAATAGTGCAACAGAGAACAGACAGCCCTAAGCGCGCCTTTGGGCGTGCCGGGCGATGGTGAAACGGTGAGGTAAAGGCTTCACCAGCGGCGGTGGCGACACGGCCGGCTAGGCAAACCCCCTGCGGTGCAAGGCCAAATAGGGAAGCGGAATTGAGCTGATCCGGCTCACTACGCGTTGCGCGCGGATTTCAAATGGGTGGTTCAAACCTGGAATCCAGAATTTGAGATGCGCGCGCAACGCGGGACGCTTCCGGGTAGGTCGCAAGAGCGGCGCAGCAATGTGCCGCCCAGATGAATGATCACCACCTGCGCTGAATTTTCGGCGCAGGGACAGAATTCGGCTTATACGTCGGCTCCGCGGCTCGAACATCTTCAACGTTACTTTCGCAAATGAAATACTCATTCCTACGAACGAACATCTCACTGGCCATCATTGGCATTGTTCTCGGTCTAGCCTGTGGTTTCAAATTGGCAAACTGGCAGTACCGGCGTCAGCAGGGAATTTCCTTGCAGGCTTCCGTGGCGCAGGCGACCAGCCGTGCCGCGCAAGGCGGCGATGCGGGCGGGCAGAATCTGACCCCGGAACAGCGCGAGCAGATGGTCAACCAGGCCAAAGCCGTGATTGATAAGGCCAAGTCAAATCCGAACGATGTCGAAGCGCAACTGGAAGCCGCCGACCAGTTCATTCAAATAGATCGTCCTGACGAGGCCATTCAATTCCTGGAACAGGCGCAAAAAGCCAATCCGAATGACGCGCGCACACTGCATGGTTACGGCATTGTTTATTCGATGAAGGGACAGCTTGCCGAAGCGATCAGTGCCGCGAAGCGTTCGCTGGAACTCAATCCGAGTAATCCGCGCGTGCAGATGCTGCTGGCGGTCACCTACATTCAATCCAAGACCAATCTGAATGAAGCGGAAAAGTTGCTGGGCACGCTGGAATCCAGCGGCGCGATCAGCCCGGATGTAATCGCCAGCGCCCGCCAGGATTTGAATGCGGCTCGCGGAGGCAAGGCGAATGTTGGCGCCGGATCGAAGACGATGCTCAATCATGGCCCGGAAGAACCGAAAAATCCTCAATCCAAATAATGGAGGCAAGCGTTGGGTTTTATCGTCAAATGCGTCCTGATTCTGCTCGTCTTCAGTTTCATCGTGTATGTAATGAAGGCCATCACCCGTCTGAGCGCACACTTGCGCGCGACGGTGAAAGACGTGAAGCATATACGCAGTCAAGGCGGAAGCCGTCAGGCGCGAGTCAGCGCGGATATGGTTCGTTGCATTTCCTGCGGCGCGTTCGTCTCGGCGAGCGACGCCGTGACCCTCTCCTCCCGCAATCGAGCGCAGGTCTTTTGCTCCCACGAATGTCTGAATGCTCATGCCAAAAGCGCATAACCTGAGTTTCCCCTACGGTTCATGAACAAACAGCGAATTGCTTTTGTCGGCTGCGGCGGCGTCGCCGATCATTACCTGAGTGTTTACCGCGAGATTGACTTTGCCGAAGTGCGGGTTTGTATTGATTCAGACCCTGGCCGCGCGGAGCAGGCAGCCTTCACTCTTGCCGCCAATTTGGGAAAACCGCAGCCGCGCATCGCGGCGGATTTTTCTGCGGCTCTTGACGATGATATTGATCTGGTTGTCATCAACACGCCGAATCATCTTCACCGCGAACAAACCCTGGCGGCTTTCGACGCCGGTAAACATGTCCTGTTGCAAAAGCCCGTGGCGGCCAACCTGGCGGACGCCGAAGCCATCGCCCACGCCGCCGAAGCCGCCAAATTGCGCGGTACTGTCAGCGGCTTGTATTTGAGCTACTTCGATCAGCCGTTGATGCACGATCTGCGCATGATGATTCGCGCGGGCTGGTTCGGCGACATCGCGCATCTGTACGCGCGGTTGATGCATCGCGGAGGTCTGGCCGTGTCGCGTCAGGTTTTGAGCGGACAGGCGAACTGGAGGGCTTCGCTGGCGCAGACCGGAGGCGGATGTTTCATTCAACTCGCCGTCCATTACATTCACCTTTTCAAGTGGATGATGGATGCCCGTGTTGTGCGCGTCACCGCGATGGCGAAGAATCTGAATTGTCCGGGAATTGAAGGCGAAGACCTGGCCTGCGCAATCCTGGAGTTTTCGAGCGGCGCGCTGGCAACGCTGGATATGGCCTGGAATACGGCGGGCGAACAGCTTTCCATTCACGGTACGCGCGGCGGGATGGAGTACATTGGCAATCGGACCTTGATGCTCGATTCCTCCGCCGGCGAATTCGCCGGACACGTCATCCGCTATTCAGGCGAAAGCAGCCAAACCACACCCGGCGCGCCGGGCGCATCAGCCACACAGCAGGTTTCCACAGTTACGGCGCCATCGCTCGGAGATTGGCAAAATCCATTCAATCAACATCGCATTTTTCTGGAAGCATTGCGCGACCACCACGAACCATTCGTTTCAATTGCCGCCGGCGTGGATGATTTGCGCGTGGTTGCGGCGGTTTACGAATCGGCCAGAACAGGGCAAGCCATCAGCCTCGAATAAATATCCCCCCTCCGACAAAATTGTTTTAGCTGGTCGTGCAGTTTTTCAACTCGCTGTGTAATATTGGTCAAACCAAGCTTTGGTTACACCAGCAAGCGACAAGGAAGAAAAAATGAGTTTAAGCGAGTTGATGAAGATGTATGACTTCACCGGGCGGACGATTGTCATTACAGGCGGCACGGGCGTGTTGTGCGGCGCGATGGCAAAGGCCCTGGCCGGTTGCGGCGCGAACGTGGCCATTCTGGCGCGCTCCGCGGAGAAAGGCGCGGCCTTACTGGCGGAAATAGGGGCGGAAAGCCCTGGTCCGGGCCGCGCGCTGATCGTGGCGGGGGATGTGCTGAAGCCGGAAACCTTGCAGGAGGCGACGCGCGTCGTGCTGGATGAATTCGGGCGGATTGATTGTTTGATCAATGGCGCGGGCGGCAACAGTCCGCAGGCGACGACGCGGCCGGATCTGACTTTCTTCAATTTGCCGGAAGAGGCGCTGCGGTATGTTTTCGATTTGAATATGCTGGGCACGATTTTGCCATGCCAGGTCTTTGGCCGGCAGATGGCCGAACAGGGAGACGGCGTGATCCTCAACGTTTCCTCAATGAGCGCGGTGCGTCCACTGACACGTGTCATCGGTTATTCGGCGGCGAAGGCGGGAATCAACAACTTCACGCAATGGCTGGCGGTGCATCTGGCGCAGCAGTATTCACCGCGTCTGCGCGTCAATGCCGTCGCGCCGGGCTTTTTTATTACGGAGCAGAATCGTGCATTACTGACCGATCCACCGACAGGGGCGCTGACTCCGCGCGGGCAAAGCATTATTGCGCATACGCCAATGGGGCGATTTGGAAACCCGGAGGATTTACTGGGCGCCGTGTTATGGCTGCTTTCGCCCGCTTCGGCGTTCGTCACCGGGATTGTCGTGCCTGTGGACGGCGGATTCTCGGCCTTTGGCGGGGTATGAAGTTTATGAACGCCATCCTCTGATTGGTCTTTTACAAAAACTTGTCACCCCCGGATTCAGGTATGGTTCAACTGCGGATCGCTTCGCTTATTCTTCTGATATTTGCCTTTGGATGGGCATTGGTGTTGCTGCGCCGCCAGCGGGATTGGCGATTGATCTTTATTGGCATCACGGTCGGCTTCATTGCCCTGCGCGAGTTAGGGGAAGTAATGGAAATCTCCGGGTTCGGGAGTCTGGACGGGCAATGGCATTGGATGCGCGATATGCCAGTCGGAGTGCTGGCTTTGGTGGCAGTAGGCTTTCTGGGACTTTCGCTGGCCGAGCAGCGGAAGGTGGAAGAAAAACTGCGGCGCGGCGACCTGACTTACAAAGGAGTTTTCGAGGCGGCCAGCGATGCGATCCTGGTTGTAGATCGGGAATCAAAGCTGATCGTGGACGTCAATCGCGCCGCCTGTGAGAAGTATTGCTATGCGCGCGAAGGGCTTGTCGGCAAGCCGATTACCGGAATTTCCGCCGAGCCGGAAAAGACCGCCGCCGCAATTGCCTCGGGTGAAAATCACGTCGCGCTTCGTTATCACCTGAAAAAAGACGGCCATACATTCCCGGTTGAGATTACTTCCAGCCTGTTTTCGCAGAACGAGGAAGCTTTTTATGTCTCGCTGGTGCGGGATATCAGCGAGCGGTTGCAGGCTGAAAAATTGATGCAGGAACATCAATCGCAACTGGCGCGGCAGAATCTGGCGCTTGGCGAGCTTTCGCGAAGCAATGTCTGGGAACAGCAGGGGTTGAACGCCGCCTTTCGGCAGATCACCGAGGTCACCTCGCGGGCGCTCGAGGTGGACAGGGTCAGCATCTGGTTGTGCGACAGCGGCCATACAAAGATTATTTGCCAGGATCTTTACGAGCGACGTGTGAACCAGCATTTCGAAGGCGCGGAATTGCGCGCGAACGATTTTCCCGCTTACTTTGCCGCTCTCGCCGAAGACCGTGCGATTGCGGCGCACAACGCGCATACCGACTCGCGCACAAAAGAGTTTGCAACTGATTATCTGATGCCACTGGGAATCGCTTCCATGCTCGACGCCTCGATCCGGATGCTGGGAAATCAAATTGGCGTTGTTTGTCTGGAACAGGTGGGAGATTCCAGATTCTGGACGCCGGAGGAAGAAGCCTTTGCCGGCTCGGTCGCCGATTTCGTGACCATCGCGATCGAGGCCGAAGAGCGGCAACAGGCCCAGCGCCAACTTGAAGAGTCTCACGAGCAGTTGCGCCAGCTGGCTGCACATTTGCAGAAAATTCGCGAGGAAGAGCGCAAGCGCATCTCGCGCGAAGTGCATGACGAATTGGGGCAGGTGCTGACAGGCTTCAAATTTGAATTGAAGCTGCTCGACCGCAAACTGCGGGAAGAAAAGTCGGAACTGGCGGAACGGACCGGAACCGTTCTCGGAATGATGGATGAAGCCATGAGGACGGTCCGCCGAATTGCCACGGATTTGAGGCCGGGAATTCTGGACGAACTCGGACTGATCGCGGCCATCGAATGGCAAACGCGCGAATTTCAAGCTCGAACGCAGATCCAATGCGAACTGATCAAAAATGTGGACGAACTGCGAATTGGCGGCGATCCGGCGACCGCCATTTTCCGCATCTTTCAGGAAACGCTGACCAATGTTGCCCGCCATTCCGGCGCCAGCAAGGTCTGCATCGGGTTGGGAACGGAAGACGGCTTTCTCTTCCTGCGTGTGCGGGATAACGGTTGCGGCTTTTCGGAAAAAGACCTTCGTCATTCCCGTTCGCTGGGGATGCTGGGCATGCGGGAACGCGCCCAGATTTTTGGCGGCCAATTGACCATTACCAGCGAACCGCAAAATGGCGCGGAAGTCATTTTGCGAATGCCGCAGACCTGAATGTCTCATCGCGTTTGTCTGGACTTCAAGAAAATGGCGTACCGCGGACTGTCAGTGCGCGGAGTTGTTCTGAGAAGCTGTCTTTCTGAATCCAAGTACACTTGACTGCCGCGACCACCGCCCGCTGACAGTCGGCGGCACATTTCTTTTTCTTGAAAGTCCTGGAAAGACGCTGAATCACCCACAGGAGAATCACCATGCTGATCGGCACAGGTTACACGGACAAATTTCTATCTGAGCCCGAAATCCGCGAAGTCATGACCGGAGCGTTATCGCAAGCCGGACTCGACGGCAAGCGTGTGATCATTCTTATTCCAGACGGCACCCGCACCGCGCCGATTCCGATGATGTTCCGGCTTTTTTACGAACTGCTCGGCGAGCGCGTCGCCGCGCTCGATTATCTGATCGCGCTCGGCACGCACCAGCCGATGAGCGAAGAGCACATCAACCAGCACATCGGTGTGACGGCGCAAGAGCGCGCGGGAAAATACGCCCAGGTAAACGTGTTCAACCATCGCTGGGATTTGCCGGAAACCTTCGCCGAACTCGGCGAAATTTCCGCGGGCGAAATCGAAAAGCTCTCCGACGGACGCTTGCGCGAACCGGTCAGAGTCCGGCTGAACAAACTGGTGCTGGAGTACGACCAGATCATCATCTGCGGCCCGGTTTTTCCGCACGAAGTCGTGGGCTTTTCCGGCGGCAACAAATATTTCTTCCCCGGCATCAGCGGCGGCGAAGTCATCAATTTCTCGCACTGGCTGGGCGCGCTCATCACCAGCTACGAAATGATCGGCCTGACACACACGCCCGTGCGGCGTGTGATCAATCGCGCCGCATCCTTCATCAAAAAGCCGAAACTCTGTTTCGCCATGGTGGTGAAGGGCGAAAGCCTGGCTGGGTTATACGTCGGCACGCCCGAACAAGCCTGGGAGGCTGCCAGCGAACTGTCTTCACAGCTTCATATCGTCTGGAACAATAAACCCTACAAGCGTGTGCTGTCGGTGATGCCGAAGCTGTATGACGATCTGTGGACGGGATCGAAAGGCATGTACAAGCTGGAACCCGTTGTGGCCGACGGCGGCGAAGTCATCATCTACGCGCCGCACATTGACGAAGTCAGCTATACCCACGGCAAGGTCATTGATGAAATCGGTTACCACACGCTGGAATACTTCACGAAGCAGTGGGACAAGTTCAAACACTATCCGCTCGGTGTGGTGGCGCACAGCACCCATCTGCGCGGCATTGGAACTTATGACGCTGAAACCGGGATTGAAAGTCCGCGCATCAACGTCACGCTGGCCACGGGAATTCCCAAAGACCGCTGCGAGAAATTGAATCTGGGCTACCTTGATCCCGCCAGCATCAATTTGGACGATTGGCGTGGCAGGGAAGACGAAGGAATTCTGCTGGTGCCGAAAGCGGGCGAGATGTTGTACCGCCTGAAGCCGAAAGCAGCCGTTGCTTGACGCTGTGAGTTTAGTGAATCAGGGGCGGCCTCCCGCCCGGACCACCTTTCCGCCAATGGCTTCCCAGGCCGCCATGCCGCCCAGCAGCGCGCCCGGAGTTTCATATCCCGCCTGAGCAAATAAGAATGCCGCACGGGCACTCGAATGTTCGTCCGGTCAGGTGCAGTAGCCGATCAATCGCTTGTCACGCGGCAAATTCGGATATTGGCCCGCTTCGATTTGTGAAACCGGCAAATTGATTGCGCCCTGAATGTGCGCCTGGGCGTAATCCGCGGCGGAGCGCACGTCAACAATGACAGCCTGCCCAGCCGCCACCAGGCGCTTCAACTCTTCGGCGCGAACGCGCGGCATCTTGTTCTCAAGTTCATGCGCCGACTCATCATGACCGCCTGCCGCAGCGCCAGGCTGCACGGCCTGGCTTGCCGGTGTCTGCTGTTGCGTGCCGACCTGCACCGGGGGAGCCGCGTTGTTGCAGCCAAGACTCAGGCAAAAGCCGAGCGCCAAAAAGATGAATCGTTTTCTCAGTTTTACTTTGCTTTTCATTCGCTTTTTGCTCTCCGATCATTTTGTTTAAGAATGCAGGGGGCTTTCCGGTTGAGATCGCTTCCCCGCTCCTTATAGCTGTTTGCGGTTGCGTGCGACGTGTCAGCAGCCCGACCGTAAGGAAGGACTTGATTGTGAGACCAGCTCTCCCTTACGGTCGGGTACTGACACCGGGTCGCATCCATGTGCAAGCCGCTATAAGTGTTTTCTTTACATTGTTCACTGTTGTCCTTATCACGCCCGAACCCGCCTGACAATCTGGGATGCAGGAGCCAGGCTCGGGGGGCACTTGTCCGACTCGCAGGCTCCACGCACCAGGGGGATAAGTTTCGGCGGGATTAACGAGATTTTTCAGGCTGTTTTCGCTATTCTGAACATCCTGTTTAACCCTTTCGATTTTGGAGAAGCTATGTCTACAGTTGAATCGCAGATTACCGACGTCTCATCCCTGAAAGTCATTCGCGGCGCTTGCCCGCACGATTGCCCGGATACCTGCGCGCTGGTCACGACGGTTGATAATGGTCGTGCCATCAAGGTCAAAGGCGCGGAAGATCATCCGACCACCAATGGTTTTCTCTGCACCAAGGTCAATCGCTATCTGGAGCGCACCTACAGCCCGCAGCGCGTGCTGTATCCGATGAAGCGCGTTGGCGAAAAAGGCAAGGGGATTTTCACGCGCATCAGTTGGGACGAAGCGCTCGACACCATCGCCCAAAAGTTCAAAGAGATTGCCGCCGACAATCCGCAGGCGATTCAGCCGTACAGTTACGCGGGCACGATGGGATTGGTGCAGGGCGAGTCCCTGGATCGCCGCTTTTTTTATAAGCTGGGCGCGTCGCTGCTGGATCGGACAATTTGCGCTTCCGCCGGTGCCGCCGGGTACAAGGCGACCGTGGGCTTGAGCATGGGAACGGATCCAGAACGCTTCCATGAAGCCAAACTGATTTTGATCTGGGGATCGAATCTGATTACGTCGAATGTTCACCTTTGGCCAAAGGTTCTGGAAGCGCAGCGCAACGGCGCGAAGATCATCGCGATTGACCCGTACCGCAGTTTGACGGCCGAAAAATGCGACCAGCATATCGCGCCGCTGCCGGGCACGGATGGCGCGCTGGCGCTGGCGATGATGCACGTCATCGTCAAAGAAAATCTGATTGACGCCGATTACATCGAAAAATACACGCTCGGTTTCGAGTTGCTGCGCGAGCGCGTGATGGATTATCCGCCGTCGAAAGTCGCCAAGATTACCGGTTTGAATGAAGACGTGATCGTCCATCTTGCGCGCGAATATGCGACGACCAAACCTTCGATCATCCGGTTGAATTACGGGATGCAGCGCCATGCGGGCGGCGGCATGGCTGTGCGAACCGTGGCTTGTCTGCCCGCGCTGGTTGGCGCCTGGCGGGACGCTGCCGGCGGCGCGCTGCTTTCGACTTCCGGCACCTTCGGAATGAACACAACCGCGCTGGCTCGGCCGGATTTGATCTGGAACAACCCGCGAACGATCAATATGTCCGCCATCGGGGATGCGCTGACAGGCTTTCAGCGTGTGCAGAAGTTCAAACACAATGATGCGCCGGAAGAAACCCTGGAACCGCTCGATCCGCCGGTGCGCGCGATTTACGTTTACAATTCCAACCCCGTGGCGGTCGCGCCCGATTCGCGGAAAGTCATCGCCGGATTCAAACGCGAAGACCTGTTCACAGTCGTTCACGAAATCTTTCAAACCGATACGGCGGATTATGCGGACATCCTGCTGCCGGCGACGACACAGCTTGAGCAGTTCGATATTCACCGCGCTTACGGGCACATGTACGTTGTGCTGAATCAACCCGCCATCGAACCCATTGGTGAAGCCAAGCCGAACAGCGAAGTCTTTCGTTTGCTGGCGGAGCGGATGGGTTTTACTGATGAATGTTTCAAGGACTCCGACGAAGAACTTGCGCGCCAGGCGCTGGCCAGCCCGAATCCCAGCCTAAACCCCAGGATGCAGGGCATCACGCTGGAAGAGTTGAAAGAGACGGGCTGGAAGCGGCTGAACGTGCCTGAACGTTTTGCTCCATTTGCCGAAGGGAATTTTCCGACGCCATCGGGCAAGTGCGAATTCTTCAGCGAGACGCTGCTCAAACAGGGAATTGATCCGCTGCCAACCTACATTGCGCCGCGCGAAACCGTGCAGGACGCGCCGCAACTGGCCAGGAAATATCCGCTGGCGGTGATTTCTCCGCCCGCGCACAACTTCCTGAATTCCAGTTTTGCGAACCTTCCCAGTTTTGTGAAAGCGGAAAAAGAACCGCGTCTGGATATTCATCCGGATGACGCCGGGTTGCGCGGAATTAAAGATGGCGACCGCGTCCGTGTCTTCAACGATCGAGGCGATTTCAAAGTCAAAGCGAAAGTCACTGAGAAGGCGCGTCCCGGCGTCGTTGTTGCGCTTTCGATCTGGTGGAAGAAGCTGACCAGCGACGGCTGCAACGCGAATGACGTGACTTCCCAGGGGCTGACGGATCTGGGCGCGGCGGCGACATTTTACGATGCTCTGGTGGAGGTCGAAAAAGCATGAAGACGTTCGTCTTGTTCTGTCTGCTTCTGGTTTGTGGAACCGCCGCCGAGGCTCAGACGCCTTTTTCGGTTCAGTTTTTTCTGCCAGGAGGAGCGTTGCCGGCCCAGAAACTGCGATTTACGCTGACTTTGCCGGACGGACAGGCCGAAATTCTGTTCACAGACGCCAATGGAAAATTCTCTTTTCCCAGCCATCTGAACTCTCAAGGCGAGTATCGCCTGGTTGTGGAAAGTGACAAACGCAGTTTTGACGCAACCATTTTTCGCTTTCGATTCTCCCGCGCTTCCATCGGCCAGATTCCGCTTTTCCTGCAACCTCTGAAAGTGGAAGGGCTGCCCAGGAACATGCCAAAAGCCAGGTTGGAACTGGCGGAATATGAGGCCAAAGTGTCAGCGGACGCCCGCGCCGCTTACGATCAGGCAATGAAATTCGCCGCGGAAGGCAAAAACAATGAAGCCATCGGTGAATTCACGCGGGCCTTGATCAGTTCTCCGCAGCATCTACGCGCATTGAATGAACTGGGCATGCTTTATCTGAAATTGAATCGGCAGAATGAAGCTGTGAGTGTTTTTACCCAGGCCATCAGTCTGAATTCACTGTTTCACCCGCCACTGTTGAATCTCGCTGTGATTTACCTTCGCCAGCAAAATTTCACTGAAGCCGTTCGGCTTTTCAATCTATTGTTGGCCGATCATCCCACGCTTTCCTCGGCGCGTATCAGCTACGCCGAAGCGCTCAGCGCTACACAGCAATGGGATGAAGCTGAGGTGCAGTTGCGAGAAGCGCTCAAGGACCCGAGCCTGGGCGGCGTTGACCGCGCGCGCGCGCATCTGAGGCTTGGCTTGAAATTGAACCGGGACGAACGTTTTGTGGCTGCGGCGGCGGAATTGGAAAAATCCGTCGGACTCAGTCCGGATTCCGCCGCGCCCAGATTTTACCTGGGAGCGGCGTTTATGCAGTTGAACAAATTCCCTGAGGCAGAGCGCGAACTGCTGAAAGCCTATCAACTGGGTGGCAAGGCGGTCGCTTCCGCGCAGTTGCTGCTGGGCCAGCTTTATCAACAGCAGCAAAAACTCGAACCTGCCTTGAAAGCCTTCGAGCAATTTTTGTCCGACATGCCCACTGCTTCAAACGCACCGCAAGTGCGCAAAGCCGTGGAAGATTTGAAAGCTGCTTTGAAGAAATGAGCGGGATACTTCGTTACGTCAAATACGGAATGGTCATCGGGCCTTCCGGCAGCACGGCAATCGGCGCGTCTTTCCCGATGCGGCTTAGTTCCTCAGCAACAAAAGTTTGAATATCCGTCACCGGTTCCAGGTGCGCGCGGCGAACGTCTTCCGCCGGGATGTCGCTGTACAGGCCGGTGCGGGCTTTCAGCCGGATGATCGCCAGTAACTGCGCTTCCCACTGGTCGTACATCGAAAATCCCGGCGCAAGGATCGTGTCCAGAATCGCCTGTGGTGAATCGTGCTCGAATAGCAGTTTTTTGAAATTGCCGTGTTCGGGAAACCCGTCGTTGCACTTGGAAGCGGCAATGATCAAGCCATCCTGCCGGACGATCTGCGCGGCGGCGGACATGCCTTTGACGGCCTGATACAGGTTTTGATCCAGCGGGTAGCCGCTGTTGGTCGTCACCACAATCGGAAAGCTTTCCGGACAGGCGACCATGACCGTGGATTTGGAAAAGGCGCAGCCCTGTTCGTAAGCCGTGAGGACTTCACCGCAAAAGAACCTGGTGATTTCCCGTTTCTGGTTGAGCGTGACGTTGATGCAGAAATCCACCGGCAGCAATGAACCATTGGCGCGAATCTGCTGCTGCGTCGGATTGCCTTCCAGCACGCCCCAGGTGCTGCGCGGCGAGCCGATCACTTCGGCGCGGTGGTAATGCATGATCGAAGCAATGTCGGCAACCGCCGGGAAAATGCCTTTGTAGCCGCCTGAAAACCCTGCCATAAAATGCGGCTCAATGAACCCGATCACAATGCGTTTATCGGCTTCGACGTAATCTTTATTGAAGTAAACCTCGCGGCCATCCGCCGTTTTCCCGGCCAGTTTCATCGTCGCCGGGTCGTGCGAATTGTGATTGACGATCCGGTAACGCGCGGCGACTTCCTTGCCCACCATCCGCTCAAGTTCCGCCGGGGTGTTGACGCGATGCGAACCGGTGCCGTTGATGATGACGAAATTTTCCGCCGGGACGTGATCCAGTTCGGCAAACAGCCACGGCAGCAGCCTGTCGTTTGGCAGCGGACGCGTGATGTCTGGGATGACCACGGCAACTTTGTCTGTGGAACGAATCAGTTCTTTCAGCGGAGCCGTGTTGATTGGCTGGCGAACTGCTTCGGCGAAAGCCGCCGCTTCATCCGGCAGGCCGGGCAGGAAACGCGGCGCTAAAACCGTGACATTGTTTGAAGGGATTTCGACTTGCAGGCCGTCTTTGCCATATTGAAGGTGCGTTTGCATATCTGTAGCTTTCGAGGTTCAACAATCTTCAGTGATTTGGGATTTTTGGTCGTCTGGTTACTTGCCGGAATCGGCGGCAAAACAATAGCAAAGATTCCAATTCCTGTCTTTCTGCTCGCGTGACTGAAAAGATTCAATGCTTGCCGTGGCTTCCGCTTTTGTATCGTTTCTAACGATAAAGCCGTTGACAGGTGCGGAACCTTCTTTTACTTTGCGCTGGCTCGCGCATTTCCTCACTGCCCACCAATCAACACGAAAAGCGCGGGCGCATTCGACAATCAATGCCCTGTTAAAACTTAATTGCCGCGAAAGGGTCTTTGGGTGGGTTTAGCGTTCCCCTTGCTTTCGTGGCTGTCCACACAGTTAAAGGAATTCCCCACATGCAAGCCATCCAAGCCGCGAGCGTGATTCGCCACTCGATGTTCATTTTGTTTCTGGCGCTGATTGCACTGCTGATGAAAGCCGACCGTTGGGCGTCCAGCGCAAAAGTCGCCGCCGCCTCGCAGTCGCTTCCGGCCCTGCAAGGCCAGCCTGCGGTGAATTACCTGAAAGAAAATGGACTGTATGGCCGTTTGCACACCGCCGTGGAATCGAGCCGGTACGAGATTCAGCACGCCTCGCGCTCCGGCCTGCCGCAAACGCTGAAAACAGCGGGCGAAATTTACCAGACAACAAATCCAGCCCAGCATCTGCAAGCTTTCTTCAGCGCCGGGCAGGTGGTGCTGGAAGCTTCACCTTCTGTTTGCAATCGCGACTGGCAGGCGGGTTTGAAACTGCGTGGCGTCGGGTATGGCGAACGGGTTAGCGCGGCTCCAGCAGGTTCGCCGCGCACAAACGGAAATCGCATCGAAATCCCGCGTGGCATGCTGACGGAGTGGTACGTCAACACCAGGGAAGGGATTGAGCAGGGCTTCACCTTGCGCGAGCGGCCAGATGCTGGCTTCGGTACGGAACCGTTGCGCGTTGTGATGACGGTGACAGGCGAACTGCGCGCCAGGCTGGAAGGTGACGGACAGGCCGTGAGCCTGGTAAGGCGCGATGGAGGACAAGCGCTGCGCTACGATCATCTGGCGGCTTATGACGCGACGGGGCGCGAGTTGCCATCTCGAATGGAAGTGAACGGCGCAGAGATTTTCTTGCTGGTGGAGGAAGCGGCGGCAGTCTATCCCGTGACGATTGACCCGCTCTTCACACAAACCAAAAAACTGACTGCCAGCGATGGCGCGGCTGGCGACTCATTCGGTACATCAATCGGAATCAGCAATGACACGATCGTTGTCGGTGCGCCTTTCAAAAATTCCCAAACCGGTGCGGCTTATATCTTCAGCCGTAACCAGGGGGGAGCCGACAACTGGGGAGAGGTCAAAATTTTGATGGCGACTGACGCGGCGACAGGAGACCGATTTGGCTATGCGGTTGGAATCAGCGGCGATACGGTTGTGGTTGGAGCGTCTTTCAAAAATTCGACCCCCCACCCCGGAAACACCGGCGAGGCTTACATCTTTGGCCGCAACCAGGGGGGAGCGGACAATTGGGGGCAGGTTCGGAAACTGTCCGCCAGCGATGCCAATTTGAATGATCACTTCGGCGGGTCGGTCGGGATCAGTGGCGATACCGTAGTTGTTGGCGCAAATGCTCATGACGGCTTTGTCGGCGCGGCTTACATTTTTGAGCGAAACCAGGGCGGAGCCGAGAACTGGGGAGAGGTCAAAATCATCGCCAATCCTTTTCCGGCAGATAATGACAACTTTGGCTGGGCGATCGGAATCAGCGGAAACATAGTTGTGGTCGGAAGACCGTTCAGGGTTCACGGAGCGGCCTACATCTTTGAACGTAATCAGGGAGGAGCAGACAACTGGGGATTGGTTCGAGGGTTAAGTGGCGACAATTCTCCAGGGAGCGATACCTTTGGCCGTTCCGTCAGTATCAGTGGCGAGATGATTGTTGTCGGAGCGCCCTTCAAAAACAGCGCTTACATCTTTGGACGCAATCAGGGCGGAGCCAATAATTGGGGACAGGTGCGGAAGCTTGCTGCCAGCGATGGAGCGGTAAACGACAGATTTGGCGATGCAGTCGGAATCAATGATGAACTGGTCGTCGTTGGGGCGACAGGCAAAAACTCCAAGACTGGAGCCGCTTACGTTTTCGGACGCAACTTGGGCGGCGCTGACAATTGGGGACAAATTCAGAAGTTGACTGCCATTGACGGTGCTGTGGACGACAGCTTCGGCTTTCCGGCAGTCATTAGCGGTGACTCAGTTGTGATTGGCGGCTCAAGCAAGAACTCTGGAAAGGGCGCTGCTTATATTTTCACCGATCAATGCGGCCAATGGGCGCAGATACGAAAGCAAACTGCCAGCGATGGGACGGAAGAAGATCAATTCGCCTATGCGGTTGGAACTGATGGTGACACGGTTGTAGTTGGGTCATACGGCAAAAATTTCGGTATCGGAGCAGCCTACGTCTTTGAACGCAACCAAGGTGGAGCCGACAAGTGGGGCTTGATCAAGTTGTTAAGTCCTCTTGATGCCAATGTAGGAAGTAGATTCGGTAGTGCAATCGGAATCAGTGGCCAAACAATTGTAGTGGGGGCGTTCGGCAAGAATGACTATAGTGGCGCGGCTTATATTTATAGGCGGAATCAAGGCGGAGCCAACAACTGGGGATTGGTCAAAATACTAACCGCCAGCGACGGAGTGAGGTTTGACTTCTTCGGTAACTCGGTTGGAATTAGTGGCGATAAGATCGTAGTCGGAGCTGCTGGCAAGAACTTTGATACTGGTGGGGCTTATGTTTATGGGCAGAATCAGGGTGGGGCTGACAACTGGGGGCTAGTCAGGGCGCTTACCGCCAGCGATGGAGTGGCATTAGACAGCTTCGGTAACTCGGTTGGGATTAGCGACAATACAGTTATAGTCGGAGCTCCTGGTAAAAATAACAACACAGGTGCCGCCTACATTTTTGAACGCAACCTGGATGACACCAACAATTGGGAAGAAGTCCGAAAACTGATACTTGGTGACAGGACTGTGGATGACTCGTTCGGAAACGCAGTTGGAATTAGTAATGAAACAATCGTGATTGGTGCGCGGGGCAAAAACAGCCTTGCTGGAGCGGCTTATATTTATGGGCGCAATGAGGGAGGGGTCAACAACTGGGGGGTGGTGCAGCAACTGATTGCCGGCAATAGGGGGAAATTCTTTGGATACTCGGTCAGCATCAGCAATGATAAGGTCCTGGTTGGGGCCAATTTCAATAACCTCGGTACAGGCGCGTCTTACATCTTTGGACGTAACCAGGGCGGAGCCGACAATTGGGGAGAAGTGCAGAAACTAGTCGCCAGCGACGGAATGGCAGGCAACATACCTGGCGTTCCAGGTGACGCCTTCGGTCAATCAGTTGGGATCAGTGGCAACACGGCTGTGGCGGGGGCGCCCGGCAAAAATTTTGCTACTGGCGCAGCTTACATCTTCACTACTTTCTGTCCACCAACAATCAGCAAGGCATTCAGCGCAACGAACATTCTACTTAATGGAACCACCAGCCTGAATTTCACCATCAATAATCTAGAGGCTGCTTTTCCGGTCAGTAGTCTTGCTTTCACGGATTTGCTGCCAGCGGGTCTGGTCGTTGCGATACCGGCCAGCGTTATCGGCTCCTGTGGCGGCACGGTTAGTGCAGTTGCCGGTTCCAGCACGATCAGCTTGTCGGGCGGCTCGCTGTCATCAGGTGGGTCATGCATGATTTCAGTCAACGTGACGGGCACGACCCTGGGGCCAAAGAGCAATACAACGGGTCCGCTGATGACATCCAACGGCCCGGTTGCGCCAAGCAATACCGCAGTGCTGAATGTTCACGACATGCAATCCAGTCTTAGCGATCCGCTTGTTTGCACAGGCTCCGGCAGCACAGTCAATGTGACTGCTACCGTCACCAACGGTGCGGCGACCGCACAGCCGACCAGCTTTGCGGCAAATCTGCCCGCCAACCTATTGGCGGTTCTCGGCACTTGTGCGGCAAGCGTTGGAACTTGTTCTGTTGCTAATTCCTCGACCGTAACGTGGTCGGACACGCTCGCCGCCGGACAAACAGTGACGATTACTTATCGAGCCCAAGTTGCTGATAACGCGGTTGCCGGTTCTCAGGTCTGCGTTACCTCATCAGCGATTGTTGGCGGAAATCCGGCAGGCAGCGTGACGGCCTGTGCGGCGATCAATTGTCCTCCGCCGGGACCTGGGCTGCCATTGGCGACGGCTTCACCGATGACCGATCAAAAGGCCGGTTCGGTGTTGATTTACAACATCTACACTTCCGGCAGCGATCCGATGCGGCAGAACACTCGCCTGAGCATCACCAACACGGAGCCTTCGCGACCGGCGTTCGTCCATTTGTTTTTCGTGGATGGTGCTTCGTGCTCGGTGGCAGATTCGTTTCTGTGTCTGACGCCGAACCAGACGGCAACCTTCCTCGCTTCCGACCTTGATCCGGGGACGACTGGATATGTCGTCGCGGTGGCGGTGGACAGTCGCGGCTGTCCGGCCAGTTTCAACTCCCTGATTGGCGACGAATACGTGAAGTTTCAAAGCGGCCACACGGCAAATTTGAGCGCGCAGGCAATCACGGCGATTGCTGGAGGCTTGCCGGTCTGCGACGCGAACGCTTCGACGGCGGTGCTGGCTTTTGATGGCGTCAGTTACAACGTGGTCCCGCATGTGCTTGCGGGGGACAACATTCCTTCGCGCGCCGATGGTAACGACACCTTGCTGATCCTGAACCGGATCGGCGGCAACCTGGGAATTGGCGCTTCGACGCTTGATTCGCTGTTCGGTCTTTTTTATGACGACGCCGAAACGAGCGCGAGTTTCAACTTCTCGCCCGGCGTCTGCCAGTTCCGCGGCTCGTTCCTGAACAGTTTTCCGCGCATTACGCCACGTTTTGAACAATTCGTACCCGCCGGCAGGTCAGGCTGGTTCAAAGTGTGGATGCCAGGATTGTTCGGGATGACCGGCGCGCTGATCAACTTCAATTCGAACGCAACGGCCAGCGCGGGCGCTTTCAATCAGGGACATAACCTGCACGCGCTGACCAATACCACCAACGCGAGTTACGTGATCCCGGTTTTCCCGCCAAATTGCTGACGCCGGAGCACAGAACCGGGGAGTCGGAAACAACCGAATTTCGGCTCCCCGATGCATCTATCTCATTGATTGACTTGGAAATCAGCCCGATTCGCTCTTCCGAATGTAATTGTTTCGTAATACCCGCCAGCGACGGCTCCCCGGCAGTGCATTCAGGTTGTTGCCATCGCCACAGGCACATAAGATCACGGCGATGCAGCACCCAGAGTGCGCAGTCCCTCACGAAGAAATTGACTGAAAATTTTCCAGGAGATGTTGAATGAAGTACGATTCAAATGTGATTAAATCCACCAATGCCGCTCCGCGCTGGCAAGACCTGATCAAAAAATACCAAACCCCGGACAACTGGCGCAGCATCTGGCAAATCGCCAATTCCATGCTGCCCTTCATTGCGGTGTGGTATTTGATGTATCAGAGTTTGTCGGTCTCTTACTGGCTGACATTGCTGCTGGCGCTGCCTGCGGCGGGATACCTGACGCGAACCTTTATTATTCAGCACGATTGCGGTCACAGTTCATTCTTCAAGTCTTCCAAAGCCAACGATCTGGTCGGAACCCTTTGCGGGTTTATCACGATGATTCCCTATCATCAGTGGCGGCATGAACACGCGGTTCATCACGCGTCTTCCGGCGATTTGTCACGCCGCGGAACGGGCGATGTCACCACGCTGACCGTCAACGAATATCTGGCGCTTTCAAAATGGAAACGTTTTGAATACCGGTTTTACCGCAGCATGCCGGTGCTGTTGCTGATCGGTCCCTTTTATACTTTCGTGCTGACGCACCGTTTCGTCCGCAAGGATTCCAGAAAGCCGGCGCGTCGCAATGTTTATCTGACCAATGCCGTGCTGTTTTCGATCTATGGCACGTTGTGTTTGACCATCGGCGTGAAAGCCGTGTTCATGATCTGGCTGCCGATTACGATGATTTCCGGCGCTCTGGGCATCTGGCTGTTTTACGTCCAGCACCAATACGAAAATACTTACTGGAAGAGTGGCGAAGAGTGGGAGTATGTGACGGCGGCGGTGATGGGCAGTTCCTACCTGAAACTGCCGCGTCTGCTGCAATGGTTCACCGGCAATATCGGATTTCACCACATCCATCATCTGAGTCCGAAGATTCCCAATTACAAGCTGGAACAATGCCACAATGAAACGCCGATGTTTCAGGAAGCCGTCGTGCTTGGAATTTGGGAGAGTTTGAAATCCGGTTCGTTAAAGCTGTGGGATGAACAAAAGCAGAAAATGGTCGGCTTTGGCGCGCTGAAAAGCCGCTAAATGAACCGTATTGGGAGCGGTTGCGGCCGCTCCCAACGCAATTACAAGATAAGCCCTCTTACAAATTCCCGCCATTTACTGAAATCCTGACGCCATACTTTCGCAAATCCCTTCACCAGTTGTAGGCATTCCACCCGCCAACATTAAAGTCTGGTTAAATCTGAAAATAGACATTGACCATCCCCCCCCCCTGCAAGTAAGGTTCCGCGCGGTCACCCCAAAACACAACTTACAGCTCAGTTGCTCTTCAGAAATCCCAGAGGTACTTTTTTATGCGCGGTATGCTTCGTGTTACTGGCAAGGTACAAATCCGCCTGCTTTGCCTGATTGTGTGTTATTCGCTGTTACTTTCCAGCCTGCCTGGGGCCTGGCGTGGAGGCAGCAGCCGCAGCCAGAGTGCGACGCCGCAGCAAGGCGGACAGCGATTTACAGGCGCGCCGAGTGCCAACCTGCCCAATCTCGACACAATCCGAAATAGAAAAGAGCCGGAGCCGAAAGCTCCCACAGACTCCGGCAAAGCCCTGCTGCTGGGCTGGTCTGAAATGTAAGCAGGCCAAAGAGAAGAAAGCCGAAAACCATTTCTCGCCAGACCGCAGAGGCTTCGGCACGAATGGCGAGCGCCTGATTGCCAGCGCTGACAGATTTGGCTTGCTTGATTGGCGCGGCAACACGTTTGCTGACCGTTTGTTATCGGTTTCATTCGGGGATCTTTTGCCGGACGCCTCAACTCCCCAGCCTGATTTGCCGGTCGGAATCCGTAGAAGCAATCTGATATATAGCTCTATACATCTGCATCGCGATAACTGTTCAAGTCGCCACCTTCCCCGAAGCATATTTGCCGGACGGCCATTTTGCCTTCACGAAAAAGCAGGGCCATGCGTATAATGCGCGCTCGGTATCGCCGAAGGCCTTACACCTCAATATCTCAAGCTTTATTTGTTGGGCCGACGCTAAACGGGAACGCATTGTCCAGACGTTCCGACTTCTTCTTGTACAACTTACGTCGCTACTGCCGTGCCGGATATGCCCATGCAGAAGGGAAATCAGACATTCAAATTGCTGACGATGCTGTTGCTTCTCGCCGCCTGTATTCTGGTGGGGAAACATGTCGCGGCGGAGTACCGTCAAGAGGCGGTTCCCGCCGGACAATTCAGCCCCTCGAATGCCCGGACGGAAGATGGCGCGCTTATTCCGGCGGAACAGTTCTTTTCAGCCGCACGCTGCGTCGCCTGCCATCAGGACACGCATCAGGCCTGGTCTGAATCCTTGCATCGCAATGCCGCCCGGGAACCCTTTTATCGTGAGAGCGCGGATATTCTGCTGCGGACGCGCGGCATTGAATTCACCCGCCATTGCGAATCCTGCCACACCCCGGTGGCGCTTTTTTCCGGGGCGCTGACGAAATCCAGCGCCAACCCACAAGCGCCTTTTACGAAATTGGATGACGAAGGTCTCACCTGTTCCGTCTGCCATTCCATCACCGAGGCCCGGCTGGATGGCACCGGCAGCTTCACTATCCGCCGCCCGGCCCTGCTGGCGCGGGAAGACGGCACCCCGGTCTTCGGCGATTTCACCGACGATCAGATTCTCACTGACATTCCCGGCCATAAACGCGCCGTGATGCGTCCGCTGCTCAAATCACCGGAGTTTTGCGCCACCTGCCATAAGGTGGACGCGCCACCAGCGCTCAATGGCAATAAGCATATCCGTGGATTTTCGGCTTATGACGAATGGCAACAATCCGGGGCCTCGCATGAAACTCTGTTGCCATTTTACCGGCGCGCGGAATGTGCCGATTGCCGCGCTTGCCACATGTCAAAGGTCGAAAGCAAAAACGACCGCGCGGCAAAACAAGGCAAAATTGCCTCGCATCAATGGCTGGGGGCTAACACCGCTGCACCGCTGTTTTATCAACAAAATGCGCAAGTCGAAGCTACAACCCGCTTTCTCCAAAAAGAGGTAGCTGAGATTGACATTTTCGCTTTGCGGGCGGCGGCATCGGATATACCGCTCACCGCCTTAACGGGCGGGCAGGATTGCACTCTGCCACCCGGCACCGAAGTTGTGGCCGAAGTTGTGATTTCCAACCGCAATGCCGCACATACTTTCCCGCCTGAAGTACGCGACCTTTACGAAGCCTGGGTTGAATTCGAGGCGATAGATGGTACAGGCAAGACGCTCTTTCACAGTGGCTTCCTGAAACCTGACGGTTATCTGGAAGAAGGGGCGCATGTCTACAAACAAATTATCCTTGATGCGCAAGGCCGCCAGATCACCCGCCATCAAATCTGGACAACCACAATACGCGCTTACGACAACGCAATCGCTCCGGGACGCTCGGATGTTGCCCGGTTTCGGTTTCGGCTGCCTTCAACGCCAAGTGCGGTTTCTGGAATGCGCCTGCGCGCACGTCTGAAATATCGGCGTTTCAATCAGGAATACACGGATTATGTGTTACAGAAACAGCAACGTAAGTTAACGTTGCCCGTCGTGACAATGGCGGAAGCACAGGTGCAATTCAGCCCCGCCAATGTGTTTTCCGTTCTACGCATCCCTTTATGGAAACGCTGGAATGATTACGGCATCGGTCTGCTGGAACAGGCACAATACGGTGCGGCAATGGAAGCCTTCCGGCAAGCTGCCGCTCTTGCGCCGGATAACGCGGCGTTGCTTGTGAATACCGCGCTTGCCGAAATGGGCACAGAGCGTTTCGGCCTCGAGCTGGAGCAATTCAAAAAAGCCGAAGAGTGGCTGGCTGCCGCGCTCAAGCTTGATCCTGCAAACGACCGCGCCCGGTTTTACCGCGCGCAGGTCTGGCGGGCGCAGGGACGCTATCAAGAAGCGGCAACAGAGTTACGGCGACTTGCCAGCGTTTGGCCGCGCGACCGCGAAGTCCAGCGGCAGTTGGGGCAAACGCTCTATGCTATCAACGCCCTGCCCGAAGCGCGGCAGGCTTTTGAGGGTATTTTGCGGTTAGACCCAACCGATTTTCTCGCCTGGCAGTTTTTGGCCCCCTTGTATGCCAGTGAGAACCGTCAGGCCGAAGCTGCGAGCGCGCAGCAGCTTTATCTGCAATGGCGCGACGATCCGGTTGCCGATGCCGTTGCCGCGAAATTTTATGCGGCACATCCTGAATGGGCGGACGAGCGCGTGCGCGCGCATGTTCACGGACAACATTCGGCGGCGCGGCCTGTGCTGACGGGCGCGCAAGCCAATCCCGATAAACCCTGAGAGGCGCATGATCAATCAATCCACAATACTGTTGGGACTGAAGCGACTGGTTGTGTCGGCAATGCTGGCCGGTTCGCTCTGGCTTCAGGTATACGCTCAAACGCCCGGCACGACGCGCTACGTGTATGACGAGAACGGGCGGTTGATAGCGGTCATTGCGCCCACCGGCGAAGCGGCTGTTTATGAATATGACCCGGCGGGCAATATCACGGCCATCCGGCGATTGGGCGCAAACGCCTTTGAATTGCTTTCCTTCGCGCCGACGAGCGGCACAGAAGGCGACCGCGTTAGTTTGTATGGCGTAGGCATCGGTGTCGGGGCGAACTCCGTGCGGTTTAATGGCGTGGCGGCGCAGATCGTGGAAGCCACGCCCACCAGAGTTATCGTCACCGTACCGAATGGAGCTACAACCGGGCCGATCACGCTCACGGCGACGCGCGGAACGGCTACGACCAAAATGCCTTTTACGGTGCGCGGTGTTTCGTTGACGCCTTTGGCGGCAACCCTGATTGAACAGGAGCCGGTGCAATTCACGGCCACAGCGGTCGCAGTCTCCGGCGATCAGCGTATTGTCTGGAGCGTTAATAACATCGCAGGCGGCAATGCGACGGTCGGCGCGATCTCGGCGACGGGCCTGTATGTTGCGCCGCGCCTGTCCGCGAACGTGCAAACCGCCGATTACACGGTGCGCGCCACGAGCGTCGAAGAGCCAGGGCTTTTCCGTGAAGCCACCGTTACCGTGCGTAACAGGTCGGGCCTGCGCACGATTTTGGCGGGCGGCGTGTCGGTGAGTGTTCCGATCACCGGCGCGATAACGGGACGCAGTGCTGCCTACAGTCCGGGCGTCTCGGTGAGTGTGCCGATCATCGGCGCGATAACGGGGCGCAGTGCTGCTTACAGTCCGGGCGTGTCGGTGAGTGTGCCGGTCACAGGCGCAATCACCTCTCGCACTTCGGCCTACAGCGCAGGGGTTTCGGTGGCGGTGATCCTGCCTGCCATTACGGCCGTTTCCCCGAAAACCGTAGCCAGGGGCGCGACCGTCAGCCTCACGATTACGGGAACCAGTTTAACGGGCGTCAATGCGCTGCGTTTTTTCAAGACGGATGGCACCTTGGATACGGCGATCACGGTGACAAACCTGTCGGTTGCCAATGCAACGACGCTAACCGCAACGGTTAGCGTCAGCGGCACCGCTGCTACCGGGCGCAAGTTGATCGTGGTTGCGACACCAACCTTACCCTCAATTCCTTTAGACACCGCCAGCACGACGCTGGACGTAACCAATTAGCCGGGCTTCTTTTTGGCCTGATTCTCTGGCCTCTCCGGTAACGCCAAAGCGTTGCCGGACGCCCAATGAAGGAGACCTCAACAATGCTTAGAACATTCAATCGTATTTACCAATGCAGTCTTTTGCTGATGGTGGTTGGTTTGTGCGCGGGACTGGCGCTGGCGCAAAACACGTTTAACAGCGGCTCGACGGGGGCGAATGGCGCATTCAGCCCTACCTCACTGCCGGCGGGATGCACGCGTTCTTCCAGTGTGACGATTACCTGTGAACTGCCACCGAGTGGGATTTTTAACTTCACGACCTTCGATCTGCCGCGCGGCAACACGCTTCGTTTCAATCGCAACGCCCGCAACACGCCCGCCATCATTTTGGCGAGTGGTAATTGCGCGCTTGGTGGTTACATTGATCTTATCGGTGGAAACGGGTCAACCAGCAGAAGCGGATTTGGGCTTCGACCAATAGGGGGAAGAGGCGCTGTCGGTGGTTTTGATGGCGGCGGCGGCGGGGTGCTTGCCGACCTTTATCGCAATGGGGTGAACGGAGACGGCCCAGGTGGTGGCGGTGGTGGCAAAGAGAACGGCGCGGCACGCGGCGGCGGTGGCGGCGGGGCCAATTTCCTTGCTGGGGCAGCCGGGGCTTCTTCTGTGGCAGCGTTGATTGGCGCAGGTGGACGCCCCTATGGCTCATTTTCACTGCCGGTGATTGGCGGTTCGGGCGGCGGTGGCGCACCGGCAACGCTTACGGATTACAGTGGCGCAGGTGGCGGTGGGGGTGGCGGGGCCATTCTCATTGCTTGTTCTGGAACCATGACGCTAAGTAGTTTTCAAATTGATGCCTACGGCGGCAGAGGTGATTACGCCACTTCATTGGGAGCAGCCAGCGGCGGCGGCGGCGGCGGCAGCATTCGCCTGATGGCAACGACAATTACGGGTGTGCCTGACGGTGCTGGCATATCCGGTTACCTTGATGTGAGGGGCGGTAGTTCATATAGCTTGAACAACGGAAACTCTGGAGGCGATGGCGGCGATGGTTTCGTGCGCGTCGAGGCCTTTAATTTCAATTCTTTTATCCCCCGGCTTTATCCTGACCCCAATTTATCAGGAATTTATTTTCAAGGCACACCGCCCTCCTCTTTGAATTTAGGCGCATCGCCTACTTTGCGTATCACCACGGTCGCGGGTGTGAATGTTCCCACTGACCCCAAAGGTACTTTCAACAACGCCCCGGATATTCCTTTTACTGCCGCGCCGACCAATCCGGTGACGCTCGGTATTGCGGCAGCCAACATTCCGCTCGGCACACGCGCCAACATTATTCTCACGCCGGAAACTGGCGCGATCACGACCGTCCAAAGCACGCCCCTGGCAGGGACTGTCGCAGCGTCTACCGCGACCGCCGGCGTGACCTTGCCGCAAGGGCGCAGCCTGCTCAATGCCATCGTCACGATTGAAGCTAACGCACAAACGGCGGGACTCGCGCCGGAATTCATTCAGGGCGAGCGCGTCAAACAGATCAAGATCGCCGCGCAGTTGGGCGGGGCATCCGAAGTCATCTACGTTACGGAATCGGGCAAGGAAATTCGCGCCAAGAGCGAATAGCAAGCAGCGGCGAACAGATATGTCGGGCCGGTTTCATTTGTGCGGAGTAGTTCATCATGAAGACACCTCAAACCACTTTGAACCTCAGCAAATACCTATCAGGCAACGTCGGCTTGCGTTTTGGGCTGGCTTGGCTGCTGACTGCGGCGCTGTGTGCGCAGGCGGTGCTGCCGCCGATAGCCTTGGCGAATAATCCGAAGCCTGTTAGGTCAACCGGCGCTACCTTGCCCGAAGCTCGCCCGGTTCCCAGCCCCGCCGCAAAAAAACACGCGGCGCAAACCAATGCGGTCAACGTAGTGACGGTCTCCGCCGCGAGTTTTGAGACCACTGTGACGCCCGATTCGATTATGTCGGCTTTCGGCACGTCACTGGCGACCCGCACGGAAGCGGCCTCCAGCGTGCCTTTGCCGACCACTCTGGCAGGGACGACTGTCCGGGTGCGCGATAGCAACGATGTCGAACGTCTGGCTCCGCTCTTTTTTGTTTCCGTGGGGCAGATTAACTACCTCATTCCCACCGACACGGCTTCAGGGACAGCCATCGTCACCATCGTTTCTGAGAACGGCGTTATCTCGCAAGGGGTCATTCAGGTGAATACCGTTGGGCCAGGCATTTTCACTGCCAACGCCAGCGGTCAGGGCGTACCCGCAGCCGCCATCCTGCGTGTTCATAATGGAGAGCAAAGCTATGAACCACTTTCCCAACTTGATCCACAGACTGGCCGCTTTGAACCTCGCCCCATTGACCCAGGCCCGGCGGGCGACCAGCTCTTTCTGTTGCTATTTCTAACGGGCCTGCGGCGAACCCCCGACCCCAATAACGACAATAATGCGAACGAAAATGTGCGCGTACTTATCGGCGGCACTGAAGTCCCTCCTCTTTTTGCCGGGAAACAAGGTGGTTTTGAAGGGCTTGACCAGGTCAATGTTGAAATACCGCGCAATCTTTTTGGACGTGGCAGGCTTGGGCTAGGCGTCACCGTCAATGGGTTCAACTCATCCAATGTTGCTGAAATTGATCTGGGCGCGTCCGCAGGCGATGTGCCGCCACAGATCACAGATTTCGGAGCAACAACCGCTACGGCAGGGCAATCGCTGACCATCAATGGCTCCGGGTTTTCCCCGAACATAACGGATAACCTGGTACGCATTGGCACGCTGGAGGCCACGGTGGTGAGCGGCAGCCAGACGCAATTGTCCCTCCTCGTTCCTTATGGCGCACAGACCGGGCGCGTGACCGTTCGCACCCCGCAAGGCGAGGCCGTTAGCACCGACAATCTATCCATCCGCACATCCGTCAGCGGCATTGTCGAAACTACCAGCCGCTCGCCATTGGCGGGCGTGACAGTGCGGGTGGCGGGTACAACTCTTACGACGACAACGAACGCTGCCGGCCTCTTTTTCATTCCGGATGTATCGGCAGGGGCGATTGTGTTGGAAGTAGACGGCACAACCGTGCCCATTGCGGCGGATTATCCACGTGTGCGGCTGCGTATGAATATCGCCGCTGGGCGGGACAATATCTTGGCGCGCCCGATTGCTTTGCAGTTCATACAGGGAGCAGCGGTAAGCGTCAGCTCCTCTGGTTTGGTAGCTGCCGAACGGATTGAATTAAAACTCAAACGTGAAGAAACGGGCACAAATTCCTTTAGTGCGGAGACAAACAGCATCGTGCTGGATGTGCCTTCTGGCACATCCGTTAATTTTAACGATGTCGCCAGTGATACCCTGACCCTGACGCAGATCGAAGGCAGCCGCACGCCGTTCGCCCTGCCCAATGGTATTTTCAGCTCGGCTGTCGTGCAGATCGCCCCTTATGGCGCGAGTTTCAGCCAGGGCGGCAAGCTGACCTTTCCGAACAACGACAATTATCCCGCGAACGCACAGGCCAAGCTTTACCGCCTTAATCAGACGCCGAATAGCACCATACTGGCCAATTTTGTCGAAGTAGGGGCCGCCACAGTTTCTGCCGATGGCAAGACGATTGAAACGCAAGAGGGCGTCGTCACGGAATCGGGCTGTTATTTTGTGGCCGCGCCACGCTCGGTGCTGACACTTGTCGGGCGCGTGACTGAGAGTACAGGTACTCCCGTGCGCGGTGCATTTATTAACGCACGCGGGCAGGGCGTGTTGACGGACGGCAATGGCGCATTTGTCTTGCGCCTGGTGCCCGCCAGCCAGGGCGAGAAGCCTGTCATTGACGTGGGCTATCTGCGCTCAACCGGACGCATCGAGCGGCTGACCCGCACTGATTTCACCTTACCTACCAATGTTGTGGCAGAGGGGTATGTACGCGTTACCCCTGATTTTGTGTTGGGTGCGGCCAATGCCAACCGCCCACCGGTTATTTTGGCGCCGACAAGCATCAGCGTTGCTGGCGGGCAGAGCATTGATGCCGAAGTCGTGGTCAGTGATCAGGACGCGGGGCAGACCGTGCAACTTGGCGTGACTGGGGCGACATTCGCCACGCTGGCGAATCTGGGGAATAACTTTTACCGTTTACGCATCGCACCAGGCGTCACCGATATTGGAAGTCGCACGCTGAGCCTGGTCGCCACCGACAGCGCGGGGGCGACGGCAACACAGGCCATCGCACTTTCCGTTACCGCGCCACCGCCGCGTGTCAATGACTTCAGCCCCAAGAGCGGCATTCCAGGCACGACAGTGATTCTGACGGGTATTTCGCTGAAGTCAGCTTTTGGCAATCCGACGGTTACCTTTACAGGGCCAAGCGGCAGGCGACAACAGGCCTTTATCGCATCCGCCACTGCCACTGAAGTGCGTGTCACAGTACCCAATGGCGCTGTGACGGGCGTACTTGATCTAAGCAATACGCTGGGTCGTACCGTCACGACCGTTCCCTTTACCGTTGACCCTTCACAAAGTTTTACCGTCAATCTACAGCCTTCAACCGCGACCGCCTTGCAAGGCGGCACCGCGACCTTTGTCGTTTCACTGACCAGCACTGCGGCGAACTTTTCACAACTGGCGCAGCTTTCCGTCGCCGGCTTACCGCAGGGTGTTACGGCCAAATTCAGTCCTGAACAGATTACGGCGGGCGCGACTTCAACCTTAAGCCTGATGCTGCCGGGCAATCTGGCGGCCAATAGTTATAACTTTACGGTGAGCGCCAGTGCACTGGTGGATGGTGTCAGTCTGACGCGCAATGCCGCTGCTTCACTCACCGTGCAGCCGGTCACGCAAACCACGCTGTCCGGGCGTGTGCTTTCCACCAAAAACATGCCGCTGTCCGGTGTGACGGTTTCGCTCGACGGCAAGTCGGCCACGACGGATGCGGCGGGCGCGTTCCTGCTTTCTGGCATCGCTGCGGGGCAAGGCCGCCCGGTGATGGTGAACGGCGCAACGGTCACGGGCACGAATCTACGTTATCCCGCCGTTGCCGAACCGATTGACATTGTTGCCAACCAGGCCAATGTGGTGCCCTACACGTTTTATCTGCCGCCGATTGACACGGTGAACGAAGTCACGGTGGTGCCGAACCAGCAAACCATTGTGACCACACCCGATGCGCCCGGTTTCCGGCAAACGATCCCGGCCAACGCGGGTCTGCGCAACCGTGACGGCTCGCCGGTGACACGCACATCGGTGACGTGTGTGGATATGGATCGCACGCCCGCGCCTTTGCCCGCAAGCGTCGGCACGAATGTGGTTTTCACCTCGCAGCCCGGCGGCGCGCGCCCGGCGCAGGGAACGACGATCCCCGTGACCTATCCCAACCTGGCCGGACTCGACCCCGGCTCGCGGGTGGAGCTGTATAACTTCGATCCTGATTTTGTGCGTTGGTACATTTACGGCTATGGCAGCGTCAGTGCGGATGGCAAACTGATTGTGCCGGAAGCAGGCGTGGGCTTGCCGTATTTTTCGTGGCACTTCCCCAACGCCTCTCCTGACGGCAACCCTTCGCCGGATGATTGTCCCACCAGCAAAACCGCCAACACGGTAGACCTCGCCACCGGCCTCAAAATTGAAAAGACGACAGACATCGCCATCGGCGGCGCGCGTGGCGGTTTGGAACTGACGCGCATCCACACCAGCGACTTGCCGTTGCCGGGCAATTGCGATGAGTGTCCCTTTGGCAGTGGCACGACGCATAACTACGCCATGCGCCTGACAGGCACATTCCAAGCGGGCGGCGCAGGCAGGCTGGTGATGCCCGATCAAGTCACGGGCAGGCTGTTCAGCTTTGCGCGCACGGACAGCGACGGCGCGCTGGTCTTCACCACCACGGAAACCACCCGCCAGCTTGCCGATGTCATACGCAAACTGACGAATGGCACGTACGAATACCGCCTGGGCGACGGCATGGTTTATCGCTTTGACGCGAGTGGCCGCCTGACCGCCATCGTGGATCGCAATGCCAACACCACGACGCTAACCTACACCGGCGATAACCTCACCCGCGTGACGGATGCCGTGGGACGCTCGCTTACATTGGCCTATGACGGCAGCAGCCGCATCATCAGCGTGACCGACCCGTTGCAGCGCGTCTGGCGCTACAGCTACGAAGGCACGCCGGACGTGGCGGGCAGCCCCGGCCTGACCACCGTCACCGACCCGCTGGGCAATGTCATGCGCTACAGCTACGTGACCGGTGGGCGTCTGGCTTCGGTCACCGACGAACGCGGCAATGTAACGAAGAAACTGACCTATGACGACAATGGCCGCGTCGTTCGGCAGGAATTCGCCGATGGCGGTTTTGAAACCTATAGCTACAAGCTCTCGGGTAATGTGGTCAGCGAAGCAACCGTCACCGATGCGCTGAACCGCACGATGACAAAGCGGTTCAATACGGCGGGCTATGTCATCGGCATCGTGGATGAATTAGGCCAGAGCTCTGAAATCAAACGCGATCTGACCACCAATGTCAGTTTGGAAGTCGTCGGGCCGTGCGGTTGCTCTGAATCGAAAAAGACTTTTGACAGTCGCGGTCTGGTGCTCACCGCAACGGATCGAATCAACCAAAGAACAGAACTCGAATACGCCGCCAACTTCACCTTCATCACCTCAATCAAAGACGCCCTGGGCCGCATCACACGGATGGTTTATGACGCGCGCGGCAATCGCACCACGCTGACCGATGCGCTGGGGCGCACGACCATTTTTGCCTATGACAATTTCGGGCAATTGCTCAGCCTGACCGACCCGCTGAACCACACGACGCGCTTCGGCTACGACGCAAACGGCTTCGTCAATCGCGTGACCGACGCGCTCAGCAACGCCACGCAGTTTGAATACGACGCTGTTGGAAGGCTCAGGAAAATCACCGATGGCGAAGGCCGCGCCACCAATATCGCGTATGACAACGACGACCGGATTACCACCATCACCGACCCGGCAGGCGTTATTACGCGCTACGAATACGACCCTGCCGACAACCGCACGGCGATCATCAACGCACAAAGCAAACGCTGGGCGTTCACTTATGACAGCAAAAACCGCCTGAGCCGCAGCGCCGATCCGCTGGGCCAAACGACGCAGTACCGTTACGACACCGATGACGAATTGACGACGCTGCTTTCGCCTTCGGGCCGCGTAGTCCGTTTTGAATACGATACGCGCGGCCAGCGCACCAAGCTGGTTGACCCGCTTAAGGGCGAGATTCGGTTCAGCTACGACAACCAGCGTAACCTGAGCGCCTTGACCGACCAGCGCGGCAATACGACGACCTTCACCTACGACGAACTCTATCGCCTGAGCGGGCAGCGTGACCCGCTGGGGCGCACGACGACGTTTGGCTACGATGCTGTCAGCAACCTCGTCGAGACCGTAGACCGCCTCAACCGCCGCACGACCATCAAGCGCGATGCGCTCAACCGCCCGGAAACCATCACATACACCGACGCGACGGTTGGCTACAGCTTTGACGAAGCCGGGCGGCTCACGCGCCTCACCGACACGCAATCCGGCGCAATGACATGGGGCTACGACGATGCCAACCGGTTGTTGTCCGAAACCACGCCGCAGGGCGTTGTGCGGTACAGCTACAACAAGGCCAGCCAGCGCGCGACGATGACGGCGGCTGATCGTCCTGTCGTCACTTACGGCTACGACGATGCAGGCCGTCTCAGCACGATCAAACAGGGCGTAGAGACCTTTACCTGGGGCTACGACGAACTGTCGCGGATGAAGAGTCTGAGCCGTCCGAACAACGTCACGACCAGTTACGAATATGACGCGGCGAATAAACTCAGCCGCATTCTGCATGCCAATGCCGCCAGTGTGGCGCTGGAGGATTTCAAATACGGCTACAACGTTGACGACGAAATCGAATCCATTGAATCGCTGAGCAGCAGCACCTTGCTGCCCACCGCCAGGACGGTGAATGCGGCGGATGCCGCCAACCGCATCCAGCGCTTTGGGCAGGCGGCTTATAGCTTTGACGAAGAAGGTCAGACCCGGACGAAGACGGACAATCAAGGCACGACGACTTACGATTGGGATGCACGCGGCAGGCTGGCGAAAGTCACGCTGCCAAATGGTCAGGTGGCGAGTTATGGCTATGACGCGCTTGGTCGCCGCACCGGGCGCACCGCCGCAGGCTTGTCCACGAATTTTCTCTATGACGGGGAGGATGTCGTGCTGGATCGCGGCACGGGCGGTTTGCTGGTGGATTACCTGAACGGCCCCGGCATTGATAACAAGTTACGGCAAACAAGCTCGAATTTTGGGGCGCTGTATTTCCTACGCGACCATTTGGGCAGTACGGCTTCGCTGACCAATGGCACGGGCAGCGTGTTGGAACGGGCGCAATATGAAGCTTACGGCGCAAGCGCAAATGCGTCATTGACGCGCTACGGTTTTACCGGTAGGGAATCAGATGCCACAGCCGGACAGATCTATTACCGGGCGCGGTGGTATGACGCGCAACAAGGACGGTTCTTAAGCGAAGACCCAATTGGATTTCAAGATGGTGTCAACCAGTATCTATATGCAGGTCTGAATCCGATTGGCAATACAGATCCATTAGGTTTGTTCTTAATTCCTGGGGGGTATCCCGGCTATGGCGTTGGTTATGGGGCAAACGGCACAATAATAGCTTCTCCAAGTTTCCCTGATCCGTGTGAGTGCAAGGGAGGAAAAGGCAACTTTGGTAAAATAATTCCAGGTTTGATAAATGTATTTAAAGGAGTGCGCGATGGAAGAAAAGCACTTTTAGTTGGGGCGGTTGCTACTCCAATTGCAGCATTTATAGGTGGACCAGCGGTAATAATTACAGGGTTAGCCACTGCTGGAGGAGTTGGCCTCGGGTTGGGCAATATTCGTAAAGGGTCCAAACAGATTTATGAAGGATTGGGTGAATGCAGAGAGGACATCGCTTGGGAAAATGTTTTGGGATTAATACCGTTAGGAAATTTAATTGATGACGAAAAGAAGCTAGATGCGTTTCTGAAAAAGGTAAAGTCTGTATGGGAAAAGATCGAATCAAGGTTCGATTAGTTAGTAACTTACGCCGCTTATATTGGTTTGCAGGCGGGTGCGCCCCGATCCTGAGAGTCGGAGTCCCTGAGTGGCTGTCATCAGCGAATTCACGCGCATTCCAATCATTGAATTCGCCTCCCAAATTCTGAATTCCACCGGTCACACACAAGCAAAACGGCTATAAATCTGAATGAAGTAAGGAGTAATGAGGAAGACGCTAGGATGGTAGCAACTCGCGCTGCGTATCTATGCAAATACCGCGTAACAACTTAATTAGTGAATTTCGATCAATGGCGCTCGTCTGTTTATGCCTGTGGCTAAGTGCGTCTGCCAGTTTCTGGAGTTGAGCGCCCTGGATCGCTTCGTCGCCGCTTCCTATGGTTCGCAGCAACAGGTCTCGCAAAAGATGCAGGCGCAGATCAGCGCTTTCGCCGCCCAAGAGCAATCTCGCCTAGCCCAAACCATGCCGCCGAAAAAGATCACGGTCTGTGAAGACGAAACCTATCATCCGGAGATTTGTCTGGTGGCGAGTGAGCCGGTTTCGGACTTTATCCTAGTTGAAAAGTATGCCCGGCAGCGCGATGCCGAGACCTGGAATCAAGCCATCAAACAGTCCGTTGATGGCTTCCCGTCAGAACGCGCCAGGGTCGAGCACGTGGCCCAGGAATGTGCTGATCTATTCTAGCGGTCGAGTTCCTGTGTCGAAGGGCGCAATGGACAATTGGCCTTGCGCCATCACAGCCTGCATCGTCAGATGGTCACTCACACTGGCAACTCGTCAAAAACGACGTTATGACCGCCAGAGGCCAACCAACGAGAAACTGTCGGAGGGATTCACTTCAGGTGATGATCGTTGGTTCGTCGCGGCCACAATACTTGCTCAATTCCAGCAGTTCTCGCGCAGCCTGCACCAGCGGAGCGAGAATTTCGTTGACTTCACCTTCGCCGCCGTCTGCTTGATACCGTTCCAGATATAACCGCAAGGTTGCGCCCTCAGTGCCCGTCCCGGATAAACGGCAAATCACACGGGAGCCGTCGGCCAGCAACAGGCGGATGCCCTGTTTCGCGCTGACGCTGGCATCCACCGGATCGGTGTAGCTGAAATCGTCGGCAGATTTGATCTGGCTGCCGGCGAAGTCAGTCCCGGTGAGCGTCGGCAGTTTTTCGCGCAAGGCGGCGATCATCCTGCCGGCGGCCTCAGCATTCAAGCCTTCGTAATCGTGCCGCTGGTAGTAGCTGCGTCCGAAGCGCCGCCAGTGCTGGCCGAGGACTTCGGCGACGGATTGGCGTTTGGCGGCCAGGATCGAAAGCCAGCACAGCACCGCCCAGAGTCCGTCCTTTTCGCGGACGTGGTTGGAGCCGGTGCCGAAACTTTCTTCGCCGCAGATGGTGCAAAGTCCTGCGTCCATCAGGTTGCCAAAGAACTTCCAGCCGGTGGGCGTTTCGTAACAGGGAATGTCCAGGGCGTCGGCGACGCGATCCACGGCGGCACTGGTCGGCATCGAACGCGCCACGCCCGCCAATCCGGCACGATAACCTGGAATCACGGCTTGGGCGTGTTCGGCGATGATGGCCAGGCTATCGCCCGGACTGACAAAGGTGTTGCGTCCCAGGATCAGATTCCGGTCGCCATCGCCATCGCAGGCCGCGCCGAAATCCGGGCCGTCACTGGCTGCCAGCCGCTCCACCAGTTCAGCCGCATGCACCAGATTCGGATCGGGATGATGGCCGCCGAAATCTTCGAGTGGGGTTCCGTTGATGACCGTTCCGGCGGGAGCGCCTAGACGCGCTTCCAGAATATGATGCGCATACGGTCCGGTGATTGCGCTCATTGCGTCGAAACAAATCCGAAAGCCACTGCCAATGAATTCCCGCAAGGAGGCGAAATCAAACAACTCTTCCATCAATGCCGTGTAATCGGCAAGCGGGTCAAAGATGACGACTTCCGTGCCGCCGAGGGAAAAACTGCCTTCGCGGTCCAGGTCCACGTCGGGATGGTCTAAGGTCAGATATTCGTTGAGTGCCAGCGTTTGCTGAAAAATGCGTTCAGTCACCGCTTCGGGAGCTGGCCCGCCGTTGCGGATGTTGTATTTGATGCCGAAGTCTTCGTGAATGCCGCCGGGATTGTGGCTGGCCGAAAGGATCAGGCCACCCATTGCGCCGCGCCGCCGGATCACGGCGGAGGCCGCAGGCGTTGAAAGCAGGCCGCCGCGCCCGACCAGCACACGGCCAAAACCATTGGCCGCGGCCATCCGCAGAATTGTCTGGATGGCGGCGCGGTTGTGATACCGGCCGTCGCCGCCAACCACCAGGGTTTCCTGCCGAAATCCTGATTCGGCTTCCTGGCGCACGGCGTTGAACACGGATTGAACAAAGTTTTCCAGGTAGTGTGGCTGCATAAAAACGCGGGTTTTCTTGCGCAACCCGGAAGTGCCCGGACGTTGATCTGCAAACGGCGTCGTCGAAATGGTCTTCATCGCTTGAGTCTCCGAAAGCGTATTTCCTGCGGAATTCGTGGGCTGCTTTGGCAGCCGGTTGATGGTGGATTTGTTCGTGCGCCACATTCAACCCTGAGGCTGCGCTCCTCGTCAACTTTAAGAGGCCCCGGCAATCGTAATTTTATGGCCCGAAACAAGGCTGCACCGCCGCCATCGAATCGGTTTTATCGTCCTTCCTGTTTGGCGAACCATTCATCTCTGTTGTAGTATGCGCCCGTTTTATTTCCCCCTTTTTGCTCCCCCAAATACCTTGAGCCGAGCAATTGAAATCCTGAGTTCCAGGCATTTAGAACTACCAGCGGAATCGCAGTCAGTCGCGTGATTCCACAACCGGCGTTCAATGGCAACGCCGCCAGGCTTTTTCCAACTTCCAAGTACAACGAAAAGGAGTGTGCTTCGTGAACCTGCCTGTCATGCTGGCCGGGCCGCTGTTGCGCCGCGTCGAGCCGAATTTGGTTTCAGTTTGGATTGCCCTGAAAGAGTCTGCCTCGGTCAAACTCTCCCTGTGGGAAGGCGGCCAGATCAAGGCGGGAGAGAAAGAACCATTTGCCACAGGGCCTGATGTGGCGGCCCAAACCCTGCGCATCGGCGAACAGCTTCATGTGGTGGTTGTCACGTTGAAACTGCCGCTGGGAAAAACGCTGCAAGCCGACCGCACCTACTCTTACGATCTGACGCTGCAAACCGCATCCGGAACGCAAACCCTGAAATCGCTGGGCCTGCTGAAAAACGATCCCGTGAATGCCACTCCGGAATTCGCCGGCGTGAAACATCTGGCGCTGGGATTCGAAACCGATGTGCTGCCCACCTTCGCCCTGCCGCCGGGCAAATTAACCGACCTGCGTATCGCGCACGGTTCCTGCCGCCGGGCGAGCGCCACGCTTCCGGACGGAATGGCCTGGCTGGATGATCTGCTTCGCCGCGACAACGCATACAAGGATCCGCTCAAACGTCCGCACCAACTGTTTTTGACGGGGGATCAAATCTACGCCGACGATGTATCGAGAGTGCATCTGGAGATGTTGATCGAACTCGGCAAGGAGTTGTTCGGCAGGGCGAATGCTTCGGGGCAGAAGCAGGGCATCGAGCAATTGCCCGTCAAACGCGACCCTGCGACCGGCGCGCAGACGCGGTTTGCGGCGGATCAATCTCATTTCCCGGCAGGGCAGCGCTTAAAGCTGACCTTGAACACTGCCCGCCTGACCAGCCACGACGGGCACAGTCATTTGCTCTCGTTTGCCGAATTCTGCGCAATGTATCTGACCGTGTGGAGCAATGCCTGCTGGGATCAATTCCCGCCACTCACGCGTTTCACTTCGCCCCCCGACCCGAGCGCCGACACCAACGATCTGCTTTCGCCGCCGGATAAGATCGAAGACCGTCCCCGCATCTACGCTTCTGAAATCGCTTCACTGACTGAATTCCGCCGCACGCTGCCGAAGGTGCGGCGCGCGCTGGCCAACATTCCCACTTACATGGCTTTTGACGATCACGAGATCACGGACGATTGGTATCTGAACCCAATCTGGCGCGACCGCGTGCTGACCAGTCCGCTGGGCAAAACCATCATTCGCAACGGACTGGTTTCGTATGCGCTCTTTCAAGGCTGGGGCAACGATCCGGTCAAGTTTGAAACCGGCGAGCGCAAACAACTGCTGGATCAAGCTGTGAAGCTCTTTCCGCCGAATGCGACCGACGGACCGAACGAAACCGCCGGCGGCGAAATTGATAAGCTGCTGGGGTTGGATCAGGCGACTGGTCTTGCAGGCGCGAATCCGCCCGTCAAATGGCATTACTCCGTCGGTGGAGCGAAGCATCTGGCGCTGGTGATGGACAATCGCACGCGCCGCAGCTACGTTTCACGCATTGGGCCGCCGGGCAACACCTCGCCGACTGCACTGTCGGAACAGATTCCGCCTGGTCCACTGCCCGAAGGCAAAGAGGTACTGTTTGTCATTCCATCATTGCCGGTGCTGGGGCCTTCGATGTTTGATGAATTGATCGCGCCGGCGTCCTATCGCGTGTACGACGTGGTTGATTACGGCGACCTGCAAGGCAGGCCGGAAGACAAGGGATTAGGCACGCGCGGGATGATCGGCACCAACCCGGACGCCATTGAAGCCTGGGCGTTCGACGCCAAAACCTGCGAAGCCCTGCTGCGGCGCGTGGAACCGTACCGCCGCGTCATCTTTCTTTCCGGTGATGTTCATTACGGCGCCAGCAACGCGATGAGCTATTGGAAGCGTGGCGATGCGGAACCCGCGCGCTACGTGCAGTTCGTTTCCAGCGGGTTGCGCAACGTCATGCCGGAGTTCCTGCGCTGGATTGACCGCACGCTGGCCTTTGGGCAGCGATTGATCCGCGCCGAATTCAAATCGGAACGCCTGGGATGGGATGTCAGCGCCGCCAATCTGTTTACCTTTCCCGCCAATGCCAGCCTCGTCCCCGCGCTGAAAGCCAAATTAAAACAAAGCCCGGTGCTGATTCCGCCGCAAATCCTGCCGAAAGGCACGACCGTCAGTCAGACCAACCGCCCCAACTGGTCCTGGCGCACGGACGTGCTGCTGGACAAGCGCAAAGATGATGAGCGTCCGCCGCTGGCGCGCCCCGATCCGCTGGATCGCGCCAATCCCGCCGCCGATGCCACTGAAGATGTGGAAGGGTATCGCCGCGCGGCCAATCGCCACTTCCGGCAGATGGAAAAGCTGGGCAATTCGCGGCAGGTGCTGTTCACCAACAACCTGGGCGTGGTGCGGTTTGAGCGGCGAAAGGAAAGGGCAGACCAGCCGGAGATTCTCTTTGCCATACAGGAGATGTACACGGTTCACGCCGACCCGGCGAGCCCGACGAATGAACCGCCCACGCCGGAAGTGTACACGCGCCACGAAGCGCCGCTGCAACTGATCGGCGAACAGAAACCGGAAGAGAAGCTGAAGCCATAGGAGACACCATGCAAGATGTGATCGGTTGGTTCGCGGACTTTTTTGCCTGGGTGAAAGAGAAAATGGCGTTCGAGGAAACGCGTCAGGCATTGCTGGATGACCTGGGGCTGGAATCCAGCGGCACGACGCCGGAACCCAATATTCCGCAATCGAACCTGGACAGCATCAGGAATTACCAGCAGGCGTCCAACCCCGACAAGCAGGCGCTATCGAGCGTGCTGACAGACATTCGCGCGATCGTTACGTCGCTCTATGACTTCTTCAAGTCCTTCAACCTGAGTCCGTCCCAGGTCGTCGAAGTCACGCATCGCGCGCTGAACCTGCTGGCGTTGAATTACATTCGCCTGCGCCAGCCGCGCCTGTTTTTCATCGGCCAACTGCTGGGCTTTCTTGAAGACACGGGCTCGCCTTTTCTGAGCGGCAGGGTCAGTTGGAATCGGATTGTTGATCTATGCACGGACGGCGGGCATTACCTGCTGAGAACCATCGTCGTGGCGCTGGATGATGAAGAGGAGGCGCAGCAACGGTCGGATGTGTATTTCACAGCGCTGGCGGTTGTGATGGACAAGGTCTTCGGCGATGCCAGCAAATCGCTTTACGGCTGGGACGCCGCGCCCGGTTCCACCACGCCGGTGGCGGATGCCATTTCGCGCCGCATGCTCAGCACGGGACTGTTCAGCCGCGAAGTTGACCCTGCAACCAACAAGGTCGTTGAGAAACAGATCAACACTTCGCTTTATTTTTTGAGCACGCCGCAGGGCGGACCGGGATTGTTTATGACGCTGGGCGGCGGCGGAAGCCTGGAAGCGCCGCTGGATGAAAAATGGAAAGTGATCTTCAAGATGAACACAGCCGCCGCAGTGGATATGACGATTGGCGGTGAAAAGATTTTCACCATTCGCGGGCCGGGCGGCGGGCCGACGGACATTCGCGCCAGCCTGGCGCTGCAATCGGTGCCGGACGAAACGAATCGTTCCTTCGTGTTGCCCGACGATAGCGCCACGCATCTGGAAATCGGCAACATCGCCTTCACCGTCGCGCTTAACTCCGCCGAAGCCGAAATCAAGCTGTCGTTCAATGACTGCGCGGTCGTCATCGCGACCAAGGACAACGACGGCTTTTTGGCGTCGCTGCTGCCCGCCGAAGGTTTGCGGCTGCCGTTCAACTTCGGCATCGGCGCAGGCAACAAACGTGGCCTGTACACCGAAGGCAACGTGCCGTTTCTGTCAGGCCGATCTACACGCAGCTTCGCGCAGGCCGCTGCCGACGCCCCCGCGCCCGTGGCCGGCGCCATCGGGAAAGGCTTCAGTGTGCCGATTCCCATAGGCAAATCGCTGGGCCCGGTCAATCTGCACTCTTTGCAACTGAAGCTGGCGGCGGATACGGCGACCGCCAACTCATCCGCCGTGACAGCGGAAGTGAGCGCCGCGCTGAGCCTGCAACTCGGGCCTGCATTTATCAGCATTGACCGGCTGGGGTTTCAACTGAAACTGGCGCTGCCGGAAAGCGAAGGCAATCTGGTATTCGGCGATCTTTCACTCGGTCCGGCGCTGCCGCGCGGCGTCGGCATTACGATCGAATCGGCGGCGGTCAACGGCGGCGGCTTTCTGTTTTTGGATTCCGAACGCGGGCAATATGCGGGCGTGGTCATGCTGGAATTTGGCGGCGGCATCGCGGTGAAAGCCCTGGGCTTGATCGCCACCCGGTTGCCGGATGGCACGAAAGGATTTTCGCTGCTGGTCATCATCACGGCGGAAGGCTTCAAGCCGATCCCGCTTGGCCTGGGTTTCAAGCTGACGGCCATCGGCGGTTTGCTGGCGATCAATCGCACCTTCAACGAACAAGTGTTGCGCGAAGGCATCAAGAATCACACGCTGGACAGCGTGCTGTTTCCCGCCAATCCCGCGCGCGACGCGCTGCAACTGCTCAGCACGCTCGACAAAGTTTTTCCCATTGCCAAAGGCCATCATTTGTTCGGCCCGATGGTTGAAATCACCTGGGGCACGCCAACGATTTTCACCATGCAACTCGGCATTGTGCTGGAAATCGGCGAGCGGCTGCGGCTGCTGGTGATGGGGCAGGTCGAAGCGATTCTGCCGAAAAAAGAAAATGACCTGCTGCGGTTGAAAATGGACGCGGTTGGCATACTGGATTTTGATCAAGGCACGGCCTCGCTCGACGCGGTGCTCTATGATTCGCGCCTGCTGAAAAAGTTCGTGCTGACCGGCGGCATGGCTATGCGGCTGAAATGGAAAGGCGCGCCGAATTTTGCGCTTTCCGTCGGCGGATTGCATCACGCCTTCAATCCGCCGGCGAATTTTCCCAAACAGGATCGGCTCGCCATCAGCCTGACTTCCGGCGACAACCCGCGCTTCACCTGCGAAGCCTACTTCGCCGTCACGTCGAACACGGTGCAGTTCGGCGCGCGGGCGAATATGTACGCCTCCGCGCACGGCTTCAGCATCGAAGGCGATGTCGGTTTCGATGTGCTGATCCAGCTCAACCCGTTTCACTTCCTGGCTGAATTTCACGCCTCGATCCAGCTCAAGCGCGGCTCGCGCAATCTGTTCAAAGTCAGCGTCGAAGGCGCGCTGGAAGGCCCGCGCCCGCTGCGCATCCGTGGCAAGGCATCGTTTGAAGTTTTCTGGTTCGACATTTCGATCAAGTTCGACAAGACCCTGGTGGAAGGCGAACGCCCCGCGCCGCCGCCGGCGATCAACGTGATGAACGAATTGACGGTGGCTCTGGGCGACCCGCGCAACTGGGCAGGCACGCTGCCCGACGGCGTGCGGCGAATGGTCGGTGTGCGCGAACTTCAAGTCGCTGGTGAAACCGCCGTCCATCCGCTGGGCAAACTGGCTGTCAAACAGACCGTCGTGCCGCTCAACCTGGTGCGCGACATTGACAAGTTCGGCAATACGGCTCCGAGCGGCGCGCGCCGCTTTGCCGTGACCAGCGTCACCGTTGGCGGACAGGCGCAGACGCCGCGCCCGCTGACGGACTTTTTCGCGCCCGCGCAGTTCTTCGATCTGACGGACGATCAGGCAATCGCCAGCCCATCGTTTGAAACGATGGAGGCCGGCTTGATGGTCGGCGCGGATGATTTCGTTTTCAGCAACGCGGATAAAGTGGCTGCGCCGCTGACTTACAAAACGATTCTGGTGGACAAGCAAACCAACACGGCGACGCCAATCAAACGCTACGAACTGAATTCCACGCGGCTGTTTGCGCAAGCCTTTTTCGGCGCGGCGGCGCTGAGCGAGGTACGCCGAACGGGCGAGGCGAAATATCAAAATCGAGAGCGTCCGCCCGCCGTCGCGCTCGCCCCGCCGGGTTGGGTGATTGCTTCGACCGAAGACTTGTCGCCGCAGGCAATCCCCGGCGTTGAAGCTGGCAAGCCGCTGAACTGGATAGATGCGCAGCAATTGTTGCGGAATTTCAACCAACAGAATCCTGCCGAGGCGAAAAAGCGGCAGGTCGTTCCCAGCTACGAAGTCGCTACGCTTCGGTCGGGGACAAATTGAATTCCTTGAGATTACTTTTCAACGCAAAGGGGCAAAGGCACAAAGGGTCAAAGTGTCTGATTCAATAACTCTGCTTTGTTCCTTTGTGCCTTTGCCCCTTTGCGTTGAAACGCTTTCTGGTGAAAAAGCTCAATTACAAAGTGTGGAAAGGGTGATTTCGTTATGCCTGAGCCAACCATCATTGCCAATGCCATCTTCCTGCCGTGGGTGCGGCAGGGCGCGGCGGCGAATATTCAAACCGCGGACACGCTGCTGCCCAATCAATCCGGGCGCGTTTCGCTGCCGGTCAAATTGCGCGTCAACAACGCGCAGGACGTGAACGTCAACGTGCGCTTGATCGGGGCGGGCGAAGTGACGGGACTCGACCCGCAGCAGGTCATCCGCACCGAACCGCGTCGCGGGAATGTGAACTTCGAGCCGAATTATTTCGCGGCGATTGAATTCGACCGGCCCGATTTCCCTTGGCTGTTCACCCCGGCCAAGGCGGGCGTGGACGGGAAGCTGCGCCCGTGGCTTTGTCTGGTGGTTGTCAAAAAGCAGCCGGGCGTGGCCTTGCGCGCGGATCGCCTGCTGCCGCTGCCGATTTTGGAGATCGGCGCGCCCGCCAAACCGGGCGAAGAACTGCCGGATTTGGCCGAATCGTGGGCGTGGGCACACGCGCAGCTTTCCGCCGCCGCGAACGCGACACCGGCGGAATTGACGCAATTGCTGGCGACAAGGCCTGAACTGTCCGTGTCGCGATTGCTCTGCCCACGGCTGCTGCAACCGGCGACGGATTATCTGGCCTGCGTCGTGCCGGCGTTCGAGCTTGGGCGCAAGGCGGGTTTGAATTTGCCGATTCAACCGGCGGACACGCAGCGGCTCAATCCGGCGTGGCTGCCCGGCGCGCAGCAGGTCTCGCTGCCGGTGTATTTCCACTGGGAATTTCGCACCGGCGCGGCGGGCGATTTCGAATCGCTGGTAAAACTGCTGCAAGCGCGCCCGGCGCCGCCCGAAGTGGGCAAGCGTCCGATGGACATCAGCCAGCCGGGCTTCAAGCTGCCGCCGCAAACGCCGCCAAACGTCTTGCTCGATCTGGAAGGTGCGCTGCGCGTGCCGGATGCTGTGCAAAGCGCGTGGCCTGACAATGCCCGCCAGCCTTTCCAGCAGGAGTTGAAAAAAATCGTCAACGCGCCCGCGCAGAATCCGGCAAATCAAGATGTGCCGCTGGTCGCTCCGCCGATTTATGGCCGTTGGCAGGCGGCGCGCGATCAGGTCAACAACGCGGCAACTCCACCGGCTGGGGGCACGCCGCCAATCTGGCTGGATGAATTGAACCTGGACCCGCGCCAGCGCGTCGTTGCCAGCTTCGGCACGCAGGTTGTGCAGCAGCAACAGGAGCAGTTGATGGCGTCGGCGTGGGAGCAGGCGGGCGAGATTGAACGCGCCAATCAACGGTTGCGGCAGGAACAGTTCAGCCTGGCCGTCAACGTCACGCTCCACGCCAGGCACTTCAATCGCCTGTCGGAAGACGCGCTGCTGCAAGTCGCAGCGCCCGCGCAAGGGCGCGTGGTTTGGACAGACCCGCCGGTAAACAACGTTCCAAACAAACCCATGTCTTTGCAACAGCGGGTTGCCAGCGCGCTCATACCGTCGCAGGCGGTCACAGGAGCAACGCGCCGCCTGACCAGCCCGCGCGGCGCAATCAGCCGCCGCGTCGCGGTGCAGGGCGGACAGCGCACCGGCAGTTTTCTGAGCAAGCTGAACTCGCCGCCACCCGCTCCGCCGTTGCCAACGGGAATGATCACGCTCAACAAAATCTCCGAAACCATTCCGGCGGTGACGCAGCGCGTACGGTTTGAAGTGGCCACCGAGCAGGCTGTGCGCGGCGCGGCGCAAAATTCCTTTTTCCGCCTGGTGGCGGAGGGAGAGGTCATGCCGCCGCAGCCGCCGCGAATTTTCAGGCCGGACAACGAAGCCGCCAAAATATTTCGTGAAGCCGCCGCCGCGCATCAGGCGAAGGTCAATCCACTCGGCATTTCTATTTTCATCAAACCGCGTTCGCCATTGCCTTCGTTGAAGGCGTCGTTGCTGCAACGCTTCGATCCGGCGGTAACGGTCAAAATGCGCGTGCAGGCAATCGTTAAACCTTCAGGTCAGCAAAATCCGGCGACCGATCCGCTGGAAACGATTCTGGCCGCGCCCGACTTCCCGCAGCCGATGTATGAAGCCTTGCGCGACTTGTCGCAGGACTTTCTGTTGCCGGGGCTGGAACACGTCCCGCCGAACACCGTCACGCTGCTGGAAACCAACGCCAAATTCGTCGAATCGTTTCTGGTCGGGCTGAACGCGGAAATGGCGGGCGAACTGCTCTGGCGCGGCTTTCCCACTGATCAGCGCGGCACCTGCTTCCGCCGTTTCTGGGATGCGCGCGGCAGCGGCGCGAACCTGCCGGACATTGAGCCGATTCACCGCTGGGGCGCAAAAGCGCTGGGGCAAAACATGCTTGGCGGCGGGCCGCAGAAAAAGGTGGTGCTGTTGATTCGCGGTGAATTGCTGAGCCGTTACCCGAACGCCGTGATCTATGCGGCGAAAGCGGTGATGGAAGGCGGCAGGCGCGAACCCGGGGCCGAAGAGTTGTACCCGATTTTTCGCGGCTCGCTGCAACCTGACATCGTGTTTCTAGGCTTCAATCTGACTATCGCCGACGCCATCGCGAATCCCGGCTGGTTCTTCGTCATTCAGGAACAGCCCACCGAGCCGAGGTTCGGCTTCGATGTGGGCACGGACTTCGGCGCGCGAACGCATGTGTCCGTGGTGCCGCCGCCGCCGGCTTCAGTTCCGTTGCCGCCAGGCGCGGTCTGGCGCAAGAACTCCGCGCATATGGCCTACATCACGCGGCAGCAACCGGTGCGGGTGGCCATTCACGCGACGCAGATGATTCCGCAATCGTAATTTGCATTGGTCATTGGCAGTTGAGAATTGGAAGTTCCCGTCAGGGAACGAACTGCTCAATCGCGCTTTCTGGCGGAGCAAGGAATTGCCAATGCTCAATTTGCTTCAAGAGGTATCTCGTTTATGTTCGATCCTCGACTTGGCAGACCGCCAATCTTTGCCGCGCAACTGCCGCCGGAGATGAAAACACAGCTTATTGCTTCCGACCGGCCATTGGCGCTTTTTCCAGTGCGATTGGAGACGCGCTTTTTTCCGCAGCCGGATGGCAGCTTCGAATTGCGTGTGCGCGTTTATCCCGACAAGGTCCATCTGGATTCGCACGAACCGGAACTGACCGAACAGGAATTGATCTGGGGACAACATTTCTGGGAGCAGCACTGGCGGGCAGCCAACGATGAAGAGGCGCGGAAACGCGCCTGGCAGCAGCTTGCCGACCGCTTCGATTCGCAGCGCGCCGCGTGGGTGGCGCGCGCGCTGAAACCGCTCAACCCCGAAGACCGTCCCGCTACGCCCGTGCCCGCCGATCAACCATTGCCGAAGCCGATACGGTTTCCCGCGCCTGCCACCAAAACGGAAAGCTGGTCGCGCGCGCCGCTGGCTCGTGTTCTGCCGGACCGCTGGGTGGCGATTGCGTATTCGCGCGGAACTGTGGTGGGAATCATTTTCGGCAAGGACATTCCAGACCCGCTTCCCGCTGGTCCCGATCCGCAGGCGAAAGTCACCGCCACCGATGAAGAACTCGCCGTGGATGCCGGTATGAAATGGCTGGTGGATTTTGACGAAGCGGAAGCCAAGGGGATGGGGCTGCGGATGAAACTGGCCCAGGCGACTGCACAAGCCGGGCTGGATGTATTGCTGGTGATGGGCGTGAAGGCCTCGCTCAATAGCTCCGATTCCGTCAGGCGAATCAGCGATTTGCTGGACGCGCATCATTACACCGACGGCCTCGGCTTTCTGCTGCACGGCACGCCTTCCAATAACACGCCGGACGCGCCCGCCGGCTTCAGTTCGCGCGACCCCGGACAGCAGGAAAGCTATCTGGCCGAACAAACCCCAAACGCATTTCAGCCGGGCGACGAATCGAACGGCGACGCACTGACGCGCGCGCTGGGCTTTCAACAGGAGAGTGCGAAGGCGCTCGCCAATCTGACGAACACCACAACGAAAGAACAATTGGATGCGCGCCAGATGAACACGGCGCTGTGGGCGGCGACCTGGGGTTATTACCTGTCGAACATGATCGGCAGGGAAGGGAACAACCTGACCGAGGATGATCTTGCCTGGGCACGCGGACATTTCATCAACTGCGTTCGCGCCGCCGGGCCGCTGCCGAGTTTGCGGATCGGCAAACAGCCGTATGGCATTCTGCCTGTCACTTCGCTGGACGGATGGTCGCCGAAAGCGGGCGAAGAAGCGCAACACACGCGCGATGTGTCGCTGAAAAGCTTGCTGCTGAAACTGCGCGACAAAGTGTGGCGTCCGAATTTGACGGCCGTTCCGCGTCTGGGGCGCAGCAACGATCCGGACAAGGATCTGGCCGATGTGATGGGCAGCGACGCCTTGTCATCCGGCTACATTGTGCGAAGCGTGCTGGGCCGGCAGTACCTGCAACATCTTTGGTGGTTTCTCGGAGCCAATCTGGATACCGCTGGTTGGTGGCGCAAACAGGAGGAGCTGACCGGCGCGATTCTGCGGGCGCTGGACCTTCCGCTGCAGCCGCGATTGATGCGCGTGGCTTATGCCGACCGGTTCATGCAGGTGAAAGCGCCGCTGGTGCAGGCGGGAGAAACTTCGGAGACGGCGTTGATCGCGGCCAAATACATTGATGCCCTGCTCAATGCTTCGAGCCTGGACGCGCTGCTGACGGATACCGCCGCGCCCGATAGCCTGCTTCACGCGCTGCTGCGGCATTCGATGCTGCTGGAATACGCCAACGCCGCCACGCGCCTGCTTTTCAACCACAGCACGCGGCTCCCGGTTTTGTTCAAGGATCAGGAACTGATTGACATCTCGCCGCAATCCGTCGCGACGCCGACCTCTAGCTGGCAGTTGAAACAGAAGATTCCGGCCATCACCGGCGATCAGACGCTGGGCGAACACCTGCTGAAACAGACTTCGTTCAAAGACCCGAATGTCGCGGCCATCGGCGAATTTCGCCAGAGCCTGGCGCATTTGAAAACCGTGCCCGGCGCGCGGCTGGAACGGTTGCTGGCGGGTGGGCTGGACCTGTGCGCGCACCGGCTGGATGCCTGGATCACGTCATTTGCGACAAAGCGGCTGGACGCGATGCGGCGCGCGAATCCGGCGGGCGTCTATTTCGGCGGCTACGGCTGGGTGGAAAATCTGAAGCCCGCGCCAGCGCGCACTCCCATCGCCATACCCGCCGGAGAACAAGCGCCGGTCTATCAAGTGCCGGACGATCCGGGCTTTGTCCACGCGCCTTCGCTGACGCAGGCGGCGACGGTCGCGCTGCTGCGCAACGGCCACCTGACGCATTCGACGAGGGCGGTGCGCGATCTGCTGGCGATTGACCTTTCTTCGGAGCGCGTGCGGCTGGCTGAATATCTGCTGGATGGCGTCCGGCAGGGGCAGCCATTGGGCGCGCTGCTCGGCTACCGGTTCGAGCGCCGCCTGCACGAACTGAAGCTGGACCGGTTCATCAAACCGTTTCGCGAGTTAGCGCCGCTGGCCGGAACCCTTCAGCAGACGGAACTTCCCGTGGAGGCGCTGGCCGCCAACAACGTGGTGGATGGATTGAAGCTGCATCAGCTTTGGAAACAGAAGGGGACGGGCATTTTCACCGGACGCCCGAAACTGCCGCAGCCGACGCTGGGGGCGGTCTTTCAAACGGTGGTCGCGGAATTAAACGCATTGAATGGCGCGGTGGATGCGGTCAGCGACGCGGTTGTCGCCGAAAGCGTCTATCAAGTCGTGCGCGGAAACACGGCGCGCGCCGCCAGCACGCTGGACGCCATTGCGCGCGGAGAAGCGCCGCCGCCGGAACTCGAAGTCGTACGGACGCCGCGCAGCGGCGTGGCCCTGACGCACCGGCTGCTGACGCTGTTCAGCGGCAATCCTCCGGCAACGCCCGGCTGGGTGAATCCCGCAACATCGCCGCGCGCCAGCGCCGAACTCCATCTGAATGCCTGGGCGGCCAGATTGCTGGGGAATTTGGCGAACGTTCGCTGCGTTGTGGAACGGATCGAACCGGAAACCGGTCGCCTGCTGGAAGCCAAAGAAATCAAGCTCAGCGAACTGCGGCTGGCTCCGCTGGATTTCATTTACGCCGTGGAAGGCGGTCAATCGTCCCAACAATCTGAAATCGAACAGCGCATTCTGTACACGATCACACGCAAGCCGGACGGGTTTCCGGCGAATTCCAAGTTGCGCGTCAATCCGAACCGCCAGCCGAACTGGGGCGTGAATGATCTGAGTTACGGCGAATTCACGGAGTTGGTCCGAGCAGCGCGCAAACTGATTACTGGCGCGCGCGCGCTGGATGCGGGCGATCTGAATCTGCCGGAACGGGAGCAGGCCATTGCCGTTGATCTGACGGAACTCGAAACCCGCGCCAATCGCGCCGAACAAAGTTTGCGGCAAGCGCAGGGAAGTTTGCAGGCGCTGCTGAAAAAGCCCGCCACTGCCAATCTGGAAACATTGCGCGATGTGATGCTGCGGCTGGCAGGCTTGGGCATCGCAAGCGCGATACCGCTTTCGTTTGCTGGCGAGGGGCCCGCCGACCGGGATTTGCTGCTGACGCAAGCCAGTTCGATTAACAGCGAAGCCGCGCAGCGTATTGAACAACTGACCGCCTTGCGCGCCGCACTTGCTTCGGCGACAACCGCGGAAGACAAACGCAATCATCATCTCGAACGATTGCGGGTGGTTTTCGGAAAGGCGTTTATCGCGCTGCCGCGTTTTGCGGCGGGCAATGCGGATGAACTGGCAAAAGCCTTTGCCGACAGCGTCAAAGTGCAGGACAACGATCCGATGGCCGCCGTCACTTGGTTCCAGCGCGCTTCCCGCGTGCGCGACGGCGTGGGGCGGCTCGATGCCTCGCTGCGGTACGCTGAAGCTTTGAACACCGGGGAGCGGTTGAAATTGACCGTCGGTCAATTGCCGTTTCAAGCCAACGACCGATGGGTGGGGCTCCCGCTCAAAGAGGGAAAGCAGATTGCGGGCGGGCGGCTGTCGCTGGTGGTGCAGACGTCCGGCGTGATTGACGCGCGGCAGCCGCTGGCGGGCCTGCTGATTGATGAATGGGTGGAGGTTGTGCCGAACGCGAAGGAGACGACCGGCATGGTTTTTCAATACAACCCGCCCGATGCCTACGCGCCGCAATCCATCCTGCTGGCGGTGCCGCCTGTGCTGGAACAAAGCTGGACGGTGGGCGGCCTGGTGCAAGTGTTGTTGGAAACACTGGATCTGGCCAAACTGCGCGCCGTGGACGCAGAAGCATTGGATGAAGCCGGACATTATCTGCCCGCGCTCTTCTTTGCCTTCAACGCGAATAATGAAACCGTTTCGACTGATTTCAGCAAGCTGGCGAAGTAAGCCTTATTCTCCGGGGAGATCATCATGCCATCCATTACCAGTTGGACGCGGTTGGAACCGCGCACCCGCAACGCCGAAATGAACACCAGTGTGCAGGCCAGAATCTACGATCCACTGTGGATGCTGGCGCGGCAGTGGCAGGTCGGCGAGTTTCAGGGCGAAGACACTGGAACGCCCGTCATGGCGCGGCTGCGGGCCGAAGTCGCGCATCTGACGCGCTATCACGCCGGGCCAATCGCCCCCAATACCCAAACGACGGCACGCGAATTCGACGCCGGAATCACGCCGCTGGAAACGCTGGTCGAACGGGAACGCGTGCGCCCGCAAACAAACCCGCCGCCGGTAAACTCAGAAAACCTGCGGCTGGCGGTAGACGCCGGGCAGCACTTCCTGCGCTTGCTGGACCAGCAGCCGATTGCGCCCGCCAATCGTGAAAGGTATCGCAACGCGTTCAAGGCCAAATATCCATTTCCCGCGCTGACGGTGGAGGAACGCGCTGCGCTGGATGGCGACAGCCTTAATTTCTTTGATCTGATGGCGGCGCGCGCGCTCGACGGAAGATTGCTATACGCAGCGCTTGGCGCGATCTTGCATCCCGGCGGCGGCGGGCGAGGCTCGCTGCCGCCCGATTTGCAAATCGCCGTCGCTGACGTGGCCGAGGTCGAAAAAGCGGCGGCAATCTGGCTGCAATGGTGCGAAACGCTTTTTGACGAACCGGGAAGTATTGCTTCCTCCTGGGTGCCGGAGCGGATGGAATACGCTTTTTCGGTGGCAACGCGGCTGGGTGACGGCGAATGCACGCTGACGGCGGAAGAATATTTTGCCGGCCACCTGGATTGGCAGGCCTTCAGCGTCAACCCGGAAGTGGCGATGGGCGCGGCGAATGACAATGCCTTCACGCAGATGGCCAGCACGGCGATTCCCGCGCCGGTCACATTCCGCGGCGCGCCTGCCGCGCGCTTCTGGGAATTCGAAGACGCCCAGGTGGATTTCAGCGCGATTGCCGTCGGCCCGTCGGATTTGCCGCACTTGCTGCTGATCGAATTCGCCAACAGCTTCGGCAATGACTGGTTTGTCATCCCGGTGGAGTTGGAGGTCGGCTCGCTGTGCCGCACGCGTTCGCTGGTGGTGACGGACACATTCGGCGTTCGCACGCTAATCAAATCGAACAGCGAATCGGGCCAGCCACATTCAACCTGGCGAATGTTCCAGCTTTCCTACACGCGAGGAAGCGGCATTACGGTGCCCGCGTCGAATCTGTTTTTCCTGCCGCCGACGCTGGTTAGGAACATCGAGGGCAGACCCGTGGAAGAGGTCCTTTTCCTGCGCGATGAAACCGCCAATCTGGCCTGGGGCGTGGAGCGATTGATTGAAAGCGCGACCGAACAACCGCTGAACCGCTACGAAATCGAAACCGCGCGGGACAACTCTGGCCAGCCCGTTGCGCCTGTCCCGGAAAATCCCGTCTATCGCCTGGCTTCGCGCGTTCCGGCGCACTGGGTTCCCCTACTGCCTGTGCAAAATGACCCGGCGACCGGCGCGGTTCGACTGGTGCGCGGCGCGGTGCTCACGCCGGATGGCTCGCAGCAAATCGTTCGCGCGCAAGGCCGGATTCTGAACGCCGACGGACAGGCCGCGCTGGCGCTTTACGAAGAAGAAGTCCCGCGCGAGGGTGTTCGCGTCACGCGGAACTTCCAACTGGCGCGCTGGCTGGACGGCTCCACGCATCTGTGGATGGGACGACGGAAAACCGTGGGACGCGGGGAAGGTTCCAGCGGGCTGCGGTTTGACGTGCTGACAGATTGACGGGCCGGTTACCGAATCCGTTCCAACAGGTGATCGCCGACGCGCAATGCGTTGGCCATGATTGTCAGCGCCGGATTGACCGCCGCACTGGAACAGAAAAAGCTGCCGTCCACCACGTAAAGATTTTCCACTTCATGGGCCTTGCAGTTTGAATTGAGCGCACTGGTCCTCGGATCGTTGCCGAACCGGATCGTGCCATTCTGATGAGCAACGCCGGCCAGCGGAATGCGGTCGCCGACGAAGGCGTTCAGCGGAATCAGATGGTCGTGGCAATCGGCTTCCTTGACCATCTCCTTGACCTTGGCATAAAGCCGTTTGTGCCCTTCCAGATTGTTCGGCGTGTAGGAAAGTGTGATCTTGCCATCGCGGTCGAGCGTCACGCGGTTGTTTGGATCGGGCAAATCTTCCGAAGTCAGCCAGAAATCCAGCGAATGTTTGGCGATGTAATCCAGCGTCAGGTGTGGCGCGAACGGCGGCGCTCCGGCGGCAAACATATTCGCGTCGAATTTGCCGACAAAGGAAATGTGGCCCATCGGAAAATCCCATTCTTTCGACGCGAAGTAAAAATCATTGAGCGCCATCGTCTTCTGAAACACCGTCGGATTCGGATGCCGCGAGATGGCGAAAAGCACTGAATTGTTATGGCCCATGTAGTGCCGCCCAACCACATCTGAGCCATTTGCCAAGCCGTTCGGATGTTTGTCGTTGGCCGAACGCAGCAGCAAGGCAGCGGAATTGATCGCGCCGGCGGAAACTACAACGAAGTCGGCTGAGTACATTTCTTCCACGCCATCGCGCTGAACAACCACACGCTTTACTTCGCGGCCCGATTCACTCGTTTCCAGCCGTTCGACATATGCATTCGTCAACAGCGAAACATTCGGATATTCCAGCGCCGGATCAACGCAGACAACCTGCGCGTCGGATTTCGCGTTGGTCAGGCAGGCGAAACCGTCACAGGTGTTGCACCGGACACACTTGCTCTGATTCATCCGCTTTTCGTCAAGCATCACGCCCAGCGGCGTATGAAAGGGTTTATACCCAGCCTTCTCGAAATCTTCGGCCAGTTTGGCAATGCGGGGTTCGTGGCTAACCGCCGGATGGTGGTACGGCGCGCTGGCCCAGGGTTCGGTTATGTCTTCGCCGCGATTGCCATGGACGTGATACAGATGCTCGGCTTGGGTGTAGTACGGCTCAAGTTCTGCATAGCTGATCGGCCAGGCGGGCGACACGCCCCCGTGATGTTTGATCTCGCCAAAATCCTGTTCGCGCAGCCGGAACAATGCCGCGCCATAAAATTTGGTGTTGCCGCCGACGTAGTAATTCGTGTGCGGATGCAGGTCTTTTCCTTTGCTGTCGCGCCAGACTTCTTTGGTGTTGTAGCGGCTTTCCTTGACCGTGGCCAGTGTGCTCCAGTTCTCTTTTTCGCGGGGCACGTAACCGCCGCGTTCCAGCAGCAGGATTCGCTTGCCTGACGGCGCGAGTTTGTAGGCGAGCGTTCCTCCGCCGGCTCCCGTGCCGATGATGATTACGTCGTAATGGTTCGTGTTTGACATTGTCCCTCCTCGATTGTGTTGTGACGCTGGCCGCCAACTGCGTCGCACCGGATGCGCCAACCCGAAAACAAGCGGTCAGCGGCCAGCAAAAGCCTGTTCGCTCGCGCAGCGGCTCCCTACTTTCGGAGAAGTAATCCTGGCAGCTTGGCAAAAAATTCCAGACCGGAAGGAATTGAGAGGAAATTTGTAACGTTCGAATGGCCGAAGGATGGAAGGTGAAGCGGCCTGGCCGGCGGCAGGCAGATCGCCAATGCTGAAACAACCTGCCGCCGGTCGAAGCGGTGAATTCACCCTTGTCAGGGGAAGGTTATGGCTGGCGCTTGTTCGACGCTGCTTTCCCGGCGGAGGTGTGATGCGCTTTGCCCGCGTGAGACAAAATCTGTTTTTGTTTGGGATGTTCGCCCAGCCAGTTCACCTGGCCGGAATTGATGTCGTAAATCGCACCGACGACTTTCAGCTTTCCGTCGTGAATTCGTTCGCGAATGATGCGGCTGCGGGTGAAGAGTTCCTGGATGGAATGAAAGACGTTGGTTTTGACTGCTTCATCAATCAATTGATCGCCGTTCAAACCGGGGTGTTCGTGCCTGGCGGTTCTGACCGACGGATTGATGTGCGACAACAGCGGCGGGATGCTGCCGTGGACTTCCGCGTGCGTCACGGCGGCGGTGACCGCGCCGCACTGGGTATGACCCAGCACCACCAATAAAGGCGTGCCCAGATGCTCAACGCCGTATTCCGCCGAACCGGTTTCATCCACGCTGCCAATGTTGCCGATGACGCGAACGATGAACAGGTCGCCGATGCCTTCGTCAAAAAGAATTTCCGGCGGCACACGCGAATCGGAGCAACTGATGACGGTCGCAATTGGATGCTGGCCGCGTGCCGTCTCCGAGCGGCGCGCCGCGCCTTCGTGCGGGTATTCCGGCTTGCCGGCGGCGAATCGCGCATTCCCTTTTGACAGAATTGCGATGACTTCATTTGCCGAAGGGGGATCGTCGCCGAGGGCGATAAAAATGCCACCGAGCGCAACGGCCAGCGCCAGCGCGCCGAAGAGTTTGATCAACGGTTGTTTTGTATTTGATTGCATAAAGGGGATCCCGTGTTTGCCATTAGTGGTTGAACATAAATTCTTTGCTGGTCACCACTGCCCAGACCAGATCTTCGACCGCCTGCCGCCGTGCATCGCCATTGACAGGGGACGCTTCCACACTCTGATTCATCAACGCAAGCAGACGGTTTATCTCTTCTTTTTCGGGCCGCCGGCTGAGCGCGGACAAATACAGGTGGTTGATGATCGTTTCATCGGTTGCGCCCAATTTGAGAAACGAATCCACCAAACCGCCCGGTGCGCGCAGCTTCTGATTGATTGTCTCGCCGTTAATGGCGTGCAGCGCCTGCGTGACAGACGGTTCCGAAGTCCGCTCGCATTCGCAGGTCGCAAAACGCGGCGGTTTGCCGAAAATGGTCAGGAAGTACGAATTGACACGCGCATCCGGAAGCTGCACGGCGCGCATGCCCGCCGGATAGCCTGGAAACTCCGTCGCCACGCCTGTCACCTGCGAAATCGCATCCAGCACCGCCTCCGCGGGCAGTCGTTTGATGATGTAGCGCGAATAGAAGCGTTCGTCCTGTTTGTTGGTTTCGTTCGCCTTGGAAGACCGTTGATACGCCGCCGAGTTCATCACCGTGCGAATCAAATGTTCGATGTCGAAGCCGTGATAGGTGAAATCTTTCGTCAGCGCCGTCAGTAACTCTTCGTTCGACGGTGGATTGGTCGCGCGCATATCGTCCACGGCTTCGACCAGGCCGCGCCCCATGAAATTCTTCCAGACGCGATTGACCGCCGCGCGTGCGAAATACGGATTTGACGGCGAAGTCAGCCACTCGGCCAGATGCTGACGGCGATCCTTTGGCGAATCGAACGCCAGCGCTTCGCCATCCAGCGGCGCGGGCGGCAGCGGCTTGCCCAGGCGCGGATGATTCACTTCGCCGGCCGGATTGGAGTACACCTGCACATCGCCTGCGCGCACGCCGTTTTTCAAACCCACGCGAGCGAACAGATTGGCCATCTGGAAATATTGTTTCTGCGTCCATTTTTCCAGTGGATGGTTGTGGCAGCGCGCGCAGGTGATGGACATGCCCAGAAACGCCATCGAAGCGTTTTCGGTCAGGTCGGTGACTTCCTTGTGCATCACGTAATAATTGGCCGCGCCGTTTTCCAGCGTGTTGCCGCTGGCCGTGATGATTTCGCGCACCAGCTTGTCCCAGGGCTTGTTGGCGGCAACGCTGTCGCGCGTCCAGTTATAAAACGACCACATCGCCGTCGAACCGATCTTGTCGCTCGAAATCAGCAGCACATCCGCCCAGCGGTTCGTCCAGTAATCAGTGAACTCCTCGCGGGCGAGCAGGCTGTCAATCAGCTTCGCGCGTTTGTTCGCTGAACCGTCCGCCAGAAAGCTTTCTACTTCCTGCGGCGCGGGCAACGTGCCGGTCGCATCCAGAAAAGCGCGGCGAATGAACTCGCGGTCGGTGGCCTGCTGCGAAGGCGCCATGCTCAGGATCTGAAGTTTTTTCAAAATCAGTTCGTCAATGAAATTTCGGCGCGGCGAGCGAGAGAAAACTTCCGGCGCAATCTTGTTCGGATAGGGATTGGCAACGCGGGCAAACGACACCTGGCTTTGATACCAGACGCTGATGGCCGTTTCGCCGTGGCCCTGCATTTTGACCTTGCCGTCTTCGTCCACCGAAGCCGTGGCGGGATCGGCGGAGGAATACTTCACCCACTTTGTCACGTCTTCGGTGTGGCCGTCACTAAAAGAGGCGAGAACGCGCAGTTGCTGCTCTGCGCCGTTGGCCAGTGAAGAAGCTTTGGGGGTCACTTCCACTTTCGTGATACGCGCGTCGGTTTCCACAGGCGCGGGCATTCCATTGGCAACCCATTCAGACAGCACCTTGTATTCCAGCGAATCCACGTCCATCCGCTTGCCGCCGCCGTGCCCAATGGCCATCGTTGGTTTCAACAGCAGCAGGCTTTTCGCCGGTTCGATCTGGTTGACGCGCCGCCCCAGCGATTGCCGCGTAATCACGTTGAAATCGGCTTCGGCATCATATCCACGCAACGTCAGCTTGAACCCCGCCTTGCCTGCCGCCGCGCCGTGACAAGCGCCGGAATTGCAGCCCAGGCGCGTCAAAACCGGGATGACATGATTGCGAAAGCTCCAGCCGCCAATCGGCGCGGTAATTTCGCTCACAGGTTTAGTGGTATCAACGCTGGGCACAGGTTCGGTTGATTCACTGGCGGAAACACCTTCTCGTGAATGTCCGATTACAAAACTTAAGCTGACAGCTAAAAAGCCGATGATGGTTAATTTTAGAATGGCGAATTGATGGTTCATTTCAGTTCTCTGTTGCATTACTGCTGTTTTCGTTCATGAACAGTAAGGTACTTCCCTTGCCAGGTGTCAACAAATTCCGCGCGTTGTTTGGCAAATTTGTCCCAATGCCAGGGATCCAGAACCGGGCCTTGATTGAACGTGACAACAACTTCGGCCTTTTCCAAATCCTGCTGAATGCGTTCGATCTCTTTCGGAGTTTCCATCGCCGGGGAAAGGAAGAAGGTGATCGGCCCGCGCACGTCGGGAAAAAGCAGTTCCGGGCAGCCGTTGTTCAGATAGTAAATTTCCCGTTTTCCCGCCAGGGCGCGAATGTGTTCCCATTCGGTTGCCTGGTCGGTGTAGGCCCATAGTCCAGCCGTTTCAGTGGATCGTTTTGCATACTGGCGGGTGTTGGCAAGGTTTTGGCAGGTTCCCAGGTTTCCAGCCAATGCCAGGAGCGTCAAGGCTACGATCAAGGCTGGCCGCGCTCGGTAAACCGTCAGTCCAAAACCTACGCCAAGCACCAGCATTGAAGAGTAGTAAGTCCAGGAGCCGGGCCAGCCGAAAAAAATAGTCAGAAAGAAAAGATGACAAATGACAATCGTTGCGATGGTTTCGTGAGCTTCGTTGGAACGCCGAAACACATGGAACAGGGAACGCAGGCCGAAAATCACCAATAAAAAAGTACAGACCAGCCAAAACCCTGCGGGTGTGGAGAAGTAATATTTTGCGTATTGTGCCGCGCCGGTATGGTTGGGCCACCAGAAAGTTCGTCCATTGCCGAACAAGCCGAAATCCAGCGCTTGATAACTTCTGGCACCAGTGAGCGGCAGGATTGTGTTGATCAGCGGCGAGAAGCCAAAAGTTAGGACTGACACTGTGATGCAGACAACTCCTGTCACGGTGGCGGGCAGTAACGAAGAAGCAAACGAAGTCCAGCGTTTCTTCTCTCGTAATGTGCGCAGCAGGATCAGAATCAGCAGAATCAGTCCCAGGCCGTAAGCCATCGAAGGTTTGATAAAAAGACACGCTGTTGCCAGCGCCAATGCCCGCGCGCGCCGTCCGATGGCCAGGTCCGCCAGTGTGTGTAGAATCAAGGCGGCTTCCAGCGGATGCGTCAAATGCACATAGACCGGGATGATGGCATGTGGCATGGCGGCTATCAGGAAGCAGATCGCCAGCCAATTCCATCGCGCGGCTAATCTCCAGATTCCCCACACGATTGCCGCTTCGGCCAGAAACATAAACAGCAGATACCCTGCAGGCGTTCGCCCGGCCACGGCAAAAAAGGCTCGTCCGATCATCAGGGTCAACAGCCCGTACGGATAGCCGAAATCAATGGTTGGTTGATAGCCCTGCGCAACCACATGGTCCAGGCGCAGCGCCGCACCGGGATCATAAAAAACAAAATTGGCGAAGTCATAGCTTGCCGGGAGTTGGGCGAAAAACATCGTGGTGAACGCCATCAGCAAGGCCACTGCCGGCCATCGGCGGGTTGGGTTCCAAACTTGTACGACCTCGGCTGTGGGCAGGCTGAGCGACGGCAGGGCTGAGCGCAGTTCAATCGTCATGGGCGGTGTGACTATCCGGTTTCAAAACAGTTCCGAGATGGGATTGACGCCGTGATCAACCACGCGAATCGGGCGGCCCTGCAAGCCGGGCAGTTCGGTTTCCAGATCAATTTGCAGTGAACGCATCATGGTTGCGGCCACTTCGCCGGGGGTGACGGGGCGGTCTTTCGGGTACGCGCCGATTTCGTCCGAAGCGCCGACGATTTGTCCGCCTTTGGTGCCGCCGCCGGCGAACAGCATGGTCCAGCATTGCGGCCAGTGGTCGCGTCCGCCTGCCGGATTGATTTTGGGGGTTCGTCCGAATTCGCCGGTGGCGACAACCAGCGTGTTTTGCAGCAGACCGCGCTGATGCAAATCTTCCAGCAGCGAAGCGTAGGCGTTGTCGAACATCGGGCCGACTTCGTTGCGGTAACAGGCAATGGGGCTGAAGGGCGCGGAGCCATGAATATCCCAGGTGATTTCGTTGAAGACCGTTTCAAACTGATTGATCGTCACGAAGCGCACGCCGCGTTCGATCATCCGCCGGGCGAGCAGGCAGCTCAGACCGAATTTGTTGCGGCCATAGCGGTCTTTGACGGCGTCGGATTCTTTTGACAGGTCGAAGGCTTCGCGCATTTTGGCGGACGACATCAGCGTGTAGGCTTGATGAAAGTTGTCGTCGAGCAGGCGCGCGTCGGCGGAAACTTCAAACTCTTTGACCGAGGCGTCCACCATGTCGCGAAGCTTGCGGCGGCGATCAATGCGCATCGCGGAAATGTATTCCGGCGGCAGCATGTCCGGCACTTTGAAATTCGGCGTGGAGGGGTCGGAGTTCAAAACGAAGGGATCGAACTGTTTCCCCAGAAATCCCGCCGTCTGGCCGTGCGGCAGATTGCCTCCCGTGTTCCCGATGGGGCGGGGAAGCAGAACGTGCGGCGGCGCATCACCGCGTGGCCCGCGCAGCTTGGACAGGACGCAGCCGACATGCGGATGTTCCTGTCCGGCCTGAAACAGCTTTCCGGTCTGCATCATCTGGTGGCCGGTGTCGTGAACGGCGGCGGCGGTGTGATAAGCGCCTCGCACCAGGGAATATTTGTCGGCGTGCTCGGCCATGCGTGGAAAGATCTCACTGATTTCGATGCCGGGGACATTGGTCTTGATGGGTTTGTACGGGCCGCGGATTTCGGCGGGCGCGTTCGGTTTCATATCCCAGGTATCCACCTGGCTGGGGCCGCCGAGCAGCATCAGGAAGATGCAGTTCATGTCTTTTTCAGTATTGACCGCGCCCTGTGCTTGCATCGCAAACAGGTCCGGCAGCGACAGTCCTAAAAATCCGAGCGAACCGGCGTGCAGAAAGTCGCGGCGGCGAATGCCGTCACAGAAACTCACTGTCTTTTCAGCATCAAGTCGAAACATTGGCGTTTAGCCCTCCGTCCAGTTATTCAATTTTGCCAGGGGAACGTGCGTGGATTGAGCATATAGCACAAACGACTCGCGGAGGCGATATTGGCGCAGAGAAGTTTCATTGTGCAATCTGGCTGGAAATCTTTGGCGAGTCAGGGTATAAAGCTGTCCCGTTTCAATTGGTGCCTCACTTTTAGTGCCTCGCTTTTGTGCCCCGTCTCGAACCCTCACTACCTGACAGGAGCAAGACTAATGCAACCCGAGACGCATTTCGCCACCTCATTTGGCGAACAGCCCATTGGCATTTCACAGGAACAACGGCCGCAATCGGTCAGCAAATCAAAATCGGCCAACTCAAAAACAAATCCGCGCGAAGCCAAATTCGACACGGTATTAACCGCAATCGTTGTTGGTGGCACGGGACAGTTCGTTACCTTTATCTTCGGATTGGTGACGGAATTCATGCCGAGCATGTTCGATAAGGTTCTGCTCAGCTCGTTTATTGGCTTGTGTATTGGCCTGATTGCCTACGTTTTGATGAAAGGAAAAGACTGATAGGGCATAGGTGGCAGGTAGCAGATGATCACTGTCACCTGCTCCCTGCGACCTCGCTAAATTTCTTCAACGGCAACACGTAACAATTCTGAGACGCTCCAGGCTTGGGCAGCGCAACCGCGCGGAGCGTGAGGCGCGTTCCCATCGAAGATTTCAGAAACCTGACCCAAACACGCTTCACGCAGGTGGGGCAGAAATCCATCCACCCATCGCTGGGCTTGTTCGCGGGCGGCATCCGATTTGCTGTTGGCTTTCAGGTAGGCGGTGATGAATGGACCAATCAGCCAGCCCCAGACCGTGCCTTGATGATATGCCCCGTCGCGGCTGCGCATATCTCCCTGGTAAATGCCGATGTATTGCGAATCATTCGGCGACAGGCTGCGCAAACCGGCTGGTGTCAATAATTCCCGTTCAACGACGGCGACGATTTGTCTGGCGCGCTCTTGGTCAAGCATCGAGTGATGCAGACTGACGGCCAGGATTTGATTGGGGCGGATTGAACCGTCGCGCATTTCGCCGTCAACTACGTCGTACAGACACCCGGCGGCTTCGTTCCAGAACTGCTGGTTGAACGATTCTTTTGCCTTCTCGGCCATTGCCGCGAATCTTTCGGCGTTTGCGCTATCGTTAAATTTGCCTGCCAATATTTCCATCACGCTCAGGGCGTTGAACCAAAGGGCCTGAATCTCAACCGGCTTCCCGATGCGGGGCGTGACCACCCAATCGCCGATCTTCGCATCCATCCAGGTCAGTTGCACACCGGGTTCGCCGGCAAAGAGCAGCCCGTCGGAATCAACGTGAATCCGGTAACGAGTTCCTTTTTCGTGCCAGTGGAGGATGTCAACCAGGGTGTCGTAAAGATGCCGGCGGACGAATTCGTAATCCTCTGTATGCTGAATCAGCGCACGGACGGCTTCAAAGTACCAGAGCGTGGCGTCAACGGTATTGTATTCCGGCTCTTCGCCTGCATCCGGGAACCGGTTCGGCAGCATGCCGTGGTCAACGTGCCTGACGAATTCGAGCAGAATGCTTCTGGCGATGTCGTGGCGTCCGGTGGTCAGCGTCAGCCCCGGCAGGGCGATCATCGTGTCGCGTCCCCAGTCGCAAAACCAGTGATACCCGGCAATGACGGTTTTCTGTTCGCCGCGGCCGACGATGAATCGGTCGGCAGCGAGCGTCAGTGTGCGAATCAACTCATCCTGCCCCACTCCTGATAACAAATTCTCCCGCCTTTCAATCTCGGCTTGACGAAGAGCGTCGGCGTCGCCGGCCGCCCGGATTTCAGTCGAGGCGATAACGGTTGGCTGCTCATTCGCGCTGAGATCGAATTTCAGCGCGAAGTGATTGAACAGGTCTTCGGTGAAATCCAGCCCGCGTTCGCGTTCGACCGCATATTCGAAATTCCGATACCAGTAACCTGTGACGGCCAATTCAGCCGCATTATGCGCGAAGTGAAGTTCGGGCAAATCGGCATAGGGCTGAATGGTTGCGACGCCATCCAGGGTTTCGACGTGATTGCTGAGCGCGTCGTTTTCGTGCGCGGTGCCATGGTAATCGCGGAAGGCGACGAGGGGGTGAATTTCCAGGCGGCAGTCCGCCTCTTCAGGCTTCTGAATGAGTTTGTACTGCACGACGGTCGTGTTTTCGCCGTGAACCATGAAAACGGATTTTTCGATCTCAACGCCGGCGACTTCATAAACGAAGATCGGAAAGGGAGCCAGCCGGAAGGCTTTCAAATAACGATAGCCTTGAGGATGCACCGCGCCCGAATATTGATTGGCCGAAAGGTCGAACCGCTCGCCATTGACGACCAGCGTTTCTTCCAGTTTTTCGAGCAGCGCCATGCGTCCGACCGGAGGCCGTGTCGCAGCCGTCAGCAATCCATGATAGCGGCGGGTGTTCAACCCCGTAATGGTGGATGAGGCAAACCCGCCCAGCCCATTCGTTTCCAGCCATTCGCGCCGTAGAGCTTCGTTCAAATTGCTGCAGATCGTTTCGTCGAATTGAATCATTCGTTCCTCCCAAAAGAATAATCCGCAGATGCCCGCCGGTTATTCCCTGCCAGACACCTGCGGATTACCGCTGTTTGGATTTCCCTGGACAACTACTCTATCGGACGCCACTCGCGTCCGTCGCGCTCCAGCAACTCATCGGCTTCCTTCGGTCCCCAGGTCCCTGCCGGGTAATTGGGGAAGGATCGCGGCGGCAGCGCTTTCCAAACATCCAGGACGGGTTCGATCACGCGCCATCCGGCTTCGACCATATCGGCGCGCTGGAAGAGCGTCGCGTCGCCGACCATGCAGTCATACAGCAGGCGTTCGTAGCCTGTGCTGGGCACGCTGCCGAAATAGTCAATGTAGTTGAAGTCCATTTCGACCGCGCCGATACGCATAATCGGCCCCGGAATCTTCGCGCCGAATCGCAGGGAGATTCCTTCATCCGGTTGAATGTGAATGACCAGGCGGTTCGTTCTCAGCCGGTCAATCCCCGTGTCGCGGAAAAGCATCAGCGGGGCGCTCTTGAATTGGATGGCGATTTCGGTGACGCGCTTTGGCAGGTGTTTTCCAGTTCGCAGGTAAAACGGCACGCCGGCCCAGCGCCAGTTATCCACCGTCAGCTTGAGCGCGACATAGGTTTCGGTGGCCGAAGTCGGGGAGACTTGCTCTTCCTGGCGGTAGCCAAGCGCTTTTTCGCCTTTGACCAGGCCTTCGCCATACTGGCCGCGGACCGCGCGGGTCAACACTTCTTCGGGCAGGATGGGCGCGATGGCGTGCAGGACTTTCGATTGTTCATCGCGAACCGCGTTGGCGTCGAAGGAAATCGGCGGCTCCATGGCGGTCAGCGAAACCAGTTGGAACAGATGGTTGGGGATCATATCGCGCATGGCGCCGGAGGTTTCGTAATACCCGCCGCGTTTTTCAACGCCGACAGTTTCCGACGCGGTGATTTGCACGTGATCAATGTAGCGGCGATTCCAGATCGGCTCGAAAAGGCCGTTGCCGAAACGGAAGACCAACAGGTTCTGCACCGTCTCCTTGCCCAGGTAATGATCAATTCGATAAATCTGCCGTTCGTCTATCACCTGACGGATTTCAGCGTTCAGCGCGCGGGCGGATTCCAGATCGTGTCCGAAGGGTTTTTCAATGATCACGCGCCGCCATTGATTGTTTTCTTCCTGCGTCAAACCCGCGGCAGTCAGTTGCCGGACCACCTCGCCGAAGAATTGAGGAGCGATCGCCAGGTAATAGAAATAATTCCGGCGGGTTCCGTGACTCTGATCCACCTGCGCCAGCAATTCCCTCAGTTTCTGGTAAAAATCCGCGGATTTCACGTCTCCGCCAATGTAATAGATGCGCTGTTTGAACCAATCCCAGATTTCATCCGTGACTTCACTGGTGGCGAATTTTTTGATGTCCTGGCTGATCTGTTCGCGAAAAGCTTCGGTCGTGGTTTCGGTGCGTCCGGTGCAGACGATGGCGAATTCGCGCGAAAGCAGATTGCTCTTCGCCAGGTTGTACAGGGCGGGGAAGAGTTTGCGTTTGGTTAAATCTCCGGTCGCGCCAAAGATCACCATCACGCACGGATCGGCGGGTTTACCTGAATTTTGTGATTGTTCGCTCATTGTTTCTCCAAATGTTATTGAGGCTGAATGTCGGAACTGAAACTTCAGACACGTGAATTTTGGTTTGATTAGCCGCCGGCCGGCCGCTCAACGTGGCCGCCGAATTTATGACGCATGGCCGAGAGAACCTTTTCGGCGAACGAATTTTCCTGCCGTGAACGAAAGCGGGTGAAGAGCGACACGGCCAGCACGTCAACGGGCACGGCCTCCTCAATCGCGGCCTGAATCGTCCAGCGGCCTTCGCCTGAATCCTGCACAAAACCGCTGTAATGTTCGAGCGCAGGTTGTTCCAGCAGCGCCATGGCCGTCAAATCCAGCAGCCAGGAGCCGACGACGCTTCCACGCCGCCAGACTTCGGCAATTTCCGCCAGGTTCAAATCGTAGCGCTGGTGTTCGGGCAGTTCGGTCGAATTCGCATGGCGCATGATGTCGAAGCCTTCGGCGTAGGCCTGCATCAATCCATATTCAATTCCGTTGTGAACCATTTTGACGAAATGGCCGGAGCCTGCCGGACCACAGTACAGGAAGCCTTCCTCGGAGGTACCCTCGACGTTTTCGCGTCCGGGAGTTCGTTCAATCTCGCCGCGTCCCGGCGACAGGGTGCGGAAAATGGGTTGCAGATGATCGAAGGTTTCTTTTTCGCCGCCGATCATCAGGCAGTAGCCGCGCTCAGCGCCCCAAATGCCGCCGCTGGTGCCAACGTCAATGTAATGGATTCCTTTTTCAGACAGTTCTTTGGCGCGGCGGATGTCGTCCTTGAAATGGGAGTTGCCGCCGTCAAGGATGATGTCGCCGCTGGACATATGCTTTGACAGGGCGTCAACGGTTTTCTCCGTCGGGTCGCCGGCCGGGACCATGATCCAGACCGCGCGCGGCTTGCTCAGTTTTTCGACCAAATCTCCAATCGAGCGTGCGCCCGTGGCGCCTTCCGCTTCCAGGTTTTTGACGTTATCGGCGTTTAGATCGAAGACCGCGCATTCATGACCGTTGCGCATCAGCCTGCGCACCATATTGCCGCCCATTCGGCCAAGCCCAATCATGCCTAACTGCATGCCTATCCTCCTTTTCAAATTGTCGAATTGTCCGTTGATGATGATTCCAAAAAGAGATGCGCAGTGTAGTCGCTGGCCAAGTGGCTGACAAGATTTCTCGAAAAAATGCCTGACAAAACCGAATTAACGATTTAGCGCGTGAAATGGAATTCACCTGCCAGCCTTTCGCTGCCGAGAAAGGCGACAACATTATTTGTGAACCTGTCAGGCGTGGATTCCGAAGAGTTTGAAAAGTTTCAATGTTTGTGTGAAAAAAATCTTGTGTGCTCGATCGAACTGCATTATCTTCCGCGCCGCCATTAGGACCCCCGATATTTCAGCTTTAACTTTGAATTGATTCCCCGGCGATTCGTTTATGTCAGCCTTCGGAAGTTCGAGACTGGCCGAAACCATTTTGTTGCCATTGCCTACACTCTCACTCTGGCGACCGTAACCGTGCAAGCGCAACGCTTGCCCCAACCTTTCAGGAGAGACCGATATGAAACGTTCAATGCTGATTCTGACCGTCCTGGGTTGTGCTGTCTTTCTGGCGACGATGAGCGCCTTTGTGCAGGAGCGGCTCCGTCCGCAACTCGGCAATCGCCAGGAAGCGCCGCAAAGAGTGATTGATCCCGACAACCTTCCGCAAACCTACCTGAACCAAAACCGTTTGCACAAATTGATGATCAACAACGATGAACTGGGCGTTTACAACGACCTGGCGCAGCGCGGCGCCATCCGTGAAGAGGTGAATTACGGCAGCTTCCGTCTGGTTGTGATTGATGAGCAGGCTGTGGGCGGACGCGAAGCCTTGCGCGCATTGCCGGTTGCTCCGCGAGATGAACAGAACCTGATCGTGCTCAACGGCTACGTCATTGATACCAGCAACGCCGAACCCTTGAACAGGCAGCCGCCCCCGGACCTGCGCCAGACGCGGATGGCCGAAGCGCGCAGGAATTTTTCGCGTCCGGGCGATGGAATGTACATTGTGCAGTTTATCGGGCCGATTCAGGATGAATGGCTGAAGGAACTGAACCTGACCGGCGCGGAAGTCATCAGCTACGTGCCGAACAATGCCTACATCGTGCGCGCCAATCAAAACTCCGCCATGGGATTGATCGCGCTGAAAGATCAGCAATCGTTCGTGCAATGGGTCGGTGATTACGAACCCGCCTTTCGCATTGCTCCTTCGCTCAGCAGCGTGCGCGAAGTGGATAATTCGCAGTCCGTCAACGTGACCGTCCAGATTCTGGAAGGCGCGGATGCGCGCCAAACGATTGCCAGCCTGAAGGCATCGGCGAGCCGCGTCATCAGCGAAGACCGCGTGCTGAAATATCACAACCTCACCGTCAATCTGCCGCTCTGGCAACTGGCCGAACTGGCCGGCCAGGACAATGTCTTTTCGATTGAAGAAGCGGGCGTACGGACTCGATTTGATGAAGCGCAGGGCCAGATCGTCGCTGGCAACCTGACGGGCAACGCCCCGAGCGGACCCGGTTATCTGGCGTGGCTGGGAACCAAAGGCTTCACCGGTTCGCAGTTCACTACCTTCGCCGTCAACGTGGTTGACGACGCCGCCACACTGACGGGCCATCCCGACCTGGCGACTTCGCGCGTTGCATTCCAGAACAATCCGACCAATCAAACCGGTGCGCAGGGCGGCCATGGCTTCCTCAATTCGCACATTATCGGCGGGCTCAATACCGGCACCGGCACGGCCAACGAAGACACGAATGGATACAACTACGGTTTGGGCATTGTGCCGTGGGCGCGTGTGGGCGTGACAGCCATCTTTGGCAGCGGCTCTTCCAGTTGGACGGCGTGGGAAAATACGGCCTATGGTCAGGGCGCGCGCATTTCGTCGAATTCGTGGGGGTTTCAAACACAAACCGGTGGGCCAGTTGCCCGCTACACAACCGATTCTCAAAGCTACGACGCGGTGGTGCGCGATGCGCAAAGCGGCACCGCTGGCAATCAGCAATTGACGATTGTTTTTGCGGCAGGCAATGACGGCTCGGGCGCAAACACGGTCAGCGCGCCCGCTACGGCAAAGAACGTGATCACCGTCGGCGCGGGCGAAAACGTTCGCCAGACCGGCACGGAAGGTTGCGGCGTCGGCAATACAGGGGCTGACAGCGCCAACGACATCATCAACTTTTCCAGCCGCGGTCCGGTCAATTCAACCGGCGGCGATGGGCGCATCAAGCCAGACATCATTGCTCCCGGTACGCACATCGAAGCCGGCACTCCGCAGTCGAACTACGACGGCAGCAGCGTTTGCAACCAATATTGGCCGAGCGGACAGACGCTTTACGGCTGGTCTTCCGGCACCTCGCATTCCTGCCCGGCGGTCGCGGGCGGCGCGGCGCTGGCGTATCAATACTTTCTCAATAATGGTTTGAACGCGCCTTCACCGGCAATGGTCAAAGCTTATCTGATGAATTCAGCGGCCTATATGTCCGGGACTGGCGCGGGCGGCAACCTGCCGTCGAACAGCCAGGGGATGGGCCGAATGGATTTGGGCCGCGCATTCGATGGCGTGGCGCGATTGATCACCGATCAATCGCAGGTGCTTGGCGCAACGGGCGCGACATATCAAGTCAACGGTTCTGTTGCCAATGCTGGGCAGCCGCTGCGCGTGACGCTGGCCTGGACGGACGCGCCCGGCGCGACGACGGGCGGCCCCTGGGTCAATAATCTTGATCTGGAAGTGACCGTTGGCGGCGTGACCTACAAGGGCAACGTTTTTTCCGGCGCGAATTCAACCAGCGGCGGAACCGCCGACAGCAAGAACAACGTCGAGTCGGTTTTCCTGCCTGCTGGAACTTCGGGCAACATCACCGTAACTGTAAGAGCGACCAATATTGCCGGCGACGGCGTGCCGGGCAATGCCGACACCACCGATCAGGACTTCGCGCTGGTGATTTACAACGCGACTGCTGGCGCGCCTTCTTCGCCGACCATCGGCGTCAGCCCGTCGAGTTTGAGCTTCACGGCGACGGCGGGCGGCAGCAATCCGGCAAACCAGACAATCAGCCTGACGAACACTGGCGGCGGCACGCTGAATTGGACCGCCACAGACAACGCTTCGTGGCTGAGCCTGAGCCCGGCCAGCGGCACTGCGCCTTCGACGTTGACGGCTTCGGTCAGCATCAGCGGCCTGGCGGCCGGAACCTACAACGGCACGATCACCATCAGCGCCACCGGGGCGACCAATTCGCCGCTGACCGTGCCCGTGACGCTGACAGTCAATGCCGCAGGCGGCGAGTTGATTGTCAACGGCGGGTTTGAAGGAAGCGCCACGCCCTGGGTGCTGTCCACCGCCAGTATTTGGACGACGGGCGCAAATGCTCGCACCGGAACCGGATTTATCCAGTTAGGCGCGGCCAACAGCACCTCTCGCACGGCTTACCAGCAGATTACCATTCCCACGGGCGCGACCCGGAATCTGAACTTCTGGCTGAATGTCACATCCAGCGAAACGACCACGACGCAGCAATACGACCGATTGTTTGTCGAAGTCCGCAGCACGTCGGGAACGCTACTGGCAACGCTGGCGACGTTCAGCAATCTGAACAAGGTGACGGCGACCAATGCCTACACCTTGCGCGGAGCTTACAGTCTGGCCAGCTTTGCAGGTCAGACCGTGCGCATTCAATTCCGTGGCACGACGGACTTCTCCCTGCCGACCACGTTCCGCATTGATGACGTGTCTGTGCAGTAACCGCTAACAATCAACCAACTGAAAAAGGCCGGGCGAAGATCCGTGACGATCTTCGCCCGGCCTTTTCTTTTTCCGGTGCCTATTGTCAATCATTTAGAGACACCTGGTAGAGACACCTGGTAGAGACATCTGGGCCAGAAACATATTGGCGGAAATCCTCGACAGAAAAATTCGCGAACGATGATACGCACCGCAGGCCGTTCCCGCTTTTATGGGTGAGGCTGGAAAACGTTGCCCGGATGCAAAGAGGCGCAAAAGTAATTCGCCCGGCTGGCATCCACAGCCTTCCGACAAACAAGACATCAATCAAAACGCGACTTTTCTGTAGGAGGAATCATGCGATCCGAAATGTACTCGACTGTCAGCAAGACGAAAACTTCGTGGGGGAAAATGCAAACTTGGTCACAGCCCATGGCGGCGGTGTTATTGCTGCTGTTTGCCGTACTGCCGGCAATGGCGGGAACGATTTATGTCAACAGCACGGCGGACGCCATCGGCGCGGGATGTCCTTCAAGTAACTGCACACTGCGCGATGCGCTGCTGAAGGCGCACTCAACTGGCGATTTTATCGAACTGCAATCCGGCGCGACTTACAAAGTCGGCAATGCCGCGCTGACTGAAACCGCCTATCCGCTGATCACGGCGAAAATCAGTATCAATGGCAGAGGCGCAACCATCGAGCGCGATGCCGCAGCGCCGTTCTTCCGCTTTTTCCAGGTGGCCAGCGGCGGCGAACTAAAACTGGAAAGTCTGACTCTGCGCAACGGCAAGACTTCGTTCTGGGGCGGTGGAGCGATTGTCAGCAGCGGCAAGCTGACGCTGCTTGACTGCACACTGGAAAACAATCTGGTGGATGGCGTGCAGGGGTCATGGTCGGGCGGGGCTGTACAGAACAGTTACGGCCTGCTCAGGATTGACCGCAGCACTTTTCGCAATAATTCCGCGCCCAATGGCGGCGCGGTTTGCAGCGATGGCGACCCTTACGATCCGCCCAACCCGGCGCTGGTGGCCAATCTGGAAATCAGCAATAGCTCGTTTGTCAACAATCGCGCGATCCGGTTTTATAACGCGTCGCTCAACACTTACTACGGCGCATTCGGCGGCGGACTATTCATCCGCAGCGCTCATAACGCGAAGCTCACCAGTTTGACCGTCTCCGCAAACAGATCGGACGAACTGGGCGGCGGCATCGCTTTTCACACGCTGCACAAATTCGACAGCGCGGGGAACGCACTGTCCACGGTTCTGCGCAATCTGACGGTTGTGCAAAACCGCGCGACGAAACAAGGCGGCGGTTTGTACTACACGGTCTGTGGCGCGAATTGTCCGCTTTCCAACGAACCGGATTTTGCCAACAGCATCATTACCGCGAACTTCGCCCCGGCGGGCAGGGATTACCTGACCTACGCGGCGTTCAAATCCAGCGGCCATAACATCATTGGTCAGGGCGTTGGCGTTTTTCCCGGCTTCGGAGATCAGTTGCTGAACTCGATGCCGAATCTGACCGGGCTTTCCAGCAACGGTCAGGCAGGCGGCGAAAGTTATCATCTCGCCTCGCCTTCCGCCGCAATTGATGCTGGTGATCCGGCGCTTTGCCCGGCGACCGATCAACTGGGGCTGGGACGCGTCGGAGTGTGCGACATTGGCGCGGTCGAATATCGTTCCTGCACCGCGCCGCCAAGCGGAATGAGCGCCTGGTGGGCATTCGATTCCAACTTCACGCTGGAAGACATCGCGACCTGGTCGTCTCTCAATCACGTCGCCCCGGTGACAAGCGTTCCGCAGCAGGTTCCGGGAATGGTCGGCGAGGCTGTGAAGTTCACCAATGCCGGTCAGGTGCTGGAAGCGCCGAGCCAGGACGATATCAATCTTTACAATGGATGCGCGGTGGATGGCGGAGCGGCGTTTTCGATTGATGCCTGGGTGAAAACAGGGGCGACTGGCACGCAGGTGATTTTGGATAAACGCCAGTTTGTCGGCAGCAGCATCAAAGGCTATCACCTGTTCGTTTACAACGGCAGGCTCGGTTTCCAACTGGCGGATGGCGCTAGTTACGCGAATTACCTGACGCCGCTGCCTGCGACGCTGGGGATTGATCTGAGCGACAACCAATGGCATTTCGTCGCCATCACTGTTTATGTTCGCTGCCAAAGAAACGGCTCGGCCTTTGAAGGCAAAATGTACATTGACGGCCAGATGGTTCAGACCTTCAAACCCGGCGGCGGCGATTATTCCAACAATGCTCCCTTGCGCATCGGCGGACATTCCAGTTCTCCATCCATCTTCTTCAACGGCAGCCTGGATGAGATCGAAATCTTCCAACGTACCTTGGATGGGGCGGAAATTCAGGCCCTTTACAATGCCGGATGGGCGGGAAAATGCGGCAAAAAACAGCCTCCCAGTGATTGCAATGGCAGTCCGATTTACAACTGCCGCTGATATTCCTGAAGCACCGGGAAGTTGATTAGGGGCCCCCTCTTGCAAGCGGGTCGCTCTCCTGTAGATCGCGCGCAAGCAAAAACGCCGCGAGTCGCAATGAGAAAGGTTGCTTTCGGCAGAAGCAACCTTCCGCAGCGCGACTCGCGGCGTTTTTTGATGGGCCGACCATCAGCAGTTTGTTAAATGTCCTGCAGGAAAATGCGGTCGCCGACGGACAGCGTTCCAACGCCCACAACGGAGGCGTAAAGTCCGGCGTCAGTATTATTGAGCCGCGTCACCGTTTTCAGCACTTTCGGATCACTGACTCCGGTCACCGGATCAAAGTTGATCATGGCGCAGCGAAGATCGCGCATCGAAACGTTCAATCCTGCCGCTTCCGCGTGATCCTGAAATCGGAGGATTTTTCCCACCCAGGCGTCTTCCGCGAACGGTTCTCCGCTCAAGGTTTCGATCAACAAATTGGGCCGAAAACGGCGAACATCCAGTTCGCTTCCGGCTTCCGGTTCGATGGCTTGGCCGATTGCCTGAATGGTGGCGGCGCTGATGACGGAGACTTTCGCTTCATCAAAAATGCCCTGATCCAGCCGCATCATCTGCACCGGCGAGCCGAACGCCGCGGATAACTCGCGCTGCAATTCTTCGCCGCGCAACTCCAGTTCCCGCCCGTCCGGCGCGATGACATGCGTTGGCAAATCGTCCGCACCATTCGCATTTCGATTGACCGGCTGGTACTGCAAAAGCTGCGGCAGTCTGCCTGCCGTCAGCCAGGGGAATCCGCTTTCATTTCCGACGCGGTGCAGTGCAAAGCGCCGATCTCCCTCCAGCCCGTGCCAACCCAGCCTGGCCGATTCCAATGATTCGCCGGCCATGGATTTCACCGGATAGCGAAAAATCGCTTTGATTTTTGCTATTTCTCGGAACATTTAACCTCCTGAAAAATGCAGAGCAGGTTCTCCAACCTGCTCTTGACTCAATCTTCATCCCAAATCAAGCGCCATAATCGTTCGGCGATCCCGCAAATACAACTTCGTCCCGGCCAGCGTCGGCACGGTCCAGGAGAGGTTTTTCAGCACGGATGCTTTGGCCAGAATGCTCAAGCCGGTCGCGCCGGGTCTGGCCAATGCCAGGTTGCCGTCTTCATCCAGCATGATCAGTTTGCCGTCGGCGTGCAGAAAACTGGCTCTGCCGATGCCGCGATCCTGCCAGGCGATCTGCCCGGTCTTGACGTTGATGGCGGTGAAGGGCGCGGGGCCGAAATCGCCGCTTGATCCATAGGCCAGATCACCCAGCCGGATGACCGTGCCGATGTGAACCCGCATTCGATTATTCGCCCAAAGCTGTCTGGCCGTTGTCTGGTTGCCGTTGCGCGTCAACTGAATGGCGCGGCTGCCCGTGCCGTAGGCGGAAGACATGAAGATCACGTTGTCCTGTCCGTCCCAAGCCGGCGTGCTGATGTTCAATCCGTATTGCGTTTTGTGCGGATGATGCCAGAGATAGGAGCCATTGTTCGGGTCGCAACCGACGATTTCATCCGTGCTGAAGTAGATCAACTGATCCTGTCCGCTGACGTTGATGATGACCGGCGATGAAGGCGCGGGGGTGTAATTCAAGTTCTTCCAGGCGAGGTGGCCGGTTTGTTGATCAAACGCCATCAGCGATTGGCCGTTCCTGCCGCCGACGATAACTATGACATTGTTTTTGTACGCGATCGGGCTGGGCGAATATCCCCGATCATCACGGTGGCCGCCGTATTCGTTCCACAAGTCATGCTGCCAGACCAGTTTGCCGGTGCGTTTGTCCAGCGCATGCATCCGTCCGGCGACGCCAACGGTGTATACCAGATTGCCGGCAATCAGCGGCGTCGCATGCGGCCCCTTGCCGTATTCCAAATCCAGGCCGCTCAGTGCCGTTTCGTAAGGGAACTCCCACAAGGTTTTGCCCGTTGCGGCATCCAGCGAGATGACAGTTTCACGCGCGCCGCTGCCGTACATGGTGTACAGCCTGCCGTTGTCCACCAGAATGGCTGAATGGCCTTCGCCCAGAGCCCGGCTCCACAATTGCTTCGGCCCGCTGGCCGGCCAGGACTCTTTCAACGCGCCGGATTCGCTTTTGAAGTTGCGATTTCGCCCGCCCCATTGCGGCCATTCGGGAGCGCCGGCTGGCGCGGGCTGGGCGGTTTTCCCCGGTTGGCCTGGAGCTTTCGGTTGTGGCTGCCTTCGCTGTGCGGTAACGGTTGCGGCTGTAACAATGAAGAGCGAACTGAGGACGGTCAGCCAAAGCGCGATGCAGTTTTTTCCAATCGCCGGAAATTGCATACGGAAACTCCTCTCGTAATCGAAGTGGTTTGTTTGTGCCGATGAGTCGCAACGAAATGTCGCGCTTGCTACAACGGACAAGACGCGGCGAAAGTTTCGTCTACGGTTTTTGTCTGTCCGGCAAGCTGGCAGTTTGCCTCGGGCCTGGCCGGCCGGCAATAGATTGGGTGGCCGCAAACCCCGGCCAGCCGGCAGCGAATTGGAGACCTTGCCTTTCGCCCACACCAGCGTGTAGCATCCCGCTTCCGTTTCAGAAGTTTCCCCAAATTTTCTTTGGCGCAAGGTTGCCTATGATTGTCCGCTAAAAATGAGTTGCTCGTGCGTGCTGAGAACTTCGTTGCCCAATGCGATGAAGAGGTTTTTGTGTGCCCACTCGCCGCAGCTCATTCCTTCCGATAGTCAATCACCCAACAAACAGATTCAACTTACGAAGCCGCACACTCATTTTGCGGCAAGCGGACAAGTCTTAGGAGACAACTGTCATGAGTTTTGATCGCATTCAGTTACAGCGTTACGGCTGGAACGATTTTTTTGAGGCGAATTTCAATACATTGGCCGAGCCGGATTTCGTGCCGGGCCGAATCGCGCTGGAATACAACCAGTTTTTCCGTGTTCATACGGACCAGGGCGAACTGCTCGCCGAAATCGCCGGAAAGCTGAAACACGAAGCTGCTAAACGTTCTGATCTGCCCGCGGTGGGCGATTGGGTCGCGCTGCGGTTGATTGAGCAGGGAACCAAAGCATCCATTCAGGCCATCCTGCCGCGCCGCAGCAAGTTTGCGCGCAAGTCGAAAGGCTCCAAAACCGAAGAGCAGATCGTCGGTGCGAATATTGACACGGTCTTTCTGGCCACCTCGCTCAATCAGGATTTCAATCCGCGCCGGATCGAACGTTACCTGACCATTGCCTGGGACAGCGGCGCGATTCCAGTCGTGCTGCTGACCAAAACTGATCTTTGCGATGATGTGGCGGAGCGTGTCGCGGCGATTGATGCCGTCGCGGGCGGCACGCCGGTTCATGCCATTTCTTCGGTTAAAGGCGAAGGGCTGGAAATCCTGGCGCAATATCTGACGCCCGGCAAAACCGTCGCGTTGATCGGTTCTTCCGGCGTAGGCAAATCCACGCTGATCAATCGGCTGATCGGTCATGACCGGCAACTGGTTAAGGAGGTCCGGCAGCAGGATGATCGCGGCAAACATGCCACACGGCATCGCGAATTGATTCTGATGCCGAATGGCGCATTGATGCTGGACACGCCCGGCATGCGCGAACTTCAGTTGTGGGACGCCGAAGAAGGCATGGAGACGACCTTCGACGACATCGAAGCCATCGCCGCCAATTGCCATTTCAGCAACTGCCGGCATGAAACCGAAAAGCGCTGCGCCGTGCGTGCGGCGCTCTCTGACGGGGTGCTCGACACCGCGCGGCTGGAAAACTACCGAAAGATGCAGAAGGAACTGGGGTATCTGGTGCGTCGGCAGGATCAATTCGCTCAGCGCGTCGAAACCAATCGCTGGAAAAAACTGGCGAAAGAGGGCGAAGCGCGAGCGCGTTGGAAACGGCAGGGAAGATAGGTTCCATCCAGCCGCGTAACTCAATTCGACCAACCAGCAATCCACAGGTTGAGCGGGACAAGACGCCGACTTCGCGGATTGCTGATTGGTCAATCTCAGCACAATTAATCAAAATCCAGTTGTCCCTGGTCTCCAAATGAGATAAATCCTTCACGTCCAGAAGCCTGTGCATATCAAAAAAAATCAGCCAGGCTCGGCCCACGCCCCTCAAACAAACAGAGGTTCCTCTTTTCAAGCCACCTTCATCCTCTGATGGTACGGCTTCAACAGAATGTCCATTGGGAATGTCCATAGGATATGAAGGAGTGTTTTTAACGATGATCTACAGTCAAAAATTTGTATGGCTGCATTTTCCAAAATGCGCTGGAAGCAAAATTGAACAATTGTTCAAAACCTATTTTTCCCGCCAGGAAGATATATTCCAGGATGTAATTGAGACGGAGAAGGATTCTTCCTTTTCCTGGCACGATTCCGTTGCAGATCGCGAAGCCCGTGATCCCGCTTTCAGACTGGGAGACAGAATGGTGATCTGCCCGTTCAGAAAACTCCCTTCCTGGTTGGAAAGCCGGTACAACTTCGAAGCCCAGCGGAACCCGCATCTTCCGCATCGTCCTGAAATACTGCTGGAAGGAAAGTTTCTGGAAGCCAATGGGATGGAAAATCACGCGGATGTGTATGTCCAAAAATACCTGCCTCCGCCGATTTTGAAATCCGGGAAAGTGAGGTTTTTACGGACCGAATATTTCGAGCAGGATTTCAAATCCATCTTTGGCGAATTTCTCGATCTTTCAAGAATTCCACCGTGGGAATATCAATCATTGATAAATGCTTCAGCCAAACATCTACCTGAAAAGGTCAGAAGGCGATTGTATGAACAACCAAGAAAAGTCTACGAACAGTGTCCCGAATGGCGGGTGATCGAGGAGATGGCATATGGCACGCAGGCCGGTGTGTCGTGACCAGATCAAGTAAGGTTTCGCCGGCAGGTGAGCATTTTTTCACTCCCTGCCGGCATGGTTGGAAACGAAGTGCTCCGTTGACGGAAACTTTCCGTAAATTCCCTGTAAAGCCATATATCCAGCCAGTTGCCGCGTTGACATTCCTGCTCACCCTTCATAAACTCGCGGCCTGTTCAGGAAGCAATGCCCCAAACGCTTCTTTCGGTGCCAAACCTATTGCGTGATAACCGTTCGCTCACTCACTGGAAAACCAGATACAAATTTAAGCCGTGGCAGGAGAAGCGTTCGCCTGTCGGCATCGCTCTTTGGAGGAACATTCATGATCCGCTCTTTGTACCGTCGCCTTTCGTCATCAAATACCCGATCTTCATCCCTGTTCGCCATTCGCCGTCCTGCCCTTATAACAATCCTGGCTTTAACCGTACTGGCCGTCGGCATCTTCGTCGTACAGGCGGCAGATCAATTTTTTGCAGGTGATGGCAGCGCTCTCAATACTGCGAAGTGGGGAACCAGCGCGGCGGGGCCTTTTACCTCGGCGTTTACCAACGGCAATGTGGCGAATTTTGCCACCGTGAATGGGACGGGAACAGGCGGTTCGATAACGGTTGCAGGCGTCAGTGCAACGGAAAATTTCACGCTCACCGCGATTAGTGGCACCATCAGCAATCAAAGTAACGGCGTTGTTCCGATCAATGTCTCGTCGGGCAAAACGCTTGATTTCTCCACCCAATCTTTCACGACTTCAGCGACCGCCGGTTACAACTTCACAGGGCCGGGCGTGTTGGCGTTGGCCGGTAACACTTACGGTGGTGGCTTCACGATCAATTCGGGCACGCTGGTGGCGCGCGGAGTCAATGCGATGGGCGGAAATGCCACGCCCGGAGGCTTGACGATCAACGGTGGCACGATCACCGCGAATGCAAACCGGGATTTCTCGAACAAGTACAGCGGGATTACCGTCGGCGGCAATTTTAAGCTTGGCGAACTGATCAGCAACGTTGGAATTTCTTCCAGCAACGCAAATCTGACGTTCAACGCCGGTATGTCTTTGGGCGCGGCAACACGCACCATTACCATCGGCGCGAACGGGACATACACACTGGGCGGGGTGATTTCGGGAAACCCCGGTGTCGGTTTAACTATCGCGAACGCCTCAGGAGCTTTAGGCAAAATTACATTGACCGGCGTCAACACCTACACCGGCGACACTACAATTAATGGTGGCACACTCGCCCTCAGCGGCTCGGGTTCAATCGCCACTTCGCCCGCCATTGAAATTGCGGGCGGCGCGATCTTTGACGTGACGGGGTTGACCACGGCGTTGACGCTGGCGAGCGGGCAGGCGCTCAAAGCCAGCGGCACGGCAACGACCGGAACAATTACGACCAATGCGGCCAAGGGGCTGACCCTGGCGTCAAACAGCCCGTTGCAATTCAGCGCGTTCAACGGAACCACCGCGCCACTGACGATATTCGGCGCAGGCTCCGTGACATTATCCAGCGGCAACGTGGTTACGGTTACGGTTTCCAATGGCGGCACGCCGCTGGCTGCCGGCACCTACACTTTGATTAACAAAGGCGCGAGCGGCAGCGTCGTCGGCACTGCGCCCACTTCGCTGACTGTCAACGGTGACGGCATCGCCGGTGGCACGACGGCTTCGCTGCAAATTACAGGTTCGGAACTGGTTCTGAATGTAACGGCAACCGTCACGCCTACCATCACCGTTACTGGCGGCCCGCTGAATTTCGGCGACATCGTGGTCGGCGCGGCCTCGGCGGAACAAACCTACACTGTGGCGGGCAGCGATTTGACGGCGGACATCACGGTCACCGCGCCTTCGACGGATTTCCAGGTTTCAAAAAACAGCGGCACAGGCTTTGGCTCTTCCGTCACGTTCACGCAAAGCGGCGGTACGGTTGCCGCGCAAGCCGTGTATGTCCGCTTCACACCGCAAAGTGTGGGAGGCAAGAGCGGCGACATCGCCAATGCCAGCACCGGCGCAACCACGAAGAATGTTGCCGTGAGCGGTACAGGTGTTGCCTGCCCGTCGTTGTTTACCGTGGACGACACACTGGATACAGCCGACGCCAACCCAGGCGATGGCGTCTGCGCCGACATTGATTCTCTTTGCACGCTGCGCGCGGCGATTATGGAATCCAATGCGCTGGCCGCGACGGCTTGTTCGCCGCTGACGATTGATTTCAGCGTGACGGGAACCATCGCGCTGACGAACGGCCAGTTGCGCGTCATCCATCCGAACCTGACCATCAGCGGCCCCGGAGCATCGCAATTGACGGTATCCGGCGGCAACACCAGCCGCATTTTCGAGATTGATAGCACCGTGACGGCGAGCATCAGCGGGCTGACGATCACGGATGGCAACGGCGTCGGCGCGACCGATAGCGGTTCCGGCGGCGGCATTTACAGCAAGGGCAAGCTGACGTTGACGGGCTGCGTCGTCACCGGCAACACGACAACCGGCGTGACCATTCACGAGGGGGGCGGCATTTTCAACGCCGGCAGTCAGTTGCTGACCGTGACGGACTGCACGATCAGCAATAACACCGCGAATTTCGGCGGCGCGGGCGTCGCGAGTTTTGGCAATCTGGTGATGACGGGCAGCACGGTGGCGAACAATACCAACACCTACACCAGTGACAGCGGCAGGGGGGGCGGCATCGAAACCTATGCCACGACGACCATTACCAACTCGACGATCAGCGGCAACCACATTGACAACGGCACGGGCGACAACGCGGGAGGCATCTGGAATTGCTGCGGTCCGCTGACCATCGTTAACAGCACCATCACCGGCAACTCCGCCGCCGGAAACAGCGGCGCTCCGAGCGCGGGCGGCTTGCTCCAGGATTCGTGCTGCGGCGGATCGGTGACGGTGCTCAACTCGATCATCGCCGGCAATACCGGCACGAGCGGCGCGGTGGCGGATGCCGGCGGCACGTTCATTTCCAGCGGCTACAATCTGATCGGCGACGGCACGGGCGCAACCGGTTTTACCGGCACGGGCGATCAAGTCGGAACCACGGCCACGCCCATCAATGCGTTACTTTCATTGCTCGGCAATTTCGGCGGCTTGACGCAAACATACGCATTGCTGCCCGGTTCTCCGGCCATCAACGCCGGAACTGCCGGCGGCGCGCCGGCCAGCGATCAGCGCGGCAAATCGCGCTTTGGAGCTACGGACATCGGCGCGTTTGAATCGCAGGGCTTCACGCTGGCGGCAACCGGCGGCGACGGCCAATCCACCGCCATCAGCACCAGCTTTACCAGCCCGCTCACGTTGACTGTCACAGCCAACAACACTGCCGACAACGAACCGGCAGACGGCGGACGAGTGAGTTTCACCGCGCCGGGCAGCGGCGCAAGCTGCACCTTTGCCACCAATCCCGCGACCATCAGCGGCGGCGCGGCGAGCAGTGGAACCGTCACTGCCAACGCCATGGCGGGTGGGCCATACAATGTCACGGCTGATGCCACGGGCGCGGCGGCGGCGGTCAACTTCGCGCTGACCAACATCGCACCCGCACCCGACCTCACCATCACCAAGACGGCCAACGGCACTTTCCAGCAGGGCGGCTCCGCCGGCTACACGTTGACCATCACCAATTCCGGCGTGGGGCCGACAACTCTTCCATATATGGTGACCGACACCATTCCCACCGGTCTGACTGCTGGCGTCGTGACCAGCCCGGAAGCGGGGTGGGACTGCACCTCCTCGACAAGCTCGTTCGTGAGTTGCACGCGCAATACGGCTTTGGCGGTGGGCGAGTCCACGACGCTGAATGTCCCGGTCACCATCGGCGGCAACGCTCCGGCTTCGATCACCAACACGGCGAACGTCGCGGGCGGCGGCGAAGTCGTCACCAGCAACAATGCGGGTGCGGTGACGGTGAACGTACTGACGCCCGTGACGGTGGATGTGCCGGCGGGCATCACTTACACGCTCAACAGCCAAACGCTGACAGGGATGCAAACGGTACTTCTGGAGCAGGGCACCTACACGCTCTCAACCACTTCGCCGCAATCTCTGGGGGCCGGCACGCGGGCGGTTTTCTCGAACTGGTCGGATGCAGGCGCAATTTCGCATTCCATCACGGTGGGTTCGAGCCCTCTGACAATTACGGGGAATTTCACAACGCAGTACCAGTTGACGACGGCAGCATCGCCCGTGAACGGCGGCACGGTGACTCCGGCAACTGGAACATTCTTTGATTCCGGCACGGTGGTGAATGTCAGCGCGACCCCGAACAGCGGCTTCGTATTTGGTTCGTGGTCCGGACCGGTCGCGTCTGCTTCGTCCGCTGCCACGACGGTAACGATGGATGCGGTGAAGTCCATCACGGCTAATTTCCCCCTCAGTTGCCCGACCGCTTTTACGGTCAATGATCTGGGCGATACATCGGACAATAATCCCGGCGACCGCGTGTGTAACGATGGCAACGGCATTTGCACCTTGCGCGCGGCGATTGAAGAATCCAACGCGCTTCCCGATTGTGCGCCGCTGACAATCAATTTCAGCGTGACAGGGACGATCAGCCTGCTGTCGGAATTACCTTGGGTGGAACATCCGAATTTGACGATTCAGGGGCCGGGGGCGAATTTGCTGAGCGTAACTCGCGGAGTCGCCGCCCCATTCACCATCTTCATCGTCACGGGAGAGGCGGTGACGATCAACGATCTGACCGTTTCCAACGGCGAGGCCAGCGGGAGCTTCGACATCGGCGGCGGGATTTACAATGGCGGCGGACTGCTGACGATCAATCGTTGTTACTTTACCGGCAATGCTGCCGGTAAAGGCGGCGGAGTGATGAATGAGGGTGGAGATGTCTTCATTAACGACTCCACGATCAGCAACAATAGCGCTGGTTCCGAAGGCGGCGGGGTTTACAATTTGGGGAACGAGGGAAGCGCGGCAATGACCCTGACAAATTGCACGATCAGTGGCAACACCGTCACCGCCGCCGGCGGCGCGGCCACGGCGGGCGGACTGGCCACTTACGCTGAAATGGGCGGCACGGCCGTCATCAATCTCGTCAACTGCACGATTGTCGGCAACACGGCCACGAGCGTCACCAATGCCGGCGGCATCTTTAGCGGCGTCGAAGATAACGACAGCACCGCGAACATCAATCTCAAAAACACCATTCTCTCCGGCAACGGCAGCACTCAGGCGCTGGCGGGAACCGACGCCACGATCACTTCGCAGGGCAACAATCTGGCAAGCGATAACGCGGGCGGATTTCTGACCGGCTCCGGCGATCTGACGAATACCAATCCGCTGCTGGCCGCGCTCGGCAATTACGGCGGCACGACGCAAACGCAGGCATTGCTGCCCGGCTCGCCGGCCATCAACGCCGGAACTGCCGGTGACGCACCGGCCACCGATCAACGCGGCAGTTCGCGCGTCGGGGCGGTGGACATCGGCGCGTTTGAATCACAAGGTTTCTCGCTGGCGATCGGGAGCGGTTCGCCGCAATCCACCGTCGTCAACACGGCGTTCGGCGCCGCGCTCAAGGTCAACGTCATGGCCAACAACGCCGTCGAACCGGTTGATGGCGGCCAGGTCACTTTCACGCCTCCGGGCGCGGGAGCAAGCGCGACGGTTGCCGGAACTCCCGTGACCATCGCCGGCGGAATGGCCATCACCGGCACGGTGACGGCCAATTCCATTACAGGTGGTTACAACGTCGCGGCAAGTGCCACAGGGGCAACCGGCGTCAACTTCGCGCTGACCAACTCCTGCCAGACGATCACCGTCAACAATCCCGGCGCGAACGCCGCCACGGTCGGCACCTTCTTCACCGCGACGTTCACGCAGACGGGTGGCATTGGCACGACAACGTTCAGCACGTCGAGCACGCTGCCCAATGGCGTCACATTGTCCAGCGCAGGCGTGCTCAGCGGCACGCCGACGCAATCTGGCAGCTTCCCGATCACTGTCACGGCGACTGATTCCAATCTGTGTACCGGCGCGTCGGTCGGCTACACGCTGACGGTCAGTTGCCCGACCATCACGGTCAATCCGGCCAGTTTGCCGGGCGGAGTGGTTGGCACAGCCTACAGCCAGACCATTACGCCCAGTGGCGGATCGTCAGCCAATTACACCTACTCATTTACCGGGACACTGCCTCCCGGCCTGGCGCTTTCGCCTGGTCCATCGGCGACGGGAAGCTTGAGTGGCAATCCGACCACCGGCGGAACGTACAGTTTCACCATCACAACCACGGACGCCAATGGCTGTGCCGGCAACCGCGCGTATTCGGTGACGATCAATCAAGCGCCGGCCATCATCAGCGCCAACACCACGACGTTCACCATCAATATCGCGGGTTCGTTCGCCATCACCACCAGCGGCTTCCCGACGGTGACGACGATCACACAGTCGGGCGCGCTGCCCACCGGCGTGATTTTCACCGATAACGGCAACGGTACGGCGACGCTGTCCGGCACGCCGCAACCGGGCACGAACGGCACCTACCCGCTGACCCTGACAGCCAGCAATGGCATTGCCCCCAATGCCGTGCAGAATTTCACGCTGGTCGTCAGTGGTCTGGTCTGCCCCTCTACCCTGACGGTCAATGACCTGGGCGACACGCCGGATGCCAGTCCGGGCGACGGTTTATGCGCCACGAGCGGCGGCGTCTGCACGCTGCGCGCGGCAGTTGAGGAAGCCAACGCGATTCCGGCCTGCACGCCGCTGACGATCAATTTCAGCGTGACGGGGACGATCAACCTGGCGACAGTGCTGCCTGCGCTCGATCATCCGAACCTGACGATCACCGGGCCGGGCGCAACATCGCTTGATGTGCATCGCAATAGCCCCACCCCCTTCCGCATTTTCGCCATTTCCGCCAGCCGGACAGTCACAATTACCGGCCTGAAGATCACCAATGGCCTGGCTGCCGGCACAAATAACGGCGGCGGGGTTTTCAATTCCGGCACGCTTACCCTGAGTCAATGCGTAATCTCCGGGAATGCGATAGAGACCACTTCCGTGGGAGGTTCTGGCTTTGGCGGAGGCATTTACAGTTCAGGACCGCTGACGATTGACCAATGCGAAATCTCTGGCAATAGCGGGCGCAGCGGCGCAGGTATTACGCACAACGGGCTTGGCAGCGGGTTCCCGCTGATCATTACCAACAGCACGATTAGCGGGAATACCGGAGTGCAATCCGGCGGCTTTGACCTACGGAACACTTCGGCAAGTTTGACGAACTGCACCATTAGCGGCAACAGCGCCCCGGGACGCATCGGCGGCATTGATCAGGTCGCTCAATCCGGGAACACGTCTTCAGTGTTGCTGACCAACTGCACGGTCACCAATAACACCGGCAGCGCGGCGATCGAAACGTTCGGCTTCGCCGGTGTGACCAGCCTCACCACCACACTGAAAAACACACTGGTTGCGGGCAACGTTGGAGCCAATTTCACGACGACGATGGGGACAGTTACTTCCCTCGGAAATAATCTGGACAGCGATGACACCAGCGGCTTCACCAACGGAGTGAATGGCGACATCGTCGGCACCAGTGGCAGTCCCATCAATGCGCGGCTCGGCCCGCTGACGAACAACGGTGGCCCAACCAACACGCATTTGCTTTTGCCTGGCAGTCCCGCGATTGATAAAGGCGGCGCGGGCGTTTCGACCGACCAGCGCGGCCAGGCGCGCCCCTACGATTTTCCCGCCATCCCGCCCGCCAGCAACGGCGGTAACAATTCCGACATCGGCGCGGTGGAAATCCAATGCGCGGCCATTACCTTGGCAGGATTGCCGGGCGGCACAGCGGGCGTCGCTTACACGCAAAGCAACATTGCCAGCGGCGGCACCGCGCCATACAGCTTGAGCCTGACCGCTGGTTCATTGCCATCAGGTGTGACCATCAGCGGCAATGGCTTGACAGGCACGCCCACGCAACCGGGCACGTTCAGCTTCACACTGAATGCGACCGATGCTTACGGCTGCACCGGCAGCCAGAGCTACACCGTAACCATTGTTTGCCCAGCAATCATCCTGTCGCCCATCGCTTTGCCGAATGCGACGGTCAATGTGGCGTATCCGCAAACGATTACGGCCTCGCCTGCCGGGAGCTACACATTCAGCGTCACCAGCGGCTTGCTGCCTGCGGGCTTGACCCTGAACAGCAACGGCAGTTTCAGCGGCGCGCCGACACAAAGCGGCGTGTTCAACTTCCGCGTGATGGCGACGACCTTCGGTTCGTGCAGCAGCTTTGCCGATTACACGCTGCTGGTGAATTGCGCGGCCATTACGGTCAATCCGTCCAGCCTGCCGGGCGGAACGCTCGGAACGCCTTACAACCAGGCAGTCAGCGCTTCGCCCGCCGGAACGTATTTTTACAGCGTGACTTCAGGAGCATTGCCGACTGGCCTGACACTGAACGGTGCGACGGGTGCAATCACCGGCACGCCGACAAATCCCGGATTGTTTACCTTCACGGTATCGGCGGCGGCGGGCGGTTGCCGCGGTTCGCGCACTTACACGGTGGAAATTACCTGCCAGGGCGTTTCAATCACTCCGGCTTCGTTGCCAGCGGCGACTGCGGGCAGCTTCTATACGCAAACAATCAATGTGACGCCCGCGGGCAGCTACACCTTCTCGCTGGCGCAAGGCAACTTGCCGAGCGGTCTGACGCTGCATCCGACAACCGGCGTGATCAGCGGATTGCCGGCGGTGGTCGGGACGGTCAGCTTCATCGTCAAGGTCAGTGTGCCGAACAGTTGCAGCACGACGCAGGCGTACACGCTGACGACGAACTGTCCGCCAGCCGTGACGCTCTCTCCGGCCAGCTTACCGAACGGCGCGATGGGAACGGCTTACAGTCAGACGCTGAGCGCATCTCCGGCGGGCGGCAATTACATGTTCACGGTGGCCAGCGGTTCGCTGCCGGCGGGCTTGACGCTCAATTCGGCGACGGGAGTTTTGAGCGGGACGCCAACCGCGAATGGCTCGTTCACGTTCACCGTGACAGCGACCGGCTTCGGTTCATGCGCTGGCAGCAGGCAGTTCACGGTGGTCATCGGCAGCGGCGGTTGTCCGACAATCACCTTGCCCGTCAGTTTGCCATCAGGCAGCACCGGGCAGTTTTACAATAGTTCGGTCGCGGCTTCGCCGTCGGGCAGTTACAGCTACACGTTCACCGGCAACCTGCCGCCGGGGGTGACGCTGTACAGTTCGTTAGGAGTGCTGCTGGGTTACCCGACGGCCAACGGAACCTACAACTTCATGGTCACGGCGATTGGCGCGAACAATTGTTCGGCCAGCCAGAGCTATTCAGTGGTCATCGGCGCGGGCAGTTTGCAGGTGGTCAACGATTTCAGCGGCGACCGGCGGAGCGATTTCGTTCTGTGGCGCGCGGCGCAGCGTCAATGGTTGATCGTGGACGGAGCGACCAACGCCGCGCAAATCGTGCAATGGGGACAGGCGGGCGACAAACCCGTGACCGGGGATTATGACGGCGACGGCAAGGCCGACCTGGCCGGGTTTGGCAAAGACGGTCATTGGCGAATCAAACTGAGCGCCGATGGCGAGACTCTCGATAAAGTCTGGGGCCTGGGTTCGGACGTGCCTGTTCCGGGCGATTACGACGGCGACGGCAAAACCGATCTGGCGGTCTGGCGCGGCACGGAAAGCGGCTGGTACATCCAGCGCAGTTCGGATGGCCAGACCGAAAGCATGCAATGGGGCACGAGTCTTGCGCCTTACTTCGATGTTCCGGTGCCGGGCGATTACGACGGTGACGGGAAAACCGACATTGCCGTCTTCCGGCAGGCGAACGGCCATTGGTACATCCGCCGCAGTTCGGATGGCCGGACGGTGGATAAAGCCTGGGGCCTGGGTTCGGATATTGCGGTGCCGGGCGATTACGACGGCGACGGCAAGACCGATATTGCCGTCTGGCGTGGAGCGGATACCAACTGGTACATCCTGCGGAGTTCGGACAATCAAGTGGAGTCCATCTCGTGGGGAACGTCCAGCTTGGACGACGTGCCGGCGCCGGGCGATTACGACGGTGACGGCAAGGCGGACGCCGCAGTCTGGCGCGAAATGGATGGCAATTGGTATGTGCGGCTGAGCAGTGACGGTTCAACCCGCACGCAAAGCCAGGGGCGGACGGGCGACCGGCCCCTTGCCACTCCGGCCAGGCCTTAACTTTCAAACAACAGTTGTAATCCAAGCCACAATAGCCTGCACGGTTGTGCTGACTATTGTGGCTTACTTTCTGGCCGGGTCCTGATGCCATTGATGATCATCAATCCATCACCTGCCGTAATGAATTCAATCAATTTGCATGCGCCGGATTTTTTATTTCCGGATTGCCGTTTTTGCCGGCGCTTTCCGCATTTCTTAAGTGAGGGGCAAAAATCCGCCGCCTTGCGGTGCGATCAAGCCCCCTTATCCCAAGCCGGCCGGGTGTTTTGTGAACCGACCGGCGAACTCCAGCAAAGATAACGACGAATATTTCCCTTGCTGCCATGCATTGAGCGGTGCGGCATTTAGCGACGATTAGCATTATCAAGAGGAGACACTCGGAGATGAAGTTTTGTTTGCGTGTACGAACCGTTGTCCTGTTTGCGCTGATAAGTTCAATTGGGTTGTGGCTTTCCGGCGGAGAGGCCGGCGCAACCCGTGCAAATCCGCAGTCAGTTGGCTCTTCCGGCAGGACTGCCGGGAATGTCTTCAACAGTTTGCCGGAAGCGGATGCTGATCTGCCGTGGGCGATTTTCTTCGACTACCGCCAGCCTGCCTGGGCGTTTGCCCCGAAGGCCATCGCGCTGCCGATGGCCAGCATCACGGTCACGACCACCGCCGACACGATAGACGCCGCAGCAAACTGTGCAGCGGTGACGCTGGCTTCCTTACCCGGCCCGGGCGGGCAAACCAGCCTGCGCGAAGCGATCTGCGCCGCCAACAGCAACCCTGGCCCGGACACGATCACCTTTTCCGTCAACGGCACATTCGCGCTGACCGGCGCTGCCAACGATGATAATGGCAACAGCGGCGATTTCGACATCAAGCAGAGCCTGTCCATTCAGGGCAACGGCGCAGCCAACACGATCCTCGACGGCAGCGGCATCGAGCGCATTTTCGACGTTTTTCCCAGCGCCCCCAGCACCTTCGATCTTTTCGGGCTGACCCTTCGGAACGGCGATACGCGCACGACTTCATTCCTGGAAGGCGGCGCAATTTACCTGCACAACAATGTCACCTCGACGTTTAACAGCATTCAGGTCATTAATAATTTCTCTGGGGCGAACGGCGCCATTGAGAATCGCGGCACGCTAACGATCAACAATAGCGTGATTTCTAATAACCAAACGCTCCCGGCCAGCGGCAGTGTGGTGGGTGGCGGGCTTCACAACGCCGGAACGCTGACGATTGATACCACCACGATCAGTGACAACACCGTACGTGGTGAAGGCGGCGGGATTGCTACTACCACCGGCGTAGCCACAACGGTCACGATTACCAACAGCACGATTTCCGGCAACACCGCCAGCATCACCGGCGGCGGAATTGGCAACGGCGGCGGCATTTCGACCACCGGCAACCAGGGCACAATTAACCTGACGAACTGCACGATTTCCGGCAACCGCGCGGATGGCAACGGCGGCGGCGCCGCGTTTGTGAGCGTCAGCGGCGGCGCAGTGACCCTGACGAACGTTACGATCACGAACAACACCGCCGATAACGACAACAACAACCTGGGCGCAGGTGGGGGCTTCAGCCAGGGTGGTACGACTACCGTGACGCTGCGTAACATCATCGTCGCGGGCAATTTCAACTCCACCGCCGCCACGCGTGATGACATCAGCGGCGCTGTAGTCAACACGAGTTCGTATAACCTGATTGGCGACGGCACCGGCTCCAGCGGCATCAGCAACGGCGCCAATAATAATCAGGTCGGTTCTGGAGCCAGTCCGATCAATCCGTTGCTCGGCAGCTTGGCCAGTAACGGCGGCTCGACGCAAACCCATGCGCTGCTGACCGGCAGCCCGGCAATTGATACCGGTAGCACTGCGCTCGCGCCCGCGACGGATCAACGCGGCACGGCGCGTCCTGGCGGTGTCGCCGCCGACATCGGTGCTTACGAGCTGGGCGACACGGTGCCGCCGGACACGACGATCACGGGCAATCCGACCAATCCGAGCAACAGCAGTTCAGCGACCTTTACCTTCATCGGCACGGACAATGTCACCCCGCCGGGTAGCATGACCTTCCAGTGTCAGATTGATGGCGGCGGTTTTAGCGCCTGCACCAGTCCACGAAATTACACGGGGTTGGCCGATGGCTCGCACACGTTTCAAGTGCGCGCGGTAGATCAAGCAGGCAATACCGATCCAACACCTGCCAGCTATATGTGGACTGTGAATACTGCCGTGGCTGATCTGGCAATTGATAAGCGCCACAGCGGTAACTTTACCCAGGGCCAGGCCGGGGCGCAGTACACGATTGAAGTGCGAAACATCGGCACGGGCCAAACCAGCGGCGCCGTGACGGTTGTGGATGCGTTGCCAGCCGGGCTGACGGCGACCGCCATGAGCGGGACAGGCTGGAACTGTACGCTCGCCACGCTCACCTGTACCCGTAACGACGCCCTGGCGGCAAACAGCAGCTACCCGGACATCACCCTGACGGTCAATGTCGCCAGCAATGCGCTGTCCTCCGTGACCAATAGCGCAACCGTTTCGGGAGGCGGCGAGCAAAACACCGGCAACAACACCGACGGCGACCTCACGACGGTGGGGGCGGAAACCACCCCGCCCGACACGACGATCACGGGCAACCCGACCAATCCGAGCAACAGCACCTTGGCGACGTTTACCTTCACCGGTTCAGACAATGTCACAGCGCCGGGCAGTTTGACTTTCCAGTGCCAGCTTGACGGCGGGGGCTTTAGCGCCTGCACCAGCCCACGTGTCTACACCGGTTTGAGCGACGGCTCGCACACTTTCCAGGTGCGCGCGATTGATGCGGCGAACAACACCGACCTGACGCCGGCCAGCTACACCTGGACGATTGATTCGACTGCGCCGACCGTCACGATTAATCAAGCCGCTGGGCAGCTTGACCCGTCAGCAAGCAGTCAGATTCTGTTCACGGTCGTGTTCAGCGAGGCAGTGACGGATTTCGATGATGTGGCGGATGTGACTTTAGGCGGGACGGCAGGCGCGACAACAGTTTCCATTACTCCTGTCTCCCCGACGACCTACACCGTCAGCGTGAGCGGCATGTCGGCGGCAGGCACGGTGATCGCCACCATTCCGTCAAATGCGGCAGTAGATGCTGCGGGGAACGGCAACACCGCTTCCACCAGCACGGATAACGATGTGACCTACGTTAGCTGCGCGGCCTTTCCGGCAACCATTGCAGCGGGCGACGTGGCGGGTCTGATCACAGCCATGAACTGCGCGAACATCAACGGCCCGGGCACGAATGATGTTATCAACCTGACGAACAGCACGTACACGCTGACCGATGTCAACAACAATACCGGCGGCAGTCCCAACGGTCTGCCGAAGATGGTCAGCGCCTCCACCGGCGGCACACTCACCATCAACGGCAATGGCGCAACGATCACTCGCAGCGGCACGAATCGCTTCCGCTTTTTTGAAGTGCCTGCCGGCGCGGTTTTGACCTTGAACGAGCTGTCCCTGACCAATGGAGATCCGGCCGCCGCCGGCGGCGCCGTCGTGGTCAACAACGGCACGCTGACGGTGAACAAATCAACCTTGTCTGGGAACACCGGCACGACCGGAGGCGCAATTGGCGTCTTCAACGCCAGCGGCACGGCAACGATTGTCAACAGCACGATCAGCGGTAACAGTGCCGCTTTTGGCGGTGGCATCTATGACGGCATCGCCCAGGGCATTACCATCCTCAACAGCACGATCACTCTAAACAGTGCGACCACCAGCGGTGGCGGTTTCTCGGTGGGCGGTTCGGTCAATGAACTGGTGAAAAACAGCATCATTGCCGGGAACACGGCTCCCGCAACGCCGAACGTCAACACCGTTGCCTTCATAGCCGGCAGCACGAATAACATCACGAGCGGCGATCCCATGCTGGGACCGCTAACGGGGAATGGCGGCCCCACCCAAACGCATGCCCTTCTGACTGGCAGCCTGGCGATCAACGCCGGGGACAACGCTACGTGCGCGGCCTCGCCCGTCAACAATGTGGATCAGCGCGGCGTATCACGGCCTCAACAGACGACGTGCGACATTGGCGCTTATGAACTTAGTAGCGATATCACGCCGCCCGACACGACGATCACCAGCAACCCGGCCAATCCGAGCAACAGCACCTCGGCGACTTTCACCTTCACCGGCTCGGACAACATCACCTCGCCCAGCAGTCTGACCTTCCAGTGCCGGGTGTACCTCGTCTCGACGACGCCGACGAGCTTTGCAAGCTGCACCAGTCCGTTCACCAGCGCCTTGCTGCTGGACGGTAACTATATCTTCGAGGTGCGGGCGGTGGATCAGAGCGGCAATATTGACCCAACGCCGGCGCAGTACACCTGGCTGATTGATGCGACCGGCCCGACGACCACGATCAACTCCGGCCCAGCCAACCCCACCAACAACACCAGCGCCAACTTTACGTTCAGCGCCAACGACGGTCTCGGCTCGGGGATTGCTTCGTATCAGTGCAGCCTGGACGGCGCACCGTTCAGCGCCTGCACCAGCCCGCGCAGCTACAGCAGCCTGGCCGACGGCGCGCACACCTTCCAGGTGCGGGCGACTGACAATGCCACCAACACCGGGCCAGCCGCCTCGTTCACATGGGTGATTGACACAATCGCGCCGGACACCACGATCACGGCCAACCCTGCGACAGTCACCAGCAGCAGCAACGCAACCTTTACCTTCACCGGGAACACGCTGGGCGGCACGGCCATCGCCTCGTTCCAGTGCCAACTTGATGGCGGCGGATTCAGCACCTGCACCAGCCCACGGAACTACACCGGTTTGAGCCAAGGCAGCCACACTTTTCAGGTGCGGGCGATTGACGCAGCGGGGAATGCTGACACCACGCCCGCCAGCTTCACTTGGGTGATTGATACAACCGCGCCCGACACGACAATCACGGCAAATCCAACCAACCCGAGCGCAAGCGCCAACGCCAGCTTCAGCTTTACCGGCAATGATGGCAGCGGCACGGGCGTGGCGAGTTTTCAATGCCAACTCGACGGCGGCGGATTCAGCACCTGCACCAGCCCGCAGACCTATACGGGGCTGAGTGACGGCTCGCATATTTTTCAGGTGCGCGCGGTGGATGCGGCGGGCAATGCGGATGACACGCCCGCCAGCTTCACCTGGATTATTGACACGACAGCGCCGCCCGCGCCGGTTGTCGTCACTCCCGCCAACGGCTCGAGCACGAATAACACGCAGCCCTTGGTCAGCGGGACGGCGGAACCCCTCAGCACGGTGACGGTCATACTGAACGGAATGGGAGCCGGGACGGCGAACACCGACGCGGCCGGCAATTGGCAGTTCACGCCGCCCACGCCGCTTAGTGACAATTCGCACCTGGTGCGGGCACGCGCCACCGATGCGGCAGGCAACACCAGTCCGGATTCCAACACCAACACCTTCATTGTGGATACGGTTGCGCCGGACACGACGATGACGGCCAACCCGACCAATCCGAGCGCGAGCGCCAACGCCAGCTTTAGCTTCACGGGCAATGACGGCAGCGGCAGCGGCGTGGCGGGATTTCAGTGCAAGCTCGACACTGGCTCCTTCATTGCCTGCACCAGTCCGCAGACTTACACCGGGCTGACTGACGGCTCGCACACCTTCCAGGTGCGTGCGCTGGATGTGGCGGGCAATACGGACTCGACGCCGGCCAGCTTCACCTGGGTGATTGATGCGACGCCGCCCGACACGACGATCACGGCGAACCCCGCCAATCCAAGCAACAGCGCCAACGCCACGTTCAGTTTCACCGGCAATGACGGCAGCGGCAGCGGGGTGGCGAGCTTTGAGTGCAAACTCGACAGCGGTGCTTTCACGGCCTGCACAAGCCCGCAGACCTACACGGGTTTGAGCCAGGGCAGCCACACCTTCCAGGTGCGCGCGCTGGATGCGGCAGGCAATGCGGACCCGACGCCCGCCAGCTTTACCTGGGTGGTGGATACGATTGCGCCGGACACGACCATCACGGCGAACCCGCCCAATCCGGCCAATAGCGCCAATGCCAGCTTTAGCTTTACCGGCAGCGATCTCGGTGGCAGCGGCATCAGCAGCTTTGAATGCAAACTGGACAGCGGCGCGTTCAGCGCCTGCACCAGTCCGCAGACTTACACCGGCTTGAGCGACGGCTCGCACACCTTCCAGGTGCGTGCGCTGGATGCGGCGGGCAATACTGACGGCACGCCCGCCAGCTTCACCTGGGTCGTTGATGTCATGCCGCCCGACACGACCATCACCGCCAACCCGCCGAACCCCAGCAGCAGCACGAATGCCAGCTTCAGCTTCACGGGCAATGACGGCAGCGGCACGGGCGTGGCCGGTTTCGAGTGCAAACTCGACAGCGGCAGCTTTACGGCCTGTACGAGTCCGCAGACCTACACGGGATTGAGCCAGGGGAGCCATACCTTCCAGGTGCGCGCGATTGACAATGTCGGCAACACCGATCCGACGCCTGCCAGCTACACCTGGAGCCTTAACGCGCCGCCGGTGCTCACGCTGACTGCCCTGGCGCGGGCGGCGGGCAGCACGACCGCTGATCTGGCCATCGCCACGGCCACGGACGTGGAGACGCCGCAGAATCAGTTGGTCGTGCAAATCAGCACGGACGGCACGAGCTTCTTTGACACCATCAGCACGGCCAATGTGACGGTGACGCTGCTGGACCAGAACGGCGAGGCTCCGGGCGTCAATCCGGACGCGACGGGCAAGGTCAACGCGACCATCGTCACGCCCTGCAACGCGACCGTCGGTCCGCTCAATCTGACGTTGCGCGTCACCGACGGGGGGGGCCTGGCCGATACGAAACCCTGGACGCTGACCATCACACCCAATCCGTCGCCAACCTTGACGTACAACCCGGCGATCGTGACGGCGGGCACGACGCCGACGATCCTGCCGGCCACCGGGCCGGGCGACAACGGCACGTTCACCATCGGCAGCGTGAGCGTTGCGCCCAACAACGGCGGGCTGGGCGTGCTGCTCAACCAGAGCAATGGCGTCGTGACGATTCTCGGCGCCTTTCAGGTCGGCACGTACACCGTGACTGTTCCGGCGACGGACAATTGCGGCGCGACGACCAACGCGCAGCTTGTGGTGACCGTCGTTTGTCCGGCCATCACGCTCAATCCGGCAAGCCTGCCGAATGCGACCATCAACACCGCCTATCCGCAAAGCCTCACGGCCAGTCCGGCGGGCGGCAATTACAGTTTCGCGGTGACAGGCGGCTTGTTGCCGGCGGGCCTGACCCTGAATCCGAACGGCAGTTTCAGCGGCGTGCCGACGCAGAGCGGGACGTTCAACTTCCGCGTCACGGCAACAGGTTTTGCCGGGCCGGGTGGAAGCTGCACGGCCTTCCGGGATTACACGCTGCTGGTGAATTGCCCCAGCCTCACGCTCTCTCCGGCCAGTCTTTCCGACGGCGTTCTGGGCAATGGTTATAGTCAGACGGTATCGGCTGCGCCTGCCGGAAGCTACAGCTACAGCGTGAGCAGCGGAGCGTTGCCGCCCGGTTTGATGCTCAATGCGGCGAACGGGACGATCAGCGGCATGCCGACGGTGGCAGGCAGTTTCAGCTTCCGCATTGCCGCCACGGCGGGAGCGTGTGCTGCCGTGCGGGATTACACCGTGACGATCACTTGCAGCACGGTCACGCTCGGAGCCTTGTCCAACAGCAGCGTGGGAAGCAGTTACAACCAGACAATCAGCGTGACGCCGGCGGCCCCTGCTGGAAGCTACAATTTCAGTTTGCAAGGCGGCACACTGCCGACCGGTCTGGCGCTCAATCCGGCGACGGGCGTTCTGAGCGGAGTGCCGGCAGTTGCCGGAACGTTCAGCTTCACCGTCAGAGCGCAGACTGCCGGCGGATGCAGCGGAGCGCAGAGTTACACGGTGGTGATTTCGTGCCCGACCGTGACACTGTCGGCGCTGACCACGCCGGTGCTGAATTCGCCATACAGTCAGACGATCAGCGCCACGCCGGCCGGAGGCAACTACACGTTTGCGGTAACGAGCGGAGAGTTGCCGGCAGGTTTGTCGCTGAATTCAGCGACGGGACTGCTCAGCGGCGCGCCGGCAGTGGCGGGCGCATATAACTTCACCATCACGGCAAGCACTAGAGGCGGTTTTGGCAATTGTTCCGGCAGCCGTCAATACACCGGAACGATTGGCAGCGGAGGTTGTCCAACGATTACTCTGCCGTCAAATCTGGCGGGCGGAATTGTGGGGCAGCTTTACAACCGCTCGGTGGCGGCTTCGCCGGCGGGCAGTTACAACTACACGCTTACCGGCACATTGCCGCCGGGGGTGACGCTTTACGGTTCGTTCGGCTTGCTCTACGGCTACCCGACGGCCAACGGCACGTACAACTTCACAGTTACTGCGACTGGGGCCAATAGCTGCTCGGCGAGCCAGAGTTACTCGGTGGTGATTGGCGCGGGTAGTTTGCAGGCGATCAATGACTTCAGCGGCGACCAGCGGAGCGATTTCGTTCTGTGGCGCGCGGCGCAGCGTCAATGGCTGATCGTGGACGGTGCGACCACTGCCGCGCAAACCGTGCAATGGGGACAGGCGGGTGACCAGGCCGTGACAGGCGATTACGACGGCGACGGCAAAGCCGACCTGGCCGGGTTTGGGAAAGACGGTCATTGGCGCGTTCGCTTGAGCGGCGGCGGAACGCTGGACAAAGTCTGGGGCCTGGGTTCGGACGTGCCGATGCCGGGCGATTACGACGGCGATGGCAAAACCGACCTGGCGGTCTGGCGCGGCGCGGAAAGCGGCTGGTACATCCAGCGCAGTTCGGATGGCCAGACCGAAAGCATCCAGTGGGGCACGAGCCTCGCGCCTTACCTGGATGTTCCTGTGCCGGGCGATTACGACGGTGACGGCAAGACGGATATCGCCGTCTTTCGCCAGGCAAACGGCCACTGGTACATTCGCCGCAGTTCGGACGGACAAACGGTGGACAAAGCCTGGGGCCTGGGTTCGGACGTTCCCGTGCCGGGCGATTACGATGGCGATGGCCAGACAGACTTTGCCGTCTGGCGCGGTTCGCAAGGCGACTGGTACATCATCCGCAGTTCGGATGGCGCGGTCGAGTCGAAGTTCTGGGGCGCGGGGTATGAGCCTTACTTCGATGTTCCGGCGGTGGGCGATTACGACGGCGACGGCAAGACCGATGTTGCCGTCTGGCGCAAATCGGAAGGCCGCTGGTATGTGCGGCAAAGCTCCGATGGGGCAACGCGCGCGGTGACGCAGGGCCGGGCGGGAGATATTCCGGTCGGGGCGGAACGGCGATAACGCAATTTGCCGGCGGATTCTTTCCAGAGGCGGCGACTTTTCCGGGGTCGCCGCTTTTTTGTCCCTGGGCACAATGCCGGCTGATCTGCGATGCCTGATCTAAATGGGGATGTTTGCCGCCGGGAGTGAATTTGCATTTCCGCGATGGGTGCATAAGATACGCCTTTTCGTCACATTAGGAAGAATCTTGGCGTTGTTTGCATCCATGCGTATCAGAGCATATTCAGGATTTGGAATCGGATTGATCGGATGGTTGGCGCTTTCCATCGTGGCCGCTCTCAGTGTGCGCGGCGAAGCGCCTCAGGCTTCATCTCCTTTTCTGGGCACGCGCTGGACGACCGAAAACGGCCTGCCGCAAAACTCCGTCACATCCATCGTCCAGACGCCGGACGGCTATTTGTGGCTGGGCACCTTTGGCGGGCTGGCGCGTTTTGACGGCGTCAAATTCACCATCTTCAACAGCGGCAACACTCCGGCGCTCATTAGCAATCGCATCAGCACGTTGCACATTGGGCGCGACGGGAGCTTGTGGATCGGCGCGGAGACCGGCGAGGTGACGCGGTTGCGCGACGGCCGCTTCAGCCTCTTCGCGCGTCTAGGCGCCGCCGCATCCGGCAATCAGGTTGTTTGGAGCATCTACGAGGATCGCGCCGGCTCGCTCTGGGTCAGCGCGGGCGAGCAAGGCGTGACGAGGTTTGTCGCCGGCGACGCGGCGCGCGCGGAATTTTATGACGAGCGTCACGGATTGCCGGCAGGGACAATCAAAAGCGTGTGTGAAGACCGGGACGGCAATTTATGGGTGTGCACGATCTTTGGGCTGGCCATCTTCAATCCGGGGCAGGCGGCACAGCCCGGAAGTGCGGTGAAATTCACCGATCACGTCAAAGCCCCCGCGAAGGACCAACTGCTGCGCATTCGCCCGCATCCGGACGGCGGCCTGTGGGTGTTAACGCTGGTCGCTTTGAACCGTCTTCATCAGGGCCGCTTCACGCCCTGTCTCAACTACCCCAAGCACATCACCGCAGTCGCTCCCGTCAGCCAGATGGCGAACGGCGATTTGCTCTTCAGCTACGCTACGGATCGAATCTTCCAGGTGGGGCGCACATCGGGGACGGTGACGGAACACAGACTGGCGGCAACGGGCCAGCAGGAGCGGAACAACGTCATCCATGTTTACGCACTCTGCACCGACCGCGAGGGCAACATCTGGCTCGGGACCATCGGCGACGGCTTGCTGCGCCTGAGCCGGCGACGCGTGAAGATGTTTCAGCCCCTTGCCCGGTACCCGGAGTCCACCGGCGGCCCGGTACTGGAAGACAGACGAGGCAATCTCTGGTTTGGGACGCAGGAAGGTTTGTTCAGCCTGGCGGCGGACGTGCTGACTACCCATTTCACCCGCGACCCGCTGAAGCAACTGGATGGCTGGCGCGTGGATGCGATTTACGAGGACACGGCGGGCGACCTGTGGTTCGGCAAGATCAATGGCGTGGCGCGGTATCGCGATGGCCGCTTCACGGAGTATCCGTTGCCGGGAGTCGAGATGGTGCAGGCCATTTGCGAAGACCGTAGTGGAAAATTGTGGCTCGGCACCTGGCAGGGGCTGGTGCAATTCTCCGATGGCAAGACCTACCGCCGAGCGGACGGTCTGGTCAGTGACGACGTGAAATTCATCATGGAAGATCGCGACGGCGCTTTATGGCTCGGTACGCCTCAGGGGCTGGGTCGCTTCCGGGACGGGCGCTTCACCAACTACACGACCGCCGAAGGACTGTCGAACAATTACGTGCGCGCCGTCCACCAGGATGCTGACGGCACTCTCTGGCTGGGTACTTACGGCGGCGGGCTCAACCGGATGCGGCCCCACGAGCAGGCCCGTATCGCGCACGTCACCACCCGGCACAGCCTGTTTGACGATTTCATCTCGCGCATCATCGCTGGCGATGACGACACCTTCTGGCTGCTCGGCAATCGCGGCATCTTTCAGGTCAGCCGCCGCGCGCTCAACGAAGTGGCCGACGGACAGCGCCAATCATTGACCTGCGTGGTTTATGACAAAGCGGACGGGATGGATCCGAGCGAAGGCCAGGGTGGCCGTCAGTCCGCCGGTTGGCGCGCGCGCGACGGGAAGCTTTATTTCCCGACCATTCGCGGCACTGCCATCGTTGATCCGAGCCTGGGGAGCAAGCTCGCGCCGCCGGTGGTCATCGAGCGCGTGGTGCTGGACGGCGCGGAGTGCGACCATCGCCAGCCACTCGAACTGAAACCGGGTGAGGGAAACCTGGAAATTCACTACACAGGCTTGAGCTTCGCGAAAGCGGACCAGGTGCGGTTCAGCTACCAGATGAGCGGCCAGCAGGAAGCCTGGCAGGATGTCGGCGCGCGGCGCACGGTCTACTTCCCGCAATTGCAGCCGGGCGCATATCGCTTCAGCGTCCGGGCGATGAGTCCGGACGGAGTGTGGAGCGAGCACCCCGCGAGTCTGAACATCGTGGTCAAACCGCCTTTTTGGCGCACCAACTGGTTCGCCTCGCTGGCGGTGATGGCGCTGGCCGGGCTGGCGTTTCTGGGTTACCGTCAGCGCGTGGCGTTTTACCGCAAGCGCGTGGCGCGGCAGGAAGAATTCGCGCGCGCCCTGATTGCGGCGCAGGAGCAGGATCGCAAGCGGTTGGCCGCTGAGTTGCACGACGGGCTGGGGCAAAGTCTGGTCATCATCAAACGCCGCGGCCTGCTCTGCCTGGAAGAGGATGAAGATCAGGAAGCCATGCGGGAGCAGGTCGGAGAGATCGTGGAAGCTTCCGTGCAGGCGCTGGAAGAAGTCCGGACCATGATCTTCGATCTGCGTCCCCGGCAATTGGATGAGCTGGGGTTGACCGGCGCGGTCGCCGATTTGCTGGCGCGCATGGCCGGCGTCAACGGCTGGCAACTTGCCCGGCAACTTGACCGCGTGGACGGGCTGCTGGCGAAAGAAAGCGAAAACAACCTTTACCGCATCGTGCAGGAGAGCCTCAACAACATCAGCAAACATGCCGCGGCAACGCAGGTCTCGGTTTCGCTGACGCGCCAGGCAAACTGCGTGGACTTGACGGTGAAAGACAACGGGCGGGGCTTCGCGCCGGAAACCTCGATCGAAGCGGACGCTGCGAACGGTTTCGGATTGCGCGGCATCCGCGAACGCGTCCGCCTGCTGGGCGGCCAGGTCACGATCGAATCCACGCCCGGCAGCGGCTCCATCGTGCGCGTCACTGTTCCCCACCAAAGAGATGCAAAATATGCCAACTCCACTCAAGGACATTCCGGTTCTGATCGCCGACGATCACCCGCTGATCCGGCAAGGGCTGCGACAAGCGATTGAAAACATCGCGGGGCTGCGCGTGGTGGCCGAAGCCGCCGACGGACAGCAGGCCCTCGAACTGATGCGGCGGTTGCAGCCTCAACTGGCCGTGCTGGACATTGACATGCCGGATTTGAGCGGGTTGCGCGTGGCCGCCGAGGCGCGCGACGAAGGCCTGGCGGTCAGGATCATCTTTGTCACCGTGCATCGCGAGGAAAGCTTTCTCGAACGTGCGCTCGAACTCGGCGCGCTGGGGTACATTCTGAAAGACGCCACGGCGGCTGAAATCGCCTCCGGCATTCAAACCGTCGCTGCCGGCCAACCTTACATCAGCCCGGCCCTGACGGCTTCCTTGCTGCAGCGCCGCACTGGCGCGGAAGGTCCCGGCGGTTTAGCCAGCCTGACGCCGACAGAGCGCGTCGTCATCAAGTTAATCGCCGAATGCCGCACCACCAAGCAAATCGCCGCGCACCTCTTCATCAGCCCGCGCACGGTGGAAAAACACCGCGCCAACATCTGTCAGAAGCTGGGATTGCAAGGCAATCACGCCCTGACCAAGTATGCCCTCGCCCGCCAGGCCGAACTCTGAAGCCGCGGCCAAAATACGTAGCTTTGCGTAGCCAAAATACGTAACTTCAAGAATGGCCGCCGCCCGCCGCCGCGCGCTAGACTGCGTGTGGTTTTGGCGAGGTATCCATACAATCCCGGAACAAGGGCGGAGGCAGCATGAAACAGACCGAGCAAATCACGGAAGTATTGCTGGCCCCCTGGGAAGCCGAGCGTGTTTTGTCCTTGATGCACCAATGCGCGCCGGATTTGAAGTCGCTCGATTTGAGTTGCCGGGCGTTGCTTGAAGCTCCGCTTGGCCTGGCGCGCTTCGCGGATCTGGAGACGCTTGATCTGAGCCACAACCAGTTGGAGGATCTGGGCCGTCCGCTGCTCAATCTGCAACGACTGCGCGCACTCGCCGTCCGCGACAACCAGTTGAGCGAGGTTCCCCCGGTCATCCCGCAATTGCGGAGCCTGGAATTGCTCGACCTCGGCGACAACCGCATCCGCGCGCTGCCCGCGGAAATGCTGGCGATGCAGCGATTGCGCCGCCTTGATCTGCGCGGCAACCCGATCACGATGGACAACGTCCCGGAGCCGCTGCGTGCGGTGACGGTGTTGTAAGCACACAGATAGAAAAGTGCGCCGGGGACGGATCACGCTTCCCAGCGCAAGGCGATCAAGGTGCCGGAGTGGTTTTGGATTTCGCCGTTACATCACCAATCAATCAGGAATCCAAAGGAGAAAGGTATGGCAGTGGACATTGCCAAGCTCTTCAATGAAGAACTTCCGGCAGCGCTCGCGAAGAATGCGGACGCCGCCAAGGAAATTGGCGCGAAGTACCAACTCAACGTTGGCATGGTAGGCGAGTGGTTCGTTGATGTTTCGCCCACCGGCCCAAGTTGCGTTCCGGACAATCCGGGGAAGGCCGATTGCACGATCACGATCGCCGCCGAGGACTTTCAAAAGCTTGTTGAAAACCCCCAGGCCAACGGCATGCAATTGTTCTTCGCCGGCAAGATGAAGGTGAGCGGCAACACTATGCTGGCGATGAAGGTGAGCAAGCTGTTCGCGCTCAGAGAATCGTAACCCCCCCTCTGCGGCCGCGAGGTTGTGGGCTTCAACCACCGCAACCAGCGTGTCCTGCACACTCAACAGGTTGGGTGTGGCATATTGGGTTCCGCCACGCCCATGCCTGGTCCCCCAGGAACCCGAAGGAGAATGTTATGGCTTGGAACGATGAAGACGATGACCCCAGGATCTACAAAGTTGTGGTCAATCACGAAGAGCAGTACTCAATCTGGCCCGCCGACCGGGAAAATGCCCCGGGCTGGCGCGACGAAGGCAAGCAGGGCCACAAGCGGGAGTGCCTGGATCACATCCAGCAAGTCTGGACGGACATGCGTCCCTTGAGCCTGCGCAAGGCAATGGAAGAGGCGGCGAACAAACCCTAGCCGATCATCACCAACCGAGCCGGGCGCTGGGCCGTGCTAGCGAGGGGCACAGACCATTGCCCCGCCAGTTTGGCCACACGCCTGGCGCAATTTCCCCAAAAGAGGAGAGAACCGATTATGGCAAGTCCTAACGTACGCATCTTCACCGACCGAAACTTCGAGGACGAGGTTTTGAAATCCCCCATTCCGGTGCTAATCCACTTCGCCGCCACTTGGAGCGGCCCCTGCAAGCAACTCGCGCCCATCATCGAGAAGATTGCCGATGACTACGCCGGCAAGATCAAAGTCGGCAAGCTGGACATAGACAGTGAGCCGGGGATGACCGCTACATATGGCGTGCGCACCGTGCCCACCTGCATGGTCTTCCAGGGTGGCCGGAAGGTCGGCACGCAAGCCGGCCGCACCAATCGCGAAACGCTGCTCAAATTGCTGGGCGTCGGTTAGCGTTGATGGCTGCGAGCACGACCGGCGGAATTCCCAACGCTCGGCGCGCGCAAGCCGACCGGCCCGTGACCTGCCCGCCTGGGGATAACGCGCTTGAGCGACAAAGCCAAGCCACAAACAAGGAGAACCAAACTGATGAGGATTTTAGTGTGTGAAGATCAGGATGCCATCCGGCACATGATTCAAACTTTGGTGCAGGCCTCCGGTCACGAGGTCGTCGGGGTTGCGTCGGGCGCACAGGCGGTGGAGCTTGCCCTCCACGAGCCATTCGACGTGCTGCTGCTGGACCTGATGTTGCCCGGCGCGATGGACGGTTTCGCGGTGACCGAAAAGCTTCGCGTGTCCGAAAAGACGCGCGAGCTGCCCATTTTCGTCATCTCCGCGCTGGACGACCCTGAAAGTAGAAAGCGGGCGCAAGATGCCGGAGCGACCAGATTTTATGCAAAACCTTTTCGCCCGCTGGAATTGCTTATGGATTTGAATCGGATAGGGAGAAATTGAATCCGATTCAAGTGTCGCGAGGCGGAATTACCCTTGCCGCTCATCATAATCCCCGGCGCAAGCCGGTCTCGAAATGAAGATTCTCGAAAATTTCTGACGCTCAAAACTTACCGTGAAAAACCTGGCGAGTTGGGCGTTTCTCCACAGGCGCAATCCGCGAGTTGCGCCCGAATGATTCATTGACAGCGTGCGTTCTCATCGGCATCTGCGCCCGCTGTCCGTTTGGAGGCAGAGCGTTGGCCGGCGAGACGGCGCTTGTTTGCCGCAGCCAGTTGCTTGCCGTTGCTCTCATTTCCCACAAATTGTCCGGCGCGGTTTGCGCCGTAACGTAACAACCTGATTGTCCGGCCAATTGTCCTGCCGTCCCATTTGCCTGTTCGCCTGGCGCGAAGGGGAGGGAATGGTGTGTGTCCACGCGCCGGATTGCTCAGCGCGCGCCGTCTGGTTTCGCGCGCTCTTTCTCTCCATTCCCCCAAGCTTTGGGGCTTAACCAAAGAGGAGCTTTTGATGTTTCCGAATTACATACAGAAGGACGCCCGGCAGAAGGGCGCCCGGCGCGACGCCGCGAATGAAACCGCCCCCCGGCGCCGCCTGCTGCGCCTGCTGATTGCCGCGGCGGCGCTCATCATGCTGTCTGCCTTTCTCGCCTGGGCGGGAACGAACGCGGCGGCGCACGAAATGGTGAACCGCGCGCTACAGGCAGTGCGCGGAATGAACAAAGCCTCCGTCGCTCCGGCAGCGATGTTCCAGGCCAATGGTCCGGCCTGCTCGAACTTCATGAACCGGACGACCGCGAACGGTTTGGGAACCAACAATCTGCGCGGCGTTTACGCGTCAGGCTCGACGGTGTACGTGGCGAGCACGAACGGCGTGGCGATTTCGACCAACGGCGGGGCGACCTTCGTCAATCGCACAACCGCCAACGGACTGGCCGCCAACAACAACAGCGTCGTCTACGCGGAGGGCAACACGGTTTACGCGGCGGCCATCGGCGGCCTTTCGATCTCAACGGACGGAGGAGCCACCTTCACCACTCGCACGACCGCCAACGGTCTGGGCAGCAATCAGGTGCTGGGCGTTTATGCCGCAGGCAGCATGGTTTACGCATCAACCAGCGCGGGCCTTTCGATCTCCACGGACGGAGGAGCCACTTTCACCTCTCGCACGACCGCCAACGGCCTGGGCATCAACTTTTCGCGAGGCGTGTACGCGGCAGGCACGAATGTTTACGCCGCGACCGACGGCGGTCTTTCGATCTCGACCAATGGCGGCGCCTCATTCACCAACAAGACGACCGCCAACGGCTTGGGCAGCAACATCGTGCTCAGCGTCTACGCGGTGGGTAGCACGATTTACGCCGCGACCCAGAGCGGGCTTTCGATTTCGACCAACGGCGGCACCTCCTTCACCAACAGGACAACTGCCAACGGCTTGGGCAGTATCTCTGTGGCCGGCGTCTACGCCATAGGCACTACGGTTTACGCGGCGACCGGGTTCGGCATCTCGATCTCGACCGACGGCGGCACGTCCTTCACGAACTACACGCAGGCCAATGGGCTTGGTTATTTTGATGTGCGCGGCGTCTTTGCCACGGCCACGAGCATTTACGCGGCGACGGGTGACGGGAGCAACGGTGGTGGCCTCGCGCTCTGTCCTCCCTTGCCGATGCCCGAAATCAATGTCAAAGGCAATAACACGACGATTGCCTCCGGCGACACCTCTCCCACCACGGCCGACGGCACGGACTTCGGCAGCGCGGCGGCCAACACCGGCGCCATCGCGCAGAGCTTCACCATCGAAAACACAGGCACAGGCGACCTGAACCTGACCGGCACGCCGCGAGTCGCGCTGAGCGGGACAAACGCTTCGGATTTCCAGATCGCCCTGCAACCGAATTCACCCGTGGCGGCTTCCGGTTCGACCACCTTCCTGGTCAACTTCGCACCGACGGCGATCGGCGCGCGCACGGCAACCATCACAATCGCCAACAACGATGAAAACGAAAACCCCTACACCTTCGCGATTCAAGGCACGGGGACGGCAGCGCCCGCCAACGGCCCGGCCTGCGCCAATTTCAGCAACCGGACAACCGCCCATGGACTCGGCAACAATTTCGTGAACGGCGTCCACGCGGCGGGCAGCACCGTTTACGCCGCCACCAGCGGCGGCCTTTCGATTTCCACCAACGGCGGCATTTCCTACGCCAACAGGACGACCGCCGACGGCCTGGGCAGCAACAGCGTCAACAGCGTTCAGGCGGCGGCCAGCAACGTTTACGCGGGAACCAGCGGCGGCCTGTCAATTTCCACCGACGGCGGCAACACGTTCACCAACCGGACAACCGCCAACGGTCTGGGTTCCGATCAGGTGCGAAGCGTGCTGGCGGTGGGCGGCAGGGTTTACGCGGCAACCGCCGGCGGCTTGTCAATTTCGACCGACGGCGGCGCCACGTTCATCAACAAGACGACGGCCAACGGCCTGGGCGGCAACAATGTGCGAGGCGTTTACGTGTTGGGGAGCGCCATCTACGCGGCGACCGACAGCGGCCTTTCCATCTCGCCCGACGGCGGGGCGACTTTTAACAACAAAACCACGGCCAACGGCCTGGGCGGCAATGATGTGCGAGGCGTTTACGCGGCAGGCGCCACGGTTTACGCGGCAACCACTGGCGGACTCTCGCTTTCCACCGACGGCGGCGCGAATTTCACCAACCGCACGACGGCGCAAGGTCTGGGCAACAATCAGGTGTTCGGCGTTTATGCCCTGAGCAACACCGTTTACGCGGCGACCGGCGACGGCTTCACCGGCGGCGGTCTTTCGATCTCCACCGACGGCGGCGCGAATTTCACCAACTACAACACCGCCAACGGGCTGGGCAGCAACATTGCCGTGAGCGGCGTTTTTGCCACGGCCACGGCGGTTTACGCGGCCACGGGCGGCGGCCTTTCGCTCTGCCCGCCGCCGGTCGAACCGGACATCAACGTCAAAGGCAATTCGACCGTCATCGCCAACGGCAGCGCCACGCCTTCCACCACGGACGGCACGGACTTCGGCAGCGCGGCGGCGACGGCAGGGTTGGCCTCGCGCAGCTTCACCATTGAAAACACAGGCACGGCGGCGCTCAATCTGACAGGCTCGCCGCGCGTCGCGCTTTCCGGCGCGAACGCTTCGGACTTCAGCGTGACGATACAACCGGCCTCGCCCGTCGCGGCTTCGGGTTCGACGACTTTTTTCGTGAACTTCCTGCCAACGGCCATCGGCGTGCGCACGGCGACCATCACCATCGCCAATGACGATGTTGACGAAATGCCCTTCACCTTCGCCATTCAAGGCACTGGAACGCCCGCCCCGGCCAACGGCCCGGTCTGTGCCACCTTCACCAACCTGACCAGCGGACTGGGTTCTCCCATCGTGGTGAGCGTGTTCGCGGTCGGCAACACGATCTACGCCGCGACCAACAACGGCGGCCTGGCCATCTCCACCGACGGCGGCGTCACTTTCTCCTCGCGGACGACGGCCAACGGGCTGGGCAGCAATGTTGTGCAAAGCCTGTACGTGGTGGGAACGACGGTTTACGCGGGAACGCAAGGCGGCCTTTCGATCTCGACCGATGGCGGCAATACCTTCGTCAATCGCACGACCGCCAACGGCTTGGGCCACAGCCAGGTGAGTGCCCTCTACGTGGCGGGCAGCACTGTCTACGCGGCGACGCAGGGCGGCCTTTCGATTTCGACCAATGGCGGAGCTTCTTTCACTAATCGGACGACCGCCCAGGGGCTGCCCAGCAACTTTTTGGCAGGCCTTTACGTGCAGGGAAGTGCGGTTTACGTCACCACGGTTACCGGCCTCGGCATTTCGTTCGATGGTGGCGCGACCTTCACCGCGCGCACGACGGCCAATGGCCTGGGTTCCAACGAAGTGCGCGGCATTTATGCGGCGGGCGCGAAAGTCTATGTGGCGACCAACAACGGCCTTTCGATCTCCACCGATGGCGGCGCCACCTTCACCACCCGGACAACCGCCAACGGTTTGGGAAGCAATTTCGGGCTGGGCTTGAATGTCGCCGGCAACACGGTTTATTTGGGAACCGGCAACGGACTTTCGATTTCGACTGACGGCGGCAGCACGTTTACCAACTACACCACCGCCAATGGATTGGGCGGCAACACGGTGTATGCAATCTTTCCCACGGCGACCAGGCTCCTTGTCGGAACCAATCTCGGTTTCTCGTCCTGCTCGCTGCCCGCGCCCGAAATCAACGTCAAGGGCAACAACACGACGATTGCCGGCGGCGATACGTCGCCGAGCACAACCGACGGCACTGATTTCGGCAGTGCGGCGGCCAACACCGGAGCCGTCGCCCGCTACTTCACCATCGAAAACACAGGCGAGGCCGCGCTCAATCTGACCGGCACGCCCAAAGTTTCTTTGAGCGGTGCGAACGCTTCGGATTTCAGCATCGCCCTGCAACCGGCCTCGCCCGTCGCGGCGTCCGGCTCGACGACCTTTCTGGTCAACTTCGCGCCGACGGCAACCGGCGCGCGCACGGCAACGATCAGCATTGACAACGACGACGCGTACGAAAATCCGTACACCTTCGCCATCCAGGGCACGGGCATTCCCGCCCCCGCCAACGGCCCGGCTTGCGGGCTGTTCGCCAACAAAACAAACGCCGACGGCCTGGGCAGCAACTTCGTGCGCGCGGTTTATGCCGTGAACAACAATGTCTATGTCGGAACCAACGGCTTCGGCCTGGCGATTTCAACCGACGGCGGTGTGACTTTCACAAACCGAACGACGGCCAACGGTCTGGGCAGCGATCAGGTGCTCGGCATCCAGGTCGAAGGCAACACGGTTTACGCGGCGACCGGTAACGGCGTTTCGATCTCCACCGACGGGGGCAACACATTCACCAACAGGACGACGGCTCAGGGACTGGGTGCTAATTTCGTGTTTGGTCTCTATGTGGCAGGCAATGTGATTTACGCGGGAACCGGCGGCGGCCTCTCCATTTCCACCGACGGCGGCGCAAGCTTCACCAACCGGACGACGACCGATGGTTTGGGAACCAACGGCGTGAACGGCGTGTATGCGGCAGGCAGCACGGTTTACGCGGCGACCAACAACGGCCTTTCGATTTCCACGGACGGCGGCGCAAGCTTCACCACCCGAAGGACGGCCGATGGTTTGGGCGACAATCAGGTGCTTGACGTTTACGCGGTCGGCAACACGGTTTACGCGGCAACGGCGGGCGGCCTGTCCGTCTCGACCAACGGAGGAACCTCTTTCACCAACCGAACAACGGCTGACGGCCTGGGCGGAAATTATGTGCGCAGCGTGTTTGCATTGGGCGACACGGTTTACGCAGGAACCAATGGCGGCGTCTCAATCTCGGTCAATGGCGGAAGTTCATTCACCAACTACACCACGGCCAACGGGCTGGGCGACAATCAGGCGTACACGGTCTTCGCCACGGCGACGAGTCTGTATGTGGCGACCGACGGCGGCGTTTCGTTCTGCCCGCCGCTTGCGCCCGAAATCAACGTCAAAGGCAACAGCCTGACCATCGCCGCCGGCGACACCACGCCTTCGACGGCGGACGACACGGACTTCGGCGTAGTGGCGCTGGGCAGCGGCACGGCGATGAAAACCTTCACGATTGAGAATACAGGCAATCTTGCGCTCAATCTGACCGGCACGCCACGAATCGCCTTGAGCGGAACAAACGCGGCGGATTTCACCGTCACGATGCAACCCGCATCACCCATTGCCGCCAACGGTTCGACGACCTTTACCGTCAGCTTCACGCCGAACGTGCTGGGACTGCGCACGGCCACTGTCAGCATCGCCAATGACGATGCGGACGAAAACCCCTACGCCTTTGACATTCAAAGCACCGTGGTCGCCCCTGAAATCAACGTCAAAGGCAATAACACGACGATTGCCGGCGGCGACACCACGCCGGACAGCGCTGACGGCACGGATTTCGGCAGCGCGGCGGCCAATATCGGAGCCGCCGCCCGCTACTTCACCATCGAAAACACAGGCACGGCGGCGCTCAATCTGACCGGCACACCGAAAGTTGCGTTGAGCGGGGCCAATGCCTCCGAGTTCAGCATCGCGCTGCAACCGGTTTCGCCTGTCGCGGCCAGCGGCTCAACCACCTTTCTGATTAACTTCGCGCCGACTGCCACCGGCGCACGTACCGCAACCGTGACCATCGCCAATGACGACACGGATGAGAACCCGTACACCTTCGTCATTCAAGGGACGGGCACAACCGCGCCCGCCAATGGCCCGTCCTGCGGTCTGTTCACCACCAAGACGACCGCCGACGGTCTGGGCGGCAACTTCGTGCGCGGCGTTTATGCTGTGGACAACAAGGTCTACGTTGGAACCAACGGCTTCGGCCTGGCGATCTCGACCGACGGCGGCGCTACTTTCACCAACCGAACGACGGCCAACGGTCTGGGCAGCGATCAGGTGCTCGGCATCCAGGTTGAAGGCAATACGGTTTACGCGGCGACCGCAGGCGGCATTTCGATCTCGACCGACGGCGGCGACACGTTTACCAGCCGGACCACCGCACAGGGATTGGGGGCCAACTTTGTGTTCGGCCTCTACGTGGCGGGCAATGTGGTTTACGCGGGAACCGGCGGCGGCCTCTCCATTTCCACAGACGGCGGCGCGACCTTTACCAATCGGACGACGGCCAACGGTTTAGGCACCAATGGCGTGAACGGCGTGTATGCGGCAGGCAGCACGGTTTACGCGGCGACCAACAACGGCCTTTCGATTTCGACGGACGGCGGCGCAAGCTTCACCACCCGAAGGACGGCCGATGGGTTGGGCGACAATCAGGTGCTTGACGTTTACGCGGTCGGCAACAAGGTTTACGCGGCAACCGCGGGCGGGTTGTCCATCTCGACCAACGGCGGCGCGTCTTTCACCAACCGCACAACGGCTGACGGCCTGGGCGGAAATTATGTGCGCAGCGTGTTTGTGTTGGGCGACACGGTCTACGCCGGGACCAATGGCGGTTTCTCCATCTCGGTCAACGGCGGAACTTCCTTCACCAACTACACCACGGCCAACGGGCTGGGCGACAATCAGGCGTACACCATCTTCGCCACGGCGATGAGCCTGTACGTGGCGACAGACGGCGGCGTCTCGTTTTGTTCGCCGATTCCCGAGATTGCCATCAAAGGTAATTCGACAACCATCGCCAGCGGCGACACCACGCCTTCGACGGCTGACGATACCAGCTTCGGCCTGGTCAATGTCACGAGCGGTTCGGTCGCGCGCACGTTCACCATCGAAAACACAGGCACGGGCGAACTGATCCTGTCCGGCTCGCCGAAAGTCGCCTTGAGCGGCGCGAATGCGGCCGATTTCAGCGTCACGCTGCAACCCACGTCGCCCATCGCGCCCGATGCTTCGACCACGTTCACGATCAGTTTCGACCCCAGCGCCGGCGGCGTGCGCACGGCGACGGTGAGCATTGCCAACGATGATCTGGACGAAAATCCCTACACCTTCGCCATTCAAGGCAATGGCGATGCGCCGCCGAGTATTACGCCCGTGCCGCTTGCGCTGGCAGCGGGGACAACGACGCCGTTTACGGCAGTCATTGCCAACGTTGCGGATGCCGTGACCGCGCCCGGCGCGCTGACGGTGCAGATCAACAACGCTTCCAGCGCCAGCCTGAATGGGGTTTCGGTCAGCCTGCTGACCAATGCCGCCGGCGTCATCACCGCGCAAGTCACGACGACTTGCAGTGCGGCGACCGCCAGCTTCACGCTCAAAGTCACAGACGGCAGCGGCCAGACGGCGACGGCTCTTTGGACGGTGACGGTTGCGGCCAACACGCCACCGGCGTTGAGTTACGCCAATCAAACTGTCGCGGGGGGCACGACGCCCAACTTTGGCCCATCGTCTGGTCCAACGGATAACGGCGCGGTGGCGGGCATTGCGCTGCAAAGCATCACGCCCGCAACCGGCCTGGCGCTCAGCGTCAATCCGGCCACCGGACAGGTAACGGTGCTCAGCGCGACCTTCTCCCAAATCTACACCGTCGTCATCCGCGCGACGGACAACTGCGGCCAGACGACGGATGCCACGTTCCGGGTCGGGGTGTTCTGCCCGACCATCACGCTCGCGCCGACCACCTTGCCTGACGCGGCGATCAACATGGCGTACAACCAAAGCCTGACGGCCTCGCCGGCGGGCGGCGATTACACGTTCTCCATTATCTTCGGCCAATTGCCGGCGGGACTGACGCTGCAAAGCAATGGCAGCTTCAGCGGCGCGCCCACGCAGAGCGGCACGTTCAATTTCCGCGTCAAGGCCACGGGCTTCGGCAGTTGCTCGGGCTTCTGGGATTACGCGCTGACGGTCGGTTGTCCCGGCATCAACATCACCACCGCCGGTTTGCCGGCGGGAACGCTTGGCGAAACCTATAACCAGACAGTGGCGGTGTCGCCCGCCGGCAGCTACGTTTTCAGCGTCAGCAGTGGCGCGTTGCCGCCGGGGCTGACCTTGAACGCGGCCACCGGCGCAATCACCGGCGCGCCGACTTCCATCGGAACGTTTTCTTTCACCGTCGCGGCCACACAGGGCAGTTGCGCGGCCAGCAGAAATTTCACCGTGACCATTGCTTGCGCTTCGCCAACGATCAGTCCGGCCAGTCTGGCGGCGGGGCAGGCGGGCGTCGCCTATTCGCAAACGCTCAGCGTCACCCCGGCCGGCAGCTACAGCTTTTCAATCTCGACCGGCAGCCTGCCTGCCGGATTGAGTTTGAATTCGGCCACCGGCGTCATCAGCGGCGTCCCGTCCCTGACCGGCGCCTTCACTCTCACCGTCAAAGCGCAGGCCGCCGCCAGCGGATGCAGCGCGACCCAAACCTATTCGTTGACTATCGGTTGCCCGACCGTCAGTCTCAGTCCGGCCAGTCTGCCAGGCGGCACGGTTGGCACCAGTTACAGCCAGAGCATCAGCGCCAGTCCGTCGGGCGGCAACTATACCTTTGCGGTGACCGCGGGCAGTTTGCCTGCGGGGCTCAGCCTCAATTCGGCGACCGGCGCGCTCTCCGGCACGCCCACGACCAGCGGCGCGGCCAGTTTTACCATCACCGCGACGGGATTCGGCGGCTGCACGGGCAGCAAGGCGTATTCGATCACCATTGGCGGCGGTGGCAGTTGTCCGGCCATCACCTTGCCGGACCTGCCGGGGGGCAACATCGGACAGCTTTACTCCCGTTCGGTGGTGGCTTCTCCGTCTGGCAGCTACAGCTACGCGGTCGCTTCGGGCAGCCTGCCGTCGGGACTGTCGCTGTACAACTCGTTCGGGCTGATTTTCGGCTATCCGCTCTCGGCGGGCAGCTACGCCTTCAGCATCAAGGCGACCGGCGCCAACAACTGCTCGGCGACGAAGGACTACACGGTGCTGATCGGCGGCGCCAGCTTGCAGTTGGCGTCGGTCAATGACTTCAGCGGCGACCGGCAAAGCGATTTTGTGCTCTGGCGCGCGGCGCAGCGCCAATGGTTGATCGTGGACGGCGCGACCAATGCCGCGCAAACCGTGCAATGGGGACAGGCGGGCGACCAGGCCGTGACGGGGGATTACGACGGCGATGGCAAGGCCGACCTGGCCGGGTTTGGCAAGGACGGTCATTGGCGCGTGCGCCTGAGCGGCGATAGCACGACGCTCGATAAGGTCTGGGGTCTGGGAACTGACGTCCCTGTTCCGGGCGATTACGACGGAGACGGCAGGACAGACCTGGCGGTCTGGCGCGGCGCGGAAAGCGGTTGGTACATCCAGCGCAGTTCGGATGATCAGATCGAAACCGTGCAGTGGGGCACCGGCCGCGCGCCTTACCTGGATGTGCCTGTGCCGGGCGATTACGACGGCGACGGCAAGACGGACATCGCCGTCTTCCGGCAGGCAAACGGTCACTGGTACATCCGCCACAGTTCGGACGGCCAGACCGTGGACAAGCTCTGGGGGCTGGGAACGGATGTGCCTGTGCCGGGCGATTATGACGGCGACGGCCAGACAGACTTTGCGGTCTGGCGCGGTTCGGAAGGCGATTGGTACATCGTCCGCAGTTCCGACGGCTCGGTCGAGTCGAAGTTCTGGGGCGCGGGGTATGAACCTTACTTCGATGTTCCGGCGGTGGGCGATTACGACGGCGACGGCAAAGCCGATGTCGCTGTCTGGCGCAAGTCGGAAGGCCGCTGGTACGTGCAGCAAAGCTCCGACGGTGCAACGCGCGCGGTGACGCAAGGGCGTTCGGGCGATTCGCCGGTCGGCACGATTACAAGGCCGTAGTTCCGGGAAATGGCCTCTCAACCGGCGCGGAGCAAACCACCAGGATTTATTCAGTGGTTTGCTCCGCGCCATTTTTTCAGGCTTGGTTGCCCGGCTTTTCCGCCCGCATTATGATCTGGCGCGCACTGGCCGAAATCCACGGCAACATCAGCTCGACGCGCTACAACGGCGCGCCGTTCACGGTCTTCAACCACGCCAACACCAGGGAATTGACCAGCCAGCGATTGAAAACTCTGTCTGAAGATCGGCAGGGGAATTTGTGGATCAGCAGTGAAGAAGGCCCGTTGATGCGCTATCGCGATGGCGGCTTTCCGTCGCTCACAGAGTAAATATCTTCGTCCGGGTCATTTAGAAAATCGAACGCTTCGTATTTTGAAGCCGCTTGCAGCCATTCGCTCTCATTCAAATCTTCGCCTTCGGGAAACAACACGATCACTCGCACTTGAAGTTGGCGCGTTCACCGAAAATATCTCGGCAATGACGATTCTTCCGTTTTGTTCAATTGTTCCGGTCAAAGCGCGAATGGCAAAACTACACCTTCTCGACAAAGTAATAGTGGTTCTCGCCCTCGTCCTGGGCGTCGGCGACCCACGTCAGGCCAGCATCGCGCAGCAATCGCTGATACGTGTGCTCGCCGAGGGATTGCGACCGGCGACCGGTCATGCCGTCCAACCATTCCAGGGGTTGCCGGGGTGCAGTGAAGAGAAAGCGCCCCTGTGGCTCGAGCGCGCGCGCCACCTTCTCGATGACGAGCGCTTGCGCTGCCGGGTCGAGTAAGAACAACAGACCCCAGGCAAGCACGCCACGAAAGGTTCGGTTGAAGAACTCCGAGGCCTCGACGGTATTTCGCTCGATCGGCACACCCGGGAACCGCTCGCGGAACGCTGCGACCATCGTCGGTGACGCGTCGACTGCGTAGGTCGTGAGCCCCGCCTCTTGGAGGATCCGCGTGCTCGGTTCACCGGGACCCGAGCCGAGGTCGAGCACCGTCGCGCCAGGGGGAAAGGCGTCTGCCCAGGCCTTGACGACCCCGGCGCCGATCGAGTCGCCGACGCGGGCACGGGTACCTCGTCCGGCAATGTAGATGTTCGCGACCGCCTCATATCCGTTGGAACTGTCCTCAGTTGCTGTACCCATTTCACCTCGACAAGAGTTCGGTTGTGGCCTAACGAGAAGTTCGGCGGTTATCGCACACCGTCAGGCGACCGGACCCCGTTGACGCAACGTGAGATTTACGATGCCCGCATCACCTTTACCCCGCTCCTGGATCACCGAAAACATTGATTGCCACACATTTGAAGCAGGGAAAAACATTCCATGACCCGAGAATAAAACGCTTTCCGACCCCTCATGCATTAGCAAGGGCCGCGACGACACCACCATCGGTCAGCACCAACTGCACCAGTTTCACGACCGCCTTGAGATTCTCAGGGTACAGAGCACCTTTGCTATAAAGGCCTAGAAAGCCCTGCTCCTTGAGCGACGGCGGCGCCTTGGCCTTGAGTTCGTCCGGGAGGTTGTTGCGCAGACGATTGTATAGGCCACAAGGCTTCGCCTCCTCCTCAGCGCGGGCGCGAGGCTGGAGAGCCATGCGGTGCTTCATCTCGTTTTGCACAGCGCCGAGCACGTCCAGTAGCACTGTCGAGTCGCGTGTTGCGCCCTGCATGCCGTGTTGCTTGATCTGAGCCGCGAGCATAAGCGTGTTCTTAGCTGTCGCCAGCTGAACAAGCTGCTCCGCCGGAGCCCCGCGAACGCGCGCCGTCTGGATCAGGGCCTCGACGTAGTTGAGCAGCGCCGCAGGGTTGTGCAGCAGCGCCGTGTTCTTGAGCTTCTCTGTCAGCGCGGCCAGCTCCTCGATGTCGCGGCGCAGCTCGCCCTGTAGCTCCAGGTACCTTGCGATGGCATCGAGCAGCGCACCCTCGAGCGAGTTGTTGTTGGAGTTCCAGCGCTTGATGAGGTCCTCCGGCACGACCATTTCCTTGCGCGACACAGGCCGTAGGATAAAGTGCGCATTCTTGTGCTTACTCCAGTGGCAGCGGCCAGGGCATATGGTGCAGTGCTCGCCCGACATCGCACTGCACCGAATCTTGTCGTTGTCGTCGCCATAAGCGCAGATCTCGTGGCACGTATGGTTGCAGTTCATGCACAGAGTTGTCGCTTTGCCCTCAGGCACCGGCTCCTGATTGACATCGGTCACCGTGACCTCAACCTTGTCGCCCGGCGCCGCGCCCACGGCGTCGGCCAGCGCGCCCAGGTTGGCCAACAGCTGCTGTGCATCGTTGGCTGTGCGCAGGATCTTCTTCTCGGCGAGCTCGCACTTGCGCTCCAGCGCCAGGCGGTCAGTCGTCACCTGCGCGCTCGGCTCTGTCGGCACAGGCTCCATGCGCAGCATCTGCAGCACAAGGTGCTGCCCGTTCATCGACATGCGCCACCAGTCGCGCATTTTGGGGTTGTTGGCGCTGTCAGGCGACACAACAGCAAAGGCAGCGTTGTTGACCTCGACCTCGCCGTTCTCGACCGGCCACTCAAGCTGCCGCAGCACGTTGCGTGCCTGCGGCGTGCCCACGTCGCTAAAGGTGTAGATGGTGCGCAAGCAGCTACGCACGTTCTTGGCGAAGAGCGAGAAGACGTAGGTCGAGACGGGACTCAGGATCGTCGTGCGCGTTTCGTTGGCCTTGCATGTGAAGACGATAGCGTTAACGTGCTGAATCGTTTTGAAGAACTCTGACATGGCTGCGGTGACGAATCTGTCGCGCTGCACACCTTCTGTGTCGCCGTAGCCGGGTGTGTCGACAATGAGCAGGGTCTTGCCATCGAAGAGCGGCGACAGGGGGCGAAGGCGGTAGCACGTAACGAATTGCGTGACCGAGTTGGCCTGATTTATGCCGCGGTCGTCGACGATCAGAATGCGCGCGTCATCTTGCAGGTCGCTACCGAGCAGGAACGAGATGAAGGAATTGATCTGCGTTGTCTTGCCGTGACCCGTCGTACCGACGAACACGAGTACCTTGGTGTTGTCAGGGTCGTGGACACCCGCTGCTTTGATTTCAGGCTTGTACTGCGGCGCCACGTCGACGATGCGCATCGCCAGCTTGCCCTCGAAAGGCCCCGACTCGCACTTACGCTCTGCTACTATCGTGTTGCCTAGGAACAGCGTCGGCTTCGCTTCGGCAGTCAGACCCCACGGCTTGTCGCTGGCACATGTCAGCGCATCGCGGTTGGTCGAAAAGAACGTGATGAGCTGCGACGCCTCGGACGGAAGCTTCGCGGTGCGCTTGATGGCGGACAGGCTCCACTCGGAGCGGCCGACAATGGTCTCGACGCAGACGCTGACCTCGTAGTCGGTGTTGTCGCGCAGGCTGCCGAGCGATGCAGTCGACGCGTTGGCCGCGAGCTGCATCTCCTTGAACGACTCGTTCTCGGCCGTGTGTGAGAGAATGCCGTCCAGCGCTTCATTGGGCCGCGGGCGGTAGCGCACAACGAAGCCGGTGATGCTGATGACGGGGTTCTGTGGTGGCGTCCACGACACTGTGATCGTCTGGTCCTCGACCTGGAGCACGGGAGCACCGAGCGCCGCAGGAAGCTCGCCGCTCACAAGCAACAACTTGCGGGCGTGATCGAGCACAATGTCTCCAATTTGTGTCTTACGCCGTTTTGGTGGCTCGCCCGGCACGTATGCCCTATCGATGGATGCGACAGCAAACGTGGCCGGGCAGGCTCGGTTCTGGCGGGCGCGCAGCTGGCGCAGCGCCGAGCACGACGACATGACAATCGAGACGGTCGGTTGAGCCTCAAACCACTCGAGCTCGTCGTCCTCGTCCTCATTTCCGTTGCCGTTGGTGCGCACTTCCGAGTCCAGATTCGGATCGAGGCGCCGCTGCATCGGATGCTCGACAGTGTTGATGCTGCCGCCGCCGAGCGAGAGAATCAGACGTGGCGGGCCGTCGCTGTCGAGCGACGCCACCGGCGCAATTACGCCAAGGTGGTTCTCGAAGCTGTCGGCCAGCAGCGCTGCGACTGTGGTGCTCAGCACGCCCACCTCCTTGTGCTTCTTGACCACGTACTCGTTGGCTACCTGCGTTTGCAACTCGAAGGCCGCGACGGCGCGCCGCAGTTGTTGTACGCCGGGCCCGTCGTCGGTGGCGCCGTCCTTGAGTTGCGGCAGCAGTGCGTGCATCTCTTGCGTGAACCGCGTCTGGCACGCTGCGAAGGCAGTCGCGAAGCTGGTCACTTGCCTCTTGACGACGGGGAATGTGGCCAGCAGCGGCTGGTCGAGGATATCGTCGAGCTGCAGCCGCGCAATAGCGCCGGCATTGAGTGCGGCGGTGACGCTGCTGACGAGAGTCGCATCCAGATTGCGAACCGCGCGGCGCGCGGCGTTGTCGAGCAGCGCCACCGGCAGCAGCTTGTACGACAATGTGTTCATCTGCTGCATCAGCTTCGACGGCATCTCTCGCGCTATGCGCATGGCATCAGCGAAGTTAAGGACATTCTCGGCCATCGCTCCGTTGTAGCTAATCTTTGTGCGCTCGAACGCGCCCTGATCCTCTTCTGTCCAGTTGAGTTCGACTGCGCCTCCCACGGGGATGGATTTGAGCTTGGCCTCAAGCATGCCAGTCACCGCCTTGGCCTCCTCGGCGGAGCTGCAGGACTGGACGAAGCTCAGTGTTGCACTGGCGCCCTCGACGACCTCGCCGACGAAGTGCGTGTAGCGAGGGTTGGAAAGCTGCGCCTCGTACGGCATGTTGACAAGCTTCTCCATCGGGATACGGCGTGTGCGCCGCACGATGGTGCATGACACGTCCACTCGCGCCTCGAAGGTGCTCCTCTGCTTGTGGCTTAGGTATTTCGCCGCGCCCGTGGCCTCAATGATGCCCAGGTCGAGGCTCAGCGCCCCCTCAGCGTCGATCCCACTGTTCTTGCGCGCTTCGTCGAGCGACAGCGAGTATGCGTAAGCAGCGTGCTGCACCTTGCCCTCTTCGATCTCCTGCGTGGCGTTGACATCACTGTCTTTCCAAAGAGAGATGCCACCAAATACCTCGCCCGTGCGCGCGTCCCACAGCATGCCGAGCCGGATGTCGTGACCCAACGCCGGTCTGGTGATGACGCTGACCTCGTCTGAGTTGGTCATAGGGGGGGACTGAGCGATAGCGATGTTCTGCAGTTCGTTTCCCACCGGCATGAGCGTGCCATCGTCGCGGTCATGGCATAGATCGCCCGCAATGGGATCGCGTATTTGTGTTGTCATTTCTTTCCTCCTCTTTTCTCGTTTTTTCCTTTCCGCTTCACACGAAACGCGGTGTGTTGATGACGGCGTAAAGAATAACTGGATGCGAGTTTTACGGTGGTGACCCAGTTGCGTGTTGAAATAGGGTGAAAACTAGCCGTTAGGAGGCTGCAAATATTTGATGGCAAACCGCTTAACCCTGGCTCCCTGTTTTGGATTGATGCTGCCTTCAACGCATTTAAGGGAGCCCAGCTTAAGCCTTGTATTTGCATGGCGTTAAGTGCTGCTGGGCTCTCAGTTTTCCTGATTTTCAACACGCTGCCGGGTCACCACCACTTCCGACACGATCCGCAACACCGTTTCCGCGTTCAACCCGCGGATCCGAAACAAGCCCGTTCCTGTCAGCTTGTACGCGTGCTCCCGCACATTGAAACTCATCGTACTCGATTTTTCGCTGCGCGGTAACGCCGCTGGTTCGTCTTCTGTTACGTGCGGCAAGCTACTCAGGTACTTTTCCATTTCCGTTTCGCACTCCGCGATCTTCTCCTGGTAGTACTCGAATAACTCCACCGCCTGCTTCAGCGCGAACAGATGTTCCCGCCGGTAGTTACCTACCAGCGGCTCGGCGATCTCTTCCGCCGAGGCGTGGCAACGATAGTTTCGCATTTCGCCCAGCTTCTTCACGTGGCGCTCGCCTGCCAGAAATGCCCTGATGATTTGCAGCCCGGTCTGACCCGTGATGTCCGACACCACATTGTTCAGCCGCAGATTCATTTGTTGCAAAGCCTTTTGCATATGCTGGATATGCGTCGCCGCGCTTTTTACCAACATCTCGTTTTTCCGAGGCTCCTCGTATTTGAAACTTTGCGCTGTTCGATCCGGCTTTCCAGACTAAGCGCCCCGGCTTGATCGTAGCGTAAGTGCCAGACCTTATGCTGCGGAGACCACTTACCGCCCGCGAGTTTCACTCTGCATTGCAGTTCGGCCTCATTCAACTCAACCCGCACGGCGACGAGTTTGTCGGGCTTGATCGGGGGCGGAGTCCAGGGGGATTCATCCACGATCAGTTCGGCCGTCTTGAAACGTTTGCGGCGCTGTTCGTCGTGGTGGTAGCGGACGCAGACCAACCGGGGACCGTAAAGCTCGACCAGCTTTCTGGTTCCTTTCTGCCCCGGTTTCAGCTTCAAGCGCGCCTGCATAAAGAAGCTCCCTGTTGAAGGCGACGGAATTTGCGTTTGACGAAAAGTGATTGCCGAGCGGCTACAAGACGGGGCGAAGTATACGTGGCGTATTTATTTTGGACAATTCATTTCCAGCGGACTTCGGCGTTTTTTCCTTGATTTGGCGATGTGGTCTTCGTGGCCGTACAGACCATCCGGACCGAAGGTGCTGATCGTTGGCGGGCGGAGTTCGCGAACGAAAATATGGGTAGTATTACCTAAATCAGATCACGCAACATTGGGGCTGTACGCGAGCGTGAGCGAGCGCCCCCCCCTTAGCGCTGCTGGCGCTCGCTCACGCTCGCGTACGGCATCGTGTATCAATCCCGTCTGCCCTGATTTAGCATCCGGAAGCCCGCGTCATTGTTTCAGGAGCGGTTGCCCGTCTTTTGGCCCCGCATTATGATCCGGCTCGCATTGGCCGAAATTCACGGCGACACAACAAATAAACAGGACAGCGGCAGAAGGAAATGCGGGAAGGGGTTCATTTCATCTATGGCAGGAAAAGTGCGATTGGCAATCGCTGGCGGTTGCCAATGGTATTGCTTTTCTTCGGCTCGCTTTTTCATGTTCCTGTCCGGGCGCAATACCGGTTTGATTCCTGGACGACGGAAAACGGCCTGCCGCAAAACTCAGTCAATTCCATTCTGCAAACCAGTGACGGCTATTTCTGGTTCACCACGCTGAATGGTCTGGTGCGGTATAACGGCGCGCAGTTCATGGTTTTCAACACCGCCAATTCCCCGGAACTGCCCAGCCAGCGGTTGGGCGCCCTGGTTGAAGACAACGAAGGAAATCTCTGGATCAAAGGTGATGCAGGCGCGCTGATTCGCCATCGGAATGGAAGCTTCAGCGTTTTCACCACCAGGGAAGGATTGCCGCATCAGGACGTCAGGGGGATTAGGCAAACAGCAGACGGCGCTTTGCTGGCGCTGACGCGGAACGGACTGGCGCGCTTTCGGAACGGGCGCTTCGAGGCCGTGGCTCCCGTCGCAAATGGCTTTGAATTGGAAATCGGCTATCAGCGCAGCGCCGAGGTGGTTTGGTTCCGGCGGAGAACTGAACTGTGGCGAGTTCGCGGCGGAGAGTCGAAAACCTTTCAAATCCCGGACGGTGAAGCAGGGCATCTTTATGAAGACCGCCAAGGCCGCTTGTGGGCTGGCGCCTGGCAGCCGGGGCAGCTTGCCGTGCTTCAGGGCGAGACGCTGCGCGTTTACACCGAGAAAGATGGCTTGCCGCGCGCGCCGGTGATTTCGTTTTGCGAAGATCGGGCGGGCACGCTTTGGCTGGGCACGCGCGGCGGCGGATTGGTTCGGTTCAAGGACGGCAAATTCACCCTCTTCACTACGGAGCACGGGCTTTCCAGCAACATCATCAGCAGCATTTACGAAGACCGCGAAGGCACGCTCTGGCTGGGTACGCGGAACAACGGATTGATGCGCGCGGTTCCCCATGTCATCACCTCCTACACCGAAAAAGACGGATTGGTCGGGAAAGCGCTTTATCCCATTCTGGAAGATCGCGCCGGCGACATCTGGATTGGAAACCAGGGCGTCAACCGGTTCCACGCGGGACGGTTTCAGTTTTTTTCGCTGTTTCCATCCTCGCGCCGCGGCTCGGAGCCGATCATTACCGTTCGTTCCTTGTACGAAGACCGTGCCGGGCGCTTGTTGCTGGGCGCCGGGCAGGGGCTGGTGATTTTCCAAAACGAACGGTTTTCCTTTGCGAACGCGGAAGCTTTTTCCAAAGATGCGCTGGCGATTCACCAGGATCGGCAGGGAGCTTTCTGGTACGGTTTCAATGGCCGGCTGTTGCGTGAAAAAGACGGCGTCCGGCAATGGTTCGGCGAGGAAGACGGGTTGAAGGAAATCGTGCAGCCCGTGATTGAAGACCGGCAAGGCCGCATCTGGATCGGCAGTTACGGAGGATTGGCCCAATACGTGGACGGGCGTTTGCGCATTTACACGCAGCGCGACGGCCTGTCCAGCAACCGCATCCGCGCGATTTACGAAGACGGCGAAGGAGTCCTGTGGATTGGAACCTATGACGGCGGGCTGAATCGCTTCAAAGACGGCAAGTTCACGCGCTACACCACCGCTGAAGGAATGTTCAGCAACAACGTCTTTTCCATTCTGGAAGACCGGCGCGGCAATTTCTGGATGGGCAGCAATCAAGGCATACAACGCGTCAGCCGCGTGCAACTCAATGCGTTTGCCAGCGGCCAGCTCGCGCGAATTGACGCCGTCTCCTACGGCAAAGCCGACGGAATGGCCAACGCCGAATGCAACGGCGGCAGGCATCCGGCGGCGCTCAGGGCGGGCGACGGGCGGCTGTGGTTTCCGACGCTCGACGGCGTGGCGGTGGTTGATCCCGAAGCCGTACAGTTCAACGCCGTGCCTCCGCCGGTTGTGATCGAAAGCGCCGTGCTTGACCGCGCCATGCTTGATCCGCGCCGGTCAGTGGAAATTTACCCGCACCAATCACAACTGGAAATCGCCTACGCCGGATTGAGCTTCATCAAGCCGGAGCACGTCCGATTCAAATACCGCCTGGAAGGGCTGAGCAATGAATGGAACGAGGTCGGAAACCGGCGCGTGGCCTATTACACGCATGTGCCACCGGGAAATTATGTTTTCCGCGTGACTGCGGCCAACAGCGATGGCGTTTGGAACGAAACGGGCGCGACCCTGGCGATCACGGTCCATCCGCCAATTTGGGCCACGCCCTGGTTTGGCGCAGGGGTGGCTTTGTTTTGCGGAACGCTGGGCGTCCTGCTGTATCGCGCGCGCATTCGCAAACTCAAACACGCGCAAGCCGCGCAGGAAGCCTTCGCGCGGCAATTGCTGGCTTCGCAGGAAGGCGAGCGCAAACGCATCGCCGCCGAATTACATGACGGTCTGGGGCAAAATCTGCTGGTCATTAAAAACTGGGCGGCGCTGGCCCGGCGCGCGCTCGAGCCCGAAAGCCGCGCCCGCGCGCCGCTTGAGGAAGTAACGGCGGCCGCCACACGCTCCATTGAGGAAGTCCGCGAAATCGCCCACAATCTGCGTCCGTATCACCTGGATGAAATCGGTTTGACCGAAGCCGTTGCGGCCATGGTTGAACGGATCGCGGAAGCCTCCGGGATTGAATTCAAAATGGATTTGGATGATTTGAGCGGGTTGCTGTCGCCCGAAGCGGAAATCAATCTGTATCGCATTATTCAGGAGTGCATCAACAACATCGTCAAACACGCGCAAGCGACCGTTGTGGAACTCTCGCTTCGCCGCAATGCGCAAAGTCTGATCGTTGTGGTAAAAGACAACGGCCAGGGATTCGACCCGACGGAAGCGTTGCGCCGCAAGGATCGCGGCTTCGGTTTGGCCGGCCTGGCCGAGCGCGTGCGGTTGCTGGGCGGCAGGGAAACCATTCAATCGTCGTCTGGTCAGGGAACGAGCATTACCATCAACTTGAATTTACCGTGACACTACAAACTCGCATTCTGATTGCCGACGATCACCCGCTGATTCGCAAGGGACTGCGCCAGGTGATCGAGGCGGAAACGAACTTTGAAGTCATCGGAGAAGCCGCCGACGGCCAGCAGGCGCTTGGCCTGATCGCCCTGCACCAGCCGCAAATCGCCATTCTGGATGTGAGCATGCCGGAACTGGGCGGTTTCGACGTGGCGCGTGAAACACAGCAGCGGAAACTGACCACCGCCATCATCTTTCTGACCATGCACAAGGACAAAAACCTGTTCAACAAGGCGCTGGATTTGGGCGCTAAAGGCTACGTGCTGAAAGACAGCGCCCTGGACGAAATCGTTGACGCCTTGAACGCCGTGGCGCAGGGACGGCCCTTTGTCAGCGCGCCGCTTTCCGGTTACCTGGTGCAGCGTATGGATCGCATCGGACTGCTCGCCCGACAGGTTCCCGGGCTGAACGATCTGACGCCTACCGAAAAACGCGTCCTAAAACTGATCGCCAGTTACAAAACCAGCAAGGAAATTGCCGAAGAACTCCATATCCATTACCGCACGGTGGACAATCACCGCACCAACATCTCCAACAAACTCGGTTTGCAGGGAAGCCATGCCTTGCTGAAATTCGCCGTCGAACATCAGGCGGAACTGGCCTGACCTGAAAAGCTCCGTGCTATACTTCGCGCCGCAAATCAACCATCACGACAATCCGCTGCAACGCAAAAGAGGTGAAAGTTATGTCAACCGCAGCATCCGAATCCCCATTCGACTGGGAGCAGTTGCTCGCAAACATCATCACGGAGGACGACGAGCCTGTGGACAACATGACATCAGCCACACAGCAACGCCTTCTGGTCACGCCGCTCTACGACAGTTGGACGCCGCCGCCACCAGAAGATGAACATACGGATGAACCGGACGCCAAACGGAAGTTCCTGGCCACGGCCAATGTCGGCGTGTTCTCGAAGCCGGAAAACAACCCGCTGGTGCCCGACATGCTGCTCAGCCTGGATGTCGAGACGCCCTACGACTGGGAAGCGAAAGTCCATCGCTCCTACTTCATCTGGCACTTCGGCAAACCGCCGGACGTGGTGGTGGAAATCGTCTCGAACAAGGAAGGCCACGAACTCGACACCAAACTGAAGCGGTATGCCCAAATGGACGTGACCTACTACGTGGTATACGACCCGCAGCAATTGCTCAGCAATGATGTCCTGCGCGTTTACGAACGCGGCTTTGCCGGCAGACGTTACCGCCGCCGCCAGGATTACCAGTTGCCCGAAGTCGGCCTGAACCTGACTTTGTGGGAAGGAACCTACGAAGACGGCACAGGCGTCTGGCTGCGCTGGTGCGACGCCAACGGCAACCTGATCCCAACCGGCGCGGAAGGGCGCGAAGCCGAGGCTGCTCGTGCGACACAAGCTGAAGCTGAAAATGCCCGTTTGCGTGCCGAGTTAGAGCAATTGCGCAAGCAGCTTGAGTCGCGCGCCTGACCCGGAAGGACAAATCAGCCAAGCTTGCTGCCAATCCCATGGCGGGCACTTTTAAGTGTACTTTCAGCCGCTGCCTGAGTGAGACCCGTGCGTCAACACACAGATAATCGTGTGTTGTTCTCTATTCCCGCTTCCCGGAATTTTTCAGATACTGCGCCCGGTGCCGCATAACGGAAGCCGAAGCTGAGGTGATCAGAGAGGTTGTCACCGGAAGCTTCGGCTCATCATCACCCTCAACCCATCAAATTAAGGAGCAAAGACGATGATCGGAAGACGATTGGTCATGGTAGCGGTGTTGTGTGTTCTGGCTGCCGGGGCGAATGCGCCGGGCGTGCGGCATTTGACGGGCGGTTTTTCACTTGAACAGAAGAGTCTGGCGCAAGCGCCGCCGGGCGTGGTGTATGTCGGAAGCAACATCGGACATGAAACCGGGAAAAATTCCATTCTCGCTTTCCAGCGCGACAGCGAAGGCAAGCTGACGGCGCTGGGCGAATATCTGACCGGAGGCACCGGCGTTCATCCAGTCGAAGCGACGCCGGAAGACTTGCCGACGAAGTTAGGCCCGTTCGATTCGGACCAATGCATCATTTTGAACCGGGCGGGCAATCGGTTGTTCGCCGTCAACAGCGGTTCGGACACCATCGCCGTGTTCGACATCAAAACCGATGGCAGTCTGGTCGCGGTTCCGGGGTCGCCGTTTCCATCCGGCGGCGTCAATCCGGTCAGCCTGGGGCTGGCGTCCACCGGGCCGAAACTCTTTGAACCGCCTGCCGACAGCGACGTGCTGACCGTGGTCAACAAGGATTACGACCTGACCCGGCCCGGCTTCGACCCCGCGCGCAGAGCGCCGAATTACACGACTTTCCGCGTCAGCCCGCAGGGCAGGTTGGTGCGCATTCCCAACTCAACGATTGTTGCCGCGCAGGGAGGCGGTCAGGGGCTGGGCAATTCCATTCCATCGCAGGCGCTGGTTTCGCCGACTGGCCGTCTGGTCTTCGACACGGATTTCTTCGGCTTCAAACTGCATTCGTTTTTTCTTCAGCCGGACGGGCGTTTGCGCCGCGTTTCCTCGCAGACAATGCCCGCTTCGGAGTTCATCGAGCATCCACTGATTTCCAGACCGCAGGGACTGGTGATTCCCCTTGGCTTGCAGGTGCATCCGCAGGAGCCAGTGTTTTACGCCGGAATGGTGTTCGAGGGGCGAATGGGCGTGTTCAGTTACAGCAACGTCGGCTTGTATCAGGGGAATTTCCGCTTCGTTCGCTCCGTCGAAGCGGGCGCGGGGATTTGCTGGATCGTCATCAACGCCAGTGGCAATCGCATTTACACGTCGAACACCATCGCCAACACGGTTTCGGTGCTCGACAGTTCGGACCCGCTCAATCCGGTGAAGATTCAGGATTTCGCGCTCAGCGGTCCGGCGGCGGGCGCTTTGCAACTGGCGCTTGATCCGCGCGGCGAATTTCTCTACGTCATCACGCAAAAAACCTTGAACATCTTTCCCGAAGACGCCAACGCGCTGCACGCGCTGAAAATCGGCGCGAACGGGCAAATCGCCGAACAAACCGACCGGGTGGTTCTTTCCGTCGCCCCGTCATTCGCGCAGGGCGTGATTGCCAGATAGCGATGGGAACACGACCTGGAAAGTTTCGATGGAAGAGGACCAAATCAACTCAAAGGTTCAAAGGTTCAAAGGATCAAAGCCCCGAAATTAGGATCAGGTTTGCCTTTGTCCCTTTGATCCTTTGTTCCTTTGCGATGAAAAAGGCTTGCTCTTCCCACAACTTTCCAAGTCGTGATGGGAAAACTCGCGACACGCCGTCCACGTTGAAAATTGGCGATTGGAGGATTGATGAACCCTGAAGATGACTTTGTCCGGTTTTCCACTGACCAGTTTCCAATACTTAATTCCCAATTTGTTTTCCGATGAAAGCAGGCTGAACCGCGGATCACCGGTGCCATGAAAGTTCTGATTGTCGAAGACAACCCCGCCATGCGGCATCTGCTGCGCCAGGTCGTTGGCGAAGTGGCGGAGGTTTACGAATGTGCGGACGGCGCGGAGGCGCTCCCCCTGTACGAGGCCAACCGTCTGGACGGGACGGATTTGGTGCTGATGGACTTGCGAATGACGCAGGTCAACGGCCTCGAAGCCACGCGCCGTCTGCGCGCCGCGCACGGCGAAGCCCGTGTCGTGATTGTCACCAGCTTTGCCGACGCGCGTTTGCGCGAAGCCGCCCGCCAGGCTGGCGCGTGCGGTTATGTGCTGAAAGAAAACCTGGATCAACTCCAGGAAATGCTGATTGAACCTGACGCCGCCGGGCTGCCCCAGGCAGCCTGCTGATTTCCATTCTCTTCATCGAAAGCGAGAAAATCATGAAGAACACTCTCTCCCGATCCCTGGGCTTCGCGCTCGGTTGCGCGCTGGCCCTGCTGGTTTTCGCCGCTGACAGCCAGGCGCAAACTTCCACCTTCACTTATCAGGGCAATCTGACCATTGGCGGCGCGCTGGCCAACGGCGGTTACGATTTGCAGTTCAAACTTTACGACCAACTGAGCGGCGGCGCGCTGCAGGGTTCGCCCTCGACGGTGACGGTTTCGGGCGTGACGGTGACGGCGGGCGTGTTCACGGTGGAACTGGATTTCGGCGCGGCGGCCTTTCCCGGCGCGGCGCGGTTTCTGGAAATCAGCGTGCGGCCGGCGGGCAGCGGCGGTTTTACGACGCTCAGCCCGCGCCAGCAACTCAGTTCGACGCCGTATGCCATTCGCAGTCTGAGCGCGGCAACGGCGGACGCGGCAACCAATGCGACGAGTGCGACGAACGCAACCTATTTCAGCGGCTCGCTCGGCGGCGATGTCACCGGCACGCAAGGAACGACGACGGTCGCGATGGTTGGCGGCGTCAGTGCCGCCAATATCGCCAACGGTGCAACGCTAGCCAATAACGCCACCACCAATAATGACGGCAGCACCATCGTCAAACGCGATTCCACCGGCGGGTTTTCCGCAGGTTCGATTACAGCCACCGGTTTCAACGGCGACGGTTCGGGACTGACCAATCTGAATCCAAACAACGTCAACGGCGTTTTGTCCGTGGCCAAAGGCGGGACGGGATCGTCAACGCAAAACTTCGTTGATCTGTCGAACAACCAATCCATCGGCGGCAACAAAACCTTTAACGGAGCGGTCACCGCTCCCAGCTTCACCGGCGATGGAGGAGCCTTGACCGGCCTGAGCGCAAGCAACATCAATCAAGGCACGCTCAACGACGAGCGTCTATCCGCCGTCGTCCAAATGGCCGTGGTCGCGGCCAACAACGCCGTCACCAACAATGACGGCAACACCATCGTCAAACGCGATTCCACCGGCGGGTTTTCCGCAGGTTCGATTACAGCCACCGGTTTCAACGGCGACGGTTCGGGACTGACCAATCTGAATCCAAACAACGTCAACGGCGTTTTGTCCTTGGCCAAAGGCGGGACGGGATCGTCAACGCAAAACTTCGTTGATCTGTCAAACAATCAATCCATCGGCGGCAACAAAACCTTTCACGGAGCGGTCACCGCTCCCAGCTTCGCGGGCGACGGAGGAGCCTTGACCGGCTTGAGCGCAAGCAATATCAATCAAGGCACGCTGGCCGACGACCGGCTTTCGTCAAACGTCGCGCTGCTCGGTTCGGTCAACACTTTCACGGCCAATCAGACGGTCAACGCCAATTTAATTCAAAGCGGCTCGCTGGTGCAGTTCACGTCCACCAACGGCTTTGTCGCGGGCGGCACGGTGGGCAGCGGTTCGATCCCGGCGACGGGCGCGGGCGCGCGTTTGATGTGGTATCCGAACAAAGCCGCTTTGCGCGCCGGGCAGGTGTCGAACACCAACAGCACTTATTGGGACGATGCCGACATCGGCATCGGTTCGGCGGCCTTTGGCGAAGACAATCGCGCCGGCGGCAAAAACTCCTTTGCTGCCGGGCTGACCAATACAGCTTCCGGCGAAAACAGTGTGGCGCTGGGCAACGGCGCCACTGCCAGCGGCGAACGCAGTCTGGCGCTCAACGGCACGGCCAGCGCCACGGGCGCAATTGCTTTGGGATCGGAAGCGCAAGCGACCGTTGACGACGCAGTGGCGATTGGCTCCGGTTCAAAAGCGAAAGGGCTGATCTCAGCCGCCATCGGTCCGTGTATGGCATCCGGCGCCTTCAGCACCTGCATCGGGCTGCGAACCGAAGCCACCGGAAATTTTTCCCTCATTCTCGGCAGAGATGCGTCCAGCAGTTCCGACAGCACGAATAACACCACGTACAGCGGCGTGATTGCGCTCGGTGACGGCTCCACCAAGGCGCCCTCGCACACGATGTACGCCACGGCCAACAATCAATTCAACGTCCGCGCGGTGGGGGGCATACGCTTTTTCAGCGCCTGCTGCAATTACGACACGGGCGTGACGGTCAGCGCGGGCGGCGGCGCCTGGAATTCCATCTCCGACCGCAATGCCAAAGAGAATTTCCAACCGGTCGCCCCGCGCGACATTTTGCGTCGCGTGCTGCGCCTGCCGATTTCCACCTGGAATTACAAAGCTCAGAAGGCCTCGATCCGGCACATCGGCGCAATGGCGCAGGACTTTTACGCCGCTTTCAACGTCGGCGAAAACGACAAGACCATCAGCACCATTGACCCGGACGGCGTTGCGCTGGCCGCCATTCAGGGGTTGCACGAAGAACTGAAAGACCGTGACGCGCGGATCGAACGCCTGGATCAACAGGCGAAAGAGCAGCAGTTACGGGCCGTCCAACTGGAAGAGCAGGTCAAACAACAGCAGGCCGTGATTGACGGTTTGCGCCAACTGCTCTGCGCTCAAAATCGGCAAGCCGCGGTTTGCCAGCCGGAGACGCGGAAGTAAATCTTCCGCGCCGGACCGGCACACTTACGCTATGTCTTCCGAGGATTTATGAAAACAATTTCCCTCTCAAAATTACCCTTCATACTTGGCTGTTTGCTGGCGTGGTTCATGCTCGGCGCGAACGGCCAGGCGCAGACGACCAACTTCACCTATCAAGGCAGCCTGACCATCAGCGGCACGCTGGCCACCGGCAGCTACGATTTGCAGTTCAAACTTTACGACCAACTGAGCGGCGGCGCGCTGCAAGGTTGGCCTTCGACCGTGACGGTTTCGGGCGTGACGGTGACGGCGGGCGTGTTCACGGTGGAACTGGATTTCGGCGCGGTGGCCTTTCCCGGCGCGGCGCGGTTTCTGGAAATTGGCGTGCGACCGGCGGGCAGCGGCGGTTTCACGACGCTCGCACCGCGCCAGCAACTCAGTTCGACGCCGTATGCCATTCGCAGCCTGAGCGCCGCCAGCGCCGACACCGCCACGACCGCGACCAGTGCGACGAGCGCGGCCAATTTCAGCGGTTCGCTTTCAGGGGATGTCACTGGAACGCAAGGCGCGACGGTGGTTTCGCTGGTCGGCGGTGTCACGGCCAGCAATGTGGCCAGCGGCGCGACGGCGGCCAATAACGCCACCGACGCCAACACGCCTGCCACCATCGTCAAACGCGATGCTTCGGGGAACTTCACGGCGGGAACCGTAACCGCCACGGGCTTCAGCGGCGGCGGCGCGAACCTGACCAATTTGAACGCTTCCAATCTCAGTTCCGGCACGCTGCCGGATGCACGGCTGTCTTCCAACGTCGCCACGCTCAGCGGCGACCAGATTTTCACGGGGAACAAGGCTTTTGCGGGACTCAGTGGTTTGGTCGCGACCGGGATGGAAGACAGCGGTTCGATTCCGGCGACGGGGGCGGGCGTGCGGATGATGTGGTATCCGGGCAAGTACGCCTTCCGCGCCGGTAAGGTGGCTGGGACGGCGTGGGATGATGCCAATGTCGGCATCGGCTCGGTTGCTATCGGCGTGAATGTAAAGGCCAATTTTAACTTTGCCGTCGCGATGGGCATTTCGGCAACCTCGAGCGGCAATTCTTCGCTGGCGATAGGTAACACTATTACGGCCAGCGGAGCCGCCGCCGTCGCACTCGGCACCTTTTCAACTGCCAGCGGGCTAGCCTCCGTCGCAATCGGTGCGTCCAATCAGGCCAGTGGGGATTATTCGGTCGCGCTCGGCAGATTCGCTTCGACCAACGGGAAGCATGGAAGCTTCGTCTTCAACGACAGTGCCAGCAACAGTACTTTTTCCTCTTCGCAGGACAATCAGTTCAATGTGCGGGCGGCGGGCGGCTATCGCCTCTTCGCTTCCGGCGACACCAGTGACGAGACCAAGCCGGGCCTCTTTATCAGCGGGACGACCGGCAATACGCAGATCAATGGCGACCTGAGCGTCAGCGGCACGCTTTCAGCCAACGTCGTCGGCACGGCCACCAGCGCCACTAACTTTACCGGATCGCTGACCGGCGATGTGACCGGGACGCAAAGCGCAACGGTGGTTTCCGCGGTCGGCGGTCTGAGCGCGGGCAATGTTGCCGGTGGCGCGACGGCGGCCAATAACGCCACCGACGCCAGCACGCCCAGCGCCATCGTCAAACGCGACGCTTCGGGCAGCTTCTCCGCCGGGACGATTACGGCCACGGGCTTCAGCGGCAGCGGCGCAGGGCTGACCAACCTGAACGCGACGAATATCAACACCGGCACGCTGGATGACGCGCGGCTGTCATCGAACGTGGCGACGCTCACGGCAGACCAGACCTTCACGGGCAACAAATTCTTTTCCGGCGCGAATGGCTTGCTGGCGACGGGTAGTTTCGGCAGCGGCTCGATCCCGGCGACAGGCGAAGGCACGCGAATGATGTGGTATCCGAAGAAGGCGGCCTTCCGCGCGGGCCATCTGGACAATTTCGGCAGCACGAGTTGGGACGAGTCCAATGTTGGCGAATACTCAGTCGCAATCGGATTGGGCACGAAAGCCAGTGGACAAAGCTCCACCGCACTAGGAACTAGAACGACAGCGAGTGGTACCGGCTCGGTGGCGCTGGGGGTTAGCACGACGGCGAGTGGGTTCGCTTCGACCGCGCTGGGCAGCTACGCCTCGACCAACGGGAAGGAGGGCAGTTTTGTTTACGGCGATAACTCCGACCCGAACGCAGTCAGTGCAACTGCGAATCATCAGTTCGTGGTGCGCGCGCAGCAGATGTGGTTCGGCACGAACAACTCCGTCACCGCCACCAGCGGACGCTTCCTGGAAACTTCCACCGGCGCGTATCTGACCACTGGCGGAACCTGGACGAACAGTTCCAGCCGCGCCCTGAAAACAGGCTTCGCGCCGGTCAATGCACGGGCGACGCTGCAAAAGGTTTTGCAACTTCCGATTCAAACCTGGAGCTACAAAACCGAGGGGGCGAACGTCCGGCACATCGGCGCGATTTCGCAGGATTTCAACCGGCTGTTCGGTTTCGGCGACAGCGCCGAAACCATTGCCACCGTGGACGCGGACGGCGTGGCCATGGCCGCCATACAAGGTTTGCACGAAGAACTGAAAGACCGCGACGCGCGGATCGAACGCCTGGAACAACAATCCAAAGAGCAACAGGCTCTGATTGACGGACTGCGCAAACTGCTCTGCGCGCAAACGCCGCGAGCCGAAGTCTGCCAGCGGTAGACCTTTGGAGTGCGACGGCTCGGCGTCGCTCTGGTCATCCTTCTCCGAAAACGCGGGACAGACTTTAGTCTGTCTTCACTGTGGACAGACTAAAGTCTGTCCCACGTTTTGGAACGACTTGTCTTCATTCGAGAGCCGTTATGAGAAATCACCGATTGAACACTTCACTTCCGGCTGCGGCACTGGCGCTGCTGCTTGTCTGTTGCGCCGCGCAGGCGTTCGCGCAAAGCAGCGGTGGCGCGTACACCATCCGCAAATCCGCCGTGGCCGGCGGCGGCGGCGCAAGCGCCAGCGGAGAAATCAGCCTGACCGGAACCGCCGGACAGCGCGCCACCGGCGTCAGCAGCGACAGCGCGAACAATGTGACGGGCGGATTCTGGTACGGCAGTGTCTGTACTTTCACCGCGCCCGGCGGAGCCATCACACCCGGCGCGCTGCCCAATGGCGTCGTCAGTCAAAGCTACAATCAATTGCTCATCGGCAACGGCAGCGTCGGACCGTATTTATTTTCCTTGACGGCGGGCGCGTTGCCCGGCGGGCTGAGCCTGGATGTTTCGGGATTGATCAGCGGCACGCCCACGGCGACCGGCACGGCGAACTTCACTGTGTTGGCGATGGACAGCAGCGGCTGCACGGCGATGCAAAGTTTCCATCTGGCCGTGAATTGCCCGGCGATTACGCTTTCCGCGCTGCCCGATGCAGTGGCCGGTTCGGCATACAACGCTTCGGTGACGGCTGCGCCCGGCGGAGGAAATTACAGTTTCGCGCTGACGGGCACGCTGCCGCCGGGATTGATTTTCAACAACGGCGGTTTAAGCGGCACGCCGACGGTTGCGGGCGTGTATGGTTTTACCGTGACGGCGACCGGTTTCGGGGCTTGCCCGGGCAGCCAGAGCTACAACCTGACGGTGGCCTGTCCGACCGTTGCGCTTTCGCCCGCGACGCTGCCCGGCGGACAAGTCAACGCGGCTTACAATCAAATGCTGACGGCGTCACCGGCGGGCGGCAATTACGGTTTTGCAGTGACATCCGGCGCGCTGCCCAACGGACTGGCGCTCGGTTCGAGCGGACAACTCAGCGGCGCGCCCACGCAAACGGGCACATTCAATTTTCGCATCACGGCCACGGGCTTTGGCGGATGCGCCGGGGCTCGCGATTACCAGATCACCATCGGTTGTTCGGCGGTTACAGTCAGCCCGGCGAGCCTGCCCGGCGGAGTGATCGGAACAGCCTACAATCAAAACTTCAGCGCGACGCCCGCCGGAACATATTCCTACACCGTCACGGGCGGAGCGCTGCCGACCGGTTTGACGCTCAATGGTTCAACCGGCGCGCTGACCGGAACGCCAGTGGTCTCCGGCTCGTTCAGCTTTACGGTCACCGCAACGGGCGGCGGTTGTTCCGGCGCGCGCGGTTACACATTGGTCATCGGTTGCCAGACAATTTCGTTCACAACTGCCTCGCTGCCGGCGGGCAACGCGGGCATCGTCTATTCGCAAACGCTCGGCGTGACGCCTGCCGGGAGCTACTTCTTCTCACTGACGGCGGGCAGTCTGCCATCCGGCCTGACCTTGAATTCCTCGACGGGGGGGCTCAGCGGGTTGCCGGCGGCGACCGGCGCGTTCAGTTTCACCGTCAAAGCGCTGGGCGCGAATGGCTGTTTCGGCACGCAGGCCTATTCGCTGGCGATTCACTGTCCGGTGGTTGCGCTGTCGCCGCTCAGCCTGCCGAACGGAACGGCCGGCACAGCCTACAATCAGGCATTGAGCGCCACTCCGGCGGGCGGCAGTTACACCTTTACAGTCAGATCAGGTTCGCTGCCAACGGGACTGGCGCTCAATCCGGCGACCGGCATGCTGAGCGGGACGCCGACGGCCAGTGGCAGTTTTCCCTTTACCGTGACGGCCAATGGCATGGGTGGCTTCGCCGGATGCGCGGGAAGTCGGGCTTATACAGTGGTCATCAGCGGAGGCAATTGCCCGGCGATTACTTTGCCGGACTTGCCGAACGGCAGCGTCGGGCAGCTTTACAATCACAGTGTCGCGGCGACGCCCGCGGGAAGTTACAGTTACACGGTCACGAGCGGCGCGCCGCCGCCGGGAGTGACTCTGTACGGCAGCTTCGGGCTGCTTTATGGCTATCCGACCGGCGCGGGCAGCTTCGCGTTCACCATTCAAGCCGGCAACAGCAGCGGATGCACGGCGAGCAGGAGCCACACCGTCACCGTTACCGGCGCAAGCTTGCAGTTGGCATCGGTCAATGACTTCAGCGGAGACCGCAGAAGCGATTTTGTGCTCTGGCGCGCGGCGCAGCGCCAATGGCTGATTGTGGACGGCGCAACTGATCAGACTCAAACCGTGCAGTGGGGCCAGGCGGGCGACCAGTCCGTGACGGGAGATTACGACGGCGATGGCAAGGCCGACCTGGCCGGGTTTGGCAAGGACGGTCGCTGGCGTGTGCGCCTGAGCGGTGGCGGCACGCTGGATAAAGTATGGGGCCTGGGCACGGATTCGCCTGTGCCAGGCGATTACGACGGAGACGGCAAGACAGACCTGGCGGTCTGGCGCGGCGCGGAAAGCGGCTGGTACATCCAGCGGAGTTCGGATGGCCAGACCGAAACCAGGCAATGGGGCACGAGCCTTGCCCCTTATCAGGACATTCCAGTGCCGGGAGATTACGACGGTGATGGCCGAACCGATGTGGGCGTCTTCCGGCGGGCAGATGGCCATTGGCTTATCCGGCGAAGTTCGGATGGAAAGACCGTGGACAGTGCTTGGGGCGCGGGGACGGACGTGCCGGTGCCAGCCGATTACGATGGTGACAGCCGAACAGACATCGCCGTCTGGCGAGGTTCGGAAGGTGCCTGGCACATCGTCCAGAGTTCGGACGGCGCGGTCGAGTCGAAGTTCTGGGGCGCGGGATATGCACCTTACTTCGATGCTCCGGCAGCGGGCGATTACGATGGAGACGGCAAGGCGGATGTCGCCGTCTGGCGGAAATCAGAAGGGCGCTGGTATGTGCAGCAAAGCTCCGATGGCGCAACGCGCGCAGTGACGCAAGGGCGTTCGGGCGATGCTCCCGTTGGCGGGATTCCAAGGCCATAGCTCCTAAAAACTGACTCTCAACCGGCGCGGAGCACCCCACCGCGCCGACTTTTTTGCCTGGTTGTCCGACTTTTCACCCTCATCATGATCCGGCGCGCACTGGCCGGGGTTTCCCGATTGAAATGGCCAAGATTTAAGAAAAGGCCCGGGAAACCTTTTTGAATCAGCAAAATCTCTTACTTCCTTTTCTTGCCGACCTGCATTTTATGATGTGTATTTTTGACAAAGACTCCCTAAATTCACAGAAAATTATAAAAAATCAGTCTATGACAAGACGTTTCAGGGAAGAGGTGCTAATATCGCGTCGCTAATTTCTCCGCATACGATTTTCAGACAAAATTTTCACGTATCTGATAGAGCAAGATCACGTTACAAGGCTTTTTCATGCAGTAAGAAGTCTTTGGGAGAATTTAGTTAGCGAACAAGTTGTTTTCTTACCGGCAAGAGAAAACAGATTTGTCAGGCGCAATTGGTTGGGTGAAGGATTGGCCCGCAACGCAGGGCTAGCAGGGTAGAAATCGGGAATTCAGGACGGATCAGCCAATTACCTGTAGTTTGATTCCAACGCGGTATCTCGGTCCATAAATTCACTGGAAATTAAGATAGAGTAAGAACAGCGGCCACACCCTTAGTCGTCGTTAAATTTCGCGCAATAAGCTATTTGCGCGCTGAGATCAATTTCAGTCATCAAGGAAGGTTTCCATGCACACTTCACGCAAACACATATTCTCGCTCGCACAAATTACGAATGGGCTCTCCCTGCGTGTACTCATCAACACCCTGAAGCCGAAAGGAAGGTCATTGTGAAAATCTCAAATCAACTCCGCACTATGCTTGTACTGAAATTTTGGCGGCGGACCCTCACGCCGATCTTAATGCTCGTTATCGCGGCGGGTCTTATCGCCGCGCTCCAGCGCGGGCCGACGGGCGAGGTCAAAGCCGCTTTCTTTGCGACGCGTCTGGTTGCGCCCGGCGGCGCTGACAGCGGCGACTGCACCGGAGCGCCATGCCTGACAATCACCTATGCCATCGGCCAGGCTTCCGCGGGTGATACGGTCAGCGTCGCGGCTGGCACTTACACTGAGAATTTGGCGATTAATAAACGGATTACACTGGACGGGGCGGGCAGCGGCGCCGGTGCCGGCGACACAATAATCCAGAGCGGGGTCATTGATACTCCGGTTGTAAATTATTCGGTCGGCGGAGCTGACGCGGTGAACCGGCAGGTGATCAAGGATGTTCGGCTTCAAAACGCAACTTCAGCCAGTGTCGGCGCAACGGTTGCCAGCGGGATTCTCTTTGTCACATCTGCGCCATCCGGCTTTCTCACCATTGACAATGTGGTTTCGACGAACAACGTCGGTCACGGGCTGGTGTTCAACAATGGAGGCGGCAACAACATCACGGATGTGGACATCATCAATAGCACGTTCTCCAATAACAGAACGGGTTTTCTTATTCGCGGAGGTCCTTACACTGTTGACGGACTCGATGTCAGCGGTTCGCAGTTCAACGGTAACGACCAGATCGGGATGTCTTTTAACCCGAATGGCACGGTTGGTCTGGCAGGAACGAACTTCACTTTCCTGAATACGACTTTCACCCAGAATGGCGACACAAGCTACAATCAGCCCGCGTCGCCGACTCCTGGACTCGGCTTTGGCGATTTGAGCCTCTTTGGTTTTAATGGGAACGCCTCACTAACAAATGTAACCGTAAATGGATTGCCCACAAATGGAGCCCACATCGGCGTCCAGTTCCGTGGGACCAACACCGTTGGGCCAGCCGGTACGATCAGCCTGAACAACGTTACTATTACCGGCAGTTACGTGCGCCCCATCAACCATGCGACACTGCCCGGAGGTCCTGGCGGCGGCCTCTTCATCCAGAATTACACGGATGTCAGCAACTTCACCTTTAACGACGTCAACCTTCTGACGAATGAAGGACATCAGCTTTTTGTTGCAGGCGTCACCAACATGCTTAATGTGGGCGACGCTGAATTTGGCGCAACGCTGGGCGCCGGCGGCGAGCACATCGCTCTCGGCACGACGACTCAGAACCCGGGCACGCTTTCGCCTATAAACGCTACGGGAGCGACCTTTGGCGGAATTCTCGCCAGTACCGCGACCCTGGCCCAGTTGTCCATCATCGAAGACAATATTTTGCATGGCGTTGACGTTGTCGGGCTTGGACTTGTCCGCGTCAGGGCCGGCAATGTTTACGTGACGCCGAATAGCTTCTTTGCGCCAGCCACCACGACCCCCAGCATACAGCGTACCATTGACCTGGCCAGCCCCGGCGATACGATCAACGCCGGTCCGGGCACGTATGCCGAAGACATCAACATCAACAAGACACTGATCGTCAGCGGTGACGGCCCGGCCAGCACAACCATTTCCGGCCCCGCCGGTGGAGACGGGGCAACTGTACGCATCAGCGCCAATAACGTTGAGTTCAAAAACTTCAAGGTCACGCGCGAAGGCAACACGGTCGCGACCTGGAACGATCCGAACCTGAATTCGGCGGGCCTGGCGATTCAAGGCCTGGCGATCACCGGAGCGAACATTCATGACAACCAGTTCGTGCAGAACCGCACCGGCATAGATATTAACAATTCCAATGGCCACACAGTGCGCAACAACGTCATTAACGACAATCGCACCGGGCTGATTTTCCGCAACCAAACGGACAATCTGACGGTGGTCGAAAATGAAATCGCCAACAATTGGACGGTCGGTATTGTTTTCCTGGACGCCAGCGGCGGCAGTAACACCCCGGTACAAACGGCGCTCAATTGCACTTTCAGCAACAACAATCTCAGCGGCAATTGGTATGGGCAGATTGTGGACCGTCAAAGCGGCGGTTCATTGCCCGCGCCCGGCACGACGAATTTGAAGAACTTCAGTGCCAACTGGTTCGGCACGACCACGCCGGTCGTCACCACCGCCAACAGCGCCGAACCGGGCTACGCGGCGCAAATCCCCACCACCGTTCCTGGCGGCACAGCGACGGCTCCCGGTGGGCAGCCTGACATTGCCGGTCCCGCGTCGGCAAACTTCGACATTACGCCATTGCTGGATGTCAGCACGGACACCAACGTCGAAACCACGCCGGGCCGTGGAACATATGGGTTCCAGGGCAGCTTCAACGTCCTGAATGTCATTGCGACCAATGCGCAGACTGGCGCGACCGGGCGAATTCAGGAAGGCGTAAATCTGGTTGACACTGGCGGCACGGTCAAGGCGTTGGCGGGTTCGTACACGGAGAACACGGACGTCAACAAGGCCGCGACACTGGCAGGCCCCCCGACCATAAACGGCACGCTGACCGCGAGCGTTGCAGGAGCGATCATCAGCCCCGGCTTTGGTCCTGGCATCATCCAGCATGGCAATTTGTCGCTGGTTGCCGGTTCGGTCTATAGCGCCGAACTTGCAAGTCTCGCCGGGCCTGGCACGGGGCATGATCATCTGGATACGGTGGGGACGGTCAGCCTGGGCGGCGCGACGTTGAACGTAATCGCCAGCTTTGTGCCTTCCTCCGGCAACAGCTTCACCATCATCAACAATGACGGTTCCGACCCGGTGATGGGCATCTTCAACGGCTTGCCGGAAGGAACGGTGTTTCTGGTCGGCGGCACGCCGATGCAGATCAGTTATGCGGGCGGGACCAACAGTAATGACGTGGTGCTGTCGGTCAATTGTCCGCTGATCACGGTAATGCCTCCAACGCTGCCAAACGGCGTTGCCGGTGTTCCCTACAGCCAAACCATCTCGGCTTTGCCGATGGGAGGCGGATACACCTTTGCCGTGACGGGCGGTGCTTTGCCGACCGGGTTGACGCTCATGAGCAATGGCACATTGAGCGGGACGCCGATGGTGGATGGACCGTTCACTTTCACAATCACTGCAACCGGATTTTCACCATATGCCTGCACAGGCAGTCAAACGTACACGCTAACAATCGGCTGTCCGGCGATTTCACTGACTCCCGCGAGCCTGCCCAACGGTACGGCTGGCGTGGCTTACAGCCAGACGATTGGGGCGACTCCGCCGGGAGGCAATTACACCTTTGTCCTGACCAGCGGGACGCTGCCTGCGGGAATTACGCTGGCCTCGAACGGGACGCTCAGCGGGACACCCACGCAAACCGGAACGTTCAATTTCCGCGTGACGGGAACTGGCTTTGGTGTTTGCAGCAACTTCCGCGATTATCAGCTCACGATTGAATGCACGACGATTTCGGTCTCACCGGCGAGCTTGCCGGGGGGAACCGTTGGCGATGCCTACATTCAAACAGTTTCGGCAACCCCCGCCGGAGCTTATAACTATAGTGTGACAAGTGGTGCGATGCCGCCGGGTCTGTCGCTGAACGCCGCAACCGGCGCGATTACCGGTATGCCCACGACCACCGGTTCCTTCAGTTTCACGGTTTCGGCAACCGTGGGGGCCTGCGTGGGCAGCCGGAATTACACGGTGACGATTGCCTGTTCGACGATTTCGTTCACGACGAGTTCGCCGCTTCCGGCGGGCAGTGCGGGCGTCGCGTATTCGCAAATGCTGAACGTTACACCGGCGGGCAGTTATACCTTCTCGTTGGTGGCGGGCAGCCTGCCTGGCGGGCTGACGCTGAATCAGGGCACAGGCCTTATCAGCGGCACACCTGCCACGACCGGAACTTCCACCTTCACGGTCAAGGCGCAGGGAGCCAATGGTTGTAGCGCCACGCAAACCTACACACTGGTGATCGCCTGTCCGGCCATCACCGTTAATCCGGCAACGCTTCCCAGCGGAACGATTGGGACGGCGTACTCCCAGACTGTCGCGGCATCGCCTGCCGGGGGGAATTACACCTACGCGGTGAGCAGCGGAACGTTGCCGACTGGGTTGAATCTGAATCCCTCAACAGGTTTGCTGAGCGGGACGCCGAGCGCGAACGGAAGCTTTACGTTCACCATCACGGCCACCGGCTGGGGGGGATGCACAGGTGGCCGAAGCTACACGGTCACGGTTGGTGGCGGCGGCGGTTGTCCAACCGTCACCTTGCCCGCCAGTGCGCCGAATGGCTCGGTCGGACAGCTTTATTTGAAATCGGTCGCGGCCTCGCCGGTCGGCGTATACAACTACACGGCGTCGGGCAGTTTGCCGCCCGGCGTGACGCTCTTCAACAGCATCGGGTTGATTTTCGGCTTCCCGATCATTCCAGGCAGTTACACTTTCACCATTACAGCCACTGCCGGAGCCTGTTCCGGCAGCCAGACCTACACGATATTGATTGGCGCAGGCTTTGCTTCGTCCCTGACCGTTTTCAGTGACTTTGACGGAGACGGCAAGAGTGATCTGTCTGTCTTCCGGGGAGGCGTTCAGGACGCAGGCACCTGGTTGGTCGCCAACAGCGGCGACGGGCAGTTGCAAGCCACTCCCTGGGGATCGAGTGCCGCGCCATACAACGATCTGGCGGTCTCTGGCGATTATGACGGAGACGGCAAGACCGATCTGGCGGTGTTCCGTCGTGGTGGCGGCCAGGCCGGTTACTGGTACATCAAGCGGAGCAGTGATGGACAAGTGACGCGCCAACAGTGGGGCCTGGGGACGGATATTCCAGTGCCGGGCGATTACGACGCCGACGGTAAGACCGACATTGCCGTCTGGCGCGGTTCGGCGGGTGCCTGGTACATCCTGCGCAGTTCGGATGGCGGCGTGGATGGCATTGCCTGGGGCGCGGCTTCAGCAGGTGATATTCCGGTCCCCGGAGATTACGACGGAGACAGCAAAACCGATGTGGCTGTATTCCGTCGCGGGGATGGACATTGGTACATCAAGCGCAGTTCGGACGGTTCAACGGTCAACATGGAGTGGGGCGTTGGAACGGACGTGCCGGTGCCGGGCGATTACGACGGAGACAGCAAGACTGACCTGGCGGTGTGGCGCGGTTCGGAAGGGAACTGGTACATCGTCGAAAGCAGCAGCGCAGCGCTCCGGACAATTACACTGGGCAGTCTGGCAGAGGGAGATGCGCCAGTAACGGCGGATTATGATGGAGACGGCAGGGCGGATGCGGCCATCTGGCGGGCGTCCACCGGAATGTGGACCGTCAAACGGAGTAGCGACGGGGGAGAAGTGTCGAAGGCTCACGGCCAAAGCGGCGACATACCCATTGTGGCAAAAAGAAGTAACTAAACCCGTCTCGCAGTAACGCTCAAGGTTCGGTTGGTCCCTGAAAAGGGGCTACCCGAACCTTTCGTTTTTCCAGCAGCGGCAAGTCGAGGAGATAGTATGACGTCAGTGACTCACGGACAGAGCGGTGATGTACCGACAATGTTCGGAGAAACCAGATCAGTTGATAATTGTGCTTACAGAATGTGGCGCTGGCAGGAAGTGTGCGGGGATCTTATTCGCATTACTTCCTGTCAGGATTCTGACAGTGGTTGTCGGTAGAATTCTGAGAGGTATTGTAAGAAAAAGAGAATATCAATTGACCGCTACTACATCCTTCCTTAGACTGCCTGCGATTGGAGAGCTTTCCTCCTACTGAATTGATCTACTTTCCTACGAAAGCTTTCTATCTAACGAACAATCTGACTGGATTGGTTCGGCGTGGCGATAGCCAGGCATCGGCGTTCGACATTTGCCGAAGCAGTTCAATTACCTGGGCGCTTGCCCAAGCGGGCGAAGATCCTCGCCTGTGTTTCGGACGGTTATGTGTGTGGCAATTGGCGATTCGCCGTCCGAATCGCTCTTGGCCTGAATGGAGATTGAAAATGAAGATTGATCATGGAAAGCGGAGCATCACTCCGCGGATGGGTTGGATGTGCCTGGTTCTGGGTTTGTTGCTGTTTGCAGCACAGATGAGTTTCACGGTTTGGAACACAGAGGCAGCTCGTATTCGCCGGACAGATCAAACCCAGCCCACAAAACCCGGGGTGGCGGGGGCGGACCTGGCAGGCAGCAATACGGTTGCAACCCGGACAGCCGCGTTTGCCATGATTACCGTCAATTCCAATGGGACGGCGATTGCCAATGACGGTTTTTGCACTCTGCCGGAAGCGATCATTGCCGCAAATACCGACACGGCGTCGGGCGGGATGGCAGGAGAATGCGCGGCGGGCAGTGGCGCGGACATGATTGAGTTGCCAGCCAATGCGACGATTACGCTGGCAGCAGCCCACAATAATTTTTATGGCCCGAATGGACTGCCACCGATCAGCAGCACAATCACGATCAATGGCAACGGCGCGACGATTGAGCGCAGCAGCGCTGGCGGCACGCCGAACTTCCGGTTCTTTTATGTCTCTGGTGGTGGAGCGGACACGTATAACGCCGCGGGCGATTTGACGCTCAGAAATGTCACACTGCGGAATGGCAGGGAAGTAGGAGGCGCGGGCGGTAGCAGCCGGACTGGCGCGGGCGGCGGCGGCGGCGGCGGTTTGGGTGGAGCAATCTTCAATCGGGGCGGGCTTCATGTTTTCAACAGCACACTGACTGGAAACATGGCTCAGGGTGGCACAGGCGGAAACCGAGACAGCGCAGCGACGGGCGGCGGTGGTGGTGGTGGCGGTGGTATTTCCGGCAGCGGTGGCAATAGCACAGGTAATGGCGGTGGCGGCGGCGGCGGCGGCGGATTTGCCGGCAACGGCGGCAGCACCAGCAACACAGGTGGCGGTGGCGGCGCAGGGCTTTCCGGTAACGGTGGTATGGCGTCAAGTACAAGCGGTGCTGGCGGAGGCGGTTTTGCAGGGAATGGTGGTAATGCGAGCAATGCTGGCGGTGCTGGCGGTGGCGGACGATTGGGGAATGGTGGCACAGCGTCCAGCACTGGAGGTTCTGGCGGCGGCGGCGTAGGTGGAAATGGCGGCAATTCATCCAGTTCCGCTGGCGGCGGCGGCGGCGGTCAGGTTGGAAATGGCGGTGCTGCTCCTGGAACAGGCGGCGGCGGTGGAGGCGGCACGATTAACCCCGGCAACCCCGGCTCAGGCGCGACGGGTGGGGCTGGCGGAACTGTCGGCGGCGGAAATGGCGGCAACGCCGGAGTCGCTGGCTCGGCTGGCACAGCGGTCGGTGGCGGCGGCGGCGGCGGCGGTCAGAATCAGGCTGGTGGCGCAGGCAACACGAATGGCGGCGGTGGTGGTGGCGCTGCAGGCGGCGTTGGTGGCGCTGGTGGATCAGGCGGCGGCGGCGGCGGTGGCGGTCAAAATCAGGCTGGTGGTGCCGGAGGAAATGATGGCGGCGGCGGCGGCGGCGCAGCCGGTGGCGTTGGCGGCGTAGGAGGAACAGGCGGCGGCGGCGGCGGCGGCGGTCAAAATCAGAACGGGGGAAGCGCCAATTTTGGCGCGGGTGGCGGCGGAGCCGGCTCCGGTGGGCTGGGCGGTAGTGCAGGCATTGGCGGCGGCGGCGGCGGCGGCGGTCAGAATCGAAACGGGGGCACAGGAAATTTTGGCGGCGGCGGCGGCGGCGCTGGTGTTGGAGGCGTGGGCGGCGCTGGTGGATTTGGTGGTGGCGGCGCTGGCGGCGGTCAGAATCAAACCGGCGGCGCGTCCAGCTTTGGCGGTGGCACAGGGGGCAACGGCAACAATGGTGCCAATCCGACCGGCGGCGGCGGCGGCGGCGGCGCGGGAATGGGCGGCGCGATTTTCAATGACGGTGGCACGCTCGAAATCCGCAACAGCACTATTTCCGGGAATGCCTCCATCGGCGGCGCTGCCGGTACGGGAGCGAACAACGGCATTGCCGGACTGGCGCTGGGTGGCGGCGTGTTCATCCGCAACGGCTCGGTCACAATCAACAATGCGACGTTTAACAACAACACTGCGGCCAATGGCGGCGGCAGTCTGTACACGCGCACCGACAGTGGCAGCGTTACGCTGACGCTGACCAATACGATTCTTTCCAATACGCCCGCCGGCACCGATTGCTTTGTCAACGGCGCGGCGACCACCACTGGCAGCGGGACCAACCTGATCGAATCCAACGGCGCCGCCGCGAATGCCTGTCCGGGCGTGCTGACAACAACCGATCCGGCATTGGGCGCGCTGATGGACGAATCGCCGGGCAACACGGAAACGCACGCGATCACGAACACCAGTCCGGCGTACAACACGGGCAACAATGCGACTTGCGAAGCGACCGACCAGCGCGGCGTGGCGCGCCCGCAGGTCGGAACCTGTGACATCGGCGCGTATGAATTTCAAGCTGCTGGCCCGCCTGATCTCTCCATCAACAAAAGTGACGGCGGCGCGAGTGTAACACCGGGCGGCGTTGTGGCTTACACCCTGAGTTATGCCAACACCGGCACGGGAGCGGCGGCAGGCATCGTAATCACTGAAACCGTGCCCGCTAACACGACCTTCAATGCAGCCACGAGCACGCCGGGATGGTCTTGCGTTCCGAACAACAACGCCGGTTCAACCTGCACGTTGAATGTCGGCGCGCTGGCAAGCAGTGCGAATGGTTCTGCGACCTTCGCCGTAACTGTCAACAACCCTGTCCCTGCGGGCGTCACGCAGATCAGCAACACGGCAACAATTTCTGATAATGGCGCAAACGGCGTTGATCCCACTCCGGCCAACAACTCCGGCAGCGATACGACACCGGTCAATGCCGCTCCTGATTTGACCGTCACGAAGAGCGATGGCGGCGCTTCCGTGGCTCCGGGGGGAGCGGTGAGCTATACGGTGAATTACTCCAATATCGGTAATCAGGGAGCGACCGGCGTGACTCTGAGCGAGACCGTGCCCGCGAACACGACCTTCACCGGCTCCGGCTGGGTTTGCGCGCCGAACAACAATGCCGGTTCGACTTGTACCATTGCTGTTGGCGGTGTCCCTGGCGGAGCCAATGGTTCTGCGACCTTCGAGGTAACCGTCAACAATCCGCTTCCCACTGGCGTGACGCAAATCAGTAATACGGCGACGATTGCCGACGATCTCTCCAATGGCAGTGATCCCACTCCGGGCAACAACTCCGGCAGCGACACGACGCCGGTCAATGCCGCTCCTGACCTGACCATCAGCAAAAGCGATGGCAGGACGACGGTGGCTCCTGGAGAAACGCTGATTTATACGCTGGATTACAGCAACGCCGGCAATCAGGATGCGACCGGCGTGACGCTGAGTGAGGCGGTTCCGGCCAACACGACGTTCAATGCCGCCGCCAGCACGGTGGGGTGGTCCTGTGTTCCGAACAACAACGCCGGTTCCACCTGCACCTTCAGCGTCGGCAGTCTGGCTGGGGGAGGCACGACCGGGTCAGCGGCTTTTGCTGTTACGGTTGACGTTCCGCTGCCCGGCGGAGTCACGCAGATCAGCAATACCGCAACCATTGCCGATGATGGCGCGAACGGCACTGATCCCACGCCGGGCAATAACAGTTCGACGGATACGAACAGTGTTGTCGTCTGCCCGAGCACGTTGACCGTCAACGACCTTGGCGATACGCCGGATGCCGCTCCGGGCGACCGCATATGCGCCGACGCAGTGGGCAAATGCACCCTGCGCGCGGCAGTGGAAGAGGCAAACGCAATTACGACCTGCACGCCGCTGACGATCAACTTCATCGTGACGGGCATCATTAATCTGGCAACGAAGTTGCCCTTCCTGAGTCATCCCAATCTAACCATCAATGGGCCGGGCGCGAGCCAACTGACCGTGCGCCGGAGCACCGTCGCGGGCACGCCGGACTTCAACATTTTCACAATCACCGGCACGATCGTGCGAGTGGCTGGCCTGACACTCAACAACGGCAAATTGCAGGGCAGTGACTATGGCGGAGCATTGGATACCAGTCCTGGTACGACGGTGACCTTGGATAGCTGCGTCATCTCGGGCAATTCAACCCTTTATTTTGGTGGCGGCATTACTTCAATTGGGGGCACGCTCATCCTGAACAATTGTTTGATCAGCGGCAACCAGGCTGGCAACGCCGGTGGCGTGTGGATGTTTGGTGGGAACCTGATCATGTCGAACACCACCATTAGCGGCAACACCGCCGTTGGTCAAGATGGTGGCATTTTGTTTCAAAGTGGCGCGACGGGGACGCTGACCAATAGCACGATCAGTGGCAATACGGCGGGTAGCTTTCCCGGCGGGCTGCGTATCATAGACGGCGAAACCGTCACCCTGACCAACTGCACCGTGACCGACAATCGCAGCAACGGCGCTGTTGGCGGCATCCAGGTCGTTGGTTCACTCAGCGCACTGCGGTTGCAAAACACCATTGTCGCCAACAATGTTGGCCCGAATTTTGTCAACAACAGCGGAACGGTTACCTCCCTGGGCAACAATTTGGCCAGCGACTCTGGCGGCGGCTTGCTGACAGGCGCTGGCGATCAAATCAACACCAATCCGTTGCTGGCGCCGCTCGGCAATAACGGCGGCCCGACGCCGACGCATCTTCTGCTGCCTGGCAGTCCGGCGATTGATAAAGGCGGCGCGGGCGTTTCAACCGATCAACGCGGCCTGCCTCGTCCATTCGATATTCCTGGCGTGACCAACGCGGCGAACGGCAACGGCTCCGACATTGGCGCGGTGGAAATTCAATGTTCGGCCATTACGCTGGCCGGATTGCCGGCTGGCACGGCGGGCGTTCCCTACACGCCATCCAACATTGCCAGCGGCGGCACCGCGCCATACAGCTTGAGCCTGGCCAGTGGTTCATTGCCGCCAGGCGTGACCATCAGCGGCAACGGCTTGACCGGCACGCCGACGATGACTGGCCTGTTCAGCTTCATGCTGTTGGCGACGGATGCCTACGGCTGCACCGGTAGCCAAAGCTACACGGTCAGCATCGGTTGTCCGGCCATCACATTGTCGCCAGCGGCATTGCCGAACGCGATGGTGAATGTGGCGTATCCGCAAGCCCTCACCGCCTCGCCTGCCGGAAGCTACACTTTCAGCGTCACCAACGGCCTGTTGCCGGTGGGATTGACGCTGAATGGCAACGGCAGCTTCAGCGGCGCGCCGACGCAAAGCGGCGTGTTCAATTTCCGCGTCACAGCGACGGCTTTTGGTTCTTGCAGCGGGTTTACCGATTACGTGCTGCTCGTGAATTGCCCCGCGATCACGGTCAGTCCTGCGAGTTTGCCGGGCGGCACAGTCGGAGCGGCGTACAATCAAACGGTCTCGGCGTCGCCGGCGGGTAGCTACGCTTTCAGCGTGACCGCCGGATCGTTGCCGCCCGGTTTGTCGCTGAACCCGGCGACGGGCGCAATCACCGGCATGCCGACTGCGGCGGGAGAATTCAGTTTCGACGTGACGGCTTCGGCTGGAGGCTGCGCCGGTTCGCGAAACTATATCGTGGCGATTTCCTGCACCGCGGCTTCGTTTACCACGACGACGTTGCCAGCGGGAACAGCGGGCAATACGTATTCGCAAACCCTTAGCGTGTCTCCGGCAGGCAGCTATACCTTCTCGCTGACGCAGGGAAATTTGCCGACCGGCCTGACTCTGAATCCGTTCACCGGCGTCATCAGCGGCTTGCCTGCGGTGACTGGCACGACGACCTTCATCGTCAAGGCGGAAACCGCCAGCGGATGTATCGCCACGCAAAGCTACACGTTGACCATCGGCTGTCCGGCGGTCACGGTGAATCCGGCCAGCCTGCCGAACGGTTCAATCGGTGTGGCCTATTCACAATCCTTGTCGGCTTCGCCCGCCGGAGGCAATTACAGTTTTGCCTTGACCTCCGGCAATCTGCCGCCCGGTTTGAATCTGAATCCGGCGACGGGAAGCTTGAGCGGTTCGCCCACAACCAACGGCGCGTTCACATTCACCATCACGGCGACGGGCTTTGGCGGCTGCACCGGCAGCAAGGCCTATACCGTGACGATCGGCAGCGGCGGTTGCCCGACAATCACGCTGCCCGCAAGTTTGCCGAACGGTTCAGTCGGGCAACTCTATAGCGCTTCGGCAGCGGCCTCGCCTGCTGGCAGTTATAACTATTCGGCGACGGGCAGTCTGCCGCCGGGCGTGACGCTCTACAGCAGCATCGGATTGGTCTTCGGCTATCCGACGGCGGCAGGCAGCTACACCTTCACCATCACGGCCACCGCGGGAGCCTGTTCGGTCAGCCAGCAATACACGGTGCTGATCGGAGCGGGCTTTGCGTCTTCGTTGACTGTCTTCAGTGACTTTGACGGCGATGGCAAGAGCGATCTGTCGGTGTTCCAGGGCAGTGACGGGAACTGGCTGGTCGCCAACAGCGGCGATGGGCAGTTGCACTCAACGCCCTGGGGATCGAGCGCCGCACCGTACAACGATCTGGCGGTATCAGGCGATTACGACGGAGACGGCAAGACCGATCTGGCGGTGTTCCGTCGTGGCGCCGGACAAGCCGGTTACTGGTACATCAAGCGGAGCAGTGATGGACAAGTGACGCGCCAACAGTGGGGCCTGGGGACGGACATTCCGGTGCCGGGAGATTACGACGGCGACGGTAAGACAGACATTGCCGTCTGGCGCGGTTCGGTGGGAGGCTGGTACATCCTGCGCAGTTCAGACGGCGATGTGGAGGGCAGGGCCTGGGGCTCGGCTGCGGTGGGAGACATTCCGGTGCCGGGCGATTACGACGGAGACAGCAAAACCGATGTGGCTGTATTCCGTCGCGGGGACGGCCATTGGTACATCCAGCGGAGTTCGGATGGCTCCACCGTCAATGTCGAATGGGGCGCCGGAACTGACCTGCCGGTGCCGGGTGATTACGACGCCGACGGCAAGACGGATCTGGCCGTCTGGCGTGGTTCGGAAGGGAACTGGTACATCATTGAAAGCAGCGGTGCCGCCCTTCGGACGATTACCCTGGGAAGTGCCGCCGAAGGCGACATACCGGTGACGGCGGATTACGACGGAGACGGGAAGGCGGATGCCGCGATCTGGCGGGCGTCCACCGGAACCTGGACGTTCAAACGCAGCAGCAACAACGTGGAAACCTCGAAGACTTTGGGGCAGAGCGGCGATGTGCCGATCGTTGCCCGGAAGTATTGAAGGGCGTTTCACCTGAAAAGCGCATCCGGCGGTTTGCCGGTTGTGCCCTGGTCGGGCTGACGATCCGGACATTAGAATAAGCCGCCAATACCAAATGCCGCATTTCACTTGAAATGCGGCATTTGGTCTATTCACAAACGCAATCGCATTCTCCATAATTCCACACGCATTGCCACGGCAACCAAATCAACTCTGAAATCAATCAACGAAATCGCCCGATCAAACAGCGGGAATGAGCAAGCAGCTTTTCCGAATCACACTTCTGATTCTATGTTGCCTGGCTGGCCCCGGCGACAGAGAGCGAGTCGCGGCAGCGCAGGGCCTGCCCGCCCAATACGTACACGAGACTTGGACGACGGAACGGGGCCTGCCACAAAACACCGTGAGCACCATCCTCCAGACGCGGGATGGGTACCTGTGGGCAGGTACTTATGGTGGTTTAGTCCGCTTTGACGGGGTGAAGTTTACCGTGTTTGACACCGGGAATTCGCCAAGTTTGAAGAGCAACCGGATTCTCTCACTATGCGAGGACAGCGCGGGCGGCCTCTGGATCGGCACCGATCAAGGTGGACTCAGTCGCTACTTCGAGGGAAGGTTTTCGACTTATACCACCCAGGATGGGTTGCCGGATAACTTTGTCGGAGGGCTGGCCGAGGACAAGGACGGCGGTATGTGGATCGCCACCAGCAAAGGGCTGGCACGGCTGAAAGATGGCCGATTGACGACCTTCACCACGCAGGAGGCATTGGCCAATCATCGTATCTGGCTGGTTAAAGCCGGGCGAGATGGCGGCATGTGGATCATCTTCCGGCGAGGGCTGGCTCGCTGGCAGGCAGGCCGCTTTGAGACTTATCTGCTGCCCGCCGATGCGAAGGAGGATTTCGAGGGGCCGATGACCTGTGGGGAAGCACGCGACGGCAGTCTGTGGATCGCCAGTCCGTGGGGCTTAACCCGGTTCAGCGGCGTCACCTTTACTTTTTTTTTCCGCAAGCCTCGACCAACCCAACGCCTGCGCATCGCAGTGATGGAAGGCCGCACGGGCGATCTTGCTTTGCTGATGCCAACCAAGCCTTCGGAAATCGCGGGCGAGCGCGTCATTACCGAGCCGCAAATGATGCGATTGGACCACATACAGAGCGTGCTTGAAGATCGAGAGGGGAATCTCTGGATCGGCACCGGAGGCGACGGCCTCCACCGTTTCAGGCTGGCCCAGGTCGCGGCTTACGACGCCGAGCAGGGCTTGCTGTCCGAATCATGCACCGCAATTACAGGAGATGGCGCCGAAGGCCTGTGGGTAGGCAGCGGCATCATTTACCAGTTCAGCCAGGGAAAGTTCACTGGGTATCCAGGGCCGAAAGAATGCTGGACGGTGCTGCCGGACCGCCAGGGTGGCCTCTGGTACGGCAATTATCTGGGATTGCATTACGCCAAAGACGGCCGCCTGACGCACTATCCATTCGACCCGGTTTTCACCGGCGCTCCCGTGGCAGCCATTTACGAAGACCGCGCCGGGCAACTCTGGATCGGCACGGGGAGCGATGCCAAAGTGGGCGGACTCTATCGTTTTCAGGATGGTCGCTTCATCCGTTACGGAGCGCCGGAAGGCTGCGCTTTGACGGATGTCCGCAATATCACCGAAGACCGGAGCGGAGCGCTCTGGCTGGGCGGCGTAACGGGCATGAGCCGCTTCCGGGACGGAAAGTTCACGAACTACACCACCGCGCAGGGCTTGTCGCACAATTACGTGCGCGACATTTACGAAGATGCGGACGGGACTTTCTGGATCGGCACCTATGGCGGCGGGCTGAATCGTTTCAAGGACGGACGCTTCACGCACATCACCACCCGGCAGGGACTGTATGACAACATCGTCTCGCGGATTCTGGAAGACGACCACGGCAATTTGTGGATGAGCTGCAATCGCGGCATCTACCGCGCCAGCCGCCGCGAATTGAACGAGGTCGCCGATGGCCGCGCGGCTTCCGTCGCCTGTATCACTTATACCGTTGCCGATGGGATGAAGAGTAATGAGACGAACGGCGGTTTTCAGAGTGCGGGCTGCAAAGCGCCGGATGGCCGCTTCTGGTTCCCGACCGTGAAGGGCGTCGTGGCAATTGATCCGAACAAGCTCAACCTGCTGCCGCCGCCCGTGGCCATCGAGCAGGTTCTGGTCGGCCAGACGGCGGTTGATCCCACACGGCAAGTCGAAGTGCGGCCCGGCGGCGGCGATCTGGAAATTCACTACACCGGGCTGAGCCTGACCGCGCCGGAAAAAGCGCATTTCAAATACAAGCTCGAAGGTTATGACAATCACTGGATCGAGGCCGGGACGCGTCGCGTCGCCTACTACACCAACACTTCGCCGGGACGCTATACCTTCCGCGTTATGGCCAGCAACAACGACGGGATTTGGAGCACCCAGGATGCGTTGCTTCAGATCGTCATCATCCCGCCGTTCTGGCAAACCTGGTGGTTTCTGGCAGGCGTGCTGGCCGCCGTCAGTGGGATGGCCGTTGGGGGCTACAAATACCGCATCCGACAATTGGAGCGTCGGCAGGCGGCCCGCGAAGCCTATACCAAACAGTTGATTGATTCGCAGGAGAGTGAGCGCAAACGCATCGCCGCTGAACTGCACGACGGTTTGGGACAAGACCTGCTGGTTATCAAGAACAGCGCGCTGCTTGCTTTGACCACGACCGGGAAGGAGAGCCAGGCCTACGAGCAGTTCAACGAAATTTCCGCAATGACTTCGCGGGCGCTCGAAGACGTGCGGCAGATCACCTACAATCTGCGGCCCTATCATCTGGACCAACTCGGATTGCGAGAGGCCATCGAATTCATGCTGGAAAAAGCGGCTCACGCGTCTGAGATTCAATTTTTCGCCGAGATTGACGATGTGGAGGGACTGTTTTCGAAAGAAGCGGAAATGAATCTGTACCGGATTGTGCAGGAAAGCGTCAACAACATTGTCAAACATTCGGAAGCCAGCGAGGCGAAGGTCAGGCTCAAACGCGAAGGGCGGCAAGTGCAACTGACGGTTGAAGACAATGGCCGTGGTTTTCAGGCGAATGCGGCCAGCGCCAGCGAGCTTCGCCGCCGGGGGTTCGGTTTGATCGGCATCGCCGAGCGTGCGCGCATGCTCGGCGGCAAAGAGTTCATTCAATCCGCGCCTGGTCAGGGAACAATTGTCATCGTCACGCTAACTTTGACCTGACCGTTCAGACCGCGAGCGACTCTCCACCGGAGAGTCGCTCGCGGTCTGACACAGTGAAAATTGCCCGTGGGACAAGATGTCATCTTGTCCCACGGTTTCGCAGGAGTGAGATGCAGACTGAAATCCGAATTGTGATTGCCGACGATCACCCGATTTTCCGCCGTGGCTTGCGCAACCTGATCGAATCCGATCCGAAGTTGAAGATCGTTGGGGAAGCCGAGGATGGTGAGTCGGCGCTTGAGCACATCCGCACGTTCCGCCCGCAAGTCGCCGTTCTCGATGTGGCGATGCCGGCCAGGGACGGCTTCGAAGTCATCCGCGCCGTGCGTGAGGAAGGACTGGCCACGGCGGTGATCTTCCTGACCATGCATCAGGACGAACGCTTCTTCAACGCGGCGCTGGATCGCGGCGCCAAGGGCTACGTGCTCAAGGACAGCGCGGTCAATGACATCCTGGCCAGCATCAAGGCCGTGGCCGCCGGACAGAATTTCATCAGCCCCGCGCTTTCCACCTATCTGCTCAATCGCAACGCGCGCTCGGCTTTCCTGGTTGCCCAAAAACCCAGCCTCAATACGCTGACGGACTCTGAACGCCGCGTGCTGCAATTGATCGCCGCAAATAAAACCAGCCGGGAAATCGCGGGTGAATTGCACGTCAGCATCCGCACCGTCGAAAAGCACCGGGCCAACATCTGCCAGAAACTGGAACTGCGGGGCAGCCACGCGCTGCTTAATTTCGCGCTGGATCACAAGTCGGAACTATCCTAGATTTTCCATTTCTCCGGCCATCGGCTACGTAGTTCCACGTAGAAAAATACGCGGAACTACGTAGCCCAATATCAGTAGAACTGATTATTCAATTCTCCCCTCCCATCCGGATAATCCCACCCAGCAGGACATCAAAGACCGAGGATCAGGAGGGCCGATGAAACTCTTAATCGTGGAGGACAATGCGGCCATACGCCAAATGATCAGGAAGCTGGTTGGCGATTTGACCGAAACCATCACTGAATGCAGCGATGGCAGCGAGGCGCTCTCCGCCTACCGCGCCTGCCAGCCGGAGTGGGTGTTGATGGACCTGCAAATGAAAGAAGTCGGTGGCCTGGAGGCGACCCGGCAGATCAAAGCCGCTTTTCCGGATTCCCGAATCATCATCGTCACGGATTTCGATGATACAGGGCTGCGGTCGGCAGCGCGGCGGTCGGGCGCTTGCGGCTACGTCGTCAAAGAGAATTTACTTCAATTGCGCCAGATTCTTGCTCTCAACGAATCCTTTATCCAGGAATCCGGCGCACCAGTACTGACCACGTTCTAAAACTATGAGAAGGCCGCATGGAGTTCAGGCTTCAGCCTGTAAGCGCCTGCGCGGCAATTTTGAAGCGCAACTGCTTTTCATTTGCCATTTGCCATTTTGGATTTGTCATTTGTCATTGTGCCCGGAGCGCATCATCCGCAATGGCAAATAAAAAATGTCAATTGGGAAATGGAAAATGAAAAGACCTAAAACCAGTTTTTCGAGGAATCTGTCATGACTCCCACCTCAACCGCCCTCAGAGCGTTTTCTGCTCGATCAAACACCTTTTTAAGCATTCTTTTTGGCCAGACAGTCAACACCGCGCGTTGGCTGCTTCCGGCCATTCTGCTGCTGGGCGGAGGCCTTTCGGCATTCCTGCTGAAGGCCGACCGCCCGGTGGTGGCCGTAAGCGTAACTCGGATTCGGCAACCGCTCTCTACCTTGGAGGGAAAACCCGCCGTAGCTTCCCTGAAAGCGCACGGCCTTTACGACCGGCTGCGCAATGCCGCCAAAGAAGGGACAACCGATCGAACAAAGAATCCGGCGCAGCATCCGCACGCCTCATTCAGCGGTGAGCGGATGCTGCCGGAGCCAGTGCAGCGTCGGGGGAGGCGGCACTGGCAGACGGGGTTGAAGCTGCGCGGCGTGAGGTACGGCGCGCAGCCCAACGCCGCTACGACTAATCGGATCTTCACCGAAGTTAAGGAACTGACCGCCAGCAACGCGGCGGCGAATGACTCCTTCGGCTTTACGGTTGCCGTCAGCGGTGACACGATCGTGGTCGGGGCATATAACAAGAACTCTCAAGCCGGCGAGGCTTACATATATCAGCGCAATCAAGGCGGAGCCGACAATTGGGGCGAGGTCAAGAAACTGATCCCCAGCGATGCGGGCGCAGATTCCCGTTTCGGCAGCGCGGTCGCAATCAGCGCTGACATCATTGTCGTGGGAGCTCAACTGAAGAACGCCAGAGCCGGCGTAGCCTACATTTTTGCCCGCAACCAGGGTGGCCCCGACAACTGGGGCGAGGTCAAGAAACTCGTTGCCAGCGACACCATGGCGAATGATTTCTTCGGCACGTCCGTTGGGATCAGCGCCGGCACAGTCCTGATTGGGGCACATGGCAGCAATGGCACCCTGGTTGGCGCGGCCTACATCTTTGAGCGCAATCAAGGGGGCGCGGATAACTGGGGGCAGGTCAAAAAACTGACGGCCAGCGATGGAGGAAGTTTTTTCGGCTACGCGTCCGCGATCAGTGGTGATACGGTCATTGTTGGGGCGTTAGGCAAAAACTCCAACACTGGCGCGGCCTACCTCTATGAACGCAATCAGGGCGGAGCCAATAACTGGGGCGAAACCAGGATACTGACCGCCAGCGACGGAGCCGCACAGGCTCGTTTTGGTGGTTCCGTGACCATCCTCGCCGACACAGTCGCGATTGGAGCGTGGGGCAAAAACTCCTTCGCGGGCGGAGCCTACATTTATGCGCGCAATCAAGGCGGTGCGGATAATTGGGGCGAGGTCAAGAAACTGATCCCCAGCGATGCCACGGCGAATAGCTACTTCGGCGAATCGGTCGGAATCAATGGCGACCTGGTCGTCGTTGGGGCAGACGGCAACAACTCAGACACCGGCGCGGCGTATCTCTATCACCGTAATCAGGGCGGAGCCGACAACTGGGGCGAGGTGCAGAAGCTGACCGCCAGCGATGCGGCAGCGAGTGACAGTTTCGGTGCCTCTGTTGCGATCAGCGACGCGACAATTGTATCCGGGGCCTATGGGAAGAACTCCAGGACTGGCGCGGCCTATGTCTTCGCCCCAAAACGCCGCGCGGTCAAAGCCGATTTCGACGGTGACTGTAAAACCGATCTTGCCGTCTGGCGTGGCAACCTCTTGCCCGCGCCGTGGCTTATCCTGCAAAGCTCCAACAACTCCCTCCAATCAATTGACTGGGGGACGGCGCAAGCGCCGGTAAACGATGAAATCGTTCCCGGCGATTACGACGGCGACGGCAAAACCGATGTCGCCGTCTTCCGGCGAAGCAATGGCCGTTGGTATATCCAGCGCAGTTCGGACGGCGGAACCACGGATGAATTCTGGGGATTGGGGACGGATGCGCCGGTGCCGGGCGATTACGACGGCGATGGCAAGACCGATGTCGCGGTATTTCGTGTGAGCGCCAATGCCTGGTACATCAAGCAAAGCTCGGACGGGATGACCAAATCCGAGACCTGGGGAACGGTCGGCGACACGCCCGTGCCGGGCGATTACGATGGCGACGGAAAGACGGATGTGGCCGTCTGGCGCGGCGCGGTCGGCGGCTGGTACATCAAGCAAAGCTCGGACGGAATGATTAAGTCGGAGACTTGGGGAACGTCCGCCGCGCCGCATTTCGATGTGCCGGTTCCCGCCGATTACGACGGAGACGGGAAGTACGACGTTGCCGTCTGGCGTGGCCCGATGACGAACTGGCACATCCTGAAATCCTCGGACGGGCAGACGCAGTCAGTAAGTTGGGGGACTTCGGCAGCGCCGTACTTCGATGTGCCTGTGCCAGGCGATTACGACGGTGATGGCAAAGCCGACGTGGCGGTGTGGCGACCGCTGGACGGCAACTGGCTGGTGATCCGCAGTTCCGACGGCACGAATCTGATTCAACAACATGGACAGAGCGGCGACACGCCCGTGCCGTCGAAAGGCGCGCATTGAACACTGAGGCAATCCGCGCGTAGTCCGCCAATCAACCAATGGAGTAATTTTCGAAGGAGATCACTTATGCTGAAGATTTTTTCCAGACATCACACCGGCCATCAGTCTTCCAGCGCGCCGGCGTCTTTTGCTCTCCCCAATCCTTCAGGCGTCCGTCCGGCCCTGCGCGGTTGTCTTCTGGCGGCAGTGCTGCTGTTTGCCGCCGGACCGGTACAATCGCAATGGATCAATAACCAGCCGGCCGTCAGTGTCATCGGCCAGCCCAACTTGACCACACGCATCAATGCCGTCAGTCCCATCACCGCCACCGGGATGAGTTTCCCGGTCGGCGTGACGATAGACCCGACGACGGGGAAGGTCTTTGTCGCGGATGCCAATATCTGCCGGGTGACGCGCTACAGTTCAATGGCTGCGATGCTGAATGGGCAACCGGCGGAAGCCGCGCTGGGCGTGCTCGATTTGATGAGCACCGGCCCTGGCATCGGCCCAAATGGGATGCTCGACATCAGGGGCATCTTTGTGGACGGGGCGGGGCGCTTATGGGTGCCGGATCGGGGCAACCACCGGGTGCTGCGCTTCGACAATGCGTCAACGAAAGCGACCGGCGCGAATGCCGATGGCGTTCTGGGCCAGCCCGACTTTACGAGCCGGACAATGGGCCTTGGCCCCGGCATGATGCAGTTTCCGCAAGGCGTCACGGTGGATGGAGCCGGACGCTTGTGGGTGGCCGATCGGGGCAATAACCGGGTGCTGCGCTTCGACAATGCGGCGGCGAAACCGAACGGCGCCGCCGCCGATGCCGTGCTTGGTCAACCTGACTTGATGAGCAGCGGAGCCGCCGCCAGCCCCACCGGAATGAATCTGCCGGAAAACATGATTACGGATGCGGCAGGGCGCTTATGGGTCTCGGATTCCGGCAACAACCGCGTGCTGCGTTTCGACAATGCGGCGGCGAAACCGAACGGCGGAGCGGCGGATGGCGTGCTGGGCCAGCCCGACTTGATGAGCGGCGGGGCGGGCACCTCTCAGAACAGGATGAATGAGCCGAGCGGCCTGGCCCTGGATCCTGCCGGACGGCTTTATGTGGTAGAGGTACTGAACCACCGTGTGCTGATCTTCGATAATGTGCTCACCAAAGGCGATGGCGCGAATGCCGACAACGTGCTGGGCCAGCCGGACTTTATCAGTGGCGGAGCCAACAACGGCGGGGTCTCCGCCACTTCATTCAACCTGCCCTTTAGCGCCGCTTTCGATCCTGTCACCAACTCGCTGTATGTGACGGAGGCCAGCAACCGCCGGGTCAAGCGATATGTGGGTTGCTCGTCCATCGCGTTCACGCCGGCGTCGCTGCCGGTTGGCGATGCCGGCGGTTTCTATTCGCAAACTCTCACCGTCACGCCACCAGGCAGCTATACCTTCTCACTGGCGACGGGGAGCCTGCCTGCCGGAATGACATTGGACCCCTCGACCGGCGTTCTAAGCGGCGTGCCGTCGGTGACCGGCACTTACACCTTCACCATCAACGCACTGGCGGCCAGTGGCTGCAGCGCAACGCAAGTCTATTCCCTGGTCATCAACTGCCCCACCGTTTCCCTGAGTCCGGCCAGCCTGCCGGGCGGGACGACCGGCACGGCTTACAGCCAAAGCATTTCGGCCAGTCCGGCAGGCGGCGGCTACACTTATTCCGTCACATCCGGCGCGCTTCCCACGGGACTGAGCTTGAACGTGGCGACCGGCGGCGTGATCGGGACGCTTACGGCGAGCGGTTCCTTCACCTTTACCATTACCGCGACAGGCTTTGGCGGCTGCACGGGCAGCCAATCATACACGGTCGTGGTCGGTGGCGGTTGCGGGGCGGTCACGCTGCCGCCGAGTCTGCCGAACGGCAAGGTCGGAGTGCTTTACAACGCCGCCGCCGTGGCTTCGCCGGCGGGACTTTACAGTTATGCGCCAACGGCGGGCAGCGTGCCGCCGGGCGTCACGCTGTACAGTTTCAACGGGCTGCTGTTCGGCTATCCGACGGTGGCGGGCACTTACACCTTCACGGTCGCGGCAACGCAGGGAACCTGCACGGTCAGTCAGATGTACACGGTGGTGATTGCGCCTTAGCGGGACAAGCTCCAGCCTGAATCCACGGCTAAAAAAATGAGTGAAAAGCGCACTCCCATATTTAATATTTAATATCACATATTAAATATTAAATATGCTCTGGCCAGTCGCTTAGCCGTGGATTTGAGCCCTAGTGGAACGCTTTGAAAGTTCTCCACCCCGCGCAGTAGGACAATTTGCCAAATTGTCCTACTTTAGCTTCGGCTAACCGGGTGGAAGACTTCCAGGACGCTCCACTACTCGGTCCTGCGTATTCCACTCTGGTTTATTGACACGCGCCGAGCCTTCTTTTACCGTGCGTTTGCTCGCGCGTTTCTCCACTCGCAGCAATTATCGAGAAAGGCGCGGGCGTATCCCACACGCAATTAATCTACTCAAGACTAATTTTCAGGAGGCCGCCTGGCGGAATGCGCCGTGCGGTTCTCCTCCACCTGGCAACCGGCAGGTTCAGTCCGCCACAAGCGACATTCCGACACCCAAAGGAGACACTCTGATGAACAAGAAAATCGTATCAATGCTCACTCTGGCAATGGCAATCGTGATTTGCGCGTTTTGCGTTTCGCAGGCATCCGCGCAGGCAGTCCGCACCTGGGTTTCCGGCGTGGGCGATGACGCCAATCCGTGCAGCCGCACCGCGCCGTGCAAAACCTTTGCTGGCGCAATCTCGAAGACCGCCGCCGGCGGTGAAATCTCGGTGCTCGATCCGGGGGGCTACGGCGCAGTCACCATCACCAAAGCCATCACAATTAGTGGCGATGGCCAGTTGGCCGGGATTTCGAATGCCGGAAGCAACGGCATTATCGTTAATGCCGGAGCGAATGACGTCGTCGTCATTAGAAGTCTTTCGCTCGCCGGCTTTGGGACAGGGACCAACGGCATCCGCTTTCTGGCCGGCAAACAACTCATTGTTGAAAATACGACGATTTCCGGCGTGACCGGACACGGAATTGACGTGGCGCTTAGCGCTGCCGGTAAGCTTTCAGTCAAGAATACCGGCATCCGGGACTGCGGCGGCTCCGGAGTCAACGTCGCCGCCAGCGGCACGCCAAGCGTTTCGATTGACAACACGAACATCCAAAGCTGCGGTTCCGGCCTGGCCGTGGCCACTGGACAGGCCACGATCAGCCGTTCCGTTGTTTCCCAGAACACCAATCAGGCGCTGGTCGCCTCCGCCAGTGGAGCGGTCATCAATGCCGAAACCTGCGTGCTGACGAATAACGACATCGGCGTGAATGCTTCCGCTTCCGGCGCCATCGTCCGCATCAGCAATTGCGACATCATGGGCAATGTTACCGGTATTTCCATTGCCTCTGGAGGAAGCGTCGTTTCGTTCGGGAATAACAAGAATACGGGCAATACGACCAACGGAGCGCCGAGCACCTTGCTTGCGCAACAGTGATCCTGGCTGACTCATCAAGCCGTCACTCGCTTAAGCAGCCGGGGAAACGGTTCGCGGCAGTTTCATTTTCCATATTTCATTTTTGATTTGTCATTTGTCATTGATCGGGTTTTCCGCGACCGCAATGAAAAATGAGAAATGGAAGCTGGCAAATGGAAAATGAACCGGAAGACGACACCGCCACAACCTTTGCCCAACTGCTTGAAAGGCATTTCAGGAGTCATCTCCAGGAGGACTTGCGATGTATCAAATGCAGAAACGTACATTCCGCTGGTCCGCGTTGCTGGCGTTATTTTTCGCCTTAGGCAGTGCGGGCTGGTACCTGCCGGGTCTGGTCTCGGCCAGTTTCAGTTCAAACACATTCACGGCGGCGGTTGTTCCGGCGGTGGGCGTGGCGACTTTCGCGGCCAATTGCACCACGCCGCAAACGGCATTCGTTGCGGGCGGCACGGTCTGCGCGCAGGTGACGGGCATTGATCCGCCCATCGCCAACGCCCGTTTTGATTTCGTGGACCCGGACGGCATCATCCAGCAGCGTGGTCCGGAGATCACGACGGACGGCCAAACCGCGACTTACGCGCTTCCGGCAAATCCCACGGCGGGAACCTGGCGGGTCAACATTTCCTATAACTCGGACAGTTCGGTGATCGCGACGACGGAGTTCACGATCATTGCCTGTCCATCCATCACTCTCAATCCGCCAACGCTGCCGAACGCAAACCTGAACGTTGCCTACGGCCAGACAATTACGGCCAGTCCGGCGGGCAGCTATACCTTTTCCGTCACCGGCGGCAGTCTGCCCGCAGGTTTGACGCTCAACACCAACGGGACCTGGAGCGGCGCGCCGACTGCGCTTGGCGGTACGAGTTTCACCGTGACGGCGCAGGATGCCAATGGTTGCATCGGCAGCCAGAGCTACACTCTGATGGTGGTCTGTCCGAGCATCAGCGTGCTGCCCGCCACCCTGCCAGCGGCTGCAATTGACGCGGTTTATCCACAGAATCTGACAACCGCAGGCGGCATGCCACCAGTTCTGCTCAGCGTCACCAGCGGAAGTTTGCCGACCGGATTGACGCTCAATCCCAACGGGACCTGGAGCGGCGTGCCAGCCGCACTTGGCAACTTCAACTTCACGGTTACGGCCCAGGACGCCTCCGGCTGTACGGGCAGTCAAAACTACAGCATTTTGGTCGTCTGTCCGGTGATCAGCCTGACACCCGCGACATTGCCAGGCACGCCCGCCGGGTCGCCTTACAGCCAGCAGCTTAGCGTGTCCGGGGGAGGCAGTTTCAATTTCAGTCTGACCAATGGAACCTTGCCGCTCGGTCTGTCGCTCAACGCAAGCGGGTTGCTTGGCGGCACGCCGGCCGAAAGCGGGACGTTCAATTTTCGCGTGACGGCGACAACCCCCGGCGGCCAGTGCAGCAATTTCCGCGACTACACGCTGGTGGTTGATTGCACCACCATTGACCTGACGCCAACAAGTCTGCCGGGCGGTTCGATTGGAACTGCTTATAACCAGACGGTCAGCGGGACCCCGAGCGGAACGTATTCGTACGCGGTAAGCAGCGGCGCGCTGCCGCCCGGTTTAACGCTCAACGCCGCGACCGGCGCAATTACCGGAACGCCGGCGACCAACGGATCTTCAACTTTCACGATTACAGCAACAGCGGGTGCTTGTTCCGGCAGCCGCACGTACACGGTGGCCATTGGTTGCCCGAGCATTTCGTTGACGACGACTTCGCCGCTTCCGGCGGGCAGCGCCGGCGTCGCCTATTCGCAAATGCTCAATGTGACACCGGCGGGCAGCTATACCTTCTCGCTGACCTCCGGCGGTTTGCCGGGCGGAGTGACGTTGAACACATCCACAGGGGTGATCAGTGGGACACCCACCGTGACCGGAACCTCCACGTTCACGGTCAAAGCGCAGGCCGCCAATGGCTGCAGCGCGACGCAAAGCTACACACTGGCCATCAACTGTCCTGGCATCACACTGGCTCCGGCGAGCTTGCCGGGCGGAACAACCGGCACGGCGTATAGCCAGACCATCGCGGCTTCACCCGCCGGAGGCGGCTACACGTACGCGGTCAGTTCCGGATCGTTGCCGACAGGACTGAACCTGAATCTGGCAACGGGAAGCCTGAGCGGGACGCCGACGGCCAACGCTACATTTACTTTTACCATCACCGCGACCGGGTTTGGCGGCTGCACCGGCAGCCAGTCTTACACGGTGGTGATCGGTGGCGGCGGCGGTTGCTCGACCATCACACTTCCCGCCACTCTGCCCAACGGCAATGTCGGGCAGCTTTACAATGCCGCTGCGATGGCCTCGCCTGCCGGTCTCTACAGCTACACGGTGACGAGCGGCAGCCTGCCGCCCGGCGTGACCTTGTTTGCGGCCAATGGACTGCTGTTCGGTTTTCCGACGGCGATGGGGAGTTACGCCTTCACCATCACGGCGACACAGGGAGCTTGTTCCGGCAGCAGGATGTACACCGTGCTGATTGGAACGGGCTTCGCGTCTTCCCTGACGGCTTTCAGCGACTTTGACGGCGATGGGAAAAGTGACCTGTCAGTCTTCCGAGGCGGCAATCAGGAAGGGGGCAACTGGCTGGTGGCCGGCAGCGGCAATGGCCAGGTGGAAGCAACCGTATGGGGCGCGAGTTTCGATCCCTACAATGATCTGCCTGTGCCGGGCGATTACGACGGAGATGGGAAAACTGATTTGGCGGTGTTCCGGCGTGGAGGCGGACAAGCCGGTTACTGGTTCATCAAACGCAGCAGCGATGGCGAGATTGGGCGTTATTTCTGGGGGCTGCCAACGGATCTTCCGGTGCCGGGGGATTACGACGGAGACGGGAAAATGGATGTGGCTGTCTGGCGCGGTTCGGCTGGTGCGTGGTACATCCTGCGCAGTTCGGATGGCGGGGTGGATGGAATTACGTGGGGCGCTGCTTCGTTAAACGATCTTCCGGTGCCGGGCGATTATGACGGCGACTTCATCACGGATGCGGCTGTTTTCCGCCGTGGGGGGGCTGCGGGACCAGGAGGCGACTGGTACATCAAACGGAGTTCAGACGGTCTGACGACCAGCGCGAAATGGGGCGTCGGTACGGACGTGCCCGTGCCCGGCGATTACGATGGAGACGGCCGGACGGACATTGCAGTGTGGCGCGCTTCGGAAGGGAACTGGTACATCGTGGAAAGCGGCAATGCCATGACCCGAACAATTTCGTTCGGCGCGGCGCAGGGCGATGTGCCGGTGGCGGCGGATTATGACGGCGATGGCAAAGCGGACGCTGCCGTCTGGCAGGCGCCTTCCGGAATCTGGCGCATCATGCGGAGCAGCGACGGTGCGGAGATGTCGAAGTCTCACGGCCAGAGCGGCGATACGCCGGTGATGGCTCGGAGAAACTGACCATCGGCTGATCCACGATGGAATCATCGAAAATGAGGCCGCCGGTTCCCTGAATCGGCGGCCTCATGTTTTTTCCAGGCCGCTTACTCTTTGCTTTCCGTCGTGGGCGTTGACCTGATGATAGGGTGGCGATACACTGCCTCCGCATTGACGAAAAGTGACCTCTCAAATTATTTCGCTTTTTGTCGGCGGCAATTCATTACTCATTCAATCAAAACAATCAGGCTCGTCCACGCGTGCTGAGGTTCGGGTACGTCAGCGTTCTGAGCGGTTTCTCATCCCAACAGACTGAACAAGGAAACGGAGGCTCCATGCTATTTCCAGATTATGCACACTCACGAAAGCGGATTCCGCTCATTGCGGCAGCGTTGTTACTGGTTTCATTGTCGGCAATTCCCCTTGTCAAACGAGCGCTGGCCGGACGGGCGGAAGTGGCCGCTGCCGTGAAGGCCGAAGCGGTCAATGCCGAGGACCAGGTCTTTGATGAAACTGTGACACGCCTTCTGAACGAGGCGGCGCCAGGACAAAGCGCGCGCCGGGTTCAGGTGCTGATCGAGCTTTCCGAACCGCCTGTGGAGCAGGCCTATCGCGGCGCGGCGCAAGCGGCAACGGCGCAAACTCTGGCGCGCGAACAGGCGCGCAAGGTCGAGCTGGAACAAAAGCGCATCGCCGAAGCCATCGCCGGGCCGCTCTACAACGCGACGGAGCTTTACCGTGTGCGGAACACCGTCAACGCGATTGCCGCCGTGATTGACGCCAGCCGGTTGTCGGACTTGCGTAAATTGCCGGGCGTCAAACGTGTCAGCTTCCTGGCGTTGGAAACGACCGGCGCGGCTGCGCCCAATCCCCTCACGAGTGCGGAGCCGGGCGCGCAGACGGCTCCGGCGCAATCCGGAACGTCGGGGGAGGTGACGATTCCGTTGCCCGCCGGTGGGACGGGGCAAAGAGATGAAAGCATTCAGGTGCTGGTGGAACTAAACGATGCGCCGGCGGCGCGCATTTACGCCGAGGCACTGAAAAGGACCGCCGGAACGCAGGCGCAAGTGCGGGCCGCCGCCGCCGCCGCAACCCGCAGCCAGATGACCTTGATTCGCAACGCCCAACAGCGAGTTGGCGCGGATTTGAGCGCCCGCATCGGCGCAACGGAAATTTACCGCGTGCAGAAATCCTTCAACGGCATTGCGGTGCGCGTGGCCGCCAACCAGCTTGACGCGATTCGCAAACTGCCCGGAGTGCGCGCCGTCCATCCGCTGGTGCTGGAATTCCCAACCAATTCGACCAGCGTGCCCTTTATCGGCGCGCCGCAGGTCTGGGCCAACACGCTCGGCACGGGCGCGTTCACCGGCTCAGGGATCAAGGTCGGCATCATTGACACGGGCATTGATTATCAGCACGCCAACTTCGGCGGCACGGGCGCGCTGGCCGATTATCAGGCCAACGACCGCACCGCCATCACGGAGACTGGCAATGCGAGTTTTCCGACGGCCAAAGTCGCCGGCGGATTCGATTTCGCGGGCGACGCCTACACCGGATCGAACGCGCCCGCGCCCGATCCCGACCCGATGGATTGCAACGGCCACGGTTCGCACGTCGCGGGTTCGGCGGCGGGGGTTGGCGTCAATGCCGACGGGACGCCTTTTGCCGGCCCGTTCAATACTTCGGTGCCGTTTGCCAGTTTGCGCATCGGGCCGGGCGTTGCGCCGCAGGCTTCGCTGTACGCGCTGCGCGTGTTCGGCTGCACTGGTGCCACGGCTTTGACCGTGCAGGCGATTGACTGGGCGATTGACCCGAACGGCGACCTCGATTTTTCAGATCATCTGGATGTCATCAACATGTCGCTTGGTTCGAACTACGGCACGCTGAGCGCCACGACGGCGGCGGCTTCGGACAATGCCGCGCTGGCGGGCGTGATCATCGTGGCGTCGGCGGGCAATGCGGGCGACACCTTTTTCATTACCGGCTCACCCGGCTCGGCGCAACGCGGCATCAGCGTGGCGGCTGTCGGTGACAGCGGTTTGCCGGGGACGGTGCTGACGGTCAATTCACCGCCGGCGATTGCCGGCAGTTATGTGGCCTCCTCGGCCAACAGCTTCACGCCCGCGCCCGCGCCCACTGCCACGGTGCAAACCGGTGCGGTGGCTCTGGCGCTCGACGCAGCGGATGGCAGCGGCCCGCTGACAACGGACGGTTGCACCGTGTTGACGAACGTCGGCGCCGTAATCGGCAACATCGCGCTGATTGATCGCGGCACTTGCGGCTTTCAGGTCAAAGCCGCCAACGCGCAGGCCGCCGGGGCCATTGGCGTCATCGTCGTCAACAACGTCGTCGGCGAACCGGCTAACTTCCCGACGATGGCTGCCACAGCCGGCCAGCCGCAGATCACCATCCCGGTGATGATTGTCTCGAGCGCCACTGGCGATTTGATCAAGGCGCAACTCGGCGGCGGCGTCAACGCCACGCTGGCCGCCGTCACGCAAGGCGACACCATCGCGTCTTTTTCCTCGCGCGGGTCGCGGCTGGGCAAGCCGAACTCGCTCAAACCCGATGTCGCCGCGCCCGGCGTCAGCATCACTTCCTCGCAAACCGGCGTCACCTGCACGGCGAGCGGTTGCCAGACGCCCAATGCCAGCGGCTTCCTTCCCAACAGCCAGACACTGACCATCAGCGGCACTTCGATGGCCGCGCCGCACGTGGCCGGCGTCATGGCTTTGCTGCGGCAACAGCACGCCGACTGGACGGTGGAAGAGTTGAAGGCGCTGGTGATGAACACGGCGCTCAATAACGTCACGCTCGGCGCGGGCGGCGGCTTGCCGCAGATCGGTCTGGGGCGCGCCGGTGCGGGGCGGGTTGACCCGCAGAAGGCCGTCACCGCCAACGTCGTCGCCTTCAATGCCGACGACGCCGGCTCGGTCAGCCTTTCTTTCGCGGGCGAAATCGCCGGCGTCCAGACCAGCCAGAAAAGCCTGCGCCTGGTCAACAAGGGCACGACCTCCGTCACCTACGATCTGGGCATTCAAACCGTGACCGACGCGCCGGGCGTTTCCTTCTCCCTGCCTGGCGGCGGCACGGTCACCGTCCCGGCGGGCGGCTCGGTCGTCATCCCGGTGCAGATGGATGCGAACTCCGCGCAGATGGATCACACGAAGGATGCCTCGGTTTCGACAGTGCAAACCGCACCCGCCCCGTTAAACGCATTATTGGGCAATCTCGCCCGCCACTTTCTGACGGAAGAGGGCGGTTACGTCAATCTGAGCATCGGCGGTTCGCTCAAACTGCGCGTGCCGGTTTACGCTTCGGTGCGTCCGGCTTCGATGATGAGCGCGCCCGCCACCATCGCGACGGGCGGCGCGCCCACCGGCTCGACCACCATCGCCCTCAGCGGCTCGGACGTTTGCACGGGCACGCTCGGCGCGGGGCCAACCTGCACGGGCACATTCCCCAACGATGAAGTTTCGCTGGTCACGCCCTTCGAGTGGCAGGTCAGCAGCCCGCGCAATAACGATCTGCCCGATTACGCCGACATCAAGAGCGCGGGCGTGGCCTATGACGCGACAAGCGGCTTTATTCTGTTCGGCGTGGCCAGCCAGGGCGATTGGGCTTCGCCGACGCAACTCGCCTACAACATCTACGTTGACTTCAACGAGGACGGCACCTGGGATCGGATTGTCTTCAACAGCAATCCCGGCACGATGGCGTCCTCGCTTTTCGGCGTCGCCGGGGCCACCGGGCAGGATGCTTTCATCAACGGTGTCTTTAACATTGCCACCAGCGGCGTCAGCGTCAACGCCGTTAACTTTACAAATCGAGTCAGCCCCGCGACGCTGGATACGGCGCTCTTCAATAACAATGTGATGATTCTGGCGGCGACGCCCGCGCAACTGGGACTGCCCGGCGGCGACACGACATTCCGCTACAGGGTGGTCACGCGCTTCGGTTCCAATCCGCTTTTTTCCGCTCAACTGGACGAAGCGGCGGGGCCGTACTTCTGGAACTACGCCGCGCAGGGGCTGAATTTCGACGGCACGACCCTGGCGCAGGACTTGAACGGCGCGACGCTGCCCGTCACCTGGAACACGGCGAACATGACGACCAACGGCAGCCTGGGCGCGCTGCTGCTCCACCATCACAACACGCAGGGCAAGCGGGATGAAGTCGCCGTGCTGGAAGGCACGCAAACCGCCGATCTGGCCGTCAGCAAATCCGTCTCGAACCCCACGCCCACTTTCGGCACGAACGTCACCTTCACCATCACGGTCAGCAACAGCGGCCCGGACAACGCCACGGGCGTCGTGGTCAGCGACCTGCTGCCTGCCGGCCTGGTTCATGTTTCGGACAACGGCGCTGGCGCTTACAGTCCGGTCACCGGGCTGTGGACAGTCGGCAATCTGGCCAACGCAGCTTCGGCCACCTTGCAAATCGTGGCCACGGTCAACACCACTGACCGCGTGGACAATACGGCGGCCATCGGTACGTCATCTCCCGCCGACCCGAACCCGGCCAACAATCAAGCCACCGTCAGTTTGATGGCGCCGCGCTCGGCTAACCTGGATTTGGCAATGAGCGTCAGCAGCCCGACGGTGACGGCTGGTAATTCCGTGACCTTCACGCTGACGGTCAAAAACATAGGCGACGATCCGGCCTACAGTATTAACGTGACCGAGGACTTCCCGTCTTTCCCGGCGCTCAACCCCGGCAGCTTCACGGCTTCGCAGGGCGTTTACAATCCGGCGACCGGCCTGTGGAATCTGGCCAGCCTGGGCAAAGGCTTCACGGCGACGCTGACCTACACTGTCAACGCGCCCAATACTGCCGGGCCGCTGACCAATCAGGCGACGGGCACATCCACCATCAGCGACCCGAATACACTCAACAACAGTGCGAGCGCAACGACAGTGGTTTGTCCGACGGCAATCATCGTCGGCACGCCCGCCAGCGGAGCGCTTGGCCAGAACTACAACAGTTCAGTCGCGGCCACGCCTGTTCCGACGGGCGGGTTCAGTTATCAATATTCGCTGGCGAATGCCACAACCTTGCCGCCCGGGTTGACGCTCAATACCAGCACGGGAGCCATCACCGGCACGCCGACCGCCGACGGCAATTTCAGCTTCGACATCAAGGTGGAGTTGTTCGACGCCGGCAATGTTTCAGCCGGATGCGCCACCGCAACGCAAACGCGCACGATCAATGTGACCTGTGTGAGTAATCCGGTCGTGACCAACCTCAATGACAGCGGCGCGGGCAGTTTGCGCGATGCGATTGCCACGGCTTGCGCGGGCAGCACGATCACCTTTGCTCCGGGGCTGACCGGAACCATCACGCTGACCAGTGGCGATTTGATCATTTCGCGCACGCTGACCATTCAAGGCCCAGGCGCGCAGGTTATTACCATCAGCGGCAATCAGCAGTGGCGCATTTTCACGCTGTTTAATACGACGCCCGCCAGCCTCAGTCTTAGCGGGCTGAGCCTTCGCAACGGCAATGGACAAAGTACGGTGAACTTCAACCAGGGTATTGGGGGAGCCGTCTATTTCTCCGGCACGCCTGGGAACGCCTTGACCTTGACGGACCTCACGATTGCCGACAACACCACAGATTTTGGAGGTGGCGTGTATGCGGGCGGCAACACTGCGACGATCACCGTGCTGCGCAGCACAATTGCCGGGAATGTGAGTCAGCAGGGTGGTGGCTTGGTTTCGGAAGGCAACAGCCTGACAGTCAACCTGATGCGCAGCACCTTCAGTGGGAATACAGCATCTTCCACGGGCGGAGGAATTGCCATACGTACTGACGGTACTGTGAATGTCGTCAATTGCACAATTGCGGGGAATCAAGCGACGAACGCTCAGGGCGGCGGTATTGGCGTTGCCCTAAACGTCCAGGTATCCATCAATTTGGTCAACAGCACCATCACGAACAATCAAGGCGGTGGCCTGCAACTGATCCAGAATGCAACTGCGAATATTCGCAACACGCTGCTTGCCTTGAATGGCGGTGGGGATGCGCAATTTGTATTCGGTGGCACGTTTATCTCCAGTGGCTACAACCTATTTGGTACAGGCGTGCCTGTCGGCGTCGTGCAGCCGACCGATCAAGTCGGCGTTGACCCGCTGTTTGAATTGGACGGCAACGGCAAGCCCAAGCTGGCTTTCAACGGCGGCGAGACACAAACTATCAGGTTATTACCCGGCAGCCCGGCGATTGACCGGGGCGGCGCAACGCCATTTAACGAAGTGCAGTCGATACTCCTACAGGCCGGCAGCGGAAGTTACACGCTCACGTTCAACGGCCAGACCACAAACTCATTGCCATTCGATGCCACTGTGGGGCAGATACAGACGGCGCTCAACGCGCTTTCGACCATTGGCGGCGTCGGTGGCAACGTCACCGTCACTCAAACGGTATTCACCTTCTTTAACGGCGAGAAGCAAATCTCTTCAGTGGTCAGTTTTGGCGGCACGCTCTCCGGCAGCAACCAGCCGTTGATGACGGCGGCTACGCCGGACGGATTCTTCCTCGATGTTTTCCCGCGCTTGGATGGCGGCCCGTTTTCTGCCCAGACCACCGACCAGCGCGGCCAGTCGCGTCCCTACGACTTCCCCGGCATCGCCAATGCCAGCGGCGGCGACGGCTCCGACATCGGCGCGTATGAACAACAGTGCGCAACGATCACGCTTTCAAGTCTGCCCAATGGCACGGCGAACGCGGCATACAACCAGGCGCTCAATCCCGGCGGCGGTTTTGCGCCCTACACTATCACGCTGACCGCCGGAACATTGCCGCCCGGACTGGCTATCAATGGTAACAGTTTGATCGGCACGCCGACGGCGACCGGCACATTCAACTTTACGCTGACGGCGACGGATGATTACGGTTGCACAGGCAGCCAGAGCTATTCGCTGACCTTTGCCTGTGCGGGCGTGACCGTCTTGCCGGCCACTTTGCCGGGCGGCTCAATCGGTACGTTGTATAACCAAACCGTCAGCACTTCGCCGACCGGCGCCTTCACGTTCAGCGTGACTTCCGGCGCGTTGCCGCCCGGCTTGTTGCTCAACTCTTCAACCGGCGCCATCACCGGGACGCCAACCACCGGCGGCACCTTCAACTTCACCATTCAGGCCAGCACGGCTGGCTGCTCCGGCTCAAACAGCTACGCGGTGACGATTGGCTGTCAGACGATTTCGCTGACGCCAGCTTCATTACCCGCCGGTCAGGCCGGTGTAGCGTATTCTCAAGCGCTGGGTGTTACACCATCAGGCGGTTACACCTTCGCCATCTCAACGGGCAATCTGCCAAGCGGATTGACGTTGAATCCTTCAACCGGCGTCATCAGCGGGCTGCCGTCTGCGACCGGCACGTCCACCTTCACTGTCCAGGCGCTCACCGCCAACGGTTGCCTCGCCACGCAAAGCTACACGCTGGCGATTGGCTGCCCGGTGGTGACGGTCAATCCGGCCAGCTTGCCGAATGGAGCCACGGGCAGTGCTTATAGCCAGACCATTTCCGCTTTGCCTGCCGGCGGCAGTTACACCTACGCCGTGACCTCGGGCAGCCTGCCAGCCGGGTTGAATTTGAATCCGGCGACAGGATTGTTGAGCGGAACGCCGTCCGCGAACGGGACGTTCACCTTTACGGTAACAGCAAATGGTTTTGGCGGTTGCACTGGCAGTCGCAGCTACACCGTCACCATCGGCACAGGCGGTTGTCCGACCGTCACTTTGCCGGCCACGCTGCCGAATGGAAGCGTCGGAACGCTTTACAGCAATTCGGCGGCGGCTTCTCCATCCGGCAGTTACACGTACTCGGCGACGGGGAGCCTGCCGCCAGGAACGACGCTTTACACCAGCATCGGCCTGATCTTTGGCTATCCGACGGCGGCTGGCAGCTACACCTTCACAATTACCGCCACCGCCGGAGCCTGTTCAGGCAGCAAGCAGTACACGGTGGTGATCGGCGCGGGCTTCGCGTCTTCGTTGACGGTCTTCAGCGACTTCGACGGGGATGGGAAGAGTGATTTGTCGGTTTTCCGTGGCACGGATGGAAGCTGGCTGGTGGCGAACAGCGGTAATGGGCAATTGCAATCCACGCCGTGGGGATCGAGCGCCGCGCCCTATTACGATCTGGCGGTATCAGGCGATTACGACGGCGACGGCAAAACCGATCAAGCGGTCTTCCGCCGCGGCACTGATCTGGCTGGTTACTGGTTCATCAAACGCAGCAGCGACGGTCAGGTGATGCGCCAACAATGGGGACTTGGAACGGATGTTCCTGTTGCGGGCGATTACGACGGCGATGGCAAGACGGATATTGCCGTCTGGCGTGGTTCGGCGGGCGCCTGGTACATCCTGCGGAGTTCGGATGGCGGCGTGGAAGGCATCACCTGGGGCATTGCTTCGGTCGGGGATATTCCCGTGCCGGGCGATTACGATGGTGATTTCAAGACGGATGTCGCCGTATTCCGGCGTGGCATTCAGGGACAACAGGGAGGAGACTGGCACATCAAGCGCAGTTCGGACGGTTCGACGCTCAGTGTGAAGTGGGGCGTCGGTACGGACGTGCCCGTGGCCGGCGATTACGATGGCGACGGCAAGACCGACCTGGCGGTGTGGCGTGCCGCGGAAGGCAACTGGTATATCGTGCAAAGCAGTAATGCCGCGATCATTACCAGATTCTGGGCGACTGGTTCACAGGGAGATGTTCCCGTGCCAGGAGATTTCGATGGCGATGGTAAAGCCGATTTCGCTGTCTGGAACGAACCTACCGGTACTTGGCTGGTGAATCGCAGCCACGACAATTCGACAGTGACGAAAGGTCACGGCCAGATCGGTGACGTGCCGATTTTGGCCAGGAGAAACTAACCGCGATTTATCACACCGTGACGAGGGGGGAGTCAGGACTTCCTCCTCGTTTTTTCATTTCACCCTTTCTACAATTTCGCTCTCATTCTCGCCCACACTGTCAATTTCAACAGCTTTGCAATCGCCAATTCCGTGGGGGCCCCTCTGTCAGGAATCCATCGGAATCACTGAAAGCCGCAGCCACCGGTTCTCCTCCTGCTTTATGCCGCCACCAACCGGCCCTCTCGAGGTGAAATTTCCGCAAAAGACCTGACAAATGCGCTCAAGAGACGATTTGTTTTCTTGACATGGACATACCTTGTCCGTAGACTTACTGACCGGTAGGTAGTGGCATTGTTTCCACCTCAGTTCTCCTCGAGGTGGCGGCATGTGGATCATTATCAGGCAGCAAATTCAATCCGGTTCTTATAACTTCATCGCAACTCCTATTTCCGAAATTGAAGCACGATCATCAGGGAAAATGACGAAGTACCGACTGCATAAGGTTCCCTTCCAGGCTGGCTGAAAGAAGAAGAAACAGGCGTGGAGCATTGGGTACGCTCCTGCTGTTAAATCACGAGATCGGGTTCCTGATCTCGCATCGCGCTGCGTTCCAACCATCAACTGAACATACTGAGAAGCCGATACCGGCACTTCTAGAGGAGAAAGCACCATGAAGTTTTCCACCAGTCGTCGTCTCTCGCATTTGCTGTTTGGCCGTTTTTTTCGAGCCTCTGTTTTAGTTGCCTTTTTGGCGGGATTGGAAAGTCAAGATCTGGCACAAAATGCGACCGGATCCATCACCGGAACCGTTACAGATCCGAATGGCGAGGTAATCTCAGGCGCAACCGTGATCGCGAAAAATAATGCGACCGGAGCGACCCGCCGAGTCACTTCCAGCAGCGAAGGCAGCTATTCTGTCGAAAGCCTGGTGCCGGGCGAATACGAATTGAAGGTGGAGGCGCAGGGATTCACCACGCAGATTCGTGTGTTGATTGTGCAGGTTGGCAATAGTGCGAACGGAAACTTCGCTCTTTCAGTCGGCGGAGCCAGCCAGACCATAGAAGTCATTGGGGGAGCGCCAATCCTCAATACAACGGACTCCGGGCTCGGGGGCGTCGTGACACAGAAGCAGGTCGAGAGTCTGCCGTTGAACGGGCGGAGTTTTCTTTCGGTCGCGGGGTTGGAGCCAGGCGTGACCGTCACCTACCAGGCCACTTCCGGGGTTTTGAATCAAAATGATTTCTTCCAGGTGGGCGTGGGTGGCGCGCCTTCGTATATGACGGTCATTTCAGTGGATGGCGCGCGCGCCAACGACCGCATCACCGGCGGCACCTCGCAGAACTTCTCCGCCGAGACCGTGCAGGAGTTTCAAATCAGCACCATCGGCTTTGACCTTTCCTCGGGCACTGTTTCCGCGGGAGCGGTGAATATTGTCTCGCGCAGCGGAAGCAATCAGTATCATGGCAGCGGGTTTCTCTTTTTCCGCGATCATAACTTGGCGGCGTTTCCGGGATTGACGCGCTCTTGTCCGGGCCTGGCCACCGACAGCCCGTTGTGCCGGAACGAAGCATCGCGCAAGCGGCTGGAAGATCCCTTCTTCGTGCGCAGGCAATACGGTGGAACCATCGGGGGGCCGGTCAGGAAAAACAAACTCTTCTTTTTTGCCAACTACGAGCGCAGCGACCAGGTCGGCGCTCAGCCCATTGCTTTCACCGAACCACTGATCACCGGATTCAACCACATTGGGCAGGTGCCGTTTGATCAACATTTGATTGGCACTCGCGTGGATTACCGGCTGAATGACCGGCACTCGATTTTTGTGCGAGGCAATATTGACAAGAATGACAGTGTTGCGGGCAGTGGTTTGGAATCCACCTGGATCGCTTCCAGCAACTATTCGTATCAAACACAGTTCGCCATCACCAGTGTGTTGAAGCCATCCCTGGTCAATGATTTCCGTTTTGCGTATTCGTATTATCGCAACCGGCTGGCGCCGCCGTCGCAGGAAGTCTGTGAGCAGTTGGCCAGCGACCCCAACTTCTGCTTTGGCGTGGGTGGCACGCAGATCAGTTTTTTTGGCGGGCTGACGGTTGGCAACAACACGAATACGCCGCAGGATCGCCATCCGCGCACCTATCAGTACACGGACAACGTCAGTTGGACAAAAGGCGTGCATCGGGTGCGCTTCGGCGTGAACTGGGAGCACGTTTACAGCCGTGGAAGCTGGTTTCGCAATTATGCGGGAACGTTCGCAACCTTTGCCCCGCTGACGGTTCAATCCTTGAATCCCACGCTCTACGCCAGTCTTCCGGCCAGTGTGAAGCCGGGCTATACGGGACGGCTTGCGACCTTCGCAGAGCTGCTGCAACTCCCGGTCAGCGGTCAGTTGACCATCGGCATTGGCGATGGCGCTCAGCCGGTGGCCTACCTGTTTGATAAGCTGAAGACGAACGACCACATTCGTTTTTACGCGCAGGATAGCTGGCAGATTCGCCCGAAGTTCACGCTGAATTACGGACTGGCCTGGTCCTTTGAAACCAACGAGGTTTATCACGAACTTGATCGCCCGGCGTATCTTCGACCGACTGGAATTCAGCTCGGCAAGATTCCCTACGACAAAAACAATTTCGATCCGGCGCTGGGGTTTGCCTGGTCGGTGAATAACAAGACGGTCATCCGGTCGAGCGTTTCGCTGCACCATTCTTCGGGCAACCGGACTTATCTGAAACTGCAGGACCAGATTCTGAATGGCCCGGCGGGCTCCGGGCTGACTTCGGCCAGTTCCGGGTCGGTGCGGAATCCGAAATTCGGACAACCCGGCCAGCCGGAGTTTCTGAATTTCGCCACCAACCAGCCGGTGGATTTTCGCGGACAGGATTTGGTGAACTATCTGGCGGCGTTGCGGGGCATTCTGGAATCTCAGTCGCGCTATAACGGTCAGGATCTTTCGATCCGTAACATCGAAGTTCGCAAGTCCGCTCCGGCGGTCGGTTCCGAAAGCCTCTTTGATGCGAATTACCGCACGCCGTACACGATTCACGTCAATGCCGGTGTGCAGCGGCAGCTCTTCCCCAATCTGACCGTTTCCGCCGATTTCGTCATGCGGCGCGGCGTGAAATTCGGCGCCAATGAATTCATGGCGGAAGACATCAACCGCTGGAATCGCTTCAGCAGCTACACCCTGCTGGCCAGCGGAACCGCGATTCCGGTGCGCAACCCAGTGATTCCGGCCTGCACGGGAACGCAGGCCGCCGATCCGAAGGCGCAGTGTTCGACCAATTCGATCTACTACAGTCAGCCGGGAATTCTTTCGCGGTACACGGCTTTGCAGGTGAAGGTGGACAAGCGGTTTTCCAATAACTTCCAGATGACGGGCGCATATGCGCTTTCCAGGTATACAACCTTCAACAGCTTCACCAGCTACACGGATTACTCGCAGAATTTCGGACTGAGCGGCGCGACGCCGAAACATTCCGGCTCCATCAGCGGAATCTGGGATTTGCCGAAATACGGCGGCGACCAGAAACTGATGCGCGGCGTTCTGAACGGCTGGCAGTTGTCCACGATTATGCAAATGCGCAGCCCGGATATAAACACTGTTTCCCTGGGCACATTCGATCCCGAAGGCGATGGCTTGTTCGTATTCCGGCTGCCCGGCACCAATATCAATTCCTTCGGGCGTGGTCAAAATGCCAGTGACATACGGCGGCTGGTGGATCAATACAATTCCACGTTCCCCGCGGCGAAAGATACGCAGTTGGCGCAAATCGGGCGCGCGAATCGCGATGCGCTTGGCACTCCCTACGCATTCATCGTCTTGCCTGAAAACTTTTCTGCCGGAGACAGTTTCCTGACGCACGATCTGCGCGTGACGCGCGTCATTTCCATGACTGAAAAAGTTAAACTCAACCTGATTGCCGAAGGCTTCAATATCTTCAACATCGCCAATCTGACCGGTTACAGCGGGTCGCTGGCGAGCGCCGCCTACATCCGTCCGACGGCAACAACCGCTGGGCGCGCCAATCCAAACAACACTTTCGGGCAGGCGACCAATCGGGTCAGCCCGATTTTCGGAACGGGCGGACCGCGCGCGTTTCAGTTGGCGGCGAGGCTGAGTTTTTAGGGCCCATCGGAAGACGCGAACTGTCAGCTTGCGTCTTCCGGCGGGAGCTCACAAGGATTTTCCGCGACGGGAAATACTCCAGGCTCTTGCTGAGACGGGGTTGGACGGGGAATCATTTCTCGATTGAAAAAAAACGAAGGAAATCGTTGACACCAGGACGGGCTACGTTTATGACGGCAGCCGGCAGAATCCTACGAATCCGGCCTGGGGACTTCCGCCGCCGCCGGGCAAGGCGCAAGTTCAGGTTTACCCGGACTGTAAAGACGGCAAAGTCGTGGCAAGCTTCAACAGGCGAAGTAAAAATCCTGACCAACCAAGCAGTAAAAAAGAGGAAGACCGACGCCCATGAAACAAACTTTCAAACTGATTCTTTTGACAATCCTGGTCATTGCCTGGGCGGTTGCCGCGAATGCGCAGCAAACCAATCCCACGCGTCCGCCGGATCCGGCAGCGCAGCCGCAGCAGGCAGCTCCGGGATTCAAACCGCCGGACAACATCGAATTCCGCACGGCGAAAATCATCAGCGAAGGCGTGCGCATTCACGCCGAGATGTATTCCCTGAAATCGCTGACGGGCAAACCGCTGCCGACTGTCATTCAAGCGCATGGCTGGGGGGGCACGGCGGCAAACCTCCGCTGGGATTCGCTGGCGCTGGCAAATGCGGGCTATCTGGTCATTGCCTTCGATTATCGTGGCTGGGGACAAAGCGATGGACGCATCGTTCTGGCTGCTCCACCGGAAAAAAAAGACGGACGGCGATTCACCGCCCAGGTTGAGGAATTGCGCGAATACGTGGATCCGATGGAGCAACTGACCGACTGGTTCACGGTCATCAACTGGGCAATGGGCGAACCCGCCGTGGACAAACAGCGCATAGGCATTCGCGGTTCCAGCTATTCGGGTGGCCACGTCCTTTTCGTCGCCGCGCGCGAACCGCGCGTCAAAGCGCTGGTCAGTCAGGTCGGCGCGTTCGATTCACGCTGGGTGATGGCGGACGAAGAGAACCGAAAGCTCACCTACGACGAAGCCACCAAACGCGCGCGCGGCGAAATCGGCTATCCCGAACCCCGCGCCAAGGCCGTCGGCAATCTGATCGGCGCGCCCATCCGCGACAAACTGATTCATTACCTGCCGAGTGACGAAGCCGCCAAAGTAAAAGATTGCGCAGCCCTGTTCATTGTTGCCGAAAAGGAAGAACTCTTCGACAATAAGGACCACGCCAAACTCGCTTATGACCGGATGCCGGGAACCAAGAAATACGTTTCGATTCCCAATATCACGCATTACGGCATTTACCGCGAATCTCGCAACGAAGCGATCAAACTGGCGATTGAGTGGTTCGATCAACACTTGAAGAAGTAACTCCAGGCACAAAGCAGGAAACACATACATGAAAGCACCAGCAAAGCTCTTCTGGGTCGGCGCGTTTCTCCTGGCGCTGGCCTCGCTCCAACTCTTCCCTTCGACGGCGAAGGAACAAACCGGCAAGGATGCGCCGCCTGATGGCGCGAAGCTCTATGAACAGCGCTGCGCCGTCTGTCACGACAATCCGTCAAACAATCCGCAAGACCGCACGCCTCCCAAATCCATTCTCACCCGGAAAGCGCCTGAAGAAGTGATCGCCGCACTGACAACCGGTTCGATGAAAACGCAGGCGAGCGGATTGAAGGAATTGGAAATCCGCGCGATTGCGGTTTACCTGACCGGCAAACAACCCAACGGTGTCATAGATCCTTCACAGCTTGCCAATCGCTGCCAGGTGACCGGCGGGCCGATCAATTTGAAAGCCCCCGGCTGGAATGGCTGGGGAGTTGATTACGACAACACGCGATACCAACCCAAACCTGGGCTGAAAGCCGAAGACGTGCCGCGCCTGAAGCTCAAATGGGCGTTCGCGTATCCGGCCACAATGGCCATCGGACAGCCGGCAGTCATTGGCGACCGGCTGTATGTGACTACGGATTCCGGTCAGGTGATCAACCTGAACGCGCAAACGGGCTGCGCCTATTGGGCGATCAGCGTCGGCGCGCCGGTTCGCACCGCGGTTTCCGTCGGCCCGCTGCCTGCCGGTGGCATCAATAAGAATGGGGCCAAATTCGCCGCTTACTTCGGCGATGAAAAAGCGACGGTTTACGCGGTGGACGCCGAAACAGGGAAAGAGTTGTGGAAGATCAAACTGGATGACCACCCGGTCGCCCGCATCACAGGATCGCCGGTGCTCCACCGCGACCGGCTGTACGTGCCGATTTCTTCGATTGAAGAAGCCATTTCGCGCCCCGATAAATACGAATGCTGCAAGTTTCGCGGCAGCATGGCCGCGCTCGATGCCTTCACAGGCAAATTGATCTGGAAGTCCTATTCCATTCCCGAAGAGCCGAAGCCTTACAAAAAGAATTCCGCCGGCACGCAGTTGTACGGCCCGGCGGGCGCAGCCATCTGGTCCGCGCCAACACTGGACGTGAAACGCGGCGTGCTGTACGCCGGAACCGGCAATTCGTACACAGACGTGCCGACCGGCGGTCCTGACGCCATCATCGCGTTTGAGCTGGCGACGGGCAAAATTCGCTGGGTGAATCAGGTCTTGCCCAATGACAACTTCATCATGAACTGCCGCCAGCCTGGGGTGGGCAATTGTCCCGAAAACGCCGGGCCGGATTTTGATTTCGGCAGTTCGCCGATATTGCGCAAACTGCCCAATGGCAAGGAGGTGCTTTTGGCCGGCAACAAGGCGGGCATACTGTTTGCGCTCGACCCTGAGAACCAGGGCAAAAAACTTTGGGAAGTGAAACTCGGCGCGGGAACCGCTCTTGGCGGGATCGAATGGGGATTTACAGCCGATGCAAAAGTCGTTTACGTGCCGGTGGCCGATCCGTTTGGAGCGCCGGATAAACGCAAACCGGGCCTTTCGGCGGTGGACATCGCCACAGGCAAAGTGCTCTGGCAGGTTCCCGCGCCGCAGGTGAAATGTTCCTGGGGGACGCAACGGTGCAGCAATGCACAATCGGCGGCGGCCAGCTTGATTCCCGGCGTGGTCTTTTCAGGAACTTCAGACGGCCATTTGCGCGCGTACGCGACCGCCGACGGCAAGATCGTCTGGGATTTCGACACGGCGGCGCAGCCTTACGATGCAGTCAATGGGAAGCAGGCCAAAGGCGGAACCATTGACGCAGGCGGAGCGACGATTGCCAATGGCGTGGTTTACGTCAATTCCGGCTATGGCCGAATTCTGGGAATGCCGGGCAATGCCCTGCTGGCGTTTTCCGTGGATGGGAAGTGACCAGGGCTGTTGCAACGTCGGCGTAGCGCGAACTTTCAGTTTGCGTTTCGGCCAGATGTGACTTGGCGAGCAGTCGGGCTGCTCCAAGTTGTTCTCCTTCCAGGACGCAAACTGACAGTTCGCGCAACATTGTCACCAGCAGACCTTTATTTTTGAGAGGACAACACAATGCTTAGACCTTCGATTCTCGCTTTCGCATTCGCCGCTTTGCTGCTGGCGGGCAAGGACGTGGCGCAGTCTCAAGCCCAATCCGCAACCGCTTCGCCGCCAGCCAAAAACGATTACGGCAAAGCCGAAACCTGGCTTTGCCGTCCGGGCAGGGAAGACGCTTGCGCGGTTGATCTGACCACGACGATTGTCGCCGCCAACGGCAAATTGACCGAAGAGAAATGGAAGGCCAATCCGAATGCGCCGGTTGATTGCTTTTACGTTTACCCGACGGTTTCGCTGGATTCGACGCCGAACAGCGATATGACAGCCGGGCCGGAAGAGAAAAGCGTCATTCTGCATCAATTCGCGCGCTTCGGTTCGCAATGCCGCGTCTTTGCTCCGCTGTACCGGCAGGTAACATTGACCGCCTTGCGCGCGAATCTATCAGGCAAGCCAATGGCGGCGGATCGCACGCTCGGTTACAACGACGTGCTGGATGCCTGGAACCATTATCTGGCGAACGATAACAAGGGGCGCGGTGTGGTGCTGATCGGACATTCGCAAGGCTCGGGCGTCTTGATGCAACTCATCCGGAATGAAATTGACGGCAAACCGATTCAGGATCGCATCATTTCCGCGATGCTACTGGGAATGAACGTTTCCGTGCCAAAAGGAAAAGACGCCGGCGGCACGTTCAAACGCATGCCGCTGTGCCGTTCGGCCAGTCAAACCGGTTGCGTGATTTCGTACGTCACATTCCGCGAAAACATACCGCCTCCGGCAAACAGTTTGTTCGGACGACTTCCGGGCGAAGGAGTGGAAGTCGCATGCACGAATCCGGCAGCGCTCAGTGGAGGCCGCGGCGAGCTTCATGCACATCTGGGAGCCGCCAGAACTGCTGGATCATCGGCTGCGGAACCGAAACCCTGGGTGACGACTTCTGAGCCGATCAAAACGCCGTTTGTCAGTGTGCCGGGCTTGTTGACCGGCACGTGCGTGTCCAACGAAAAAGGTTCCTATCTTGCATTAAAAGTGAATGGCAACCCATCCGATCCTCGCACGGATGACATTCCCGGCGACATTTTGGTTGCCGGACAAGTGCAAGCAAACTGGGGATTGCACCTGATTGATGTTCAGGTGGCGATGGGAAATCTGGTGGACATCGTCGGCCAGCAATCGAAAGCCTGGCTCACCAGGCAAAAGAAAAAATAGCGCCAAAGGAGAACGAAGCATGCCAACAATCAAGCGTTCAATTTTACCTTCCGTTTTTTGTGTTTTGTTGCTGGCTGGATGTGCTGCCGCACAAGCCGTAGCCCCACCGCAAATCGAAATCGTCCCGGACGTGGTTTATGGCCACAAAGACGGAATGGCGCTGACCTTCGATGTGCTGAAGCCGAAAGCGAATGCCAATGGCGCAGCCGTCATTTTCATGGTCAGCGGCGGCTGGGTTTCAAACTACAGTCCGCCGCAACGAACGGCGGAGCAGTTCAAGGACTTGCTGAACAAAGGTTTCACGGTCATTCCCGTGCGCCACGGCAGCAGCCCGAAATATCTGATTCCGGAAATCGTCGCCGATGTGCGGCGGGCAGTACGGTACATCCGTTTCAACGCGAAGCAATGGGGCGTTGATGCAAACCGGCTGGGTGTTTTCGGCGGCAGCGCGGGCGGGCATCTGTCGCTGGTGCTGGGCACGGCCTCTGACAACGGTGATTTCAGCGCGAAGGAAGACTTTCTGAAAGAGAGTAATCGGGTGGCTTCCGTCGTCGCCTATTTTCCGCCGGTGGATTTGCGTCCGCTGGCGCGCGGTCTGAATGCGCAGAAAGACGGCGGCGTGCTGGACCGTTTCCCCGCATTGAACTTTGAGAAAGAGAAAGCGGCGGATTATTCGCCCATCGTTCACGTTTCCGCCGACGATCCGCCGACCCTGTTGATTCACGGCGACAAAGACGATCTGGTGCCGATCAAAAACAGCCAGGTCATCCACGAAGCATTTCAAAAACAGAGCGTCAAGACGGAGTTCATCACCATTCCCGGCGGCGGCCACGGCTTTCGCGGCGAAGACGCCAAACGCGCCAGTGCGGCCATGGTGGCCTGGTTTGAAGAGACGCTGGTGAAGAATCAAACCAAGGGCGGGAAATAAGACGGAACTCCGAGTTTGATTACAACGAGTCATTCAGGGCGCTGGACGGCTCCCGGAAACAAGGAAAGGGCAGGTTCTCAACCTGAAAGACGGCAAGACGATCAAGTTGAAAGGGAAGACGTTGATGTTATCTCCCGCCAACTACCGCCTGCAGATGCAGATTTCGGTGGATGGCGGGCCGTATACCAATTTTGGAAATCCGTGGTTTAGGAGGGTTGAAAGCAATCCTCCTGAATAATCGCGGGAAGAGAGGGGACGATGAGCCAAGACATCTCTCCGGCTGAAATTCAGCTTTGCCTGGCCGCGAAAAACATCCGAACGCCATCTTTCTCCAAAGCCGAGTTGCGCGCTTTTGGCGAGATGGTTTTTCACAATGACTTGCAGGATTGGAAAGAGCCGCTTCAATCCTTTTGTCAACGCGGTTTACTCCAGACGGAGCAAGACCGTTACCGCCTGACGCCGGAAGGCGAAAAATATGTTGAGCGCACCGTGACCAACGAGTTCTTCGGCAAAATGCTCATCCGCGCCGAACAGAGCCAGGCCTTCGGGCGCTTCTGCGAGCGGGTTTATGGCAGGAATCTGGCGCAATTCGGAGCCGCCGATATGGAGCAATTGGAAACGCTGCTCTCCCTGCTAAACCTTGACGAAAACAGCCTCGTGCTTGATGCCGGATGCGGCATCGGCGCGACCACTGAATATCTCTCCGACCGGACCGGCGCGAAGGTCACAGGATTTGATCTGGCTGAACCGGCCATCAAACGCGCGCAAGAAAGAACGCTCGATAAAGCAGACCGGCTGACCTTTCTGCTGATTGACATCAACGACATTAACCTGCCGCCCGCTGGCTTCGACACGATTCTTTCCATAGACACGCTTTATTTCGCCAAAGACTTGCGCAAAACCATCGGCCAGTTGAAAGCCGCGTTGAAACCGGGCGGGCAGATGGGACTGTTTTTTTCCGAAACGGACACTGCCGTCACCGGTTCGCGTGATCAATTGGCAGCCGGCCAGACCACGCTGGCGCAGGCGCTGACAACGAATGGTCTCAGCTTTACGACGCAGGATTTGACGCAAGGCAATCTGGCGTTTTGGGAGCGTTCGCAACAAATCGTGGCTGAACTGAAGCCGGAGTTTGAAGCCGAAGGCTATGGCGATCTTTGCCGTGGGCGGCTGGCCGAAGGCGAGTCGGTGCTGAAGCTGGCCAGGGCAGGCCGGATGACGCGGTATCTGTACCATGTTCAACTTCCGGCCTGACGCTCTCAGTTTGTCTTCTCAACGCAAAACGGCTTTGGCCGTGGCCGTCCCGCCGTCATTGGGCGCAGCCTTCAGCTTCAGAATTTTGGCCATGATGTTGTAGACATCCACATTGGCGAACGGTTCGACCACCCGCGCGCGCTTAAATGCCGGTCCGTGCGCGACAAACAGCGCTCGCATGGATTCCAGTTGATTGTCGAAGCCATGCGCTCCGCGATAACTGATGTTGGCGTCCGCTGAAGCTGTAGGCGGGCGATAACGCTCCCGGCTCGTTATTCCCCAGCCTTCATCAGTAACCACCACAATGCCGCCAATGCGCTGGCTGGTTCCATAATGAAACCGCGCGGGGATTTCCTGTTTGCGGTAGACGCTGACATGTGGCGCTTTGGATTTCAGCGAAGAGTAAATCGTCTCTTCCATTCCGGGCTTCGGAAAAATATGGACCATACCGCTGTTCCAGGCGATTTGCCGCGCCTGATTCAAATCGAAGTAATCATCCAGCACAACCGTTTGCGCGGGGTTTACGCGTGCCATTCCGTGATCGGAAACGATGATCAGGTTGACCCGGTCGAAGATGCCGCGCGATTTCAGCCCTTCAACCAGCCTGCGCAGGGATTCATCCACTCTGGCAATTGCCTGTCTGACATTGTCGGAATCCGGCCCGGCATCGTGTCCGCCGTGATCCACATCGCTGAAATACAGTGTGATCATCGTGGGACGCTCCACTTTTGGAAGTTCCAGCCATGAAAGCACCGCGTCCACACGCTCGAAGTTCGGGAAATTGTCATCGAACGGTTTCCAGATGCTGGGCCGCTTGCCGCCGATTTCGGCCTCGGTGCCCGGAAAGAAGAACGCTGCAGACCGCTGTCCCTGTTTTTCCGCCGTTACCCAAATCGGCTCGCCCAGCCACCAGCGTCCATTTCCGACTTCCTCGCGCTTGCTCATGCTGAAAGTTTCGTTGAACTCCGGCGCATAGATATTGTTGGCGACGATTCCGTTATGATCCGGATACAGCCCCGTCGCGATGGTGTAATGGTTCGGAAAGGTCAGGGAAGGGAAAGCCGGCGTCATCCATTTTGCCCGCACACCCCGGTCCGCCAGCATTTTCAAGGTCGGCGCGGAATACTTTTCCAGATAATCCGGACGGAACCCGTCAATTGAAATCAGGATAACGGTCGGTTTCAAATCCTTGATTGGTTTGCGCGTGGCTTGCGCGGGCACAAAAGGTGCTGTCAGCAACCATGCCGCCACGATCAGGAAAATTTGCTGTACGATTTTTTGTCTCACGCAATGCGTCCTTGGTTGGAAATCTTCTGACAGTTTGTTGAACTGAATTGGTTAAAGCCTGTTTGCCTGACAAATCACGCGATCAGGCAAACAGGCTTTAACGGTTCAACGCAGAATTTTCAATTGCGGAAAGTGCTGCGTGCGCGTTTGCTATTTTGGCTCGACTGCCCGGCGCAAAATGCTGACGACTTCTTTTCCGCCGAAAGAAGTTTCCGCCACGGTAATCCCGCAAAACTGAAATCCGTCGCGCCCGGCAACATTCAGTTCCTTTTCCATTGTCGAAGTGCGGCTGGTTGCTTGCAATCGGTACTCGTAAGTCGTTTTCAGACGATCAGACCGTTCCAGAATGACCACGACTTCCCGTCCGCCAAAAGCAGAATCATAAATTGTCTGTCCAACGTAGCAAAAGCCGTTTCCGCCAGCCGCGTTCAATTCCTTGCTCATCGTGGACGTCTTGTTGGTCGCCAGCAGCTTGTATTGGAAACGCTCGGCGTTTGCGCCAGGTTGCCGCGACATGATCACGACAATCTCATTGCCGCCGCCAGCCGTTTCGCCGCCCATCGTTCCGGCGAATTGAAAGCCTTCCGCCGCCAGTTGGTTCATTTCTTTTTCCATTGTGGAAGTCTTGTTGGTCGCCAGCAATTTATAGTCAACCGGTAGGGGATTGGCAAAGGCGGTAACGCTGCCCGAACCTGTCAGCAGACACAGCGACAGCGCGCATATCATCATCAGCATGTTGATTCCTCCGAAGTTTTGATTGGATTTGCTCAAGGGGTATCGCGTTGTGGTACGGAACGCCCGCTCACTGAGTTCTTGCAAAGTGTGCTGGATCGCGGACGGAACGTCCGCAAGCCAGTCGAACAGAAAATTTTGAGAGACTCGGAAAAGACAACTTTGGTATGCTCCCGCTATGAACGAACAAATATTACGGCCAACCGGCTCGGCCAGTCACGAACAAGCCATCCGGCTCTTCACACGAAAGCTGGCCGCGTTGCTCGCTCTCAAATATTCGCTGATGCTGGCGACGTTGTGGTGTTTCGCCTGGGGCACAATCGCGCTGGCATTGCGCGCAGCAATCCGTGCGCCAATCAAGCCGCTGCTTTGGGGGGCAGCCGGAATTGCCGCCGCCATCACCGTCGCCATGATCATCGCCAGAAAACAATCGCCTGCCAGCGCCACGGTTCGTTCTTTGCTGGATCAGCAAAACCAGTTTGGTGGCCTGCTGATGGCGGAGGCGGAAAGTCCGCTTGGCGATTGGCAAGCGCGCTTGAGTGAAATTCAACTTCCGCGCTTGCACTGGCGCGGCAACCGCGCGTGGGGAATGCTGGCCGCTTCGCTGGTCTTTGTTGCGGTCAGCCTGCTCATGCCGCTTCGCTTCGTCGCGATGAATGCCGGGCGGTCGCTGGACGTGAACAAAGAGGTGGAGAACCTGACCGCCCAAATCGAGACATTGAAAGAAGAGCAACTGCTGGCCGAAGCCAGGGCCGAAGAGTTGAAAGACAAACTCGACCAACTCGCCGCTGAAGCTTCAGGGGATGACCCCGCGAAAACCTGGGAAGCGCTGGATCACCTGAGCGATTCCGTCGAAAAAGCCGCCAAGGACGCTGCCGCCAATGCCGCCGCCAGGCAGGAGCAATTGGAAAAAGCCGAAGCCTTGGCCGAAGGTTTAATGGCCGGAGCCGACCAGATGGACGCCAAACTGATGACCGAAGCCATGCAGACGCTTTCGACGATGATGCAAGACGCGATGAAAGAAAACGAAGCTCTGACCAAAAGCCTTTCGACCGAAACCCAGGAAGCGCTGAAAAATGGTTCGCTGAACAAAGAACAGTTGAAAGAAGCTGCGGGCGCGCTCGGCCAAAATCGGCAAAAACTCAGCCGGCAAATGTCCAAGCTGAATCAGTCCGGCCTGAATAAAAACGGCCAGATCAATCCGAATTCGCTGAAGGGCGGCGCGCAATCGCAAAAACGCGACAATTCCAAACTCTCGCAGTTTTTGAAAGATCACCAGCAGGAAATGTCCGTCGAAGACGCTGTCGGTCAATGGTGCGAAGGTGGCAAAGGCGGCGTGGATCGTGGGCGCGGCGATGCGGCAATGACCTGGACGGAAGGTTCGGATGAGAAAAACGCCAGGTTCAAAGAGAAAGCCTTGCCCCCGGCTTCCGTCGCGGGGTTGCAGGACAGCCAGATGGTCGGTCTGAGCGCCGCCGCGCCCGAAGTTCAAAAAGGCAATCTTGCCGCGCACGGCGCATTGAACAACGCGGCTTCCGGCGGCGGCTCGGCTTACACGCAAACGATTCTGCCCCGGCACAAAGGCGCTGTGAAACGTTACTTCGAACGAAATCAAAAGTGATGACGCAAACCCAATCCATTCTCCAACCCGAAGAAATCAATCCCGCCATCGAACTTGCCAACCGAGTGCTGGCGCAGCTTGACCGCATTTTGCTGGGCCGTTCGGAACTGCACCGGCTGGTGCTGACGGGCATTTTCAGCCGCGGCCACATCCTGCTGGAAGGTTTGCCCGGCGTGGGCAAAACAGCCCTGGTCAAAGCCCTTGGCGATTTGCTCGGTCTGGAATTCAAGCGCGTGCAGTTCACGCCCGATTTGATGCCGAGCGATATTCTGGGCTCGCACATTCTGCAAGCAAACGCTGATGGCCACCGCGAAATGGAATTTCACCGTGGGCCGATTTTCACCAACCTGCTGCTGGCGGATGAAATCAACCGCGCTTCGCCGAAAACGCAATCCGCCCTGCTCGAAGCCATGCAGGAACACGCGGTAACTTTGCTGGGAGCGACGCGCCCGCTGCCCGATCCGTTTTTCGTGCTCGCTTCGCAAAACCCGATTGAACTGGAAGGAACCTACCCGCTGCCCGAAGCGCAATTGGATCGTTTTCTATTCAAGCTGAATGTCGGCGGCGCGGACGTGGAAACGCTGGATCAGATCATTTCTTCGCGGCGGCGCGGTCAACCGCCGCCGCCGGACTTTATCGTTTCCGCCGAAGAGCTGGAGCAAATTTTCGCGGTCATGGATCGGATTTACCTGCCGAAGCCCGTGTCGCGTTACATCTCGCGGATTGTCGCCGCGACGCACGCCGATTCGCCGGAAGCCACCGGCGAAGTCAAAAGCTATGTCACGTACGGCGCTTCGCCGCGCGCGGCCATCGCGATGGCCGAAGCCGCCCGCGCTTACGCCTTGCTGGCCGGGCGTCCGACCGTCGGCTTTGAAGATGTAAAAGCCATTGCCGCGCCGGTGCTGAATCATCGGCTGGTGCTGAATTACAAAGCGAAATTCGACGGCTTCGCTTCGCCCGCGTTGATTGCCAGATTGCTCGAACAGATTGACGAAACCGGACTCAAACTGCCCCGCGACATCGAAATTGAAAAGAGGTGAAAATGACAGCCAAGCGATTTTGCCGCCTCAGTGTTCGATTCACATTTACATTGCTGATCGCCATCGTGAGCCTGTTCTGTGCGTATGCGCAGGAATCCATTCACGGAGACGTGACCATCCGGATCGAACAGCCGCAGACCACGGCTGTCGGGAATGGGTATGGCGAATACCGTGCGTTCATCGCCAACAATTCGCCATCGCAAACGCATCGTGTCGCGATTGTCATACAAGGCGTGCGGCGCGAAACCGAACTTGCCCCAAATGCCAAAACGACGATTTCTCTGTTTATCCCGAACCTGGTTTCAGCGTACGAGGCAAACATCGAAATTGATGGTCAGCGACTGCGTGAAACCGCGTTGCTGGTCAATCGCGCCGGAACGCTGGAAACCAGCGACGGCAACCATGGCTTGTTGCTCAGCCATGTAATTCTGAAAAGCGGCTTGACGAGCAGCAGCAGCTTTGTGACGGCATTCAAGGATTCGGATGGAAATAAAACGGTCGCGACCCAAACCCCTGAATTTTCCATTGCGGAATGGAGCGGCAATTGGCTGTCATATGCTCGCTACGATGGCGTTGTTGTTTCCAGCGTGGAATGGGATGTCGCGCCGGAGTCCGTTCGGACAGCATTGCTCCGGTATGTCGAACGCGGCGGCGCGCTGCTGGTCGCGGGCAACTGGCAGGTTCCGGCGCAATGGCAATCCCGCCAGGGCTTCATCACGAATGATGAATTCAAGGAGGAAGACGGCTTGTATGCGGAAGCCTCCGTCCCGGTTTCATCTCCATCAGTGCCTCAGCCGGAGGGAGCATCGGATCAGGCCATCATCGCGCAGATGACGAAACCTTCTGCTTTGCCGGTTGCCTTGCAAGCCAAATCCCTTTCCGACCCGCGCGTTTATTTCATCGGTTTCGGCGCCGTGACGGTGACCGGAGCCAGTGATCCTGGCGAGATCAGCATCGTTCAATGGAAGTGGATGAGCCGCAATTTTCTGGCTTCCAAAGTGCCCGATCACATCAATGAGACGCCTGAAGGCCTCAATCAGCTTTTCCAGGTGGTGGAGCGATTCGGCGTGCCGGTGCGCGGATTGTTCCTGTTGATGCTGTTGTTTGTGATTGTCATCGGGCCGGTCAACCTGATCTGGCTGGCGAGGCGAAAACGCAAAATCTGGCTGCTGTGGACGGTTCCCGCCATTTCGCTGCTGACCTGTTTGATCGTTGCAAGCTTCGCATTGTTTGGCGAAGGCTGGAGCGCCACCGCGCGCACGGAAGCGCTGACGATTCTGGACGAAACCGCGCATCGCGCCACCACTATTGGCTGGACAGCGTTTTACTCGCCGATTACGCCGAGCGAAGGCCTGCATTTCACGCAAGACACGGAATTGAGTCCGCAATTGCCCGAAAGCTATTCCTATCGCCGCCGCGCTCCTGAGCGCACGATTGACTGGACGAACGATCAGCACCTGAGTGCAGGTTGGATTACGGCGCGCGTTCCGGTTTTTTTCAAACTGCGCAAAAGCGAAACCCGGCGAGAACGGCTGAATATTCAGTATGAGGCTGGCGGCGCGGCCACGCTGGTCAATGGCCTGGGCGCGGAAATCAGCCAGGTTTGGTGGGCGGATGCAGATGGCAAAATCCATGCGGCGACAAATATTCCCGCCGGAGCGCAGGCCAGGCTGCAAGCGACCGAATTGAAAGCCTTGGCAGGTGTGTCCCGTTTGCGAGAAGCCTTCAGCGAAGACTGGCTGGAACAATTCAAGCTTTTTACCGAAAAGCCGCAGGAGGCGCTGATGCCCAACAGTTACCTCGCCGTGCTGGAATCCAGCCCTTTTGTCGAAGAGGGGTTGAACGGCGTGAAAAACCGTAAAGGGCGCAACCTGGTTTACGGCTTGAGTGCGGGAGGCAGGTGAATGAAAGTTGAAGTTCTGAATCTGACAAAACACTTTGGCAATACCCACGCGGTGGATGACGTGTCGTTCTCGTTCGCTTCCGGCCAGGTCGTCGGTTTCGTTGGGCCGAATGGCGCGGGCAAGACCACGACGATGCGGATTCTGGCGACGCTGGACGAACCGACCTCCGGCGAGGCGCTGATTGACGGCGTTTCCGTGGTTGAAGAGCCGGAGCGGTCGCGTCAACTGGTCGGATACGTGCCGGATTCTCTGCCGACGCACCGGGACATTTCCGTTCACGAATATCTGGACTTTTTTGCGCGGGCGTACTCCCTGAAAGGCGCAAAGCGGCGACAGACGGTGGAAAGCATCGAAGAGTTCACCAACCTCGGCGGCATTCGCGACAAGATGCTGGTGGCGCTGTCAAAAGGTATGAAGCAGCGAGTGACGCTGGCGCGGGCGCTGCTGCACGATCCGGCGGTGTTGATTATGGATGAACCGGCGGCGGGGCTGGATCCGCGCGCCCGAATCGAATTGCGCGAACTGCTGCGCGTGCTGTCCGGGCAGGGCAAAGCCATTTTGATCAGTTCGCACATCCTGACCGAACTGGCCGAAATCTGTCACGGCGCGATCATCATCGAACAGGGCAGAATTCTGATGGCGGGCGGCATTGGCGATCTGCTGTCCGACAACGTCCCGCGTCGCACGGTGCTGATTCGCGTACTCGGCCGGCAGGAAGAGTTGCACCGCGATTTACTGCAAATGCCGCATATCGAAACCGCCCGCATTGCCGGAGAGGAAATTGCGGCGGAGTTGAGCGGCACGGACGAAGCCTGCTCCGAGGTGCTGGCCGCAATTGTCGCGCGCGGATACCGCGTCGCCGAATTCAAACAGCAGCGCGCCAATCTGGAAGAGATTTTTATGAACGTGACCAAAGGAGCCGTGCGATGATCGCCGAACGATCCATAACCGATTCAATCTCGCCGAAAGAGGGCCTGGCCGCGCGAATCAGTGATTGGCTCAATCCGATTGTGATCAAGGAACTGCGGCAGGCCGTGCAGAGCCGTTTTGTCGTGGCGGCGCTGTTGATTTTGCTGACAATTCAAATTGTCGCCGTTGGCATTTATTTGCTGGCGTCGCGGGATTCGCTCGCCAATTTCGATGCGGGGCGAACTGTCTTTATGTTGCTGTTCGGCATTCTGCTGGCGGTCAGCATGCTGTTCGTGCCGCTGTATACCGGCGTGCGGCTGGCCGCCGAGCGGTCGGAAACCAATCTGGACCTGCTGTTCATCACGACCATCAAACCGCGCAGCATCATCGCCGGAAAGCTGCTGGCCGCTGTTACGCTCGCCGGTTTGATCTTCAGCGCCTGCCTGCCGTTTCTGACGTTCACGTATTTTCTGCGCGGGATTGATCTGCCTTCAATGATGGTGGCGCTGGCGCTGGGTTTTGCCGTGGTCATCCTGTGTTCGCAAATGGCCATCTTCATCGCGTGTATGCCGATCAATCGCGCCTTTAAGTTCATGCTTGGCCTGCTGATGCTGATCATCTTTCTCTCGGGCTACACGGCCACACTGGCCGGATCGGGCGATATGATTATGCGCGGCATCGGCAGCCGGTTGGGTGAGAGCGATTTCTGGCAATGGGTGGGAATCTTCGCGCTGAATTTCGCCGGGATGCTGGGCCTGCTGTTTGTCTTGTCCGTGGCCATGATCACGCCACCCTCCGCCAATCGTGCGCTGCCGGTTCGCCTCTATCTGACGATCATTTGGATGCTCGGCGCGGCGGCGGCTCTGACCGGAAGCCAGGTCGAAGGCACTCATGATCCGGTCGTCTTCTGGCAGGCGGCGTTCAATATAATTTTCGCTCTGTCACTGTTCATTTCGGTGAGCGAACGCGACCAGCCCGGACGTCGCGTGTTGCGCGATTTGCCGGACTCCGGCTTGAAACGTCCCCTGGCTTTCTTCCTCTTCAGCGGTTCGGCCAGCGGACTGCTGTGGACAAGCGCGATGGTTGCGGCGACTTACGGTGTTTGCTGGATGTGGTGGACATTGTTCCCGGCGTTTTCCAACCTGGGCGATCTGGTTGGCGCGACGCGCTGGTTCACGGTGATGAATTTGTATCTGTACTGCTACGTTCTGTCCGGCGCGCTGCTGCGGCGTTATCTGCTGGCCAGAATCGGCACGGAATGGACCTGGCTGCTGGCAGCGGTTCTCACTGCGCTTGGCTCGATTGTGCCATTTGCCTTCGGCGCGCTGTTTTTCATGGGCGATCAATGGTGGAGCGACATTTATGGAAAGTGGCTGGTCGGTAATCCCTTCGCCTGGGACGTGGAGGCTGGGCGCGAGCTGTACCTGAGCGTCAGCGCCGCCGCCGCAGTGCTGCTGACAGCACTGACGCTGCCGTGGTTTCTGGAACGGGCGAAAGCTTTTCGGGCGGAAATCCGGGATCAGTAATACGAGCACCACGGGGCCGCGGCGCCGCTGAAAGGATTCGTGGTTACCAGACATACAGCCCGGTTCCACCGCGCTCAGGAATCCCGGCTCGTCTTGCTGTTTCACCCGGAATTCTTTCTTCGCCTGGCAGTTGGTCAGCGAAGGCCGGCTTTCTTTATCGGCAATCTGATAACAAGGTTCCAGCGCCGCCTTGAACTCGCCAGGTTGGGTGACGTATTCGCTGCGCGCGCCGAGTCCTCCGGCGACTTTGTCGTAGCGGATATTTTCCTGAAACAGATGCCGGCTCAAAGTCACAGGGCTGCGGCTGTTGCCCGACCAGGTTCCCCAGGCATTGTTGTTGTAAACGATGACGATGATCGGATCCGACACGCCTCTGATCGAAGGCCAGACGCAATCCGAATTGAACTGGTGGGCAGGTGAGTTTGGAGGGCTTACGGCTGAGCACGTAATTGGTCATACAGCCAGGCTTTGGAAAAATTCCACTCACGTTTTGCCGTGTTGGTTGAAATCCCGAGCAGTTGAGCCGTTTCCTCCAGCGTCAATCCGGCGAAAAAACGCAGTTCCACGACCTGGGAGGCGCGGGGGCGAATTTTTTCCAGTTCGTGCAGGGCATCGTTCAGCGCAACCAGATCGGGGTCGCTCAGCGAAGGAAACAGCAGCGCGTCTTCCAGCGGGATGGCGTGCTTTTGCCCGTTCCGCTTGGCGGCATTGTTTGTCCGCGCACGGTCAATCAAAATGCGCCGCATTTGCCGTGCGGCGACAATCAAAAAGTGAGATTGACTCTGCCACTCCACCTGCACTTCGCCAAACAGCCGCAGATATGCTTCATGCACCAACGCTGTTGCTTGTAAGGAAGGGCTGGGTTGTTCGTGTTTGAGACAGGCCTGGGCAATGCGGCGCAGGTCCTGGTAAATCAGCAAAATCAGATCGTCCCAGGCTTGTCCGCTGCCCAGACGCGCTTCGGCAAGTAAGATTGAGAACTGGCTTGGCGTCGAATCTGGCATAAGTCTTATTCATTGGGAAAACTTGGAGCGCTGTTTTTCGATTCGCTCAGCCCGTAGAAGATAGCAACCTTCGGAATTGTCTGGCAATTGTCTGGACAAAAGCGAAGGAATTTTCAGGCGGCATGGCCTGTTTCGCACGGGATTTCCGCTTATTGTAAGGGGAGCTTGTGAATTGAACTGCCTGCTTGCAGAGAACCGGCATGGACAACGGACGATTGGAACAAGTGATTGAAATTTTCGATGCCGCGCTGAGCCTGGCTGCGCGCGAACGGGATGCTTATCTGCAATCGTCCTGCTCCGGTGACCGGGAACTTCGCGCCGAGGTCGAACGCTTGCTGCTGCGCCACGAACAGGCAGGCGATTTTCTGGAATCTCCCGTGCTGCCCGACGCAAATGAATCCGCCGCCGGATTGGCGGGAAGACAAATCGGGCCATACAAGATGCTGCGCGAATTGGGCAGCGGCGGAATGGGTGTCGTTTATTTGGCGGTCCGGACTGACGACGTTTACCACAAGGAAGTGGCCGTCAAGCTGGTCTGGCCGGGAATGCAGCGCGCGGAAATCATCCGCCGGTTCAAACGGGAGCGCCAGATTCTGGGCGCGCTCGAACATCCGAACATCGCCCGCCTGCTCGACGGCGGCGCGACGGAAGAAGGCTGGCCGTATGTCGTGATGGAATATGTGGATGGCCAACCCATCACGGACTATTGCACAGCGCAACAGGTTTCGATTGAAGACCGGCTGCGGCTTTTTCGCGATGTTTGCGCGGCGGTCGAATATGCGCACCGGAAATCCATCATTCATCGCGACCTGAAACCGAGCAATATCTTCGTGACGAAAGAGGGCGTGGTAAAGCTGCTGGATTTCGGGATCGCCAAGTTACTCACCCCGGAAGGACGCATCGAACCGGCCACGCTGACACAAACGGCGTTGAACCTGATGACGCCGGAATATGCCAGCCCGGAGCAGATTCGTAACGAAGAAATCACCGCCGCCAGCGATGTCTACTCGCTGGGCGTATTACTGTACGAACTGCTGACCGGCGTGCGGCCTTACCGCATCAAGAGCTTCCTGCCGCACGAAATCAGCCAGGCGATTTGCGAAATCGAACCCGAACCGCCCAGCCACCGCATCGCCGAGCTTGCCCGCCTACAGCCATTTTCCCTTTACACCGATCCGAAAAAACTGCGTCGCCAATTGACAGGTGACCTGGACAACATCGTCATGAAAGCGTTGGAGAAAGACGCAGTGCAGCGTTACCCCTCAGCCGGACAATTTAGCCAGGATATCTGGCGATACCTGGTGGGTGAACCCGTGACTGCGCGCCACCTGACAATAAGGTACCGCGCGAGCAGATTTGTCCGGCGCTATAAGGCATTGGTAGCGGCAACGGGGTTTGTCATTTTGACTTTGTCGGCGGGAATTCTCTTTTCTCTGTGGCAAGTACGCCGGACCGAGTCTCTGGCGCGTCAGAACCAACGGCTGCTGTATGCCGCGCAGATCAGCCTGGCGCAGCAATCCTTGAAGGAAGGCAACATTCGTCGTGCTCACGAACTGCTGGAAGCGCAACAATCACTCTCCGGCGAAAATGACCTCCGTGGTTTTGAATGGGGTTACCTGCAACGACTGACGCATCAGGAGGCGGCAACGCTGGTCAACGGCGGCGAAGTTCTGGCGATTGCGCTGTCGCCGGATGGGGCGGTGCTGGCAGCAGCCAATCGAGACGGCGCCGCCAGACTCTGGGACGTTTCACGGGGAAAACTGCTGGCGACGCTTCAAGGGCAACAGGCGGGAATCTGGTCTCTGGCTTTTTCGCCCGACGGCAGACTGCTGGCGACCGGCAGCAGCGACAACACCGTTCGGCTGTGGAATCTTGCCACCGGGCAGGTTGTGCAAGCGCTGGCCGGTCACAGCGGCACCGTCAGAGGCATCATTTTCACTGCCGACGGACAATGGATGCTGACTGCCAGCGAAGACCGCACGATCAGGAAATGGAATGTGTTCACCGGACAAATTCATTCCGTCATCCCGGCGCACGAAAGCTCCATCAATGCCATTGCCCTGGCACCGGACGGCAAAAACTTCGCCACAGGCAGCAGCCATTCCACCGCCAAATTGTGGGACCTGAGTTCGGGACGAGAGTTGCTCCAGACGACCATCGCTGGCGAGCAGATTCGCGCCCTCGCCTTTTCGCCTGATGGCCACCGGATCGCGTTGGCGACGACGGGAGAAAAGGTTGACCTTTGGGATTTGAAGAGCAATCTGACTGAAGCCGCTTTTGTAGCGCGCGAAATTTCCTGGGCCGTGGCTTTTTCGCCGAACGGACAATTGCTGGCGACGGGCAGCTTCGCCCACACCGCGACGCTTTGGGACGTGGCGGGGAGGCGGGAAGTGTTGAAACTCCCCGGCCACCTCGACCGGGTTTACGGAGTTCTCTTTTCGCCCGACGGACATTTACTGATGACGGGCAGTAAGGACGGAACGGTCAAGGTTTGGGATTTACAGCGAAGCGCGAACAGCCTGACGCTGCAAAGTGCGCCGGCCAAAGGCACTGTCTGGGCCTCGGCGCTTTCGCCCGATGGAAAGACGATAGCCATTGGCAGCGACGAACAGTACATCCGGTTGTGGGAAACAGATACCTGGCGGGAGATCAAAACTATCTCCTGCCAATGTGACAAGGTTCGCGCTATTGCGTTTTCGCCGGATGGCCGCCATCTGGCCAGTAGCGGCAAGGATCGCATTATTCGATTGTGGCAATTATGGGAAAAAGAGTCCGACCAACCAGTCAGGTTGTGGGCCACCGGACATGGCGATCAAATCCGTTCACTGGCCTTTTCACCCGACGGCAAACTGCTGACTTCGGCCAGTGAAGACCACACGATACGAGTCTGGGAGGCGGCGTCGGGCAAAGAACTGCAGAACCTCCGCGCTCACACTGACAAAGCCAGAGCCGCGGCTTTCTCGCCTGACGGTCAAACGCTGGTTACCGCCGCCGATGACGGGAATATCAACTTCTGGTCCGTTGCGGATTGGGAAAAACGGTTTGCTCTGAGCGGACAACTTGCCTTCGCCATTGCCTTCTCGCCTGATGGACGGCAACTGGCAATTGGTGGTGGCGATTACACGGCGAGTTTGTGGGATGCGCGAACAGGCCAAAAAATCCGGAGCTTTGTTGGCCATGCCAATCGCATTTGGGGGCTGGCTTTCTCGCCCGACGGCAAGCGTCTGGCAACTGCCGGTGGTGATCGCACAATCAGGCTCTGGGAGGTCGAAACCGGTTATGAACTGCTTTCCATCGAACTCCCCGAGGCAGTGCGGTCGGTCTTGTTTACCCAGGATGGCAACCGATTGGTCGTTACCGGCGATGACGAACTGGTCAAAGTCTTTGAGGCAACCAAAATTAAATGAAGCTTGTGCATAAATCAGCAGGCGAAGCTTTGGAGTGATTGATTGCAAGAGACTTTAATTTGCGCAGGCTTCAATTAAATGAGGCGGTCGTCGCCCATCCATTCAATCATTTACTGTCGGATTCTCGCGCCACTCCGATTCTTTTATCGAACATCAAAAATATTTTCTCCACCTGGCCCATTCTGCCGCCAAATTGCGCTTATTGAGATGGAAGGGAAATTCATTCCCTTCGCGCAGCAGCAGTATCCAACTCAATTTGTCGCCGAGGAGAGAAAAATGCGCTTTTGCAAAATCGTTCTCTTGTTGGTTGTGGTGTGCGCGGGAGTTGCGGGTTGGCGCACGGCGTCGGCGGGTGGCGAGCGCCCTGTGCCGTCCAAGCCCACTGCGCCCTTCAGTCCGTCCAACGCACGCACGGAAGATGGGAAGCTGATACCCGTGGAGCAGTTCTTTTCCGCCGCGCGCTGCCTGAACTGTCATCAGGACACGCACGAAGGCTGGTCCCAGTCTTTGCATCGCAATGCCGCGCGCGAACCGTTTTATCGTGAAAGCGCGGACATTCTGCTCGGCACGCGCGGCATTGAATTCACCCGCCATTGTGAATCCTGCCACACGCCGGTGGCGCTGTTTTCCGGCGCGCTGGTTAGTGCAGCAGATGGCATGCAAAAGACCGCGCCATTCACCCCGCTTGATCACGAAGGGGTGACCTGTTCTGTCTGCCATTCCATCACCGACGCCAGGCTTGACGGTACGGGAAGTTTCACGATTCGCCGCCCGGCGCTGCTGGCCAACGAAGACGGCTCGCCGATTTTCGGAGACTTCAGCGACGAACAGATTCTGGCCGATGTTCCGGCACACAAGCGTGCCGTGATGCGCCCGCTGCTGCGCTCACCCGAATTCTGCTCGACATGCCACAAGGTGGACGCGCCTCCGTCGCTGAATGGCTATAAACACATTCGCGGGTTTTCGGCGTATGACGAATGGCAACAGTCCGGAGCTTCGCACGAATCCCTGCTGACTTTTTATCGCCGTCCGGAGCGCGCCGATTGCCGCGACTGCCACATGCCGCGGATTGGGAGCGCAAACGACCGCTCGGCCAAACAGGGAAAGATTGCTTCGCACCATTTCCCAGGGGCGAACACCGCCGCGCCGCTGTTTTACGATCAAAAAGCGCAGGTCGAATTGACGCAATCCTTTCTGCAAACCGATGTCGTCGAAGTGGATATTTTCGCGGTTCGTCGCGTTTCGACCGGCGAACTGATTGCGCCACTGGCTGGCAATCAGCCGCTGGCGTTGCGCCCCGGCGAAGAAATCACCGCGGAAGTGGTCGTTTCCAACCGCAACGCCGCGCACACCTTCCCGCCCGAAGTCCGCGACCTGTACGAAGCCTGGGTGGAATTCGAGGCGATTGATGGCGCGGGCAAGAGGTTCTTTCACAGTGGCTTTCTGAAACCGGATCAGACGCTGGACGAAAGCGCGCACGTTTACAAACAGATCATCCTGGATGAAATGGGCCGCCATATCACGCGCCATCAAATCTGGACGACAAATATCAAAGCCTACGACAACACGATCTTTCCGGGCCGCTCCGACGTGGCGCGCTTTCGATTGCGGATTGCGGATTGCGGATTGCGGAACGATTGCTCACTGACATTGCGGGCGCGCGTCAATTACCGGCGTCTGAATCAGGAATACACGAATTACGTCCTCCGCCAGCAAAAGCGGGAGCTGAGGCTTCCGGTCGTTCGAATGGCCGAAGCCACAGCCCGCCTTGCCGTCGCCGAATCACCAGACATGCCAAAGCGGGGAACCGCCGCAGCCATCACGCCGGATTGGAAGCGCTGGAACGATTACGGCATCGGTTTGCTGGAACAGGCGCAATACGGCGCGGCTGCCGAAGCCTTTCGTCAGGCCAGCGTGCTCCATCCGCAAGACGCGAATCTGCTGGTCAATGTCGCCATCGCCGAAATGCGCACCGAACGCTTCGGCCCGGAACTGGAGCAGTTCCGCAAAGCCGAAGAACTGCTGAATCGCGCTTTGGAAAATCCACAATCCGCAATCCGCAATCCGCAATCTGAAGGCAGAGCGCGTTTTTACCTGGCACTGGTCTGGCGCGCGCAAGGCAAACTGCGCGAAGCCGCCGAAGCCCTGACGCCGCTTGCCCGTGCGTATCCGCGCGACCGCGAAGTGCAGCGGCAATTCGCGCAAACGCTGTACAGCCTGGGCCGCCTGACCGAAGCCCGCACAGGCTTCGAAGCCGTCATCGGAATAGACCCGACCGACTTTCTGGCCTGGCAATTCCTGGCGCCGCTGTACGCCGGGGAAGGCCGCAGCCAAGAGGCCGAACGCGCCCAGGCGCTGTATTTCCAGTGGCGTGACGATCCGCGCGCGGAATCCATCGCCGCACGCTTTTTCGCCGCACATCCGCAGTGGGCCGATGAGCGCATCGGTTCGCACACCCACGACCAGCACTCGGCGCGCCGCCCGGTGCTCGCCGGTTTCCACGCCGCGCCCGAAAAGTAAACGACCGGATGAGGAACGAGATGAGAAAGCGAATGAGAACCGCAAGATTGATCAATCGAAGTACAGCCAACGTGGGACGGACTTTAGTCTGTCTCCGTTACGGGGACAGACTAAAGTCCGTCCCACGTTTTTCAATCTGGTTGTACTTACAGTTGGTGCTGCTGCTGTTTGTTGTTTTGCCGGTAGCGGCGCAAACGCCTGTCACCAGCCGCTACATTTACGATCAGAACGGACGGTTGCGCGCCGTTATCACGCCGGAAGGCGCGGCGGTCTATGACTACGACCCGGCGGGCAACTTCACGGCCATTCGGAGGCTCGCCCCGAATGCCTGCGAAGCCATCGAATTCACCCCGCGCCAGGGGCCACCCGGCACGCCGGTCACCATCTACGCCATCGGTTTTAACGAGCAAGTCAGCGTAACCTTCAATGGAACGCCCGCGACGATCACGGGGCGGACGGCGACTTCGGTGACAGCCAACGTGCCAGATAGAGCAACCAGCGGTGCGCTGGCTGTCAGCCTGACCTGCGGGACAAAAACATTTTCGACACCGTTTACCGTCAGCGGCGTGCGCGTTCTACCGGCAGTCGCAACCGTTGCTCCGACAAGAGATATCCAATTCGCGGCAATGGTGGCAGGAGTGGTTGATCCAGGGGTGAAATGGAGTGTTAACCAGGTTGATGGTGGCAATTCATCATTGGGCACGATTACTGAAACCGGGCTTTACACGTCACCATTACTGCCCCCAAATTCGACCACCACGCAATTTCTTATCCGCGCCACCAGTTTGGTCGAGCCTTCAATTTTCGGCGAAGCGATTGTCAAGGTTACAGGCAGCGGCTACGAATTTCTCGCTCAGGGCGTTTCGGTGCGGTATGGAACTCCGGCAAACGCTGCAGTGGCTTATGTCGCAATACCGGTTTCCGTACGGTATGAAACCCCGGCTCCAAAACCTTCAGGCTACGTGAATGGCGCAGTTTCGGTTCGCTATGGAAGCCAAATTGACCCGCCGTCCGGCTATGTTACCAGTCCTATTTCAGTCAGATATGGCGTACCTGCGAATCCCGCCCCCGGCTATGTCAACGGCGCTGTCTCAGTGCGTTATGGCGACCCGGTGACACCCACTTTGGTGTCGCCAATCAGTATCGTTTCGGTGACCAAAGGTCCCAGTCTTACAAGCCTCTCGTCCAGCATCCTCGCCAAAGGGGCGACGGTTACGCTGACCATCAAGGGCGTCAACCTGACCGGCGTGGCGCGGATCGAAGTCATTACTCCGGACGGCGCAGTGGATAGCGGCATCACCGTTTCGGAGATCAACGTCAATTCAACCGGCACTACGCTCAAAGCCAAGGTCTCCGTCAAAAGAGATGCCGGCACTGGCCGCCGTGTCATTCGCCTGCTGACCGCTGAAGAAAACGCGCAGGTCAGCACAGCCAGCTCAAACACGATTGAAATCATTCCCTAAACCCCTAAACCATTGACCGACGGGTCAAAAGGAGAACCAAGCTATGTTTGCACATCACAACATCACAGACCGGCGGCGATGGATGACCTTTGCCGCAGCGGTTTTGTTCGCAGTCTGCGTGGCAAGGCTTGCTCAGGCACAGGTTGCTTGTCCCCCCGACGCCAGCGGTGATTTCAAACCGACGAGCAGTAGAACTTGCCAGATGCCTGAGGACGGCGTCTTCAATTACAGAGATGTCGTCATTCCCCAAGGGGTAGTTATCTCGTTCTGCTGCAACTCGAAGAACACCCCAGTCACTATCGTTGCAAGTGGAGAGGTCAGGATTTCTGGCTACATATCTATAGAAGGATCAACTGGAAATGGAAGATTTGGAGGCGACGGAGGCAGAGGAGGTTTTAAAGGAGGGAAAGGAGGTTCCTTTCTTGATGTTATCTCTGGCACTGCCGGAGATGGGCCAGGGGGCGGGGCAGGCGGACCAGGAGCAGCAAGCGATGTTAATGGCGGAGGGGGAGGAAGCTTCGCGCGGTCTGGCGGCTCTGGCCGTGAAGGTGGCCCGACCCCCGGAGCCGCCGGCCCGCGTTATGGGACGAGCAGCTTGATTCCGCTTATCGGTGGTTCCGGCGGCGGCGGCGGAAGTGCCGGTGCGCAGGGAACCGGCGGCGGCGGCGGTGGTGGCGGCGGCGCAATCCTCATCAGCGCACGCAAAATTACCTTTACGAATACAGGCGATAACAACTATGGGATTTACGCGCGAGGCGGTGGTGGGGAGGGCGGGACTGGCAGCGGGGCTGCTGGAAGTGGTGGCTCCGGGGGCGCAATCCGGTTGGTCGCTGTTGAGAGCATCTCCGGGAATCCTATTCTCAATGTTGATGGGGGAGGACCTGGTGGTTTCCGTGGTAATAGTGGCGGCCAAGGCTATATCCGTGTTGAATCGCCGAATCTTTCGCAGTTTCAACCAAGAGGTTCAGCCACCATCAGCGTTGGTTTGCAGAACCCGACAACGGTTGCCAATCTGCCACAACTCACCATCAAATCGGTCGGCGGAATCAACGCTCCGGCCAACCCCATCGGCTCGCTTCATCAACTGCCGGACATTACTGTGCCGACTTCGGTTGCTAATCCCGTGACCGTCGTCATTGAGGCCAGGAACATTCCAGTCGCTCCTGCAATCCAGGTGCAGGTGACACTGACCAGAGAATCCGGTGAACGTGTCACCGTTTCCAGTTCCAACCTGACGGGCACGACGGCAACGTCCACCGCGAATGCCAGCGTGACGCTGCCAACCACTGGTATCAACGTGATCACTGCCGCGCTCACCCTGGATGCGCTGGTTGCGTTCAATCGCCCAATGTTTCTCGAAGGTGAGCGCGTCAAGCATGTCGAGATCGCCGCAGCCTTCGGCGGCGCGTCCGAAGTGACCTACATCACTGAGTCCGGGCGGCGAATTAGGTTGTCGGAATAGCCGCGCATGAAGTTGCGCCCGGAGTTCAGGCTTCAGCCTGGGGTTTGTAATTCGGGCTTCAGCCCCTCTTCACGCAACGCGCCAGAATTCGGCCAAAAGGCCTTCAGACAAGGCGCAGGCTGAAGCCTCAACTCCAGGTATCGCGTCCGTCTAAACAGTCATTTCAGAGGTTCAAGCCATGAAGACAAGCAGGTTCAAAACATCCGCCAGACAGCGCCGTCAGGAAAAATCTTCTTTCAGCTTTCGTCGCGCTCTGAGTTGGCTGTTGGCGTTGGCGATGCTCGTGCAAGCTTCTTTCGTCCAGGCCGCTTTGGCCGCACCGCCAGCACTGGTTTCGGACAATGACAAAAAGGCCAAAACGGACAAATCCGCTGCGGTGCAGATCAATCCGGTGCCGGTGACGACGGTTTCCGCCGCGACGTTTGAAACTTCGGCCATTGCCCCGGATTCGATTGTCGCTGCCTTCGGCGACAAACTGGCCGTGCGTACGGAGGTTGCTTCCGGCTCACTGCCAACGACGCTGGGAGGCACGACCATCAAAGTTCGCGACAGTGCGGGCGCGGAGCGCTTGGCGCAACTGTTTTTCGTCTCGCCGTTTCAGATCAACTACCTGATTCCCGGCGAGACGGCCACCGGCGCGGCCACGGTCATCGTGCAATCCGAAGACGGAACCGTTTCGCAAGGAAGCCTCAACATTCTGTCCGTCGCCCCGGCGCTGTTCACAGCCAATCAAAACGGACAAGGCGTCCCGGCGGCCAATGTGCTGCGCGTTAAAACGACGGGGGAGCAAATCTTTGAATCAGTCAGCCAAACCGATCCGGTAACGCAGCGCGTCGTTCCCAAACCGATTGATCTGGGGCCGGAGGGCGAGCGCATCTTTCTGATTTTGTACCCTACAGGTTTGCGCCACGCCGCTGATCCGAACAACGACGGCAACGCCAACGAAAACGTGCGCGTCGTCCTCGGCAGCCGCGTCATTACGCCCGATTACGCCGGAGCGAATCCGAGTTTCGCCGGGCTGGATCAAATCAACGTGGAAATCCCGCGCAGCCTGTTGGGCCGGGGCCGCGTCAACCTGACCGTCACCGGCAATGGCGTCGGCGCTTCCAACACCTGCGAAATCGAAATCGCCGGCGCGCCGGGAGCGACGCCGCCGCAAATCACCAGCATCAGTGCGGCGGGAAATCTGCCGGGGCAGGAACTGACCATCAACGGCGCGCGCTTTTCCGCCACCCCATCCGAAAACCTGGTGCGCATCGGCGGCGTTGAAGCCGCTGTCACCGCCGCCAGCTTCGCGCAGTTGAAAGCCGTCATTCCCTTTGGCGTCGAACGCGGCGTGATCACTGTCCGCACGCCGCAGGGCGAAGCGGCGAGCGCCGATCCGTTCAGCATTCGCACAACCATCAGCGGCGTGGTCGAAAATACCAGCCGCCAGCCTTTGCGTGGCGTGACGGTCAAAGTGTCGGGCACAAACCTTTCCGCCACAACCGACGCCGAAGGCTTGTTCCTGCTGCCGGACGTGACGCCAGGACAAGCCATCCTGGAAGTGAACGCCACCGGGGCACAGCAACAACCGGAATATCCGGCGCTGGTGTTGAAAATGACTGCCGCGCATGACCGCGACAATCAATTCCCGCAGCCAATCGCATTGCAACAGATCGGTAACGCCAGCATTGCCTTCGATCCGCCGGGCCTGGTTGCCAACCCTGCCGCGCCCAACGCGGCAAACGCCGTGGTGCAAACCGGCAACCTTTCGTTTGAAACGCCGGTTGGCGCGCGCGTCACTTTCGCCGACGGATCGTCAACTGGCGCATTGCAATTGACGGCCATCGCCAATGCTCGCGTGCCCGCGCGCTTTCCGGCAGGGCAAGCCAGCGCGACGCTGGCGCAACTTACGCCTTTTGGCGCAACGCTGGACATCGGCGGCAAACTCAGTTTTCCGAATACGGAAGGTCTGCCCGTGGGTGCGCAAGCAAAACTTTTCCGTCTGGATCAGCGCAGCGGCAGCAACACGCTGGGCAGCTTTATCGAAGCCGGGTTCGCCACCGTTTCCGGCGATGGCCAGCGCATCGAAACGCCTGAAGCTTCGATCACTGAAACCGGCATTTATTTTGTCAGCGGCGTACCCGCCGCCACGGTCGTCGTCGGACGTGTGGTGGAAAGCGGCGGCAATATACCCGTACGCCGCGTGCTGGTTCGCGCCCGCGGCCAGGAAGCCCTGACCGATGGCGATGGCGGATTTGTGCTGCGCAATGTCGCGGCCAAAACCGGCGACCGCATCAACGTCGAAGTCATTTACGCCCGCCCCAAACGCCGCGTGGAACACACGCAGCGCGACAACGTGGCAGTCGTCGTCAACAACGTCACACCGGTTGCGCCGGACATTCCGCTGCCCGGCGAGAACTCGAACCGTCCGCCCATTCTGCTTGCGCCAGCCAGTTTTCGTGCTGTCGCCGGAGCGCAAACGAATCTTGAATTTCAGGCGTATGACCTGGACGCGGGGCAGACGATTCAAGTCACCGTTGCGGGAGCCAATTTCGCCACCGTCGCCAGCAACGGCGACAATCGCTACACCGTGCGCCTGTCAAACGCCAGCACAGTTGGCGAATACCCGCTGCTGCTGACCGCCGCTGACAACGGCAGTCCGAGCCTGAACACTTCCCAGCGCATTGATCTGAGCGTCGTGCCCCCACCGCCCGCCATCGTCAGCGTCAATCCCACGAGTGCCCGCGTCGGCGAAACGGTCACGATTACCGGCATCTCACTGAAAGACGGCAACGCCAATCCGCAAGTCGGCTTCCCCGGGGCGGGCGGTCGCCGGATCGCCGCGATGGTCACGATGGCTACAGCCACCGAAGTCAAAGCCGTCGTCCCAAACGGCGCGGACAGTGGCGCGATTGAATTGACGAACAATCTGGGCCGCGCCGTCAGCAATTCGTTCAATCTGCTGCCGTCGCAGGATTTCAGCCTGCTGGCGTCGCCTTCCACGGCGACCGCCGCGCAGGGAACCACGGCGACATTCATCCTTTCTGTCACAAGTTCGGCAGGCAGTTTCACGCAATTAGTCAATCTATCCGTGGAGGGCGAGCCGGGCGGAACCAAAACTTCCTTCACGCCTGAAAACATCACTGCCATTACGAATTCGGGCGCGACGGCCGTCAACTCCAGTTCCACGCTCAGCCTGGTGCTGCCGGGAAATCTCAGCCCCGGTTCGTATTCGCTGACGATCAAAGGCAAAGCCATCGTGGACGGCAAGGTGATTGAGCGCACAACGCCGGCTTCGCTGACGGTGCAAATCACAGGGCAAACCACACTTTCGGGGCGCGTGCTTTCCACCAAGGACGAACCGATTCTGGGGGCGACCGTTTCGCTGGATGGCAAAAGCGCGCTGACCGATGCGTCAGGGGCATTTTTATTAACCGGCATTACTCCCGGCGGGGATCGTCCGGTGATGGTCAATGGCCAAACCGCAAGCGCACCCGGCAGAACCTATCCCGTTATCAACGAACCCGTCACGATTGTCGCTGGTCAGGCCAACGTCGTGCCTTACACTTTTTATCTGCCGGTGATTGACATCGCCAACGAGAAGCCATACCAGACAGGTCAGCCGCTTGAAGTAACAACTCCAATGGCCCCTGGATTGAAGATGATGGTTCCAGCCAATGCCGGCTTGCGAAAAAGAAATGGTGAGGAAATCGCCGCCGTCTCGCTGACCACCGTCGAACCAGATCGTCCGCCCGCGCCTCTGCCGTTGGGGTTGGGAACTACGATGCTTTACACCAGCCAGCCGGGCGACGTGCGCCCAGCGCCTGGTGTGCTGATTCCGGTCACCTATCCAAACCTGTCCGGAGCGAATCCCGGCACTCGCGTCGAACTGATGAATTTCGACCCTGACACCACGCGCTGGTATCGCTACGGCTATGGCCGCGTCAGCAGGGACGGCAGGCTGATCGAACCCGAACCCGGCGTCGGATTGCCGTATTTTTCCTGGCACTTTCCCAATTTGCCGGGCGGCTGTGACGGCGGCGAATGCTGCAAGGAATGTCCTTGTGGAACTGGCAACAACCCCGTGGATTTTTCTGCCGGAATGAAGATCGAAAAAATGACGGACATTGCCTGGGGCGGCGCGCGCGGCGGTTTGGAATTGACGCGCACCTACACAACGAATCTGGCCGTCACTTGTCCTGGTTGTCCTTTCGGTCGCGGGACGACGCACAATTACGCCATCCGGTTGAGCGGAACGTTTGAAGAAGGCGGCGCGGGAAGAATTTTCCAACCCGCCGAAACCGTGGGCAGGCTGTTTAGTTACGCGCGCAAAGAAGCGAATGGAAACCTGGTTTTTTCCACCACCGCGACGCCGCATCAACTTGGCGATGAGATTCGCAAACTGACCAACGGCACGTTTGAGTATCGCTACAAGAATGGCAGCCTGCTGCGGTTCGATGCTTCGGGGCGGCTGACCGCAATGGTGGATCGCAACGGCAACACCACGGCGCTGGAATACACTGGCGCGAACCTGACGCGCATCACCGATCCGGTCAATCGTTCGATCAAGCTGGAATACAACGGCAACGTAATCGTCAAAGCCACCGATCAACAGTTGGATCGAAGCTGGACGTACACCTATGTCGCCTCGCAACTGGCGACCGTCACCGATCCGGACGGAAAGACCACAAAATACGGTTACGATGGAAATCTCGGCCTCGTCTCCGTCACGGACAAACGCGACATCGTCGTCAAGCGCATCACCTACAACAGCAACGGGCGCGTCGTGCGGCAGGACTTTGCCGACGGCGGCTTTGAGCGATACGCCTACGAACTGGCTGGCAACGTCGTCGCAGCCGTGACCATCACGAACGCGCTGGGCCGGGTGAAATCCATGCGCTTCAACGGCGCGGGGCAGGTTGTGGAACTGACCGATGAACTCGGCCAGCGCTCCGAGATCAAACGCGACATGGTTACGAACCTGCCACTGGAACGGAAAGGCCCCTGCGGTTGCCGGGAAGATGCACGCAAGTTCGACGAACGCGGCAACGCCACGGAAATTACCGACCAGCTTGGCCAGACGATCAAATACGATTACGAACCGGTCTTCAACAATGTGGCCAGAATGACCGACCGGCGCGGCAACATGACGATGTACACCTACGACGAGCGCGGCAATCGCCTGACGATGATCAACGCGCGGGGCGAAACGACGACCTACGCTTACGACCAGTTCGGCCAGTTGAAAACCATCCGGGATGGCGAAGGCCACACCATGCGGATGGAATACGACGACAAAGGCAATGTCATCGAGCGCTACGACGGGCTGAACAACCGGACGAAAATGGAATACGACCTGATTGGCAGATTGACGGCCATTGTTGACCCGTTGCTGCGCCGAACGGAGATGACTTACGACCTGCTTGATCGCCTGAAAACCATCAAGGATGCAAACAAGGCCACGACGACTTACGATTACGACCCGAATGGCAACCAGACGGTGATGACTGACGAACTCAATCGCAAATGGATGAGCAGCTACGACCTGAAAAACCGCCTCATCCTGCGCACCGATCCGCTGATGCGCGCTTCGCGGATGCGTTACAACACCGCCGACGAAATGATCGCGATGATTTCGCCGTCGGGCCGTACAACGACCTATGGCTACGACTTGCGCGGCCAGCGCAGCGAAATGCGCGACCCGATGGGCAACACCGTCCGTTTCACCTACGACAACCAACGCAACATGACCGCGCTCACGGATCAGCGCGGCAGCACGACGACTTTCGTGTACGACGAACTCGACCGTGTCATCGCCCGGCGCGACCCGCTGGGATTCGTCACCACCTACGAATACGATCCCGAAGGCAACGTCATCGCCACCACCGACCGGCTGGGCCGCCGCACCACGGTCGGTTACGACAAACTCAACCGCCGAGAACGCGTAACGTATGTGGACGCCGTGGTCAATTACACCTACGACCGAGCCGGACGCCTGATCAATATCGCCGACACGCAGGGCGGCCCGATTACGTGGGCTTACGACGACGCGAATCGCCTGCTGTCCGAAACCACTCCGCAGGGCGTGGTTCGTTATACCTACAATCTCGCCAGCCAGCGCGAAAGCATGACAGCGTTGGACCGTTCGCCAGTGCTGTACGACTACGACGAAGCGGGCCGTCTGAAAACGATCAGGCAGACCTCGGAAACCTTTACCTACAGCTACGACAAACTCTCGCGGATGATGCGGCTGGATCGCCCCAACGGCGTGAAAACCGAATACAGCTACGACGAAGTCAACCGGCTCAAACGCCTGACGCACACCAACGCAGTGGGTGTTGCACTCGAAGATTTCCAGTACAGCTTCAATGCGGATGATGAGATTGATGAAATCCGGTCGCTCGCCTCGGCAACGCGCCTGCCAAACGGGACAAGAACGGCCAACAATGCGGACGCGGCTAACCGGATTGGGCAGTTTGGGCAGGCAAGCTATACCTTCGATGCCGAGGGGCAGACGAGGACGAAAACAGAAGCCGATGGCACCGATGTCTATGAATGGGATGCGCGCGGCAGGCTGAAGAACGTGACGCTACCCAACGGCCAAACGGTCAGCTATGGGTATGACGCGCTGGCGCGAAGGATTAGCCGGATGGTGAGCGGCGCGACGACGAGCTTTATCTACGATGGCCGCGATGTTGTGCTGGATCGCGCTGGGGCCATCATGGTTGATTACCTTAACGGCTTTGGAATTGATAACAAACTGCGGCAAACGAGCGATAACTTTGGCCGACTTCACTTCCTGCGCGATCATTTGGGCAGTACAGCGGGGCTGGTCAATGGCGCGGGCAGCTTAATTGAGCGGGCGCAGTATGAGGCATTCGGAGTCGGTGCTAATAGCTTTTTGACGCGTTATGGCTTTACCAGTAGAGAATTAGATCAAGTGATAGGACTAATGTACTACCGCGCTCGGTGGTTTGATAGCCATCAGGGGAGATTTTTCAGTGAAGATCCACTTGGATTTGCGAGTGGGGATGAGAACTTTTACCAGTATGCCCGGAACAATCCTGTTAAATTCACCGATCCGATGGGATTACAGGCTGCACCTCAAACGCCGGGGTGCGACATGTATCCAGATAGCTGGGAAGATCCTTGCAGGCTAGTTTGTTGTCAACAACACGATGACTGCTACACAAACAATGGTTGTGGGATGGGGTCCTGGTGCCCAGGGATCGGATCAGAAGATTGCAAAGAATGTAATCGAGAAGCTGTGCGCTGCTTTAGAAGGTGTCGTCAGGGGGCACCACCTGCAACACCACCATCATCAAGATAGGATTTCTTCAGAGTGCAATGGCTACAGAACTCTACGCCGCCTCGTTTAAGAAGGCGACCGGATCAACGATCTTCAAAGACCGGAATCGTTTTTGAAAGGCGCGGCATTCCTCAGTGTCCCATTGCATCAAATCGAGCAGATCATTGTCGCGGCTGACCAGGTAGGTTGAGCCTGCCGCCAGCGCGAGGCCTCAACTTTGGGATCGCGCGGAAGTGTGTGTGTTTCGTAGAGTTGGTTATGCGTAAGGGCCTTTGCCGCGTTGCAGGTCGCTCTGGCGGAGTTTTTCGTGGGCGTAGATGTAGTAGATTTCGCCGGGTGTCGTGTGGTCGAGCAGTTCGATTAGTTCGGGCAGCAGGGGCAGGATGGACTCGTAATCGTTGTCGTAAGCCCGCAGTACAATCACGGCGATGTCATAAAGCGCCACGTGCTGTTGGTGATAGATATTGGCATCCATCGTCAACAACACATCGAATTGGTGTTGCGCTTCGCCGAGCAGAACTCCATTGCCGAGTTGTTCCCAACCCATGTCGCGTGGCAAAGAGACTTGATGCTGAGGCAGGTCGCGGCGCAACTTCCTGGACATATTTTGATCGAACAGAATGCGCATTAATAATCTACCCGCTCTGCCAGCCAGCCCTCCGCCAGGGATTCTCGCATGAGTTGCAATGCCGCTAACACCTTTTCCCGCTCAACGCTGAACTCATCGGCAAATTCGTCTACCGTGCCGCCTTTCATCAGATAGCCGATAAGGTATTCGACCGGCAGCCGCTCAATACCGATGACCGGCGTACCGCCCATCCGTTCCGGGTTGGTCGTGATCGGCGGTGCGGTCTGTCCCAAGCGTTGCGTGCGTTCGATTTGCGATTGAATACTCGCCTGACGATTGATCGCTTGATCTTTGGGTAGTGTGACAATCATAAACATTGACCTCCGGCGCGATTATGGCATAAGTCGGTTTCCTCTGGCCTGTGTTTGCGCACGGGACGCTGGCGGCGATGTCACCCACAGCAATTTTGCAAAAGGGACCGTAGCGGACTCAGAGATACAGCTTTCAAGAAAAATCCGAAATCGTTTTTGGAAAACTACGCCTGCGCTTCAATCTTCATTTTCTCGGCTTGATCCAGCGCGGCAATCATCGGTGCGCTGTTGCTTCCCAGATTGGTAATGGCGACGCGGGCGATTTGGCGGGTTTCCGACAGCGGGCCTTCGACGTTTAACTTATCGAAGCTGAAGCCAAGGATGTTGCATTTGTCATCCACCAGAATGTCGCCGATGGTGCCGATTTTCGTGCCGCCGTCGGTTTGAATTTCGCGGCCCCGCAGCGAATCGCCGAGCAGGTAGGTTTCCGCGCCGCTGACGTCGTCTTTGGCAATGACAATGTCGGAAGCGTCTGTTAGCCAGGTGTCAATGCCGAAGAGCTTGATGTGCGAAATCTCAACCGTCAGCGACTTGCGGTTGATGATGCCGGATTTACCCAGGAAGGCGGCGACAACTTTGGTCGCGTCCTGGTCCAGATACACGTCTTTGACCTCGCCCAGGTTTTTGCCGTCGCTCAGGCTGATGAGCAATTTGCCTTGAAACTCCTTCGTCTTCACCATAACGATTTCTATTTTCCTTTCTTGATGGTTTGCAGCAAACGTTCGGCGTGATTACGGGTGATGAGCGGAACGCTTTCGTCCAGTTTCAGGTCCTGCAGGATGGAGACAAAGCGTTGCGGGTCGGCGATGTGTTTAGAGCGCAGCTCGGATTCCAGGATTCGCATTTGGGCAGGGGTGGAAAGCGGATCATTTGCGCGGGCGGTTTCAAGCTCGAACACGCGCGTCTCCTGCGTGACGATGTTTTGGAAAAGATCGCGGATCTCGCTCATCAGTTCATTGGTGGTGTAGTTGAATTTGACCACGCGCTCTTTACCACCGCGCCCGAGGCCAATGGTTACCGTTCCCAAATGCGAGAAGTCTTTTTTGTGTTGGTAATCCTCGTTGCTACTTAGAAAATTCAGGCCGTCAAACAGGATTTGGATTTGCGAGAGCAGGGAAGAGGACACCGTCAGCTTGTTAACGATCTCATCGCTGTCTTTGCGTTTGAAACGAAAGGTGCCCTCGCCCTGGCCATTGAACTCGACTTCCTGAAGCGGCGTGGTAAATCGTTCGTTTTCAAATAAATAATGGTAGCGAACTCCATCAGTTTTCCCGGCGGTCAATGAATTTCCAGACTGGACGAGTTCAATTTGAGGTTGTGCCTTGGCTTTGGTTTGGAATGCGAGGATGACAAAAACGGTGATGAGTGCGAGGGTGATTTTATGCATTGCGGATAGAGCGAAACAATGACAGTACAGGGAGCGGTAGCGATTTGGTCCTGGCGAATCGCGCAAGCCACGAAACCACCAAGCCGCTACTGCTCCTTGTACCGCATTTTTCAATTCTGATTGTCGCTGTTTTGAGCGACGGGTTTCTTTTTACCGAATGGTTCTGCCAGAAAGCCTTTGGCCGCTTCCTGCGCGTTGTCGTAGTTGTTGCCGTTGCTGATCGCCTTATTGTATTCGGCGATGGCGCGTTCGCGTTGGCCAACCATGTCCCAGCTATTACCGGCGTAAATGTACGACCAGACTTCGATCCAATCCGGCTTCATGTTGCCGTTCAGCGTCTGTTCGAAAGCGTCGAGCGCTTTTTTCCAGTTGCGCTGCGCCATGTACAGCAATCCCATGTTGTACCAGGCCCAGGAATTGCCGCGATTGAGCTTGATGGCGGCCTGGAATTGCTGCTCGGCTTCGACGTATTCCTGCTCGCGGAAATGTTCGATGCCGCGACGAACAATGACGCCTTCGCGCAGGGTTTCAGAACTGCGCAACAGCTTGGTGTCGGGATCAACGACGATTTCAATCGGATTGCTCTTGGTTGTGATGTCGAAATCCGCAGACGTGCCTTTCAGCAGCAGGGTTTGCCGTTCGTTGCCAGCTTCGGTTTTCAGGACGATGTCCACAGGCATTTCGAAGGTGTCCATATCCTGTTTGACGGTGCCGGGAACACGGAAACCATCCTTCAGGCGAAGCATTCGATATTCGGCGCGGAATTCCGGCACGCCGGTCGAATCCACCCATTGGCCGAAAAAGAAGCGCAGATCGCGCCCGGCAGCTTTTGAGGCAAAGGTTTCAAATTCGTCGAGCGTCAGGTTCTTGCCGCTGAACTTCGCGTAATAATCCTGCAGCATCTTGTCGAATTCTTTTTCGCCCATCAATTGCCGCAGCATATTGAAGACCAGCGCGCCTTTGTGAAAGACGACCGACCGATAAGCTGCGGTCTGATCGTCAAGTTGTTTGGGCGCGTTGCGGATCGAAGAGGACTGCTCAAAGGCCAATGCCTTCTCAAGCTCTGCCTGGAGAGTTTGCTGGAACTGAGCTTCGTTCAATTCTTCTTTTTGATAGAGCAGCGTGCTGAATTCGGCCAGACCCTGCGACAGCCAGGTGTCGTCGAAGGAGCGCAGGCCGACAGCCTGGCCCCACCACTGATAGGCGACTTCACGCGCCAGTTTTTCGTCAATGCCGGAAGTCAGCGCGCGCGGCGAAACGAACATGATGCCGGCGCCGGTGTAGGTTTCCAGCGTCTCTTCATCGGTTTCAGCGACGACCAGCTTGTTGCCAAAAGAGTACCGGCCAAACTTTGTCGAGTAGAATTCGAGATGCTTGCCGATGACATCCACCGCGTGATCCGCCCATTTTTCGTCGCCCGCCTTGACGTAAAAATCAACGGTCAACCCGGAGAAATTCGCGGAGCGGATGATGTATTTTCCGGCGGCGAAATTTCCCGGCAAAACTGGTTTTGTGCTGACGAAACCATATGTCGAGAACTCGGCTTTGCTTTTCGGATCAACAGAAGGAACCGGAACAATCGGCTGTTCACTGTACCCGGCGACCAGAACTTCTTTCGGAACTTTCAAGCTGATTTCGTATGTCGAACGGTCCGCCGCGTATTCGTGGAAAGGAAACCAGCGCGCCGCATAGAAAAGATAGGATCCAGAGTCGCCAACAAAGGCCAGCCGCGCATTCGTGATCGGGCCGCCCTGCGCTGATTCAAGCGGGCCTTCGTATTCGAAAACCAGCGTTACGGGCTGTTTGGCCGGCACGACCGTGCCCAGATCAATGCGGACATCCATGTTCTCGCGATTGTCCTGGATGAATTGCAGGTCGCCTGCCTCCTGCGCGGCGTCCTTGGCGGGCTCTTCTTTGGCCAAATTGGATTTAGCCGGATTGGTTTTAGACCCGGCAGGCTTGCTGACTTCTTTCGTCGCTCGCGCTTTGGCGTCCAGCGCGGCTTGTTTCACTGAGGCAGGCGCCGTGGCTGCGATGGCTGGCGTTGGCGCATCGGCCCGCGTGATGCTTTTGATCGTCAGCGAGCCGTTCATTTCAAAAATGACCGAGCGCGTTTCGCTTTGCGGCACGAACTTCACTTCGGCGCGTGCCTTGAGCAACTGCTCGGCGGGAATCAATTCAGCGTCAATCTTGTAATGCTGAACGTCGAAATCCGCTGATCCTTTTTGCGCCGTGGCGTTTCCGCTGGCCAGCGTCAGAATCAGTGCCGCGGCAACCGTTGCGAACATCCCAAACGTGTAGATCCTCTTCATCTCCTTAGCCCCGTTTTGTTGTTTGATGTCTTCCCAAGTTGATGTTTTTACGAATCGGCGGCGATTATAGCACCACCGCCCGCTTTGTGAATCCGTACTACCCATTTCGGAATCTGCTTATCGTTTGCCTGAACGCGATGAAAAGACGAACTTGCAGGACAGTGAGCGGCGGCATCCGCGTTCCAGCGCTGCGCGCTCGACATTGCCCGTCCTCTATTTTTGCTTTACAGTGCGCCAGCCAACATCTTTTCGCCGGACTTACTCATTCAGAATCGGAACTGTTTCCGAATCGTTACACAGGCATAACCGCAACCATTAACCGAATCGTTGCTCAGGTCTTTTTCCGACTGTCATTCGTTGATTTGGAGGAAGAGGTCTGTGCCGGCCAGACAAGGTCAGGAAACCAACCGGAATGTTCAAAGACAAGATTCTCTCGATTGAAGAATTGCGCTCCGTTTACGCCCCCCCCGGCGCCAGAGCCGTGATGAAACAACGTCCAGCGCTCGATGTGCATTCGCGAGCTTTCATTGCTCTGTCGCCGTTCGTGCTGGTCGCCACCTCGGATGAAACGGGCCGCTGCGATGTTTCGCCCAAGGGAGACGCTCCGGGATTCGTTCGCGTGCTGGATGAAACCCATCTGGCGATGCCAGACCGTCCGGGCAACAACCGGCTTGACGGACTGACGAATCTGATCGGGAATCCGCAGATTGGCCTGCTTTTTTTGATTCCCGGGCGCGAAGACACCCTGCGCGTCAACGGCAATGCCTGGATTGTTCGCGACGCCGAGTTGCTGGCGGCGCTGGCGGTTGACGGCAAACAGCCGAAAACCGCCATTGGCATTGAAATCAAGGAAGTCTTCGTCCATTGCCCGAAGGCATTCATGCGGTCGCATCTGTGGAACCCGGAGCATTGGCCCGTGGCCGGAGCGCTGCCTTCGATGTGTGAAATGCTCTGGGATCAGTTGCCGCAGAAGCCGGACGAATTCCGCGACGCACAGGAATTCGACAGGGCGCTCAGCGGCTTGATGGAGAAAACACTTTATTGATTCGCACTACTTGTCCCTGCCCCTTCACGGATTGAAACAAAGGAGATTGATGGCGATGAACAGAAAATTCACACTGGTAACAATCGTTTTCTTTAGCCTGGTGTTGCTGGCGGTGGCGTGGGAGTCGGCTTTTGAGGAAAGCACAATTTCTTTGGCGGCAGCGCCGCCAGGTTCACCCCACCGGCAGATCAGAACCGGCGCGGATGAAGTGACGCAAGCCGTGCGCGATAGAACGCGGCGGCTATTCCAAATTCCCCTTCGCGGCGAAGCCGGCCGCGAAGCGGCGCGGCAACTCGGCACTTTGGTCGAGGATTACGGATCATTTGCCGTCCTCGCGATGGACGAGGATCAGGCTGCCTCCGCCGCCAAAAGCAATTTCGACCTCACGCCGGTGGAAACAACCATCAGTTTGCGCGGCCAGGTTTTTGAGCCATTGGCCGCTGATTCCACATCGGTCCGGACATTGGCTAGAAGAACAGCGAGCGGGGCAGGGTATTACATCGTCCAGTTCGCAGCGTCTGCGCGCGATGAATGGCTGGACGAGATTCGCGCCGCGGGTGGCGAGATCGTGCAGTACATACCGAATCAGGCTTTCCTTGTTTACGCCACGCCGGAAGCAATGGCGACCATTGCCGACCATCCGCGTGTGCGGTGGACGGGCGCTTTTCAGGCGATACAGCAGCGTTCCGCCGGTCTTCGCGCGTACGGCAACCGGCGCCAGGCGATTGCCGGGCAAACCGGAAAAGGGATTTTCGACATTGCCGTTCTGGCCAAAACGGAACTGGAACAGGTGGCGCGCACGGCCACGGATTTCGGCGTGACGGTTCGTCATCGGATTACGCTGCCGAACAATTTTTTCAATGTGCTGCGCGTCGAGATGGAGCCGGAGCTTGCCCTTCCGCTGCTGCAGGTTTCCGGCGTGCTTTCGGTGGAGCCTTACGTCAAACCCGTGCGCGAAGACGAACGCTCAGCGCAGATTCTGGCGGGGAACTTTTTCAATCCGAACGAACTGAAACTGCCCGGCTACGATTCGCAGGCGCAATTTGGTGTGGATGGCAGGGGCGTGGCCGTCGCTGTGGCGGATGACGGCGTGGGAATTCCGGGCGATGGCGGTTTTTACCTGACAGCAGGCAACGTCGTGAATGCGCCATTGCGCGGAGCGGAGGCCGGAGGCAATGGGCACGGGCATTTGAACGCTTCGATCATCGCGGGCGACCTGCCGTTCAGCGTGCTGGATCCGCTGGGATTCAATTACGGTTTGGGAGTGGCGCGCAAAGCGAACATCATCAATGTTCCGTTTCTGCGTGCGGGATACGGCGGAACCGAATTCGACGTCTGCAATGACACTGTCGGCACGGCGGGACCGAACGGCGCGAGCGGATTCATCCTCAGCAATAGCTGGGGCGCGGGCGTAAACGAAAATGCCTACGATTCGCTCGCCGGCCAATTCGATGGGTTTGTGCGCGATTCCTCCGCCGCGTCGAAACTGGATCCGCTCTGCATCGTTTTTTCGGCGGGAAATTTGGGCGCGGGCGGACTGACGCGCCCAAAAGCGGCGAAAAACGTCATCACGGTGGGAAGCTCCGAAAACATTCGCCCGCAACTTGCGCCAACGGCCAACGGCCTGGACGACCTGAGCGATTTTTCCAGTCATGGCCCGGCAGCCGACGGGCGCATCAAGCCAGACCTGATTGCGCCGGGCACGGCGATTACGGGGGGCCGCACGGGAACCGAAGAGCTATTCGGCAATATTGATTCGGCGCACCGCTGGAGCAGTGGCGCGTCGCATGCCGCCGCGCATGTCGCTGGAGCCGCCGCGCTGTTCACGCAATTCTGGAAAGACGGCCATTCCGGCGCGTATCCCAGCCCGGCACTGGTCAAGGCGGCGCTGATCAATGGCGCACAGGAAATGAATGGCGCGGGAAGTCTGGCCACCGTGCCGAACAGCGCCGAGGGCTGGGGACGGCTGAATCTGCAAAACGTCCTGAAGACAGGCGTGCCGACAAAATACGTCAATCAGACCAGCGTGTTGTCGAAGACCGGCGAAGAAGTCGCATTCACGGGCTTTGTTGCGTCAGCCAATCGCGGCTTGCGCATCAGTCTGGTTTGGACGGACCCGCCCGCCATCAATGATCCCGCGCTGGTGAATAACCTGGATTTGGAAGTGATGATTGGCGAGACCGTGTACCGGGGCAATGTTTTCACGGACGGCGTTTCCAGCAGCGGCGGTTCGGCTGACAGGCAAAACAACGTCGAAAACGTGTTTCTGCCTGCGGGATTTGACGTCAACACGCCGGTGACGATTCGCGTGCGGGCGATGGCGCTCAACGGGGATGGCGCGATGGGCAACGGCGAACCTACTGACCAGCATTTTGCGCTGGTGGCGTTCAACTTCAGCGAAGGCTTTGTCCCGCCCGCCCGCCCTGTCAAATGCGATTTTGACGGGGACGGTAAAACAGACCTTTCGGTCTGGCGCGGCCTGCAAAGCAATTGGCTGATCCGACTCAGCGGCAGCGGCTTGCTCGGCAGCGAATTGTGGGGCGCGAGTTACGATCCCTTCAACGACATTCCAGTGCCCGGCGATTACGACGGCGATGGCAGGTACGACATTGCCGTCTGGCGTCCCACAACAGGAACCTGGTATGTGGTCAACAGTGCGACGAGCGCCAGGACCATTCAATTGTGGGGAGTTTGGGGGGACATCCCCGTTCCAGGTGATTACGACGGCGATGGGAAGACCGATTTCGCGGTTTGGCGCGGGCAGGAAGGCGGCTGGTACATTGTGCGCAGTTCCGATGGCGCGGTGCAGTCCGTCAGATGGGGAACGCGGATTGCGCCCTTTGACGATCTTCCAGTGCCTGCGGATTATGACGGCGATGGGAAAACCGACATTGCTGTTTTCCGGCGCAGCGAAGGCGTCTGGTACATTATCCGCAGTTCAAACAATTCCATTCAGTCCCAGGCCTGGGGCCTGGGGACGGATACGCCGGTGCCCGGCGATTACGATGGTGATGGCAAATACGATATCGCCGTCTGGCGCGGTTCGGACACGAACTGGTACCTGCTGCGGAGTTCCGATGGGCAGGTGATTTCAAAATCCTGGGGAACGCCTGCCGATCCTTACAATGACATACCGGTGCCAGGCGATTACGATGGCGACGGCAAATATGACATTGCCGTCTGGCGTCCGCTGGACGGCACCTGGAATGTCATCCGCAGTTCGGACGGACAGTTGCTGATTCAGACTCACGGCCAGAAAGGAGATACGCCCGCGCCGGCGACCGGCGTGCGGTGATGGCGCATAACATTTTGACCTCAGTTCTGGTTTCCAGGCGTTCCTACGCGCTGCTTTCTTTGATCGGGATGGTTCTTCTGACTTGGTTGCATTGGAACCATTCGTGGCCAGAGTTATCGCAAAGCCGCGTCTTTTCTGATTTGGGGGACAGCAAACATGCTGACCCTCTGAATGAGGCCATTCAGACAGCCATTCTGGCTGGTCTGTTTGGCCTTTATCTTTTCTGCCTGGCCAACTGGGAGCGGATGCGGCTTACGGTGCGCGAAATCGCCGGCATTGGTATCGCGCAGTGGTTGGCCGGCGGGGCGGCCTTGCCTGCGAATTCCACGGATATTTTGGGTTATATCGGCCTGGGGCGGCTGGCAGGAATTTACGGTGTCAATCCTTATCTTCACACCTACGCGGAATTTCATGATGCTTATTCCCACTATATCGAATGGCATATCACCATGCCTTATGGGCCTGTGCTGTTGCCAGTCTTTGTGGCTGCGGGCTGGCTGTCGCAGCACGGTGTGGTGGCTTCCATCTTCGGTTTGAAACTGGCCTGGCTGCTGACGCACATCTGCAATTGCCGGGTGTTGTTTCAGATTCTGAAAAACCGTGGAATTGCACCGGCTTTCGGATTGTTTCTGTTCGCGTTGAACCCGCTGCTGTGGCTGGAGCAAATCGTCAACGGGCATAACGATGGCGTTCTGATTCTGTTTGGTCTGCTGGCAATTCTGGCATTGCAACAAGGGCGGCACACCGCTGCAATTCTGTTGGCGCTGCTTTCTGCGTTGGTGAAACTGCCGGGAATTTTCTTTTTTGTCCTGGTTCTGATTTACCTGGTGCGGAAACGTGAATGGCGAGCGGTGGCGGGTGGACTGCTGGGCAGCACGTTACTCTTACTCGCCCTGAAAATTACGCTTTTTCCAACCACAGAATCCCTGCTCAGCCTGACCAACGTGGGGAATTACACGAAAAACTCATTGCACGCATTATTGATTCCACTGGCCGAAAAACTCAGTTTTCGCCTGGGAGCGCCAATGGAATATGACGCGCTGTATTCACTGGATCGGCGCATCTTTTCGATGTTGTTTTTCGCTTTCTGTGTCTGGCGTTGCTGGCGGATTCGCGAGTTGAACAGCCTAATCCAGGAGCTGGCGTTTCTGTTTTTAGGGTTGCTGATCGGTTATGCGACCTGGTTCTTCCCCTGGTATGTCGCCTGGCTGGTGCCGCTGGCCAGCCTGGCCGAATCCGCGCGGCTGCGTTGGGCGGTTCTGACATTTTCATGGACGTCGCTGGCGCTTTATGCCTTCCCGCAGCACTTGATTGAACCGGCGCAGGATCACTGGGTGCTGGCGGCGCTCAGGATTTCGATTGCTCATTTGATTCCTCTTGTGTTCGTCACCCGCGCGCTGATTGCGGAAACAGGCAAGCCGAAATTGACCCAGGCTGAAGCCTGAACTTCCTGTGGCCAAAATGGTTTTTTTCAGCAATTCCGCCACACCTTTTTAGGAATCGAAGCCACTGCTGAACAAAGACTTTTCTCACGCCTGCCACTAAACCTCTGATTTTACAGGGGGATCTATTCGCCTCCGAAAGTGTTTCTCTGGCATCGGAATTGACATTGATTCGTGGATTCTTCGCGTAAGAAGGAAATTCCCCTTTACAGATATTCATCACAACCAATCGAAAGAATCGCGCGAAAGTTCGGCGGTCATTAAGCTGAGGGAGATGACTTTGAGTAAGTTGAACCCGTCAAGGGTCAGAGCCACGGCAAAATTTTTCTACGAGGGCGCGGAAAAATTTTGGGTTCGGGGCGCGACCTACGGCACGTTTGAACCACGAAAAGAGAGTGACTATCCGCCGCCGGAGCGCCTCGCTCAGGACTTCCGGTTGATGCGTGAGGCCGGAATCAACGTTGTGCGCATTTACACCGTGCCCCCCCGTTACCTGCTGGATGAAGCTGCACGGCAGGGCTTGCGCATGATTGTCGGGCTGGCCTGGCCGCAGCACATCTGCTTTCTTGACGATTCGGAAACGGCGGAAAAGATTCGGCGGCAACTGCGGCAGGAAGTCCGCATCTGTGCGGATCATCCGGCGGTTTTCGCCTTCGCCATCGGCAATGAAATTCCCGCGCAAATCGTGCGCTGGCATGGCAAAGAGAAGATCGAGCAGTTTCTCAAGCGGCTTTACGATGATGTGAAATGCGAAGCGCCACAGGCGCTGGTAACTTACGTCAATTACCCGCCGACCGATTATCTGGATTTATCCTTCCTGGATTTCGTCTGTTTCAATGTGTTTCTCCACGCCGAAGCCGGCTTCAAGGCGTATCTGGCCAAGCTTCACAATGTCGCCGGAAATCAGCCGCTTGTGCTGACCGAACTGGGAATGGACAGCATTCGCCATGGCGAAGACGAGCAGGCGCTTTTTCTGGATTGGCAATTGCGCGAAGCCTACCGAGGCGGCGCGGCGGGCGTTTGTGTCTTTTCGTGGACAGACGATTGGTATCGCGGCGGGAATCAAATCACGGATTGGGCGTTCGGGCTGGTGGATGCCGGGCGAAAACCGAAACAGGCGTATCGCACAGTCAAAGAGCGTTTCACGCGGATTCCCTTTGAAGCGGAATCGCAAACCGCCTGGCCAAAAGTTTCCGTCGTCATCTGCGCTTACAACGCGGAGCGCACCATCGAAGACAATCTGGAATCTTTGACACGGCTGAACTACCCCAACTACGAAGTGATTGTCGTCAACGACGGCTCGAAGGACGCAACGCCGGAAATTGCCGCGCGGTATCCGCAATTCAAGCTCATTAGCGTTCCAAACAGCGGCTTGAGCGCGGCGCGCAATCTGGGCTGGCGTGCGGCAACCGGCGAAATCGTTGCTTACACCGACGCCGACACGCGAGTTGATCCAGACTGGCTTTCATATTTGGTGCAGCCTTTTCTGACGACGGATGCCGTTGGCGTGGGCGGCCCGAACGTCGTACCCGAAGATGATGGCTGGGTCGCGCAATGCGTTGCGCGTTCTCCCGGAGGCCCGACGCATGTATTGCTGAGCGACACCGTGGCCGAACACATTCCGGGCTGCAATATGGCTTTTCGCCGCTGGGCGCTGGAAGAAATCGGAGGGTTTGACCCCACCTATACGAAAGCCGGCGACGATGTGGACGTTTGCTGGCGATTGCAGGCGCAGGGCTGGCATCTGGCTTTCAGCCCGTCGGCGCTGGTCTGGCATCATCACCGAGACTCCGTCAAAGCTTACTGGCGGCAGCAGGTCGGGTACGGCGAAGGCGAAAGTTTTCTGGAACATCGCCATCAGGATAAGTTCAATGATCGCGGCCAGACGCGCTGGCAAGGGCGAATTTACAGCCATTTGCCGGCATATCGCTCCTTGTTCAAATCCGTGATTTATCACGGACTGTGGGGCGCTTCGGCGTTTCCATCGGTTTATCAGGGAGGCGTGGAGCGTTGGACTTGCCTGCCACAAATGGTGGAATGGCAGGCGATGACCATGCTGGCATTTGCTGGCGCGATTTTCACTCCGTGGTCACTTTTACTCGCCGGGCTGATGATCGCGGCCACCTTCTGGCAATGCTGGACGCACGCGCGGGCGACGAAACTTGATGCGCCGGCTTCCAAGTCTCAAATGTCAAATTTGAAATGGAGATTGCTGATCGCCTGGCTGCATTACCTGCAACCCTGGGCGCGGTTGCGCGGGCGAATCAAGGGGTATTTCAGCGACTGCCATACATCGGCGGAAGGCAGGCGAATGATGGAAACCGCGCCCTGGCTTTCGTTTGGCGATTCCATGTGTCTGCTGTTCGGAAAGTTTGACGCAACCTACTGGGACACGCATTACCGGATGATTGATGAGTTTCTTCATTCGCTGAAACAGGCCGGCGCATCGGCACTCGCGCCTGTGCGCTGTGATGATGGCTGGGGACAGGAATACGATCTGCACGTTCGCGCCTGCCGTAATTATTCGTTCAAGATCAAAGTGACGGCGGAAGACCACGGCGGATTGAAGCGGCTGTTCCGCGTCCGTTTTACCTTGCACCGGCGGAGGCGGATTTTCGTTGCGGTTTTGGCCGTGGCTGCTCTGGCGGGATACCTGGCGCATCTACTGGCGATTCCGTGGCGGATTCCCGCGCTGGGGACGCTCGTACTGGCCTGCACGCTGGCACTGTGCGAAGTCAGCCGTCGCGGCGGGCAGGCGCTGGCGGCAGTGGAAATGACCGGCAGGGAATTGAAGCTTTATTCGCTCGTCCGGCCCGCGGCGGTTGAGCGGGAAGAGAGCGAACCGGCGTTTGAAGAATCATAAGGCCCTCGTCACCCGTTTGAGTTCCGCAATGTCGAAAAATGTTTTCCGTTGGGCATTAAGTTATCTGCGCCCCTATCGCGGCAGGTTGACGCTTTTCCTGATCGTTGCCGTCGTGGAGATTGTCTCCGGTCTTTTGCTGCCCTGGCCGTTGAAGTTCATCGTTGACAACGCGCTTGGCAGCCAGCCCGTCCCGTCCTGGATGAATGGCCTGATTGGCATTTTCGGCAGCGGGACCGTCGCGATGTTGATTCTGGGGTGCGTCGCTTATCTCGTGCTCCATTACGCCAGCGAATTCATCTCGGTCGCGCACACACAGATGCAGCAGAGCATCGGGCAGCGGCTGATCTTCGATCTGCGTCAGCAACTGTTTGCGCACCTGCAAAGCCTTTCGTTAAGGTTTCATCTGAAGCGAGGGCCAGGCGAAACCATCTACCATATCGAAAACGATTCCTACTGCGTTGAAAGTCTGACGCTGAGCGGCGCGTTTCCGCTGATGAGCGCCGCCGTCACGCTCGGTTCGATGTTCATCGTCCTGCTGCGGATCAATTACCAGGTCGCGTTGATGTCCCTGGTGGTGGTGCCGTTCCTGCTCTGGGTCAATCGTTATTACTCCGAACGGATCGTCGAGCGCTCTGAAAAAGTGAAGGAGATGGAGTCTGGCGTAATCAACTTCTTCCACGAAGTCTTCACCTCCATTCGCGTCATCAAAGCTTTTGTGCGGGAGTCGCATGAACAGCAACGGTTTAAGGAGAAGGGCACGATCACGCTGGATGCGCGGATCAAGTTGACGCTGCAAGAATCGCTTTTCGCCGCGATGATCAACGTGGTGACAACCGGCGGGACGGCGCTGATTCTGTTTGTCGGCGGATACAACGTCTATCAAAAACGCATGACGATCGGCGACTTGCTGGTTGCGCTCACTTATCTGGCGTCGGTTTTCGGGCCGCTGGTGGCGATGAGTCACACTTTCGGCAATGTCCAGGCTTCGGTGGCCAGCGCGCGGCGTGTGCTGCGAACGCTGCAAACCGACCCGGAAATCGAAGATCGTCCGGATGCCATCGAAGCTCCAAAATTGCGCGGAGAGATTGAGCTGCGCGGCGTGCATTTCCATTACGACGACGAAGCCTCCGTGTTGAAGGGGGTTTCGTTCACGGCCAGGCCGGGCCAGATGATCGCGCTGGTCGGTTTGACCGGCGCGGGGAAAACCAGTCTGGTCAGTTTGATTCCGCGTTTTTACGACGCGGTTTCGGGGCAGGTGCTGGTGGATGGACGGGACGTGCGCGATTACCAACTGCGTTCGCTGCGCTCTCAGGTCAGCGTCGTCCTGCAAGACCCTGTGCTTTTTTCGGGCACGATTGCCGACAACATTCGTTACGGACGGCTGAATGCGACAGATGAAGAAGTCATCGCTGCCGCCCAAGCTGCCTACGCGCACGAATTCATTCTGCGCAAACCCGAAGGTTACGACACTCGAATCGGTTCCGAAGACGGCACGCAATTGTCCGGCGGCGAACGGCAGCGAATTTCAATTGCGCGGGCATTTTTGAAAAACTCGCCGATCTTGATTCTGGACGAGCCGACTTCTTCGTTGGACGCGCGCGCCGAATCGAGCATTTTTGATTCGCTGCGCCATCTAATGGACGAGCGCACGACCATCGTCATCGCGCACCGACTTTCGACCGTTCGTGACGCCGACAAGATTCTGGTGCTCGATGGCGGCGAAATCATTGGCGAAGGCCGCCACGAAGAATTGCTGATAAGCGTGCCGCTTTATCGCGAACTGTGCGAGCGGCTGGCGATGGGAAATCTGCCGCCAATGCCGGAAGAGGAAGCGTTGGAAGCAGAAGCCGCCTGGGGATAAGTGATGCAAGGAAATCTGCTGGACATTTTGCGCTGCCCGTACTGCGGCAGCACGCTGAACCTGGAAGAAGGCGAAAGCCTGGAACGGCAGGACGAAGGGATCGTCAACGGCATCATCTTCTGCCAGTGTTCGGCTTATCCGGTGGTTGCGGGCATCCCGGTGTTCACCACTGATCTGGCGACCGATCAAGCGCGCAAGCACCTGGCCAACGGTCGGCCCGAAGAAGCGCTTTTGACGATGCTGGGGCTGGAAGAAGAGGCCCGGCAAACCGCCTTTCGCGGCTTTCTGGAAAAAGGCGCAGCCGGAACTTACCGTGATGGTGTGGAGATTCTTTGCCCGGACGCCGAAGGCACGTACTTTATCTACCGCTTCTCCGATCCGACTTTTTTGGTCGGCAGCGCACTGCTGCGGGCAATCGGCAGCGATGCGCGTTGCTGGAAGAAGCGGGCAATTGATTTGTGCGGCGGTTCAGGCCACTTGACCCGCGTGTTGTGTCAGATGAGCGGCGGCAGGGAAGTCATCCTGGCCGATTCTTTTTTCTGGAAACTGTGGCTGGCAAAACGCATCACCGCGCCGGATTGTCAGCCTGTCTGTTGCGATGCAAATCAGCCGCTGCCATTTGCGCGTGACGAGTTTTCGCTGGCGGTCTGCTCGGATGCGTTTCATTACATCTGGTCGAAGCGTTTGCTGGCCGGCGAAATGGTGCGGCTCACAGGTGACGAGGGCGTGGTCGTGCTTTCGCACATTCACAGCGCGCTGGGCGAAAATTTTTCCGAAGGGATGCCGCTGGCGCCGGAATGGTGGCGAAACCTGTTTGCCGAAGTGAACCCGCGACTATTCAGGGAAAGCGAAGTGTTTGAGCGCGTTGTGAAGCGGCAGCCGGTTAACCTTTCGCCGAATTATTCAGATGAGGAACTGGGCGAAGAAGCGGCGCTATTTCTGATTGCGACGAAGCTGGATGGATTGTTCCGCAGTTATGAATCTGTGGAAAGGCTTTCGGTTTCGGGCGTGCTGCGGGTGAATCCGCTTTACGAATGGGATGCCGAAACCGAAACGTTGCGGTTGCGTTTTCCTTCGCCGGAATACGAAGAAGAGTTCGGTTTGTGCAAACGCTACTTGCCGGAACGGGCGGAAATTACGCCAGACACATTTCGCAACCTGTCCGCTTTGCCTGAAGGCGAATTGCGACAGTTGATTGAACGCTGTGTTTTGCTTGATCTGCCGGAAGGTTATTTATGAGCGGTGAGGTGTTGAAACCGGGATACTGGACGGACGGGGAACTGGCCGTCAATGTGTGTATTGGGGCAAACAGTGTGGTGACAGGTGATTATGCTTTCAAACGATTTTTCAGCGAGCACGATCCGGCGCTGACCATTGGCGACCATTGCACAATGGATGGCGTGCATTTTGCGCTGGGCAGGGAAGGGCGCGCCGAAATTGGCAATTACTGTTACTTCACGAATGCCGTGCTGCTGTGCGAACTGGAATTGCGGATTGGCAATTATGTCGTGATCGGCTGGAACGCGACCATCGCCGACACGGACTTTCATCCGATTGGGCCTGCCGAACGGATTGCCGACGCCATCGCGGTTTCCCCGCTGGGTAAGGGCCGCGAGCGCCCGCCGATTCAAAAATCGGCCGTGATCATCGAAGACGGCGTCTGGATCGGGCCAAATGCAACCATCCTGAAAGGCGTGCGGATCGGCGCAGGCGCTTTCATCGAAGCGGGTTCGCTGGTCACCAGGGACGTGCCGCCGCGCGCCCGCATTCTGGGCAATCCGGCACAGATTATCGGAGAAGTTTGAAATGCTCGACGCGGATCGCAGACTGCCGTGGGATTGGTATCCGGCGAGCATTCCGGAAAACGTGTTGCTTGACGACACGGCATATGTCGAAACCAGTTTCAGCTTTTTCTGTTACCGCAGCCAGGCGGAAGTCGGCGTGCGAATCGGGCGCGGCGCGTCAATATATCTGGGAACGATGTTCGATGTCAGGCCGAATGGCCGCGTCAGTTTGGGCGAATATACGCTGGTTCATGGCGCGCGCATTGTTTGCGACAGCGAAATCGAAATCGGCGATTACACAATGATTTCGTGGAATGTGGTGCTGATGGATACCTACCGGATGTCGCTCGACCCAAAAGAGCGGCGGCATGAACTGGAAGCGGCGGCGCGGCGCGAACCGCGACTGCCGCTGGTGGTTGAAGGGAATGCGCCACCCGCCAGGCCGATTCGCATCGGCAAAAATGCCTGGATCGGATTTGATTCGATTGTGCTGCCAGGGGTAACCATCGGCGACGGCGCTATCGTCGGCGCACGTTCGGTGGTGGTTGAAAATGTCGAACCCTACACCATTGTGGCGGGGAATCCGGCGCGCTTTATTCGCCGGTTGGTAAAATGAATCAATACCGCGAGCGTTAGCGAGCGGGTTTGGGTGAAAGTTTGATGCAGGAAAAACCGACAAAAGGAAAAGTGATCGTCTTCGGCATCTTGTTTTTTTATCCGCTGGCCGGAGTCACCTATCAGTTTCTGCACTATCTGCTGGGGCTGCGGCGGCTCGGCTACGATCCGTATTACGTCGAAGATTCCAGCCGATGGATTTACGATCCGAAGATCAACGACATGTCCGGGGACGCTTCCGGCAACATTTCGATGGTCCTGCCGCAACTGGAAGCGCATGGCTTTGGCGACCGCTGGTGTTTTCGTGGCGGCTACGAAGGCGGCCAGTGTTACGGAATGTCGGAATCGCAGCTTGAGCAGCTTTATCGCGATGCCGATGCATTTTTGAACGTGACCGGCGCGCAGGAATTGCGTGAAGAGCACCTGACCATCAAGCGCCGCATTTACGTCGAATCCGATCCGTTTCGCATGCAGGTTAAAGTCGCGCAAGGCGACGCGGGCGCGATTGAACAACTGGCGATGCATGACACGCTGTTCAGCTTTGGCGAAAACCTGGGCGCGCCGGACTGTGACACGCCGATTGAACGCTTCAACTGGCTGCCGACGCGGCAGCCAGTGGCCATGGATTTGTGGGAAAACCCTTTTCCGATGCAGGGCGGGGCGTACAACACGATCACGACCTGGAGCAACAAGGGCAAGAATATCGAATATCGCGGCGATACTTATTACTGGACGAAAGACCGCGAGTTTTTGAAATACATTGATTTGCCGATGTGCCGCGATGTGCCTTTTGAAATGGCGGTCGGCGTGGATGACGATGCGCGCAAGCTGCTGGAAGGAAATCGCTGGCGGCTGTCTTCTTCGATTGGCGTTTCGGAAAGCATTGATCGCTACCGCCATTTCATTCAGCAATCGCGCGGCGAATTCACCGTCGCCCGCGATCAGTATGTTCGCCCGCACACCGGCTGGTTCAGCGACCGCACGGCTTGTTATCTGGCCGCCAGCCGCCCTGTGATTACGCAGGAAACGGGCTTTAACAAATTTTTGCCGACGGGGAAGGGCTTGTTCGGCTTCACCACGATGGACGAGGCGCTGGCGGCTGTGGACGCCATCGAAAGCGATTACGAAGGCAATTGCCGCGCGGCGCGCGACATTGCCGCCGAATATTTCGCGACGGAAAAAGTCGTTGGCAGCTTGATGGAGCGCGCAGGGTTGTAGCACGTAGGACAGACTTCAGTCTGTCCAGGTTGCCGTTTGTGGACAGACTGAAATCTGTCCCATTTTCCAAAAGGACGATGATGGACAGATTACTGCCGGATCAGTTGAAAGCCGCCTGGCAAGCCGTGGAAGCAAAATCGCTGACGGCGGAGGAGTTTGACGCGCGGCAGCAAAGCTGGCTGGAAGAGTACCGCGAGATTTGGCGGCAGGCACTGTTGCTTGACGGGCAAAGTGATCTGGCCCGGAGCTTGCCGGCCGAAATCGCTTTATTCAGCGGCGACTCCGTGGAAGAAGTCGAATGCCGCTGCAAGCGCGCCGTGACCGCCATCGCCGAGGAATGGAACGAGCAGGTTTCAACTGCCGACCGCGAATCCGTCGAGCGCTATTACGACCAAAGCGAAGGCTACATTTACGATTTGATGTGGTGGCACGCGCTGCACGATGACAATTCGCCGCTTGGCTATGTCACGGCGCTTGATTTCGCACGGCGCAGCGGTTGCGGCAGTTATCTGGATTTCGGCTCCGGCGTGGGCGCGGGCGCGCTGGTTTTTGCCCGCAATGGTTTTGACGTTGCCCTGGCCGACATCAGTTCGACGCTGCTGGGATTCAGTCATTGGCGGCTATCGCGGCGCGGCTTGCCTGCGCAATTCATTGATCTGAAGCAGGAGAAAGTGCCTGACAATGCCTTCGACTTCATCACGGCGATGGACGTTTTCGAGCATTTGGTGGACCCGGTGGACGCGCTGAACGAATTGCACCGCTCGCTGAAACCGGGTGGTTATCTGTTCGGGCGTTTTGCCGCCGAAGATGACGAATCGCATCCGCAACACATCGTGCATGATTTCGCGCCGACGTTTGCGCGCCTCGCCGAACTTGGCTTCAAAGAGGTTTGGCGTGACGAATGGCTGTGGGGACACCAGGTTTTTCAAAAACAATCTTGAGGGACGATCTGAGCAATATGGATTTGAACGGAAAACGAAAATTGAGAATTGCGCACGTCGCGCCTGTCGCGACCACCATCCCTGCGCCGAAGCACGGTTCGGTCGAGCAGGTAACGGCGCTGCTGACCGAGGAATTGGTTCGTCGCGGTCACGAAGTCACGCTCTTCGCCACAGGGAACACGCGCACCACGGCCCGTTTGCACGCGACTTTGCCGCACGGGTACTGGGAAGACATTGATATGTGGCCGTGGGAGCATTACGAACTGACCAACCTGGCAGCAGCCTGCGAACGCGCGGACGAATTCGATGCCATTCATTACCAGGCGGCCTTCTATCCAATGAGCCTGGCTTTTTCGCGGCTGGTCAAAACGCCGATGGTTCATACGCTGCATCACCAGCCGTACCCGGAGCAGGTGGCGTTATGGAGCCGATACCCGGAAGCCAATCTGGTCGCCATTTCGGATTATCAACGCAGCGCGTTGGTTGGGTTGAACTGCGCGGCGACGATCTATCACGGAATGGAAATGAGCGAGTTTACCTTCAGCGATCAGCCGAAAGATTACCTCGCTTTCCTGGGACGCTTCACCGCCGGCAAAGGCGTGTTGCAAGCCATCGAAATTGCCAAACGCGCGGGCGAGCGTTTGCTGATGGCCGCGCCGGAAGACGAGTACTATCACGAAGTCATCAAACCGCATGTGGACGGCGAACAGATTGTTTACGTCGGCGAACTGAATCACGCGGGCAAAGTCGAATTGCTCCGCGGCGCGAAAGCTTCGCTGTACCCGAATCAGGTCGGCGAACCGTTCGGGCTGGTGTTGACCGAAGCAATGGCCTGCGGAACGCCTGTAGCTGCGCTGAATGTCGGCGCGGTTCCGGAAATCGTTATCAACGGCGTCAGCGGGTATGCGGCGAACACGCTCGATGAATTGATTGAAAACCTGCCCGCCGTGTACGCCTTGCCGCGCGCTGCCGTGCGCCGATACGCCGAAGAAAGATTCAGCGCGCAGGCCATGACCGACGGTTACGAAGCGCTGTATTCCCGTTTGGTCGCCGGACGCGGAGCGGAAATCAATGAAGACAAACGAAGTGCAATCGGAGTTGGCGCTGCTGGCAGTTCTGGCGCATCCCGATGACGAATCCCTGGTCGCGGGCGGCACGCTGGCAAAATACGCCGCCGAAGGCTGGCACACGGCGCTGCTTTGCGCGACGCGGGGTGACTGGGGGCCGATCAGCGACGACGCGCTGGCTGATTATTCCAACCTCGGCGAGGTGCGCGAACGCGAACTCCGCGCCGCCTGCCAAGTTCTGGGCGTCGGCTGGCTTCGCTTTCTGGATTTGGAAGACGCTTGTGTTTCGGCCGTGATCGGCTCGGAAGAAGAAGAGATTGTTCTGGAAAAGATTGTCCGCGCCATTCGCGAACTTCGCCCGCAAACGATCATCACCTTTGGCCCGGACGGTTTATACGGTCACCCGGACCACATTGCCATCGGCCGACTGGCCACCACAGCCTGTGCGCTTGCCGCCCATCCGACTGCTTTCCCGCAGCATTTGACTGAGAGACTTTCCGCGCATCACACCGGCAATCTTCTGTTCGCCACGGCTCCCCAGAGCGTCTATTCCGACTTGCTGGCGCGGCTGGCAGAGGCGGGCAAGCCCGCACATCTATGGAAAATCCCGCCGGAAAAATTCGGCATCCCGGCGGATGAAATCACGACCGTTGTGGACATCGCGCCATTTTGGGAGCAAAAGCTCAAAGCGTTGCGCTGCCATCAAACACAGCTTGATGCTGACCATGCCTTTACCCTGCTCACGCCCGAACTTGCAGCGGAAGTTTTGCCGCTTGAATACTTTCGTTCCAGCCTTGCACCCAGCTAAACGCCCGCAGGCTGTCAAATGACAAAACACCGGCAAACTGCTTGCGCAATCTGCCGGTGTTTGATTTTAGATTGGCCGGAATCGGAAAGCTGTTCTTTCTGGCCGGTTTAGCTTAGAGCGTCCAGCCTTTGCGGTATTCCCGTTGCAAATGCCGGTTGGCTTCGGCTACCGAATTCGCACCGCCGGGGCCGCCGTTAACTTTCGTGACTCTGCCCGCCTCACCGTCATAAACGATTTGGACCCCCTGGCCGGTTTTCAGCGCGACGATGCCGAGCAGCATGGTTTCGGTCAGCCGGGTGGCGTATTCAAATTCCGAAACAGGCTTTGCCTGGCCCTTGCATGCTTTGGCGAAGTTGACGCGGTGAAGAGCATCGCCTTTTTCGTTGGTGATGACGCGCTCGTATTTCTGCGGGACTTTCTTGGCGGCTTCCATCAGCGATTCGGGATAGATGCGCGGGTTCTTGCCATAGGTTTCGTGCATCAGGATGCCTTTGTCGCCGACGATCAGAACGCCGCCGCCACGATCGAGTTGAACGTTGTCCGGCATCAGGTGATGACGAGGAGCCATCAAGCCTCCATCGCCCCATATCATTTGCACCGGCGGTTGATTGCCGCGCGCCGCAAAGTGGTAAACGGCCTGTGTCGCCAACGGATGGCTGGCCAGATTGTTTTTGCTGTCGTAGCCCCACGGCGTCGAGGTCGCTTCGATGTGCGTGGGCAGGCCCAGATCCAGCGCCCAGAACGGATGGTCAATCAGGTGTGCGCCCATATCGCCCAACGCGCCCGTGCCCCAGTCCACCCAGCCGCGCCAGTTGAAGGGATGATAAATTGGGTGAAACTCGACTTCCGGCGCAGGTCCCAGATACAAATCCCAGTTGAGCGTGTCCGGCTTGGAGAACTGGTTGAGAACCGTCCAGGCGGTTTCCTTGTTGACGCGAACCTGTGTCCAGTCATTGCCGAAGTTGCCGGCGGTGCCATAACCGCCGCGATTCATTCTTTGCCCGGCGGGAGCCTGCGCCCCCTGCTGGCCGGAGGCAGGAGCGGGCGTCGTTTCCGGCGAGGGTTTGCCGGGACGCGGAACTCCTTGCGGCCAGATTGGGCGATTCGTCCAAACGTAAACCTGTCGGACCGGGCCAATGATTCCAGCCTGAATCCATTCGTTGATCAGGCGGGCGTCGGCGTTGGAGTGGCCCTGATTGCCCATCTGTGTGATGAGTTTTGGATTCTTTTTTGCCGTTTCGCGCAGGACGCGCGCTTCATGAACCGACCAGGTGAGCGGCTTTTCGCAGTACACATGCTTGCCATGATCCAGTCCCGCTTTCGCCGCAATGGCGTGAATATGATCGGGCGTGGCGACAATCAACGCTTCGATGTCCTTCTGCTCGTCGAGCATCTTACGGAAGTCGGCGTAGCGCTTGGCCTTGTTGTAGGCTTCCTGCAATTTGACGGCATTGGGATTCGGACTGCCATCGCGGTTTTTGGTGCGTTCGGCCACCGCTTTGTCCACATAACCGAAATCCACATCGGCCAGGGCCACGATGTTTTCGCCGGCTGTGACGAGTTCCGTGGCGTCCGAAGCGCCCTGTCCGCCGCAGCCAATGACGGCGACGTTGAGTTTATCGCTTGGCGCAATGTAGCCCGTTCCGCCCAGCACGTGCCGCGGGACGATCATCGCTCCAAGAGCGACCCCAGTCGTGCCCGCGACAAATTTCCGTCGAGAAATTTTGTCTTGTTTCATAAGCTGTTCCTAAATCCTTGATGGGTTTGAGTTGATCTTGCGATTTGCGGCGAAATGGGTCGCCGCGCGCATCCTACCCCAAACGGACGCGGATTGGCCATGAAACAGCTACGAAATTGTCCGAAGCGGAAAGTTTGTTTAGAACTATGCGAGAGTATGCTGCGCCTCGGTCCAGCCTGTTTATGCAGGAGTCTGTCCTAGTGATCGCATTAACGCTTTCGCGCAATTTACGAAAAAGACCTCGGAAAACTGTTTGGTTTTGTGATCGAGTACAAAGGTGGCTTTGTACTCTTTAGCAGTCAGGTCGTAACACAGAATTCTCTCTACCACCTCTGCAGCTTCAGCCAGACGGTGCTGGTGTACGGTTCGCACAACGCGGATGAAGTTGTGGTAATGGAAGGCTTCATCCCTTGCCACCAACCGAATCCATCGGTTGAAGCTTTCGATTCCACAGGCCGTATAGAGCGCAAAGTCTTTTCGATAGCCTCTAGCCGTAGCGATCTCGTCGTAAGCCAGCAGCAGGCATAGCTCAAATTCATCTCGGACGATCTCGCTTAATTCCGCAAAGTTTGTGGGCCGTGCGTCGAGCCTTTGAGTAATTGAGTCTTCGCTTTCGGCGTACAAAAGATGGTAAAGGCGTCTGAAGCCGAGGTAATGATTGAATTCGTCCGAGCGCCAGAGTTGCACCGCCGCCTGAAAGGCGTCTGAAAAATTTAGCTTCAGGCTTTCGAGGTACTGGTAAAGGCGTTCGGCGTCGTATTCGGAGGCCAGATCGTTCCAGAAAAATGGCTTGTATTGTGAGAGTAGTTCTTCAGGGCAGCAGATTGCACCAGGACGAACCGCGCCCAGTAATTGGAGCGCATTCCAGGGAAAGCTTTTCGGATAAAACTTGGATTTCATACTTCGCGGTCTCGTCGTCACTTGATGGTTAGAGAGAGAAGAAAACCTAGTGCGCCGCAGGCTAAGCCGAGTTTGGAACCGAGCGATGGGCTTTCGTTAAACATTAAGCAACACAACGCGACTTCGATGATGAGCAAGGATGAAACCGAGATGACGGTGATTACCCAAATGCTGGCGAAGGCGCGATAGCCGAGCATATATCCGGCAACCAGCGCCAGTCCAGAAAGTGCGAAAAGCCCTACCGAACTGGCATACACCCGCGAAGGTGAGACACTATTTGGCGTGGCGGCTCTCATTTCAGCCAGAATAGAGAGCGCTTCTCCCGCGACAATCAGCAGCACGGAAAGGCATTTGTAGAACCCTGAATTGATCTCCACTTTGAGTTCCTCTCCATTTCCTGAACGATGAAAGTCTGAACGATGCCGAGCGCCAGATACCGTTCCTGAATCTCCGGCGGCAGTTCATGAAAGTCTGTAATCAGCCCGCGACATTGCGACGTCCCTCAATGACAGCGCATCGTCCAGCGGCGCTCGCTCATCGTGGTGGAATAATCGAATCGAAGTTCTTCGCCAACCTGGATGCTTTGCAGCGCGAAGACTTCGATGTTGTTACGAATGCCTGAGTTGGGATTGCAAGAGTGGTTAATGAACACTCCGGGCGGTTCAAGATCAATATAGGTTGTGGGGCCAACCTGGAGAACGTTTCCTTCCGTCTCGCCCTTTGCACTTGCCGCTGCGGAACCAATTACCGGGCCGGAAAAGCGGAAAAGCCATTCGCCTTTTTGAAAGTTTCGACCGGCAAAAAGTCCCTTCCCAAATTCACAGTTAGCGACGTAAAGACCTTCGCGCGCCACCATCACGAGAACCTCCCTAGCAGAATCAGCGCCGCCACCGCGCACCCCAGGCCAATGAGTTCCAATGAGGAAAGCGATTCACGGAAGGCGATGACGCCGATGCAGGCGAGAAGCACAACCACGACCACGCTGTAGAGCGCGCCGACCGTGGCCAGTTTGACTTGGCGCAACACGTAAACCCAGCCGAAGGCTGAAAAGGTGTAGAGCGCCGCGCCGGAAGCAAACGCGCGTGTGCGAATCGGCTGGGCGAACTCTCCGGCGCGCTTGAGGAAATAATCGGCAGCCACGCACAGCAAGCTGAGGCCGACGATTGCAAGTAGGGGGAAGAAGCGTTGCATAAGCTTTGGGAAGTTTTGGGTGTCCTCGCCGATCATCGAATAAAGATTTTGACCGTATTCGCCATTTGTCCATCTACCGACAGATTGACTTCCACGTCGCTGCGCCCAAGCAGGCCGCGAGGCAACAGCGCGTTGACTTGATCCAGGCCGACGAAGGTTCCTTGCGCGCCGGCGTATTGCACGGACGTATTCAACCCGCCGACCGTCAACGTGACAGCGGACAAGCTGCTGCGACCACGAATGCCCGTGCCATACAAAACCAAAATCACCTGGTCGCTTTCCAGACCGAGATCAATCGGCACGGCGTCAAACCTGTTTGTCGCGGAGTTAAATCGAGCAACCGGCTCTCGACTGATCAAACTGTCACCTCTAAACCTGTACACCTCAGCGGCGGGAAATCCTCTGCCGGATGCGTCGGCGGTGAACAGCCCCGGGGCGACCGGGAAGATTGGCACGACGCAAACCGGGGCGGAACCATCGGCGGTCACGACGTTGACGGTCGCCGTGCCATTCGCCGTGCCGGGGGGAATCTGTAAATTGACTTGAGACGGAGAAACAAAGAACAACGGCGCGAGCCGTTCGACGTTGAGGCTGTCTCTAACTTTCAGCGATGTACCCCCCAACATTATTGGTAGTGGGAGTTTGTCATTCAGCACTGTTGCGTCCGCTAACTCCGAGCCGAATGCGGCAGCAATCGTTTCGCTGGCCAGCGAGCCGGTGTAACTGGCGGCGGAAACGATGGCGCAGGAACCGATGCCGGAGCAGGTAGTGACCGCTAGGTTGTCCACGCCCCAGGCCGAATCGGGAACCGGCCCCACGCCTCTGACAGAAAAGACCAGGCGGAGTGGTCGCCCGTTCGGATGCCGGAAGGTAAAGTTGAAGGCGTGCTTCTGCAATCCGCTGCTGTTGGTAAACCGACGCAGCGCCAGCCGAGTTGATGCTGTGTTATTGCCTGTGTCGTGCCTCAATTCCCAAGTCTCGTCCTGGCTGCCGTCCCACCGCCCGATGATGTACAACTCGAAGCTAACTGCCACTGTGTTATGCATACCCAGAACATCCGAAGCCAGCGTCAGCACAGCGTCGTTCTGGTTCAGCACGCGGGAAGTTCCGCCATCAGGACAATTGATGTTTCGCGGATCGGTTGCTGCTCTGGGCGTGCAGGATTCGTTGTCGAAAAACCGATATTGGCCGAAATAGGATTCGCCGTTGGCTGTGCGCGGCGGTGTGTTGCAGCGTTCGTGGTCGCAGGTGTCATACACGCGCCACTCCGGCCCGATGCGCGTGTTGGCGTCGAAGTTGTTGGTATAGACCTGTCGGCAATCCCGGCATTTGCCCGCGCGGTCGGCATTGAAAATCGCCTGAATCTCACCGGCAGAAAGCGCGCGGTTGAAAAGTTCGATTTCGTCAATCAATCCTTTGAAAAATGTCGCCGCGTTTTCATTCGTATGACCGATCAGTAGCGGCTGCGTTGTCTTGCTGGGAATTACGTTGCCGACGCTGAGCGACGCGCTTTCCTGCCCGTTGATGAACAGCCGCATCACGCCGCCGTCAAAAGTAGCGGCAACGTGCGTCCAAGTGTCGGTCGGCACGGTGGCGAGGCTGTCAATGAATTGCGTTGTGGAAGCAAAGGCGATGGAGTAATGAACCCTGCCGTCGCTGCGCAGCCCCAGATAATAGTTTCTGCCGGAATTGTCGCCGTTTTGTTTGACGACGATGCCGTGAAACGGCGAGCCCTGCTGCACTCCGGGATTGATCCAGGCGTCAATCGTGTGTTCGTTCAGGTTCAACGATGCCGAGTTCTCCACCAGGATCGAATCGTTGACGCCGTCAAAGATGAATGTCGGCCCTACTTTCCCGGCGGCGAAGGCCACGCCATTTCGCAGCGTTCCCCGGTTGCTGCCGGCAATGTCGTTGGCGCTTCCGTCTCCCGGCCACCAACTGACCAGCCCTGCTGGCGGCGGAACACAGGTCGGCGACTGCGCCATGATTTGAAACGGAACAATCAGAAGAGTGAGCAGCAATGCGCTCCACGGCACACTTCTGTAATTAGCGTGTTTCATGGTTTCCTTCCTTTGCGGCAATTGCGGATAAATTTCTGTTGTCGCCCATAAAGCGAGAACGGAAGGCGAATCCGGTCAGCGGCGGAAGAATTTTTTGAAAATAAAATGGCGGGATTATTTCCCGATTCGGGCGCGGAGTTCGGCTTCGGTGGTGGCGCGAAAGATTCTGACCGTCTTGTCCCAACTGCCCGAAGCCAGCATTCGTCCGTCGCGCGAAAAGGCGACGCTGAAGACTTGGTCTGTGTGGTCGCGGAAGGTCACCAATTCGCGGCCCGTGGCCGAGTCCCAGAGCTTGATGGTTTTGTCATTGCTGCCCGATGCCAGGCGTTTGCCGTCGGGCGAGAAGGCGACGCTAAAGACTTCGTTGCTATGGGTTTTCATTGTCATCAGTTCGCGGCCTGTGCCGGCATCCCACAATTTGACGCTGCGGTCTGTGCTGCCAGACGCCAGCCGTTGGCCGTCGGGCGAAAACCGGACGGACCAGACGCGGTCGGAGTGACCTCGGAGCGTCGCCAGTTCGCGGCCTGTCGCCACGTCCCACAGCTTCACCGTGCCGTCCCAACTTCCTGAAGCCAGCGTTTTGCCGTCCGGCGAAAAATCCAGGGAAACCACATCGTTTTTGTGGCCTCGGAAGATGGCCAGTTCGTGGTAGGTCGTCGCGTCCAGGATGCGAATCATGCGGTCGTCCGTCTTGCTGGAAACATCCCAGTAATCGCAGCCGATGGCCAGCAATCTTCCATCAGGCGAAAAGGCTGCGGCGCGCGGGCGGCGGGTGAAATCGTTCAGTTCGCGGATTTGCGCGCCGGTGGCGGTGTCCCAGATTCTGACCGTCAGGTCTTCGCTGCCGGTGGCCAGGCGGTCTCCGGTCGGAGAAAACGCGGCGACGAAAATGTCGTGTTTGTGCCCGGTCATTGTGTGGAGCAGTTTGCCGGTTTCGGCGTCCCACAATTTCACGGTGCGGTCTCTGCCGATGGTGGCAAGCCGTTTGCTGTCGGGCGAAAAAGTGACGGAAAGAACGTGATCCGTGTGACCTTCCAGTTTGTCAGCTACCAGCAAGGAAGCGACATCCCAGATTTTGACGGTGCGGTCTTGACTGCCGGTGATGAGTTTGCGCCCGTCGTCGGAGAAGTGTACGGACATCACTTCGCGGTCGTGAGCGGGGATGACGGAGAGTTGTTTATACGTCTGCAAATCCCACAGCCGGACGGTGCGGTCGCCGCCTGCGGTGGCGGCCAGCATGTCATCGGGGCTGACTTCGCCGTACTGAACCAATTCTTGGTGGCCTTGCAATTCTCCGAGACGTTGGCCGGTCAATAAGTCTGACACCAGCACGGTTTTGCTTCTGCCGAAAGTAAAAACTCTTCTGCCCCGAACGAAGACTCGATTGCCAAACCCTGGATCGGGCTGGAACCGGCGAAGCTCGCGGCCGGTCAGCCAGTCGTACGAGATGACGACGCCGGTTTGCGTCTGGCTGAGATGAAGAGCGTCCTGGGTTTCATCCACGCTGCCGCCTTCAAACGGCACCCGTTCTTCAACTGAAGAAACCAGGCGGAGCGTTGTCATATCCCAAAACTCCAGCCGCTTGCGATCCACGACGATGATCAGTCGTTGGCGCTTTGGCGCGACACCGAGAAAGGTGAGAGGCGCGCCGGTTTTGAATGTGGAAAGGAGTTTGCCGTTCAGCCCCCACGCGGCAATGGTGCCGTCTTCGCTGGCGGTGAATAGCCGGCCCTGCGGATCGTTCGATCTCATGTTGCAGGCGGTGACGGGCGATGACCTGTGGGTTATAGAGGCAATGTCTTGGCCCGTACTTGGCTGCCAGATTTTGAGGGTCTGTTGATCTGTTTTTTGCACGAAAACGCCCGTTTCGTCCCAGCACAGAACGCTGCGGGATAGGTTGGGGCCGTAGGGCAGCTCGCTGAATAATTTTCCCGTCTCAGCATTCCAAACCTTGATGATTCCATTTCGGTTCCCGTTTCCGCCGCTAATCACAATTGTGCCGTCTTTAGTGAAAGCGCCTGCCGTATCTTCGCCGTTTGGATCATTGTGCGGCAGCGTCAGCAGGTGGCGATTGTACCAGCGCCACAGGGTATACCATTCGAAGCCGCGCATATCTTCTTTGCCATTCTGGGATTGATGCTGGGGGAGAAAACTCTCGACTGCTTCGCGAATGCCTTCGACGTTGAAGTCGTTCCGATCCTGCACGGCCTGATTCATCCGCAAGGCGTACAGCGCGTGGTAGCTTTCGCGCGTCTGCGCTCTGTCGGCGCGCCACTGTCGTCCGGCAAAGACAGCGGCGGCGATCAGCGTCAGCACAACAAAACCAGCAAAGGCTGCACCGATTTTATTGCGGCGGACGAAGCGGTTGGCGCGGTAAGCCAGCGTGGGCGGTTGGGCCAGGATAGGTTGGCGTGTCAGATGGCGCTCGATGTCTTCGCTGAACTGCGCGACCGAGGCGTAGCGTTCGATGGGCAGCTTGCGCAAGGCTTTGAGCGCGATGTTGTCGAGATCGCCTTGCAGCCGTCGGCGTAATTTGTCGGAGTTGCCTTCGCGCAGGGCGCTCACCGTTTCGGGCGAATGCAGGATGCGAGCGGTTACTTCGGCGTCGGTTTCCATCACCACGCGGCGTAGGGCGAGACTGGGGCGTTCGGCTTCGGTTTCGGCGATGGCGCGCGCGAGTTCCGGCAATGACAGATTTTTGGTGCGCTGCGGACGGTAGCCAGTCAGAAGTTCATAGAGCACCACGCCGAGCGAGTACACATCGCTGGCGGTGGTGATGGTTTCGCCGCGCATCTGTTCGGGGCTGGCGTATTCCGGCGTCAGCAGGTGCAAGCCGGTGTGCGTCATGTCCACGGATTTCAATTCGGGATCGAGCAGTTTGGCGATGCCGAAATCCAGCAGCTTCACCAAGCCTTCTTCCGTCACGAAGATGTTGCCGGGTTTCAGGTCGCGGTGGACGACCAGGTTCTGATGCGCGTATTCGACGGCGGCGCAGACCGTACGGAAGAGTTTCAGGCGTTCAGTAATGTTGAGTTTGCGTTCGTCGCAATACTCAGTGATGGGCGTGCCGTCCACGTATTCCATCACGATGTAATGGCCGCTTTCTCCAGTTGCGCCGCCGTCCAGCAGCCGGGCGATGTTCGGATGATCCAGGCGAGCCAGGATTTGTCGCTCCTGCTTGAAGCGGCGAACGGCGCTGGTGCGTTGCAAATGCGGCCAGACCAGTTTGACGGCGACTTCTTTGCGATAAACATCGTCGGCGCGACGGGCCAGGTAAACGATGCCCATCCCGCCGCTGCCCAGTTCGCGCAGCAGTTCATAGGGGCCAATCCGCCGTCCGGCCAACTCTGCCGGGTGCGTTGTGAGTTCTGGCAAGATGGGCTGTTCCAGAAATGCGCCGGCTGCGTCGTATTCCTGCAAGAGCGCTTCGACCTCCGCCTGCAACTTCGCATCGTTGCCGCAGGCCGCGGCCAGATAGTCTTCGCGCGCCGCGCCGGACAGTTCCGACGCTGTGTCGAAGATTTCGATGGTTTTTTCCAGGCGTTCGTCAGGCATCTTGAATTGTTTGTCTCCCGCACATAAAGCGAGAAAAACCCGGTGATTCGGTCAGGCCATGAAGAGAAACTGAAGCGTGCAGCCGAACCCGGAGGTTCGGTTGGCGAGCGGGACGCTCGCGCTCCCAGGACCAGCGGCATTGTGCTATCTTCGGCGCGGTCTACCAACGCCAACGAGCAATTTGGCAACAACCTTTTTCCCGGAAGACTTATGCCTGATCCTATGCCCAGCCGGTTTTCGATCCTTCTGGCCGACGCGCGAAGCGGCAGCCCCGAAGCACAGGAGGAGTTAATTCGACTTGTCTACCAGGATTTGCGCCGTCTGGCGCAGAGCCATTTGAAGCGAGAACGTCCCGGCGTGTCACTGCAAGCGACCGCCTTGGTTCATGAAGTCTATCTCCGGCTGTTTGGTGAAGAGCAGATTGACTGGCAAGACCGGTCGCATTTTCTGCTGATTGCCTGGCGGCAGATGCGGCGCATTTTGATTGACCGTGCGCGTGCCGCAGCCACTGCCAAACGCGATGGCCGCGCGGGGGAACTTCCATTGGACGATGCCCCGTGGAACACCACGATGAGCAATCCCGATTTGGTGGCGCTGGATGACGCTTTGCAGGATTTGGAAAAGCTCCGCCCCAGAGCTTGTCAGGTGGTGGAATTGCGGTTTTTTGGCGGGCTGACGGAAGAAGAAACCGCGCAACTGCTTGCCGTTTCCCCCAGCACGGCAAAACGCGAATGGAAGTTCGCTCGGGCCTGGCTCCATCAGCAATTGCGCGGCCAGCGTTGATTCAAAAGGGAAAGCTTTTTTCTCCACGAAGACACACAAAGAAAACACGAAGGAAACCGGAAAGAGTTTTCTTTCCTTCGTGCTGCTTTGTGTGATTTCGTGGGGAATATTTTTTGATCAGTCGCCGCTTTGTTGAATCAGTTTGGCGACCAGTCCCGTCCAGCCCGTTTGATGGCTGGCGCCGACGCCCGCGCCGTTATCGCCATGGAAGTACTCGTAAAACAGCACGTGATCGCGCCAGTGCGGATCGTTCTGGAACTTGTCCGAACCGCCAAACACCGGTCTGCATCCGTTCTCATCGCGCAGAAAGATGTGTGTCATCCGGCGCGACAGTTCCCCCGCCACCTGCCACAAATCTGCTTGCTGGCCGGAGCCGTGCGGGAATTCGACTTTGTATCCATTGCCCAGAAAGAAATGGAATTTTTGCAGTGCTTCGATCAACAGAAAATTGACCGGAAACCAGACCGGTCCGCGCCAGTTGGAATTGCCGCCGAACAGACCCGTTGACGATTCCGCCGGTTCGTAATCCACGCGATGTTCCGCGCCGTTGACCTGCATCACGTACGGATTTTGCAGGTGATGCCGCGAAACGGCGCGAATCCCGTGTGGCCCCAGGAATTCGCTTTCGTCCAGCATATACCGCAGCACGCTGCGCAGCCGGTGGCGATTGACCAGCGACAGGAAACGCCGTACGCGTCCATCTTCATCCGTGCGGGTTTCGACGTGGTTGGCGAAATCGGGCCGGTTTTCGATGAACCACTGCAGGCGCTTTTTGAAGCCGGGCAGCTTGTCCACAATCTCCGAATTCAAGGTTTCGACGGCGAAGAGCGGAATCAAGCCCACCATTGAACGGACGCGCATCGGATGATGTTCACCGCCTGGCAAATGCAGCACGTCGTAATAAAAGCCGTCCTGCTCGTCCCACAATTGTGTGTCGCCGCCACCCAGGTTGTTCATTGCGCGGCAGATGTACACGAAATGCTCGAAGAACTTGCTGGCCACGTCTTCGTAGGCAGTATTTTCCGCCGCGAGTTCCAGTGCGATGGTCAGCATGTTCAGGCAGTACATGCCCATCCAACTGGTGGCGTCGGACTGTTCAATATGGCCGCCGGTCGGGAGCGCTGAACTGCGGTCGAAAACGCCTATGTTGTCCAGGCCGAGAAATCCGCCCTGGAAAATGTTCTTGCCTTCGGAATCCTTGCGGTTGACCCACCAGTTGAAATTCAGCATCAGCTTGTGAAAGACGCGCTCCAGAAACTGGCGGTCGCCTTTGCCAGTGGCTTTCTTTTCGACCTTGTACACACGCCACGCCGCCCAGGCGTGAACTGGCGGATTCACGTCGCCGAACGCCCATTCGTAAGCCGGAATCTGCCCGTTCGGATGCATGTACCATTCGCGCAGCATTAACAGCAGTTGCTCCTTGGCGAAGTCCGCATCCACCAGCGCCAGCGGTATGCAATGAAACGCCAAATCCCAGGCGGCGTACCACGGATACTCCCATTTGTCCGGCATCGAAATCACATCGGCGTTATAAAGATGGGTCCAGTCGCTGTTACGGCCTCTGACGCGTTCTTTCGGCGGTTCCGGCTGTTGCAGGTCGCCGCGCAGCCAGCGGTTCAGGTCGTAATAGTAAAACTGCTTGCTCCACAGCAGCCCGGCGAAGGCCTGCCGTTGCACATTGCGCGCGTCATCAGAAATTCCCGCCGGAGCCAGCGCCTCGTAAAACTCGTCGGCTTCCGCACGGCTGCGGTGAAAGCTTTCGCCGAACTCCTGGCCGAAAGGTTCAGTCAGAGAAACCTGGTCCGTCAGCCGCAGTTGAACGGTCTTCGATTCGCCGGGGGCGAGCGTCAGACGGTAATGCGCGGCGGCCTTCGAGCCGATCTTTGCCGGATTCACTGCGTCGGGATTGCCGTGAACGATGAATTCATTGATGCCGTCTTTGACGTAGGGCGAATCATTTTCGCCGCCGTACAGCCGTTGTTTGTTGGTTTCGTTTTCGGTGAAGAGCATTTCCGGTGCGCCGTCGCAGAAAAATCGGCGAGGCCGGTTGTAATAACTGTGCTTCAGTTCAATGACGCTTGCGTTGCCGGCGGAATCCACCTGCTTCATTCGCGGACGCCTGGGTTCATCGCCCCACGACCAGTTGTTGCGGAACCAGATGGTCGGCAACAGATCGAGGGTCGCTTCCTGATCGCCGCGATTCGCGACGGTGATTTTGATCAGAATGTCTTCGGCGTCAGCCTTGGCATATTCGACGAAAACATCGAAGTAGCGGTTCTGGTCGAAAACCCCTGTGTCCAGCAGTTCAAATTCCAGTTCGCGTTTGCCGCGCCGCTGGTTTTCCTCGACCAACTGCTGGTAGGGAAATTCAGCTTGCGGGTACTTGTACAGAAACTTCATATACGAATGCGTCGGCGTCGAATCCAGGTAAAAGTAATACTCTTTGACATCTTCGCCGTGATTGCCCTGCGATCCGGTCAGTCCAAACAAGCGTTCTTTCAAAATGGGGTCGTGGCCATTCCACAGCGACAGCGCAAAGCAGATGAACTGTTGCCGGTCGCAGATGCCACCCAGCCCGTCTTCGCCCCAGCGATAGGCTTTCGACCGCGCATGGTCGTGCGGAAAGTAATCCCAAGCCGAACCGTAGGGCGAATAATCTTCGCGCACCGTGCCCCAGGAACGCTCGCTCAGGTAAGGTCCCCAACGCTTCCAGTGTTTCCTACGCTGGCGCGATTCGGCAAGGCGTTGGGCTTCAGCGGTCGGTTTGGTTTTGGCATCTTTGATCTGTTCGTCGTGTTTCAAGGCTTCCTCCAAACTATCTTTCAATCAACTGCATGGCGTGCGCGTCCGGATCGCGTACCAGTAAACTTCGCTTGAATCCCAGCACCGGCTCAGTGAATTGCACCAAGCCGCTGGAAATGAAGCTGAATTTGTTTTCGCGTAACCGGGCTGTCACAAATTCCGCGTCGTCTGTCAGCAACTTCGTTTGCCAGTGCGTCAAGTCGTTGGCTTTCTGATCGGCGGGCGTCAGGCGGCCATCGCGCGGAGCCAGATATTCCAAAAACTCAATGCCCGGCCCGGCATTAAGATAGGGCGCGCGCAAGCCGGTGATTCGCAGCCGCGCGCCGAACACGTTGTTCAGGCGTTCCTGTTCCGGGCCGTAATTTTCGCTTTCGCCTGCGACGCGCATTCCCAGGGTGTCGCGGTAAAACTTCAGGCTGGCATCGGTGTCGCGAACGACGATGGCCGTATGGTCAATTCCCAAAAAGAGTTTTCCGGCATCTTCACGAGCTAACCGATGCCACTTTTCGTCGCCCTTGCCTTCGGGGAATTGCAGGAGTTCCAACGCATGGCCATCGGGGTCTTTGAAGTAAAAGGCTTTGATTCCGCCCGCGTTTTTGTTCCAATCGGGCAAAGTTTGCGGCCCTGTCGAAGCGTGCTCGACCTTGTTCTTTCGCAGCCACTGATACGCCCGCTCCATATCGCTGGTGATGATGGCGATGTGCTGAAACCATTGGTCGTTGCTGCGGGAATCCACGGGAACAGGACGGCCACGCGGCGCGAGGTATTCAGTCAGTTCGATGAATTCGCTGCCGAGCCGCATCCGCACCACGCGCATTCGCAGGCCGAAAACGCCTTGCAGATGTTCGTAATCTTCACCAGTAACCTCCGTGTCTGAGACTTTCTCGAAGGACAGAACTTTCGAAAAGAACTCGACCGAAAGCTCCACATCACGGACGGTGAAGCCGATGGAATCTACAGCCTTGATTTGCGCCTGGGAGGGTGGTTGCTGTGCGGTCGTTTTCGCCGTTGACAGCCACAATGGGAACAGCAGCGCAAGCAACACCGTAAGAGGGATTTGATTCAGGAGTTTGGGTTTCATAGCGCTGATGGAATCCCGGCGAAGGTGGAGAAAATTCCCGAGAAGGAAAAACTTGATGCCAAATCTTTCTTATTTGTCGCCCAAAGTCGCCATCCAGCAAAGTCCGATTCACGGCAAAGGTTTGTTCGCCGTCGCGCCCATTGCCAAAGGTGAGATTGTCTGCGTCAAAGGCGGCTACATCTTCAATCGCCAGACGCTAGCTACGATGCCGGGCTGGTATCGCGCGGCGGAGATTCAAATTTCCGAAGACCTCTTCATCGGCCCACTGCACGAAAAGGAACGCGAAGGCAGCATGATTTTCAGCAATCATTCCTGCGAACCGAACATCGGGGTGCAGGGGCAGATTGTCTTTGTGGCCCTGCGCGACATTGCTGCCGGAGAGGAATTGACCCACGATTGGGCGACGACGGATGACGATGCTTACCAACTGGAATGCCGCTGCGGTGCCGCGAGTTGCCGGAAAACAATCACCGGGCAAGATTGGCGCAGGACGGATTTACAGGCAAAATACGCGGGCTACTTTTCCTGGTATTTGGCGGAGAAGATCAAACGTTTAGCTTAGACCGATTCAGGAGGCGTTATGTTTTGTCCCAGATGCAGCGCGCAGGCCACGGACGACACGAAGTTCTGCAAACAGTGCGGCGCAAATCTGCTAGGCGTGCGCGAAGCCATCGTTTCGCGCGGGGAACAGTTCGATTGGTCCAAAACCTGGGTGGCGGATCTGATTCTGACCAAGGAAGAATTGGACCGGCGCCGCGGCATCACACCGGAAAAGAAACGAAACAACGAACTCAGAGCCGGCATCATCACCAGCGCGGCGGGCATTGGCGCGATGATCTTTCTGCGGTATCTGATGGAGGCGGTCGCCCAGCAGAACGGAGGCGCCGACGCCGAAATCCTCAATCGCATCTGGCTGGCGGGCCTGATTCCTACTTTGGTCGGTATCGCCATCATTTTCAATGCGCTGGTGATCGGCGGCCGTGAAGTGAAGATGCAAAAACACGAAGCACAGAATACTCCGCCGCCGCCTCCTCAACCCGTCCAACTTGGAGCCAAAACGACAGACCAGCTTTCCGCGCCAGCGGACTTCAGCGTGACAGAACACACCACGGCGCATCTGCCTGAACGCGCGCCCGCGCATTCACGGCGCGAGTAAAATTGAGGAAGTAGGAAGAATCCGGGCCAGGAGATGTTACGGTTTTTATAGTGTCCGAGAATTTGGCAGGTAATTTTGCCGTAACCATTCACGGAAGGCGGGAGCCGCGATCCACTCACCTTGCTTCAATCCTTGCTCCAAAAATTCCGATAGTGTTGCGCTTGTAAGAGCAGGAAAGGTGCGGCTGGTTTTGGATTCGTCGTAATGATCTCCTACAAGCAAATATATCTCCACTTTCGATCCAAGCACGCGCCAGATTTCCGGCACGCCCAAACCCGCGTAAATTGAAAACTTATCAATCGAAGTGCTGGTGTGATCTATTTCGACCACAATGTCCGGCGGCGGATCGGTGTCCAAATCTATCTGTTTCTTGTCAAGCAATTGATCGGCGTGGCGAACGTAAAAGCTGTCATCCGGTTCCGCCCCTCTCGCGGACTTCTCGCGTTTGAACGTTGAAGAGCCGAAGGAGATCACCGGCATCTTCAACTCTTCGCTCAACGCACCCATCAACCGGTTGACGACAACTTTGGGACGTTCGTGTTCTGGCAGAGGCGGCACGATCCACATCCTTCCTTGATGATAGAAAACTCGCGCCGAAGACTTCGGGCCGAGGTCTTCCAAGAGTTGCTCGTATTCCTCCCAGGGAACTTCGCCAACCAAAAGTTCAACGCGGCTTGGCAGCAGTGGGATTGCTTTAAGGTATTGGCTTGTTGCGACGGCCACTGATTTCACTCCTTAAAAGGTAGGCGCGACTGTACCAATGACAATCGCGCCTTTCAAACACCTTGTGGATGACAAGTTTAGTCTTCCTCTTCCTTTCTCACTCGCCCTTCCGCCACCGCCTGCTGCACGATCTTTTGTGCAATATGCGAGGGCGCTTCGTCGTAGTGAGAAAACTCCATGTGATAGGACCCGCGCGCGCTGGTGATCGAATTCAGCGTTTGCGGGTAAGTCAGCATTTCGGACATCGGCACCTGGGCTTTGACGACCTGGTTGTTGCCTTTGGCGTCCATGCCCTGGATGCGGCCACGCCGGGAGTTCAAATCGCCCATGATGTCGCCGGCGCATTCCTGCGGGACGACGACTTCGACGTGCATGATCGGTTCCAGCAACGTCGGTCGGGCTTTTTCGATCATCGCCTTGAAGGCTTTACGGCCGGCCATCTGGAAGGAATGATCGTCGGAATCCACGTCGTGGTAGGAACCGTCAATCAGTTCGACTTTGAAATCCACCAGCGGGTAACCGGCCAAAGCGCCGCGCACGGCGGCGTCGGTGATGCCTTTTTGCACCGCCGGACGCCATTGTTGCGGGATGGCGCCGCCGAAGATTTTATCCACGAACTCGAAGCCGCCGCTGCGTGGCAATGGCTCGAAGATGCATTTGCAATCGCCGAACTGGCCGCGACCGCCGGTTTGTTTTTTGTGGCGGCCCTGGACTTCGACGCGCGCCTTGATGGTTTCGCGGTAGGGAACTTTGGGCTGGTGCAATTCGACTTCGACGTGGTAGCGGTTTTTCAGCTTGGCCACGACGGCTTCGATGTGCTGCTGGCTGGAACCGCCGAGTTCGAACTCCTTGGTGTCGGCGTTGCGCGTGTAATGCAGCAGTGGGTCTTCGTCTTCGATCTTGTGAATCGCGCCGGAGAGTTTGTCTTCGTCGGCGCGGGATTTCGGTTCGACGGCGAAATGGATCGCGGCTTCCGGGTATTTGACCGGCTCGAAAAGGATCGGCGCGGACTTGTCGGCCAGCGTGTCGCCGGTCGCGGTGTCTTTCAGTTTGGTGACGGCGACGATGTCTCCGGCGTGGGCTTCGGTGATTTTTTCCAGCGCCTTACCCTGCATCACGTGCAGCGGCCCCAGGCGTTCCGCCGTGCCTTTGCCGACGTTTTGCAGTGTGACGTCGGATTTCACCAGGCCGGACCAAATCTTCATGACGGTGATCTTGCCGAAGTTTTCGACGACGGTGCGGAAGACGTAAGCGGCAGGGAATTCGCTGTCGCCCACATTCCGCACAACGTCATCGGAAGTGGGGTCCACTCCGGCGTGCGCTTTCACCGCACCCAGGTCCGCCGGGTTCGGCGCGTAATCCACAATCGCATCCAGCAAAGGCACGATGCCGATCAGGTTTGCCGAAGATACGGCAAAAACCGGCGTCAGATTTTTATTGATGATTGCTCGTCTCAGTCCATTCAAAAACTCTTCATCCGTCAGCGTGCCGGCATCGAAGAAATGCTCCATCAGCGTGTCGTCGGATTCGGCAACGGCTTCGATCAATCGTTCGTGGGTTTCGTCAATGTAGCCTTTTCCGTCTTCCGGAATCGGCACTTCCTTCGGTTTGCCGTTCGAGTCAAATTCATAGGCTTTCATGTGGATGACATCCACCACGCCGCGAAAGTTCTTTTCGGTGCCGATGGGCATGGTCAGCGGGATGCAGTTCTTGCCGAAGGTTTCGCGCAAAGCGTTGTAGACCGTGCCGAAATCCGCGCGCTCCTTGTCCAGTTTGTTGACCACAATGAAGCGCGGGCGCGGGCGCGAAAGTTCGTCGGCCATTTCCCAGGCTTTTTCGGTTTGCACGCCGATGCCGCTGACGGCATCCACCACGAACATGGCGGTTTCACAGACGCGGAGCGCGCCTTTGGCATGGCCGATGAACGAGGCGTAACCGGGCGTGTCAACGAAATTGATCTTGGTTCCCTTGTGTTCGGCGTAGGCGGTGGAAATGTTGAGGCTGATTTTGCGGGCGATTTCTTCTTCGTCGTAATCGGTGGTGGCGGTTCCATCGTCAACTTTGCCCAGGCGGTTGGTTGCGCCCGTGGCAAATAGCATAGCGGCGACGAGGGAGGTCTTCCCAGCGTCGCCGTGACCTACAATGCCCAAGTTTCTGATTTCCTGTGTCGAATAGACTTTCATGGACATGTCTCCTTATTTGTAGAGATGGACTCTGATTGTTGAGTTCAAGTTGAAGGGATTGCGTCCAAGTCGCGAGCCAACAAAGAGCGTTCGTGAGCTTGAACGCGGTGTCTCTGCTATGACGCAAGTATGCTAATTCAACCCCAACTTTTTTGAAACAGAAACTCCGGTCAGGCGTAGAAGTCACCGCGAACATCAACGCCAATCAATCAACAAAACAACTTTTGACGAAGACGAAACCTGACGGCTGGAAGTCTTTGGCTCGCGGGATTTTGTCAACGATCAAATCCGACAAAACAAGGAGTGAAAGTATGTTTGCCCGAAATCAAATCATCGCCTGCGTCGTCAAACAGTACGGCACGGGTCTGTATCGAAGTTGTGTGAGCTTGAACCAGGGCAATGTCATCTGTTTAAGCACGCACGACGACGAACAGTCCGCGACCGAAACCATCAATCAATTCTGGCAATTTTGGGAGGCGTGTCCGAAAGGCGAGACCAGACGGCCTGAAGACGTGTCTCTGTTTATCAAATCCATCAGCACCATTCCAGGAAGTGGGGAGATTGCGCTCGCCGCTTAACTACAACATAAACAACGTTTTTAGGCATTTTCCTGTCCCCTTTATTTTCCTGTCAGCGACACCCGCTGACAGGAAAATAAAGGGGACAGGAAAATAAGACCAATACCGGAAAACTTAATTTACGGTCTATTAACCAATAAACTTGTAGCCCATTCCGTGAATCGTCTGGATGTATTGTGGATGGCGCGGATTCGGCTCCAATTTCTGACGCAGCCAGGCAACGTGGACATCCACCGTCCGAGTCGTCGGCATCGCGTCGTAGCCCCAGACCTCATTCAACAATTCATCCCGCGAAATCGTCGCTTCGCGGTGTTCGATGAAATAGCGCAGCAGGTGGAATTCCTTGGCCGAAAGCTCGATTCTTTCGCCGTCGCGTTCGACTTCGGCGCGGCGGAAATCAATCTTGATGGAGGCAAATTGGTAGGTTTCGGCGGAAGCAGGAGCCGCCGCAGGTGCGGTTGCCGCCCTTCGCAGCAAGGCTTCGACGCGGGCCAGCAGTTCCATCATCTCGAAGGGTTTGGTCAGATAATCATCCGCGCCGAGCTTCAGGCCGATGACTTTGTCCACGACCTGTCCACGAGCGGTGAGCATCAGAATCGGCGTGGTGATGTTCCGCTGCCGCAAGTCCCGGCAAACGTCGAAGCCATTTTTGCGCGGCAGCATCACATCCAGGAGGATTCCGTCGAAAGCTTCGTTCGAGGCGCGCTCCAAACCCTTTTCGCCGTCGCGAACAGATTCGACCTGATAGCCTTCGCTGGTTAGCCGGTCGGTCAGTGTCAGAACCAAGCCTGGCTCATCTTCAACGAGCAAGATGCGTTTGCTCATAAGCCTCTTTTACTTTTTCAGGAGAGAATTCTTCAGCGGAAATCACCGGCATCCGCAGCGTAAAAATGCTTCCTTGCCCAATTTTGCTTTCCACAGTTAATTGGCCGCCGTGCGCTTCAACGATGTGCTTGACCAGGCTCAAGCCGAGGCCATTGCCGTGAATCTGGCTGGCGACCACCTCCTTGCCGCGATAAAACGGCTCGAAAATATGCGGCAATTCGGACGAGGAAATGCCAAGCCCGCGATCCAAAACCTGGATTTGAATTTCGCCGCCTCGCTCCGACTTCAGAGCTTCGACCTTCAAACTGATCCAGCGACTGTCGCCGCTGTATTTCATCGCGTTGTTCAACAGGTTTTGAATCGCGCGGCTCAGTGCTGGCGCGTCGGCTTTGATCATCGGCAAATCGGCAGGAAGCTGTTTTTCAAGTTCAAAGTCCCCTTCGACCAGTTGCAGATGGCAGGCGGCCAGCGCGTCTTCGATCACGCGGTTAAGTTCCGTCGGACGCAGTTCGTAAGTCTTTTTTCCAGACTGTGCGCCCGCGAATTCCAGCACTTGTTCGACCATGCCAGTCAGGCGGCGGCCTTCGTCGCGAATCAGGCCACCGTAGCGTTTGATCTGGTCGCGGTTATCAATTAGCCCTGGTACGCCGTCGGCCAGGTTTTCCGCCGCCGAACAGATCACCGCCAGCGGAGTTCGGAGTTCGTGCGAAACGCCGGCGACGAATTCCATTTGCTGCGTGGCCAGGTGCTGCGAACGGCGGCTGGAAAGGACAATGAAACCGACGCTTGCGCCCAGCAGCAACAGGATTCCGAAGCTGATGCCCAGATTCCGGCGGCGAACGCTGGCGACGGCGGCATCCAGCGAACCGGCGCGATGTTTGACCAGCAATTGCCAACCGCCTTCGTCGCCACGTTTGATCAACTGTCTTGGAAGCGCGCTTTCAATCTGAACCTTCGTGGCTTGTTCGGCCCCGGAGTCTTTGGATTGCTTTGATTCCCTAATGTTGATGTCGCTTTGCACCACGCTGACGGCGACGCGGCTCGATTCACTTTTGAGGATCTTGACGCTTCCAGGTTTGGCCGGCGCAAGCGGAGAGGGAGGCAGTGGGGCCGCAATTGGTGAAGGCACACCGGAGATGAAGATTCGGTCTACCTCTTCCGGGCGGATTTTGAATAAGGCGTTTTTGATGTCGCTTTGTTCAAACGCCTTGATGGACAAGCTGGCGTCAGTTTGAAAAATGACTTCCTTGCCCTCGCCGCGCCGGACAATGGCCAGGTTGTATTCGTTCGCGCCGTTGGAAAAAAAATGACGCTGCGCCAGCTCCGGAATCATCTCGGATTTGATGTATTCCAGATTGAGCACGGCGATGGTGCTGGTTCGTTTGTCGGGGAAAATCGGCGATGTGGGAAGATGCGGCCCGGCGTCAGGAATAATCAGCGCGGGTATGTCATCCGCAATCTGATTGGTGGATAACTGAAAGACGACTCCGCGCGCGATTCGTGTCTGGATTTGTTCGTGCGCCTGGCCGAGAACGCTGCGTAAGACCATCTGCGTGGATTCGTGCGCCTGATGCTGTGCCTCGAATTTGGCACGCAGGGGGTTCAGGTTTTCCGGCCATTCCACATTTTCCAGGATATTTGTGGATTGATTGAAATGCGCGAGCAAGAGGCTTCCTTGCTCATTGAAACGAGTGCGATAAATTTCGCGAATCAGTTTTGGACGCGGAGCATTGGCCAACAAGTTCTGATAACGCGTGGCCAGCACTTCCTCCGCTTCGCCCGGACGAGGCGCGGCGGTTTGCATTTGCAGGTACGTGCCAGTCAGTTCGCGGTCGAAATCGGCGCAGAACCGTTCAGCGCTGGTTTTCAAATTGGCCTGCCTGCGCTCGCGATCCGCGGCGCTGACTTCTCCCAGCCAGCGGTATTGCAACACCGCCAGCAACGGCAGCAAGACCAGCAGCGCCGCCACGAGCAGCAGGATTAAAGTTGGTTTTTGCTTCCACGTTTTCATCTTGTATCCAGCCTGTTTGGGCCTCTGACGCGCGCATCTTAGCACAGCAAAATCGCCAGCAAATCCACGTCAACGCAGATTTAACATCCTTAACAAAAGCTTTTCGACTGCTTAACCATCTTCACAGCCGGTTCGGCGATGATGACCATGCGAGATAGGCAAGCAAGCTTGTCTTGAGCAATCGTCAATTTACCCGAAGGAGAGAAAACAGATGCGAAATCGGTTTTTGATTGTGTTCATGATTGCGGCAATCGCGGTCGCTGAGTTATTCCCAAATGCCAGCGCGCAGGATGCGGCCACCAAAGCCCAGCAATTGCTGGCGCAGGCGCGCGCGGCGCTTGGCGGCGAAAAGCTGAAGTCGCTGACAAGTTTGTCCGCAAGCGGCTCGATGCGCCGGAAGATGGGGCAGATGGATATGTCCGGCGAATTGCAGGTTGATCTGCTGCTGCCCGACAAGATCATGCGTGTGGAAACAACGACCCTGATGGGCAGCGCGGAATTGACCCGGATGGAAGTCCTGAACGGCACCACCGTCTGGATGGATCAGCAAACCAGCGGCGGCGGCGGAATGGTCATGATTCGCCGTCCGGGCGGAGACAATCCGCACGCGCAGGCCGCGCAGCAGAACTCCGTTCGCAGCGAATTTGCCCGCACGATGATCGGCTGGTTGCTGACCACGCCGTCTTCCTTTCCTGTCGAATATAGTTTTGCGGGTGAAGCGGAATCGCCCGATGGAAAGGCGGATGTGTTGGAAGTGAAAGGGCCGAATGATTTTGCCGCGCGGTTGTTCCTGGATCAAAAATCCCACAAACCGCTGATGCTGACTTACAAAGGCCGCAAGGCGCGCGTGATTATGTCTACTTCCATGAATGGGCCGCGCAGCGAAGAAGAAGTGAAAAAACAGATTGCCGACGCCGAAGCCAAGGCGGCGGCGGAACCGCTGGTCGAATATCAGGTTGTTTTCAATGATTACCGCGATGTCAGCGGCGTTTCGCTCCCACACCGCCTGACTAAATCCGTCGAAAACGAAGTCAGCGAAGAGTGGGAAATCTCCAAATTCAAACTCAACCCGCAACTCAAACCCGAAAAATTCGAGAAGAAGTAACTGGTCTTGAAACTCCAAAGGAGGGAGAACAAATCTATGTTTCGTCAGCTTTTCTCAATCAGCAAAACTCTGTTAACCGTGTTCGCTCTGACCGGTTTGGCAACCTTTGCCATTGCGCAGTCGGACGCCGTCAAATTCCCGGATACGCCTGCCGGAAAAACCGTGGGTGAATTCTTCGCCGCTTTCAATTCCGGCAATGTCGAGACGATGAAAAAGTTTCATCAGACGCACGGCGGGCCGGAAGAAAACGCGGAAAAGGACAAGGAAATGTTCGAGAGAACCGGCGGACTGAAAGTCCATAGCATTAAGCGTTCGGAGAAAACTGAAATCGAAGTGCTGGTGCAAACCAAAAATGACAGCCGGTGGCTGAGCTTCAGTTTCAATGTCAGCGGAGAATCGCCTTTTCCCATCGAAGGCATTCGCGTACAGCCGACTTCGGCTCCCAGTGAATAAAGCGCTGTTTCAGAGGAGTCGTTCATGCCACCGTGGGCGACGCCCTGAAACAATGAGATTCGTGGGACAAGATGCCATCTTGCCCCACGTTTTCGGAGGAAAATGATGAAAACTCACCGCCAGAATTTCACCTGCCATCTGTTCGCTTTTGTGCTGCTGGCCAATCTGTTTAGCACTGGGTTTGCGCAGTCCAATTCACCTGTTGACGCCGCCGCGCGCCAGCAAGTGATCGAAGGCGCGATCAAAGCGCTCAATGATTCTTACGTCTTCCCGGAAACCGCGCAGAAGATGGGGCAGGCGATTCGCGACCGCGCGGCGCGCAAGGAATACGACGACATCACCGATGGGCGAACGCTGGCCAACCGGCTGACACAGCATTTGCAAGAAGTCAGCAAAGACAAACATCTGCGCGTGCTGTTCAACGACGGCAATTCGCCGTTTTTCACACAGCAGATTGCCGACCCCGCCACGCGCCGCGAAATGTCCGCCAAACGCAACTTCAGTTTTGAAAAAGTCGAACGGCTCAATGGCAACGTCGGCTACGTGGATTTGCGCGGCTTCGAACCGCCGGATTTGGCGGGCGAAACGGCGACGGCGGCCATGAACTTTCTGGCCAACACCGACGCGCTGATCTTTGACCTGCGGCAAAACGGCGGCGGCGATCCGGCGATGGTGGCTTTTCTATGCAGCTATTTGTTCAACGAACGCACGCACCTGAACGACATTTATTCTCGTCCCGATAATCACACGCAATCGTTTTATACGCGCGAAACTGTGCCCGGCAAACGCTACGGTGCGGACAAACCGGTTTTCGTGCTGACCAGCAATCGGACATTTTCCGGCGCGGAAGAATTCAGCTACAACCTGAAAAATCTGAAGCGGGCGACGATCATCGGCGAAACCACAGGCGGCGGCGCGCATCCGGTCAGGCCCCAACGGATGGGCAGGGATTTTCTGGTTATGGTTCCTTTCGCCCGTTCCATCAATCCGATCACCAAAACCAACTGGGAAGGCACGGGCGTCAAGCCGGATATTGATCTGCCCGCGCCGCAGGCTCTGAAAGCCGCGCATTTGCTGGCGGTTCGCGCGATTCAACCGAAAATCACGCAGCCGATGTTTGCCGAGCAATTGAAAACTCTGGCGGCGACTCTGCAACGCGAATTGGATGAGGCAAAAATCGGACTGCCTGCTTCGTTCAATGTTCCGCCGGCTTCCGGTGGCGTGACTGCATCGCCGAATCCGAGTCCAAGCCGGGAAGTCGTTATCGCCGGTCAGACGCCAGCTTCCGGCTTTGAAATGCCAAACACGCCTGCGGGCAAGGCGCTGGACAAGTTTTTGAAATCGCTCAATTCGGGCGACCTGGCGACGATGAAAAAGTTTCATCAGGATACGGGCGGCGATGTGGAAAACGCCCAACAGGATTTGGGGTTTTATCAGCAATCCGGCGGATTGAATCCGCACGGTCTTGTCCGCTCGGGGGAATTCGAGATTGAAATCCTCGCGCAGGGTAAAAAAGACGGGCGCTGGTTGAAGTTCGGGATTGTCGTTGAATCGCGCCCGCCGCACGCAGTTGCGGAACTGCGCATCAACGAGGCTTCCGCACCGAATGGCGAGAAGAAGATTGAACATTCGGCGGCGGCTTCCTCACCAGGGAATGCACGGAAAAGCGAAGCCGAGGTTTTGCAGGAATTGCCCGTCTGGATTGAAAGGGAAGCCGCGACGGACAACTTTTCCGGCGTTGTGCTGATTGCCAAAGGCGGCAAACCGATCTTCCAGAAAGCTGTTGGCTTGGCTGATAAGGCGAAAAAAACGCCCAATCAGATCAACACCAAATTCAATCTCGGCTCGATCAACAAAATCTTCACGCAAATCGCCATCACCCAATTGATCGAACAAGGCAAGCTTTCCTGGGAGGACAAGCTCGGCAAATACCTGCCCGATTACCCAAACAAAGATGCCAGGGAAAAAGTGGCTATCAAACAACTGTATGAGATGCAATCCGGCATCAGCGACTTTTTTGGCGAGAGATATGACGCCACGCCAAAAGAGCGCATCCGCACGATCAACGATTATCTGCCGCTGTTTGCCGATAAACCGCTGGCGTTTGAGCCGGGAACAAGCCGAGCCTATTCAAACGGCGGTTACATCGTGCTGGGCGCAATCATCGAAAAGATCACCGGACAGACCTATTACGATTACGTCCGTGAACACATCTACAAAGTGGCCGGTATGGCTGACACCGACTGTTACATCAGCGGCGCTGGAACGCCGAACATGGCGGAAGGCTATCGGCGCAACGAAAAAGGCGAACGAGTCAACAACGTTGACACCCGCCCCGGACGCGGCAGCTCAGCGGGTGGTGGTTATTCGACAGCAGAAGACCTGCTGAAATTCGCCAACGCGCTGCGCGAATACAAACTGCTCAGCCCGCAAGGCAGCCGTCGCATTCTTGGTCGGGCGGCAGTTGCCGGTGGCGCGCCAGGCATCAACGCCGAACTGGAAATCGGTCCCGTCTACACGACCATTGTTTTGGGCAATTACGATCCGCCGAACGCCGCGAACGTCAGCCGACATATCGGCAAGCAGCTTGGCTTGTAAGGCGCCAGGGAACACTGAACCCGTAGGACAGGCTTTAGCCTGTCTACTGTGCAGGCAGGCTAAAGCCCGCCCTACGTTTGGAGAGGAAAATGAGTGGAGGAATGTTCTGTTTTCGATTGCTGAATTTGTTGCTGGTGGCGGCAGTCGCGATCAATCCGATTTTCGCGCAAGGCAGAAAGCCGGGCGAAGCCAGTTTGCGCGTCACCGTGGTTGACCCCAATGGCGAAGCGGTTCCGAATGCGCGCATCGTTATCGGCAAACCATCGCAGGAAACCAAAACCAGCGCACGCGGCGAAGCGACGTTCGCGCAACTGCCCGTCGGAAAGGTACAGGTTCAGGTTTCCGCCGAAGGCTTTGCCGCGCAAACTTACAAAGACTTGAACTTGAAAACAGGCGCAAATCAACTGGAAGTCAAACTGCAAATCGCGAGTGTTGAAGAAGCCATTACCGTCGCGCAGGACAAACAGGAAGCGAAAACCGACCCGCGCGGCGATGCGTTTTCGACGGTGTTGACCGCCGAGCAAATCGCGCAACTGCCGGACGATCCCGAAGAGTTCGAGCAGGCGATTCGCAATATGGCCGGGCCGGGAGCCACGTTTCGCGTCAACGGGTTTCGCGGTGGGAAACTGCCGCCCAAAAACCAAATCCGCGAAATCCGCTTCCGTACGAACGCCTACGCGGCGGAAAACCACGAATCGTCGTTCATCAGCGTGGACATCTTCACCAAACCGGGCCTGGATGGCTGGCATGGGAGTTTCAATTTCGGCTTCCGTGATGAAGCGCTGAACGCGCGCAACGCCTTCGCGCCGTTTCGCGGCGCGGAACAGAACCGCCGCTACGGATTTGAAATCGGCGGCCCGATTTGGAAAAAACATACGTCGGCCTTTCTGTCGGCGGACGGCGTGGATTCCTACCAGGCGCAAACGATTGTTTCGGCGCTGCCGACCGGCAATTACTTCGATCAGATTCGCCAGCCCTGGCGGACGCTGAATCTCAATGCCCGTGTCGAACATTTGCTGACACCGACGCACACGGCGCGCGCCGAATATCAGCGCAACGCCATGCGCCGCGACAATAATGGCGTGGGCAATTTCGATCTGGCGGAACGCGGCTATACGACGGATTCGGCGGAGCATGTGTTTCGTCTGGCCGATTCCGGCTCCATTGGCAAGAAGCTGTTCAACGAAGTCCGCTTCCAGGCGCGCTGGCAGGACGTGGACATCAATTCGCTGTCCGACGCGACGACGATTCAGGTGCTGAATGCCTTCAACCGGGGCGGCGCACAGATTCAAAGCTCCCGCCGCACGCGCGAACTGGAAATCGCCGACAACCTGGATTTCGCACTGAAAAAACATGCGCTGCGTTTCGGCGCGCAGTTTGAAGCCTTCGATTTCCAGAGCAACGAGCTGCGCAATCTGAACGGCACTTTTATCTTTTCCAGCTTGGATGCTTTCCGCGCCGGGCGACCGGCAACCTACACGCAGCGGAGCGGGGCCGGTTCGGTCAACTTCGATCAACATCAATTCGGCTGGTTTGCCCAGGACGACTGGCGCGTGGTGAAAAGTCTGACGCTGAGTTTCGGTTTGCGTCATGAAGTCCAAACCAATCTGGCGGACCAAAATAATTTCATGCCGCGCTTCGGCTTCGCCTGGGCGCCTTTCAAAAACGGCAAGACGACATTTCGCGGCGGCGCGGGAATCTTTTACGACTGGTTTGGCGCGGACACTTTGGAACAGGCGCTGCGCGTCAACGGCCAGCAGCAGCGCGATCTGGTCATCCAGAATCCGGGCTTTCCCGACCCGCTCAGCGGCGGAACTTCCATTACCTTGCCGCCGAGCCGCATCCAGATCGAACCGAATTTGCGGATGCCGTACCTGGCGCAAGGCTCAATCGGCGTCGAGCGGGAACTGGCGCAGGGCCTGCGGTTGATGTCGCAATACTTTTATCGGCGCGGTGTGCATCAACTGCGCGGGCGGAACATCAACGCGCCAGTGAATGGCGTTCGTCCAGACCCGGCGGCGGGAAACATCACGCAGATTGAGTCCTCAGCCAATTCGTTCAATCACACCTGGATGGTCAATTTGAACTGGATGAAGATGGGCAAGTTCATGATCAGCGGAAATTACGTGCTGTCGAAAACGACGGATGAAACTGACAGCGTGTTCAGTCTTCCAGCAAACAATTTCAACTTGCGCGCCGAACGCGGACCGTCGTTGCAGGACACGCGGCACCGATTTTTCCTGATGTCGAATTACACTTTGCCGAAAGGCTTGCGGCTGGGGACGATTTTTCAGGCGAACTCGGCCACGCCGTACAACATCACCACCGGTTTTGATGACAACAAAGATTCAACCGTCAATGACCGCCCAGCAGGTGCCAGCCGCAACAGTGCGCGGGGCGTTGGGCGATGGGAAATGAGTTCGCGGCTTAGTTGGGGCTTCGGCTTTGGCAAACCGCCCGAAGCACAGGGTGGAGGCGGGCCGCAAGTCCGCGTGATTCGCGCAGGTGGCGACAGCGGCGATATGCTGGGAATGATGGGCGGATTGCCCGGCGCGCAGCAAAAACGCTTCCGCACAGAGTTCTTTATTCAGGCGACCAATCTGTTCAACACGGCCAACCTGGTCGGTTTTTCCGGCGTGCAAACCTCGCCGTTTTTTGGTCAGGCGACGACGGCACTGCCCGGCAGAAGAATCGAAACCGGCATGCGGTTCAGCTTTTAGAAATCATTCACCGCCGAGATGCAATGAGCGTTGAGGCTGCGCGGAGTTCTTGTAACTTCTCCAGGCTTCCTCGGCGCTCTTTGCTCCTCGGCGGCCCCGTGTTGGGTTGAGAAGCTGAATCCCCATCTCGATTTTCGTGGTGGAATGCGCCAATTTCCACAACTTGATTTCCGCCATTTCATCGTTTACCTTGCCCGCCTGTTGCCCTCACGGCATCTGCACAATCTGAAATGCTGCCGCGACAATCTCCACATCAGATTCCAGAGGTTTTTCTGTCCATGAGCAAAACGAAGAGCAATCGCAAGGGCAAGGTCGCCCAGGCTGCACCCGACAACAGCAAGCGAAAATTCATGATGCTGGGGTTGGGCAGCGCAGGCGCGCTGGCCGTCGCCGGAATTGGTTACAGCGCCGGATGGTTTGGTTCATCATCTCCTTCCTCCTCCTTGCCTGTTGCTGCGCCAACGCCAAATCTGGCTACCGGCAAGCCCTTGCCGCCAGTGACCCTGACCGCCAATTTTCCGAATGCGCTGGCGGCGGTCAATGAACTCACCAGTTATTACGCGCGCGAATTGAATAACGCTTCGACGCTGATTCACTGCGTGCGCGCGTTCGGCAAGAACTTCAAACTGAACGATGGCTCGCTGGCGGTGGATTTTCTTTGCGCGCGATTTGCGGCGGAAAAAGAGATCAACGGCAAACGCTACGTCTATTTCACCCGCGAAGCCGAAGTTCACGAATTCAGCTTTCTGAAGACGATGCTCGAAGCCGGCGTCAGTCCCGATCAGCCTGTGACTGTTGGCGGCACGAAATACACCTTGCGCGATGTGGGCGAAAGCGCCAAGTCGCTTTTCCGCTGCGATCCGAAGAATTTCGACCGCTACGAAGCCAATTACCTGGGGCGTCACCTGCCGTGGGGATTGATTGCCTTTTCGATTCTGGTTCCTCCGTCGCAACCCACCTGGGTGAACGCCTACGGCGAAACCATCAACCTGCCGGAAATTATTGACGCCAGTTTTGCGGTGTTAAGCTCCCTTTGCGCGGATGTTCATGAAACTTCCGCCCGTGGAGAGCTGGAATCGCTGGAATTCCGGAAGGGGTTAAAGAAGTTTAGCTGCGATGGAATGCACAGCGCGTACAGCTATTATTCGTGCCTGAAACATGGCTTCACGGGGAACGATATGCAGGGGCGGATCAACAAGTTGACAGACAACCTGTTGCTTCGGCTCCGGGAAGATTCGCTGGCCATTGACCGTGAAGCGGATGCCGTCAAAGGAATGGGGCCTGACTTTATCGGCCGCATCGCCTTGGAAGATCAGGGGGGCAAACTGACCACCAAAGGCACTCCGCCCAGAGATTTGGCCGAAGTGATGCGCTTCCGTTTTCAAATCAGAATGCTGGGCCACGCCCTGGAAGCGGTCAACTACGCGAAGCTGCATAAGCTGATCAAGCTGACTCCCGTGCAGGAGGGAAAGCTGCGCGCCGGAGAGCAGATGCTTTATGAATATCTGGTCAAACTCCGCGCGACCGATTTGCAGCCTTACATGGTCTGGCATGACAAGTTTGTCGGAGAAACAGTGATTGCGCTTGCGCACGCGGCGCGCGGCATGAAGCTGCTCACTTCTGAAAATCCCGACACCCTGGCCTGAGCTTCACTGGTTATGAATCAACGCATTATGCAACGTCTAATTCCGCTCCTTTGCCTGCTCGCAGGGGTTTCCGCGGCTTGCGCCACAGCGCAGACCACGCCAATCAAATCGCTTCCGGTTTACGATCAATGTGCGGCTTTGAACGCAGGCACGGCGGCGGATGATGCCGTGGCCAAAGCCATCGCCGCATTGAAAAGTCCGGACGCCAAATCGCGCGCGCAAGCTGCGCGGCAGCTTGCGGCGGCTTGCGACAGCCGCGGCGTTGATCCATTGATTGATTTGCTGAAAGACCCGGACACCTCCGTTCGCGTCGCCGCTGTGGAAGCCCTGGGCAAGCTGGGCGATCCGAACTCGGTTCAACTGATGATTGACACTGTCGGTGAGCAAAACTCGCAGGTGCGGATGGCGATGATCAGCGCGTTTGCTTCGTTCAAAACCTTTCTGGCCAGAAACGCCATTGCCAATCACATCGCCAATCCGAGCGGCGCGGATATTTCGGACGAGGCCGATATGCGCGTTCGCTGCGCGGCGATTCTGACCGCCTGTCAGCTCAAGGACGTTCAGCATTCGCGCAAATCCATTCTGTTTCTGTACGAGTTTCTGCAAAGCAAGCACGACAACATCCGCAAACTGGCTGAACAGACGATGCTGGAATTGAAAAACACGCGCAATGCCGCATCTGAAATGGCGGGAATTCTCAGTCAGAGCAACGATCCGATGCTCCGCCGTTGGGCAGCGTTGTGGATCGGCAAAATCGGCCTGACGGATGCGCGCGGCGCGCTGGCAGAAGCCGTGGCGACCGACTCGGATTCAACCGTCAAACAGCTTGCGGCGGAATCGCTGAAACAGCTTCCGGCAGCGAAGTAACGAGTTCTCCGGCTCATCTTCAGGTGAAAGATTGCGTGTTGCCGTGGCCTGCGTTTTCTGATGAATAACCGTCGTAAATTATTGTGGGTTGATGGGTTTGCTGGATTGATCGCTGGCAGCCTGATGTTGCTGGCCATTGATTTTCTGGAGCGGTGGTACAAGCTTCCGAGAGAATTGTTAATGTTCATTGGCCTGGCGAACGTCGCCTATGCATCGTATTCGTTATCGTTGGCGGCGCGAACTGTCCGGGCGATGAAGTTCATCGTGCTGTTGGTGGGGGCGAATCTTTTCTGGTCTGTCGTTTGTCTGGTCATGGCGGCTGTGTATTTCGACGTTGCCAGTCCCTTCGGACTTGCGCAGTTAGTCGGAGAGGCACTTTTTGTCGGCGTGTTGGCTGGTTTGGAATGGCGATGGCGCGCGCTGCTACAAACCCCCTGATCTGGCGAGCGCGGATGTTGGGCGGTTTCGAGCGATGTGTTATGCTGCGCCCGCTTTCAAATCCATCAAATTAATTTGTAAATTCACTTCGGAGGAACCGCTTTGAGCGTTCTGGTTGATAAAAACACTCGTCTGATTGTCCAGGGACTCACCGGCAAGGAAGGAACTTTCCACGCCCTGCAAATGCGCGATTACGGCACGAACATTGTCGGCGGCGTCACGCCCGGCAAAGGCGGCACGACGCACGAAGGCTTTCCGGTCTTCAATACGGTCGCCGACGCCGTCGAAAAAGCCGGCGCGAATGTGTCCGTCATTTACGTTCCGCCGCCGTTCGCCGCCGACGCGATTATGGAAGCCGCCGACGCGGGCGTCGCCTTGATCGTTTGTATTACCGAAGGCATTCCTGCGCTGGATATGGTCAAAGCCTTTCATTATGTTCAGGCGCGCGGCGTTCGCCTGATCGGCCCCAATTGCCCGGGCATCATTTCGCCAGGCAAATGCAAAGTCGGCATTATGCCCGCCCGCATTCATCTTGAGGGCCGGGTCGGGGTCATTTCGCGCAGCGGCACACTGACGTATGAAGCCGTCGGCCAGTTGACCGGCCTGGGGATCGGCCAATCCACCTGCATTGGCATCGGCGGCGATCCGATTATCGGCACGACGCAGAAAGACGCCGTCGAGTTGTTCAACAACGACCCGGACACCGACGCCATTGTTATGATTGGTGAAATCGGAGGCAGCGCCGAAGAAGAAGCCGCCGAATACATCCAGGCCCATGTCAAAAAGCCCGTCGTTGGATTCATCTGCGGCCAGACCGCGCCGCCGGGACGCCGGATGGGTCATGCCGGCGCGATCATCTCCGGCGGCAAAGGCACGGCGGAAGAAAAAATGAAAGCCATGACCGCCGCCGGCATCCACGTGGTGAAAAGCCCTGCGGACATCGGCGCGAAGGTCAAAGAAGTGCTGGGCTGAAACGCAGTCCAAATCTGATCAAAGCCGCTGCACCATAAAAGCTGTTGCAGCGGCTTTTCCGTTCCCGCTTACCTTGATCGCCGACCATGAACAACGGCCAGTGGCAAATCAGCACCGAGCACGCCGGTCTACAATTGGCGCACTGGCTGGCTTCGATGCGGCGGCTGGGATCGAACCTGCGCGCACTGGATTCACTTGCGCGAGGCAGAATTTACGTCAATGGTGTGGTACAGACGCCCGCCGACGCCGAGCGTGTGCTGCGGGAAGGCGATTTGGTTCGCGTCTGGATGGATCGCCAGGATGTTCATCTGATGGAATTCATTCCGCTGGAGTATGACCGGCTGGAGATTGTGTACGAAGACGATGACCTGATTGTGCTCAACAAGCCTGCCGGCATGCTTTCGACGCCCCACCCCTTTGTTCTGGAAGAAGCGTCTTTATTCGATCTGGTTGAGGAATATCTGAATGCCGAAGAACTCCAGCCATTTATCGTTCACCGCATAGATCGCGATACCAGTGGTTTGGTGCTCTTCGCCAAATCTCTCGAAGCGCAGCAGGGCTTGCGCGAACAATTCGAGCGGCGCGAACCGGAACGGGTTTACCGCGCTGTCACCCAAGGTATTCCTGAACCGGATTCAGGCATGTGGCAAGATGTGATCGCCTGGAACAAGAAACTGCATCGGTTGGCCCCCGCCCCTGAAGCCGATTTGTTCATACGCGACGCCATCTGTCATTACCGCGTGCTGGAACCATTCTCCGACGCCGCTCTGATCGAAGTCCGTCTGGTGACAGGCCGCCGCAATCAAATCCGGCTGCAAGCCCAAATGCACGGGCATCCTCTGGCCGGCGAGCAGACGTTCATTGGCGAAAGCGAAAGCAAAATCGAGTTTGGTCGTCAGGCGCTGCATGCCCACCGGCTGGGCTTTTTCCAGCCGCGAACCGGTCGGCGGCTGATGCTGGAAGCCCCATTACCGGAGGATTTCACCTCGCTGCTGGAAAGATTGCGTCAGCCGATGAGCGCCTGCTTGTCGCCATCGGAGACGAAACTTACAATGCCCGGGCCACCCATTTCATCTGGAGGAAAAACCATGCAAGCCACAATGCAGCTCGCGCTTGATCCGGAAAAGAATTACGAGATCGTCAACGGCGTGCCGGTGGAAAAGGAAATGCCTGGAGCCAGACACGGAATGATTGCCATGCGCCTAGCCATCAGGTTGGGCAGCTTTATCGAAGCCAGTCACCTCGGTGAGACGTTTACCGAAGTCAATTACAAGATTGGTCGGAACGAACGCATTCCGGACCTTTCCTTTGTCGCCGCCGACCGCATCCCGGCAGAAGGCGTTCCCGAAGGCGTCTGGCAAATCCCGCCTGATCTGGCCGTGGAAATCATTTCGCCCAACGACCTGCACGAAAAAGTGAACGGCAAGGTGCTGGAATATCTGGAAGCCGGCGTGCAACAGGTTTGGATTGTCTCGCCGGAAATCCGCACCGTGACGATCTTTCGTTCCATGGAACAGGTGCAGGTTTTTGCAAAAGACAGCGTTTTGGAAAGCCCGGACTTGCTGCCTGGGTTTCATTGTCCTTTGACTGAACTATTTTCCACAGCAGTCCCAGCCTCGCCAGACGCATCAGAAAGGGCGTCTTGAATGGCCTGCGGCAATCATTGATAATGCGACTCCCCAACAAATCAGCAACGATCAAATGATGTTGTCCAGGAATTACTGTCAAGCGTGAGGAAGGAACGAATGCCCGCAGCACCGGAGCCGCTGAAACTGACTAAGATGGTTGATATTCACTGCCACATACTGCCGGAGACGGACGATGGGGCGATTTCGGTGGATGAATCCGTGGCCATGTGCCGGGCCGCTGCCGCTGATGGCATCAAGACCATTGTCGCCACGCCGCATATGTTCGATGGCGTTCATACCACGCCCGAAAAAGAAGCCATCCTTCGCAAGATCAAACTGGTGATGGAAGCCGCAGACAATTGCATCACCCTTCTGCCGGGCGGGGAAGTCCGCTACAGCTACGAAATCTTTCAGGAAGCGGATGATCCGGAGACGCGCATCAAACTCAACGGCACCTCGTATATGCTGCTTGAATTTCCCTTCCAGTCCGTGCCGCCCAATATCGAAAAAACCATTTTTCAGATTTTGAATGCAGGCATCACGCCGGTCATCGCGCATCCGGAACGCAACAAGCGCATTCAGGAGAATCCCAAGATCATCGCCGATCTGGTCGAGCGCGGCGCCTTTGCCCAACTGGATGCCGGCAGCATCACCAAAAGCTTCGGGCAGGAATCCTATCAGTCCGCGAAAAAGATTTTGGAAGCCGGCCTGGGGCATTTCATCGCCACGGACGCGCACCATCAGGATCGTCGTCGGCCGGTGTTGTCGGCGGCAGCGGCAATCGCCGCGGAATGGATCGGCGAAGATTATGCTCGCGCCATGGTCGAGGACAATCCGGAAGCCTTAGTGAAGGATCTGGCGATTCCTTTCCAACCCGATCCCGACCTGGATTCCTTGCTTGGCCGGAAAAAAAGCTGGTTCGCATTCTGGAAGTAGAGCAGGTCCGCAAACTGCTGCTGCTTTTTTCGTAACGCATTTTCAACCGGAGATTTGATCCGTGAAACAAAAGCTTCGTTCAGCCGTCAAAGTCATGACGGTCTTACTTTTACTGGCGGTTTTGTCGGTCAGTTCGACAAGCGTTTCGGCCAAGCCGCAATGGCAGTTGATTACGCTGAAAAACGGCATGGAAGTGATTGTCGTCGAGAACCGCTCCGTGCCGCTGGTGACCGTCGAGATGGGCGTCAAAAACGGCGCGTACACCGAGCCGCCGGAATACAATGGCCTTTCGCATTTGTACGAACACATGTTTTTCAAATCGAACGAGCGGTCGCGGGCCGAAGGGTACAACGACCGCGCGGCGGAACTGGGGATGCTCAGCAACGCCAGCACCCGCGAAGAAGTCGTCAACTATTACACGACGACGGTCAATTACGGCCTGCGCGAAGCCATGGTTTTGATGCGCGACGCCATTCGCTATCCGCTGTTCGACAAACAGGAACTGGATCAGGAAATCGTCGTGGTGCTGGACGAACTGAACCAGCATCTGTCGAATCCGTTCAATTACCTCTTCGATGCGACGAACAAACGGCTTTGGTACAAGTACCCGTCGCGCAAACGTCCGGGCGGCGACCCGGAAACCGTCTCCAAAGCCACGCCGGAAATGATGCGGACGATCCAGCGCAAATATTACATCCCGAACAATTCGGCGCTGGTCGTGGCAGGCGATGTCAACGCGCAGCAGGTTTTCAAACTGGCCGAGGAGATTTTCGGCGATTGGCCGCGCGGCGAAGACCCGTTTATGAAAGACCCGATTCCGCGTCATCCGCCACTGCCGAAAGACGATGTGGTGATCGTCAATCAGCCGGTGAATTCCGCGACCATACAGATTTCGTGGCTGGGCCCTTCGACCGACCTGGATGCGCCGGCAACGTATGCCGCCGATGTCTTCTCCTACATCGTCAACCAGCCGAATTCGCAATTCGCCCGCGCTTTGATTGACACGGGGCTGACGACCGGTTCCGGCGTCAACTATTACACGCAGAAAAACGTCGGGCCGATTTCAATCACGGCGCAAACCCCGCCCGATAAACTCAAGGCCGCGCTGAAAGCCATCAGCGCGGAGGTCGCCAAGTTTGATGCGCCGGATTATTTTACTGATGAAGAATTGGTGAGCGCGAAAACGCTGCTCGATGTGAGTGAAATGTACGGGCGCGAAAAACCGTCCGAATACGCCCACACCATCAGTTTCTGGTGGGCCAGTTCCGGGCTGGATTATTACGCCGGCTATGTCGAAAACCTGGCCAAAGTTTCGCGCACCCAACTCCGGCAATATGTGGACAAATATATCAAAAACAAACCGCGCGTCGTCGCCGTGATGATCTCCGAAGCCGATCAGAAAAGGATTGGCCTGACCGAACAGGATTTGATGTATCGCGTTGATCCGGTTGGCGCCGCGGCGGAAATCAAGAAGGAACCCACCACCAGGCCGCAACCCAAAAACACCGGCAAAGGCGCAGCCACCAAAAAAACAGTCAGCAAACCGAAGACAAAATGAGAATCAAAAAACTACCTGTAAACTTGATGCAGCGCCTCGGCGTCGTCACCTTGCTCCTTTTTTGGTCTACGTTCTCGCCCGTGCTGGCGCAGGCGCCAGCACTCGCGCCCACGGCTTCGGCGGATTCGACCAGTGAGTTTGTCACCGCCAACGGGCTGAAGACCATTCACCGCGAAGTGAAGGCCAATGAAGTGGTTGCCGTGCAAATCTACTTTCGCGGCGGTTCGCGCAACATCACCGAAAAGAACGCGGGGATCGAAAACCTGATGTTTGACGTCGCCCAGCAGGGAACCAAAAACTTCAGCAAGAGCGTCATCAACCGCGAACTGGCCAGAACCGGCACCATCATAGATTCGGCGGGCGGGTATGATTTCAGCGTCATGGCCATGCGTTGTGTGCGGAAGAATTTCGACCGGTCGCTGGAACTGATGGCCGATATGATTCTCAACCCGCTGTTCGACGAAAAAGAACTGGCGCTGGTGAAAGACCAGACGATCAATGGCCTTCGCCAGCAGAATGACAGCCCTGAATCCACGGTTGCCATTTTGAGCAACAAACTGCTCTACAGCGCCCATCCGTATTTCAATTCGCCGGACGGCACGGTGGAATCGGTCAGCAGCCTGACCGCCGCCGATTTGAAAGCCCATCACGCCAAAATTCTGGGCACGGGCCGCATGCTGGTGGTCGTGGTTGGCAGCATCACGCTGCCGGAAATCAAACAGAAGCTCGAAGCCAGCTTCGGCAAAATTCCCCAAGGCGATTTCAAAAACGAGATGGTTCCGGCCTTTGCCAAGGCCTCCGCGCCGGAATTCGAGTTGGTGAACCGGCCCGTGGCGACCAACTATGTTCGCGGCACCTTTGCCGCGCCGCCGCTCGACAGTCCCGACTATCCGGCGTTTTCAGTGGCGGTGGACATTCTGGGCCAGCTTTTCTTTCAGGAAGTCCGCGTTCGCCGCAACCTGAGTTACGGCGCTGATGCGACGCTGTTGTCGAACCGCGCCAATTCCGCCTACCTGTCAGTGACGACGCAAAAACCGAACGAAACTATTCAGGTGATGTTCGACCAGATTGAATTCCTGAAACGCCAGACCATTCGCGAAGAAGGCTTGAAAGCCATTGTCAGCGGTTTTTTGACCAAGTATTACACCAAGCTGGAAACCAACGACGCCCAGGCCGCGCGTCTGGCCGAATATGAACTGCTCGGCGGCAACTGGCGGCGCTTGCTGTCCTGGATTGACGAAGTCAACAAGGTCAAACCCGAAGACATCAACCGCGTCAGCAAAGCCTATCTGAAGAACTTCCACTTTGCCGTGGCCGGAAATCCGAAAGAATTCAATAAGGATTTGTTTTTGAGCCGGTAAAATGTGTGAGGCAAAACAGAAAAACCCCGGCAAGAAATAACTTTCGTTTCTTGCCGGGGTTTTTATTTGAAGCCGGATGAGAATTTTTCCTGCGTATGCCTCAGTTGCCATAAAGCAAATCTTCGCGCTTCAAACTTTGGCTCCAACTTTTTCCATCCTTCAACTTCACTTCTGCAACGAAGAGCGCCACCCCGCCTGAAAAGCTTTTGAGAGTACCGCTTTTTCTCAATACCAAATGCGGCTCTAACGGGAAAATTTTGTCTTGTGTCAGGCTTGGATTTTCATCTCCGGCAGTGATCGGTAACTCCGTACCGTTGGTCGGAGACTCCGACAGATTGACCCAATTTCCCAAGGCCACTTCAAATCCCCCAACCATGTCCTTTACGACGCCTAGCTGATAGGCCAAAACCTTGTCGGAATGAAAACGGAGCTTGGCCTGGTATGAGGTTTCAAGATTAAGACAATTAACGACGGTTACTGGGGCGCGTTGATCCACACTGGAATGAAGGGCATGGGTGATGAAGTTGCGAGGTGCTACCCAATGCGAGCGGTCGTCGAACTCGATTCCCTGTATCTTCACTGTGAAGTTCTGGAAATCGTCAGCCCGAGACAGTTTGTGCGACAGGTTTTTGTAAACAACGTGACGGCTTTCATTGATGGCGAATGAATCTTCGCGATGCATTTCGATGAGACCTCCACCGGCCGCAGTTTCGGACTCCATGCTGAATTTTACACTTCTGAGTGCGCGTCCAGAGAGATTGTGAATTTTGACTTGCGTCTCAATGACTTCAAATCGGTGTTTAGCTCCCGGATGCTCACGCCGGACGAAGCAGGCTTCGGATGCCGTTACCAAGCAGCCTTCGGCCGTCTCAGCAGAACCGGGAATGACGGAGCGTTTGTCGTCAGATTGAAATTGCGATGTTGATGGGGAAAACACGAAGATCAAAAGCAGCGATAATTGCAGAAACAATAGTTGAATCGTCATAAGTTTCCTTATCCAACATTCTGATCCTTGCTTTGTCGTGAGTTTATCCAGAAGAACCGAGCGAGATGTTAGTTGACCTGCATCACATTGCCAAACCATTTCATGAAACTTCGACAATTTGATCTGGCGCGACAGCAAAGGCGCGATCCGTTGGTTGAAGGGTGATGTCGGCCTTGCCAGTGAAGGTGCCAAAGGCGGGCAGCAAGCCATACTCAGGCCGAAACAGGAAACAGGCGACGCGTTCTTTCTGTCGGCCTCGGCCAGTCAGGCGAATTGCTGGATGGATATGACCGGCCAGCACGTAGCCGTGCAGCGAGGGTTCTGGATGATGTTTGAAGACGAAGGGCGGTTCGATCAATTCGTCGTCAGTCGTTGCAATCCGGAATTCTGATGGCAATGCGCCGCTGCGGGCATCGTGGTTGCCGGGCACGAGCAGCATTTCGATCTCGTTATGTCGTTCGCGCCAGGTCTGAATCGTCGAAATGGTCATCACATCCAAACTGGTGCGCGCGTGAATCAGATCGCCGAGGAAGACGCCGCGCCGCGCCTGGCTGCGCTCCAGCGCCGAACTAAGCCGCGCCAGGCTGTCCGCCGTCGCATCGCCGGGAATGGGAATGCCCGCGATGCGGAAGGCGGTGTCTTTGCCAAGGTGAACATCGGCGACCAGCAGCGTGCGGGTGCGTTCGATCAGCATTGCGCGTTCGGACATCAGGACGACGGCTTCGCCTTGCAGCGTAATTTTCAGGTCAATCATTTCTTGTCTGGGTACGCACGCGCCCTCGCGTGCGGGCGTGGCAATTCGCTCAGTCATTTTCAATAGGCTTTTTGCGCGAGACTGCACGCGAGGGCGCGTGCGTACCCGGGGAATCCTTCTCGACTTCCTTTTCCAACACAACCTGCATCCGCCGGATTCGGTCCGCCAGCTTTTCGGAACTCAGCTTTTCGCGCAGCCGGTCCACCAGCAGCGGGAAGGCGAAAGGCGTCGGACGGGCGACTTCATTGATGATGATGCGGCTTTGCTGCAACCGGGCAAGCGTCGCGCGCAGCCGGTGCTGGTCTAGCTGGTTGCTCAGGACTTCGCGGTGCGCTTGTTTCAGCAGCAGAGAATCCGGCTCGAAGCGGGCGAACACGTCGTAGAGCAGTCCGCTTGACGCTTGCAGTTGTTTGTTGGTCTTGCCCTGGCCTGGGTACCCTTGGAAAACCAATCCGGCGACGCGCGCGATTTCGCGGAATTGCCGCCGCGCCATTTCGACGGAATTCAAACTGGCGGCGATGTCTTCGTCCAGTTGTTCGGTGGAAAGCAACTGCCGCAGCCTTGCTTCGTCAATCTCGATTTCCAGTGGTTGGTCGGACAGCAGTTCGCATCCGTAATCGTTCGCCGCCAGCGTGAAGGTGAGCGGTTGCAGACGCGCAAGTCGCAGCGCCAGCAGCGCCGCCAGTCCGTCGTTGGCCAGTCTGCCCGCGAACGGATACAGGAACAGATGATGGCCTTCGCGCGTGGTCAGGCGTTCGACGATGAGTTCCCCCTCGGTCGGGACTTTCGACCAGCGGTGTTGAATTTCCAGGATCGGCGCCAGCGCATGAATTTCCGGGTCTATCTGAAGTCCAGCCCGGTTATTGTGGTATTCGGTCAGAACTTCCAGCATCGCTTCGGCCAGTTCCGACGACAGCGGAATGCGTCCGCCCATCCAGCGCGGCGTGGCGGCTTTGGAATTTTTGGCGCGCCGCACCTGCAAGGTCATCTCGCGCAGGCGGATGAATTCCAGCGTGCGCCCGGCGAAGGTGAAGGTGTCGCCTTTCTGCAATCGCGCGGCAAAGCTCTCTTCGACGGAACCCAGCGTTTCGCCATTCAGATATTTGACGATCAACGACGCGTCGCTGGTAATCGTGCCGATGGACATTCGGTGGCGTTTGGCGATGGTTTGATCCGTTACGCGGTAAACGCCGTCCACCAGAGTCAGCTTTCGATATTGGTCGTAGGCTTGCAGCGTCCTGCCGCCGTGCGTCAGGAAATCCAGCGCCCATTGCCATTCTTCGCCGGTCAGACTGCGGTAGGCGTAGGTCGAGCGAATTTCGCGGAGCATCGCCTTTGGCTCGAAGCCAGTGCCAACGCCGACGGTGACCAGATGCTGCACCAGCAGGTCGAGCGGTTTGTTAACGGGAATGCGGGATTCAATCACGTTCGTAGTTCCGCCTTCAGGCGGTTGGGTTCGCTGAGAACTACTGCCGCCTGAAGGCGGGACTACGAACATTTTTTCGATGGAACGGCGCGTGGCGGCAAATTCGATCAACTCGAATGCATTGGTGGGCGAACAGAGCAATCGGCTGGTTGCGCCGGGCTGATGGCCGCTGCGTCCGGCGCGTTGCAGCATCCGCGCGACGCCTTTCGGGCTGCCGACCTGAATGACTTGATCCACGGGCGAAAAGTCCACGCCCAAATCCAAACTGGAAGTGCAGACCACCGCACGCAATTTACCTTCGCGCAAAGCATTTTCGACCCATTCACGCACTTCGCGGTCAAGCGAACCATGATGAATCGCGACCTGTCCGATCCAATCAGGGCGGGCTTCGATCAAGGCTTGATACCAGATTTCGCATTGCGAACGGACGTTGGTGAACACCAGCGTGGAGTTGGCCTGCTCAATGGCTTTGATGACTTGCGGCAGCATCTTCAAGCCGATGTGGCCCGCCCACGGAAAGCGTTCGATGGCTTCGGGAATCAGGGATTCAATTTCGTAGCGTTTGGGCAAATTGCCTTCGATCAATCTTGCATTTTCAGGTTTGCTGCCGAGCAGACATTCCATTGCCACATCCAGATTGCCGATGGTCGCCGACAATCCCCAAACGCGAAGCTCCGGTCGCCAGCCGCGCAATCGCGCCAGACAAAGTTCGGTCATCGTGCCGCGCTTCGAGCCGATCAGTTCGTGCCATTCGTCCACGACCACGGCATGCAAATGGCGGAACTTTTCGGGCGCGTCGGCATACGACAACTGCAACGACAGGCTTTCCGGCGTGGTGATCAGCAGGGAAGGGAGTTGCAGTTTCTGTTTTTGCCTTTGCGAGGAAGACGTATCGCCCGTGCGCCGGGCAACCGTCCACGGAATGCCGAGTTCTTCCACAGGCAGCCGCAGCGATTCTTCCGTGTCGGCGGCGAGCGCGCGCAGCGGCGTGATCCACAGCAAGGTCAGGCCGGGCGGTTTGGTAGTTGGCCATTTCGTTTGATCCGGATGCTGATTGATCCAATCCGTCAGCGGCCCGCCCAGCGCCGCGTAGCTTTTGCCGGTGCCGGTGGCCGAATGAATCAGTCCGCTTTCGCCATTCTTGAATGCAGACCATGCCTGGCGCTGAAACTCGAATGGCTGCCAGCCATGTCTAACGAACCAATCGAGTAAGACAGATTCGCCAAAAGCAGGCGCAGATTGTGTTTTCGCTTTCGTCATTCGTTGGCTCAAGTGAAGCTGGTCATTAACCATTGTCCATTATCAATTGGCCATGGATGATCAGGGGAGAAAAAGTTTTCTCCTGCGGGTTAATGGGTAATGGGGAATGGACAATGGTTAATGTCATGGCGGCACTACGAACGCAATTCTTCCGGCAGCATGGATTTGATGGTTTCCAGAGAATCCGCTTCCTCGATTTTTTTGTCTTGTCGCCAGCGCAGGATTCTGGGGAAGCGCGTGGCGATGCCGGATTTATGGCGGGTTGACCTTTGCAGACCTTCAAACGCCAGTTCAAACACCAGTTCCGGTTTGACGCTGCGCACCGGCCCGAAGCTTTCGACCGTGTTGCGACGGATGAAGCTGTCCACTTTATTGATTTCTTCGTCGGTCAGCCCGGAGTAGGCTTTGGCAAAAGGCACAAGCTCGCCGTTGTCCCAGACCGCAAAGGTGTAATCGGTGTACAAGCTGGCGCGGCGGCCGTGACCGCGCTGCGCGTAAATCATGACGGCGTCCACGGTGTACGGTTCGATCTTCCATTTCCACCAATCGCCGCGCTGGCGGCCCACGCGATAGGGCGAAGACAGGCGTTTGAGCATGAATCCCTCGACGCCGCGTTCGCGGCTGGTCGTTCGAATTTCGCGGAGCGTTTCCCAGGATTCACTTTCGACGGTGGGAGACAGCGTCAGCAAATGTTTTTGCGCTTCCGGAATTGCGTTGACGATTTCGGCTAAAAGCTGACGGCGCTCGTTCAAGGCTTTGGAGCGAATGTCTTCGCCGCCGAATTCCATCAGGTCATAGGCAACGATGCAGACCGGAACGTCGGCCAACAGCTTTTTGCCGATGGTTTTCCGCCCGATTCGTTGTTGGAGTTTGGCAAAGGGCATCGGCTTGCCTTCTTTCCAGGGCAGGACTTCGCCGTCAATGGCCGTGCCTTCGGGCAGTAACTTGCCCAGCGCGCTAAGTTCGGGAAAGCGGTCGGTGATCAGCTCTTCGCCGCGCGACCAGAGGAATGTTTGCCCGCCGCGCCGGATCAACTGCGAACGGATGCCATCCCATTTCCACTCGGCTTGCCATTCGTGAATGTCACCAAGACTGGGCGGCTCGTCTTCCAGCGGCGACGCCAGAAAGAATGGATACGGGCGGCTGACATCGGCGGCGTCTTCGTCGGGGTGTGTCAATTGCGCATAAAACTCCGGCGTCGGTTCCCAATTGCCCATCAGCCGATGAGCGATGACGCCGGCTTCAACGCCGCTGTGTTTGGCCAGGGCGCGAATCACCAGTTGCTGCGACACGCCAACGCGAAATCCGCCCGTGATCAGTTTGTTGAAGACGAAGCGCTCTTGGCGATTCATCTGCTGCCAGAATTCCAGCACCAATTCGCGTTGCTGCGCTTCGTCCATTTTCCGCAGCTTTTCCAGTTCGATGACGAGTTGCGATAGTGACAGTTCGACGTTGGCTTCGGAGTAGGGAAGCAGCAGCGCGATGGTTTCCGCCAGATCGCCGACGGCGGAATAGGATTCTTCAAACAGCCAGTCGGAAATGGCGGCTTCGCGCGAAGCCCATTCGGCCAGCCGCCGCGACGAAATGACCTGCCGGAGCTTTCGCCCGCTCAGAAACCAGATTGCCCAGGCGGCATCGGTAGACGAAGTGGACTGAAAGTAGCTGACCAGCGCGTCAATCTTGGCGTTGGTCTTCGTCGTTTCGTCCAGTGCGGTGAATAGCTCGGTGAATGCTTTCACGCAGTTGCCTCTGTTGTTGGTTCGTCGGATGAATCGGTTGGACTTTCCGAACCGCCTTCGCCCTGATACAGGGTTTTCAGTTCGCGCGCATCCAGGCCCAAGTCTTCGCGCAGGTGGCGCGCCAGCACGGCGGTGTACCCGTGCGTGACCCAGACTTGGTTGGCTTCGGTGGCTTTGATGGCGGTCAGCAACTCTTCCCAATCGGCGTGATCAGACATCACGAAGCCTCGATCCAGCGCCCGGCGGCGGCGCGTGCCGCGAATGCTCATCCAGCCGGAAGCAAAAGCCATCGAAACTTTGCCGAAGCGCTTCATCCAGGGCGAATCCTGCGCGGAAGGCGGGGCGACGATCAATGCCTGGCTCCAATCGAATTTATCCGGCGCTTCAAACACTGGTTTTGTCGGCGGCAGCGCGACGCAGCTGGCGCGGTATTCGCTGACCATCTTTTCGACCGCGCCGTGCGTGTAAATCGGACCGATGCTGGAATCTATCCCGGCCAGAATGCGCTGCGCTTTGCCTGCGGCATACGCGAAAACCATACTGGCTCTGCCCGCTGACCTGTTCGCTCGCCACCAGTCGTTGATTTCAGCAAAAACGGTTTCCGGCGCGGGCCAGTGATAAATTGGCAATCCAAAAGTCGCTTCGGTGATAAAGCTGTGACAGCGCACCGGCTCGAACTCCGCGCAGGTCGGATCGGGCCGGAGTTTGTAATCGCCCGACGCGACCCAGACTTCGCCTTTGTGTTCAAGACGGACTTGGGCCGAACCGAGAATATGTCCCGCCGAATGCAGCGAGACCTTTACGCCATTGAGGTTGACCGATTGGCCGTAGGGAAGTGTTTGCAGGTTGGCGTCGCAACCAAGCCGGGCGCGGTAAATGCGTTCTCCGGATTCGCTGACCAAATAATGTTGGCTGCCAATGTGTGCGTGGTCAGAGTGTGGGTGAGTGACAACGGCACGCGCGACCGGACGCCACGGGTCAATGTAAAAATCTCCCGCCTCGCAGTACAGTCCACTGTCTGTTTGGTATACAAGCGTATTCGCCATCAGCCCTCAACTTAGGTGATTCAATTTCTGTATAAGCCGAAGTCTTTCCGGGCAAGTTGCAGGCCAATGGCAAAAATGTCATGAGGGAATGGTGCCGGGGTTGGTGCGTAGCGCTTCCAGCGTGCGGGTAGTGGTTGGTGTTGCTTCTCACCAATCATCGAATTGCCCTTACTCGCAAGCTGGAAGCACCGCGTACACAGGTTTTACCATTTGATTTTCGCCGGGAAGTATTCCGCGATCAGTTCCTGGTAAAACGGTCGTAGCGCCTCGACATCGGGCAGCGTTTCGCACTTCGAATACAAATCATAAGGATTGAACGCGCGCACCCAGTGCAGCAATTCCTGATCCTGCTCGCTCAACAAATGTTGATATGCGCCTTCGCGGTGGACGGGGTAGCAGGAATGGTAGCGCAGCATCCACAAGGCTTCCTGCGGCAGATAGTCTTTTGTCACCAGGTACAGGTATTCGTCGTGTCCCCAGGAAAGATGGACGTTGTCCAGGCCGCAGCCAGGTTCGTAAATTCCATTCGGTGTTTGGTACGCAGGACTTTGGGAGTCCGGGTTCTCCGCGAATAATTCCGAATAGACGATCTTGTCCGAATACGCGCAGCCGACCGGAAAGGTGTCACCGACAATGGCCCACTGCGGTTCGCCAAAGTAAGTCAGCATTTTGCCCAGGTCGTGAATCAGCCCGGCCAGGATAAACCAGCGCGGATGGCCATCCTGGCGAATGGCTTCGGCGGTTTGCAGGGCGTGGACAATCTGCGGCAAGGCCAGATCGGGGTCGCTGTCGTCCACGAACTCATTCATTTTTTCCAGCGCTTCCCAGACGCCCAGTTCCATCTTGTCCAGTTTGGAATACTCGGCTTTCTTCGCCATGACAAACTCCAGGGTTTGGTATTTGTGGTTCAGGTGATAAAGCTCCTTGACTGTGTCGCGGGCTTCGGCGGCGTAATTGCGGAAGTTTTCGGTGTTGCTGATGCTGTTTAAGAAGGGCGCATCGGCGGGTGTGATTTGCGGATGAAGTGCTTGTGACATATTAAATTCCTTTGCCTGTCGGCGATAAACGTTATGGGAGCACGGCTCACAGTTCAACGGAGACACGCTGATGATAGGCAAATTCCCAAAAGCTGAAAAGTCAGTTACCGGGTTGGCGGCATTATATCTTGCTGAAAAAGCGCGCCATCGCGGTAAATCAGCTTGCCGTTGAACACGGTCAGAACGACGCGGGTTTCGTGAATGCGCATCGGTTCGATTTTGAACAGGTCCTGGGAAAAGACGGCGATGTCGGCCAGCATTCCCGGCGCGATGCGGCCCTTGATGCCTTCCTCAAACGAAGAATAGGCGCCGCCCAGAGTGTAAGCGCGAAGCGCATCCACAATGTTGATGCGTTGTTCCGGCACCCAGCCGCGGGGAGGTTTGCCGTCAACAGTGCGACGATTGACCGCGCTGTGCAGGCCGCGAATCGGATCCACGCTGATGGCGGCGGGCCAGTCGCTGCTGTAAACCAGCCGCGCGCCGCTTTTCAGCAGCGATTGCCAGGCAAAGGCGAATTGCTGCCGTTCCGCGCCAACGGCTTTTGACCAGACTTCCGCCGTGCCCGGATCGGCATGGATAGGTTCCATCGAAGCCAGCACGCCAAGTTTGGCAAAGCGGGGGATGTCGGCAGGCGAAATTGTTTCGATGTGTTCGATGCGGTGGCGAGTGTTTTGGCGCTTGTTTGCCTGCTGCGCGTATTCGTAGGCGTTCAGGGCTTCGCGGACGGCGCGGTCGCCGATGGCATGCGTGTAAATCTGAAATCCAAGTTTGTCGAATTTGGCCACCAGTTCCGGGAAAATGTTCGGTGGCATGGTTGTTTCGCCCAACGGAATGCCTGAATTGGGCGGCAGATCGCTGTAAGGTTCGAGCATTGCCGCGGTATGCGATTCAATCACTCCATCCAGCACGAATTTGACTGACGAAGCCCGCAGCATAGGATGAATGTCATATTTATTCTTCAGCGCAACAAAGCTCTCAATTTGCTGCGGTGTGGTGCGTTCGCCGACCGAAAAAGCCATTGAAAACCGTGCCGTCAATTCGCCTTTTTGCTGCAATTCTTCATATAGCGAAAATTCATCCGACGAACCGCTGGCGTTTTGCAATGTCGTGATGCCCAGCGAGGCAGCGAGCTTTAGACCTTGCCGGAGAGCGTCCAGTTTTTGTTCACGCGTGGTGGGCGGAAGCGCACGGCTGATCAGACTTTGCGCGCCCTCCTTCAGCACGCCGGTCGGTTCTCCCGCCGGGTCGCGGACAATTTCGCCATAACCCTCGAACACAGTCTGTGCGGTGATGCCTGCAAGCTGCAGGGCTTTTGAATTCGCCCAGCCGCTGTGGCCATCATAGGCGCGGATGAAAACAGGCCGGTCTTTGATCACTGCATCCAGGTAAATTTTGGTCGGCAATCCGCCTGGGAACGGCGTGTATTCCCAGCCGCGACCGGTCAGCCATGGGCGGTCAGGGTTCTTTTTGGCGAAATCTGCGATGCGTTCAAGCATTTCGGCAACGGTTTTTGAGCCCGTCAGGTCAATTTCGCTCAGACCGGAAGCTCCGCTCAAAAAGTGTATGTGGGCGTCATTGAATCCCGGAGCGGCAAATCTGCCAGCCAGGTCAATGATTTGCGTGCGTTCCCCGGTCAACTGCCGGATTTCCGGTGTTGTCCCGGTGCGAATGATCTCGTTGCCGCGGATTGCGACGGCTTCGACAAGGGCGTTTGCATCGCCGCCCGTCCAAATCCGGCCATTGATCAGCGCCAGGTCCACCGGTTCGGCGGGCAAGGTTTGGGCGGAAAATCCGCCCATGGCAAGAAAGAATCCAAAACAAACGAAGGAGAGTGTAATTTGCCGCAAAAGTTTCATCGTCGAGTTCCTTGGAGAAGTTATGGCGTGATTTTTGTCCGGCCGTGCGCGGATTGCAACGGCAAGGGAAGTTCTTTGTTAAAACTATCTTGCAACTGCTCCCGGCTAAACTTCGTCTGTTGAATCAGGTATTCTTTATTCGTAGCGACCGTAACTCTCTTGGCAGTTGCTATTAATCACTTAATCGTTAATTCAAAAGGCTATGCAAAAACTGGCAGAAATTTGTATTCAGCGACCCGTTTTCGCCGTAATGATCGTTCTTTCGCTGGTGGTCGTCGGTGCGGCGAGTTATTCCAAGCTTGGTGTTGACCGTTTTCCGGCAATTGACCTGCCGACGGTGACGATTCGTATGTCGTTGCCGGGCGCTTCACCGGAAGAGGCCGAATCGCAATTGGCCAAACCCATTGAAGAGGTCGTCAACACCGTGGAAGGGGTTGAACAGCTACGCGCTATCGCCAGTCAGGGGCGCGCATTCGTCATTGCCACTTTCCGGCTTGATCGTGACATTGAGGCTGCGGCCCAGGATGTTCGCGACCGCGTGCAGTCCGTGCTCCGGCAGCTTCCGGCTGGTACGGACCCGCCTGTTGTCCAGAAGCAGGACAGCGATTCCCAGCCGGTGATGACCATTGCGATTTCCGGCGACCGTTCGATTCGCGAACTGACGGAACTGGCTGACAAAATCGTCAAGGTCAATATTGAGCGCTCCGTCGGTGTGGGGGAAATCGGCATCAATGGCGGCGCGCTGCGCGCCATCAACATCTGGGTGGATGCCGACCGGCTGGCGGCTTACAAAATTCCGATCACGCAGGTTCGAAATGCGATGGTTCGTCAGAATGCCGATGTTCCGGGCGGGAACGTGGATGCCGGACGGCGCGAATTGGTGCTGCGCACGATGGGGCGCATTGTTGACCCGAAGAGCTTCGATGATCTGGTTATTCAAAACATCAATGGCGCGCCAATCCGTGTGCGCGACATCGGCTATTCCGAGGATGGGACGAAAGAGCAGCGTTCGGTTTCACGCTTGAACGGCGTCCCGGCTGTCACGCTGGAAGTCGTGCGCCAATCGGGATCGAACACCGTCGCCGTGATTGACGATGTGAAAAAGAATCTGGAGCGCGCCCGCGCTCAACTGCCTGCCGATGTGCAGATGGAAGTGATCAAGGATCAGTCCACCTACATCAAAAACGCGCTTCACGAAATCAACGTCCACCTTGTGTTGGGCAGTATTCTGGCCTGTCTGGTGGTGTTGTTGTTCATGCGTTCATGGCGCTCGACGATCATCGCCGGCATTGCCATTCCGACTTCGGTCATCGCCACGTTCGGAATGATGCGGGCGCTCGGATTCACGCTCAACAGCGTGACGATGCTGGCGCTGGTGCTGATGGTCGGCGTGGTGATTGACGATGCCATTGTGGTGCTGGAAAACATCTTCCGTTTTATTGAAGAGAAAAAGATGTCTGCCAGGCAGGCGGCCAAGGAAGCCACGCAGGAAATTGGCCTGGCGGTGATGGCAACGACTTTCTCCCTGGTTGTCATCTTTCTGCCGGTTTCGTTTATGTCTTCGGTTTCGGGCCGCTTCCTGTATCAGTTCGGCATTACGGCTTCAGTCGCGATTATGGTCAGCTTGCTGGTTTCGTTCACGCTGACGCCGATGATGAGCGCGCGGCTGCTGGCCGGCGACGCCGTCAGAGCGCAGGAGATGGAACACGACCAGGCATCGTCCCGCAAGGGGTTTTACGGCTGGCTGGACCGCGTCTACGCCTGGATGCTGAATCTGGTGATGCATCACCGGTTGATTGTCGCCACGCTGGCGATTTTGGTGATGCTTTCGTCCATTCCGCTGTATGGCATGGTCAAGCAGGATTTCATTCCCAGCAACGTGGACGAGGCCCAATTCGATGTGTCGTTGAATGGCCCGGAAGGGACCAGCCTGGTTTCGATGGTCGAGGCGTTGAAGGCCGTCGAGGATGAACTGAAGCAAATGCCGGAAGTCCGCCTGATTTTGGGAACCGCGGGAAGCTTCTTTTCAGGATCGGTCAATTCGGCGAATGTCTTCATCCGCATCCCGCCGCACGAAGAGCGAACCATCAATCTGAACAAGTTTTGGGCGGGGCTCAAACGCGGCGAACCCATGGCTGTTTTTCGCGGCAATTACAGCGCGCGCGATGTGCAGCAGAAAATTCGTCAAAAATTGCGCAAGTTCACGCACCTGCGCCCGTCCGTCCGCAACCCCCAAACGATTAACCTGGGCGGCGGCGGATTCAGTGACATTGATTTCGCGGTGCGCGGCCCGGACCTGTTGCAGCTTGTGCAATATACCGAACAATTGCGGCAGCGCGCCCCCCAGATCGGTCTGGTGGATGCCGATGTCACGCTGAAACTGGACAAGCCGGAGTTGCGTGTTCAAATTGACCGTGCCCGGGCCGCTGATCTGGGAGTGGATTCAACTGACATTGCCAATGCGCTGCGGTTGATGGTTGGCGGCGATGATCGCGTTTCGCGTTTTCGCGACGAGACGATGAATGAAGATTATGACGTGCAGCTTCGGTTGAAACGCGACGATCGCAAGGACGAAGAGGCGATCTCTCAACTGTTCATTCCCTCCACCAAAGTCGGACTGGTGCGGCTGGACAGCATTGTGTCTCTCAATGAATCCAACTCGTCCTCGCGCATTGATCGTTTGGATCGCCAGCGTCAGGTCAGTCTTCGCGCCAGCGTTGCGCCGGGTTTCGCTCTGGCCGACCGCGTCCAGGCGCTGCGGGATGAAGCGGCCAAGTTGAATATGCCGCCCGGTTATTCGACGACGATCTCCGGCCGTGGTCGTGAACTGGAGCGCACCTTCACGGAATTCATCATTGCATTCCTGCTTTCGATTGCGTTTATGTACATGATCCTGGCTTCGCAATTCGAAAGCACGGTTCACCCGGTGACGATTCTGCTCAGCCTGCCGCTGGCGGTTCCGTTCGCGCTGCTATCGTTGTGGGCATTGAACGATACGTTGAATTTGTATTCGGCGTTGGGAATTCTGGTGCTGTTCGGCGTGGTCAAAAAGAACTCAATTCTGCAGATTGATCATATGAACGGGCTTCGGGCAAAAGGGATGGGGCGTTACGACGCCATCATTCAAGCCAATCGAGACCGGTTGCGCCCGATTCTGATGACCACCCTGGCTCTGGTCGCAGGCATGTTGCCGCTGGCACTGGGAACAGGGCCGGGCGCGGAAGAACGCCGATCCATCGCCATCGTTGTCATCGGCGGACAGAGTCTGTCTTTGCTGCTGACGTTGCTGGTGACGCCCGTCGCCTATTCTCTTTTTGACGATATCAGCGCGTGGATGCACCGCCGCGTCTCTCAGCGCGCCACCAAGCATACGCCAATGGAAGAGGCGGAACCGTTCGTGACCGAGCAGGGGGCTCCTTCCGCCGAAGTCACGAAAGCCCGGCCAGCTCATTCGGAAGCGGGGGACTGAAAATGCCAACAGCGTAGATTCAGAACAAAAGCACAAGGGCTGACATTGATTTGTCAGCCCTTGTGCTTTTTGTCGTTGGGTTAAGAAGGCCGATGGGTTACAGCTTCTTTTTGCGCGCGGTAATGGGGGAAATGCGGCGTTCTACCTGGCCGCGCTTGCGTCCCATTTCAATGCGGTAATCCGCGCCCTTTAGAATGACGGTCTTGCACATTTCAAACAGGCGTGAGCGCAGTCGGACGCCGACCCTTTCGGTCAGGGATTCTTCGTTGGGGTTCACCGGTTCATCCAGATAATTGGTGGTGAAGATGGTTACTTTGCGCTCGTTGTAACGGTTATTGATGATCTGTGTCATCGTGTCACGCACCCAATCCGTGGGTTTCGCCGCGCCGAGTTCGTCCAGCACCAGCACCTCGACTTCATAGATCGGCGACAGCACGCCCAATTCAGTCATTTTGGTGCTGGAATCGTAGGTGTTCTGAATCTCCTTCAGCAGATCGCGGAAATCATAAAACATGCAGGGAATGCCTTTTTCGACCAGGGCCCTCAGTGTGGATACTGCCAGATGCGTCTTTCCGACGCCGCACGGTCCCATCAGCAGCAATCCCATTTCCAGGATCGGGTATTCGCGAACGATGGATTGGCAATCGTTGATGGCGGATCGCTTCAGCATGCCGGTTTCGTCCGTTTCAGGAACGCTGAAATTGTGAAACGAACAATCTTCGTAACGCCTGGGCAAGCGGGCCCTTGCCATCAATTGTTCGCGGTGCCCTTGTTGGCGGCAACGGCACATCCGCGCGCCTTCGCCTACGACTACTTCCCATCCGGTCCCGCTGCAAAATTCGCAAACGTCTACTTGAAGCTTTCTTAAATCCGAAGCCATGCCCAGTCCTGTGTTTGGAGAGAGAGTTGATGATGTTGAATAACGTCCTGTTAAGAGGCGCGGATTATATGGATGCCCGGACGCGCTTTCAAGAACCCAAACCAACGAAAAAAGCTTTCTGTTGCAGGCAGGGGAGATAAAATTTTCAGATGGCAACGACGCCAGATCAGGAACAAACAAAAAAGCAGGAGCAAGGTTTTTCAATCTTGCTCCTGCTTCAGGATGAATAATGTCCGACGTGATTGCAGTGCGTCCCGGCGTCAGTTCCTCCTGGCCATAATCGGCACATCGCCGCTCTGGCCGTGAGTCTTCGTCATCTCCACCCCGTCGCTGCTCCGTTTGACTGTCCACGTCCCGGTGGTTGCTCGCCAAACCGATGGGTCAGCCTTGCC
>JAJNQA010000099.1 GCA_021155085.1 Heliomicrobium sp. | reverse complement strand
CGCGGACGTTCCGTCCGCGCCAGTGAAGTGCGGGCGGAACGTCCGCGCTTCCGGCGTGTCGTCTTGCTTGCCACTCAAAAGTAGAAGTTGACCCTGCGAAAGCCGGTCGGATACACTTCACCACGTCATTCAATCGTATCTGGGCCTCACATCCCGACCAACCCCCAATTCGATTGTTAGTGACACACTGCTGATGCGAGCTTTTGGCCCTTCTGAAAAAATTTTCTTACAGTTTCAAACTCCATGCGAGTTCTGCTTTTCATTCCCTTCTTGTTTCTGTTCGACAGCTTGCTGCGGTTCCTGCTGCTGTGCCTGCGCGTAATCGCACCCGCCAGAAAACGCAGGCCGGACAACCAGACAACGCGCGGCTGCGCGGTGTTGATCGCCGCGCACGACGAAGCCGGAACCATTGGCCCGACCGTTGCCGCGCTGCGAAAACACCTGCCCGAATGGCCCGGCAGCAGCCTGTGGGTGGTCGCTGACCGCTGCACCGACGACACCGCGAACGAAGCCGCCCAAGCAGGCGCACAAGTCGCCGCGCGCACTACTGGAAAACTTGGCAAAGGCGCGGTCATCGCCTGGTGGCTGCGGCAGTACGACGCCGTCTGGCAGTCAAAAGACGCCGTGCTGATTCTGGACGCCGACACCAAAATCGCGCCGGGAACCTTAAGCGCTTTGCGGCAGGCAATGGCCAATGGAGCCGATGCGGCGCAGGCCTTTGTCTCGCCCGATGCCAGCACCAACTCTGGACGATTGGCCGGCTGGTCTGAAGTTCTGATGCAGCGAATTGACGATGAAGCCCGCAGGCGTTGTGGCTGGCCGGTTCCGCTGCGCGGCACTGGAATGGTGTTGCGCGGCGAATTGCTGGCCGAGCTTGCGCCGCGACTCCACACCTACGCCGAAGACCTGGAACTGGACGTGATTCTGGCCGCGCGCGGCGCTCGCGTCGAATTCGTGCCGGAAGCCGTCATTTACGATCCAAAGCCGCAACAGGCAGCCGGAGCTTCGCGGCAGCGCGCCCGCTGGCTGCAAGGCCAATTGCAGGTGCTACGCGATTATCGCCGCGAGTTTGTCCGAGCGCTGCTGACCGGCGGCTCGGGCGCATGGTTCCTGCTGTGGCTGCTGATGCTTCGCCCGAAGATTTTATTTATCGGTTTGCGCATTTTGTTACTACTGACCGGCCTGTTTTTCCCGCCGCTGTTTTGGATGGCGCTGGCCGGTCTGGCGATGGACGGAATTTATTATCTGGCGGGCGCGGCGATTGTTGATGATCCGCGCCGGTATTTGCTTGATTTGCTCGCCGTGCCGCGCTATGCGGCGATGTGGTTTTACAGCTTCGGAACGGCGCTGATCCGGCGCAGAGTCTGGCTGCGCGCAGGAAGGTGATTCTTCTGAGTACGCATCGCTTCCAGCGTGCGGGCGTGGCAATAGCGCTCTTCTTTTCCAAGCAATGTTCTATCGGAGTCCGCACGCTGGAAGCGATGCGTACCCAGACTGACAACAAACTACACACCTAACGAAAATGAAGATTCTTTTTCCATATCTGGCTCGCTGGCGTTCGGCCAACCGCAGCCGCTATCACCAACTGCTGACGCATCTCTGCGATTTTGGTCATCAGGTCTTCGTACTGACCGCGCCGCCAATGGCCCTCAATGACATCAGCGCGAACGATGTCGCCGGAAGCAACGATTCCCTGCCGCCGGGATTGACCATCAGCGAACTTCACGCGCCCGGCGCCCTGCAAAAATTCTGGCGCATGCCCATCCCCGGAACCAAGCTGGTGAAAAAGGGACTGGTTTCCATCTCTTCCATCAACCAGATTCGCCGCTTCATCGCCTCCGAAAAAATAGACACGCTGCTGCTTTACAACCTGCCGCAAGCGCCATTACTTCACCTGGCCGAATGCCGCACGCATTTCGATCTGGCGGACGATCTGGTCGCCATGATGGAAGTCGAAATGGGCGCAATTGCCAAAGCCGGGGCAATGACCGCCGCCCGCGCCGTGCAGAATCACATGCTGGCCAAAGCGGCCACCGTCACCGTCGCTTCCAGCGTGCTGGAAGAGCAGATTGAACGCAGCGTGCTGATGCTGCCCAACGGGGCGGACGTCGCCGAACTCGATCAAATCCGCCCCACCGCCTGGCATGCGCAAAACGCCGGCCCGACGGCCGGTTTCGTCGGCGCATTCGAATACTGGGTGAATTTTGATTTACTGCTGCAAGTGGCTGCGCGGCTGCCGCGCGTGAATTTCCTGCTGGTCGGCGGCGGCAGACGCTGGGAAAGCGTCAAACAGCAGGTCAAAACACTCGGACTGACGAACGTCCACCTGACCGGCGCAATGCCCTACCAGCAAGCCATGAGCTACGTCGCGGGCATGGATGTCTGCCTGCTGCCCTTCACCAAAGACGCCGTCTCAGACGGGTCCTGCCCGCTGAAACTGTTTGAATACGCGGCGCTGCGCAAACCCATCGTCAGCACCCACACCCACGAAGTCGCCCACATCGGCCACGGCTGGATGTCCTTCGCCGATGAGCCGGCGGATTTCGCCGCCGCCATCGAAGCCTTCCTGACCGACGACCGCGCCGCCGCTCACGCCGGCGAAGCAGGCCGCGCAATGGTCGAACAACTCTACAACTGGCCCCACCTGACCCGGCAGTTTGAAGAGCTTCTGATCAAAGGCGCAGTCCCGAACTTTGAACCCGCCGCCGCCCGCCGCACCGTGCTGGAAACTCTGAACTCGGAGTTCGCGCCGTAGCCGAAGACGCTGTAAGCCGCACGTTGGCACAGTTGCAGTGAACGCAAGGCTACATCCAATATGCCTGCCCACGTGAAGCGTAGTTATAAATGTGGTAGTAAACGGCTTCTTGCTTCTGTTTGAAAGTCAGTTTGTCGTATGAAGCAGGAAGCTTTTGATCCAGGACATCGCCGATCATTTTATTGACATTCCAGCGCAGTTGTTCGTTTCTATGCCAGTCGGTTGTTAGCACGGTTCGCCTGGTTTCGTTGTCCTTCAGTTTTCTCAGCAGTGTTTGAGCCGCTTCCTTCACTTTCTTTTTATCCGCTTCGCTCAACTCATCCTTAAAAAGCAGGTCGAAAATTTCCAATTCTTCTTCCGTCAAGCCTTCGGCGGCAGCGCGCTTCTCTTCTGCGCGAAGGTGCTGTGCGTATTCCTTCAGTGCCTTGAAAAATGCTTCCACGTCACTGCTCGTGGTGTTGTAGCTAGCGATGATCTCTTGGAGCTTTTCCGCTAAATCCACCCGCGTCACATTGCTTTCCAGAAGCTGGCTTAGACGCTGCTTCAGGAAGTCAACGAAGTCGGTGACTGAAAGATTCTTGTATGGCGAAGCCTTGAATCGAACTTCCAGTTTCTCGAAATCCATCTGGCTCAGATCAATTTCCTTGAGAGAGGTAATGTTGTACCCGGCTGAAACAATGGATTCGTCAATCAGCACATCCGCTTTTTCCCTGGCGTCGGAGAAATTGCCTTCGTCCTCCCGCTGGCGATTGATGATTTTGCGCAGGTATTCAAAGGCTTCTTTAGTGCGTTTGTACTTGCCTCGATACGGGCTTTCACGGAGCAATTCTTCGGTCAGAATGTCAGGCTTGCAGGCTTCGTAAAATGATGTGATTGCCGTTTGATAGACGGAAAACTCTTTCTTCAGCTCTTCGGTTTTTGAAAGTGCATCGGCAAAAGATTTGAACTGCGAAAGGTTCTTGAAGGTCTCCACATTGTTGACGATCTCCTGAATCATCAGTTCCTGCGCCTTCATGAACTTCACGCCTTCGGCGATGGACGCCTCCAGATAGCCCAACAGATCGTCGAAATCTTCCGCCGGATATTCGGTCTTGTCGCTTTGTGGGCGCGCATATTTGGCCAATGCTTTTTCCAGCCGCCGAAAGACTCCGATGTAATCCACCACCAGCCCGCATTTCTTTTCGTGACGTTCCAGCAATCCTTCGGTCGCCACGTTTCCAGCATTATTCAACGCTGGCGCAACGCGATTGGCGCGGGCAATGGTTTGCATCAACGTGTGATTCTGCATCGGCTTGTCCAGATAAAGCGTCGAAACCGTCTGCGCGTCAAAGCCGGTCAGCCATTTGGCGCAAACAAAAACCAGCCGGAGTTTGTCTTTCGGATTGCGGAAGCGGTCTTCGATGGTGTCATGGTTTTCACCCCAGGTGCGGCTCATCTTTTCGCGATGCGGACGAAGATTCAGCCCCAGCCGGTCGAACTTTGCCTCTTCTTCGCCTTCATAACTGACAATCACGCACATTTCGGTTTCGCGCATCCACCGGCGCTTGCGTTCGAGTTCGGCACGCTGCGGCGCGCCTTCGGGCAAGGCGTGAATTTCGCCGCGCAGGCGATTGATCTTCGCTTCCCAATGGCGTTTCACCTTGTCGTGCATCTTGACCGCTGTCGGCTTATCTATCGAAATCACCATGCCTTTGCCCAGATAGCCACGTTCGGGAAAGTGGTTGACGATGTTTTCGGCGATGGTTTCCAGCCGGTCGTTGTCTGTAATGACGGTGGTGATATTGGCGAACTCTTTGGTCAGCCGTTGTTCCTGCTCGTCGCTCAGGTTTTCGTTTTCGACAATCTCTGCGTATTCGTCGTTCAGCGTGTCGTTCTGCAATTGCACTTTGGGCACGCGATTCTGGTAAAAGATCGGCACGGTCGAACCATCCGCAACGCTGTCGGCGAAATCGTAGCGGCTGACGTAATCGCCGAACCATTCCTTGGTGGTTTCCACCGCATCCAGCAGCGGGGTGCCCGTAAAAGCGATGTAATTCGCCTTCGGCATCGCTCGCCGCATGTTTTCGCCGAGGTCCTTGTACTGGCTGCGGTGCGCTTCATCCACGATGACGATGATGTTATCGCTGTCGGACAATTGCGGATAAACCGTGCCTTTGCCTTTGGATTTAAACTTCTGGATCAGTGTAAAGACGAAACTCTGGGAGTTGCTGATCTTCTCCGCCAAATCGTTTGAGTTGCGAGCCAGCACGCCATCCTTTTCGCCAATCAGCCCTGAACGGATAAAGGTTTTGTAAAGCTGATCTTCCAGGTCTTCGCGGTCGGTGATGAAGACGAACTTGAAATTGCCGCGCTCTTTGCGGCGAATCTTCTGTACCAGATAAGTCATCGAAAAGCTCTTGCCGCTGCCCTGCGTGTGCCAGAAAACGCCCAGCTTGCCGTGCTGTTCCGCGCGATTCTGAAACGCCTCGATCACGTTGTTCACACCCAGAAACTGATGATTCCGGGCGACGATCTTGGCGCGGTCGGCGTAATACAGGACAAAGTTTTCCAGCAGATCAATCAGCGTCTCTTTGCGGAACAGCGCCCGCATCACGCGCAACAAATCCACTTCTTTTTCGGCGACCGGGGTTTCTTTTTCGTCCGCGATCTTTTCCCAGTTGAAGAACTGCTCCCAGTCGGCGGTCATGCTGCCCACTTTAGTTTCCAGCGTATTCGACAACACAACCACCAGATTCCAGTCGAACAATTGAGGAATGTCGCGGCGGTAATCGCTCAAGTTTTTGTCGTACGCCTGACGCGTGGCTTCGACGGCGTTTTTCAGTTCGATAAAGATGAACGGCAGGCCATTGACGTAAATCAGCAGGTCTGGCCGGCGGGTCGCCTTGCCGCGAATGGTCAATTGCTGGACGACGGCGAAATGGTTGTTGGCGGGTTCGTTGAAATCCACGAAGCGAATGCGCTCCGTTACTGCGTCACCCTGCGCATTGCGCGCAGGTACATCGAAACCTTCGCGCAGCAATTTCGTGACAGCACGGTTGGCTTCGAATGGCGTCAAGTGAGCGCGGCTCTGCGTCAGTTCAACCAGCGCGGCATTGATCACATCGGCGGAAGCCGTCAGATTGATCCGGCGCAGACTGGCGCGCAGTTGCCCAAGGCGGACAACTTCCTGCGCGTCTTTGCGACCGAATGCGGCGTTGCCGTCATCAGGCAATTGCCACAGGTTCAAGTGTTCGTCGAAGCCGATTTCATTCATCAGCACTTCAACGCAGGCTTTTTCGATGTCGTTTTCTGAAATGTAATTCGCCATGGGGTGGACTTTGGCGGGGGTCAGGCGGAACAGGTTAGTAGGGCGACAATAAGAATATTTCAGGCGGCTGTCTGCTGATCTTCAGACTGCAAGTCGCTGACAATTTTGCCGTTGATGGAGTACCAGTTGGGAATGCCAAGACGACGATTTTCAGCCTGCGCTTTGTGGACTGCCGCCACCGCAATTTTTTGCATCCGCAGGATTTCGCGCAAGGTTGCGGCATCCGGCTCCGACTTTGTAACTATGTTCTGACCATTGTCAGCCATTTTTGATACCTCTCTTCATCAAGAATCATTTCGTCGCGCAGCGTGCCACTCGCCACCTGCTCAATCATCGTCCCGGCATTGTAAAACAGATGCCAGGCGTCTGCGAAATTTTTGTAGCCATGCCAGAAATTCCGGTTGGCGCGCGTGAATCGCCGTCGGACATCCAGTTCGGGAACGTGGTGTCCACCTCGCGCGACACGGGCGGCGATGCGGTCAATACATAATTCCGCCGAGTCCAAATAGACAAACAGAAGTCTGATCCGATACCCACGCTGGCGCGCCTGCTGCAAGTGTTTGCGCATGCTCAATCCCGCCAGCGTAGCTTCGACCACCAGTGATTCGCCCGTGTCCAGCGCGGCGTCGAGCCGGGCGCTGAAGGTTCGCGCAGCGGCAATTGCGGCCTGTTCGGGGTGGTCGGCATTCAATTCGCGGGCGATCTCATCCGCGCCCAGATAGCGTAACTTTTCGACCGCGACGAATTCGCGCGCCAGCGTCGTTTTGCCGGTGCCGTTTGCGCCACCAATGATGATCAGTTCGGGCTGCTGCATGCTCCGTTCTCGTTTCCGGTCGAGCGACTACGCTGTGGCGATAAACATTGGAATCTGCCTGACCATACGTCAAACTCGACAACCGCTTGTCCCCATCAATCCTGATAATACCGTGTCACACATTTGCCGGAGATGGTCGCGGCTTTGCCGCCCGATGTGCGGTAAGTCTCTGACTTGCCGCGAAAGCCGTTTGGATTTTGGGGCTATGCCCCGGCGGTCTGGGGCATAGCCCCAAAAGGATTTTCAACCGTCCCCGGAAGGCCACAGGCCTTCCGCACATCAGGCGGCAAAGCCGCAGAAGAGCGAGCGGTTCATCCGAAGCTCAGACCTCTACGCAACCGAGGCGGCCTTTACCGAAAGCTGCCCGCTCATTAAACGCGGCAACAGTTTGTCGCGCATTTGGCGGAGCCGGGTGGTTTGCGCTTGCAGGTTTTGAGCCTTTTGAAAAATTGGTTCAGCCATTCGATGGAATTTCATCAGAACTTCCTCCGAAGGGACAGTAAGCGTGGTTTCCATCAAATCATCAAAGCCAACTTGAGGATAAGCCGCGCCCTTTGCCTTGTTGGCAATTTCCGTGATGAACGCATCAGTCGAGATAGAACAATAAATAAAAGACGAATAAAAAGGCTGATTGGGCGTAATTACCGCGAAGCCAGTAGAAAAAACAAGATTGCTGGCTGGGAAAAGAATCAGTGCATAGCTTCGGTTTTCGGGCCTTACCGTCGAAAACACAATATCGCCATGCTGAACCAATCGCTTCGCTCTACCAGGCGCATCTTTCAACACATAAGTCGTGGTGTCGTTAATGCGGCCGGTTCCAACTGAAGAAATATCAACGTATTTGATAACTGCGTTTTCGTCTTTCTCTGAGATAGTTAGAACATTGACTTGCGCAATTTCGCTCAGGCTCTTCAACTCAAAATCGCTGGCCTGCGCATGGGGACAACGTTCGCGCACGAACCATTCCCGGTAGAGGTTTTGCGCCATCGCTTCGAGAATGCCGATTTGGTGCTGGTAATTTTCAATCAATGCATCGTATCGCCCCAGCACCTCCGCAAGACGACGCTGAATGGGCAGCGGCGGGAGTTTGAGGTGGGTCTTCTGCTTGAAAGTTGTAAACTGAAACCGCGAAACACCAGTGTGTTGCAAGTTGTAGATCGCCATTTGGCCATTGGCGTACATCAGCTTCAGAAGATACGAAATAAATTCAGGGCTGCATTTACTTGTGTCCAGTCGTAAATGCCGACTGAAGCTTGAACAGAGAACAGGATATTTTAAGTGAGCCTCAAAAAAACGATGATTAAGCAGAACGCTGCGGCCTGTTGATTGTGTGGCGGTGCCACCTGCAGTTTCCAGAATCAAATCACCCGAAATCAATCTTTTCCGCTCAACCAATTGATCCTTTATCCATCGCAGAGGCAATTCTTTGGCCGGGCTGTAAAGATCAGCAAAATCGGTGCCTCGAATCACCTCAACGAGTTGGTAGCCAACAGCCTCTTCGCCAAGCCCCCACTCACCATCTTTGCTATCGAGAATCAATTCTTCAAATTGAATTTTTTGCCACTTCGTCATATCTGGTTTATTCGATTTATGTCCGCCATGCTATTGAATGTAAGGTAAACGCCACCTTTTCATCGCGCCGCCTCCGCTTTCACTTTCACAAACAAGGCGTCCACATCCCCAGCAATCACCCGCTGTAACTCGTCCGCTTCGCGGTGCAATTGGGCGAGCGCGGCGGCGTTGCCCTGCATAAAGTCGCGGAAGTCTTCGGCGGTCATGCCGTCGTCTTCCAACGCCACGCCGACGTAGCGGCCCGGATTCAGCGAGAACTGTTGTTCGGCGATCTCCGCGCGGCTTGCGATTTTGCAAAGCCCTTCGACATCACGCCATTTCCCGGCGGGAAAGTTGGTGTCGAGCCAGGCAAGCTGCGCTTCAAAATAGGCGATGCTTTCCAGCACAAACAGCGCGTCGTCGCGCGCTTCGGCCAGCCGTTTCAGCGCTCCACGCAGGTCGGCTTTGCTGAAGGTCTTGTCTTTGGCCGGGCGCAAGCGTTTGTCGGCAAAAGTGACGGCTTCTTCGGCGACTTTGAACTGTTCGTTGATCGCGGCTTTGTCAGTCAGTTGATTGGCGGCAACGGCTGACAGGGATTCAATATCGCGCTGCCATCGTTTGTTTTCGGCCAGTGCGGCAATGGCTTCATCGGCAAGTTGCGGTTCGATCTGGCGGAACCATTCGCCCAGATTCGCTCCCAGCGTGCGGAACGCTTCGGCCAGTCTATCCCGTTCCGAAACAATGCCTTTGTACGTTTTGCCGGAGTCCGGATTGATGACTCCGGTGTCGCGCCACACCTCGCCAGCCTGGATGTACAACTCCCGCAGCGCCTGGAATTTGTCGGTTTCTCCGCGATAGAGCCACACAATGGAGGCGATGTTGAGCAATTGCGATTGCGTGAATTCGCGGTTGGCGCGCGTAACCTGGTTGTAGATTTTGCGTGCGTCAATGAACAGCGTCTGGTCGTGACGCGGATGCGCCGGATCGGTCTTCGCCCGGTCGAAAAACCAGAGCGTGACGGGCAGCGTGACCGTGTAAAAGAAATTGGACGCCAGCGTGATCATCACATCCACCAAACCGGCCCGGATCATCCGCTGGCGAACTTCGGCTTCGCCGCCGCGCGCGTCGCTGGCCGAATTCGCCATCACGAATCCGGCGCGTCCCTGTTCGTTGAGCGCGTTGGCGAAAAGCGAAATCCACAGATAGTTGGCGTTGGAAAAAGTGTCGGACTTCTTGCCCGATTTGGCCGTGCTGAGCGGCAAGCCATAGGTCGCAAAAAGCGGATGCGTGCCGACGGCATCCACTTTGACGCCGTCCACATTGAATGGCGGATTGGCCATCCCGAAATCGAATTTGCCGAAGGTGTCCGCGTATTCGTCCGTATACGCCGCCGCTTCCAGCGAATTGTTCAGGTTGCGAATGTCACCTTTCAGTCCGTTGACGAACAGATTCAGCTTGCCCAGGTTGGCGGTTTCGTTGACCTTTTCCTGTCCGTAAATCGAAAGCCGCTGCATTCCGACGTGGCGTTCGACGAACTTGGCGGATTGGACGAACATCCCGCCCGTGCCGCACGCCGGGTCAAAAACCCGCGCATCGGCTTTGAACGGTTCGATGACTTCGACGATCAACTTGACGACCGAAGTCGGCGTATAAAATTCGCCGCCCTTTTGCCCTTCGCTGAGGGCGAATTTGCCCAGAAAGTATTCGTAGATTTTGCCGAACACATCCCCTTCGCTGACTTTGATTTCAGAGATGATGTTGAGAATTTCGCGCAGGGTTTCATGCGGAATTTTGCGGTAATCATTTTTCGGCAGAGTCACTCCCGCGTTCGGATTCAGCTTCTCGAACTGATCCATCGCTTCAATGACGGCTTCCTGAGCATTGTCTTCGCCTTTCAGATTCAGCAGTGTTTCGTAGCGCGACGATTCGGGAAGGTAAAAGCCACACAGGCGTTTATAGACTTCTTCAATCGTTTCGCTGTTGCGATTGTCCTTGCTCGCTTCAAATTCCTGATTGGCTTGCGACTTGATTGCGTTGAATCGGTTCGACGCATAGCGCAGAAAAAATAGTCCCAGCAACGGCGCGGCGTATTCGCTGGATTTCAGCCGGGCATTCGCTCGCAAATTATCGGCGGCATTCCATAGACGGTCTTCAAATTTGCGGGGCTTCGGAATGCGGTCAAACAGAAGCTCCTGAAGCTCAGAAGAATAATTGGTCATGTGTGTTCGTGTTGTGTGGAGGAGATCGGAAACGAGGAGAAAGGAAATCGGGTTAATTATCAGGAGTGGCGTACAAGGCCGCCACTCCTGATATGGTTTTCGATCAAACTTCGATTACGGATTCGGCTGCCGGCTGGACAACCGTTTGTAATATTCATCCACCAGTTTGCGGTAGCGTTCCGGCGCAGCGCCTTCATCGCCCAGGCGCAGCCGGTTGGTGCCGAGTTTGGCCTGAACGCGCTTGCTCAGTTCCATTTCAACGCTGCGAAGCGGTTCGATGACCTGGTCTTTCAGCATCAAAGCTGTCGCCATGTCGTCGCGCGCCAAAGCATCACTGGCTTGACGCAGGCCTTGAATGGCCTGATCCACGCCACGCTGCAGGTCACGGTCTTTGCCCAGGTTGCGGCGCAGGTCTTCGGCGTCGCGCAGGTATTCGCGCAATTCCGAACCAAGCTGGCGCGGGCCGGAACTGCGAATCGGGCCGCCGCCAGAATTGGCTTGCTGGTTTTGCTGGCTGGGCGATTGCTGGCCGTTCGGATCGGCGTTGCGATTGCCGCCGGACGATCCGCCACCCTGCTGGCCTTGTTGCCCCTGCTGACCACCTTGTCCTTGCTGACCCTGTTGACCCTGCTGGCCACCCTGGCCTTGTTGGCCCTGCTGACCCTGTTGGCCACCCTGACCTTGCTGTCCTTGTTGTCCCTGCTGGCCCTGTTGACCTTGCTGACCTTGCTGACCTTGCTGACCTTGTTGACCACGTTGGCCTTGCTGCCCCTGCTGACCCTGCTGACCCTGTTGGCCACGCTGTCCTTGCTGGCCCTGCTGACCTTGCTGGCCACGTTGGCCCTGCTGGCCCTGTTGTCCTTGCTGCCCCTGTTGTCCTTGTTGGTTTTGCTGTCCTTGCTGGCCCTGTTGACCTTGCTGGTTTTGTTGTCCCCGCTGGCCTTGTTGACCTTGCTGGTTTTGAGCAAGGCGTTGACCTTGCTGGCCCTGTTGTCCTTGCTGCTGGCCTTGTTGGCCCTGCTGACCCTGTTGCTGCCCTGGCTGTTGGCCTTGCTGACCTTGTTGCCCTTGTTGCTGGCCTTGCTGCCCCTGCTGGTTGCGTTGCGAACCATTGCCCAGCTTGCGGCGCATGGATTCAATGTTGTCGGCAAGCTGGCGGGCGCGATCCAGGTTTTCTTCGGTTTCATCGCCGCCGCCGCCTTTGCGATTGGCACTCTTTTCGGCGTCGGAAAGTTGCTGGGCGACTTCGTCCAGTTTCTGCTGGGTGTTGCGGTCGAAGGCGCGGGCCTGGTCAAAGGCGCTCATTTCGTTCAGCCGCTTGGTGTAGCGGATGCCGTCGGCGACGCGATTTTCCCGGAGCGTCCGGGAGGCTTCGCGCATTTTGTTGGCGGCGCTCTGCTGCTGTTCGCCCATCGCGCGGGCGGCTTGATCTATGTCGCGTTCCAGACCGCCGACTTCGTTGGCCAGATTCTCTTTCTTTTCCCCCAGGCGCTGGCGGGCTTCGTTGACCGATTGCTGCGATTGCCCACTACGGGCCTGCTGCGCCAGCTTTTCGGCTTCCTGAGCGATTTCCTGCTGGCGGGAAGCGGCGTCGGCGGCGCGTTTTTTCAAGTCCTGAACGGATTGTCCGCCCTGCTGCCGTTGCAACTGATTCAACCGGCGCTGTGCCTCTTCCATTTGCTGCAATGCGCGGGCGTTGCGGCTGAGCGATTCTTCCTGTTTGTTATTGGCCGCGGCGTTTTGCGCCTTTTGCATTTCGTCGGCGGCTTGATTCATCTTGTTCGCCAACTCCTGCAATTGCGGATCGCGGCGTTCGCGGGAAAGTTTTTCCAGTTCGCGAGCGGCTTTGCGCGCCTCTTCCATCATTTGCTGCTGCTGGCGTCCGCCGCCGCCGCCACCGCTTTGATTGCGCGGAGCCTGACGGGCTTTCTGTTGCTGCTCTTCCAACTGTTTCTGCATGCGGCGCGAAAGTTCCGCCAGCTTGTTTTTGGTTTCATCATCCTGTTGCGCGGCCTGCTGTTTCTTTTCGCGATTGAGCGTTTCGTACTGGTTCTTCATCTTGTCGAGTTCAAGCTCGAACAAGTCGGCCAGTTCTTCGGCGTTCTGCTGGCCCTGGCCCTGTGATTCCTGGCTCATCGAAATGGTCACTTCGCGGAAGATGGCGTCGGCGCGCTGCAATTGCTGCAGGGCTTTCTGCTCGAAGGGCTGCGCCTCTTTGCCTTTGCGGGCGCGCAGTTCCTTGGCCGCGGGTTCCATTTCCTTTGACGCCTGCGTGATGTGTTCGACGATTTTCTGGAATTGCGGCTGCTGATTGATCTGCGGCCCCAGGCGGCGCTTGATGCGTTCAGCCAGCGCCAGCGCGTCTTCGCGCAGCTTTTCCTGCGCCAGCGCGACGGTATCGTAATTGTCGTTCTTCTCTTTTTCGGTGGCGACTTGCTCTTCGCGATTGACCTTGAAGGTCGCGGCAATGATTTCGCGCTGGCGTTTGGTCAAACCTTCCTGCTGTTCGCCGCCGCCTTCCCCGCCGCCGCTTTGCTGCGATTGCTTGAACTCCTTCTCAAACGGTTTGATTTCGATGAAGTAAATGTCGCTGGTCGTTTCGTTTTTGGCGTCGCGCGCTTTGGCGTAATACGAAACCAGATCGCCTGGCTGCAGGCCGTATTCTTCCAGGAAAAAGGTATGCGCGCCGCTCAGGGTTTTGGCCGATTCGCCGCGCAGCTTTTGCAAATCCACTTTCTTCTCTTCCCCGCCGTTAACCGAAAAATACAGATCCAGCGACAGCACGCCGTAATCGTCTTCGGCCTTGGCCAGGGTCAGCAATTCTTCGACGCTGGTCGCCTTGGTATCGCGGCCCGGCTTTTCAAAGGTCACGACGGGCGCACGGTCGTCCAGCACGGTAATGTCGTATTCGTTCGAGGCATTGAACACGTCGCCGTCCACGCTGTTCACTTCGATGTGATAGCTGGTGTTTTCATTGACCATCAGGCTGGCGGCGAAAGCCATCTCGCCGGTGCTTTCCATTTCGATCTTCTTGCCGTCGCGCAGCACCAGCCGGGCGGATTTTGCCCGGCCAGACAGATTCGCGGTCAGCTTGACGGTTGTCCCGGCCAGCACGGCGACATCCGGGGCATCTTCGATGGTTTTCGGTTCCAGGCCGGTGTAGGACGGGAAAAACTGCGTTTGATCAATTCGTTTGACGAAGGGCAGATCGGCCACCGTCAGTTTGAACACGCCCGAACGGCAGCCGGATGATTCAACGAAGTATTCGGTGTCATCCTGAATATTGAAGATGAAATACTGAAACTCGTTTTTGTTCTTCGCCGGTTCCATTTGCATGCCGACCCACTGATCGTCCGAGGCGCCGGCTTTGCGGGTGAAGATGGTCGCCTGCTCGGCATCGAAATTGACCAGCGACGCGATCAGCTTTTGATCGGAACCTTTCGGCACGCGCGCCGTGCCAGGCTTGACGTTGATCTGCAAAGCGTTCGACGCCGCCACCGGGCTGGCGGGCGCGAAGGCTTGCGCCAGACCGCTCTTGATTTCGCGAGGGCCAAAGATTAACACCGAGGCAAATAACAAAACGCTGGCCAGCGCCGCGCCGCCAAACTGCCAGAATCGTTTGTTCGGAACGACCTCGTCCAAATTCACCTGGCTGGCGTGCCGGTCCGCATCATCCATCAACCGTTCGACAATCACCGTCGAGCGGAGTTGATCGTTGCCGGAAAATTCCACCGCGCTGACGAAACGCTCTTCCAGTCCGGGATGTTTTTCTTCGACCAGCCGGGCGATTTGCGTATCGCTGATCTTCCGCCGCAGCGGGCGAACCAACAGGAAGTAGACAGTGGCAATCAACCCCAGCACCGCCGCCACGCGCAATGTGATCAAGGCTCCGCTGCTGTAGCGATATTTATACGCAGCCAATCCCGTCAGCAGCAGCAACGCCGCTGCCACAGCCAGCGTAATGGCCAGTCCGCGCAAGGTCAGCAGCCAGTTGCGGCGCTTGCGGACGGCATTGATGATTCCGAACAGTTGATCGCTTTGGTATGCCATAACTACCTCTCTACTTTTCAAAGCCTCTTATAGCGGCTTTTCAATGTGTACGACTCAACGCAAAGCCGCGAAGGGACAAAGACGCAAAGGAGGGAAATTGGGAAGAACAATTTCCGCAGGTTTGATTGATCCTTTGTACCTTTGCTGCCTGGCGTCTTTGCGTTGAAGCAGGTCTCATCCATGTGAAATACGCTATAACGCAAAGACGCAAAGTGGAAAAATCGTTTCGCCGCGCGTTTATAGTCCATTGACTACACGGTGAATTCCGTCTTTAACCAATTTCTCGCCAAAGTTGATGACTAACGCGAGTTTCAGACCCGTCAGGCGCAGGTAAGTCAGCGCCTGTGACTCAAAGATTTTGTTGTATGCCGCGGTTGCTTTCACTTCGATTATAACCGTATCCGCAACCAATAAATCGAGACAAAGGGGACAAGCAAGATGCTTGTCTTTGTAGACAATTGGGACTTTAACTTGCCGTCTTACCTGCAATCCCCGCATCTCTAATTCAAAGACGAGTGCTTCTTCATAAACGCTTTCAAGGAGTCCAGGGCCGCCCAACACACGATGAACCTCAATCGCGGCATCAACGATGTGTTTACTGATTTCGTTCTCAGTCATCCTTCCGTCCATAAAACCTTTGCGCCTTTGAACCTTTGCGTCTTAGCGTTGAGATGCTTTCTCTATCATCCAATCATCTTCGCCATCCGGGTTCGCCTCGACAGAATCGCCTCTGTCAGAAACAAAAGCAACGCCACCACCAATAACCACCACCAGACGCGCTGGCGGGATTCAACTTCTTCATTCGTCAATTTTTCATTCGCCGCCGCCGCCGTTTGCGCGTTCGGGTCAGCGCCGGTGACCGAAGTAACGAACTCGTCCACGTTCAATTTGGTCAAATCGGATTCTTTCGTATCCACGTTGACCGCCGCAAAATCCGATTTTTCCGGATAGCGCAACCGGTAAAAACCCGGCTCTTTCGCGTTGATCAGCAGTTCGCCGGTTGAGGTTTGCTTGCGCTCCGTCAGGCGTTCTCCCGCAGGCGTATCCACTGCTGGCAACGCTCCATCTTTTGCCACCGCAACTGTGAAGGTCTGGCCAATCGGATTCCACGCGCGGGTTTCGCGCTCGCCCAGAAAACGCGTCATCTGCCTGACCAACGGCAGATAGAGCGGCGTCAGCGGCAAATCGTTCCAACTGGCGTCAAACGTGGACGTGAAAAGCAGCATCTTGCCCGCGCCCTGCGTGGCTTCGATCAAGGCCGGATTGCCGTCTTCGTAACGCGCCAGCACGGCGGCGCCTTCGCGCGGCGTGGCTTTGTGGTAGCCGAAAACGCGCGCCGTCGCCAGCCGCCCGCTCTGGCGAAAGACTTCAAAGACCGGATGGTCGGTCTTGATCTCACTCATCGTCACGTAATCGCCGCGAAGCTGAACGACTTCATCCAACTTTGCCGGAACTACATTGGCAAACGCCTGATTAAACGTCGCCGCGTCGGTATGCGGGCCTGCCGCAATGATCAATCCGCCGCCGCCTTCGACAAACTTGATCAGACTGGCCGCCAGCGCCGGGTTGACGGCGGCGTCATTCACAATCACCACGCGGTATTTGCTGACTTCCGACGGGCTGACGGAACCGGCGGTTTTGACTTCCAGATTGAACGGCAGGTTTTCGCCGGTGGTCAGCGCGCTGCGCAGGTAAAAGCTTTCGCTGCGGCCACGGCCGGCGGTTTCGATCAGCAGGGCTTTCAATTGTTCTTCGCGGCGCAGCGTGAAATTGAATTTGTTATCAAATGGAAAATTGTCGCCTTCGACCTGAATCACGCATTGGTTCGCGCCTTCGTTCAGGTTAAAGCCGGTAAATTCCACGGTCGCCGAATCGTGGGCGGCGATCTTCAATTCGCGCTTTTCCACGGCGCGCTCATTCAACAAAAACTCAACGCGAACACCTTCGCGAGCTTCGTCGCTGAAATTGGCGATGCGCGCCGTCAGTTTCTCCGAATACTTGGGCTGGTAAATCAACGACTGCGCGCTGATGTCCGTGACCGCCAGATTCGCCGTGTTCTGTTCGCCGACATCCACCGGCTGGAGTTTGATGTCCTTGCTGATTTGAAATGCGGTTTCCGCCGGGTTGCGGCCCGCCGCCTGAAAATCCGAGATCAAAACAATGCGCCGGTCTTTCTGGCTGGCCTCCTTGAACAGTTCCGCCGAGCCGCGCAATGCCTGCACGTAATCCGTCGCGCTGGAGCCGACCTGCAACGTGTCAATCGCCGCTTTCAATTTGGCGGCATCGCTGGTGAATTTGGCCTGTGTTTCGTAGCTTTGGCCGAAACTGACCAGCGCGAAGCTTTCGCTGCCGTTGGCTTGTTCAATGATGGATTTGGCGCGCTGTTTCGCCTGCTCGAAGCGATTGCCGAAGCGCATGCTGAACGAGGTATCCAGCAAAATGACATTCGCCCGCCTCCCCTGCGCTTCGTTCGCGGCGTCGCTGCCGAAGTAGGGCCGCACGAACGCCAGCGCCAGCAGCAGAAACGCCAGGCAGCGCAAAAAAAGCAGCAGCCAGTTCTGCACCATTCGCTTGCGAATCGTTTTCTGCGGCACGCGCCGGACAAACATCAGCGAAGGAAATTCGATGCGCGGCGCTTTGGTGCGGCGCACCAGATGCACGATGATCGGCGCGGCAACTGCCACCAGGCCAAGTAGAAATAAGGGATTAAGAAAAGACATCTGTTTACTGCTTTGCTCGTTTAGCTAAAAACGAAAACAGCGCGTGATCCAGCGGTTTATCCGTGGTCAGCAATTCGTAATCAATCCGGTTGCGCGCGCAGCCGTCGCGCACGGCTTCGATATGCTCGCGAATCGTGCTGCGGTAGCCATCGCCCAGCACGTCCGGCAGCACGTGAATCTGTTCCTCGGTTTCGTTGTCTTCCAGCAGAACGGGTTCACTGAATTCAAAGTCAATCTCGTTCTTGTCCATGACCTGAAAGACGATGGTGTCGTTGCCTTTGAATCGCAGATGCTGCAGGGCTTTGATAATCGCTTCCGGCTCGTCGTAAAAGTCCGAGATGACGACAATGATGCCGCGCCGGGTGATGCGTTCGGCGGCCTGATGAAGCATCGCCGACAGGTTCGTTTCGTTGCCGGCTTCGAGCTGTCCCATTCGCCCGAAGATCGTCTGCATGTGACCGCTGCGGCTGTGCGCCGGAACGTGCGTGCGGACTTCCTGGTCGAAGGCGATCAGACCCACGGCGTCCTGCTGTTTGTTGGCCAGATACGCCAGCGACGAACCCAGAAACTGCGCGTATTGCAGCTTGGTGACTTCGCCGGTGGTGTACTTCATCGAAGCGCTGGCATCAATCAGGATGTGGCACTGCGAATTGGTGTCGGCGCGGTACTTTTTGATGTAGTACCGGTCCGTCCGCCCCAGCAGTTTCCAGTCCAGATACCGCAGGTCGTCGCCGGGCATGTACTGACGGTATTCGGCGAACTCAGTCGAAAACCCTGTGAATGGCGAACGGTGCAGGCCGGAGATGAAGCCTTCGACAACTGTGCGCGCCAGCAATTCCAGCGACGTAATTCTGGCCAGAATATCCGGCGCCAGAAATCGCGCCCCGATTGCGGATTGCGGAGTGCGGAGTGCGGATTCGCTTTTCTCTGGGGGCTTCGTTTTTTTGAAAATCATCGTTTGTGACCTCTTGCCGTGTTGATGGAAGAGACAACCATGGCAACAAGCTGATCAGCCTCGTCCAGCAAAGATTCAACCAATTCCTTCTTCATCAACCCTGATTCCACAATCACTTCGAGCCAGAAAGCAGACTCGTCGGCTTCTTCTTCGACAATCGCCATTTTGGCAATAAAATCTGCATTCGATTTCGCGCGACAGGAAGCTCGATAATTTGCCCCAACAGAAGTTGCCGACCTGACCAGTTGTCTGCCAACAACATCAGCAGTTCTTCCAGAGGGCAGTGATTCAACCAGTTTGATAATTCGCAACGAGAAAGATTTCGTTCTGGTTTTCATTTCCTCTGTGGTCATACAACCTTCTCACAGCAAATCCGCAATCCACAATCTGCATTCCGCAATCAAAGTCCTGATTTCGGTTCGGGCACCAGTTCAATCAACTTTTTGATCACCTGATCCGAATCCACACGTTCGGATTCCGCCTGGAAATTGGTCAGAATGCGATGGCGCAGCACCGGCGGAGCGACAGCGCGAATGTCTTCGCAGGAAACGTTGTAACGGCCATTGAAGATGGCGCGCGCCTTTCCGGCCAGCACCAGAAACTGCGAGGCGCGAATCGAGCCGCCCCAGGTCAGCCAACGATTGACGAACTCCGGCGCTTTTTCCGTGTTGGGACGGCTGGTGTGAACCAGGTTGACGGCGTAGCGCGTGACCGAATCCGCGGCGGGAACTTTGCGCACCAGGCGTTGGAACGCGATGATTTCATCGGCGGTCATCATCCGCTCGAACTTCACGTCCTGCGGCGAAGTGGTCAGTTTGACGACGGCGACTTCATCTTCTTCCGGCAGGTAGCCCATCCGCACGTTGAACATAAACCGGTCAAGCTGGGCTTCCGGCAGCGGGTAGGTGCCTTCCATTTCAATGGGGTTCTGCGTCGCCAGCACGAAAAAGGGTTTCGGCAGAGCGTAGGTTGTTCCCTGCACGGTCACGTTGCCTTCCTGCATGGCTTCCAGCAACGCGGCCTGAGTTTTGGGCGGCGTGCGGTTGATTTCGTCGGCCAGAATCATGTTGGCGAAGACGGGGCCGCGAATGAATTGCAGCTCGCGTTTTCCCGTACTGCGATTTTCTTCGATGATTTCGGTGCCGGTAATGTCGGCAGGCATCAGGTCAGGGGTGAATTGAATTCGTTTGAATGAAAGATCAAGCACATTGGCGATGGTTTTGACCAGCAATGTTTTGGCCAATCCGGGCACGCCTGTCAGAATGGAGTGTCCGCCGACAAACAACGACAGCAGGACTTGTTCAACCGCTTCATCCTGGCCCAGCACCGCTTTGCGGATTTCGCGCAGAATCTTTTCACGGGCTACGGCCAATTTGTCCAGCAACGCTTCGTCGTGGATCACTTGTGTGTCAACAGCCATTATTCAAGGTTTCCTTTGGTGGTAGGTGGCAGGGGCAGGTGGCGGGTGGCAGGTGATGGGTTGAAGATCGTTTGACCTGCCACCTGCCACCTGCCCCTGCCACCTGCCACCTGTATGATCAGTGCGTCAGCGCATAAATAATGTAATTCACGCCGAATTTATAAGCGTCATTCGTCTCTTCGATCGGGCGGAACGGATTGTCCGAAAACTGCCAGTAATCGCTTACGTCGTAGTTGTAGTTGATGATCATCATCAGCCGCCCGGTTTCGTCTTCCAATCCCCAGAACTCCGGGTTGACTGTTTCACGAGACCCAAACCCGCCGCCGTAAACCGGCTTCACTTCATCCGATTTGATCGAAAAGAAGCAGTTGAAGATGGGGTGGGAATTATCCAGCTTCTTCAATTCCAGATCCGGAAAGGCTCGTTTGACGTGCTGCTGCAAGGTGTAAAACTGACCGGCGCCGCGGAAGTCATCCACCAGCAAAAAGCCGCCGCGCAGCAGGTATTCGCGCATTCCGGCAATCTCGGCGTCGTTCAGATTCATGAAGCCGACTTCAGCCAGATAGGCGAATGGAAACTTGAACAGCATTGGATCATCCAAAGAGAGGATCGGCTCGTTGATGTCCAGGTTGCCGTCAATTTTCGACAACTCGGACATGATCTTCATCAGGTGGCGTCCGGCGACCGGATAATCATGCGACCACGGTGGCCCACCGTCTCCCAGGACATTGTTATAGCCGTAAAGATTCGCATACTGGCTGGTGTCGAAGCGGATGCGGACAAATGTGAATCGCCCGGACAAATTCGGATCGGTTTTCGGTATGCCGTTTTCGCTGACCTGCGGCAAATCCATCGTCGGTTTTTTGTGTCTGCCGCCAGGACGCTGCGCCAGGGTCAGAGTCGCCAAGAGGCAAATCGCGATGATGGAGACGATCAATTTCTTTCTGGTCATAATTTACTCCTCACTGACCCTTGATCTTCAGCAGCAGTTCCTGCGCTTTGTCGAAACCGGGGGCGGCTTCCAATGAACGCAGCACATAACGCCGCGCTTCTGTCTTCTTGCCGGCGGCAAAATAAGCGCGAGCGACGTTGTACTGCGCTTCAGCCATGTTCGGCGGGTTGGCAGCCAGCGCGATTTGAAATTCGCGGACCGCCGGTTCGTTTTCGTTCTTTTCCAACATCAGATTGCCGGTTTGCGCGTGCGCCGACGGCTCGAACGGATTGATGAAAAAGCTGAGTTTCAGCAATTCCAATGACCGCGCCTTGTCGCCGGATTCCAGCTTCAACTCGGCCAGCCGCTTCAGCGCGTCATAATCGTTTTCATCCAACTTCACCAACGCATCCAATGCCTCTGTTTCAGCAGCCTTGTTGCCCTGAGTTTTATAGATCTGCGCCAGCACTTCGTACGCATTTCCCTGGCCAGTCTGGTACGGGAACAATTCAATGGAGCGCTTCAAATATTTGACGGCCAGGTCGTTCTTCTGATCACTAAACAGTTGCAGCCCCGCGCGCACATTCAAGACGAAATTGTCCGGTTGCAGTTCAACCTGCTTCAGGACATCTTCCTTGGACAATTGGGCCAATTCCTTGTTCTTCCAACTTGGTTCCAGCGCGGCAATGTACTTGTCAATTTTGCCGCGCACATAAGCATTGAACTCGCGGTCGAAATCGGGTTCCGAAAGTTTTAATACGCCCTGCAAAATCTCCGGGGTTTTCTTCTTCTCTTTGTACCCTTTCAGCATTCCGAGAATCGCGTCGAAGCCGTGCTTGTCTTCGATGAAGTGACAAATCTGCGATGCTTCAAAGTAGGCCAGGCCGATGTCTTCCGGCCGCTTCGGACGCAGAAAGCCATTGTCTATCTCGGAAATCTTGAACCAATTTCCTTCGGAAAAAGCTTTGATATGGCCGACGTTCCAGTCATCGCCCCAGCCCGGACGGGCCTTGTGCTCTTCAAACACCGACAAGCCTTCGGAAAACCAGCGCGGGATCAGGTGATCGGTGATTTGCAGCGTGATGACGTGGGTGTATTCATGCCATAGCGTGCTTCCCCAGTTAAACTCGCCGCCTGACCGGGCTGATGGCGAATCCTGCGCGATGACCTGGCCGAAGCAAACGCCCAGCGCGCCCAGGCCCGGTAAACCCAGGGCGCGAACGGCGAAGTCTTCGTGGTTCGGAAAGATTTCGACGGAGATCGGCGCGCGCGGAGTGAATTTGTATTTCGCCGAAAGTTTGGATTGGGCTTCGGCCAGCATTTCGGCCGCGTACGGCGCAAGCACGCCGGTTTCCTTCTCGGCTGTCTTGATGATGAAATCGCCGCTTACGGTTTCCTTGTACTCCTTCATCGTGTCGAGCAAATCGAGCGTATTCTTCGCCCACAGATTGAAGGGGTCTCCTTTGAAGGCGATTTCCAGTTCCGCGCGCCCCTCCGGAAAATCGCCCAGCCGCAACAGCCCGTTGCCCAGCGCCAGATGCGATGACCATAGATTGGGCGAAAGCTTGATGGATTCCCGCAGAAAGGCGACCGATTCGCGATAGCGGCGGGTTTGCGTCGCGAAATGCCCGAGCACTTCATAAAGCATCCCGTAGCGGGGATTGATGGCCAGCGTCGTTTTGACTTCGCCATCGAATTCGGCGCGTTTGTCTTGCAGCCAGAACATTGCCGCTCGCAGGGCGTGAGCGTCCAGCGAATTCGGATTGATCTTCAGCACCTCTTCAATCTGCTTGGCGGAGGAAGCCTGCCGTTCTCCTTCCAGATCAACCGTGGCGGCAAAGACTTTCGCTTCGACATAGTTCGGATTGATCTTCAATGCTTCCGCCAGCCGGGCGTTCATTTCGTCGCCGCCGCTGATGCGTTTATTGGAAGCCATCGCCAGATGCAACCGCGCGCTGTTCGGGTTGATCTTTACCGCATCGGCGAAAAATGAAGCTGCTTCGTCATAGTTATATTTGGAGGTATAGAGTTCACCGCCGCCCAGATGGGCTTCCAGATAGCTTTCATCCGCCGCGATGGCCTCCAGGTACATATCGTTTGCGTCCTGGTACTTTTCCAGATAAACCAAGGCGCGTGCCACCAGCGTCAGTTCTTCCGCCGAATCCACGTCGTTGTCTTCGTAATATTTGACAAAGCCCTCGAAAATCACTTTCGCCGCTTCTTCCTTGCCCGTCAGATGGAGCAGTTCGGCGCGGCGCAAATCGGCGTGAAGCTTCTGCGTGCTGAGATTGGGATCAAGCTCCTCGCCTTCTTTCTCCTCGGCTTTCTTGTCGTCTTTCGGCTTGGTCTTTTCCACCGACTTGCTGACCTTGTCAAACTCGGCGATGGCGACGTCATACCGCCCGGTGATGGCCATCACTTCGGCCAGCGCCAGCCGCGCGGAATGGCTTTCTCCGCGGGCCAAAATTTTCTTCGCTTCGGTTTCGGCTTCGGTGTATTTGCCGGTTTCAAGGTAGGCTTTGAGCAGTCCGCGCTGGGCGCGTTCGTCCTTCGGATTCGTTTGCAGCAGGGTGGTGAAGGACAAAATGGCGGCGGAGTATTTGCCGCCTTTCAACTCTTCCTGCGCCGTTTCGATGGTGATCTGCCGCGCGGAGACGCAGGCCAGAAAACAGAACAGCGACGCCAGACAGACCGCGAAAAGCGCGGGAAGCGCCTTCCGATTTCGCCAACTTCTCAAACCAGCAAGTTGTTTTGACTTTTTCGACATCTTCATAAGTTTTGCTTTTCGCTATCGTTCCTGCCTGCCGTTTTCATCGCCCGACTTCATTATTTCCGCTTGAACGTAGTATTGCTCTAAACCTTTTAGAGCGGCATCCGCGCCAAGTTCGCCCAATATCTCCTCAAACAATTTGGCCACTTTGTCACGATTCACCAGCCCCGGTTGCCGTAACATCCACAGCAAATCAAGAAGATCCTTGCTGCGTGCGGCCATGTATTTCAGGATCACCATCCATTCAGGAGAGACAACCCGCCAGCCATCTTTGGTCCAATAAGCATCTCGCAGCGCAGCTTCATAATAATTGCGGTAGAGGTCATCACGGACGATGACATCAACAATGATCTTTCGCTCCCCGACGGGGATATGATGACTAACACCGCCAAAAGAAAGCTTTTCTTCGTAAGGAAGATCAAGCATCTTTGAAGCCAGCAGGTCTACATCGTGCGTCGCTCGCAAATAACCAAAAATATGCATTGCGATGCCGCCCGCAATCGCGTATTCAACTCCCTCTTTTGCAGCCTGTTCCACGATGATGGCAGCGGCTTTCAACCCCTCATCGGTGGTGATGTCCCGCCTGGGAACTACAGCAGCGTATTTTTTCTGGAACTCGTCACCAGTCATGTCATCTCACTCATTAGAGCCTGGTTTCTGTTTAGCCTTGATGCCTTGATTGAGTGTCGCGAGTTCAATCAGCAGCTTCTCCAACTCGTTATCGTAATCTTCTTCGCTCAACTGGGTTTTGCGGGCTTTGAGTTTTTCGACCTCGCCTTCAAGACGCATCTTTTCGCTGAACAGTTTCGCCAGCGCCGCGTCGCCGCCGGCTTGCTGCTGGGGCAAGGAATCGAAGTAGGTGATTTTGGCCAGCGTGCCGTCGCCGGCATCGGCTTTTTCGTGGCCGGTGCCATCGCCGTTGTCTTCGATCAGGGCATGTTCCGAAAGCAGTATGCCTTTCTTCTTGTAGCGGCCATCAGTCAGTTTGACGGCATATTCAAAGGCTTCAAGCACGGAAACACGGCCATTCTTGTCCGCGTCGGCTTCCGGATTGCCCAGCGCGGCAATGAAAAAACCGGCGAAGTGCGGCGCATTCAATTCCTGGCCGCTGCGCGTGGCCGTGATGATAATCCGGCCTTCGCGCGCCAGCGGTTTGACGAATTCGCCACTGCCGCTGGCCGTATTGACGATGACCAGAGTTTTCGCCGGCAGCGCATTGAACAGTTGCCCGTAATCGCCCGCCGACAAATCCGGGCCGACCAGATTGAACTTGGCGACCTTGTCTATGTAACTGCCGTGGCCGATGAAAAAGACAAACAGTTGATTGTCAGGTTTGAGCGCGTTTTTCAGTTCCACGAACAATTGCCGCACGGCATCGGAGGAAGCTTTTCGCTCCCTGCCTTCCGGTTTTTCCGTCAGCACGAAGACCTGCTCTTCGGCAAACCCAAGCTGGCTGGTCAACGCCTGGCGCAATGTTGCCGTCCATTCGCCGAACTGCTTGGCGTAGACCTCTTCGCCGCTGATGCCGGTGATCACAACTGCGAATTTGTTCAGATCGGCGGGCAGCTTCGGCGCAGGCTTTGCCTCCGCTTTCGGCGCGTCCTGTTTGATCTGCGGTTTGTTCGTCACGGGCGTTTCCTGCGCGCAGGCGCTGATCGCCAATGAAACTGTCAGCAAAATTGTATGAGTCAATAAACGCATTAAAATCCTGGTCAAATTCATTCCGTCGGTTTGTTGGCTCTCACCCACTCGCGGAAACTTTTGAGAATGGCAAGATTGCTTTCAGTTTTACTGCGTTCGAGAAAGGCCGCCAAGTCACTGGTTCGCACAAATGGAAAAGCCAGGCTTGATTCGCTTTCGACATAATCGTCGCCCACACGCTCAAGTATCCTGAAAGTCTTTCCGTCATATTGCCAAAACTCCGGCACTTCCATCCGCGCGTAAATTTCCTTTTTGCTGTAGCGCGGGCGGGAAATATCAATCTCGACCACCAGGTCTGGCGGCGGGTCTTCCAACAGATCGTGCGCCTGTTTGCCAACCATCCGCTCGGCGTGCTTGATGAAAAAGGAGGTGTCAGGCTCAACGCCGCTCTGCAAAGCTTCAAGCTGAAGCGTGGTTGATCCGGCAGGCTCGATATTCGCGTCCAATTCTTCCATCAACACGTGGATAAGTCGGGAGACGGTTTCTTTGAAATGCTCGTGAGGATGCGATAGGGGCATGATCTCCAACACTCCCTCCGAAAAAGAAACCAGCACACGGCGGCGCTCGCCCAATTCGTCGAGCAGTTCTTGATACTCTTGCCAGGTGACGCCGTGAAAGATTCGCCGTTCATCGTTTGGCAGGGTTTCGATCTGTTTCAGAATTGATTTGACACGCGAGGTTGCGATGCCTACAGCCATAACAATCTCCTTGTTTATGCCAATCCTCTTCGCTTTCTGAGAAACCATTCGGCGCTGGCCAGGCCGACCAGCAGCATGAAGTTGATCGGCATATCCCAAAGGTCTTTGCTGACGCGCTCGGAGTTTTTGCCTTCGAGCATCGTAATTTCGTCGAGCAGATCGTTCGCCTTGCCCAACTCAAAGTACTTGCCGCCGGTTTCCGTGGCGACGCGTTTGAGCAGTTCGACGTTTTGGGCGGCGTCGTGGAATTCGCGGGAACGTTCGCTGACCAGAAAACTCGATTGCGCTGCGCCGAGCGTTTCGTTGCCGCGCTTGGCGGTCATTTCGACTTTGTACAAACCGGTTTCATCGGCGGCGAATTCGCTGCGGTAATCGCTGGACGCCTCCGTCTGACCGGAGGAACTGGAAGGATCGCTGAAATTGATCTTCAGCGGCAGCTCGACGGTTGCGCCGGAAGGTTTGGTCACGGTCGCAGTGACCTGCGCATCACGGATTGCATCGAACTTCTTGTCGTTGATTTCGCTGCGCAGGGAAACCGTGTCGCCGGGAACATAGACATCGCGTTCCGCGGCCACATCAAACTGTTTCGGCGTCGTGCTGACCAGATAACGCAGCAACTGCCGCCAGAAGGTTTCGTGATAGTTGTTTTGCGACGGCATTTCCATCCGCCAGCGCCAGGAATCGTTGGTGGTAAAGGCCAGCGAGCGTCCCCGCCCGTAGCGCTGTTCGACCAGCAAAGGCAAGCTGCGGGTTTTGTCGTTGACGCCGCGCGCTTCCAGGATGATGGTTGCGCCGGGTTTGGTGCCGGTCAGGATTTCCGGCAAGGAGATGGCAGGCAGTTCATCCCAAATCTTTGCGCTCTGGTTCCGGTCTTCGTTCAAACGCGTCACGGCATGCGTGCGGCCACGCGTTGTCAGCCCGGCTTTGAAATTCGAAGCGATGACGGTTTCTGTCTCTTCGACCTGGTCGTTCAGAACCACCGGCAGCATGTCGGCAATCGGCGTTTGCGCATATTTCCCCGCGTCGAAAGCGCGCGAACCGCCCAGGGCCATCACCCCGCCGCCGCGTTTGGAGGCGAATTGCTCGATGTTTTTCAGTTGATCGTAATTGAAAAAGTTGGCTTCGACGCTGCCGAGAATGACACCTTGATAAGTGAAGAGTTCTTCGACCGTGGTGGGAAAGCCTTCGGTCAATTCGCTGCCGGATTCGACGCCCTGGCGATAAAACTTTCCATCCGCCGAGCGCAGCACGGAAACCAGCGTCAGGTTCTTTTCGGTCTTGGCTGTCGCCGCCTTGCGCATAAAGCCGTATTCCCAGCGCGGCTCGCCATCAATGTAAAGAATTTTCGGTTTGTCGTCGGTGACCGCGATCAGCGCATCAATGGCGTTGTTTTCAAGCGTGGTTTCGCCGTCGAGCGGTTTGACCTCGAAGGTGTAGCGATGATTCCCGGCGGAGGAGGGCGAAAATTCAATCGTCACGCTTTGCGCTTCACCGCCGCGCACATCGAACTGCTGCGTCTTCAGCGCCTTTCCGTCCTCGCTGACAGCGAGCGAAATTTTGGTGTTGTCGTATCCGCTCAGCCGCACCAGCGTTTCGGCAATGATGGCCGAACCAACCAGCACGCGGCGCGGCGTGGTAACGCGGACGGTTTCGGCATCCTTGAAGCGCGAGGGATTGCCGACACCGATGGTAAAAACAGGAATATTGCGTGCGCGAAGTTCGCGGAGTTCGGCGCTTAAATCCTTCGGCGTGTTCGACCCGCCATCGCTGACCAGGACAATTGCCGAAAGCGGCGAACTGGTGGACTCTTTGACCGCTTCACGCAGGGCAGTCACCACGTCAGTCGAAGCGCCGTCAGCTTTCAGTTCCTCAGCGTCTTTGATCTTGCCCGCGGTGTTTGAAAAGCCAAACAGGCTGGTTCGGAATTTGTCGTTGAGATTTTTAGTGAATGGTTTGCCGGAATCCAGCAACTCTTTGGTCGCGTCCAGACGGCTGCGGTTGTTTTCGTCCGCCAACGTCATGCTGCGCGAATTGTCCGCGAGCACGGCCACACTGGTGCTTTTGGGAATAATGGAAGGAACGACGACCACGGGCCGCATCAGCATCAGGAAGATCAACGCCAGCAATCCGGCGCGCAAGGCAATCAGGCCCCACTTGCTCTGTGAATTGATTCGGTAGCCCGGACGAATGTAGAGAAAGTAAATGAGCGCACCCAAAGCCAGCGCCAGCAAGATCATAATCAGCCACGATGGCCGGCTGGCGAAACCGAAATTGCCTTTGGCAAACGTCGCCCACTTATGTTTGAAGAAGAACTGCACAAAACTATCCATTCGCTTTGACTCCGCATAAAATTTCGCTCCGGGTGAAGCCTGCTATTTGGAAAACGCGACTTGTGTGTGGATTCGGATTATAAACAACGATTTGCGGCTGCGTAAAACTATTTGCACCCGGCGGCGGGGAAATGGTGGAATTGCCCTTCGCCGCTTCTGGCATCCAAAACTGCAATCAAACCTTTTTGAAGGAGAACCACACCAAATGAGCACGAGTGAGGCTGCGTTAATTCCCAACCAGCGCCCCAACGAGAAAACACTGCGATTCCGGCTGTTGGGCATCCTGCCGCTGCTGTTCTTTCTGGCCCGTGTCTTTGAATATGTCTATAGAGCGAAAACTCCGGAACAGATTCTCTGGAGTTGCCATATTTCAAACCTGATGCTGGCGGTTGGAATCCTGTTATGCAACCCCTGGCTGATCCGCATTGCCGCATTCTGGCAAATCCTCGGTCTGCCACCTTGGATTATTGACATGGTTGTTAGCAAATTGGTCACGCCTGTTTCGATCTTTTCACATCTGGGCGGAGTTACTGTGGCATTGATCGCGCTTTGGGTGGTGGGGGCGAAACGGGGAAGCTGGCTGCCATCGCTGCTCTATTTCGTCATTCTTCAGCAAATCACACGGCTGCTGACCGTGCCAGGGCCTTACACCAACGTCAATGTCGCGCACTTCGCTTACGGAGGAATGAAGGGTTGGTTCGGCAGTTACTGGACCTATTGGCTGGCGAATACAGCGGCCGTTTTAGTGACCCTGTGGATGATTGACTCGGTGCTCGCGAAGCTTTTCCCGCCTCGCTAAAGCTGATACACCGAGTACATCCCGTGCTGAAAAATTCTGGTAAAGCGCTCATCAAAAACAGCGGTCTGCGCACCATATTCCCGCCGGGCTGTATCATCGAGCACGACATAGCGAATCGGATAGCGGCTGGGTAAATCCGATTGCGCCGGTGTTGCATAAAAGCGTTTGATTTCCTGTTCGCGCTGTTCAAATGGAACGCCCCAGGTCCACAGCCAGCTTGGACTTCCCAGCAGGGCAGGACGTCCGGCCAGCGACAGCACAGGATTTGTCCGATGCGCTGGTGTCAGAATAAGGCTGCCTTCGGGAATCTTCTCTTTGACGAAGCGCGCCAGCGCGACATCGTCGTTATTGAAGATCGCCGTCATTTCCCGGCGCGGCGCCAGCAGGCGCGGAACGGTGTCGAGCATCCCGGACAGCAGCGCAGCAATGATCAGAACATTTACGGCTAATTCGCAGAGAATTCCGCCTCTCTGCCACAACACCCGCAGAAATAGTGACGCCAGCGGCGCGGCGAAAAACTGCGCATATACCAGCAGCTTGTTATTGTCGAAATCCCATGGCTGGAATTGGACCAGATTGACAATGACAAAGAGCGCCACGGCGCAAAGTGCCGCCAGCGGCAGCGATGGCGTGTTTGAAATCACATCCGGCTTCTCCATCTGCTGGCCTGACCGCCAGCGGCGCCAGCTCAAAACCGCCAGCATGGCCAGAAAAAGCAATGGCAAAACGCCCAGATTCACCCATAGAAATTGCAGCCAGCGTCCGAAACCAATGCCATTGCCATCATGCGTAATGCGTCCGATGCCTTCCGGAACCATCCAGCCCAGCCTCCAGTGCAGAAAGGGCCGCGCGCCGGTGAATATCTGCTTGGCGCGAATCAGGTAAATCAACTGCGGTGCAGCCAGCACTGCGCCAATAATCCCGGCAGTAAAAATTGCTCGCGCCTGCGCTCGATTCCTGCGCCGCAGTTCAGTGCCCCACCAGATCACCAGCGCCAGCGCCAGCGCAATAAAGCTGTGCGTATGCGCCAGCGGCAGCATTCCAATCGCCAGTCCCGCCCCCAGCACACGCCAGCGACCCAATCGTTCGCCGCCGAGCAGCGTCAGCGTTATCAGAAAAAGAAAAAAGCCAGCGAAAAATGCCCGCTGGTCGAAGAACGCCAGATTGATCGGCGCGCCGTAAACGATGCTCTGATCCGGATACTTCGCATCCAGCCGCACCATCGTTGAAGTCCGGTCGGCAATTCGCTGGGTCAGATGTTCATGAAAACTCTGGCCCTGCCGGTAAGTCTCCGTAATCGAATTCCACGCGCCAAACCCCGAACCAAACAGAAACAACATCAGCGCCCAAACCGCCCATCCCGCTGACGCGGTCAGCCGCCGGTAAAGAAAATAAGCCAGCATCAGATTGGCCGCTGCCAGAATCAGCACAGGGAACAGGACGGAAAATTCCAGCCTCCCGGTCAACCGCAGCAGCCAGCCGCTGAGATAGTTGATGGCAAATGGATATTGGAGCGGCGCGCCGAAAACCAGCGGATCCTGGAAATCGAAGGGGCGGGCGGCGAAGTTGGTCACGTGCGCCAGATGCAACTGCATATCGCCATAGCCAAGTGTGCGCACGGTTCCATCCGCATCAACGGCAAGCGTCTTCGAGATCAGCAGAAAATGGCAAATCAATAAACCCGCCAGCCCAATGATCGTTAAAGCCCGACCGAAGTAGAAACGGGCAGCCGCCACACGGGGAGGTTCATCGGGTTCGTTCGGCGCTGTCAATACGCAAACCTCACTTACAATGTGGAGCGCAAGCGGGAACGCTCGCGCTCCACATTGTGCCTACTTGATGGTCACGCGGACAGGATTGGCCGTTTTCCCATCCACTGTGAACAAAATGTCCACTTCGCCACGTCCCGCCAGACTTCGATTAACTTGCAGGTTGGCCTGATCCGCGCCCAGCAAGCCCGGCGCTGCGCCAGCGAAGATCACTGGCGCCTGGACGCCGCCAATGGTCGCTTGGACGTTGGTCAGATTGCTCAGCTTGCGGAAACCCGTTCCGAAGGGAATCAGGAAGACCTGATCGCCTTCCGGCCCCAGGTCAATGGGCACCGGCACGAAGCGGCCTGACGCCGAATCGAACCGCGCCGCAGGCTCGTAGCTGTCCTGCCCAGCGGCATTGCGCCGGAAGACCACGGCGGCGGCAACGCCCACTCCGGTTGCGTTTGCGCTGAAAAGACCCGGTGCGACATCCGAAATGGTGACCGCACCGGTCGAGACTTCGCCTGCGCCGTTGGTCACAGTGACGGTGGCGGGACCATTCGCCGTCCCGCTCGGCACCAGATAATTGATCTGTTCCGCCGAAACGAAAAAGAGCGGGGCCAGCCGTTCAACGCTTAAACTGTCGCGAACAGTTACGGTTGTGCCCGCCAGGGTGGTTGGCAGCGGCACGGTCGAAGCCGTGACCGTCGAGCTTGCCAGATTCACGCCGAAAGCAACCGCGATTTCTTCGGCGGCCAGTCCCGCCGTGGTCGAAAAACTGGCGGCGGAAGCATTGGCCAGCGTGCGCAATGCATTGGCGGGGCGCGTGCGTCGAACGCGGTTATTGCCGCTGTCGGCAATAACCAGATTTCCTGCCCCATCGAAGGCCACGCTGGTCGGAAATGACAACGCGGTAGCCAATGGCGCTGTGCCATCACCGTTGAAACCGGCGACGCCAATTCCAGCAACGGTAGAAATCATTCCGCTGCCCAGATTGATTTTGCGAACGCGATGGTTGTTGCGATCCGCGAAATACAGCTCACCCGCGGCATCCACCGTCAGCGTTGCCGGGTAAGCCAGGCTGATCAACGCACTGGCTGCCGGACCGCCGTCGCCGCTGAAGCCTGCGGCGCCCGTCCCGGCGATGGTGCTGATCCTGCCGTCGGCTGCGCTCACCTTGCGAATTCGCTGGTTGCCGATGTCCGCGATGTACAGGTTGCCTGCGCCGTCCACCGCAACGCCGGTGGGCAGGTTTAGGAAAGCCTGCGTGGCCGGTCCGCCATCGCCCGAATCGCCCACCAGGCCATTGCCTGCAACCGTGGTAATCACTCCCGTACTTGAATCAATGCGGCGAATGCGATGATTGAGCCGGTCGGCGACAAAAAGATTGCCATTGCCATCAACCGCAAGCCCGACCTGGCCATTCAATTCCGCGTTTTTCGCCAAGCCGCCGTCGCCGCTGAAACTGCCAAAGCCATCGCCCGTTCCGGCAATCGTGCTGATCTTGCCATCCGGCGTGACCTTGCGAATGCGATGGGTGAATTGATCGCTGATGTAAACGTTATCCGCCCTGTCCACAATCACCACGTTGGGGAAGTTCAGCGTGGCTTCCGCCGCCGGGCCGCCGTCACCGCCCGAACCAATCAGCCCCGTGCCTGCAAAAGCGGTGATCTGCCCCGAAGGCGAAATACGCCGAACACGGCGATTCTGCGTGTCGGCGACATAGACGTTGCCTTTGCTGTCCACCGCCACGCCGCGCGGCTGGAACAACTCCGCCGCCTTGCCCGGCCCCCCATCGCCACGTTCGCCACTGATGCTCGATCCGGCAATCGTGACCATCGCCAGCGCGGGGGAGTAGTTCAAGACGACTTCCGCGCTGCCTGCGTTTCCGCTGGCATCCCAGGCGGTGACAGTGATCTTGTTGACGCCGGGCTGTAGGGTGATCGCCGGAATTGACCACGCCATTGTGCCGTTGGCAGCGCCGATCCCTCCACGGTCACTGCTCCACCGGACTGTGACCACGCTGCTGTTGTCTGCCGCTGTTCCGTTCAAACTCATCGGATTGTTCGCCACAGAACCGGAGCCGTTGTTAGTGGTGATTTGAACTGTTGGCGGCGTCGCGTCACCGCTGACCGCCGCGACCACCGTGCGAATGCGATTGTTGGTCGTTTCGGTGAATAAAATTCTTCCCGCTGGATCAAGCGCCAGGCCAACAGGGGCTCCCAGCCGCCCGCCAACCGCGCCGGCGCCATCTGGAGTAAAGCCGGACAACCCGCCCGCCAACGTGCTGACGCGCTGATCGGCGGCATTCACCCGGCGGACGCGGAAGTTGCCGCGATCCATAATGAACAGATTATTCCCGCCATCAATCACCACGCTTTGCGGATTGCCGAAGCTGGTGCTGAGCGCGGTGTTGCCGTCTCCGTTAAAACCCGTCGAGCCATTGCCCGCCACGGTGCTGATCTTGCCGTCGGCCAGCGTCACCTTGCGAATGCGATTTCCGCCCGCCGAAACAATGTAAAGATCGCCCGCGCCGTCAAAAGCCACGTCCACAGGTGTGGCAATGCCCGCCGCCGTCGCGTCGCCGCCGTCACCGCTGAAACTCGTCGTGCCGTTGCCCGCCACGGTGCTGATGCGGCCATCGCTGAAATTCAACCGGCGGACACGATTGTTCGCCGTGTCGGCGATGTACAGATTTCCGTCTTTGCCAATGACCAGACTGTCCGGGCCGTTCAACTGGGCATCGGTCGCAGGGCCGCCATCGCCGCTGAAACCCGCCGTGCCGGTTCCGGCAACAGTGGTAATAATGCCCGTCGCGGCGGTCACTTTGCGCACGCGATGGTTGCTGAAATCCACGATGTACAGATTGCCGTCCTTATCCACCACCGCCCGCGACGGTAAGTTCAGCCGGGCATCAATTGCCTGTCCGCCATCGCCGCTGAATCCCGCGACACCGTTGCCGGCCACCGTGGTAATGACGCCGTCCGGCGCGACCTTGCGAATGCGCTGCCCAACATCATCTGCGATGTAAAGATTCCCTGCCCCGTCAATGGTGATGCGCCAGGGCCGGGCTAAACCCGCCGTGACAGCTTGCACGCTGTCCCTGTCAAAGCTGGTGGCGCCGCTCCCGACAATGGTCTGCAGCACGGAAGCGGGGCGCGCATTGACCAACAAACTGGCCGAAGCCGCATTGCCCGTCAGATCAGTGACTGTAAACGTCAACAGATTCGCCCCCGCCGCCAGCGGCAAGGAAGTCGCAGTCCAGGCTCCGGCAGTGTTGAATCCGGCGGAGCCTGTAACGCCGTTTCCGGTGCGCCAGGTGATGGAAGCAATGCGGTGATTGTCTGACGCCGTGCCGCCAACGTTGATTGTGGCTTGGTCGGTGTTGACCGCCGGCGTGTTCGGACTGGTAATCGCAATCTTCGGCGTTTCAATATCACCGACCCCTTCCTGCGTCACGGTGAAGCTGCGCCCCGCGATGGCAACCGTGCCGAAACGTCTTTCAATGCCGCTGTTCGCTTCGACTTTCATCCCGACCGTGCCATTGGCCGAACCGCCGGAGCCGGGCTGCAAAGTGATCCACGGCGAGTTGCTCGACGCGCTCCAGGTGCATCCAGCAGAAGCAACCGTGACATCCACCGTCAAATCGCTGCCTGCCGCCGCGACGGCGCGCCCGGTTTGTGACAGCGAAAAGTTGCAGCCCGTCATATTCGCCGTCACCTTGTAAGCGCCGCGTCCATGCGTGAAGGCATAGAGCGTCGTCACACCGTTCGCCACATTCAGCACCAGCGATTCGGTTACGACGTTGGCGAAGCCAGTATTTTCCACGGCCCAGGTCGCACCGCTGTCAATCGAAACAAAGACGCCGAGATCCGTGCCAACGTACAGCCGTGCCGCATTTGAATTGTCCACCACGATGCAATGGACTGGAATGTCGGGAATCCCTGTCGCGCCCGCGCCATCAATGCTGGTCCAGGATTGGCCGCCATTCATCGTGCGAAAGACGTGCGCGCCGCCAAAGGTCGAGTAGGTCGCATACGCGATGTTCTTGTCGTTCGGGTCATAGGCGATCCACGAAACATTCGCCGCGCGCGGGCGCGCTGACAGATCAAGCGTCGCCGAGAAAGGATTGGTCGAACTCAGCGCCAGCGCACGCGTTGTGCGGACAATCGAACCGTCGCTCATGCCAAACATCGCGTGGTTCGCATCTGTCGGCGCAACCGCTGCCGCGGTCATCACGCCCGTGGTCAGCGAAACCGTGCGAAGCGAACCCAGATTTGTCCAGTTCGCCATTCCGTTGTTCGTCCGGAAGATCGGGTCCCCCAGCGTGTAGTAACGGTTCGGATCGCTGGGATCGGTTCCCAGCGGTTGAATGAAAGAAGCTGATCCCGCCAAACCCAACGTGGCGGAGGAGAACGTCACGCCTCCATCCGTTGACCGGCGGAAATTTCCGCCCTGGGTCGAAACATAGACATTCGTCGGATTGGTGAAATCCACCGCGCCATAACCACCATCGGCCAGGAAAATCTGTTTCCAGTTGTTCGCCCCTTCGCTGTCTGAACCGCGCGGTGTGCCGTTGTCCTGTGTGCCGCCGAAATAGGTTTTCCCGTCCGGATATACCACGCCGTGATAAAACTGCGTGATGCCGTAACCATTGTTGAGCGCCGTCCAGCGAACGGAATTCCCCGCCGGATCGCAAAATGCGCGCGCCCCAGTGGTAATCGCCGCCCGCGCATTGTCCGTGCGCCAGATGCCGCCGTCATTGCCGACGAACAATTGCTGATTGGTTGTGCCGTTGTACTGCGGATGGAAAACCAGAAAATGCTGGTCGGGATGCAATTGGTCGGGCTTGCCGTAAATCAGAATGTTGCCGCCGCCCTCGTAAACGAAGGCCGCCGATCCCCAATTCGCGCCGCCGTCATCCGAACGCATCAGGTCTATGCTGCCCACCCAGACGCGGTTGGCGTCCAGCGGATCTACCGCAATGGTCAGGTCATACCAGGATTGCCCGCTGAAACTATCGGCCGTGCTGGTCTGGCAGGCCGTTCCAGTCGCAGCGTACGGCGACGAAAGTATGGCCGTGTTGGCTTTGTTTGCGTCCGTGTTGCGCACGCGCGCCATCCAGGAACCGGAAGCCCCTCCGGTTTCCGAACGGAAAAACGCGTGCAATCCATGCTGATACGTCCCGCTGAAGGCCGCCGAGATGGCATAAACGATATTTTGATTCGACGGCGCGAAAGCCAGCGCGGTTCGCCCCATGCCGGTATCACTAAGCACGCTTTCCCAGGCGCCGGCGGTCTCCGCATCGCTTTTGCGGAAGACGGTGGATTGCCCAAGGTTTCCGCATGCCGCCAGCAGAAAGTCCGTCGCCTGATCCGTTCGCGCGGCCAAATCCTGGCAACCGCCTCCGCCCGTTCGGGCAATTACCTGCGTCCAGGTCTCTCCGGCATCCAGCGAACGCCAGACTCCTGTCGAAGTCGCGGCATACACCCGATTGCTGTCAGTCGTGCTGACAACCAGATCGTTGACGAAGAAAAAGTTGGTGTTGTTGGCCGTAAAGTTCAGCCGCGCCCAGGTCTGCCCGGCATCAGTCGTTTTGAAAATGCCTGCGCCGCGCACGCTGTCAGCGTTGGAAAAACCTTCGCCCGTTCCGGCGTAAATGATATTCGGATTTTTCGGATCGAACGCCATCGAACTGACGGCGATGTTGGCGATCAGATCGGCAATCGGCGTCCACGCCCCACCGGCATTGGTGGATTTCCAGACGCCGCCCGCCACCCCCGCGCCATACATAATGTTCGGCTCCTGCGGATGAATCAGAATCGAGCGCGTGCGACCGCCGATGTTGCCCGGCCCCAGCGGCATCCACGTGCCAAGCCGTGGCTGCTCCGGCGCGCTGCGCAACTCCGCGCGCGAAAACAGCCGGTTATCGGCGGTGGAATGCAGCGGCATCAGCTTCATCTCCTCCATCGCCTCAAAGTACCGTTCGACAGGCAAATCCTTCTCCCCTGCGGGCAGGCGTTTTTGCAGGTAGTACTGCAACGCCTTGTCGGGTTCATCGGCGCGCTTGCCTTCCTTTTCGCGCAACTCCCCATCGGTCCGCTCGCCGTAACCGAAGGCATCCGCGTTCTGAGGGGCTTGCTCGAACTTTTCCCGCGCCGGATTGCCCAGGGCCAAGGCGGTTGAAGCTGAATCCGGCTTCTCGGATTTGATGATGGACGATTGTTTCGGCGCTCGTGTCGCAGCGGCGCGCCTGGCTTTCGATGGCCGCCCCGGCTTGGCTTTTTTTGCCTGCCGTCCGGCGGCGGAAGCATCCGGAAGTAAAACGTGGATGCTGGATGCCGCAATCAAACACAGCATCAAAAAAAACGTTTGTTTTGTGTGCGAAAGGTGCGAAGCAAGCTTCATGAGACTCCTCCGGGGAAAGGGGGCGCAAACAGGCTCGAAGCGCCGTTACCATTGCTTGTGCTGGAATTGATCCGCTGAGTACCGCGTTTCCGTGAACGCAGGCTGACTGTTTCCTTGCTGAATAAAATTTGTGGGAATGTCCGGGGAACTGGCAGTTCCCCGGAATCTGTCTGCAATGAGCGCGGCCGATGAACGGAAAGTTCACCGGCCATCGGTTTAGTATCCGACCGACTTGCCATCCAGCCGTGGGTCACTGCCGCCCAGGCGCACGTCGGTCTTATCTTCGATCATGATGCCCTCGGCGTCGCCCATATACCTTGGCTTGTCCACAAACTTGTGGCCCATTTCGGTCAGCCGTTTCATCGCATCGGGCGACAAGCCTCTCGGCTCGTAAGTAATCGTGTCCGGCATCCACTGATGATGAACGCGGGGCCAGTCAATCGCCTGTTGAATATCCATGCCGTGATCCACGACATTGATGATGACTTGCAGCACGGTGTTGATGATGGTCGGGCCGCCAGGACTTCCCACGGCAAACCAGAGCTTGCCGTCTTTCAGCACAATGGTGGGTGTCATCGCCGAAAGCGGGCGTTTGCGCGCGGCGACCGCATTGGCTTCGCCCTGAATCAAACCGTACATATTCGGCGTTCCGGGTTTGGCGGCGAAATCGTCCATCTCATTGTTCAGCAGAATGCCCGTGCCTTCGACGGTGATCTTGTTGCCGAAGCTGCCATTCAGCGTGTAGGTGTTGGTGGCGACGTTTCCCTCCTTATCCACCACGGTGAAGTGCGTGGTTTCTTCGGATTCGCGGATGGACATATACGGCGCAGGATCGCCATTCTTGATTTCTTCGGAAGTCGAAGCGCGGTTCGGGTTGATCGTGGCCGCCAGTTTGTCTGCGTAGCTGCGCGAAGTCAGGCCGGCGACCGGCACTTTGACGAAATCCGGATCGCCCAGAAACACCGCGCGGTCGGCGAAGGCGCGTCGCATGGCTTCGACTTTCAAATGCGTTTCCTGCGACGAACCGGCTTCCAGCGCCTTCAGGTCGTAGCGTCCCAGAATGTTCAGCATCTCGATCAGCGCCACGCCTCCTGAAGACGGAGGCGGCATGGTGATGACTTCGTGACCGCGATACTTCGTCCGCAGCGGTTCGCGCTCGACCGGTTTGTAATTTTTCAAATCCTCCACGGTCATCCAGGGCTTCCCGCCCTTCGCCGCCGTCTTCATGCTGGCTTCGATTAATTGCGCGGTTTTGCCTTCATAAAATTCGCGTGGCCCCTGTTTGATCATCCGGTCAAACACCGCCGCCAGTTCCGGCTGCCTGAAGAGTTCCCCAGCTTCGTATGGTTTGCCGTCGCGCAGGAAAATCCGGTTGGTTTCGGGATAACGCGAAAGTTCCTTGCTCGACCCCTTCAGACTGCGTTCGAGTTGATACCAGACGGGAAAACCTTCCGCCGCCAGCTTGCGCGAAGGTTCCGCGACATCGGCCCATTTCAACCGGCCATACTTTTCCAGCGCGTAAGACAATCCCGCCACCGTGCCCGGCACGCCCGCCGCCATATGGCCGTAGGTCGAAGAGTCCTTGATATATTCGCCTTTGGAGTCCAGGTAAACATTCCGATGCGCCGCCGCCGGAGCCATTTCGCGGTAATCAATCACCGTGGCCTTGCCGTCGGCCTTGCGTATGACCATGAATCCACCGCCGCCCAAATTCCCCGCCGAAGGCCAGACCACGGCCAGCGCCAGGCCGACCGCGACCGCCGCGTCAATCGCATTGCCGCCGCGCTTCATCACCTCCACGCCGACTTTCGAGGCGATTTCACTGACGGAAGCGACCATTCCACTTTTGCCTCGGACGGGCGGGCGAGATGCCGCATCAGCGGTAAATCGAGCGGGAACGGCCGAAAGTAACAGTGCCAAACAAAGAATCGTCGAAAGAGCTTTTCGTAAGTTCATGAGTTCTATTTTCCTTCTATTTGCTTGCGGGAGTTTCATTCGCAAGGGTGAATTCCGGCGGCGGATTGTACTTGCTGCTGAAAACAGCGGTCAATTCCGTGCCGGATACATCCGCGAAAACAGTCCTTCAACCTGTGCGGCAATCTGGCGGCCCTCTTCGACCAGTTCGTTGATTTGCTCGCGGCACCGTTCGGAAAACTCCTTGTCACTGATCGCCATCAGGTTGGGCAGGATGTTGTACGTCGCTCCGCGAATCGCCGTGATGGCGAGTTGCGCGCTCAGCGCCAAATCGGAAACGCCATTCGGCGGGCAGATTTCGCTGAGATCGCTGAGCACGTTGAGCGTCTGCATCGCGCTTTCAGCCACCCGCAGCGGAATGGCGATGGCGTTGGTGGTGGCCTGTTCAATGGCCATCATGCGCGCCAGTTTTTCTCCCTCGGTTTCCCGCGGCAGCGACATGGCGTCCAGCACGCGCTCGCGGCCCTCAATGTCTTCCCGCAGCGCCAGTTGTAAATCCGCGCCAAGCTGCTCCAGCCGCTCCAGCATGCCATCCACTTCATCTTTAACGGCGCGTTTTTGACCGCTGGCCAGATTGCAGACGATCACGGCCAGTTCCGTCGCCAGCATTCCGGAATACGCGGCCATGCTTCCGCTTTCCGGAGTCAGACTTCCCGCGGCGATGCTCTGAGAAAGCGTGCTGAATGCGAGCGGCGAACTTGCCGGAGCGCCTTGTGCGGTATTGTCTGGAACAGGCGCATCAAGCTGCTCTTCCGCATCCCGTTGTTTCAGTCCAACGCCGATTTCGGCAAAATCCTCGGCCCAGGCTTCGTGCAGCCGGTGTTCCAGAATCAAGTCCTGGCTGAAGTTCGCGATTTGCAGATAAAACTCGCCGCAGGCATTCAGCGCGGCTTGCGGCACCAGACCGACGATTTCGCTGCCGGTGATGGCCACGCCGTAGCGTTCGGCTTCGCGTTTGACCAGATCGAAAACGCGGAACAGAGGCGTCGCTTCGTAATTGACGACGTTCATCGAAACCTGAGCCAGATGGCGGTTCGCCATCTTCATTCCCAGCGCTTTGACGTTTTGCAAGCCGCCGCTCGAACCGCGCACGGCCTTGGCGATTCTTCTGGCAATGCCCACATCTTCGGTCGCCAGATTGATGTTGTATGCGATGAGCGGATTCCGAGCGCCAACGGCCATCGCGCCCGCAGTGGGATGAACCTGCCGTGGACCGAAGTCCGGCTTGCGGTCGGGGTGAAAGATGATTTCTTCGCGAATGGCTTCAAATCCGCCGCGCCGCACGTCCGCCAGATCCACACGGTCCGGCCGCGTCGCCGCCTTTTCATATAAAAAGACTGGAATCCCCAGTTCATCAGCGATTCTCTTTCCGGCTTTTCGCGCCAGATCAACGCATTCGTCCATCGTCACGCCCTTGATCGGAACGAACGGCAGCACGTCCAGCGCTCCCATTCGCGGGTGCTCGCCAAGATGCTGGTTCAGATCAATCAACTCAATGGCGTTGGCAGCGGCGCGGACGGCGGCTTCGACAACGGCTTCCGGTTCGCCCGCAAAGGTGATGACCGAACGGTTGTGATCGCCGTCCATCGAGCGATCCAGCACGGCTACGCCATCCACGGATTCAACTGCGTAGGCAATCAGTTCGACCTTCCGCGCGTCGCGCCCTTCACTGAAATTGGGGATGCATTCAACGATTTTTTTCATCGGCAGATTTGCTGGGATCGTTGTCCGGCAGTCATGCCCGGACTGCTCATTGAGTTTTGATGGAAACTGCGAAAGCCTGGACTGGCCTGTCATACCGTTTTTGATGGAGCGGCTGATTGTAGGCCGAGTCAGATAGGACAGCAAAGGTTTTCCGGAAACATCTCCGCGGCTTTTGCTTCAGACGCTTTCCCAAAATTGCCCCAAGGTGCGATACAATCCGCGGGCCGAAGCGTCCAAAGCCGCCTGAAGAGCTTCTTCCCGCTCCTGCTGACGAAATGACGCGCGGTTTCACATCGGATTTTATATTTGTAGCGGAGACTCGGGCGAAGATGAATTCACCGTCCTTCAAAGATCAGCACAAAAACAGCCCAACATGGAAAGAGGCCGAAGAAGCGCTGCGCGAAAGCGAAGAGCGGCTGCGGCTGGCCACGCAGACGGGCAAGGTCGGCATCTGGGATTGGGATATCGTCAGCAACAAAATTCTATGGACGGATTCGCTCTATGCGATTCATGGTGTCGCCCCAAATGAATTCGACGCCACGGTCGAAGGTTTCGCCATGCTGATTCATCCGGAGGACCGCGAATTCGTGTCGCAGGCGATTGACTCCGCCTTGAACGGCGACTGGGCGTACGAACTGGAATTCCGCGCAATCCGTCCCGATGGCGAAATTATCTGGCTGTTCACCAACGCCCAAGTCCTGCGCGATGGCCAGCGCCCTGTGCGGATGCTGGGCGCGACATTGGACATTACCCGGCGCAAACAAACGGAAATCGCCTTGCGCGAAAGCGAAGAACGATTTGCCAAAGCCTTCAATGCCAGCCCGTTCGTCCTGACCATTTCCTCGCTCAAAACTGGAAAACTGATCGAGGTCAACGAAACCTTCGTTCACCTGTCCGGCTATTCGCGCGATGAAGCCGTCGGACGGACCACCGCCGAACTCGGCGTGTGGGCCAAACCGCAGGATCGCGAAGATGAGTTGAATACGGTTCGGGAATCCGGCCTGGTGCGGAATGCCGAATATACCTTCCGCACGCGGACGGGCCAGGAACTGGTCGGCTTGCTGTCCGCCGAAAGCATTGAAATTGCCGGTGAACCATGCGCGCTGACCGTCATTGCGGACATCACGGAGCGAAAGCGTGCGGAACAGGCGCTGATCGAAAGTGAAGAGCGGTTCGCGCGGTTTATGCAACACTTGCCAGGACTGGCCTGGATCAAGGACCTGCAGGGCCGTTATATCTTCGCCAACGACGCCGCCGAAAAGTTGTGGCGAAAAACGCAACAGGAACTTTACGGAAAGCGGGACGAACAAATCTTCCCCACGGACGACGCCGCGCATTTTCGCGACACCGACAACCAGGCGCTAGCCAATGGAATCGGCGTGGAAACCATGGAAACCACGCAATTCCACGACGGCCAGCATCACTCGCTCGTCCGCAAGTTTCCGATCCCCGGTTCGGACGGCGCGCCATCGCTGATTGGCGGCATTGCGATTGACATCACTGAACGCGTCCGCGCCGAATCGGCGTTGCGGAACAGCGAACGGATGTACCGCGCCATCGGCGAATCCATTGATTACGGCGTCTGGGTTTGTGATGCAATGGGGCGGAATATTTACGCCAGCGAATCCTTCCTGCGGCTGGTGGGGATGACTCAGGAGCAATGCTCTGACTTTGGCTGGGGCGAAATTTTGCACCCAGACGATGCCGAACGAACCATCGCCGAATGGCGGGAATGCGTCCGGACGGGAGAGCACTGGGACATCGAACATCGCTTTCGCGGCGTTGACGGAAAGTGGCATCCGATTCTTGCGCGTGGCGTGCCCGTCAAAAACGATCACGGTGAAATCACCGCCTGGGCCGGCATTAATCTGGACATCAGCCGTTTGAAGCAGGTCGAGAACGAATTGCGCGAAGCCGACCGCCGCAAGGATGAATTCCTGGCCATCCTGGCGCACGAATTAAGAAATCCGCTTGCTCCCATCCGCACAGGTTTACAAGTCTTGCGGCTGGCGGAAAGTAATTCGGAGGCTGCCGAACAGGCACGCACCCTGATGGAGCGGCAATTACAGCAAATGGTGCGGCTGATTGACGAACTGCTCGACCTCAGCCGCATCAGCCGGGGCAAGATCGAACTTCGCAAGGAACGCGTTGACCTCGCCGCCATCCTGCAAAGCGCCATCGAAACCAGTCGTCCCCTGATTGAAGCCGCGCACCACCAACTGACCGCCAATCTGCCAGAAGAACCGGTTTTCGTGGAAGCGGACTTAACCCGGCTGGCCCAGGTTTTCGCCAACCTGCTCAATAACGCGGCCAAGTACACAGACAAGGGCGGCCAAATCCAGCTTCACGCTGCGCCGTCAGACACAGAAGTCGTTGTCAGCATCAAAGACAATGGTCTGGGCATTCCGCCGGACATGCTCTCGCGGGTGTTTGAGATGTTCACGCAGGTGGACCGGTCTCTGGAAAAAGCGCGCGGCGGGCTGGGCATCGGCTTGAGCGTTGCCAAACGGCTGGTGGAAATGCACTCCGGCAACATCGAAGCGAACAGCGATGGCCACGGCACAGGCAGTGAATTCATCGTCCGCCTGCCCATCCTTGTTTCAACAAATCAGAACTCTCCCAACTTGGAAAAGAAAGAACACATCAACATGCCAATTCAACACCGTATTCTGGTGGCGGACGACAATGACGATTCCGCCGCCGCCATGGCCATGATGCTCAAACTGCTCGGCAACGAAGTCCGCACCGCCAACGACGGCCTGGAAGCCATCGAAATCGCCGAAGCTTTCCGCCCCGAACTGATCCTGCTGGACATCGGCATGCCAGGAAAGAACGGCTACGATGTCTGCCGCCACCTCCGGGAGCAATCCTGGGGCAGCCAGGTCGTCATCGCCGCCCTCACCGGCTGGGGCCAGGACGAGGACAAACGCCGTTCTCAGGAAGCCGGCTTCGATCATCACTTAGTTAAACCCGTTGATCCGAATGACCTGGAAAAACTGCTGAAGGATTTACGCCAATAGCCGGCTTCCGGCATGATTTTGGCGTCTTTCATTTGCAATTCGCCTTTGGAGGGAAACGAAATGGCAACGTCTCAAGCACAATTGACGTTCACCGCTGATGACTACCTCGCGCTTGAAAGAGCGTCCGAAGAGCGGCACGAATTTCTGGACGGGCAGATTTACGCGATGGCTGGCGAAAGCCCGGATCACGGCACGATCTGCTCCAACCTGACCATCGCCATCGGCTCACAACTCAAAGGCACGCCCTGCCAGGTCTGGTCAAAAGACACCAAAGTCCGCAGCGGCCCGCTTCCGCTGGCAAAATGGAGGACAAAAGGCTTGTTCTCTTATCCGGATTTAGTGGTGGCCTGCGGCAAAGGCAAATACCTGGACGAACACCGCGACGTGCTGCTCAACCCTCACGTCATTATCGAAGTCCTTTCCCCAGCCACCGAAGCGTTTGATCGCGGCGAAAAGTTCCTGCGCTACCAAAGCTGGCTGCCGACGCTCAGCGATTACCTGCTGGTTTCGCAGTCCAGCCCAATGGTGACTCATAACGTAAAGCGAGATGATGGCGGCTGGTCACTCTACTTTTGCGAAGGATTGAAAGAAAGCCTGTTGATCCAATCCATTAATTGCTCGTTGGTAATGGCTGACGTTTATGACCGGATAGAATTTCCAGCAGTGAATAACAATGATGAAGACGATTCCCAGCGCTCAATTTGAAAAATCGTAGTCAAACTCCAGGCAGTTTATGAAGTCGTCTATTCTTCGATGTTTGCTCCATCCACGTCCTGCATACATAGTCAGAACCTGACGCCAAATCAGTTCGGACAGGTAATCAGGATTGCGCTTTATTTTGAGCCTGACTGGCTCAACCACCAGCATCAGTCCTGAATCACTGTCTTTTTCAGGAGCCGTCAGTTTATGGAGGTCAAGATCAAAGTGCGATGAAGACACAATCTTTTGCGGCTCTGGCTCCTTCGGAAACTCTGCGATTGCGCTCTTCAAGAAGAATCTTGACGGCAGATCAGCCCAATCTCGGCCCAACAACTTTGTCATCTTCCGCCTTTCTTCGTCAGAAACTGAAATCTCCAAATCGCCATTAAAGCTGTAACTGTTAGGCATTCCGGTCAGGGTAAAAACTGCCTCGGCCTTTACCTCCAACTGTCGCCCCTGTCCATCGAGCAAGTCTCGTCCTCGCCTGTCACGCAACTTCGCCAACATCAAGGTTCGTTCGCTAATAAGCGGAGTTGCGCATTTCGACTCCAAGGAAATCTCTCCACGCAAAACAGCCTGTGTGTGTTTCAGTTTTCGAGCAATTGCCATATCCAGCGCTGTTTTTCCGTCCGGCGTTTTTATTTCCGGATCGGCCTTATTGCGAAGCAGACACTTTACAACGGTCAGTTCGCCCGAATATGCAGCCCCCATCAGTGCAGTTTTCCCCTCATTATCTTTTGCATTGATGTCCGCGCCGGCAGCCAACAGAAGTTCGATCAGTTGTGGCGTACTGGCAGCCATCAGAGGCGTTCGTCCTTCTTTGTTACGCAGGTTCACATCTGCGCCAAACGAGAGCAAAAGTTTCAGAGAATTCATTGACCGGGTGGCTACCGCGCGGTGGATCAACGTGCCTCTGCCCTGATCAACCGCATTTATTTTCACGTTTTGCGCAAGAAATGACTTCACTTGTTCCATCCGGTCGTGTTCCACTGCATCGAATAATTCGGGGCTGGGGTGCTTCTGAGCCGAAGCAGGAATTACACAAAAAACAATGATGGAAATCGAGCTCGCCAAGCTACGCATACAAATCTCCTTTACTGAATGGCAAACGCGACAAACGCATCGCCCGATTTCGTCTTCAGCTTTCCCTCAATTTGCCGCGTTCCAAGCACGTAGTTTCATTAAGCTGCGGCAGGCACCGCTTCATTTATCGGTTCGGTTTGTTGCTCGTAATCCTCAATGAGTCGTGTCAGCAAGGCGAGCAATTTTTCCTCTTCCGGGCAGAGGCGAGTTTCCTTAATTCCTTGGGTCACTAAACGGTTGACTTCTTCTGTCAGGCGCTCCAACTCGGTATCGTCTGTAATCACCGCAGGACGAACAGCAGCCAGTAAGGCACCGTACTTTTCCTCATTAACAATAGCAGTCATTTTTCCAGGCCTCCTTGTCATATTCAGCGTGAGTAAGCACAAAACGCACCAGCATCGTTTGTGAAGGATAGTAGATTTTGCTGATCAGCCGATAGTCATTGCCCTTGATGTTGAAAACCGTACAAACGCCGACTAAATCCGCATGTGAGAAGTCTTGGCGAGTAGCAGCCAAATTTTGCCATTGCGCTTTTGTGGCGATTTTATACCAGCGCCGCAATGGTTCTTCCGCATCCGGATGATGTCGCCAAAACTCCCGTAGTCTTTTGAAACTGATCACGTGCATAACTTCACCAACCGAAATCTGCGTCTTTCAAGTCCACGTGTCAAAGCCTACGGTAACGCAAACGCGACAAACGCATCGCCCGATTTCGTCTTCAGCTTTCCGCCGCCGCCTGCCGCAATCACGACGAACTGTTTGCCTTCAACCGAATAAGTCGCCGGCGTCGCGTAACCGCCCGCAGGCAGTTTGTATTGCCACAGCAATTTGCCCGTCGCCTTATCAAACGCGCGGAACATTTCATCCTTCGAGCCGCCAATGAAAATCAGACCGCCCGCCGTGACAATCGTCCCGCCCAGGTTTTCCGTGCCGGTGGGTGCAATGCCGCGTTCGGTCAGTTCGGGGATTTCGCCGAGCACGCTTTTCCAGAGAATTTCGCCGCGATTCAGATCAATGGCGTTGACCGCGCCCCAGGGCGGTTTGACCGCCGGATAACCGTCCTGATCGTTGAACCGGTCGTAGCCGCTGACGCGATACGGATAGCCACTCCCCTCTTTGGCCGGAGCCAGATTCATCAGGCGCGGAATGTTGTTCGTGTTGGCGTAAAGCATGCCGGTTTCCGGATCGAAGGCTGCTCCAGACCAACTGAAGCCGCCGAACAAGCCCGGCAAAACGACGGTTGGCTGCAATCCCAGTGGCGTGAAAATCGCGCCGTGGCGAAACTGTTTGAGTTTCGCCAGGACGTAATCGTGCGATTCTTTCGAAATGTCCGTAATTTGATCTTCGGTAAACGCCTGCGGCACGGGCGAAGGCGGTTTTGACGGAATCGGCTGCGTGGCAGCGGCTTTTTCGCCCGGCACATCGGAAGCCGGAACTTCGCGCTGGATGATGTCGAAAAGCGGTTTGCCGGTAGCTCGATTGAACAGAAAAACGAAGCCGGTTTTGGTGACCTGGGCGACGGCGTCCACGGCTTTGCCGTTTTGTTTGACCGTTACAAGGATCGGCGGATACGGCAGGTCGTAATCCCAGATGTCGTGTTTGAGCAGTTGATAATGCCAGATTCGTTTGCCTGTGCGGGCATTGAGCGCGATCACAGAATTGGCGAACAGGTTGTCGCCGGGCCGGTCGCCGCCGTAAAAATCGAACGCCGCCGAACCGGTCGCCACAAAAACCCAGCCGCGTTTTACGTCCACGGTTGCGCCGCTCCAGTTGTTGACCCCGCCGCGATCCTTCCATCCGTCGCCCGTCCAGGTTTCGTGGCCGAACTCGCCCGGACGCGGAACGGTATGGAATCGCCAGAGTTGCTTGCCCGTGCGAACATCGTAGGCGCGCACATCACCGGGCGCGGAAGGTTGTGGACCTTCGCCGACGGATGCGCCCAGGATAACGATGTTTTCAAAAACAGTGGGCGCCGCCGTCACGCCGTAAGCAATTTTTGACAGATCGCGCCCGCCCGGTTCGGTTAAACCTTCGTGCAGATCAACCGCGCCGTTTTTACCGAATGCCGCATCAGGTTTGCCCGTGCGCGCATCCAGCGAAATCAATCGCCCATCGGCAGTGCCGGTTAAAATGCGGGCCTGCTTGCCGCTTTTGTCCGCCCAATAAGCGACGCCACGATTCACGCCGCCCGCGACCATTGGGAATTTGGTGGCGTGCTCCGGGGCGAATGGATCGAACTTCCAAATCTCCCGCCCTGTGGCGGCATCCAGCGCGACAACTTTCGCCTTGACCGTGGTCAGGTACATCACGCCGCCAATCACAATGGGCGTGCATTCAATCGTCGTCGTATCCCCTGCCCCGGCATCACCAGTATGGTAGGTCCAGGCGACTTTCAGATTTTTGACGTTGTCACGATTGATCTGTTTCAGTGGCGAATAACGCATTGCACCTTTGTCATTGCCGGCATTCGGCCAATTGGTTTGTGCCCAGGCAACGGAATGAAGAAGTGCAAGCGAACACAACACGGCGATGAAGTTGCGAAGGTGTTTCATGGTTCGATTCTGATTTGGACTGGTTGTAAAGCAATATCTGACGGAAGCGGATTGCGAAGAGCTTTGGAAGCTCGGCGAGATTTTGCGGCAAATTTTGTTGGCGGCAAAGGGCTGACGGCAATTTGGGGAGGTTGAATCCAAAAATCACCGAATCCAGAAAGGCGTGGAAAACAATTCGGCGCGCGCTGGTTTT
>JAJNQA010000095.1 GCA_021155085.1 Heliomicrobium sp. | reverse complement strand
CGGCGACGCCGCTTCCGCCGGGATCGCTTCCGGTGAAGCTGAAACTTGCGTTGGCGCTGGCGCTGGCGTTGGCCGGGTTGATTGTGATGGTGGTGTCAGGCGCAGTGGTATCAATCACCCAGGCGAAGCTGGCTGGCGTGCTGTCCGCATTACTCAGCGCGTCAATGGCCCGAACCTGGAACGTGTGGCTGCCCTGACCCAGCGCGGTGTAAGTCTGTGGGCTGGTACAGGCGACAAATCCGCCGCTGTCAAGCTGGCACTGGAAACTTGCCACACCACTGCCGCCGCCATCATTGCCCGTGAAGCTGAAACTGGCGTTTGCGCTTCCGCTCGGATTCGTTGGGTTGACCGTGATCGTCGTATCCGGGGCGGTCGCATCCACCACCCAGGTGAAGCTGGCCGGGGCGTTATCGGTGTTGCCCGCCGCATCTACCGCGCGCACCTGGAAAGTGTGCGAACCGTCGCTCAGGCTCGCGTAGGTTTGCGGGCTGGTGCAGGGGCTGAAGCCGCCGCCGTCGAGCTGGCACTGGAAGCTTGCCACGCCCGTGCCGCCGCCATCATTGCCCGTGAAGCTGAAGCTGGCGGTTGTGCCATTGGCGGGGTTGGTTGGATTCGCGGTGATCGTCGTATCGGGGGCGGTCGCATCCACCACCCAGGTGAAGCTGGCGGGTGTGCCGTCGGCGTTGCTCAGCGCGTCAATTGCCCGAACCTGGAAAGTGTGGCTGCCCTGACCGAGCGCGGTGTAAACCTGTGGGCTGGTGCAGGCGCTGAATCCGCCGCCGTCGAGCTGGCATTGGAAACCTGTCACGCCGGTGCCGCCGCCGTCATTGCCCGTGAAGCTGAAGCTGGCGTTTGCGCTCCCGCTCGGATTCGTTGGATTGACCGTGATCGTCGTATCGGGCGCGGTGGCGTCTATCAGCCAGGTGAAACTGGCGGGCGTCGGGTCTGCATTGCCCAATCCGTCTCTGGCCCGAACCTGAAAATTGTGCGAACCATCGCTCAATCCGGGAAATGTCCGCGGCGAGGTGCAATCGGTGAAGGCTCCGCCATCGAGGCTGCATTGATATGTCAGGGAGGCGATGGGCGTCAGGTTGTCCGATCCGCTGAAGCTGAACGTCGCGCTCGCGCTGTTGCTCTGCGCGGGCGGATTGCCGGTGATCGTGGTGTCGGGCGGCACATTGTCAACCGGACATTGTCTTTGAATCACTGTAACGGATGAGTTATTGAGATTTGCGCCGACCAAATCCTGCCGGTTGTCGCCGTTAAAATCACCGATTGCGATGCCCCAAGGATTTACACCGCCGAAGTTCACGGGAGAATTGAAGCCGGAATTGGCACTGTTTCTCAATAAAACCTGAATCGAGCCGGTGTCGGGGACATTAAATGCGATGTCTTGTTTACCGTCATTGTTAAAATCTCCGGTCACCAACGAATTCGACCAGCCGGCGACCGTGTAGTTCGCACGTGCTTCAAAGTCCGTATTCGACGAATTTCTCAGAAATACCGAAATCGTTCCCACGCCGCGATGTCCGACCGCCAAGTCCTGTTTGCCGTCGCCATTGAAATCGCCAACAGTCAGGTCAGTCGGCTGGTTTTCGGATGTGTAGTCGATTTTCGGCTCGAAGTTGGTATTCGCCGCATTTCTCAAAAAGACCGAAATGCCCGCCGCCTGATTGGCGACCGCGAGGTCTTGCCGTCCGTCGCCGTTGAAATCTCCGAAGACGACCGAACGTCCCAAAGGTGCCGATGTATAATCCACGAATGGTTCAAAGCCATTGTTGGAGGCATTTCTCACCAAGACCGAAATTCCGCTGCCGTTGTAATTGGCAGTTGCGATGTCCTGAAGACCGTCGCCGTTGACATCGCCGACCGCAACATCGAAAGGCTGTCGTCCCGGAGCCTGAAACGGATTGAGCGGATAATTTGCTGCCGGTTCAAAACCCGAATTGGTATTGTTACGCAAAATAACCGAAACGGAATGTGCTTGAATGTTTGACGTGACGATGTCTTGCCGTCCGTCGCCGTTGAAATCGCCGACCGCCAGATTTCCGGGCTGAAGATCGGTTGGCAAACTGACAGGTGATTCAAAACCGTCGTTGGTAGTATTTCGCAATAAAACCGACACACGGTGGTCGTTTTGATTAGCGACTGCAAGGTCCTGCCGGCCGTCGCCGTTGAAATCGCCGACTGCGACCGCCGTCAGATTGGCGTTTGCGGGATAAGTCACAGGTGCCGAAAAAGCCGTCGTGTCGAAAGTATCACAACCCGCAACGGTTTGAACCATCAAGGTAAAATTCTTTGTTACTGTTCCGAGCGGATTTACGGCTTTGACAGTAACGTTGTAAGTTCCCGCCGGATAAGCGTTCGTTATGCGAATGTTTCCGTTCACCGGATCGGCATCGAGTTCGCCTTTGAAATCGGAGGTCGTCGTTGCCGTCATATATTGCGCGCCGGTTGATGCGGCGGTCGGAGTAAAAGTCGCGTTTCCTGCGAGATTAATATTTGCATTCGGATAATCGCCAAGCGTCGGCGCAACCGTTGCAATTCTGAAAAAATTGTTCGCTTCGGGGCTGACATTTCCCGCCGCGTCCGTTGCGGTCGCTTTGACGGTGTATAAACCATCGGCAAGCGGACTCGGAACTGCCCTCGACCAATTTCCCGCGCCATCCGCCGAAGTCGTGCCGATCGAAGAATTATTGATGGAAATCGCTACTGTGCTGTTCGGTTCTGCCGTTCCCGTGATCGTCGGTTGATTTATAAAAATTAGTGAATTGATGGACGGATATGAAATTATCGGAGCAGGCGGCGGAACGGTTTCGATCGTCCATGTATAACTTGCTGGAGAAGGATCAACGTTTCCGGCTTCGTCTTTTGAACGCACCGCAAAGTTGTGCTGACCGTCGCTCACTCCGTTATAAGTCTGCGGATTTGGACAAGCCGTAAATGGTGCGCTATCAAGCGAACATTCGTATGTCAGATTTGCGGGTGCAGTCGTCGTATCGCTTCCCGTAAATGTGAATGTCGGATTCGGATTATTTGAAAGAATTGCCGGAGTTGAAGTTATCGTCGTGTCGGGCGGAATGTTTTCGGGATCAAGCAAAAGCGTGTAATCAACCGTAAAAGTATTCGCGCCGTCGGAAATGTTAAATCCGAAGTTAAATGCTCCGCTTTGCGTCGGCGTTCCGGCAATGATTAAAGAACTGCCCGACAACTGCAAAGCCAATCCGTTCGGCAGCGCGCCGCTCGAAATATTCGAAGTCGTAAATGCGCCAACGTTTTCGATCAAAGTGGTTGAATAAGCGACCGTCTGCCGACCGCTCGGCAATGTCACTCTGAAATTTCCGCCGTTTTGCGAATTGTTGACTTCGAACGCACCGATGTCCACGTTTCCGACGCGGCTCGCGCCGCGTTGGTCATTATTTAATGAGATCGGCGGATTATTTCCCGCGCCGCACGAAGAATTGACGACGCAGTTATTGCCACCGTTGATCGCGGGCGAACTGTTCGTCAAAGGTCTCGTCGGAACCGTCCCGCCATAATTGCCGAGCGGCGCGAGGAGAGGATTTTGATTCAAAATATTTCCGGTCGTCGTGCCTGTAATGGTCGTGCCGCCGGTGTTGCCGATCAGATTGTTGCCGAGCGAATTGAGCGTTCCCGCAAAATCGGTTCCTTCATTCTGGCAATTATTGACGCTGTTGTTCGCAACGATTAAGTTCAATGCCTTAACATCGCCGAAAAAGAAGGGACTCCGATAAATACCGCCGCCCGCGCAGGAATTACTTCCTGAAGAACCGTTCAACGTATTATTCGCAATCGTCGTATTGACGATCGTCACCGTTCCGCCGTCTTTGACGATGCCGCCGCCGTAGCCGCCGCCGTATAGGTTTTCAGAGATCGGCAAAGTCAGCGTGTTGCCAGTAATCGTGCTGTTCGCAACGACAAGAGTTCCCGCGCTGTAGATCGCGCCGCCGAAGTTCTGACCGGGACCCGAGATCGAATTGTTCGTAAAGGTGCTGTTGATAACCGTCAAAGAACTGTTTTGAGAACTGCTGACCGCGCCGCCGTAGCGCAAACCGTAAAGATCGTTATTGGCAACGCGATTGTCGGTGAAAAACATCTCGGTCAAAGTCAGATTTCCGCTGTTTTGAATTCCGCCGCCGCAAGGCTCGTTACCGCAGTTCGCATCCTGATCAAAAAGGGAAATTCTGCCGCCGGAAACAGTCATTTTCGAAAGCGTGACTGGATTGCCCGAAACCGAAAAAACGCGCGATTTCGCATTCGGTGCCGCAACATTTCTAAGGATTGTCAAAGTTGAGCCTTTTCCCGTAATTGTCAAACTTTTATTAATCACGATTTGCCCGTTCAGCGTAATGATTTGCGGACTGTCGAAAAGGGGCGATGCAAACTCGATCGAATCTCCCGGCGCGGCAGCAGAAACGGCTTCCCTCAAAGAACAATCTACATCGCACACGCCGTCGTTCGTGTCTGAGGTTTTCGTGACCGTCAGAGTGGTTGACGGAATTCCGAAATTGTCCATCTGCGTCGGTCCGAAAATGCCGAGTCCGACGGCGGAAGCCACCGGACTTGATCCGGTAAACCCTGGCAGCGCCGTGACTTTCGCGCGCGCCAAGGGGCTCCACCGCGTCACGGAACCGTGCGCCGATGCTTGCCAGTACGCCCCAACGCCCAATCCCAGGCTGAGCAACAACATACAAACCAGTTTCCGGGTAAACGCAAACCTAGCAATGATCATATTCGACATAAGCAGTTTCCTTAGCAGTTTCCTTTTTGAATGGAGTGGTTGGGATGAGGGCTGCTATCACGCTACGCAGGCGCGATTCTTGCCCTCACTAAGTAAAAGCGGAAACGGCTGGCGAAACCGGCAAAAAAAATTGCGGGGGCAAATATTTTTGGCGCACGCCTGGGGACGCCCAGCGCGCTTTATGTCGTCAACGTGGAAACCGGCGCGACGCGCCATTTGACCGCGGGCGACGCCGTGCAACCCAACTGGTCGCCCGGTGGACGGCGCATCGCGTATTGGGGCCTGCATCGCGGCGGCCAGCGCGACCTGTGGACGAAGACCTTTTGCGACGGCAAGGGGTTGCGTCAATTGACCAACGATTCCCACAACGACCGCGCGCCGCGCTGGTCGCCGGACGGGCGCACGATTCTATGCAGCCTGCAACAGCCGGGCGCACCGTTCGTGATGAACCTCGCGCTGCCCTGGACGCAGCAAACGCCGCAATCGTTGCCGTCGACGGGCATCTCGGACGGGATGATCATCACCTCATGGTCTGCCGACGGGCAGAAATTGATCGGCATGCGCGGCGGCATCTTCACCTATTCTTTTGCGACGCAGCGGTACGAACAATTGACCGATTTCGGCGGCATGCCCGCCTGGCTCAACGACAATCGCCACGCGTTTTTATGGTGAAGGACAAACTCAACCTGCTCGACACGCAAACCCGGCAGGTGACGGAACTGTTTTCCGTCGCGCCACGGCAGTTGCAGTTCCTCTCCGTCGCCCCGGACAACCGCTCCCTGGTCCTCAGCGTGAATACCACCGAAGCCGACATCTGGCTGTTCAGCTTTGCGTCTTCAGACAATGAGGCGAAATGAGACTTCGGGCTTCTCCAAAAAGAAAATGGCCCTGGGCGAAGCCGCGAGGCCTCGCCCAGGGCCGTTGGGCATTTTACCGAATAAGTCGCCTATTTTTGTTTGGTTGGAATCGGCACATCGCCTGATTGCCCGTGAACTTTGGTCAACGGCGAGCCGTCGCGGCTGCCTTTGATGTACCAGGCACCTACCGATTCACGCCAGACGGAGACATCGGCCCTGCCATCGCCATCGTAATCGCCTGGCACCGGAACATCTTGCAAGGTTGCCGTTCCCCAGGAAACCGATTGTGTCGCGCCATCCGAACTCCGCAGGATGTACCAGTTCGCTTCCGCGCCGCGCCAGACGGCGATGTCCGCTTTGCCGTCGCCGTCGTAATCGGCGGCGACCGGCACATCCGAACCCAGGCCCCAGGCTTTGTCCAGCGTCGAACCGTCCGAACTGAGTTTGATATACCAGTGACCATTCTGTTGGCGGAAGACGGCAATATCCGTCTTACCGTCGCCATCGAAATCCGCCGAAACCGGCACATCGCGGTACGGGGCGCGCGAAGTCCCCCAGGAAACGGTTTCGGTTTGTCCGTCGGAGCTGCGCAGGATGTACCAGTTCGTGTCTGATCCGCGCCAAACAGCGATGTCCGTCTTGCTGTCGCCGTCGTAATCTCCCGGCACGGGCACATCCGTTGCCATGCCCCAGGCTTGGGCCGTCACTGCGCCGTCCCGGCTGCCTTTGATCAACCATTCGCCGGTTTGTCTGCGGAAGACAGCCAAGTCCATTCTGCCGTCGCCGTCGTAATCCCCCGGCGTCATCACGTCGAAGTAGGGCGCGGCGCTCGATCCCCAGGCTTCGGTTTTTAGCTTGCCGTCGCCACTGTTGACGGTCAGCCAGTCGCCCGCTTGTCCACGCCAGACGGACAAGTCGGCTTTGCCATCGCCGTCAAAATCGCCAAAGATCAGCGATTGCATCGCCGCCCCGCCAATCTGCACCGAATAGGCTTTGCTGCCGGTGCAGTTGCTGGAATTTGTCGCCGTGATTGTGAAATTGAAAGTTCCCGCTGTGTTCGGGTAACCGAAAAGCATTCCCAGGCTGCCATACAACGTCATGCCCGGCGGCAGGCTGCCCGAAGTCACGGCATAACTGTAACTGCCCGCCGGCGTGGCCGTCGCCGATTGGTTATAAAGCTGTCCGGGTTGTCCGCCGGGCAAATCGGACAACGTGATGGTCGGACAACCGCTGCCTGCAATTGTGTCGGTGTAATTGCGGCTGCCGGTGCAGGAGCCAAAGCCTGTGGCTGTGATGGTGAAGTTATAACTGCCTGCCGCCGTTGGCGTGCCGCTGATTGCGCCCGTCGCTGCATTGAGCAATAGCCCTGTCGGCAAAGCCCCCGCCGTCACCGCGAAGCTGTAATTACCGCCGGACGGCGACGCGGTGACGGTCTGGTTGTAGGGGGAATTGAGAAACGGATCAGCCAATGCCGACAACGTGATGGTCGGGCAATTAATTTGAAGTGTCAGGCTTTGCGTCGTTGTGCAGCCGTGGGGCGCGGTTGCGCGAACGGCGAAGTTGTAACTGCCACTGACGGACGGCAACCCGCTGAGAACGCCCGTCGTGGGATGGAGCGTCAGGCCGCTCGGCAAATTGCCCTGTGCCAGCGAAAAGCTGTAGCTGCCCGCGGGCGTCACCGCAATGGTTTCCGCGTAGGCATTGCCCGCTGCGCCCGCCGGCAATGAAGTCGTGGTAAAGGTTAACGCGGCGCAGGCGATGGCTATTGTGTAACTTTGCGAACTGCTACAAGCGCCTTGCGAGGCCGTGACCGTGAACGTGAAGCTGCCGCTTGTTGTTGGCGTGCCGTTGATGGCTCCGGTCGCGGCATTGAGCGTCAGCCCCGTGGGCAGCGCGCCGCTGGTCACGCTGTAGCTGTAACCGCTGGCCGCAGGGACATTGATGGTTTGATTGTACGCCGTGCCGACCGTGCCGCCGGGCAGGCTGGCGGGAGCGAGGTTGATGCCCGAACAAGTAACCGTCAATGTGTAATCCTGAAAGCCGCTGCAACCGCCGAAGCCCCCGGAAAAACCTGTTGCCGTGACGCGGAAATTGAACGTTCCGCTCTGGGCCGGCGTGCCGCTGAAGGAACCGTTGCCGTTCAGCGTCAGGCCGGGCGGCAAGAGGCCCGCCGTGACTGCGAACTTGTATGTCGTGCCGCCCGGAGTTGCGCCGAGCGTTTGGTTGTACGGCGCGCCGACGCTCGCATTGGGCAGTGAGGCCGGCGTCACCGCGATGGCCGGGCAAATGACCGTGAGCGCGACGGCAACGGTTTTCGCGCAGGTGCCGGGGCCTGTGACTGTCACGTCGAAGTGGAACGTGCCCGCGCTGGTCGGCGTGCCGGTCATTTCACCGTTGCCGGCAATCGTCAGCCACGCGGGTTTGTTCGTACTGCTGAATTGATACGTGCCCGCCGGAATTGCGTTCAGATTGCCGTTGTATGCGCTGCCTGCGATGGCTGGCGGCAATGGGGCGATTGTGACGCTGGGGCAAATCACGGTCAGCGAATAGCTTTGCGAGCCGGGGCAGCTGTTGCCGTCAACGACATTGACCGTGAAGTCGAAATTTCCAATGGTGGGCGGAATGCCTGTCAGTAAACCGTCCGCCGTAATTGTCAGCCAGGATGGCGGTGTGGGGACAGCCGACAGTGTGAACGTGCGTGGCGCGACGCCGTTGGCGCTGATTTGCTGGCTGAACGCAAAGTTGGCTTGAACGGGCGGCAACGTGTTGGGACTGATCGAGAGTGTGTTGCAGCCGATGGTGAGCGTATACATTTGCTCGCCGAAACAGCCGAACGAATCCTGCGCCTTGATCTTGAAGCTGCCGTTGAACGGCGCGGTGGGCGTGCCGCTGAGCAAGCCCGCGGACGAGAGCGACAAGCCTGCCGGTAAAACGCCCATACTGACGGTGAATGCCGTCGAATTGCCGAACGAACCAGTCACGCTGAACTGCTGTGAATACGGCGTGCCGACTTGCCCATTCGCAATGCTGGCAGGCACGAGGTTCAGCGTCGAACAGTTGATGACCAGGTTGTAGGTCGCGCTCGTGCCCATGCATCCGTTGCTGTCGGTCGCCTTCACCACGATGGGAAACGTGCCGGGTTGCTCCGGCGTACCGCTCAGCGTACCGCCTGACAACAGCGTCAGTCCGTTCGGCAGCGTGCTGGTCGTGCTGAAGTTCGTCGTGCCAGCGCCGCCGGTTTGTGTGAACGTTTGGCTGAACGCCACGCCCGTCGTGCCGGTCGTCACGGCCGGATTCGTCACCGCGATGGCCGGGCAATTGACGACGACCATGAAGCTTTGCTGCGTGACCGCCTGGCAACTGTCGGTGGCGGTGACCGTGACGGTATACGTGCCCGGCGGCTGGGCGTTGCCAAAGGTGACAGCGCCGCTGGTCTGGTTGATGCTCAACGTCCCCAGCCAGCCCGGCGCGCTGACCGTCAGCATGACCGCCCCGCTATCGGCGGGCGGCGCATTCGGCGTCACGGTCGTGCCCGCGTTGTAATCGAGCGTGGTCGCCGCATACGTTCCCAGCGTGGGGGCCGTATTCGGCGTCACTGTGACGGTGAAATCCTGGGCATCGGTCAGGCCGCCGCCGTCGGTGACGCGCAGCTTGAAGGTCGCATTCGACGCGGTGCAGGCCGCTGTAACATCGGCGAAGACCTGGCCCAGCGCATCCGGATTGATCCCCGCCCCACCCATATTGCTGTCGGTGAGCGTAACGGTGACGCCGTTGAGCGTGGCGCTGTTGCCGTATGTCGCGCCGCCGTTGCTGCTGATCTGGATTTGCAGCGTGTTGGCCACGTCATCGGCGTCGCTGGCCGTGCCGATTTGCAAAGCGCCGGCCAGGCTGCCCTGCCGTAGCATGATGCCGTTCGGGATGATCGTTGGCGCGATGAAGACGCCTTCGACCGCGCCGATGTCCGAGCCGTTGCCCGACGCGGCGTTGGCGAGGGCCGTATCCAGCGGGCGCTGAAAGCCTCGCTGGTCGGTGGTGAGCGCGGCGCTGGCGACCGGATCGGTTGCCGCCGCGCCTTTGTCAATCGCCGGGCTGTTTGGGAGCAGCAGATGCGTGTCGGTCGGGCCGCCGTTGTCAGCAAGTGCGCCGAGCAACGGATTGATGGGCGCGCCGGACGTGCCGACGATGTCCTGATTGGTGTTGGGATTGCCTGCTGGGAAGCTCCGCGCGCCGTCCCGCTGCCCGATCAGGTTATAGCCCTGCGTGGAAAATCCACCAATTAAGTTGCCAGCTTCATTGAGGTCCGCCGTCGCGCCGCCTGTCCCTGTGTTGCCCGCGACGATGGTGTTTTTGATCGTCAGGTCGGCCCCTACGCGGCGGATGCCCCCCGCGCTGTTCCCCCCGGCGGCCTGGTTGTTCGTGATGGTGCTGTTGATGATGGTGATGAAGTCAATAGAATGGATACCGCCGCCATTCCCGCTACCGCCACTGTTGGCCCGGTTGCCGCTGATGGTCGAGTTGATCACGACCAGCGTTCCCCAGTTAGTAATCCCGCCGCCGGTGTTGTTGCCGTTGGCCGTATTGCCGGAGATCGTGGACTCCCGCACTGTCAGCAGGCCGTCCTCATTGAAAATGCCGCCTCCGTATTGGTTAGCCGTGCTGTCAGCGACGACGCTGCGGTTGAGCGTCAGCGTCCCCCGATTGTAAATGGCGCCGCCAGAGTTGTTGCCAGAAGGATTGACGCCATTCCCGTTCGCCATCGTCAGATCGTTGATGGTCACCGGCCCGTCAGCGAAAAAGGAAAGGATGCGCGCGGCGTTGTTGCCGCTGACGGTGAGCACCCGCGCGCCCGGCCCCTGAATCGTGACTGATTTGCGGATTGTCAACGTGCCCGCCGTGAGCGTGATCGTACCGGTCACATTCGGCGCAAACGTGATGGTATCGGTTCCGGCGATCCCTTCGGCGCACTCGCCAACCGGGACATCCGTATTGGCCGCCGCAATCGCTTCGCGCAACTCGCATGTCCCATTGCCCGCGAGCGCCTCCAGCGCGCCATCCAACGTCGAGGTGACCGTGATGAGCGGGTTGCTGTCCACGGTAATGAGCACGTCATCGGACGATGGCGCGCACGGCGCGTTGCTGATCGTCCAGCGCAGCAGATAAGCGCCCACGCCGCCCGCCGGCGTAAATGTCGCCGCCGGTGCCGTCGTGCTGCTGAATTGCGAAGGCAACAGCGAAGGCCCGCTTACCACTGACCACGCGCCTGTGCCGATGCTTGGCGTATTGGCCGCCAGCGTCACCGCGCCTCCTGGCACGATTCTGCGATCCATCCCGGCATTGGCGGTGGTTGGCGGCGGATTGACCGTCACGGTGAGCGCGGTTGAAGGCGCGCTGGGACAACCGTTCGCAGTCACGACCACCGTGTAATCGCCCGCCGCTGTCGCCATATAAGTCTGGTTTATCGCGCCGCCAATCAAATTGCCGTTCCGAAACCATTGATTGCCGGACGCTCTGCTCGATGTGAGCGTGACAGTGCCGCCCGCGCAGATCGTCGTTGATCCGCCTGGGGTGATGCTGGGAGTTGAGGGGGAAGAGAGCACCGTCACGGTGGCGCTGCCGCTGCCTGTAATGGGGCAGCCAGACCCATCCGCATTGCCGCTGGCAACGGTGTAAATCGTGGTCGAGGCTGGACTGACCAGAAAGGTGAAGACCGGCCCATTGCCCGTTTGCATCGCGCCGTTGCTGAGCTGGACGGTATAGGGCGCGACACCACCGCTGACCGTGACCGTGACATTGGCCGCGCCGCTTGGGCAAATCGTGCCGCCGCCGCCCATTGTGGCCGTAATGGGTTGGCAGCCGATTTCATAAGCGCCGATGTCCGAACCGTTGCCCAGCGTGGCATTGGCGATGGCCGGATTGTCCGCCGGGCGATGAGAGCCTCGCTGGTCGGTGGTGATCGCGGCGCTGGTGTCCGGATCGGTGGCCGCCGCGCCTTTATCAATCGCCGGGCTGCCCGTCAGCAGTTGGTGCGTGTTCGTCGGGCCGCCGTTGTTTTGCAGGGAGCCGAGCAAGGGATTGATGGGCGTGGCGGACGTGCCAACGATGTCCCGGTTGGCGTTGGGACTGCCCGCTGGAAAGACCGCCGCCGCTCCGTTGTTTTTCCCGATCAGGTTATAGCCCTGCGTGACGAACGCGCCGTCGTAAAGGGGCGATTCAGCGACATCCGCCGTTGCGCCGCCTGTCCCGGTGTTGCCCGCGATGATCGAGTTCTTGATGATGAAATCGCCGCTATCGCGGTGAACGCCTCCCGCGCTCTCATCTCCGGCGGCCTGGTTGTTCGTGATGGTGCTGTTGATGATGGTGGCGGGACCGAAAGTCCAGATACCGCCGCCATTGAAACCGCCGCTATCGTTGGCCCGGTTGCCGCTGATGGTCGAGTTAATCACGTACAGCGTCCCATAGAAACTCCGAATCCCGCCGCCCGTGTCCAGACTCGTGGCCGTATTGCCGGAGATCGTACATTCGCGCAGCGTCAGGATGTGCGAATTGAGAATGCCGCCGCCACTGTCAGCCGTGTTGCCGGAAACGGTGCAGCGGTTGAGCGTCAGCACTCCCACATTGAAAATGCCGCCGCCGAAGTCGAAGAATTCGCCGTTTCCCTCGCCGACGCCATTCCCGTTCGCCATCGTCAAGTCGTTGATGGACGCCGTCACGTCGAAATCCACGTAGATGACGCGCGAGACATTGCCGCCGCTGACGGTCAGCAGCCGCGCGCCCGGCCCCTGAATCGTCACGTCCTCATACAGCGCCAACTCGCCCGCCGTCAGCGTGATCGTGCCGGTCACATTCGGCGCAAACGTGATCGTATCGGCTCCGGCCGTGCCCGCCACGCACTGACCGACTGCCGCATTCGTGTTGGCCGCCGCAATCGCTTCGCGCAGATCGCACGTCCCGTTGCCTGCCAGCGCCGCCAGCGTGCCGTCCGCCGCCGAATTAATCGTGATCGTGGCAAACGCCGCCGCCCGTTTCGCCGCGACAGCCGCCCTGATTCCGTCGAACAGGCTAACCCCCGCCAGCAAAAGCGAAAGTGTCAAGACCATGACAGTCAGAGTAATTTGGATGCGTCGTTTCATTGGAGTGTTCCTTTTTCTGTCGGAGACAGTTTCGTTTCCTGCCTCGTTTCGCGGAGATGTTGTCTCAGCTCCGACATATTTTCTTTCAGCACAAAGCCGCTCGCGCCCGCTGCCTGCGCCGCTTCGCGCACGCCCGCGTCGTCAAAACTGGTGACGATGAAAATGCGCGCGGTGGGGAAGGTTTTCGTGATTTGCGCGGTCGCCGCCAGGCCATTGAGGCCCGGCAAGCGGATGTCCATCAGCACACAATCGGGCCGCTCCTGGCTGTAGCGTGTCACCGCTTCTCTGCCGTCGCCGCATTCGCTGATCTCTTCGGCGAAATCCGCCACCAGTTGCCGCAGCACCTGGCGCACTTTGGTGTTGTCTTCAACGATAAGCAGCTTCATCCTGGCTCCCTGAGAAAACGGATTGCGGTGTTTTGGACCGTGGAAATGATCGGCGAGGCGGGGGGAATTGAATATTGGAGGCGCTACCCATTTCTTATGGGTAGGAGTACCCATTTTGGTGATGGCAATGCGGTACGCGAGCGTCAGCGAGCGGCATCCTTGCGTCAGCAGGCGCTCGCTGACGCTCGCGTACCGCATTGTGGCTTTAGAGCAACTGCGTCCGATGTTCGAGCGCGAACTTCAGCAGGGCGTTGCTGCCGCGCAGTTCCAGTTTGGCGCAGATGTTTTCGCGGTGGCGTTCGACGGTGCGGATGCTGATGAAGAGCAGTTCGGCGATTTCGCGGCTGGTGCGTTGTTCGGCAATCAATTTCAGAATGCGGCGTTCGCTCGGCGTCAGATCCTGAATCGTGGCTTTTTGTTGCGTCAGGGCGGTGGCGCGGCTGGCGCGATTGAACAGAAACGTGGAAAGTTGCGGGCTGATGAATCGTTCGCCCGCCGCCACGGCTTTGACGCTGGCGATGATCTCTTCGATGGCGCATTCCTTCAGCAGATAGCCGTGCGCGCCCAGGTCGAGCGCGGAATTGAAGATGGCTTCGTCGCGGTGCATGGTCAGGAAAATCAGGCGCGTGGCCAGCGGAGACGATTGCAATTCGCGCGCAACGTCAAACCCTGTTTGTCCGGGCATGTTGACATCCAAAATGGCGATGTCCGGTTGCAAGTCGCGCAGGCGGGCAAGCGCCTCCGTGCCATTGGCGGCTTCGGCGACGACCTGCAAATGTTTGTCCGACCCCAGCATCAGGCTCAATCCGCGCCGAAACACCGGATGATCGTCCGCCAGCAGAATCGTGATTTCATTGGTCATTGAGAAACTTCGTTCGATTGCGCGTCTTGCGCGTTCTGGTTGCCGTGCGCAATCGGGATCGTAAACAAGTGTGTTGTTCCTTTGCCGGGGGCCGACGAGATTTTATGCGTGCCGTGCAAAATACGCACGCGCTCGGCCAGTCCTTTCAGGCCAAACCCGCCCGATTGCGGATTGCGAATTGCGGATTGCGGATTGTCGTCCGTCGTCCGTCGTCCGTTGTCCGTGGCTTGTGCCGTTCTGCCCCAATCCGCAATCCGCAATCCTAAATCCGCAATTGAAAAGCCGCGTCCGTTGTCGGTGACGGTAATGTGCAATTGACCGTCGCTGACATTCACCAGCACCGATGCAGCGGTGGCCTGCGAATGTTTGACGATGTTGCTGACACATTCCTGCACCAGACGGTAAATGATGACCTCGTCTTCGGGCGCGAACAGATTGTCGAGCGGACTGATTTCGCTGGTAAAGGGGATTCCCGACGCCGCGCTGACCTGTTGCAGCATAAAGCGCAGCGTGCTGGCCAGGCCGATGGTTTCGAGCTGATGCGGGCGCAGGTTGTGGATGATTGAGCGCACTTCATTGAGCGATTGCACCGCCGCCGTCGAAATGGTGTCAAGCTGTTCGCGCACCGGGGCGTCCGCTTCGGTCATCGCCTTGCCCAGCGTCGCCCAGTTTTTAATCACGATCAGATTTTGTCCCAGGCTGTCGTGCAATTCCGCCGCGATGCGTTTGCGTTCGGCTTCCTGCGATTCGATCAACTGTTGGGAAAATTGCTGCTGCGCCAATTGCACGCGGCGCAGTTGCCGAATGCGGTATTGAAAAACGAGCGTGAGGAAACCGGCCAGCGTCAGTGCCGCCAACAGCACAAACCACCAGCGCCGATAAACCGGCGGTACGACAATGATGCGCAGGCTTTTGCCTTCGGTATTCCACACTCCGTCGCTATTGGCGGCGATGACGCGAAAGGTGAACTCGCCCGGCGGCAGATGCGAATAATACGCCGTGCGCCGGGGACCGGCTTCGATCCAGTTCTCTTCCAGTCCTTCAAGACGATAGCGAAACCGCATCTGCTCGGACTTATGAAAGCTCAATCCGGTGTAATTGATCTCCAGGCTGGACTGGCCCGGGTTGACCGTCACGCCTTGTTGCCAGTCAATCTTGTGGCGATCCAACAGGCAATCCTCGATGGCAATCGGCGGCGGCAGTTCGTTTGTCGCCACCCGGCGCGGATCCACGATGGCGACGCCTTCCATGGTGGGAAACCAGAAACATCCATCACGGGCTTTGAACCCTGCGGGTTGAAAGCCGCCAATGCAGGCCGCACTCAACATCCCATCCGTTTTGCCGAAAGAAAGACAGGTGATGAAAGTACTGCGTCCCTCGGCAAAGTCATTCAGCTCCTGTTTGCGTAGCCGGTAAATTCCTTGCTCCGAGCCGATCCAGAAATAACCGCGCTCGTCTTCGAAAATCTGCTTGACCTCATTGGAAAACAATCCCTCGCGGGTTGTAAACCGCGTTATCCGCCAGTCCGTTCCGGTTGCCTGGAAGCGATACAATCCGCTCTCTGCCCCACCGACCCAGAGCCGATGCTCGCCGTCTTCGTAAAGCGCGATGATACGATCCGCGGCCAGGCCTTCGGCAGGTGTCCAGGTAGTAAAACCGCCATTTTGCCAAAGGGCCAGACAACCGACTCCGCCAATCCAGAGCCGGCCCGCCGAATCTTCCAGCATGGTTTTGACGTGCCTGGTTGGCAGGCCATTGTCCGGTCCGTAATGCGTCCATTCACCCGTGGCGCTTTGGCGATCCAGACCGTTTTGCCCGCCGAACCACAAATCGCCCTGGCGATCACGAAAAATGACATCCACGCGCCTTTTGACACGCGCCGACAGTTCTTCATCCCTGCGCCATTGGCCCTGGCGAAAGCGCGTCAGACCGTACAAATAGGTGCCGACCAGCAACGAGCCGTCGCGGTCTTCGTAAAACGAGGAAATGTCTCTGCTGACTTTGGCTCCTGGCAAGGGAAAGCGCGTGAACTGCCCGCTGGCATATTGAGTCAGCCCCGCTTCGCCCGCGCTGATCCAAATGTTACCGGAACGGCTTTCGAGCAGAGGGTAGACATACCGTTCCGCCGGGCGCCCCGGCAGCGGCAGGAACGAAACCGTTGGTTCCTGCAGACGGAGCAGGCCATTTTCATAAGTGCCCAGCCAGATGTTGCCTTCGCGGTCTTCCAAAACCCGATACCACCAGTTCACGCCTTGTATGGGCAAGGGGATCACGCTGCCGTCTTTTTCCAGCGCGACGCCCGTTTTATAAATCGTCCAATAACGGCCTTTCTGATCAAGATAAAACGGGCGGCCCTGTGTTGGTGGAACGATCACAGCTTCCCATTGCGAACTGCGCCGCGTGTAATACCCTGAACCCGCTGGCCAGTTGAACCAAAGACGCCCGCGCGAGTCGGCAATGTGCCCCGGCAGGATATTGCCAAACGGCCCTTTCGCTCCCATCGGCGCTCGGTCAAAAGGCGGCGGCAAATGTTCCCAGCGGCCCCGGTGAAAGAGTTGATACCCCGTTGCCTCTGGCCGCAATGCGAAGTTAAGAAACCGGCCATAAAGCAGCATCGGGCTGACATTTATGATGGGCTGGTAGGTCAGGGGCAGGGAAGTGAAGCGCCCGTTCCGCCATTGGACCGCTCCCTGATCCGTAAAAATCAGCATGGTTCCCGCTTCATCCTCGTCAATGCGGTCAATGAAATTGCCGGGCAAACCGTCTGCGTTCGTCCAACCGGTGAACACGCCATTGTGGTAGCGCAGCAGCCCGCCCTCTTCCGTGCCGATCCAGAGCTGTCCTGCGCGGTCTTCATGCAGGATGGTGATCCGATTGCTACGAATTTCCGGCTGCGTGACTTTTGAAAAAACGGTGAATCGTTTGCCATCGAAGCGCGCCAAACCGCCCAGCGTCGCAATCCAGATGTACCCATCGCGCGTTTGCACCAGCGCGCGCACGGTGTTTTGCGGCAACCCGTTGTCGGTTGTCCAGTGATCGAACCGGTACTGTGCCTGCACCGCTGCGCACAGCAAACACAGCCATAGCCATCCCGATATCAGTCTGAATCGAACAACACGCCACTTATGCATCTACAAACCTGTGAAGAACCTGATGTTGGAGTGAAAGTGGCGATACTGTAAAACAAAACGGGCAGGCCCTCAATGACCTGCCCGTTGCGGGTTTCAGATGATGCTTTCCGCCCGCGGTTATGATTTGGATTTTACCGTGGGACTATCGCCCTAATCTTTCCAAATGGCTCCGAGTCCGGCCTCCCACATTCGTTTATTCAGCGCCGGAATTTCCTTGTCGAGCATTTCACTGGCTCGTGCTTTCAACACATCCCATTGCGTGTTGAGTTGCTTCATTCGATCCAGCGACGGCTGGTTCACTTTGGGAATGTCGCTTTCCGTCTGGTTGATCAAAAACAGGTAATTCGCGGTGAACTTATTCGGAAAGTTCTCAACATCGTCATACGCCTTTGATTTGCGCTGCACCATTTCTTCATCCCAGGTCTTCATCTTCTTGAGCAGCGCCTCGCCTTCCTTTTTGATTGTGCTGAATTTATCGCCAGCGGGTAACGAACCGAGCAGCGATTCCAACTGTTTCTGCTTTTCGTAGAGGCTGTTTGTCATGCGGTGCATGGCCGTCAGTTCGGTCTCCAGGCCCAGCATGGTCTGATGATATTCAGCGTAAGTTGCGGCGGTTGTGGGATAGAGCGGATTGGCAAGTATCTCCGTTTCAGTTGCAGTCGTCTGTTCGCCCATTTTTAAGGTGATACTGTATTTTCCCGGGGGCGCTTTATGGCCGGCGTAGCTGCTTTCAATGTAAACGTTCGCCACGCCCGGCATCGTGGCATAACGCAGATCCCAGACAAATCGGTTCAGTCCTTTCGCTTTGGGCAACAGCGGTTCGGCCCTTGGCCCGCCATCGTATTTCGCGAACTTGTCGTTCGCCTTTGAAGAAAAGCTGCGCACAAGGCTTCCTGCGGCGTCCTTGACCTCAAGCGTGATGTGGTCGTCTTTTTTCAACTCGGGCAGTTGGTAATAAACCACGACTCCGGTGGCGGGATTCACGCCTCTCACTACGTTCGCTCCGGTGAACTCCTCATCCGATTGATCCAGTTCGCTTCCTCCATTGGCGAGGTACACATTGTCAGGCCGGTAGAGCGCAAATGAAGCTGCGTTCTTTTGGTGCTGACGAATGAGGCTCAAATCATCCAGAATCCAAAACGATCTGCCCGACGTGGCGGCGATCAGATTGCCTTTGTGAATCCGTAAATCAGTCAATGGCGTCACGGGCAAATTCAACTGGAACGGCGACCAGTCCTTGCCGCCATTCCAGGACAGGAACAGGCCGAGTTCGGTGCCCGCAAACAACAGGTCTTTGCGGACTTCATCCTCGCGCACAACGCGGGTGAAGGCCTCCGCCGGAATGCCGTTGTCTATCTTGGTCCACGTGGTTCCATAGTCGGTGGTTTTGTATAAACCCGGCGCGTGGTCATTGAATTTGTAACGCGTAGTGGCGATGTAAGCCGTCGCTTTGTCGTGCGGCGAGACTTCAATCGCGTTGATCAGACATTCGGCCAGACCTTTGGGCGTGACGTTCTTCCAGTTCGCGCCGCCGTCGCGGGTCAAATAAACCAGTCCATCATCGCTGCCCGTCCAGATCACGCCTTTTTCGTGCGGGGATTCGAGGATGTAACTCAGCGTGCCGTAATTTTCCGCGCCGACGGCTTCGTTGGTGTATGGCCCGCCGCCTTTGCCCTGTTTTTCTTTTTCGTTGCGGGTCAAATCCGGCGAGACTTCTTTCCACGTTTTGCCCATATCGCTGGTTTTCAATAGCAATTGCGAGCCGTGGTAATAGGTGTTGGGTTCGTGTTTGCTCCAGATGATCGGCGCATTCCAGTTGAACCGATACTTGATGTCTTTCGCATCCATGCCCAGGTATTGAATCGGCGCAGCCATCACGTTCGTGGAGGCTTTGGCCTGCGTGTCCAGCACTTCGATGGTGCCCTGATAACTTCCACCCAGAACATATTTCGGGTTGTTGGGATCAAAGGCGAGAAACGCGCTTTCGCCGCCCGCCGAAGCCGTCCAGCTTGCCGTGGTAATTCCGCCGCCGGCCAACTCGCGGCTGGCAATGGAAACGGACGTGTTGTCCTGTTGCCCGCCGTAAATACGATAGGGGAACTGATTGTCTACGTTAATGCGATAGAACTGCGCCGTCGGCATGTTGCTCTGTGTGCTCCAGCTTCTGCCGCCGTTGAAGGTGATGGCCGCGCCGCCATCATTGGAGATCACGAAGTTGTCCGAATTGGCAGGGTTGATCCACAAATCGTGATAATCGCCATGCGTGCCGGACAGGTTCTGCCAGGTTTTCCCGCCATCCTTTGAGCGCAAGGCAGGCGCGCTCAGCACGTAAATCGTATTTTCATTTTTCGGGTCAATGAACAGTTCGATGTAATACCAGGCGCGCTGCACCAGCCGATGGTCATTCGTGATGCGGCTCCATTTCTTGCCCGCATTCGTCGAAACGAACAAGCCGCCCGCTTCCTTGTCGGAATCGCTTTCGATCAGCGCGTATACCTTTTCAGGATTGGAGCGGCTGACGGCAATCGCCATCTTGCCCATTTCTTCGGGCAGGCCGTCTTTCAGCTTTTCCCACGTTTCGCCCTGATCCACGGATTTATACAACCCGCTGCCCGGCCCGCCGCTGATGACTTTCCACGGCAGCCGGCCGTGTTCCCACATCGCGGCGTAGAGGATGCGCGGATTTGTCATGTCCATCGAAAGCTCCGCCGCGCCGGTCTTTTCGTCCACAAATAGAACGTTCTTCCACGTCGCCCCGCCATCGGTGGATTTATAAATCCCGCGTTGTGGCGAGCCGCCATACAAAGCGCCCTGCGCGGCAACCAGTAAAATATCGGGATTTTTCGGATCCACCACGATGCGGGAAATGTGCCGGGTCTGTTCCAGCCCGATGTGCTTCCAGGTCTTTCCGGCATCGGTGGATTTATAAACGCCGTCGCCTGAGTGCGTCATCACGCCGCGAACGGCATGTTCGCCCATCCCGACGTACACGACATTCGGATCGCTTTCGGCCACCGCCACCGCGCCCACGGAACCCGTCTTAAAATAACCGTCAGAGATATTCCGCCAGGTGATGCCCATGTCATCGGTTTTCCACAGGCCGCCGCCCGTCGTTCCCATGTAGTAAGTCATGGGATCGCCCACGACGCCGCAGCTTGAATTGGAACGCCCGCCGCGAAACGGGCCAATAGAGCGCCACTTCACCGCTTTGAAGACACTGTTATAATTATCCGCCACCGCATTTGGCGGAGCTTGCGCAAACAATTGGCCCGCCAGAAAGCAGGAAAATAAGATTGACAGTATGTGTTTTGACATGGATATCCCTTCACGATTCAGAATTCAGAATTTGCCGAATGATGCACGAATGCGCGCGGCCACCTCACTTTAGCTGAGGTCTGTCGTTATCGCCAAACTTCATTGATGAATTGATGGCGTGTGAGCCTGTGCCCTTCATTATCGCCGAGGTGGCGTCCGGTTGAGCGAGTGGTTTACAGCCAGTGTTTTTTCAATCGTAGCTCTTCGATTCTGTAAGCGTGCTGCATCTCGTGCAGTAACAGTTGCCGAAACATGATCCAGACGGAGTAATAACTGTACTCTTCGTGCGCCGCCGTCCTTTGCCAATCAGCCTCAGAAAGCTGCCTTAAACGCTTGACGAGGCGTGCCCGTTCGACCACATACAAGGCAAGCGCTTCGTCCAGATCAACGTTGAGTAATGCGCCCGCTTCCTCCTCCGGCGAAGCCGACATCGGTGTGATCTGGGGAGATGGATCGGAGAGCATTAACTCCAGCCGCGCGAGGTAAGGCGCGTCTATCGTCGAGATGTGGCAAACATGTTCGTGCGCGGACCATTTGTTCGGACTGGGACGACGCTTCAGATTCTGCGGCGGCACTTCGCGCACGAGACCAATAATGATTTCAGGCGCGCCCGCTAAAGCCGCGATCAGGGGTTGTGGATTATTCATAAACCGAAATGCAGGAAGGTGTAAATCAGCTTACGGCCTGTTTCTGGCGCAAGCGGGGCGAAAGCTTGCGCAGCTTTTCGACGACGGCCGGCAATGCTTCGAGCACGTAATCAACATCCTCTTTGGTGTTGTCCTTGCCAAAGCTGAACCGCAAGCTTCCATAGCCGTTGTCGCGCGGCAGCCCAATCGCCATCAGCACGTGCGAAGGTTCGGTTGAACCCGAAGAGCAAGCCGAGCCGGTCGAAACCGCCACGCCTTTCAAATCCAGCGAAATCTGCAAGCCTTCGCCTTCGACAAAATCGAAGTTCAGATTGGCGATGTTCGGTACGCGGTGCGCCGGGTTGCCGTTGCGCGTGACATCCGAAATGCGGTTGAAGATTTCGGTTTCCAGAGTGTCGCGTAGCGCTTTTGCCTGCTCCATTCGCTCGGGCAAATTCAGCCGGACAAGTTCCGCCGCTTTGCCGATGCCGACGATCAGCGGGACGCTTTCCGTCCCGGCGCGGCGGTCGCGTTCGTGATGCCCGCCGTGCATCTGGCTGCCGAGCCGCACGCCCTTGCGAACGTAAAGCGCGCCGATGCCTTTCGGCCCGTGAAATTTATGCGCGGTCAGCGTCAATAGATCAATGCCCAGTTCCTGCACATCCACCGGAATCTTGCCGACCGATTGGACAGCGTCTGTGTGCAGATAGAGGTGGCGTTGTCCGGCTTCACGGCGCGCCTTGACCAGCGAGGCAATTTCCTGAAGGGGCTGGATGGTGCCGATTTCATTGTTGGCATGCATCACCGTGATCAAGACGGTTTCATCCATGATCATCGCGCGCACGTCATCCAGCCGGACCAGGCCTTCGCGATAGACCGGCAGATAGGTCACGCGCCAGCCGAGTTTTTCCAAATGCGCGCAACTGGCGAGCACCGCCGGATGTTCGATCTGCGAGGTAATGATGTGGCGGCCTTTGTCCTTATGCGCTTCGGCAATGCCCTTGATGGCCAGATTGTCGGATTCCGTGCCGCCGGACAGAAAGGTGATTTCGGTCGGCGCGGCATTCAGCAGGAGGGCGACCTGTCCACGGGCGTCTTCGATGGCCTGTTTGGCGCGTTGGCCGAACTGATGCGTGCTGGAAGCGTTGCCGAACTCTTCGGTGAAGTAGGGGAGCATGGCTTGCACGACTTCATCGTCAACTCGTGTGGAGGCGCTGTTATCGAGGTAGATTTTTTTCATTGTTATCAGAGCTTCAAAAAAGGTTGCTTCAGTTTCGCCGGATTACCCGTTGCTGATATAGAGGGTAACCCCGTTCAGTATATTCACCGCCAACCAGCCGAGAAAAGCGGACTTCATCGCGTGTTTCGACGAAAGATAATCTTCCTCTTTATCAATCATATTCAACTCGTTAAGCTTCTCCTCAGAAGTGCTGGCAGACGCGAAGCATACACCAACTCAACGCTTGTTTTGAGTCTGGCAATGGTGTAGAAATCACATACCCCTTGAATTCTCCCACAGACAATCAGTGAACCGCAGAAGGAGGCAAATTATGAATAGAGGCTCGATCCACCGTTTTACCGCCCTGGGAACGGTCATGGCTGCTTTGTTGATGATGACTGTTGCCGCGACGGCCCAAACTTCGCGCAATCGTCCAACCGTGACGGCCAACGATCCGGCGTCTTACCGGTACGCGTATCAGCATGGTTATCGTGGCGGGTATGAAGACGGCTTCACCAAAGGGAAAAGCGATTTCAACGACAATCAACCGCGCGAATTTGCCGATAGCGAGGCCTACAACCGCGCGGATCGCACCTACCAGCAGAGAATGGGAACCCTGCCGGAATATCAGGAAGGGTACCGCATCGGTTTTGAGCTGGGATACAACGACGGGTACATGGGGCGCCCGTATACGATTTCGATGCCGGCGAATCTGGGCAGAGTGGTGGTGGCCTCCGTCAATGCCTCCGCGGAGCCAATTGCCTCGGCAAATTCTCGCCCGCGCACGAGCGACGATCCCAGACCGGGCGATGATCGCCGTGCTTCGGACGACCGCTACAATCCGGAACCGGCAGGCCGCGCCTCGGATCGCACCTCCACCAATTCAAGGCCATCATCAACAACCTCTGGTCGGGGAACGGTTTCCATTCCCGACGGTGTTTCAATGAAGGTTCGGTTGAATGATCAAATCAATACTCGCACGAACAAGGAAGGCGACCGTTTTACCGCCGTCGTACTTGATCCGACCGATTACGCCGACGCGGTGGTCGAGGGCCACATCGCCAAGCTGAACAAGTCCGGCAAGGCTTCGGGCAAGACGGAATTGTCTTTGGTATTCGACACCATTCGCCTGCGCGACGGGCGCAGCAGCAAGATGGCCGCGCAGGTCGAAAAGATTTACGAGAGCGAAAAGGTCAAGAGCGTGGACGAAGAAGGCAACGTTGAAACCGGCAACCGGACGAAAGACACAGCCACACGCGGCGTCGGCGGCGCAGCGCTCGGCGCCATCATCGGTGGGATTGCCGGAGGCGGCAAAGGCGCTGCCATCGGAGCGGCGATTGGCGGTGGAATCGGGGTCGGTTCGGTTTTCATCGAAGGCGGCAAGGAATTGGTTCTGGAACCCGGAACCGAAATGTTGCTCCGCACGGCGGCTCCAGCACGCACCAGAGACTAACCCGATTTCGGATTGTGGATTGCGGAATGCGAATTATGCTGAGCCAAGCGGCTATGCTGTCAACCAAATCCGCAATCCGCAATCCGAATTCCGCAATCAAATGATCACCCTGCTCACCGATTTCGGCACTGCCGATTATTTCGTCCCCGCTGTCAAAGGCGTTATTCTCAGCATCCATCCGACGGTTCAAATTATTGATTTAACCCACGAGATTCCGGCGCAGGACATCACCGCCGGGGCGTTTACGCTTGGCGCTTGCTACCAGAACTTTCCCGCCGGAACAATTCACCTTGCGGTGGTTGATCCCGGCGTCGGCTCTGCACGTCGCGCAATTGTGGTCCGGGCAGGGAATCAGCTTTTTGTCGGTCCGGACAACGGAATTTTCAGCTACGTTTACGCGCGGGAATCGCAAGTCCATGTTTTTCAACTTGAGCGGGACGAATATTTTCGGCATCCGGTCAGCGCCACTTTCCACGGGCGGGATGTGTTTGCGCCCGTCGCCGCCTGGCTGTCGCGCGGATTACAGCCGGAAGCTGTTGGGCGTGAGATTCAGGATTACATCGGGATTGAAATCCCACAGCCGCTGAATGATGCTGATGGCAATCGCGTCATTGGCTCAATCCTTCACATTGACCGTTTCGGCAATTGCATTACCAACCTGACCGAGCGCGAACTGCGAATCGAACAGTCCGGAATCCGGAATCCGGAATCCGCGATCAAGCTGTTGTTTGCCGGGCGCGAAATCGGCCAATTCGGTTCGCATTTTGCGCAGTCGGCGGTTAAGGGTGAACCATTCGCCTATTTGGGCAGCGCTGGTTTCTGGGAGATTGCGCTTTGGTGCGATTCGGCGGCGAACCGTCTCGGCGCCCGGCGCGGAACCGAGGTCATACTGGAATTTCAATGAAGCTGATTCATTCTTTTCTTGACCTGGAATCGCGGGTTCAGGTAATGGGCGTGCTGAATGTCACGCCGGATTCTTTTTCCGACGGCGGACGGTTTGATGATGTTGAACGCGCTCTGGATCGCGCTCTGGAAATGGAGGCCGAAGGCGCGGATATTCTGGATATTGGCGGCGAATCCACACGGCCAGGCGCACCGTTTGTCACCATCGAAGAAGAATGCGCGCGCGTCTTTCCGGTGCTCGAACGGCTGCAGGGCCGGTTGCTCATTCCCATTTCAATTGATACCACCAAACTGGAGGTCGCGCGCGGCGCCATTGAGCGCGGCGCGGAAATCATCAACGACATCAGTGGATTGCGATTCGATGCGCGGTTGGCGGATTTGGCGGCGCAAACCGGAGCGGGTCTGGTGCTGATGCATTCGCGCGGCACGCCCGAAACCATGCAGCAACTGCCCTTTGCCGAAGACATTTTTGCCGAAGTCATCGGTTGTTTGCGCTGGTCCATCGAACAGGCCCGGCAGCGCGGTGTTTCGCAACTGCGAATAATTCTCGATCCGGGCATCGGCTTCGGCAAAACTGCCCGGCAAAATCTTCAACTTATCAATGGTCTGAATCGTTTGGTGGCTGAATTCGGCCTGCCTGTCCTGCTCGGAACTTCGCGGAAATCCTTCATCAAACGCACGCTGGATGAAGGACTCATCGCCGCCAGGCGCAACGATGAACGAGAGCGGCTGGCTGGAACCGCAGCCAGCACCGTCATCGGCATCGAACGAGGGGCGCGCATTGTTCGCGTTCACGATGTCGGAGAAATGGCTGCGGCCGTTCGCCTGACTGAAGCGCTGCTTGCCGCCGGGGCAAGCGAAAATGCCGGAAATCCTGGTTGATTTTTATTTCGGTTCGTCCTGGTCCTTCTTGTCTTTCCTGGTCGGACTGAAGATATTCTTCAATGCTTCCGCGCCAGGGATGAACTGTTCCCACATTTGCGGCGCGGTCGCGCCCATTCCCAGAAAACCACGAAAACGGCGGTCGAACTCTTCCTTGGTTTTCAGGTAGGCGTCAAAGCTGGCGGACAGATAGTTCTTGAAAAAGTCCTGCACCGAATCATCTCGCGAACGCAAAATTTGAAACAGGAAAGGCAGCGGCAGCAGGCTCTGATTCTTGTCTTCCTCCAGGATCGCCTGCATCAGGACGGACTTGGTGACATCGGCTTTGGTGGTTGAATCAATCACCTGAATGTCGTTTCCCTTGCGGATGATGGCGATCAAGTCCTGGTAGGTGACATAAGTCCCGGTTTCCGTATTGTAAAGCCGCCGGTTTCCATAGCGTTTGATGATCACGCGGTCATCGGCCGGCTGCTGGTTGTCTTCGGCCGTGGTTCGCGCCGCCGCACGTTTGGCCGCGCGCTTTCTTGCAGGTTTTGCCGCTGGCTTCGCTGTTTTTCTTGTCATTGGATTTATCATTCCGGGTGCAATTTCGCGGGCAGTATAGCGGTTTTTCTCAATCCGTGAAAAGATATTTTTGCAATTGCGAGCGGTTGGCGTAATTTAGACGGAAGCCATTTGCTATGCAGGCGCTTGCGGCAGCCGGGAGATTGTCTGTTTGTCTTTTTATTTCGCAGTTGCGAAATAATTGCTTGACTCTGATGAATTCCGGCGTATGCTGGCGTCGTCAGATCAACCTTTCGCGGAGATTCAACCATCATGATTCGAAAACTGAGCGGAACGACAGCGGTCATCACGGGGGCGACCAGCGGTATCGGGCGCGAAACGGCGCGCGAGTTTGCCAAAACCGGCGCGAAAGTGGTTCTTGCCGGCCGCCGCCAGGAGCGTTTGATGGAGCTGGCCGGAGAAATTGAAGCCTCCGGCGGGCAAGCGCTGGCTGTACGGACTGATGTCGCTGATCAGGCACAAGTCGAAGCATTGATTGAAAAGAGCGTCGAACGGTTCGGACGGGTGGATGTGCTGGTCAACAACGCGGGCGTGGCGATTGCTTCGGGGTTTGAAGCCATGCCGCTGGAAGACTTCCGAAGGTTGATGGACGTGAATTTCTGGGGGGCGGTCTATGCCTGCCGCGCCGCTCTTCCGCAAATGCGAAATCAGCGTGGCGGAGGCGTGATTCTGAATGTCTCTTCGATTTTCGGCAAACGCGGCATGCCGTTTGAAACTGCGTACTGCGCCAGCAAGTTTGCGCTGGCCGGGTTTTCCGAAGCGCTGCGCGCGGAGTTAATGTCCGAAGGCATTGATGTTTGCACAATCTACCCCGGCGCGGTCGAAACGGAAATTTTTGATGCCGCCGCCAACAGCACCGGTTTTGAAGTCCCTGGCTTTGTGCCGAAGTTCCCAGCCGGCCAGATGGCAAAGCTGATTGTGCAAACCGCCCGGTTTCCACAGCCGGAAGTCGTCGCGGCATTTGACGCGCAGGCGATCAACATCGCCAACACCTTCGCTCCCGCGCTGGTGGATTTCGCGCTCGGCTGGAGCGTGCCGTTCATCGAAGGAATGCGGCGAGGTAAACAAAAGACGGATCAATCAAAAACCGGCAGCGGCAATCTTTATCAGCCGCAAGCTGAGAACAAGAAGTGAAATCTCAAATTCTGGATTTGAGATTCGACGCCCACAAGCGTTACGCAACTGCAAAACAACTACTACAAAATTCAAAAGGAGTTTTCGTTATGGCAAACAAAGCAAAATCGGCAAAAGAGAACGCCACCGAACAGGAACCGGTAACCGCTGAAACCAACGCTGGCGCGGCAGATTGGGCGAAAGAAGTCGTCGAACATCTGGTTGACGCACAGAAGAAATGGATAGACCTGACTGCACAGCAGAATGCATTGGTGCTGAAGGCGGTCGAAGAAGGCATGAGCTTTTATCGCACCGCGCCTACGCCCGCGCTTGGCGATTGGGCGCGTCAGGGCGTCGAAGGCCTGGTCGAAGCGCAGCGCCGCTGGGCCGAAATCGCTTCGCAGCAAAGCACTCAATTGTTTGACGCCATCAAGGAAGGCGCTTCGGTGAATCCGGCGGAAATGATGACTGCCGTGCAGGATTACGCCGGCCAGGGACTGGAAACCTTCGTCAAGGCGCGCACGCAGTGGCTGGACTTTGCCGCGCAACAGAACGCGCAAGTGATCAACGCCGTCAAAGACGGGCTGAACCTGGAAGAGAATTCACCGGCGGCGGCGCTGGCCGATTTCGCGCAGCAGGCCGTCACCAACTATGTCGAAGTCCAGAAGCGCTGGCTTGATCTGGCCACGCAGCTTCCATTCTTCGGCTCGACGAAAAAGTAACGGCAAATAAGAAAAAGGGGCAACCGAGGGTGAGGCTGACGGTTCTCTGGCAAGATCGAATTATCCATTGCCCATTCCACATTACCCATTATTTGACAGGAGATTTTCTGTCGGTTAATGGGTAATGACCAATGGCGAATGGCTAATTCGTGCCAACACGATGCTGTCTGGAAATTGCCGGCAGTATCTTCAGCGCCGTTTCTCTTCTCGTAGTCTTTCCGACTGTGGTAACTTTCGTGCGCATTACCTCCATCAAACTAACAACCTGACAGAAAGGCACCAGACGACAATGACGCAAGCAGCGAAACGCGCATATCCGTGGACGACCACGCTTAAAGACAGACACATCACCTTGCGCCTGATGCAGGCGACAGACCGCGATGCGGTGCTCAGCTTTGCACAAGCGCTACCGGCCGATGATCTGCTTTTTCTTCCCGTGGATATTACGCACCCGAAAGTCATTGATGGCTGGGTGCGGAGTCTGCAATCGGGCCGGACAATGACGATTGTTGCCGAATCCGCCGGACGTCTGTTGGGGATGGGCACACTTGTTCGCAGCGAAACCATGTGGGCGCGTCATCTGGGAAACATTCGATTGCTGGTCGGCACGGATGCTCGGGGCATCGGATTGGGGCATGTGTTAGCCAACGAAATCTTTGCGCTGGCCGAAGACGCGGGGTTGCAGAAAGTTGTCGCGCAAATGGCCGCCGAAGAACGCGGCGCAATCGCCGTTTTCGAGCGATTGGGTTTTAAGGCGGAAGCATTACTTGCCGATTATGTGATGGATCGCGATGGCCGCACGCACGATTTGATTGTTATGAGTCACGATGTCACCGGCTTGAACGAGTAATCGGAGGCAATGACGATGTTTGCACATGCGCTGGCAGGGTTTCAAAAAGAGTTTTTCGCCGGGTTGAACGAATTTGCCGAACCGCTGATTCGCGCCGGATTCGGTAACCCAGTATGTTTGCCTGCGGGGACAATCGTGGTTGAAACCACCGGCCGCAAAACCAGGCGCAAGATCAATCTTCCCGTGCTGGCCACACGGATCGGTGATTTTGTCGTTTTCAGCACCGTCCGCCAAAACTCCCAGTGGGTGAAGAACCTGGCCGCCAATCCCGAAGTTCGTTACTGGCTGGCCGGGAAACCGCGCAACGCCAACGCTTTTGTTTTCACTCCTGATCAGGAAGCTCTTCCTGAAAATCTGCCGCTGGCCGCCAATTGTCTTGCCCGGTTTTTGCGGGCACAAAGCGGCTTACTGGGAATCAGTTTTGCGATGTTGACTCCGCGCAATTGACGAGGGAGACGATGAGCACCAAACAAACCTACGCCCGCATTCCGCAACCGCCCGAAACTTTTCTGCTGGAAAATCTGCTTGATCTGAGTGCGACCACGCCGGTGCAGGATATGGTCCGGCTGGCGCGCGAATACGGTCCGATTTACCGGCTGGAAATGCGCGGGCGCGTGGCCATCGTCGTTTCCGGCTACGAACTGGTCAATGAAGTCTGCGACGAAAAGCGGTTCGACAAAAGCATTCGCGGCGCGCTGCGGCTGGTGCGGCGATTCGGCGGCGACGGACTGTTCACGTCCAAAACCGAAGAACCGAACTGGTCGAAGGCCCACAACATTCTGCTGCCCAATTTCGGCCATCGCGCGATGCAGAGCTACCACCCAATGATGCTGGACATCGCCGAACAACTGGTTTTGAAGTGGGAGCGCCTGAACCCGGAAGACGAAATAGATGTCGCCGCCGACATGACGCGGCTGACCGTGGACACCATCGGGCTGTGCGGATTCGATTACCGGCTCAATTCGTTTTATCAGGACGGCTATCATCCCTTCGTCAGCGCGATGGCCAACGCGCTTGGCACGACGCTGGATGAATTGCGTGACATCCCGCTGGAAGGTCTGATCCGGCAGGGCCGCGACCGTCAGCTTAAAGCCGACATCCGCTGTATGAATGAAACCGTGGATCGGATCATCAAGGACCGAAAAGCCAGCGGCGGCGATCTGGCGGATAAACCGGACTTGCTCAGTTACATGCTCAGCGGCGTGGACAGAAAGACCGGCGAGCGGCTGGAAGACGTCAACATCCGATACCAGGTGATCACCTTCCTGATTGCCGGGCACGAAACGACCAGCGGATTGCTGGCTTTTGCCGTCTATGCCTTGCTCAACAATCCTGAAGTGCTGGCCAAGGCCTACGAAGAAGTTGACCGTGTGCTGGGACCTGATCTCGCTGCCAAACCGACTTACGCGCAGGTCAATCAACTGACGTACATCTCGCAGATTCTGAAAGAAACATTGCGATTGTGGCCGACCGCGCCGGTTATCGGACTGTACCCTTACGACACCACCGTCGTCGGAGGTCAGTACAAGATTAAACGTACTGACACCATCAATGTGCTGCTGCCGATGCTGCATCGCGACAAGTCTGTCTGGGGAGAGAACGCGGAAATCTTCAACCCGGACAACTTCACCGCCGAAGCCGAAGCCAAGCGCCCGGCGAATGCTTACAAACCTTTCGGCAATGGCCAGCGCGCCTGCATCGGGCGGCAGTTTGCCTTGACGGAAGCAACGCTGGTGTTGGGCATGATCCTGCAACGTTTCAAACTGGTGGATCACACGCGCTACCAGTTGAAGATCAAGGAAAGCCTGACGATGAAGCCGGACGAATTCAAAATCAAAGTTCGTCCGCGCCGCGCCGGAGATCGAACCATCTTTGCCACACCGGCGAAGGTGGAAGCCAAACCTGCGGCAACGGTCACCGCGACGGTTCAACAAAAACACGAAACACCTTTGCTGGTACTGTTCGGATCAAACATGGGCACCGCGGAAGAGCTTGCCCGGCGAATGGCGCAGGACGCCGAAGCGAATGGTTTTGCGGTGAAAATCGCGCCGCTGGATGATTACGCCGAACGGCTGCCGAAAGAAGGCTTGCTGGCCATTGTCACGTCTTCCTACAACGGACTGCCGCCGGACAACGCCGCGAAGTTTTGCGACTGGCTGCGCAGCGGAGAACTGGCGAGCGATGCGTTGGCGGGGGTGACGTACACAGTCTTCGGCTGCGGCAACCGCGACTGGGCGGCGACGTTTCAAGCCGTACCGCGCTTCATTGATGAACAGTTGGCCGCGCACGGAGCAAAACGTCTTTTCCCGCACGGCGAAGGCGATGCGCGCGACGATTTCGACGGCCAGTTCCAGCGCTGGTATCAGCCGCTGCGCCGAACTGTGGCGGAAGCGGTGGGCATTCAGATCGAAGCCGAAACTTCCAGGCCACTCTACAAGCTGGAAATCGTCCCCGGACAGCAGATGAGTCCGTTCGTGGATTCCTTCGATTCCAAACCGATGACGGTTCGCGCGAATCGCGAGCTTCACAATAAAGGGCCGGAAAATCCATCCGACCGCTCTACGCGGCACATCGAACTGGAATTGCCCGAAGGCGTCAGCTATCGCGCGGGCGATCATCTGGGCGTGATTCCGCACAACAGCGACAGCCTGGTCCGGCGCGTGGCCGCACGCTTCGGTTTCGGACAGGAGGTCAACATCCGGCTGAGGCCGATGACCAACCGCAAAACCTTTTTGCCGGTCAATCAAACGATTTCGGTTCACCGGTTGCTGGCCGATTACGTCGAGTTGCAGGATGTCGCGACGCGTTCACAGATTCAGGTGCTGGCCGATCACACCGAATGCCCGCCGGAAAAAATGAAGCTGATGGCGCTGACCGGCGAAGATGAAATGAGCGCCGCGCGCTACAAAGAAGACGTGCTGGCGAAGCGGAAATCCATCATTGATCTGCTGGAAGAGTTTCCCGCTTGCACGCTGCCGTTTGAAGTCTATTTGGAAATGCTGCCGGCATTGCGTCCACGGTATTACTCGATTTCGTCGTCGCCCCTGGCCGATGCCTACGGTTGCAGCATCACGGTTGCTGTCATCGAAGGACCAGCGCGTTCCGGTCACGGCACATTTCAAGGCGTCTGCACAAATTACCTGGCGCGCCAGGAAGCGGGTGAGGTTCTCTACGCGTTTGTGAAAGACACGAAATCTGCGTTCCGGCTGCCCGAAGACCCCACAACGCCCATCATTCTGGTTGGCCCGGGAACTGGCCTTGCTCCCTTCCGAGGTTTTTTGCAGGAACGCTCGGCGCTCAAAGCCGCAGGCACGGAAGTCGGCGCATCGCTACTCTTTTTCGGCTGCCGCCATCCGCAACAGGATTTCCTGTACGAGGACGAACTGCGCCAATTTGAGGCGCAAGGCGTCACGCAGTTGTCTACATCCTTTTCGCGTGTCGAAGGAAAGAAGAAATGTTATGTGCAGGACGAAATCTATGCGCTCCGCGATGAAGTTTGGCAGATGATTGACTCAGGCGCGGCGATTTACGTGTGCGGCGATGCCAGCCGGATGGCTCCTGATGTGCGGCGAACTTTCGCGGCGATTTATTGCGATAAGACCGGCGCGAGCGTGGCGGAGGCCGAGGAGTGGCTGAATGAATTGACGGCGCAAAATCGTTATCTGGTGGATGTTTGGGCGGCAAACTGATCGTGAATCAACCTTCTTTGAAACCACTGCACCCTGACGAGTCGCTGATTCAGCTCAAGCTGAATCAGTATGCTAGACTGACTTCGGAAGAGTTGGTCGAGTCGCTGCAACCCGGTCAGCCGGGAGCCTTGAAGGCCAGACCCGACGGCACAATGGTTGACGGGCATCATCGGATCAAGATTCTTCGAGATCGCGGCGTTGATGTTGACGCGTTACCGCGAGAAATCGTCCCCAAACACCAGCCCTGACTAAAACAATGAAAGCAACTGTCTATTGGATCGAAAGCAACTGGCGAGGCAAACTGGCAATTATCCCGCGCCCAAGAGGCGGTGATTGGCTGGAAGACGAAGTGGCAGCCTGGAAAGAGGTCGGGCTGGATGTAATTGTCTCTTTGCTTGAAGCGGATGAGGCTGCCGATTTGGATTTGCAGCGAGAGGGAGAACTGAGTCAGGCCGCGGGATTGGAGTTCATCTCTTTTCCCATTGTTGATCGCAACATTCCCGCTTCGCACGTGGATACTTTGGTCTTGCTACATCGCCTGACGCGACTGCTTGCTGGTGGAAAGAACATTGGCGTTCATTGTCGGCAAGGAATTGGCCGATCAGCATTGATCGCTTCCAGTCTGCTTGTTTTGTCGGGACTGCCGTGGGAACTGGCTTTTCACCGCGTCGGCGCCGCGCGTGGATGTGTGGTGCCTGAGACTTCCGAACAGCGCGAATGGGTAATTGCGCTTGGAAAAGAAGCGGCAGGCCTTGCCGCCAAAGCAAATTGATTGACGGAGAATCATCATGTCCCAACCCCAACTACACCGCCGACTGACTTCGATGGATTCCAGCTTCCTCTATTTTGAAAAGAAGGAAGCGACGATGCACATCGGCAGCGTCAGCGTCTTTGACGGTGAAATCCCTTTCGAGGATTTCGTTGCGATGCTGGATTCCAAAATGCATCTGCTGCCGCGCTACCAGCAGATTGTCGTGCCCGACCCGTTCAGTCTGGGCCATCCGACCTGGGAAGACGATCCGCATTTCAACATCCGCAATCACATCTTCAAGGTGCAGATTGACGCGCCGGGCGGCGAAAAGGAGTTGATTGACCTCTCGGGCCGCATTTTCACGCCGATGATGGATCGCAACAAACCGCTCTGGGACATCTATCTGGTGTACGGACTGGAAGGTAAGCGGACGGCGATGGTGGCGCGCGTGCATCACTGCATGGTGGATGGAATGTCGGGCGTTGATCTGCTGAAAATCATTCTGGACTTTTCGCCCGAAGTGAAGCCGATTGAATCGAAGCCAGCCGCCAGGCCGCGCCATCCGCAGCCTGATCCGACGAGGCGGCTGTTCGATTCGATTCTGGGCGGCATGCAGGAAGGCATGGATCGCTGGATGGAGTTTCAAAACGGCTTGTTGAATCTGACGAAGGCATTGACAGATGACGCATCGCGCAGCGCGATGCGAAACATCAGTAGCGAACTGCCGAAGATCGCTTCGCCTGCTGCGCCGCTGCCGTTCAATGCGCCGCTGGGAGGCGAAAAGCGGCTGGTTTGGAATACCTTCAACTTTGCCGAAGCGCGGGCAATGCGTGGCGCGTTAGGCGGAACGGTCAATGACGTGGTGCTGACGGCGCTGTCCGGTGCAGTAGCGCGTTATGCCGAAACCCACAAACACAAAATCGAAGGCCGCAATGTTCGCGTCATGGTTCCGGTCAGCTTGCGGCAGGAAGGTCAGCGCGGCGCGCTGGGCAATCTGGTCTCAGTCTTGCCTGTAGAAATCCCGCTGGATTTGAAACATCCGGTTGAACGATTCCGCTACATCAATCAGAAGACGATGGCGATGAAAGGCGGGCGTGTGGCGGAAGGCTTGAATCTGTTTTCGGCGCTGGTCGGCACGTTGCCGCCGCCGATGCAGGCGCTGGTCGGCGCGCTTTCGACGGCAAATCTGCCGCTGCCGCCGTTCAACATCATTTCGACGAACGTGCCAGGCCCGCAGGTTCCGATGTATGCGATGGGCAAGCGGATGACCGCGTATTATCCATACGTGCCGGTCGGATTCGGCCTCGGTTGTGGCTGCGCGATCATGAGTTATGATCAACACCTGTTCTTTGGCTTGACCGCCGACACGAAAGCGATGCCCGATGTCGAACGGCTGCGGGAACATTTGTACGATTCGTTCTATGAATTGCGGAAAGCCGCTGGCGTCGAAGAGATCAAGCCCCAGGTCATCAAAGCCAAAGCTGCCAAAGGCAAGCGCGGCTAACAGGCGGTTGCACGCGGGAAGCGATGCGTACCCGAGAGGTGTTTATGTCCGGATATTCTTCATCAGTGTTGCTTCACAAAGAGATGCGATCATCGAATCGGCCCATCTGGCGGGAAGCGTTCGTGGGATTGGATTGGATGGCGCTGCACGCCGCACCGGTTTATTACGGTTTGGGCGTTCCGCGCGGAGACGGTTCCGCCGTCGTGGTCATCCCGGGTTTTCTGGGCACGGATCAATATCTGTGGGAGATGAATCTGTGGCTGCGGCGCATCGGCTACAAAGCATATATGTCCGGCATCGGCTGGAATGCCGACTGTCTGAACGCATTGGTCGAACGGCTTTCGACCACGATTGACAAGGCGCATGCCGAAACCGGTGGCAAAGTCCATTTGATCGGCCACAGTCTGGGCGGAATCCTGGCGCGTTCGGCAGGCGTGCGTTGGCCGGGGAAAGTCGCTTCCGTCATGGCGCTCGGTTCGCCCTTTCGCGGCGTTTGTTCGCACCCGATTGTGCTGGAAATGGCCGACCGCGTCCGCGAACGCGCCAAGATCAAACACCGGCAGGAAACCCATCCCGGCTGTTTCACCACCGTTTGTAGCTGCGATTCGGTTGCGGCCCTGCAGATTCACCTGCCGACTACCGTGCCGAATACGGCGGTTTACACCAAGTCGGACGGCGTGGTGGATTGGCGGTATTGCATCAACGACGACCCGGCGACCAACGTGGAGGTGCAGGGAACACATGTCGGCCTGGCGTTCAATCATCAGGTGTATAAGTTGATAGCGGAGCGGCTGGCGAAAAGGTGAGGCAAAGATTTCAATAAGATTGGCTGTAACAATGGTCTTGCCCACGCCACCTTTATAGTTAATGACCGAGACGGCTTGCATAACTAACTTTGCCTCCCTGTCTGATGAAGAATTGCTGTAACTGCTCAGCCCTTCGGTAGCGGGGATATGGGCTGACCAGCAAAAATGCTGCTTAACGCCGCCAACACATTGCGGCCTTGTTTTTTGATAGTCGAAATGTAGCCGCGAATTCGACAAAAAGCCTTCGCGCCGCCGCT
>JAJNQA010000093.1 GCA_021155085.1 Heliomicrobium sp. | reverse complement strand
AGCGGCGGCGCGAAGGCTTTTTGTCGAATTCGCGGCTACATTTCGACTATCAAAAAACAAGGCCGCAATGTGTTGGCGGCGTTAAGCAGCATTTTTGCTGGTCAGCCCATATCCCCGCTACCGAAGGGCTGAGCAGTTACGGATTTTTAACGCAAACAGGAAGTGGGGTGGCTGGGAAGAAAAAAGAAGCGGGTCAGGCGAATTCGCCGCCACCTGACCCATGAAATTGTTATTTCGCTCTTTTCGCGGTGAATTCCACGGGAGGTCTGCCGCCGCCCTGACCGCCTTCCATGCTACGCGTGAATTTGATTTCGTCGCCGGAAACCTTTCCTTTGAAAACCATCTTGAAAGTTCCGTTCGGGGTTTCGCGGGAAACAGCGAAGGAAATATCATCACCGCTGATTTTTCCGTCCGAAATCGGGGAGTCGCCCTGACGTCCGGAAACAGTTCCGGTCAGCTTGTCGCCTTCGGCTTTCAGGGTGATCGTCGTTTCGTTGGTTTGCCCTTCCCGTCCGGGAACCTGAGCAACCCATTTGCCGGTCACATCGGCAGCCGCCCAGACCATGGCCAGCGCCGCGAACACAAAACTGACTGACAGAAAAGCGATTCTTTTCTTCATTTGAAGTTTCTCCTTTTTGACATTTTCCATTTGCGATTCGAGAGATTGGCAGGGTTTTCGGATGGTCATCCATGCGCAACGCCTGCCCCGGACAGATAGACGCGCGATTTCTGCCAACCGTCACAAAATTCGTGGCGGCGGGAAACTACTTTGGCGACCAGAAGGGTTCGCCGCCCGGAAGATATTCAATCGGCACTTCGGAAATGAAGGTTTTCAGCCATTTGGCGCATTCGTTCATCCCGGCTTCTTCGGATGGAACATGGCCCAGAACGATCAATGCTTTTTTCCTGCCGGTGGTGATGACGTCGCGCAGGTATTCGACGGCTTCCCATTCCCTGGATTCGCCGATGATCAGAACATCAACTTCCGGGCGGTCCAGTGTTCGCATCATCCCCTGCGGATTGTTGAATCCGGGCGAAAGGACGACCTTGCCGGCCCTCATTTGCGGATTGCCGATCACACGCATCCCGCGAATTTTCAGGCGCCGCTGAATGTCTTTCGCCAGACCGTCCAGCGTGGTCACCGGCAAATCGAATGTTCTGGGGTCATCGGCATTGCGGTATTGCCCCCAACCCAGCGCATCCGTCATTCCGATGAAAATCCCGTCCGGACGGCGCGCGTGCCAGTGATCGTGAAACCGCCAGATGACGACGCCGTTTTTTTCGATGAAATCCCGCTTGGCCTTGTACACCTCACTGCTTAAATCTTTGGTGTCGTCCGTGTGGTTGTAAAACGTCGGCTCGTGAACGATCAGCAGGTTTTTGCCCGACGCCACCATCCGCTGGCAAACGTCCAGCGTGCCGCTGAACGATGTGGCGATGCCTTTGACCATCGTGTCGGGGTTGCCGATTTTGAAGGTGTCCACGGTTTCCGCGCGCCAGGGAACGCCGACGTTTTTCTGGATTCGCTCAATGACCTCGCGCGCGGTTAATTCGGCGGAGCGGGCATTTGCGCCAGCGGTCACGCAAATGCCCGCTCCGGCCAGCAACACGAACTGTCTTCTTGAAAATTGAAAGTTCATATCTGGTCAATAACGACGCATGATCAAACGCAAAGACGCGAAGCCGCAAAGGATTGTTGTTGGAGTCATTTTCAAACTAAATAATCTTAGGAAAGTGTTCTTGAAAGCCTTGCACCTTTGCGGCTTCGCGTCTTTGCGTTGACCTGGTTCTGTCTATCTCTTCCTTACGCCAGCGCGTCCTTGCAGTATTGGAAGCACTTTCTGACTTCGGCCACGGCATCATCGCCACGATATTCGTATTCGATGTTCGCCGGAATGTCCCATTTCTTCTTTTTCAGCAGTTGCAGTACCTGTTTGATTGGCGTGTCGCCTTCGCCCCAGGGCGTGTTCGGTCCGTTGTCTTTCTTGCGGTCTTTCAGATGCAAGTTGGTAATGCGGGCGTGATGCTGTTCCAGGTAGGGAATCGGATCGAAGCCTGCCGCGAAGAAATGGCCGATGTCCAGATTGACCGCGAAGTATTTCGACATCGCCATGGCCTTCTCGAAGCTTTCCGGTTTGGCGAATTCGTTCGGGTCGGTCAAATTGGAATGGCCGTGCATCGCCACGGTAATCTTGTATTTGTCGGCGAAGGGCGCAACGCGCTGCGCGGCTTTAATCGTGGAAGATGCCGTGATGATCTTCACGCCGAGCGCCTGCGCCATCTGAAAGCCGCGATCAATCTCTTCGTCGGTGAAGCTGTCGTTGAAGCTGTAGTTGTACGCCTGCAGCTTGATGCCCGCCGTGTCGAATTTTTTGCGAATGCCTTTGAAATGATCCAGCGAAGTTTCCAGCCGCCATTTGCGGGTTTGCGCACGCGCTTCTTCCTGTCGCTTGCGCATTTCCTCGCGGGCTTCGGGCGTCATCGGCGGACGGCCACCTTGCCCCGGAGGACCGCCTGCACCGGGAGCGCCTTGCGGCGGACGCATGCCGCCGGACGGGGCGGCCGGACGCGGTTCGACGTGGCCGGAAAACAATTCGCATTCGCCGATGCCGATGTCAGTCATGGCCTTGATCGCGTCGTCCAGCGAAAGCGTGCGAAAGCTGTAAGACTGCACGCCGATGCGCACGCCATGAACTTTGGGATTGATCTGCGCCATTGCCACCGACAGCGGCAATCCAGCCAGAACCAGTTTCCCGAAATCTCTTCTCGAAACCCCGTTTGTAAACATTGACTCGTTACCTTTCAGCTATGTTGTGGAGCAATTGGTTGTCTTGATGGCATTGGGCACTGGCAATCGAGGCTAGAAAATTCACTGATGGGGAAGCGGACTTTTCCGTCAGTGAATTACCAATCGCCAACTTCCAATGACCACTGCTTGTTTATTTCGTCTTCCCGTCGCTGATGCAGAACATGTGAGTTTTGCTGCGCAGGAACAGTTCGCCTTCGACCACGACCGGCGAAGCGATGAACATTTGATCTTCCAGCGTGTTGGTGGCGACGACTTCGTATTTTTCGCCCATCTTGAGGATGGTGATCACGCCGTTTTCGCTGGCGGTGTACAGCTTGCCGTCCGCGCCAATCGGCGAAGCCTTGAAACTGTCCGTCTGCGGCAGACGCTGCTGCTGATAATACGGTTCGCCCGTTACGACATTGAAGCAACTGAGCAGGCCGTTGTCGCTCAGGGTGTAATACTTGTCGCCATCTAGCACTGGTGACGCCGTGTACGATGTGCCGCGCGTCTGGCTCCACAGCACGGCGTCCGTGCCGGTCAGATCGCCTTCCTTGCCCAGCCGGATGGCCATCAATTTCGGGTCGCGGTGCCCGCTCATTACCAGCAAAGTGTCTTTGTATTGAACCGGATGGGGGATGACATTGCTGCCCAGGCCGGCGCATTCCCAGATCAGTTTGCCGGTTTCCGGAACATAAGCGCGCACTTTTTTCGACGCGCTGATGATCATCTGCTTTTGCCCCTTGTGGTCGGCGATGAAGGGGGTTGACCAGGAACTCTGTTCATCACGCGGAGTGCGCCAGACTTCCTTGCCATTGCGTTTATCCAGCGCCACGACAAACGAACCGCTTTCCTGATCGAAGTGATGGATCAACAGATTGCCGTACAGCGCCGGCGCGGTGCCTTCGCCGAACTGCAACCGCATGCGCATCTGCACGCCGAGGTCTTTCTCCCAAATCAGCTTTCCGTTCAGGTCATAGCAGTAAATCCCGCGTGAACCGAACGAGGCATACAGGAATTTGCCGTCCGTCACCGGCGCATTCGAGGCAAAGCTGCCGTACTGCCGGTGATAGCCTTCGTGCGGAGTCGCGACTTTGGCAACGCGCTCCCAGATGGTTTTGCCGGTTTTGCGATCAAGCGCCATGACGATGAATTTGTGTTCTTCGCCCGCGCCCGCGCCCCCGCCGGGTCCGCCACCGCCGCCTCGCCTTCCACCACCAGGCGCGGCCTGATTGTCAGCGGCGGCCGCTGGTGGCGCGGCAACTTTTCCGGTCGGCACGGCATTGGTCAGAAAGATTTTGTCGCCCCAGAAGACCGGCGTTGAAAAGCCGCGTCCGGGCAAGGCGATTTTCCATTTGACGTTTTTGGTATCGCTGAATTCGACGGGCGCGCCAGTGCGCGCCATTCCGTTAAAGGACGGCCCGCGCCACTGCGGCCAGTGCGCCGGATCGGCAACCGAAAAACTGGGGGAAGAATTAGCGACAAAGGAACCAGCAAACAACGCCAGTACAACCACACTGGCAAAGGCAATCCATCGTTTCATAGCTATCGTTTACTCCTTCAAAACGTGGAACAGACTTTAGTCTGTTCGCACTGTGAACAGACTTTAGTCTGTTCCACGTTTTCATTTGTTTGAAAGTCAGGCTCCCGGCGTGTAGCCCAGCACGATGTCGAATCGCGCGGCCAGTTCGCCGATGCGTGAAGTTTTGATCGGCGCGAAATCCACGATCACGGATTCACGGGCTTTCGCGTCGCGAATTCCTTTCAGTACGCCATCGTTTGCATTTCCCGGATGGCCTTTGATGTAACACTGGGTGACGAACTTTTCCTGGCCTTTCATTTTAACGGCGTAGTGAATGTGCGGCGTGCGCCCCGGATAGGGAACCGGCTTGATGGTGCGGAACAGATATTCGCCGGTCGAACCGGTCACGAAACGGCCAAAGCCCTGGAAATTCGCATCGGCTTTTTCGCGATTGCCGGTCTTGCTGTGCAGGTAAGCGCCGTTGTTGTCGCACTGCCAGATTTCGACCAGCGCGCCGCGAACGGGTTCACCGCGCGCGTCCAGAATGCGTCCGCTGACGTAGGTCACGACGCCGACGGCGGGCGTGATGGTGTCGTTGATGACCAGCAGGTCATTGTCCGTGTCGAGCGGCATTTTGTCCGGATAAAACGGCCCTTCGGTTTGTTTGGGCGTCTGGACCAACTGCTGGGCGAAAGCTCCCGGCGTGTAAAAAGCAGCCATTCCGATGGCTCCGGCTGCTCCCCAGGTCAGGCTGTTCAGAAAGTTTCGGCGGGCGGAAAAGGTATTGGGATTGTTCATCGCTGGTGTCTCCTTGGGAACGTGGGACAGGCTTCAGCCTGTTGCAGTGCAGACAGGTGAAAGCCTGTCCCACATTAACCTAGTGCGGATGTTGTTGGTAATGCTGGCGAAGCAAGTCCTTGCCGTAATCGTTGCCGTTCGGAGTGCGGACGACGGTGTGGATGTGCTCCGGGTTTGGCGCGCGTGTTGCGCCGGGAAGATTGCGCAATCCGGCGGGCGACTGATGATCGAATTCGACCAGAATCACCGGACTGTGAATGCGGTAATAAAAAACACTCTTCGATTCCGTCCCGCCAATCCAGGCGAACCAGGTATTGTCCAGATGTTTTTTGACCTCGCTCATTTTCACCTTGGCGTGGCCGTCATCCATGTTCCCAACGTATTCGCCAACCAGAGCCAGGAGCTGTTCTTTCTGTTTGGCGGTCAGTTCGGAAGCCCGGATTCCGGTGTAATCGAGCAGGAAATTGTCTTTGAAAGCTTCGCCGAGATTGTTGTTGCCGGTCTTGGAAACGGAAAGAATGGCTTTTTTGCGCTGGGCTTCGGTCAAGGCGTTGATCATTGCCAAACCCTTCGCCTGTTCATCCTGCAACACCATCGTGCCTTTGTATTTTCCGGCGTGAGCAATCACCGGCTCAGACCCGAAAAACGCCGGAGACATCACGACCTGATCGCCCAGCACGAAATAATTGACAATGCAGTGATGCCCGTCCAGTTGCCAGCCCCAGGGTTCCTTGGCGGACGGCTTGCCCATCACGGTAATGTAATAACGGCCTTCGCCGTACTCCTCGAAGTTATTGTTGGTCAATTCGCCCAGCGTGTGGTTGAGCTTCATGATGTCCTGGGTCAGCTTCAGGCCTTTGGCGCTCAGCCCCGCGCGCAACAAACCCAGGGCGGCGGCGCGCTGCGTTTCGGTCATATCTTTGAAGCCCATTCCCTGCCGGATGTAAAAATGCTGATTCATCCACTTTCGCCATTCCGAATCATTTACGTCAAACAAGGTTTTGGCGCGCTGTTCCGCCGTCAAAACGGCGAGAAAAGCATCGGCGGCTTTGCGAACGGGTTCGGTCGAAACGCCGGTCGAGCGGACGGGAAACAGGCCAGGAATCAGGTTGCCGTCGGTCGTAATTCCCTTGTAGGCTTCGGCCAACCCCTTGTCTTCCGCCGCTTTCGACTGCGCACGGAAACGCTCTTCACGGCTTTGTTGAGCGGGTTGCTGGGAAAAGGTTCTCGCCCAATATCCCCAACCGGCGATAAGCAGGAAAAAACTGGCTAGCGGAACCAAGCCAATCTTGATGAACAGCTTGTAGCGCTCTATTGCCCGGAGTGTCTTCATTTACGCCTCCTGTGCTGAAACTAAACTTGATTTTGAGAAGTGATGGAATCTATTTGGGCCAACTTCTGATCGAAGTCAACTCTGCCGGGAGCAAAGACGCCAGCGGAAGGATTTAGGTTACAAACTGCTTTCTGAGGTAATGAGGCTGAGGCGTGTATTTTATGCAGTGCGGCGGCTGCGGGCGTCGCTTTGGTAATGTCTTTATCCAGCGCTAACCGGAGAGTAAGTCAGGCAGCAGAATCAATCAGCGGCATTGCGAAGGTGGTTCGCGAGCCAGACCGTCTACCAAAGCGACGCCCGCAGCCGCCGCACTTCAAAATTTACTTGGCGATCCAGCCGGTGGATTCGCAAACATACAGTGTGGTTTTGGCGCCGCCATCCAGCCGGCTGTACAGGCTCCCGCGCGTGCAACCCGCGGTCGGCGCGCCCGTCCCGCTCGTCCAGGTTGGACCGGCGGAAAGTTTGAAGTTAAGCGCGGCGTGCGGCGCATACCCGGTGCCGGTCGCCGATTTGCTTTCCACCGTGCCGCCGTTGCCGCTGAGCGCTGCGCTGCTGCCCAGCACCAGTTTTCCGCCCAGCGTCAGGTTGGGTTGCGTCGAACTGGAACCGGAGAGATACGAAGAGCCGTTGGCGTCTTTCAACCAAACGGCTTTCGATCCGGCTCCCAGTGAAACCAGCGTTGGCACCGTGCCCGTTTCCAGCGTGTTGTTTTCAATCACCAGTCCGCGCGCGGTGTTGACCCGGATGGCCGCGACGGACGCGCCGCCAAACATATTGTTCGCGATTACGCCGGTGATGTCCGCCGGGCCATTCATATCAATGTTGTAAGCCGCGCTCTTGCCGCCGAAGAGATTGCCGGAAATGGTCAGCCCTTGCGCGTAGCCGTTGTTGGCGATGCGCACCGGCACGGCGCTGGAGTTGTCAATGTTTTCAAAATAGTTGCCGGTGATCGAGGAGGCGTAAAGCACCTCGGCCAGAATCGCGCCGTTGATATTGCCTTCGATGACGTTGTTGTTGATCTGGAAGTTGGTCGAAGGCCACGCGCCACTGGGAAGCACCTGGTTGACACCCAACCCGTTGCCGGTAATGTGGTTGCGTTCGATCCAGATGGCCGCCGTTCCGCCAGGCCCGCTCAAGCGTACGCCATCGCCGGCGCAGAACCAGATCTCGCCGTCAATGATCCGGATAACGGCGCTGTTGGTGGCCTGCGTGCCGCCGATGATGTGAATGCCTGCCGTGCGAAACCCGCCGCCCGCGCCGTCAATATAAACTCCGCTGATCGTCACCTGGTAATTGTTGGTCAGTTCAATGCCGGTCTGGGAATAGTTGCTGGTCGTCAGCGTGAAGTTCATCAATTTCAAGTTGTCGTATCCGCCCTGATAACTGCCCACGGATTCGCGCATGGCCACCCCCGTGCCGGAATAGCGCAAAATGGATTTTTTGCCGACGCCGACGATGATGCTGTCTTTTTTGAGCGTCAACGTGCCGCTGAAATTGAAGGTTCCTTCGGGGATCATGACGGCATGGCCGGCGTTGATGGCGTTCTGAAGCGCGGTCGTGTTGTCCGTCGCGCCATCACCTTTCGCTCCATACGATGCAAGATTGTGGTAGATGTTGATGCGCGGATCAGTATCGCTGACAGCCACCGGATCGGATGGATTGCTGGCATCCACGCTCAGTCTGGAAATGCCCGGCGCGCTGGAAGTGGCCGGCTGCCCATAAGCCAATGATGCAGAGCAAAGTAAAACGAAGAAAACGGCGGTAAGAAATGGTCTGGTTCTAAAATTCATCGCAAAGTGTCCTCTTGAAGAATGAAAAAAGCGCCCCGCAGGACGCAGCAGTAGCTGGATTCAGCCGCTGTCATGCTTTGCGATCGGATGGTCGCGTTCGGGCGATGCATCCTTCCCACAGTAATGTGACGCAGGCTGGATTGTTGAGTCCCTGTCGCCACTTGCCGGCGGTGATAGGGACTACTGATTTTGAGCGTTTGCCGGCGCGGCATTCGGTAGCCGTTTGAATGGTTGAAGACTACTTATTGCAATTGCGTCCGACAGCCGGCTTAAATGCAAGCACTGCGCCACGAGTCAATGCATGCCGGCCGCTTCCCGTAACCTATTCTTAATGCAATACTTGAAAGGATATCCTGCCGTTGATGAGTTGGGTGGCTGGGGAAAGATTCTGAATTTCAGACAAGAAATCTGGACATTAGGAAGCGGATGGACATCGGAAGCTCGTCCCTGAAGAAGACTGTCATTTCAGCGGCGCTGACGCCCGAAACAATGAAAATCCGTAGGACAGGGCTTGGCAACGTTACGATGAACGCGACAAGCCCTCCTTCACATCTCCCAAGGTCTTTTATTTGCTAAAGGCATCCATAATGCCGAGTGCCGCCGGTCCCAGAATGATGATAAACAAGGTGGGAAAGAGAAAACAGGTGAGCGGGAACAGAAGTTTGACGCCGGCTTTCTGCGCTGCTTGTTCCGCGCGCTGGCGGCGCTTGATGCGTAACGATTCGGAATAGAGGCGCACCGAGCGCCCGATGGAAGTGCCGAACCGGTCGGCCTGAATCAGCATGGCCACAAAGCCGCGTAAGTCGTCCACACCGGTCCGATCGGAAAGATTGCGCAGCGCCTGCAAACGGTCGCGCCCGACGCGAATTTCCAGATTGACCATCTCGAACTCGCCGCTGATGTCTGGATGAACCTCTCTCAGTTCTTCGCTGACGCGCATCAGCGCCGCGTTCATGCCCAACCCGGCTTCCATCGAAACGACCATCAGATCCAGCGCGTCCGCCAATCCCCAGCCCAGCCGCTGCTGCCGCCGCTTGATCAATTTGTTCAGGACAAACCGGGGCAGAAAGAAACCAAAAATGAAAGCCACCATCCCGCAGAGCATCAGCCTGAAGATGGATTGTGTTAGCAGCAGGCATACCCCCATCACCAGAACGGGAAAACCCAACATCGCGGCCATTTGAACGGCCCGGTAGACAGACTGCGCGTTGCGCGAGAAATATCCCGCCATCAACAATTGCTTTTGCAGCTTTTGCGCCTGATTGACGGAAGGCGGCGCCAACCGGTTGAGCGGCCTGGCAACGCGCTCGGCCAGATTTTCCTCCGGGTCGATGGAGATGCTCTGTCCCGCTTCCTCTTTCGGCTTTTCCGCTGATTTCAGGCGATCAATAATCGGATTGCCCCGGCCTGCAATCAGCCAGTAAAGACCGATGGAACCGAGGGTGATGCAGACGAAAGTCAAGATGGTGATAATTAGCAACATATACTGCTCCTGGCTGTGCTGCAGATGCTCAGTCCGCCGCACAGGTTACGGTTCATTAAATCCTGATCCGCATGATCTTGCGAATGATAAGCATGCCGGTGAGCTGCATCCCCGCTGCCGCGTAGACCAGCTTATGGCCGCGCGGGTCGCTCCAGAGAGGGTTCAGATACTCCGGGTTCATAAAGTGAACCATCACGGCAAGACCGAGCGGCAGCGCGCAGAGCATCCACGCGGACATGCGTGAACTGGTGGTCAGCGTCTTCAAGTCTTCCATAATACGGAAGCGCTCCCGGATGGTATGTCCGACTTTTTCCAGAATCTCGGCGAGGTTGCCGCCGGTTTCGCGCTGAATCAGGATCGCGGTGACGCACAACCGCATATCAAGCAGTGGAATGCGGCTGGCCAGATTTTTCAGCGCCAGTTTGTAAGAAAGGCCCAGGTTCTGCTCCTCATAGGCCTTGCCGAATTCGCCGGCAATGGGCTCCGGCATTTCGGAAGAAACCATATGCAACGCCTCGGTAAAGGCATGGCCGGCGGAAAGGCCGCGGCTCATCAATTCCAGCGTGTCAGGCAGGAGCGCAAGGAAGGTATTCAGCCGTTTCTTGCGCTTCCGCCAAACTTGAACGAGCGGCAGCGCCGCCGCCGCCAGGCCCACCAAAATGAGCAATACGAAAGATTGCGTAAACCAGGAAACGCCTATTCCGCCCAGCATCCCGAAGAGCAGTGAATACATAAACAGGCGAACCACGGTGATCTTCATGTCCGCCTGTTCAATCATCCGCCGGAGTTGCGTTGCCGCGCGCAACTGCAGCATCCACTGATTGAGGTGCGGAATTTCGCTGAGCAGCTCTTTGCGCAGCACCTGCAGCTCCAGATCCTGGGTGTCGCTGGTTTGGACCAGCATGCCGGTCAGGCGCTCTTCCAGACGGTTGCGCTCGGCGGTGGCCTTGCGCGTCATCAGCCAATAAGAGAGGAAGGTCACCGCGACGCAAATGACAAATACGACGATGGGAATCATCAGGTTATTTCTCCTCGAACATATTGCGCGGCACGTTCAGGCCATACAGCTTCAGCCGTTCGGCGAAAAGCGGGCGGACGCCGGTCGGGCGGTGCCGGCCAATGACGTGGCCATCGCGGTCAATGCCGCTGCGTTCATATTTGAAAATTTCCTGCATGGTGATGGCTTCGCCTTCCATGCCGGTGATTTCCGAAATCGAAGTGACACGGCGCGTGCCGTCGCTCAAGCGCGCCGCCTGAATGACCAGGTCAACAGCGGAACTGATCTGCTGGCGCATGGCTTTGTCGGACAGTTTCATGCCGGTCATCTGGATCATTGTTTCAAGGCGCACCAGCGCATCGCGAGGTGTGTTGGCGTGAATCGTCGCCAGACTCCCGTCGTGGCCGGTGTTCATCGCCTGCAGCATGTCAATGGCTTCGCCGCCGCGCACTTCGCCAAGGACAATGCGTTCCGGGCGCATACGCAGAGCATTTTTGACCAGGTCGCGCTGCGTGACCTCGCCCTTGCCTTCGGTGTTGGCCGGACGGGTTTCCAGCGAGACGATGTGCGGCTGTTGCAATTGCAACTCGGCGGAATCTTCGATGGTGATGATTCGTTCGTCTTCGGGAATGAAGGAAGAAAGCGAGTTGAGCAGCGTCGTTTTGCCGGAGCCGGTGCCGCCCGAAATCAGTATGTTCAATCGCGCCTTAACGCACATTCCCAGCAGGTCGGCGATTTCACGGGTCAGCGCGCCTTTTTCGACCAGGTCGTCCATCAGCAGCGGTTTCGAACCGAAGCGGCGGATGGAGAGCGACGGGCCGCGCAGGGCGAGCGGCGGGATGATGGCGTTGACGCGCGAACCGTCTGCCAACCGCGCGTCCACCATCGGTGAAGATTCGTCAATCCGGCGGCCCACCGCGGAAACGATGCGCTCGATGACGCGCATCAGGTGATCATTGTCCTTGAAGGTGACATTGGTGCGTACCAGCTTGCCGCGCCGTTCGATGTAGACGTCCTTGAAAGAATTGACCAGGATGTCGGAGATGGTCGAGTCTGCCAGCAGCGGTTCCAGCGGCCCCAGGCCGAACAGTTCGTGCCGCACTTCTTCAATCAGCCGATCGCGTTCGGTGGTCGAAAACGGCGTGGCTTCGCTGGCCAGCATGTCTTTGGCCAGACGCCCGACTTCCGATTGAATCTGTTCCTGCGACAGTTGGTTGATCCGGGACAAATCCAGACGGTTGATGACTGTCTGATGCAGGCGCGATTTCAAATCCTGAAAGAGTTGTTGCCCGGTGGGCGCGTCATCGTTGCGGACAAGTGGCATGACCTGCGGAACCGTTTCTCTGACAAGTCTTTCTCGAAGTGACATAACTGATTCCTTACATTGCGACGTCATGATTGCGGTTTCCCTGGAGTGGGGTGGCCTGACGCCGCTTGTCCAGGTTGTCAGTCCCACCGACTGATCCTAACGACGCCAGGCCACCGCACTCCAGGGATTCAATGAGTCTTCTTCTTCAATCAGCGCGATTTCAGTTCTAGCTGAAGACCGAACCCAGGCGCGCCATCCAGGATTTGGCATTCAATGACGGCGGCTTTGCAGCCCCGTTCAGCGCCGGCGCCTGACCGTTGAGCGCCGGCGCTTTGAGCGGCAGCGGCTTTACTCCAACACCCGGTCTTCCGGTCAGCGTCTGAACCAGTCGTCTGATCTCGATGCTGATTGGCGCGGAGGGGAATTTTTCCACCAGCGGGTGTCCCAGATTGATCGAGTTGACCACGGCGCGGGAATCGTCGGGGACAAAACTGACGGCGCATTTTCCCAGAAAGCGTTCGATTTGCTGCCAATTCAGGCTCAGCAATTTCTTGTCCCAGCGATTGGCGATGAGGCGGACCTTTTCGCGCGGATAATCCAGCCGGTCAAAGACCGTCAGTGCGCGTTGCGCGCTGCGGATGGTCATTATTTCCGGATTGAGCACGAGCAGAATGTCGTCGGACTGATCCAGCGCGGCCAGCGTCACTTCGTCGAACATGTGCGCCAGGTCAATGACCACGTAATCGAAACGCTTGCGCAGCAACTCGATCACCTCGCGCACCTGCGTCGCGGTAATGCCGATGGCGGCGTCAACGTCACGCGGCGCGGCCAGCAACGAAACGGTCGGCGAATATGGCGTCAGCAAACTGAGCAGGAGCGCGTCGTCCATCTGCGTCAGGTTCTCGATCAGGTTCGTCAGCGTGAACTTCGGTTCGAGATGAAAATAAAAGCCCAGATCGCCCGCCTGCAAATTCAGATCAACGATTGCCGTCGGCGCATCCAGCGCAATCGCCAGATTGGAAGCGAGAAAAGAAGACCCGCAGCCGCCCTTGTTGGAAAAGATCGCGATCACACGCCCTTTGCGATGCGGCGCGGTCGCCTGCTTCGCGGCGAATTCCGCGGCGCGGTCCAGCACGCCATCCAGTTCGCTGGCGATGAGCGGCAGGCGCAGAAACTCCTGCGCCCCAGCCCGCAGAGAGTTCAAAATCAGATCGGGCGAAGTGTCGCGCGCGGCCCCAATCAGCATTGTTTCCGGGCATTCGGCAGCCAGTTGCCTGAGCAAATCCAGTTCCCGTTCCGGTGCGGCGCTGAGCGTAATGATGGCGGCTGCCGGACGCAGGCGAACGATCTCGGCATAAATTTGCGCAGTCTGACTGCTTTCGGTCAGCAATCGAACGCGCTCGTGATTCGTCAGGGCGCAGCCCAGTTCCTTAAGCGCGTTTGGTTCCTGTCCGAAGATGGCAAAGGTCAGTGAGTTATTCATAACTGCTAAATCCTCGGCGGGGCAAAGCCCATCGTTTCGCCCGTCAATGTTGTCTGGTAATTCGGCATCAGGATGTCAACGCCGAAAAAGAGCGCCGCGAACTTGAAGCGATGGCCGGTGATCTTGATCGTGGCCGTGCCACGTCCCAACCCGACGTTGTCGTAAATGATTTCGACATTGCCGGTCGTCAGCCCCGGCACAATCGGCGACGTGCCGCCGTCGGGATTGCCGTATATGACCGTATTCTTGATTTCCGCCGTTTTGGTAATCGAGGTCGAAACGGCGTGGCGGGCGCCCTGGCGCGCGGCATCGGCCAGCGCGTTATGTGTCCAAAGCAGCCGCCCAAAATCCAGCACACCGAACAAAGCGAGGAAAAAGACCGAACCTGCCAGGCTGAATTCAACCAGGGTGCTGCCCCGCTCGTTGCGTTGACGGTTTACGCCCTTACTCACTGACTTTTCTCTTATTGCATCGAAATATGACATCAGTGCCCCTTTTCGCTTTTGCCTCCCCAGCCTTACTCGTCGCGGTCAAGCCTGTAGGAGACTGGGCCAATCGCGAATTTGTTGGCGACGGCCTCGTTGTGCTTCGCATCGTCCGGGAATTCAGCCCAGACTTTGACCTTTGTAATCCGGTCGTCGCCGGAAGTTCGCGCTCCGATGTATCCGCGCAGCCCGGTCTGTGTGTAATCCATCTGATCTTCGACGGTGAAAACGGCCAGGGATTCCTCTCCGTTGAACACTTCAAAAGTGAAGCGCTCCGTTCCAAAACCGAAAATTTGCGCCTGAAACTCCATCTCCGTCACCGGGACGGAGAAAGTGACAGTGAGCGCCGGACGTATCCCGGTGGTGAGGGTATTCACCGCCAGCGCTTTCGTATTCACGGGGAAATCCGCCGTGATCGAACAGTTCAACCCTTCCGACTGCCGGACAATCTGGAACGGCGAGCCGGAACCAACACTGAAGGTCAGCGTGTTCGTGCCCGCAGTGACCGCGTAGGCCGTGGAAATCACCGTACAGTCTTCATGGGGGTAGTTCGCAGTGACGCTATGCGGGTGGATGGAGTTAGCAGTGAACTGGCTCACCCGCGCCTGAGCCTGCGCCGAAGCAGAAAGCCCGCAAAAGACAAGCAGCATGGTGAAAGTAAACAGGATGTTTTTCATAACTGGTTCTCGTCCGAAGGCACGCACACTCGCAAGCGATGCGTACCCAGGTCTCAATTAAGCGGCTGCGTGATCAAATACCGCATCGTTGTGCTTGGCGAAAGCGGCACGGCAAGCGAAAAGGAGGGGTTATTGATCAGCCCCCCCAGATTCAGCACCGGCGTGAAATTCAGGCCCGTGACCTTCACCGTGACGAACTCCGGGATGATCGAAATCCCCCCCTGGGTCGTGATCAGGACATTATTGGTGGTCAGCCCCGGCACCATCGGCTTGTCATTGACGCCAGGCGCGATCTTGCCGTAAACGGCCAGATTTTTCGCGTTATTGTAATAGAGCAGGATGTTCGCGTTGGTGTTGAGCGGCACCGTGGTCAGATAGCGCACGGCCACTCGCGTCCCCTTGGCCAGCGTCGTATTCATGAAGTAGAGCCGCCCCATCTCGCCCGCCACGGCAAAAAGCATCAGCAGGATGGGCATGACGATGGCCAGTTCGACCATCTGGACGCCGCGCTCGCAGCGGTTTTGCCGTCTTGTTCGCATTAACCCGTTCATCATGTCCTCCTTTATTGGTTGTAAAGCACCGGCACGGCGATCAGCGCATTGCCCTCACCGCCGTTCGGGTCGTAATCGCCTTGACTGACCGTGATGCGGTCAGAGATGTATTCGGCTTGCAAGTCGCCCCCGTTGCCGTTGCCCACCTTGTTGCGCAGGAAAAAGAGACCGAAGCGGTTGAACCGCACTTCGCCGCGCCCCTGGTCGAACTCATCCTGATTGATGATTGGGATGATCACGATGCGGCGGCCATCCACGCCCGGATGCACCGGCGCCTGCGTGGAAGTGCCGTCTCGATACTGCGCATAAGTAATTCCGTCCTTGATGTTCGTGTCGGGCGGGTGGTCGGTCGGGTTGACGTGGCCGCTCCCATATTCGTCGAAGCGCGTATTGATCCCCTGGCGCACCGGACCGGCAGTCTGTCCCGGTTTGGTGTCCACTTCGTACCACTGGCCCTGCTGCGCGCACATATTCACGCCGGCGGCCAAACCGGTTCTGACGTCTTTCCCGCCGCTGCCGGAAATTGCCAGGATCTGATAGTTGCCGGGCGAAACCGAGTTCTTTCCGCCAGACGGCGCACGAAAGGTATACAACTGGCCCGGCACCATCGGCTGGCCATAGTCAATCACCGAAACTGGAATAAAACCGCAAAGAACGTTCAGCGGGACCGACTGGCCTGCCGTTGCCGTTGCCGTGATGTCGACCGAAGTCCCCAGAATTGTTGAGGCAAAATAAATCTTCACCGGAGCCGGATTGGTGGTAACGCGGACGAAGCGAATGCTGGAGGCATTCGCCTCAGCGCTCGCCTGGCTTATATAAGTGCTGTCTTCCAGGTTGACGGCAAAACTGATGTTCGCAGTGCTGACCGTCGCGTTGGCCTTGCCGAACTCAACCTTGTTCATGGTGATCACAGCGCGCTCCACGGCCTTGCGGATGCCGGAAGCCGAAGAATTGAGCGTCGCCGCGCCGGACAGCGCCGCCGCGTCAGCCGCATGCTGCAACTCGGTCTTGACCATGTAGAAATGGCTGATATCAATGCATAGTCCAACCGCGAGCAGCGCGCAGAGCATGCCCAGCGTGGTAATGACCAGGATTGATCCGCGCTCGGTTCTCTGCCGAAGGGTCCGGCGGTGAACTATTTTATTTTGGGATTTCGTCTTCATATCGCCCCCTCGATGAACTTATTTAATCGCCATCGTGCGAGCCTGCGCCGCGCTTGCAATAACGGCGGGCGGCACGATCAATGAGTAATTTGCCGACTGCCGGCGAGGCATTCCCACAGCGGCGGCCTGGCCCGCAAATGAAATGGAATCGGGAGCCGCACTCAGGGTTCCTGCCGGCACGGATGCTGTTGGTACGGAGACTGTTGGCACGGAGACTGTTGGCACGGATGCTGCGGGCGCGGAGACCGATTCCGGATTCACAGGCGGGTTGGTCGAGAATCCGGTCTTGCCCGTCAGGCCGTCGCCAGTATCGGTTTTGCCAAGCAGCGACCCGGACTTCAGATCGTCCAGGCCGCGCATCTGCGGCAGGCTGTCTGGATTGACCGGACGAACAATCTGCGCCGTCACGATGAACATCAGTTCGCTTTCCTGTTTCTGAAATGATTCTGAACTGAAGAGCTTGCCGAGGATCGGAATGTCGCCGAGCAACGGAATCTTCGACAGCGACTTCATCTCGCTGTTATCAAGCAATCCGGCCAGCGCGAAGCTCTGGCCGTTGCGCAGTTCGATGCTGGTTTTTGCGCGCCGCGTGCGAAGCGCCGGAACAATGAAGCCGTTGAGCTTGACGCCGTTGGTGTAATCAATGGTCGAAACCTCCGGTTCCATTTCCAGCCGGATGTACTCTTCGCCCACGACGGTGGGTTTGAAGCTCAACCGCACACCATACTCTTTGAAAATAACCGTGACACTGGAGTTGTTACCGCCACCTTGAACCACGGGCACGGGAAATTCCCCGCCCGCAAGGAAGCTGGCCTGCTGGCCGTCCATGGCAATCAGGTTCGGCTCTGCCAAAGCGCGCAGCGCGCCCTGGGAATGCAACAGGCGGATCATGCTCATGACATTGTTGCCCGTCAGGAATATGTTCAGCGCGCTGCTGACCGAGCCGAAAATGGTTCCTTCTTCAATCTTGCTGATGCTGGATGGCCCCGCGCCGCTGTTTGTGTAACCGCCCGTGCCCGGGCTGCCTTGATAGGCGTAGGAGGTGCCGAATTCTTTCATACGGTTGCGGTTGACTTCGGCAACGCGCACCTGCAATTGCACCTGCACTGCGTTCCTGAACGGACCGCGCAGCATGCTGACGGTCTTGAAGCCCGCGGCCTGCACTGTGCTTTCGGCCAGTGCGACCTTTTTCGGGTCATCCACTGTGCCGGAAAGGATGATCGAGCCGTTGCCCTGGCTCAGCCGGATGTCATCTTTCGGAAACAGGTTTTTGATCAAGGCATCCACTAGCTCCAGATTGGCGCGCACGTAGATATCGAAGACCAGGGACTGGTCAGCATTTTTGTTCCAGACAATGACATTGGACTGGCCAAAGGCTTTGCCGCTGACCACGACTTGATCTGTCGTGACCACCACCGCTTCACCGACCTCTGGATTCGAAACCAGCAATTTGCTGATAGGTTGATCAAACCGGATGACGCGCGACTGGCCGACGGGAACATTGATTTTGATGGATTCCTGCTGTGGCTGGGCAAAGGAGGCCTGGACGTGGAAGTCTTCAGCGCGGGCATATTGCGAGAAGGCGAGCGCGGTCAGCGCGGCGAAAAATGGGAACAGGATGCGCTCCAGAACCTGGGCGACCGCGTGAAAATATCGAGTGGACACTGCTTGTTTCATAACCATGATGACCGCCAAATTGTTCGATTGTGTTTTTCATCGGGGCATCGTTACGGTGCGAAAGAAGGTGAGCGGCCTGAACTTTCCGAAACAGGGCATTGAACCAGGCCCTGGGTCGCTCGCGCTCTCCGTGCCGGATTTAACTTTCAGGGAATTCGATTGTCCGTCGCTTCCCGCTTTCGAAGACCTCAACCGAATGGCGACCCGGAACCGGCCTGGGCTTTTCAGCCTTCTGTGGACTGCTTTCTTTTCCAGCGGGCCCATTCGAGGGCATCGGGAATGGCGGCGGCTCGTAACTGCGCTTTCGGGCTGCCTTCGCCGGCCTGGATTTCGGAGCCGATGCGGCGGGCGCGAATTTGGCCGCGGACTGGGCCGCCACAGGTGCGGGAATCGCCACCACGCGCTCGCCGGTCAGCAAACTGCGTTTATTGGCACCCGGCGTCTGCACATCATCCTTGTCCACGGAATTCCGCATCACCAGTTGGAGCTTGCCTTCGGCCTGTGCCAGCGCCAGTTTCTCCGCCTGTTCCGGCAGGACCTGCAGGGTGACGGCCTTGATGAGCGCCAGTTTGGTTCCCTTCTTTGCCTTTTGTTCCTCTTCCGAGCCCGGATCAATGTCCTGATTGGTGGCCAGCACGCGAATGTGCTGCAAGACGATCTTGGAAGTCGGGCCTTGATCGGAAGTCCGATCCTGCGGGCTGATGACGGCGACAAGATCTACCCACGAGCCCGGCTGAACCAGACCGGCAATGCCCACAACATCGTCCACTTTAACCGTGATGGCGCGAAAGCCTTCGGCAATTACTCCTGTCAAACCGGCTTCTGAACCTGTCGGGGCAAGCTTCAAATCAGTTAGTGGCTCGCGCGCGCCGATATTGGCAATGGAAACTCGGCCAATCAGCATCGTCAGATCTGTAAATGTCCCTGCCGGCGTTGCTTCCAGCGGGAGCTGTTGAAGAGTCAGTTGCTCGGCGTTGATCATCGAGCTTATCGGGATATTCACCTTGGCGACGACCACCTGGTTGCTGCGCCCTTCCACATTCGATAGATAGCGGCCCACCAAAATCGCGGCAACCAATCCAAAGACCAGGGCGAAAGCGATCACAATGATGAAGCGTTTATCCCGCATGAGTTATTTCCTTTGCATCCGTACTTCGCGATGAGAACCTCGACCGGCAGAAAGCTGCTAACCCGCACTGCACCCCGCTCCCTGCCGGTCCCGGCACTAAAATCTTAGCCGCGCGCCAGCGCGGCAAACACAGACATTACGCTGCCGCAGGTGATGGCCACGCCATAGGGAATCGTGACACCGCTTCGGGAAAACGTATCTCTTGAGGGCATTCGTCCGCCCGGCAGCAAGCCAATTAAAATTTGATAGACGCCAATCATCGTCTGGCGCATCGTGCCCGCGCGAAGCATCGCGAAGACAGAAAGCATCCCTCCCAGAAGGACCACGACCAAAAAAGTCGGCAACACATGCTGCATACCGATGACCGCGCCAATTGCGCCAAACAACTTGACGTCGCCCGCGCCCAATCCCGTCAGAAAACGAACCCCCAACATCAAGCCGAAGGCCAATAAACAACCCAGCAGGCTGTTGCCCAGCCCCATCCAACCGAAAATGATCGTATTGGCGGCCAGGCCGCTGATCAGCGTCCCCAGCACAAAGGCATTGGGAATGCGCCGATAACGCGTATCGTAATAAGTGATTAGAAACATCAACGGAATGAGCACTGCTTCACTGGCAATCACAATGTCGCTGGACATAACAAAAACTCTTATACCGAGCCTCAGGGTGTTGTTAAAAGTTGGCACGCGTTAAGCTCGGGGCAACGGCGGCGGCGTGCCAATTCCGTTTTTATGAGTGATCAACAGATGACCTCTCAAGCGGATTGATTAAGGAGCGATTGCAGTTTTCAGGTCGGTAATTGCATCCCCGATGCCGCCGCTCAAAGCTGTAAAAGCTGCGACGCAAACAACGGCGATGAGGGCTGCCGCGACTGCATATTCACTCAGTTCCAGTCCAGTTTCGTCGTTGAGGAAAAAATTCTTGATCTTGTTCATGATGTTACTCCTAATTAGATTGTTAAGTTGAAAGTTAAACGAAAGAAGTTCCTGATCACGCTCGTGGGAGAAACTCCGGTGCTTATCGAGTTGAAGCTTGATGGTTACTTATGGTGATGACGCAGGTGTTACACATCCTGACCACAGAACCTACCAAGCGCAGGAAATCGTCAGCTCACTTGCAAAGGGATTATTTGACCAAGCCCCCTCAAGTGAATTGATTAAGGAGCGATTGCAGTTTTCAGGTCGGTAATTGCATCCCCGATGCCGCCGCTCAAAGCTGTAAAAGCCGCGACGCAAACAACGGCGATGAGGGCTGCCGCGACTGCATATTCACTCAGTTCCAGACCAGTTTCGTCGTTGAGGAAAAAATTCTTGATCTTGTTCATGATGTTACTCCTAATTAGGTTGTTAAGTTGAAAGTTAAACGAAAGAAGTTCCTGATCACGCTCGTGGGAGAAACTCCGGTGCTTATCGAGTTGAAGCTTGATGGTTACTTATGGTGATGACGCAGGTGTTACACGTCCTGATCATAGAAACTATTTACAGCTCAGGATGCGTCCGCTTATTTTCAAAATGATTCTTTGTCTAAGCTCTACTTCCCTGGCCTGCCTGGGATAGTGCAATAGGCAGGCCAGAGAGCCGTTATTGCAAGATATTTAGCTAAACTGCGCGTACGACAGGTTTTCTACTTTTAACTATCCAGACAGGGCGGGATAGCCTGGCGAATTATCTGAGATTCACACATAAACTCTAGAATCGAGACAAAGCAGATGCGGCTGGCAGCGGGCACTCGAATTGAAAGCAGATGGAAGTTTCGGTTGGAGACCGGAAAAGGGGGGGCACCCTAATCCTGGGTTGGATGGGAACGCTGGATTTTGAATTAGCTGATGTGATGCCGCTTGATCTTCTGGTAGAGGGAGCTGCGCGGCACGTCAAGCCGCTTGGCAGCCCGGTCAACATTTCCCTGTTCTTCCTGCAAAACTCTGGAGATGTAGTTCTGCTCGAGTTCCAGCAGTGTCAGGCTGGTGCCTTCCGACCATTGGTCACTTCTGCTCATTGTCTCGAAGCGCAGGTCGTGGCGGCCAAGCACCTCTCCTTCGCTGAGCAAAACGGCGCGTTCCAGCGCATTGCGAAGTTCGCGGATGTTACCCGGCCAGGAGTAATCCTGTAGCGCCTTTTCGGCCTCCGGCGACAAAGACGCGCTTCGTCCCAGGTCGGCGGCGATTCTTTCCAGCAGGTAGCGCGCAAGCAGCGGGATATCTTCGATCCGGTCGCGCAGCGAGGGAACGGTCAGCGGGATCGTGCTGATACGGAAATAAAGATCGCTGCGGAACTTCTTCTCCCGCACAAGATGATTCAAATCCTGGTGTGTGGCCGCAATCAGCCGTATGTCCACCTGCCGGTCGCGGACCTCGCCCACACGGCGGAAACGTTTTTCCTCCAGCACGGTCAGCAGCTTGGGCTGAATCTGCATATCCATGTCGCCGATTTCGTCCAGGAAGACCGTCCCCCGGTGGGCCACTTCCAGCAAGCCGGTTTTGCTGGTCGCGGCACCGGTGAATGCGCCTTTTTCGTGGCCGAAAAGCTCCGTTTCAAGCAGGTCGCGCGAAAGCCCGGCGCAGTTCAGGTCCACGAAGGCTTCATCCGCGCGCGGGCCGTTGTAATGCAGCCACTGCGCCAGCACGGTTTTGCCGGTGCCGGTTTCGCCCTGAATCAAAACGGGGCTTTCGGCGGCGATGACGCGGCGGGCTTGTTCGGCCAGTTGCCTGATCGCGCGGCTTTCGCCCAGGAAGGGATTGACGATTTTGCGCGCCTGCTTCGTCTTCCCAACCAGTTGCCTTTGCCGGATGCGCTGGTTTTCCAGCAGCCGTTGCATGATCACCAGCAGCGAAGGCAGTTCCACCGGTTTGGTCAGGAACTGCTCCGCGCCTTCCTTGATCGCGCGCACCGCCAGATCTATCGAACCATGACCAGTCAGAATGATGACCGGTGTGCCAGGATCAGATTCTTTCAGCCGTGGCAGCAGTTCAAGCGCGTTGCCATCCGGCAGCATGTAATCGAGCAGCACGGCATCGGGCTGTTCGCTGCGAAAAACTTCCAGCGCTCTGCGGCAGGTATCGGCCCAGACAACCTCAAATCCATGCGTCCGCAGAAAATCCTGAATCCCAAAACGGATTCCTGCCTCATCCTCAATCAAGAGTATTTTGTTCCTTGCCATATGTTGTACTCCCCTCCCTGTTAAATTGTGGCTGCCACCGGAAATCGGATCGTCACCAGGCCTCCGCCTTGCGGGTGATTGCTGACCGCGATTTTTCCTTCGTGCGCTTCCACCAACCGCTGCACGATGGACAGGCCCAATCCGGTGCCGCCGCGCCGCCGCGTAAAGAAAGGCTCAAAAAGGCGGGGCAGGTCTTCTTCCCGAAATCCCGGCCCGGTGTCTTTAATGACACACTCCACCCAGTCCTTTCCGTCCTCAGGTCGAACCGCTGCCGTCACTTCCACCTGTCCGGCGGGCGGCAGATGTTGAATGGCATTTTCCAGCAGATTGAGAAACACCTGCGGCAGCCGTCTTTGGTCCATCAGGATCTGGGGCAGTTCGGGTTTGGCGGGGTTGACAATCCTCACCTCGGCCTGTTTGGCCATTGACTGACAGGCCTCAACCGACCAGTTAATCACATCGCTTATCGAGCCGGCCGTGAGTTCGTGGCTGATTGGACGGCCGTAATCGAGCAAATCCTTCATCAAATCGCTCAACCGATCCACCTGTCCGCGCAATACACCGAGATAGCTTTCGTATTCCTCATTGTGGCCGAAGCGCGCGTCAAAAGCGTCCAGTGTTGTAGAAATGCCGAACAACGGATTGCGCACTTCGTGCGCCACGCCGGAGACGAGCGCCCCCAGCAGGGACATGGTTTCGCTGCGGCGCAGCGCCGCATCCGTCAACTTGCGCTCGGTGATGTCACGATAATTGACCACGATCGCGCGCACGCCCGGCGTGTTGAGCAGATTGGTGCTGCTGCATTCCAGCCAGCGCCACGAACCGTCCTTGTGCTGGTAGCGGCACTCCAGATTGATCGTCCCGCCGGGCAGCCCTGACAGCCGTTGGAAGTGTTGCCTGACCTCTGGCAGATCTTCGGCATGCGTCAGCGCGAAAACGCTCCGCGAGATCAATTCGTCGCTGACATGACCCGTGATGCGTTGCGTGGACGGGCTGGCGTAAATGAGTTCCGCGGCTGGCGTTAACAGCAACAGTCCGTCCCAACTGTGTTCGATCAGCGCGCGAAAGCGCTCCTCACTGGCGCGCAACGCTTGTTCAGCGCCCTCCCTTTCCTGTCGCTGTTTCTTTTTTTCCAACGCCCGCTCCACTGCGGCGCCAAGCCGCGCCATACGATCTTTGAGCAGGTAATCGTCCGCGCCATGCTTCAAGGCCAGCACGGCGGTGTCTTCTCCGATACTGCCGGAAAAGATGATGAATGGAATATCCAGCCTGCGCTCCTGCAACAATTCCAGCGCGCTCAGCGCGTCGAAATCCGGCAGCGAATAGTCGGCCAGAATCAAATCGAGCGTTGGATCGAGATGCGCCAGGTAATCGTATTTGGTTTCGACCCGGGTGTGCTCGACTGCAAACCCCGCGCGTTGCAATTGGTAAATCGCCAATTCCGCGTCGGTGGCGCGATCTTCCAAAATTAACAGCCGCAGAGGAATAGCCATATTTTCCTTTCAGGCCGGCTTTCCGCACCGGCTTTCCGCACAGGCTGCCGTCTTTTTATCGCCCTTCGACAGTGACGGACGGCTGGTTCAGCAACAGCCAGTAAAATCCCAGATTCTTCACGGATTCGTTGAACTGTTCGAAGTCCACGGGCTTGACGATGTAGCTGTTGACGCCCAGTTGATAGCTTCTGACGATGTCTGATTCTTCGCGCGAGGAGGTCAGCACGACCACGGGAATGGTCTGCGTCCGCAGATCGCCCTTGATCCGTTGCAGCACTTCCAATCCGTCCACAAAGGGCAATTTCAGATCCAGCAGAATGACCCGGGGCCGGTCTTCGATATTCCGCCCCGCGTAAGTCCCCGTGCAAAAAATGAAGTCCAGCGCTTCCACGCCGTCCCGCACCACGTGGATGTGGTTGCTGATATGGTTTTTTCTGAAAACGTGCAGCGTCAGCTCCACATCATTCGGATTGTCTTCGACCAGCAGGATTTCAACTCCTTCAACCATTTGTCTCCCTCCCCAAAGTGAAATAAAAAGTGGCGCCACGATCTAATTGCGATTCAGCCCAGATGCGCCCGCCGTGGCGATGAATGATTCGTTGCACAGTCGCCAGCCCCACACCGGTCCCTTCGTATTCTTCCGCGCGGTGGAGCCGTTGGAACACACCAAACAGTTTATGCACATACTTCATATCGAAGCCGGCTCCGTTGTCCTTCACGAAAAAGACCGGAATGTTTTGTGCCCCCCCCTTGTGCCGGCTGCCGATTTCAATCACCGCCACTTCGCGGTGGCGGGTGAACTTGAGCGCATTGGAGAGCAGATTGATAAAGACCTGTTTCAGCAAAGCAGGATCGGCCTGACAGACGGGCAGTTGGCCGATCTTGAGTTGCACCTGCCTGCCGGCCTGATCCTCTCTCAAGTCATCCAGCACCGATTGCACCATTTCCGCCAGAGCAACCGGCTGACGCGCAAGCGCCTTTCGTCCCAGCCGCGAAAACGCCAGCAGATCGTCAATCAACCGCCCCATCTGCTGCGCATTTTCCTGCACCCGCTGCAGGTATTGCCGCGCTTCGGCGGACAGCGCTGGCCCGTAATCTTCACGGAGAATGCGTGAGAAACCGGCCACGGCGCGCAACGGCGCGCGCAGATCATGCGAGACCGAATAACTGAAGGATTCCAACTCCCGGTTGGCAGCTTCCAGTTCGGCGGTGCGTTCCTGCACCTTCTGCTCCAGTTTGTTCCGCGAATCGCGCACTTGAAGGGCCATGCTGTTGAACGCACGGGCAAGTGACCCGAGTTCATCGTGTGTGCGAACTTCGACCAGGCGGGAATAGTCCCCGCCTGCAATCGCCGTTGCCGCCTGGGTCAGCAAGTGAAGCGGGTGCGTAATTCTCCGGCTCAAAATCAGCGCGCCCGCCATTCCAATCGCCAGCAGAAACACTCCCATCACGATCATGCGCCGCAAGAACAGATCTGCCTGAACGAGCAGTTCCCGATCCGGAAACTCCACCAGCACAAACCACGATGTGCCCGCAATTGAACGGCCCAGGGCGCTGACAGAATGTCGTTCGCCTGTTCGCCGGTAGGAAGTAACGCCGCGAGCCTGCTGCACATCCACTGGCGGCTTGGGAACGATGCCGGCCAGATCGGTCCAGAAGTCCCCCTGTTTGTTGCCGATGTAAAGATCCGCCTTCATGCCGATCAAATTCACAAACTGCTGACGCGCTTCGGAATTGGCGACCATCTGTCGCCACCTGACCAAATAACCGATTGGCTGTCCCGCATCATTTCTGACAACCGCGATCAGGGGATAAATGACCTTGCCTTCGATAAACCGGACGTCTCCGCCAGTGCTGGAAGAAGGGCTGGAATCCGCCTGCTTGAAATCCGTCTGCAAATTTGCCGGTATCTGTCCGGCGCCTTCAGGCAAGGCCAGCACCAGTGAATGACTGGCATCCCAAAGTTCGACCCGTAACCCATTTTGATCCTGCGGAGGCAGGAACTGCTGCAGAACGGCTTCAACTTCGGGGCGCGGCCCGGTTCGGGAAGACCCGAGACTGGTCCGGATCAAGGGCTGATTGGCAACGGCGAAGGTTTTGCCGGTGTTGTTGCTGGCGGACTGCTGAAGCAGAGAGGCCAATTGCTGTGTGACGTGGCGCAGCCGTTCGTGGCCGACTTCAAGGGCGGAAGCCCTCACCTCCCGGTAGGCAATCCAGGTCGTGGCAATAATGACGCCAAGCAGCAAGGTTCCAATCAATAACGGCAGCCGCAGTTTGATGGACAGACGGGAAAGAGAAAACCGCGCCGGGGGTTGGCGATCTTGCCTGTCCTGTGGTTGTCCTGCGCGATTGCACAATGCAGCTTGATCGGCGCCCGGCGTTTCCTTCTCCGATAGAATTTCAAACCCTCCCATCATTTACTGCTTTCCCCCAGAGTGAAATAAAACGTCGCGCCTTCCCCCAATTTCCCCTCCGCCCAGATGCGTCCGCCGTGCCGGTGGATAATTCGCTGCACAATCGCCAGTCCCACACCGGTCCCCTCATACTCCTCTGCGCGGTGAAGCCGCTGAAACACGCCGAACAGTTTATGAACATATTGCATATCGAACCCGACCCCATTGTCCTTCACGAAATAGACCGGAGAGGCATTTCCGGCGTCCTTCGAGTGGCAGCCGATTTCGATGACCGCCACTTCGCGCTGGCGGGTGAACTTGAGCGCATTCGCGAGCAGATTGACAAAGATCTGTTTCAGCAGCGCAGGGTCGGCCTGACACACTGGCAGATCGCCAATGTTGATTTGCATCCGCCGCCCTTTCTGCTCGTCCGACAATTCATCGAGCACCATCCGCGCCAGAGACGCCGGCGGCAGGGGCTGACGTTTGAGCGTTTGCCGTCCCAGACGCGAAAAGGCCAGCAAGTCGTCAATCAGCCGGCCCATCTGCTGCGCATTTTCCTGTACCCGATGCAGATATTGCTGCGCTTCGGCGGGCAATTGCGGTTCATACTCTTCGCGGAGAATACGTGAAAAGCCGGCCACCGCGCGCAGCGGCGCGCGCAGGTCATGCGAAACTGAATAAGTGAAAGCCTCCAGTTCCCGGTTGGCGGTCTCCAGCTCAGCGGTGCGTTGCGCGACACGTTGTTCAAGCTGTTCGCTCCATAGCCGGATCTGTTCTTCCGCCTGTTTGCGTCCGGTGATGTCGCGCGCAATGCCCAGCAGGCCCATCACTCTCCCATTTTCAAATTGCGGGCTGGAGACAAACTCCGCCACCAGCCACTGGCCGGAATTGGTCGGGATGCGCAGTTCGTAGGGAGGTGGGGTTTCGCCCTGCATGACCTGCTGAAAAATGGCTTCCCCGGTCTTTACATCATCGGGATGAATCAGCACGGTAAAACGCTGGCCAAGCAAGGCCGCCGCCTGCCAGCCCGTCACCGTTTCGCAAGCCGGATTAATCGAAGAGATCACACCACTGGCGGAAAGGGTATAGATGATGTCCGGCGCGGTTTCGAACAACCGGCGATAACGCTCTTCGCTCCGGCGCAATTCTTCTTCAGCGCGTTTGCGCGCGCTGATGTCCCGCAGAATGACGGTATAGAGCCGCTGCCCGCCCGCTTCGACCTGGGAAATGGAAGCTTCAATCGGAAACTCTTCGCCGTCGGCGCGCACTCCGAAAATTGCGCCCAATTCGCCCATGCGGCGTCTGGTCACGTGCGTTCTGGCAAAGGCGGGAATGTGCTCGCGGTGAGCTGCGCGAAACCGTTCCGGGATGAAACGTTCAAGCGATTGCCCGACCGCCTCGCTGGCTGTGCAGCCGAACATCTGCTCGGCTGCGGAATTGAAAAGCACCACAATTTGTTCGGCGTTTACGGTGATGATCGCATCCATGGCCGAACTGATGATCCCGGCCATGCGTTCCTGCGCTTCGCGAAGTTCCGCCTCCGTCCGTCTGCGTTCGGTCACGTCCAGCGAAAGGATCAACTGGGCGCGCTCATCAGGTATAGACAGCGTATGGGCGGCGATTTCCACGTCAATCAGGGCGCCGTCTTTCTTGCGGTGCTGCCAGATGCCCCGTGTGTTGTCTCCCAAGCGGGCACGACTGATGTCTTCCAGCAGCGCCGGAACATCTTCTGCCGGACGAATGTCCTTGAGCGTCATGCTGAGAAATTCGCGGCGTGAATAGCCGTAATGGCGGACCGCTTCATCATTGACGGCCAGAAAGGCCAGTGTATTCAGATCGTAAACCCACATCGGATGGGGGTTGTCTTCAAACAAAACCCGGTACTGCGCCTCCGATTGGCGCAAAGCCTGCTCGATCTTTTTGCGCTCTGTAATATTTTCGTGCGTGACCACCACCCGAATGCCTTCTGCCGTGAAAAAGCGGGTCACGATCCCCATAAACCAGCGACTTTCGGCGGGAGAATCACAAGGGTATTCGGCAGAGTAAGTCTCTATTTCCTCTGCCATGACGGCTCGAATGCCATCCGCAAAAGCCTTCGCCCCCGCAGAGCCTGCGCCGTGGGCGGAATCGCACACAGTCAGATAATTCACGCCTTCAGAAACCTGCTGCTCTGCACCGCCATTGGCCTGCGCAAACACGCGCCAGGCCCGGTTGACCATAACGATCCTCCCTGACTGATCAAGAATGGCCAGGTGAACGGTCAGGGCATCCAATGTGGAGAGAGCAATAAATTCCAGTTCATGCAATGCCTGACCAGACAGGGATTGCTCATCAGCAAGTTCCTGACTTGAGTGTTCATTTACTCGAATTAGCTCGACCATAAGATGATCCAAAGAGGCACATCAGCAAAGTTACTGGAAGGGACGGGCGTGGATAAACGCGGAAAGCGAAACTAAAAATCCGGTGGGGAAAAGCACCAGGAAAAGACGAACCCAAGGGAAAAGGAGAGTTTTACTACAAATTCACTTGATCTCAATGTAGTGGACAGATAGCACGTGATCAACAAACATGTCAACAAACCAATTTAGCCGGCCTGTCTGAGGTTATTGCTGACAATGGCATTTTGGTTGAATCAGAGGCGTTGGGTATACTGCCAATCCATTGCAATCGCGAATCAAATAACTTCCGAGAATAGAGCCAAGTAATGACCGGTTCATCCCCAAATTATCAACCTTTTCCGAACAGCCTGAACAAGCCGAGTTTCAACGACGCGCACGCGGCGCTTGAGCAAAACTTCGGCTTCGCGACCTTTCGCGAGGGCCAGGCGGAAGTCATTCGCGCCGTGCTGGACGGGCGGGACGTGATTGTTGTGATGCCGACCGGCGGCGGCAAATCGCTCTGTTACCAACTCCCTGCCCTGCTCTTTCCCGGAACGACACTGGTCATTTCGCCGCTGATTGCGCTGATGAAAGATCAGGTGGATGCGCTGAATGCGCGAGGCATTCCGGTAACCTTTATCAACAGCTCTCTCAGCTTCGACCAGCAGATGGCGCGGTTGCGAGCAATGGCCAACGGCGAGTTCCGGCTGGTCTACGTTGCGCCGGAGCGATTTCGCAACGAACGCTTCATCGAAGCGCTCAAGCAAATCCGGATTTCCCTGTTCGCCGTGGATGAAGCGCACTGCATTTCGCAGTGGGGACACGATTTCCGCCCGGACTACCTGCGGTTGCGCGATGCGATTGAAACGCTCGCGGAAAGTTCCGGCAGACCGCAGATCATCGCTCTGACGGCGACGGCCACGCCGCTGGTGCGGTCGGACATCGCCGCCCAACTGAACCTGAGCCAGCCGGAAAGTTTTGTCGCCGGATTTGACCGGCCCAACCTCGCCCTGCGCGTTGTGCAATGCAAAAACGACAAGGAACGAATCGCTCATGCCGCCCGCATCGTCGAACGCTCCGAGGGTACCGGAATCATCTACGCCTCCACGCGCAAAGCCGTCGAAGAGGTCACTGCGCAGTTGCAGGGATTGGGAATAAAAGTCGCCGGATACCATGCCGGGTTGAGTGACACGACGCGGTCGCGGGTGCAGGATCGCTTTATGTCAGGCCAGTTGCAGACCATCGTCGCCACCAACGCTTTTGGCATGGGCGTGGACAAACGCGACCTGCGCTTCGTCACCCATTACAATCTGCCGGGTTCGGTCGAATCCTACTACCAGGAAGTGGGGCGCGCCGGACGCGACGGGCTGCCTTCGGTTTGTACGCTGCTGTTCAACTACATTGACACCCGGACGCACGAATTTTTCATTGACGGCAGCTATCCCGACCCGGAATTGATCCGCGAAGTCTATGCCTGTCTGACCGGTTTCGGACGCGAAACGGTGGACCTGACCGCGCGCGAAATCGCGCCGCGAATCGGCGTTCGGAACGAACTGGCGATTAACTCTTCGCTGGTTTATCTGGAAAAAGCCGGTCATATCGAACGCGCGCCCGGTTCAACTGCCAGCATTCGCCTCGTGGATCGCGTCTCGCGTTTCGATCTGCGTGTCAACTGGGAAGATCTGGCCAAACGCCGCGCGGCGGACGAACGCAAGCTGCGCGAAATGGTCAACTTCGCCTATCACGAAGAGTGCCTGCCCAAATTTATCCTGAAGTACTTCGGCGACCGCAAGCAGGCAGGCAACTGCCGCTGTTCCAACTGCCAGCAGCACGTCAAATGGAGCGAGATCGAAGCCGCCGCCAAAGAGGCAACAAGGCTATCGGGCGCCGAAAACAGTGTTGCCAATGGCCCGCGCCCGCTGACCGGGGAAGAACATCTGACCGCGCGCAAAATCCTGAGTTGCGTGGCGCGGATGGATGGCCGTTTCGGCAAAGGCGTTGTGGCCGGCGTGCTGCGCGGTTCGCGCGAATCCAACATCTTCAGCAACCAGCTTGACCAGCTTTCAACCTACGGCCTGCTGCGCGATTACGCGCAGGATGAACTGACGCGGTTCATCAACGCGCTGATCGTCGCGGGCTGTGTGACGCAAACCAGCGAGGAGTTTCCCGTCGTCAGCCTGACCGAACTGGGACGGCAGGTGATGCTGGATCGCGCGCGCGTGGAACTCGACCTGGAAGGCGTGGCGGCGGATTGGACGGAGGCCGCCACGGAGCAGTCAAACGGCAAAAGCCCGCACAGGAGTTTGGAGGCGCGACTGGCTGATCTGACCAATCAACCCAGTGAGACGCAGGAAAAGACTTACCAGCTCTACCGCCAGGGGCTGGACATCCGGCAAATCGCCGAACGACGGAACCTGAAGCCAACCACGATTGAAGAACATCTGACCCTCATGATCAGCGCAGGCCGCGACATCAATCTGGACCGGTTGCTCGACGCGGCGGACCGCGAATTGATCGAAGCCGCGGCGCAGCAATGCGGGATCGGGCCGTTGAAACCCATCAAGGAAGCCTTGCCGGAACGAATCGGCTACGGCGCGATTCGTCTGGTCGTGGCGGCGCTGAAACGGCAGGCCTGAACTGCCGGCTGAATGGCGGTTGTCGCGCGGAGGAAACGGCCGTGATCCGGTTCGCCACCGTGCCGGATGACGATGAATTTGTTGACTTGGCGCGCGGCGTGATGCTCTAATGCCCGCCTGATTCAACATGCCCTGCTTGCCCTGATTGTCTTGTTTGCCCTGCTTGATTGAACTTCGCGGCGATCGCCGCATCAGGTCTCAATCATTCGTGTTCACCAGACCCGACCGATCGCTTAACCCCCGGTACCGATTCAACCTGACGACTCATCTTGCCGCGCTGGCAGTTGCGGACTGAACCCGCTCAAACAGCGCCGCGGAAGAATTGACGATGCCGACAATTAAAGTTACGGAACACACAGACTCCTCGCCGCAGCGCTCGACCAGGCGCTTGATTTCCCGGTTCGCCTTTTTCATTTTTACGGCGTCGTTGATCTTCGCCGGAGCCAGTCTGATTGTGCGCCAGCGATCTTCGGCGCGGTCAATCACTGCTGCCGCGACCACTGAGACCACGATTTCAACTCTCGCCGGCGGCGGTTTTGGCTCCGACGTTCCCGCCAGACAGGCGCCCATGGTGCTGCCGACGGCGGTGGCGCTGGACCCGCTGGGACGCGGTTTTTACGCGATTGACGAGGTGGATGGAACCAGCCTGCTGCGGTTCGTCAACACCTCTCCCAATCCATTGATGCTGGCGGGAGTGATGATCCAGCCGGGCGGCATTAACCTGATCGCGGGCAGCGGCGCGCAAAGCACCGATGGCATTTCGCCCCGTGACACCGATCTGGCGCAGGTCACGGGCCTGGCGGTTGACCCATCGGGCAGCGCTGTTTATCTGACCATCCCGTCTTTTTCGGCGATTCGCGCGATCAACGTTGGGGCGCAGGAATTCAATGTGCTGGGCAAGACCATTTCTCCGGGAACGATCAGCACCATTGCCACGCCTGATCAGGCGGTCTTTCGCGCCATCTCGATTCATCCGGCAACGCGCGAGATTTATTTCATCGCCGGACGGCTCGTCTTCAAACTGAACGGCGCAGGCACATCGGTCGTCGTTGCGGGCGGCGGCAATCCTCTTTCCGGCAACGGCGATGGCGCACAGGCAACGCAGGCGCGGCTGATTTCCCCACTGGGACTGGCTTTTGACAATATCAACAATCTATTGATCGCTGATGGCGGTGACGCCCGCACAATTCCTGGCAGCATCCGCCGCGTCAATAATGCCGGGGTCATCAGCACGCTGACGAATGCGCTGGAATTTCCAACCGGCATTACAACGGCATCGAACGGCGACGCATACGTTGCGCTGGGCAATGCACAGCAAATCGCCCGCATTACGCCAGCGGGCGTAAAAACCATCATCGCCGGCAATCCGAACATGTCGCTCTGTGATTTCAACCTGACTCCGACCTGCGGCGACGGCGGCCCGGCGCTGCAGGCCAACCTCAGCATTCCGGACAGCACATCGAACACCACCCTGATGATGGCAGTGGATGCGAAAGGACTGTATCTGCCCGATTTCCGTTTTAAGAGAATTCGGTTCGTCAATCTATCGAACGCCACGGTCAGCCTGCTGGGCGCGACCATTGCGCCGCAGGCGATCAACACCATTGCCGGCAACGGCCTGGCTTCCCCCTATGACGGCACGCCGGCCACAAGCGCGGAAATCTTTGCGCCAACCGGCGTGGCCCTGGATTCGTCCGGCAATCTGTTCATCGCCGACACCGGCAACAATCGGCTGCGCTTTGTCAATCGGACGGCGGCGCCGGTCACGTTGTTCCTGACCACGCCGTTCGCGACGACGGTGCAGCCGGGGCAGATCGTCACGCTCAACCGTGACGCGGGTGACTTTCAGGTGGACGACCGCATCACGACCGCGCTCTTCCTGAATCCGCAGGGCCTGTATGCTGTCTCAAACGGCGTATTCATCGTGGATTCGCAGGCCGGCGCGCTCATCAAAGTTCCGCCCTCTTCGGTGACAGGCCGGCGCAGCGGCGTCATTCGGTTTCTGAACACGTCAGGCAGCGACGTGACCTTCTTTCCAAATGGCAACGACGCCAAAGTCGTCGTCCCGCCGGGACAGATCAAAGACATCGGCGGCGTGCGGCCTCCTGCCAATCCGCAGATGCTGGGCGACGGACTGACCGCCAACCGCGTCGCCTTTTTCCCGACCGACGTGGCCGTGGATCGCGGCGGCAACATCTTCATCGCCGACCAGGGCAACAACCGCGTTCGCAGAATTGACGCCACCACTGCCGTCGTCAGCACGGTTTACGGCGACGGCACGCCGCAAACGCTGCAGGGGCCAACCGGCATTGCCTTCGACAACTTGAGCCGGGTATACATTGCAGACACCCGCAACAATCGAATTCTGCGCCAGGATGCCGCCGGAAGCAGGACCTTCTCGGTCATTGCCGACAGCACGCGAAACATCCGCCGCCCGCGCGATTTGGCGGTGGACGGCGCGGGCAGGGTATTCATTACCAACGCGGAAACACATCAGATTCTCGACCTCGATGCGCCGAACAACACCCTTGGCACTAGCAGCGTCGTTGCCGGAACGGGCAATCCAGGCTTTTCAGGCGACGGCGGAAATGCCGCTGAAGCGAGGCTGAATCTGCCCAATCCGGGCACCGCCACCAACGACATCCAGCTCACTGCCGGCATCATTACATTGCCAAACGGCGATCTGATATTCACCGATACCATCAACAACCGCGTGCGGATGCTCAAACGCAAAAACACCACACTGCTGTTGTCCACGGTCTCCGCCGCCAGTTTCCTGCCGGGAGAGCTTGCGCCTGAATCCATCGCCGCCGGCTTCGGCGACCGGCTGGCCACGCAAACAATCATCGCCGGCGCCGTGCCGCTGCCAACGACACTCAGCGGAACCACCGTCAAAGTGCGGGACAGCGCGGGAATCGAGCGCAACGCGCCGTTGTTCTTTGTGTCTCCGAACCAGATCAACTACCTCATCCCGTCCGGCACGGCGACGGGTCCGGCGACAATCACCGTGACCAGCGGCGACGGCGCAATCTCCATCAGCTCACTCGGCATTCTCACGGTCGCGCCGGGACTGTTCACCGCCGATGCTTCCGGGCAAGGCATCGCCAATGCCGTCGCGCTGCGAGTTACGGCCAACGGAACCCTCAGCTACGAGCCGGTCGCCCTCTTCGACGCGGCGCAAGGCAAATTCGTCCCCGTCCCGATTGATCTCGGCCCGGCGACGGATCAACTGTTCCTGATTTTGTACGGCACCGGTGTGCGCTTCCGCAGCGCGCTGACGGCGGTTTCCGCAACCATTGGCGGAGAAAATTCCGAGGTGCTTTATGCCGGTCCGGCGGAGGGCTTCGTCGGCCTGGATCAATGCAACCTGCGTATTCAGCGCAGTCTGGCCGGGCGCGGCGTGGTCAATGTGAACTTGACATTGGACGGCAAGGCAGCAAATCCCGTGACAATTCAAATCAAGTGATTGACCAGCTTAAGCATTTGGGTGGTGGTTCAGAGGATTGAGCCATCACCTGTCTGTTTTGATGGAAGAAAAATGAACAATTCAGTTTTCAGTCAACATCTTGCCGGGTTGCTGCGAGGCGGGCAGGCCCACGCCACTGTGGAACAAGCCTTGGATGGCTTGAAGCCGGCCCTGCGAACCGTGCGGCCAACGGCGAACGGGCATTCCGTCTGGGAAGAACTCGAGCATATGCGGCTGGCGCAGGAAGACATTCTGCGCTACACGCTTGACGCTTCTTGGGTTTCGCCGCCGTTTCCCGAAGGCTACTGGCCAAAGGCGGCGGAAAACTTGACGGAAGAAGCGTGGGCGGCATCGGTCGCCGCCTTCTTCGCTGACCTGGAACAAGTCATCAAGCTCTCGCAGGATACAAATGTGGATTTGACGTCTGAGATTCCGCATGGCGAAGGCGGGCACACGTACCTGCGCGAAATCCTGCTGATTGCGGATCACAACGCTTACCATCTGGGCCAGATTGTGCAGACGCGGAAGGCGCTCGGCGATTGGGGCGGGTAATCCCCGCGTTACGGCTTTGGAATCCGCAGCGTTTTGCTGATCATCAACGAGCCGGAAAGAAAAAACAGCAGGGCCAATAAATCCAGACGCGCGCCGAGCAAATTGACGGGGAAAAACCAGCCATAACGAAACGCCAGCATCAGCAATCCCAGGACAAACACGCTGGTCGGAATCGGCGTGCCTTCAAAATATTTGACCTTGCCTGTTTCATCAGCCATTTCCACCGCCGTGACGTTGTAGCGGGCCAACCGGCTGATGCCGCAGGCGGCAAAGTAAATCAGGATGATTTGATCGAGCACGCTGTCCAGTCCCACGGCGAAGGCGATGGCCGCCGGCGCAACGCCAAACGAGACGGCATCGGCCAGCGAATCCAGTTCGCGTCCCAGCGCCGAAGCATTGTGCCGCCATCGCGCAATCCGCCCATCCAGAAAGTCAAACACCAGCGCCAGCGGAACCAGCAGCGCCGCGTTGTAAACGTGGCCGACCTCGCCCGTGCGGACGTATTTCATCGCCTCGAAGATCGCCCACACGCCGCAAAAGCCATTGCTGATCGTGAACAGATCGGCCAGATGAAAATCGCGGATCATCGAAAAGTGGCGGCGGCGCATATTGTTATTCATATCTTTCATCATCTTGACGGGTGCAGTACGCGAGCGTAAGCGAGCGCCTCGAGGCTGGATTCACCCACGACTTGTCATCTGGCAACCACCTTCACCTTCTTGTTGATGTGCCGCTCCATCATCCGCACCAGCTCCGCATTCGTGAATGGCTGCCAGCCGTGCGGTTTCATCGGGCGGCCGTATTCAAACACGGCTTCGGCGCGTGGATTTTCCGCCGCTTTCAAAAAGTCTTCGAGGTGGTAAACCGCCAGGTTCAAATAGTAGTTATCCATATCGCCGCAATAGACGTGAATCTTGCCGGCCAGATCAGGCCCGATCTTCGCCCAGTTCTTTTCCAGGTTGTAGCGCAAGTCGTAGCCGTTATCGCGCATATACAAAGCGACTTCGCGGTCAATCTTGCCCGTCAGCCGATCCCAGATCGGACGCGGATAACCGTCCTTACCCACCGGCCCATACGCCGCATCCCACGCGGCAATCTGCTGCCCGGAACGAATCCTGCTGCCCAGCACTTCTTCCAACTGGCACATTTCGCGCATCGTCAGCGTGACCTGTCCCTCGGCATTTCGCGACAGCGGGCGAATCAGCTTGGCCCAGTCGCCCACGGGGATTTCAAAGGCGTTGTCGTCTTCGTACACGTTCGACATCTGGTAGCGGCGGAAATCCACCGGATCGGGATAAAGCGACCACGTGCCATTGAAAAACTTCGGATGGAGAATTTGCAGCGCCAGCGATTCCCACCCGCCCGTCGAACCGCCCGTCAGCACGCGCGCCTGCGGTTCGGCAATCAATCGAAAATTCTTTTCCAGATACGGAATCAATTCGGTCAGCAGCGCATCGCCGTACGGCCCGTTGTTGGCCGAGTTCACCGCATACGAATCGTCGTAATACGGCGTCGGGTGTTGAAAGGTCACGGCGGCCATGCGCGGAAAATCATTCGACATCCACGCCTCGGAAAATTCAGCCGCCGTTTCGCGCGCGCCGCGTGACAAGCGCGCCTTGCGCTGTTCGGCGCTCTCCGGCACGGCGGGCGCTTGCGTCGTAAATCCAAACGGCGCGCCCAGACCGAAATGCCCCTGAATGTAGATCGCCGGATACTTCCGATTCGCTTCCTGCGCATACCCCTTCGGCAACAGCACCGAAGCGCCCAGGTACATCGGATGCCCCCAGAACTCGGTCAGCAGCTTGCTCTGAATCTTCACGCGCTTGACCCATTCGGTATCGGGCGGCACGACGACTGGCGGCAGCTTTTTCGTCAGACTCAGTTTGAGGTTGAACCCGGCAGCCGGATCAAGCCGCACGCGCTGCACTTCGCTGACCAGATTGCCCGGCGAACGATTCCACTGCTGGCCCTCCCACCTGTCCATATGCACCCAGATCGTGTGCCCGTCCTTGCGATGCACTTGCGTGTAGACGTTGAGCAGCGCCTGCACGTAATACTCGCCCGCCGGAATCTCGCTCAAACTTTTCAGCGGAAAGCCCAACACGCCCGCATCCATCACCGCGCTCTCGCCCGCCTTCAGCGCATTCACATCCTGCCCCCAAAACGGCACCGAAGCCTGATACGAACCCGCCTGCAAGCGCGGCTCAACGCGGTCGGATTTTGAAATGATGACGAAAACGCGCCCGGTGATGGGACCGTTGTCGAGCGCGGCGGGATAGGAAATCTCCACGCGTGTCTCGGCAGGCGCAGAGTGGGTGGAATGAATTGCCAGCAGTGAGAGACAAAGAGCGATGCTTGCGACAAACAGGATTCTCCGTTTCATACGATTTCTCCGCAGTGGTTTGAATGAGTTGCGAGTTGGGTAATCTGTGAGCCGTGATTGTGAAGGCGTTGCTGGAATTGCGCAACGGCACACCGTAACGACAGGTAGTGATTTTCTTGCGCCCACGCACTGACACCGATATGCTGCGCGTAGGTCAATCATCAAATCTCGAAAGGAGTAAGCCAATGCAAGAAGACACCCAGCAAATCGTCATCAATGAAATTGGCGCATTCATTCCGCGCACGCTTTTCGGTCGAAAAGAAGAGATTGTCAATGAGTTGGCGCTGGGCGGCGTCTTCGTCGAAGGCGAAACCAAGCCACCGCGCCCGGAAATCCGGCGTGTGCCGCCAATTGATTTGTCGCGTGAGATGCAGTGGCTGAAAGAGCATCGCCACGAATACCTCGAACAATGGGTCGCGTTGGACGGTGACCGACTGATTGCCCACGGAAAACAGGCACGTGAGGTATACGCGGCGGCGCGCGGAGCAGGACTTAAGTCGCCCTTTGTCGAATTCATTTCCGCAGCGAATGATCTGCCGTTTGGAGGTTGGTAATGTACATGCTGACCTTTGAAGCGTTGCACGAATACGATACTGCGCAGGCAGGCATTACGGTGCCCGTGGAATTAAGCGTGGGAGATGAAGCCGTAAAAGTGACGGCGAAATTGGATAGCGGCTCGACCTATTGCGTCTTTCGCCGAGCGCGAGGCGAAGCGCTTGGCTTCGACATTGAAAGCGGAATGCCGCAAAGGATTTCTACGGCCACGGGTTCCTTTCTTGCTTATGGGCATAATGTCACTCTTTCAGGCTTGGGCTTTGCGCTTGAGGTGATGGTGTTCTTTGCTGCGGATGAGTGGTTCAACCGCGATGTGCTTGGGCGACACGGCTGGATTCAGCAACTGCAACTCGGTGTAGTGGATTACGAAGGCAAGTTGTATGTCGGCAAATATGACGGTTCAGCCTAACACCTTAGTCGGGCAAACAACTAAGGTGTGATACGACCCCGCCTGCAAGCGCGGCTCAACGCGGCAGGTCTGAGCCTTTGAGCTTGTGGCAAATCGGGTAGTGTCCTAAAGTTGTGTTGCTGATTCAGCGTTGCCGCCTGTGTGGCACGCGGCTTGTTTGCCAGAAACACAAAAGCCCACACATCTGAAGATATGCGGGCTTTTCATTGATAGACGCAAGGACTAAGCCGTCATTACGCTTCTGATATGAAGGTTTACTTCATTTATCAGGTGCGGGCTTACCATCTCACGGAAAACAATTGCTATATCGCCGTTCTCTATCGTTTCCACCTTTTCCGTCTCAAAGCCCGGAACTTGATCAAGCACGTTCTGAATCCGTGTCACCACTTCCTTGTTCACCTGCCAGCCTTTCATGCCAATCACTCCACCCTTCACCATCATCACAGGCATTTCCTCTTCCTTCACGAAATTCATATTTACCTCTTTGTTAAATAACGTCTTGCTGGAAATACTATAGTCACCGCCAAACCTTTCTGTTCGCCGTACCTATTCCCAGCCAGTCCCGACGATACTGCCGGTTTATTCCTTGCGTCAAGATGCCTGTACATTAAAACCATCCAGTCCGAACCGTAGAGGAGCGCCCTACGTCGGCCTTACAATTCTCCACCGAAACAAAAGGTCCTTATGGCAATGACCTGGGCCTTTACTGCATGTTACCGTGTCAGGGATTTGCCCGTCATAAGTACCTAAAAGTGTTCGATTATGTGGGCAAAATACATCTATGACGATTTTGGCCCACTTCGGCTCTTCGCATACAAGTTGAAACAGGATGGGCATAATGTTCCGCTCCTCGACACCTGATAGCGACATGATGTCTTGTACTGTCGCGGACCCTGATGCAGCCAGCACAATCTCGCAGTGCTTTCTTAAATCGGCCCTTTCCTTTTTGTTCCTATCTGCCCATTCGGCCTTTTTCTTGCGGTTTTGCATCACCTGAGAGATGCATAGACCAGTGATAAATATTGCATAGTAACCGCCAATGATCAGTATTGTAATGGTAATCAGGATGGCCATTTTGCGAGGTTTTTTGCGCAGTTTACGTTGTAAGCAAGACAGCTTCACCGGCGTCTATTCTACGCCGGATGTCTTGAGCGATTACGCTGATATGCATATCGGGTGAAGTCGAGCCGAGGAGTTGATGAATTTCGATTTTTGGCAGGTCAAGCTTCATATCCTGATTGTTGCCGTCCTTGAACTTCAACGTGATTCTATGTGCTGCCTCGCCAGATGGCCCTTCCATTGCCCATACATCAAGCAAGCCTAAACTCTTTCCGGCTTTCTCTACTAAGTCTTCGTAATGGTTTTTCATGCAAACAGCCTTTCAATAAGTAAGTCCGCGCATCGTTGGGACACGCGGGCCTCTGAAATTTTCTTTCGGTCATTTGGGGTGGCTGACTAAATAGACGGGCGGAAGATACGCTTAGTCCATGTGCGTGTCAATCAATTCTTCCCACGTCCAAATGTGATCCGTCAGTTTGCTTTCCATTGCTGGCGTCACGCGCAGTGACGAATGCACGCGCATAAAGTTGCGGTAACACAATTTATTTCTGGTCGCCGAGAATTTGTTCGACGCGTTGAGACAGTTGCTCGCGCGAAGGTCTGCCAAGGAAGTCGCCCGTAGTCGCGCTCAGATACACATCAGCGACCAACGCGGCCAGCGGCTTGCTCGCGGTGCTAAACCAAATGGCCACGTGCCAGACAAAGCTGTCTTTGACAAAGGAAGCTTCCGCCGGATAAAGCGCATCGCCGATTTCAGTTCTCAGCCAACGTGCAACCGTTCGTCGCGCGGCTTCGGCATCCGGCAAAGCCAACGGCGGAACCAGTGTCACCGCAGGTAAAGTTGCTGCCTTCATGCTTTCCATAACGGCTTTCTCCCTATTTGAGCTATTGCTCTGATGCCGTTTCATCTTCGTCAGCAAAGCTGATGCGGTCATACACGTCCTGCAACGACAGCGTGCAGCCGATGGCTTTGATTTCGAATCGTTCGTGCAAGCCTTGATAGGTGTAATACGACCACCCGCCATCCGTCTGGCGGGTGTAGTGATAAACGACCGGCGCGGTTTGCGCGACCAGCAGGTAATCGGTGAGCGTAGGATTCCACAATTGATAGCGCCGCAATTTCTCGTTGGCGTCAAAGCTTTCGGTGCTGTCGGAGAGGACTTCGATAATGACTTTGGGATTGAGCAGCACATCCTGGCGTTCATCGTGCCATTCCGGTGTACCGCAGACGATGACCAGGTCAGGATAGGAATAAAACCCTTGCGTTGTACGCCCTTCGCCGGGAGTTGGGCCGCTGCGCACTTTGCAATCTTTTGTCCACACCTGGCAGTCAGAGCGTTTGAGCTTTGCAGCTAAATCCGCAACCAGATTTACGCTGATCGTGCCGTGCTCAGGGCTCTCGCCTGCCATCGCGTAAATCTCGCCGTCCAGATATACGTGCCGTTCGTCGGTTGTGCGTTCAATGGCGAGATATTCCTCCACGCTGTAATAGCTTCGTTTGGTTCTGGGAGCGGTCATGCAATCCTCCTCGAAAATCCGTACAGCGGATTTTATACGCCGGTTGCCGCTTCTCTCCAACTCGTTTTGCGCTTTCCGTTATGGCGCAAAAGGCGGCGGAATGCGGCGTTTCGTCGCCTGCTCAAACGCATACGCCAGTTCGATCAGCCGCGCTTCGCTGCACGCGAGGCCCATGAAGCCTACGCCGTAGGGCATGGGCTTGGCCGCGAACGCATCAGGAAACGGCGTCGTCGGCGCGTTCGGAATCAAGCCGAACGGCACGATGACCGTTGGGTAGCCGGGTTTCGCGGCGATGCTTGCGCTGCTCGGTCCGGGGAACAACAGCGCATCAAGCTGATATTTTTTCATCGCTGCATCCAACCCCGTAGTTGCCGAAAGGCGCAGGTCTTTCTCACGGTCGGCGCGATAGCGTGCGGCGTCCGTTTCGACGTTCATTTCGTCGGAGATGTCGAGCAACGCCTGACCGTATTTGAGCGCGCCTGCGCGTTGATGCGCGATGTTCCATTGGCGCAATTCGGTCAGCGTTTTGACCGGAGCCGCTGCGCCCAAGCTAGTCAGCCATTTGTTGAAATCGCGCTTCATCCCGTACTTGAACACAATCGAACACGCCGCGTCCTTGCCTTTGGCATTGTCGAGGCCGGCACACGTATTCCAGAGCAGAAAGTTTTCCTGCGGGTCGGTCGTCATAATGCTCGGAATTTCGACGGGATCAACGATGATTGCGCCTTGCTGTTTGAGGATGGCGATGGCTTCTTCCATCACTTTCGTTTGCGCGGCATCGAGTCCGCCGCGCGGCTGCTTTTCGCCGGGCGGCGTGAACTTGTCGTAAAAGAACGCGCGCGGGATGCCGATGCGCGCGCCTTTCAATCCGTCGCGCTTCAGGTGCGGCGTGTAATCGCCAACGCGCCCGCAGCGCGAAGTCGCCGCATCGTTCGGATCGGCGGCCTTGCCTTCCAGCACGCCGAGCATGATTGCCGCGTCGGCCACCGTCTTCGTCATCGGCCCGGGCGTGTCCTGATCCGCCGTGATCGGAATGACGCCGTGGCGGCTGATGCGGCCCAGCGTGGGCTTGATGCCGACGAGCATGTTTTGATTGGACGGGCTGAGAATCGAGCCGGAAGTTTCAGTGCCCACATTGCCCGCCCAGAAATTGGCGGCGGTGCCTGTGCCCGAACTCGAACCGCCGGTGAAGAGCGCCGGACGCCCGTCCGCCACGCCTTCGCGCGGGTCGCGGCGCGGGTCGTAAGGGTTGAAGCCGTGGCCGATCAGGCCGTTGTAATTCGCGGGCATGCCGGAGGCCACCCAATTGGCCAACTCGGTCAGATTGGTTTTGGCGATGATGATCGCGCCCGTTTCGCGCAGGTTTTTCGTCAGCGTCGCTTCGTAGGGCGGCACCAATCCATCAAACGCCAGCGCGCCGCCCGTGGTCGGCATGTCGGTTGTGTGGATGTTGTCTTTGAGCGCGATGGGAATGCCGTGCAGCGGCCCGCGCAATCGGCCTTGCGCGCGTTCCCGATCCAGCGCGTCGGCCTCTTCGAGCGCGCGGGGATTCACGGTGATGACGGCATTGAGCTTGTCCTCGTACAGCGCAATGCGCGTGAGGTATTGCTGCACAATCTCGCGCGACGTCACGCGGCCATCCGCCATTGCGGCTTGCATGTCCTGGATAGAGGCTTCGACGACCGTGAACGAGGGCCTGGCAGGAGGACGGCCTTGTTGGATGAAGAGTAAACCTGTGAAGGCAAGGATCAGGAAACGGACCATATTTTCCTCCGTGGGGATTGCTTCGGCCGGAATCCAGCCGAAGCCAGGAAAGCAGTACTGCTTTTGTGATTGTTCTGATGCTGTTTTGTTTTCGGAGTGAAAACGGGGGGATCATACACATCATGCAACGACAATGCACCGTCAAACCGGACAGACCGAGCTTCCCCGTTGAGATTGCCGCGAATCGAGTGGAGAAAGGCATAAAAGAAACGGGGAACGCTCATTCGAACGCTCCCCACGACAGCTCATTGATTGTCACAAGGTTACTTGAACAATGGCTCGCCGCCCCCTCCTCCAGTGGCAGCCGGCGGCGAGACGGCCTGCTACCGTTGTCTAACCGTAACCGGTGTATCACCCGATTGACCGTGCGCGCTGCTCAACAGGCTCTGATCGCGACTCGATTTGACGTACCAGTTGCCGTCCTTTTCGCGCCAGACGGCGACATCGGCTTTGCCGTCGCCGTCGTAGTCGGCGGCCACCGGCACATCGCCCGCCAGTGAACTTCCCCAGGAAACGGACTGCACCGCCTGGTCCGAACTCCGCA
>JAJNQA010000090.1 GCA_021155085.1 Heliomicrobium sp. | reverse complement strand
CGGCGGCGCGAAGGCTTTTTGTCGAATTCGCGGCTACATTTCGACTATCAAAAAACAAGGCCGCAATGTGTTGGCGGCGTTAAGCAGCATTTTTGCTGGTCAGCCCATATCCCCGCTACCGAAGGGCTGAGCAGTTACAAGACGATATGGAGATTGTGCGCGTTGGTTGGTTGCAGGCGAGGGCGGCTGCGCAGGCAGGTTGATGATCGGCGAAGGGCAAGTGAGCCGTTTATTCGTGAGTCGGTTCAGGGGGCGGCGGTTGTGTTTTGGTCTTGGGCTTTCTCCTTGGCTAGGCCGGATTTTTCAACGCCCCAAACGGAGTGGGCGATGTCTTCGAGTTTGTCCATGAATTTGTCCACGTTAAATCCGGCGATGAAGGCCAGCGCGTAAAAGCCAAGTTGAGATGAAGCGTCCGTTCCAGCGTCGGTCGTGCCGCCTGTCTGCGACGAAGCGTTCAGCACGAGCAGCCCCGCTTTCAGAAACACCCAACTGATGGTGCCGCCCAAATGACTGACCAAAGGACGCAGGAAATACCAGGGTAACCAGCCATCTTTCCAATCGTCTTTTACACTGGTATGGCGATACACCGCCTGCAAGCAATACATCAGACCGCCGACCCCGCCCAGCAAGCCGCACATCAGAATCAATCGTCCATTTGTCCATTGTCCGAAGTCGTATTTTTGCGCCACGATGATGGCGGCCAAATCCAGGATGAGCAGCAGCAGCAAATATGCCACCACGTTTCGCACAGACTTTCGTTCGTGATTCGCTTGTTTGTGGGTTGGTTCAGATTCCACCGGTCCAGGCATTTGTTTCCATTCGATTTCAGTTACGGTTGTGGGAAGGTTCGCGGTTGGTCCAATGATCACAGTAGTAGTCGTGTTGTCTGGCATAGGGGACTCCTTTGGGAGAAAAAAACGCAAGCCGATTGCGCATTTTCACCCGCGCAACTGGCTTTACCGAAGAAAGAGCAAATCAGAGACCACATAAAAAGCGAGAAGTCTCCGTACCATGATCGGGTGTACCCGCATTATTCAGGACTGAAGTGGGAAACTCTCTTTGGGTGATCTGCGCACTGAAGTGCGCTGGCAGCCAGATGAAAAGTTACGAGAGTTTCACTGAAATCAACTTCGACACGCCGGGGTCTTCCATCGTCACGCCGTACAGAGTCTTGGCTGCTTCCATCGTGCGTTTGCTGTGAGTGATGACCATGAACTGGGTGTGCTGGCTCATTTCCAGGACTTTATCGGAGAAGCGGCCGATGTTCACTTCGTCCAGCGGTGCATCCACTTCGTCCAGCAGGCAGAAGGGGCTGGGGCGGTATTTGAAGATGCCCAGCACCAGCGCCATCGCCGTCATGGCTTTTTCGCCGCCCGAAAGCAGCAGCACGTTCTGAAGCCGTTTGCCGGGCGGTTGGGCGATGATCTCGATGCCGCTTTCCAGCACGTCGGTTTCGTCAATCAAGCGCATTTCGCCCTGACCGCCGCCGAACAGTTCGACAAACATCGTCTTGAAGTTGGCGTTGATCGCGTGGAAGGCTTCGGTGAAGCGTTCGCGCGAACGTTTCTTGATTTCGGAGATGGCTGCCTGGGTGTCGGCGATGGCATTTTCAATGTCGTTTTTCTGCGCGCTGAGGAAATCGAACCGCTCTTCAATCTCCGTCACTTCCTGGATGGCCATCATGTTGACCGGGCCGAGCGCGTCAATTTTCGCACGCAATTCATCCAGCCGCGCTTTGGCCGATTCCAGATTGAAATCTTCCGGGACTTGCCAGAACGAAATCTCGAAATCGTCGGCGATGGAAAGATCTTCATCCTGGGCATCGTCATCCGTGTTTTTCGTGGAACTTGAGTCTGATAACGAAGTGACAGTTTCGGGAACGGAAAGGGAAGAGGAGAGAGCTTGTTCAGGATCTGTAGTGCCGGCTTCGGCTTCTGTTTCGATGGCAATTGCCTCTGCTGCTTGTTTGCTTTGTTCCAATCGCTCGCAGACTTCGATGATATTTTCGCCAAGCTCTGTGTGGCAGGCTTGGATCAAGTGTTCCAGGTCGCTGGTCAGCTTGGCGCGTTCGATCTCTTTTTTAGTGCGATCTTCGCGGGCTTGCATCAAGGCGTCGCGTCGGCTGCGGAGCTGCGCGTCCAAGGTTTCCAGGCGTTCGCGGGCAGCGGCCAAAGCAATTGATTTTTCTTCCAGTTCCGCCGCGCGGAGTTGTTGCTGGGCGACTAGGGTTTGAAGCTGCTCTGTGGTGCTGACCAGCGTCGCCTGCATTGAGCTGGATTGTTCTTCGGCCTCGATGGCTTCAAAGCGGCTGCGTTCCAGCCGGTTGGTCAGGTCGCCGGATTCGTTTTCCAAGCGGCGAATGTCGTTCGACAAGCCACGCCGGCGTTCGGTCTTGGTGGCGAATTCGGCGCGGCGTCGGGAAAGTTCCTGAACTCTTTGTTCCATCGCGCGACGAAGTTCGGCAAGTTCAGCCTGTGCGGCGTTGACGACTTCCTCGGCTTCGGCGCGCAAGGCTTCGGCCTCGTCGGTTTGCCCGCTGGCGTGCTGGAGTTTGGCTTCAAAATCCGCGCGTTCTTCTTCGGCTTGGGCGGTTTCCTGTTCGACAACGCGGATGTGCGTGGCCGCGCGTTCCATTTCGCGGGAAAGCTGTTGAAGTTTTTCGCGTTGAACCGCCAAGAGCTTTTCGATCTGGCGTTGTTCGGCGTCCAGTCTTCTTTGATCTTCTTCAAGCTCGGCAATGCGGGCTTTGATCTCGATTAATTCGGCTTCAGTTGCTTCCACTTGCTCTGTCAAAACGTCCAGCTTGTCAGTCAATTCGCCAATTTCTCGTTTCAGAGCGAGCACTCCCAAGCCGGTGCCTTCGCCGCCGCCGCCAGTAATCAAACGTCCACCGATAACGCGTTCGCCAGTGCGCGCCAGCATCATCGCTTTGTGCGCATCGCCATTTTGCGAAATCGAAGCGTGAACAGCTTCCCCCGCATCATTAACAATGCGGGCATTGTCCAAACTCGGCAGAGCGAATTTGAAAGCTTCGGCAAACGCCGGCTTCAGACCGAGCAGCGATCCAAGCGTCTGATAACGCCCTTGTCCGTTTGTATGCCCGTTTTGGTTGCCGTCGCCATGACCGGCATTGTTGTTTGTCGCAGGGTTAGAGGGATGGGAGCTTTCCGAATTGACGACCAGAAAAGTCGCGCGGCCCGCGCCTTCGGCTTTCAGGAAGTCAATCGCTTGCAGGGCATCATCGAAGCTCGGCACGACGACGAATTGCAATTCGTCGCGCAGGGCGGATTCGACCAGGGATTCGTGCTCGGGCGAAACGCGCACGAAGTCAGCGAGCGTTCCCATCGTTTTGAAAGTTGCGGAGGGGCGGCCAAACAAGGCCTGCACGGCTTCTGAAAAGTAGGAGTGCTGCTGGTCAAGCTGGGACAGCGATTTCAGACGTTGTTCGGCGGTCGTCAATTCGCGCTGCAAACCGGAAAGTTTCGATTGCTTCTCTTCACGCTGGCGGCGGGCGAGGGACAGCTCGGAAGCGGTGTTGCTTAGTTCTTCGCCAACTTGTTGCTGGCGTTCGGTCTGTTCTTCGACGGTGAAGCTTAACTCGGCGTGCTGCGTTCGGGCTGCTTCGGATTGCGCCATGGCGCGTTCGCGTTCGTTCGTCAGGCCCCTCAAACGAGTACTGCAGCGATCCACGGCGTCCGTGAATTGGCGCTTCAACTGCCGCCAGCGTTCCAGGTGAGTTCCGCTGTCGTAAACCTTTTTACGCGCCTCTTCCAGTTTGCGTTCGGATTCTGCATCGCGTTCGGCCTGAGCGCGATGATCATTTTCGGCTTCGGAAAGCGCTTTGCTCTCGGTGTTGATTTCCTGTTCGATTCGTTGCAACTCTTCGCGCAGCCGTCCGCTTTCCTGTCCGATGAACTGGCCGCGTTCGGCGATGACGGCCTGGTCTTTCGCGAATTGAGCGGCGCGCGAACCCAGTGATTGAAGCTGCTGGGTCAGGTAATTGTGCTGCTGGCGAGCGCGCTCCGTCTCAACGTTGATGTCAGCGGCAAGCTGACGAATTTCGTTCAGTTTTTCTTCTGCCGTGCGGGAAGTTTGCGCGGCTACGCCTTGCTCTTCTTCAAGCTGGGCAATGGCGGCGGCAATTTCAGTTTCACGGGTTATTCCCGCTTCCAAACCGTTTTCCAGCGCATCCAGCGTTCTGGTATTGGCGCGGTAGTCCACGACGTAAACCGAGCGCATCAGGCCGCGCATTTCGTGTTTGAATTTCTGGTAGCGGCGCGCGCGTCCAGCCTGCCGCCGAAGGCTGTTTTGCTGCCGTTCGATTTCGGCCAGGATGTCGAACACGCGTGACAGATTTTGTTTGGACGCTTCCAGCTTCAGTTCCGCCGAATGCTGGCGCATTTTGAATTTTGAAATGCCTGCGGCTTCTTCGATCAGGGCGCGGCGATCCATGGGCTTGGCTGACAACACCTGACCGATGCGGCCTTGCTCGATAATCGCATAATGCGCTCCGCCCAGGCCTGTGCCGGAAAACAAATCCTGAACATCGCGCAGACGGCACGAACGGCCATTCATCTCGTATTCGCTTTCACCTGTGCGATAGAGACGGCGGGCGACGGTGATGCGTTCACCTTCGTGAAAGACCTTGGCGGCGGAAGCGGCGGCAATTTTGCGGCGTTTTTTCGCTTGCTGCACTGCCTGATCTGCTGCTGGATTGGTTGGTTGCTCTTCGGATGATTGTTCGGATGCCTCGACTTCGGTCGCTTGCGTTTCCGGCCCATTGGCTTCGGCGTTCATTTCTGCCTGGTAGGCTTCTGCTTGCTCAACGGCTTGCGAGGCGAGCTCGGCGGCTTCGGCGGCATGTTTTTCTGCTTCGAGGGCGCCGGCTTCGCCGCGAATTTCAAAGGTTTCATGGACGACCATCGTCAATGAGACTTCGGCCATTCCGGCAGGCTGGCGGCTGCGGCTGCCTTGAAAGATGACGTCTTCCATCTTGCTGCCGCGCAGCGCTTTGGCGCGCTGTTCGCCGATCACCCAACTGATGGCGTCGGCGACATTCGATTTGCCGCAACCGTTGGGGCCGACAACGGCTGTAATACCTTCTTCGTCAAAAATGACTTCGGTCGGGTCGTTGAAAGACTTGAACCCTTGCAGAAAAAGTTTTTCGATTCTGAGCATGGAAAGATTTTACCGCCTTGGGACGCATCTGCGAGATGCTTTCTGCGAGATGCTTGACGAGATACCACAACTGATTGTGTGGCTGAAAACGAAGCGCGCACTATAAGGTAGCTTTTGGCCTTTGTCAAACAGGGGATTTCGTGGTTTTGGGGGCGTCCAGAAGGGGGGAATTGGTGGGCGCGAGGCTTGCGATTTCCCCCTGCTGGCACACCTGACGGCGGGGTGAATTTACAAGGCGCCGGTTCGTTCGAAATAGGGTTCCATCAATCGAATGCCTTCCAGTCCGGGCAGGGTTGCCATCTTGGTATCAACTTCGTTGACCAGCTTGCGCCCGGTCTCGCCTGAAAAAAGGATTGAGAAGAGCTTTTGAACTTCCGAGGGGTTTTTTACTCCCGCGCCGACGGGCACCCAGTTGAATTGCAGAAGCTTCCGGGTCAGGGCCCGTGCGCCGGGGGATTGTTCCAGCAGTTCGCGCGCATGATTGAAATACCAGGCAAAATGCCGCCGCTCCTGTTTGGCGATACGTTCGCACAGGGTTCGAAGAGCGGGGTTGCGCGTCATATTTTGCAGACGTTCGTATCCACGCAAGGTCGTCATTTCCTGAATTGCGCCAAACGCCAGGTAGACTGCCGGGAATTGGTGATAGAAGATCTTCGAAAGCAGCGGCGCAAACAGCATCTCCAGCCATTCGTTCAATCGCGCGCGGCCTTTCACCTTTTCAATCCGATTGTCTTCCAGCGGATGGCCGCACGCAGCCAGCAGATTCGCCAACTCATAACCGTGAAAGAATTCTTCGTAATTCCAGGTGGTCAGAAAGGCCGAAACTTCCGGTTTGAAGGCAATCTTCATTTGCAGCAGCATTCGCAAATACCGGATCGTCTGGCTTTCAATATCGGAAAAGTAGGTGAGCACGAACTTCTCATCTTCGGTCAGGCCGACCTGTCTGGCCTCTTCCCAGTCAATGTCCCTGGTTTCAATTTTTGCGGAGACAGAGATGTAACGGTCAAATTCGGGTCTCATTGAGTCAGCTCCTGGAGATGTCTGATTGGAAAACGGAGAGCATCAGATGAACATTGCGTTTCGCTCATCTGATGCTTGCCTCTACTACGACCTCCCTTGCCAATTGGATTTCAGACGTGGTGCTGATGGACGTGACCGTGAACGTGCGCGTGCAAACGGCGGGCATCGTTGGCCGCCTTTTGGGCGGCGGGGAATTTGCCGCCAGTCATTTCCGTGTAAACCTTTTCGGCCTGGGCCTTCAGCGAATTGCCCGCATAATGCGCGATGGCTGTGTCAGCTTTGATTTCCTTGTTGATCCGTTCAACCGAATCGCGAACCTGCTCCGCTGATTTCTTCGCTTTGACCAGTTCGCCGACTTTCTCGCGAAGTGTTTGGAAGAATTTCTGTTGCCGGATGAGCATGGTTTCAGCGTCTCGCGGTCCGTGACCGGGGCAGACAACCTTTGCGCCCAATTTCTTTGCCGCTTCCAGAGTGCCGACCCATTTTTCTACATTGCCGTCACCGACGAAATTGTAGGGGCCGTTTACGCAGGCATCGCCCGTGAAAAGAATCTTCTCTTTCGGCATCCAGGCAAACGCGTCGCCATGCGTATGCGCCACGCCGAGGTGCATTAACTCAATCCGCTTCTTTCCGTCATCGAAGATCAGCTCTTTGGGGAAGAGCAGTGACGGGGGTTTCAGCTTGCTGACTTTGACATCCGGGCGCCCTTTAACGGCGTCTTCCCATCTTCCGGGAGTGTTTCCGTAATACCCTGTTTCGTATTTCTTCATCTCTTCAACCACGCCTGTATGCGCGACCGGAACGGCTCCGTTTTCCACCCAAACCTGGTTGCCGTATGCGTGATCGCCGTGATGGTGCGTGTCGAAGGCAAAGCGAATCGGTTTGTCGGTCAAGGCACGAATCTTGGGCAAAACTTCGAGCGCGCCGGAAGGGAAGTTGGCGTCTATTACCAGCACGTAGTCTTCAAAAATCACCCAGCCGTTATTGCAATGACCGACGGCCAGATTGCCCTGATGAAAATAGACCCCTTCGGCAACTGGATCCACTTTTCCGACTTCTGGAAGCGCGGCCGCGGCCTGTGCATCCACGCCCAGGGCTTCCAGCAACTCCCAATCGGATTTCGTCAGGCTGAATAGCGCGGCGCTGCCCAGCAACAATTCACGACGTGTTACACGGCACATAAAATCCTCCCTGATTATGATTCGGTTGACGGCGCTTACTGACCGAAGACGCCGATCAGCACCAGCAACGCTCCGACGACGATGTGCAGAATGTCGTCAACGCGCGTCCATTTGAAGTATAGCCTGGGGAAAAGATTGGCGTAGCTGGCGACGGCCTGATAAAGATCAATCAGGCCGAACCCGATATTAAACGCCCGTATCCAGCCTTCATTGCCATTGAGTATGAGGATTGCTCCAATGACGCCAAACAGAATGTGAAAGATATTGTAAGGCGTCGCGCCGCTGGTCAGACTCTTGTTGACCGGAATAATGAAGCCAAGAATACCCACCAGCACCAGGATCGGCGCAAAGATTGCCAGCGTCAGGAAGTTCAGATTCTCTAGTAACATTGGGGCGACCTGTGAGGAAGAGTGATCCCGGACTTTATCCGGACAACAGGAAAATCCGGGATCGAGATTTATCTGTTACTTCACGCCCAACAATTCCACATCAAAGATCAATGGTGCATTGGGTGGAATTTTCGGCGGGGAGCCGGCAGCGCCATAGCCTAAGTCGGCAGGGATGATCAGGCGCCGTTTGCCGCCGACTTTCATCGTCATCACGCCTTCGTCCCAACCTTTGATTACACTGCCCATTCCAATCTTGAATGTGAAGGGCTGAACGTGGCCGAAAGACGGGTCCACGGAACTGTCAAACTTCGTTCCACTTTCCAGCATGCCAGTGTAATTTACGGTGACTTCTTTGCCGGGCGATGGGCTGGGACCGGTGCCGACCACTTCATCCACATACTTCAATCCGGAGGGTGTTTTGACTTCATTGCCTCTGCCCTTGGGCCAGAAGTAGTAGGCTCCGAAACCGACGATGACCGCGATGATGGTCAATCCGAGAATCAAATTGACCTTGTCGCTGGATTTGTTTTTGCTGTTTTGAGCCGCGGCGGTTTTGGGGACGTACCCGCGAACTTTCTTCTTGCTATCACGAGTTTTCGACAAGAGTAGATGCTCCTTCCTAAATAAAGCCTGAAAAGGCCACAGAGGTTGATTGATAATGACGATTGTACTGTCTGGTTAAATTAAGGCGAAAGCCGGCAACGGACTTCGAATTTGGTTGTCCAGCCGCCCCAGAGCATAGCAGCGATCTCAATTCTTGTCAGTAAGACCGGGGCAAAGTTTCGCGTGGTTAATTCGTTTCCGGCCTTGCATAAATGTATCCGACACTGCGTACGGCTCGAACGCGTTCAGTTTCGCCGAAACGGTGGCCGAGTTTTTTGCGCAGATTGCTGACGTGCATATCCACACTGCGGTCGAACGTCATGAACTTACGGCCCAAAATCTTGTTGACGATTTCTTCGCGGGTGACAACCCGGCCGGCGGAACGCATCAGCAATTCCAACAGGTCGAATTCGACTGTTGTTAGCTCGATCAGTTCGCCGCCGCGCCGGACGGTGCGCGCGCCTTTATCCAATTCGACGTCACCGAGAACGATTCGTTCGCTATTCGCCGGCCCGGCAGGTTGAGGTTCCGCTCGCGACCGCCGAAGGATTGCGCGAATGCGGGCGACAAGTTCGCGCGGATTGAAAGGCTTCGGCAGATAATCGTCCGCGCCAAGTTCCAGACCGACGATGCGGTCAATGTCGTCGCTCCTGGCCGTCAGCATCAACACGGGCACTTTCGATTGCGCGCGGACGCCCCGCAAAACCTCAAAACCGTTCGCGCCGGGCAGCATCACATCCAGCACCAGAAAAGAGAATTCGCCCGACAGTGCGCGCGCAATGCCTTGCTCGCCGCGATGAACTGCCTCGACATCAAAACCTTCCGGTTTCAGATACTCGACGATCAGTTCGCACAACTCTTCATCGTCATCAATGATCAGGATTCGATCCATCGCAAATTACTCTTGAGCCTGGTAATTGCAAAGAAGTGTCAAGCCCGTCTTGACAGAAACTTTGCCGTTGGTTGACCAACTCTTGACGGCAGATTTTGCCCGCCCAGCGTCTTAGTGCGCGAAGACGATGACACGCAAAGTTGGCAAGGCAACGCGCTTTGCCAGCCTTGTGCGACGATTGAAACTCATTTGAAATTTTGGAGGAAAAGTAATGATCAACAGATTTAACCGTTTTCGCAGCGCAATCGCTTCCTTGACCGTCATTAGCTTGCTTTCGGCGCTGGCATTCGCCGGCGGCGGCAACGCGCCGACCGGAACTTATACGGCATCGGTCGGCAACTCCGCCGGAACCGTCAGCGGTGGCGCGCCCGGCCGCGGTGGTTTTCGCGGAAGGGGGCAGGGCAACGGCACCGCTTCGGGCAAATCCGTGACGATGAACGTCGGCAGCTATTCGACGCAGGAAGAGCTGCAGAAGCTACGCGAAACTCAGGGCGACCCCAGCGCTTTTTTCAATACACTCAGCAGCTACAACCACGGCACTGTCACTTTTGAAGGCCAGACTTTCACTGTCAACGCCGCCTACTCCGTTCAAACCGGATCGAAATATTTCCTGTACCTGCTGACGGCCAACCCGCTCAAAACCTCGCAGCAAGGGCCGCGCGGGCGCATTGCGACTGGAACGGCGGGCGGCTATATTCGCCTGACGGTTGATGCCAATGGCGCAGGTGACGGCGTGTTGTACACTTCGGCGCAAGTCGTGGTCAAGAACAACGGAGAAATCGAAGCGCGCGCAGGCGCTGCCACCGCGACGCAACTCACCGGCGTGACCCATCAATAACCAGCAGCTTTCTGACTGCGGAAGAGAAGCGAGTTGCTTTCGACTCGCTTCTCTTCGCCAATCTGAAGCGCCAAAATGAATGACCGATTGGAGGAAAAATCCGTGAACAACTTTATCAGCCGCCTACAATTTGCCCTTGTCTCAATTTCGATGATTTTTTTCATGGCCGCTTTTGCTGCCGCTCAGACGCGAGTCAATTCGGGCGCGCGCGGCCAGGCATCCCAGAAGACTCCCCCGAGCAGCAAGCCAACTGGCAGCGGCAGGGCGACCAAGCCTACTGGCTCAAATTTGAGCGCTCAGCAGCAACAGAATATCGAAAAACTGCAATCGGATTTGAATGCAATCAAGCAAGGTTCGCAGGTTACGCAAAGCCAGATCACCGCGCTCAAAAACGATTTGATGGCGATGGCGGAAGGCGCAACCAAACCCGATCCGGCTTTGGTTGAAAAACTGGCGACCGATTTGGCCAATGCACTGGCCGATGGCAAACTCTCCAATGCGGAAAAGGCCAAACTTTCGCAAGACCTGTACGCGGTGATGAACAGCGCCAATATTTCCACCGCTGAAGTCAACAAGGCCATCGCCGACGCGCAGGCGATTTTACAGGCATCCGGCATCACAAAAGCTGAAGTGACCACCGTCGTCAATGACCTGAAAGCCATTGCCGCAGAAGCCAAAAGCAATATGCCGAGCAGCAGCGGGAAATTCAAAGGACGAAAGTCTGGCGGAAAATGAGCGAATCGCATAAATCATTGCCCATTGGCTATTATCCGACAGGGAAAAAACTGTCGGATAATGGCCTTTTGTTATTGTGGTCTTGTTCGCCGCTGTTGGCATTTTGGCTGGTTCCGTCTGGGATGATAGCGCGGGAGATCCAACTGTTTACCGGTCTTCCTGATTCTTTACCAGCACAGAGTAGATGACCCATTTGCCGTCGAGCAGACCAGGGACAATTGTGTATTTGTGTGGGCGGCCATCAACCCGGAACCGGAAACTGCGCAGCACTTCGTTGGGCGGAATTCCGGGTACTTGAACGACATGACCGTTCTGGTTATAAATGGCATTCGCCAGCTCGGCCAGTTCGGCTTCGGAGGCCGTGCGGCTGAGCATTTTGGGCACGATGTTTTGAATAACGGCATTTTGTTTGGCCGCTGTCGCGGAATTTCTTTCGAGGATGGCATTTTTATCAGCCAAGTCTTTTTTGACTGTTTGCAATTCGGTTTCAGCATTCGTGGCGCGGGTCTGCGCTTCCTGAATGGTATTGTCGGCGGAACTGTATCGCTGATACATCAACCCGCTCAGCACTAGAGACGCAGCGAACAACACCGTCACCACGATCAGCGCCCACCGCAGCAGGGCGCGTTTTTCGGCTTCGATCTGCATCGTTTGCCGCCGAACCATATCGTACTCTTGTTGGCTGTACATCATATCGTTTGCATTCCACCGTCGAATTTCGTCGAGTTATTTGTGCGAACCTTTAGTTTGAAGTTTTGAGGTTATGATCTCAAGGATACGCATTCTAGCGTCTGAACCTTTGGCTGGCGAGCGGAAATCTTCAAGATAGAAATCCCGCCATCATTTTTCTCCCGCCAATACCCATTCTTCGTTAAAGTGCGCATGTTTGATCGTTTTGCGCTTCGGCTTGCCCTCGCCGTCTTTTTCCAAATCCTTGCGATTCAGATGATAGCTATAGGAAGCATGAAGCGAACCGTCGCGCGATTGAATGATGGTTGGGTAGTGATACTGGCCCGCTTCAGGCCCGGGCGGGTCGAGTTCAAGATGGCGTTTCCATTTCCAGGTCTTGCCTTCGTCATCGGAGATTGAAACGGCCAGACTATTCCGACCATTTGTCGTATCGTTGTAAATCAAGGCCCAGTGTCCGTTTCGAAGAGAGATGATTTCGGCGCCTGAACCTGGATTTGGCAATTCGCTATCCATCACCGGCGACCAGGTTTCACCACGATCACGCGATTCGCTCTGATGCAAGCGCTTCGGCGCGGGGCCATTATCCCGCATCAATGTGTAAAGCGATCCGTCTTTCCGCTTTACAATACTCGGCTGAATATTGCCGCCGCCAACCAGCGGCGTGCTGGTCTTCCAGGTCCTGCCCCAATCGTCCGTGATCGCCATCAGCGAAAACGAAAACCCATCGGAGTAGAGCGGCACGATCAATCTTTCTCCATCGAGCACGAACGGATGCGCCCGCGTCATCCAGCCAATCCGGCGCGAAAGTTTATCCGCAGCCATTTTGCGTACCCGTGTGATATATGCGTCCAGCCTTTCCTTTGGCGCTTCCGGAGATTCAGGACGATTTTTTTCCCATTCGTCCATTACTTTGTTGGTTGTTTCCACAAACTCCTGTCCCGGCGTAATGTGCATGACATCCTGCACATCCCATTGCGGTGGCCCCTCCATCTGATAACGAGAAGAGATTTTGTACTTCATCAGCGCGGTATGCCATTCGTTCGCTAGAATGGTCGGCCACAAAAGCCATAACCTGCCTTGTGGATCAATGAACATCGTACAATTCGTGTCAGGGTACCCGGGGGTATCCGCCATCGTAAAACGCGGTCCCCAAGTCTTTGCGTCCTTCTTTTTTCGTGCGCCTTCGACCTTCACATCGTCGGCCTGACGTTCGCCGGAGCCGTGAAACCAGCAAACCAGCAGATCGCCGTTCGGGCATTCAACAATTACTGAAGCGTGGTTGTGCCAATGTTCGAGTGGGAAGATCATCTCGGATTTGAGAAAAGGTTTGGCTGAATCTTTGATGGACGCTACTGATTTCCATTGCTGTGAATGGAGCGTTGCGACCAGAAAAATGGCTGCGGCCGCATAAAGATACGCAAGCTTGCTTCTCATCTGTTTGTGATCCTTTAATTGATAACTTCCTGAAATGTGGGATTTGAAAAAGAAACGATCGTATTGCCCGCGCATCATCGCACAGCTTTCGTTGAGGCGAAAGTGACTGAAGGGCAGCACTCAAGATGTGACAGGGGGCCACTTCAACGTCTATTTTCAATGCTGCCAGTATTTGTTCTTCATGTTTTCGTGTTTGAAATAAATAAGAGATGGGACACAAATTCGACTGCATTTCTTTCTGATTGCAGATCAAGCCAGGTTGAGCTGGCGCTGGTTGGTTGAGCGAATGTGTCAACTCAAGAGTTTTTGCCAGATTCGCAGAATTGCGAAACGACGCTAAGTTCTTTTCCGTCTGGATGCAAGAATCGTTTTGGCAGGCTATAATGCCGCCTCAATTGCGAAGATCCATAATCAAATCCAAAATCGAACTAAGATGACAAAATTGTACGCAAAGCCCATTTCTCTCGTTTTGTTCTTACTTTCCTTATCGCTGCTGAGCGCTTGCAAGCAGGGAGAGCCTTCGGCTGCTTCTTCACGTGGAGTTGGCGGAGGCCCGAATTTGCCGCCGAAGCAGGTTGATTTGGTCAATTCCGAAGCTCGCCAATTGACGCGCACTGTTACGGCTCCTGGGACTTTGGCTGCCGACGAGCAGGCGACGCTGAGTTTCAAAGTTGCCGGACGGATGAATCAACTGAAAGTTGATTTGGGTAGTTCCGTTCGCAAGGGACAAACGATCGGACAGTTGGAAACCTCCGATTTCAGAGTTCGCTTGCAACAGGCGGAAGCTGCGTTGCAGCAGGCGCGCGTGCGGCTTGGTCTGCCACCGGAAGGCGAGGACGATCGAATAGAAACGGAAAATACCGCGACCGTTCGCCAGGCGCGTGCGCTGCTTGATGAGGCCAAGCTCAATCTCGAACGGACCAATCAATTGGTCCGGCAGGGGATTCAGGCGAAGGCTGAGTTAGACCGTGTTGAGTCGGCATTTAAGGTTGCTGACAGTCGCTTTCAAGATGCCGTCGAAGAGGTCCGCAACCGTCAAGCGGTCTTGTTGCAACGTCGTTCCGAATTGGCAATTGCGCGGCAGCAATTGGCCGAGACGACTTTATATGCGCCGTTTGATGGGGCGGTTCGCGAAAAACGTGCATCGGTGGGAGAGTTTCTGGCGGCAGGCGTACCCATTGTCACGATCGTGCGTTTGCATCCGCTGCGATTGCGTCTGGAGGTGCCGGAACGCGAAGCCCAAGGGATTCGTACTGGCCAATCTGTGGCCGTTATTGTCGAGGGCGAAGAGGGACAGAGTTACACAGGAAGAGTTGCCCGCCTCAGTCCTGCCTTTCAAGAACAAAGCCGAACCCTGATTATTGAGGCTGAAGTTGACAATCAACATGGAAAGCTGAGGCCGGGTTCGTTTGCCAAAGCCGAAATTCAAACTGTCTCGACGGCGGATGTCGTCATGGTTCCAACTTCAGCCATCGTCACCTTCGCAGGGATTCAGAAGGTCTTTACCGTCAAGGATGGAAAAGCGGTTGAGAAGAATGTCGTGGTTGGCCGACGCGCAGATGACTGGGTGGTGGTGGAGGGCGTAGAAGCAAATACTCCTATTGTTGCTTCGCCTGGAAACCTGGTTACCGGGCAACCGGTCACTGTAGGAAAGTGAAAGTAATTCGTAACTGCTCAGCCCTTCGGTAGCGGGGATATGGGCTGACCAGCAAAAATGCTGCTTAACGCCGCCAACACATTGCGGCCTTGTTTTTTGATAGTCGAAATGTAGCCGCGAATTCGACAAAAAGCCTTCGCGCCGCCG
>JAJNQA010000088.1 GCA_021155085.1 Heliomicrobium sp. | reverse complement strand
CGGCGGCGCGAAGGCTTTTTGTCGAATTCGCGGCTACATTTCGACTATCAAAAAACAAGGCCGCAATGTGTTGGCGGCGTTAAGCAGCATTTTTGCTGGTCAGCCCATATCCCCGCTACCGAAGGGCTGAGCAGTTACTATGAAATATCGAATATGGAATATGGCCTTGTACTGACGAAGAGGGAGGGAGAATTTGATGAACACAAATAAACGCAATACAAAATTTAAGCTTGGGATTGGGCCGCTCGTCGTGCTGCTCTTCGGCGCTTTGGCCGTTTCCGCGCAAGCCCCGGCGCAACTTAAGGAACTGTTTGCACGCTCGCAGCAGCAAAACGCACAGGCGCTGAAACAATACGCCTGGAAATCGCGCAACGAAGTCCGGAAGAACGGCGAAAGCAAAAGCACGCAAATTTTTCTGATGCGCTACGACGCCGGTGGCAACCTGCAAAAGAGCCAGATCGGCGGTTCAGCGCCCCCGTCCATGCCGAAAGGCCCGCTGATGGGTCACATCGCGCAAAAGAAAAAGGAAGAGTTCATTGAGTTGGTCAATGGGCTGCGGCAGCAGGTGGAGGCGTACAGTCATCTTCCACCCGAAAAGATGCAGGCATTTCTGGCCAGCGCGGTGATTACACCACAACTGAATCAGGTCCTGATTCAGATTCAGGGGCAAAATGTTCTTCAGCGCGGAGACTCCATGAGCATTTGGCTGGATGCCAAAACCCGCAAGCAGCGCCGCGTCGAAATCAACACGTTCCTGGAGAGAAATCCGGTGAAAGCCGTGATCGAATTCGGCGATCTGCCCGCCGGGCCGACTTACAGGGCGCGGACAACCGTGGAGTATCCGAAAGAAGCGCTGCAGTTGATTACGGAGAATTTCGATTACAAACGCGAAGGGAGGTATTGATGAAGCCGGCTTTACCGCGACTCATTTTTATCCTGCTTGCCGTTTGTGTGGTGATGGCCTTGTCCGTCTTCGCCCAGAAGCCGCAGGCGAAACAGGCGGCGGCAATGACCGACAAAGGATGGCCGCGAACATTCAGCAGCGGCGCAACTTCTTTCTCTGTCTATCAACCGCAGATCGAGCATTGGAAAGACAACCGGTTTGAGGCGCGCGCCGCCGTCGCCGTCACCACAGGCCAGAGCAAGCAACCGGGCTATGGCGTCGTCTGGTTTGCCGCGCGAACGGAAATAGACAAGGTCAACCGGCTGGTGACGATGAGCGACTTCGTCGTCACGAAGACCAGTTTTCCGGCAACCCCGGATCGAGCCGCCGCTTACCAGAATCTGCTGCAAACGCAGGTGCTGAAAACCGCCGAAGTAATTGCGCTCGATCGTTTGCTGTCTGAACTGGCAATTACCCAGGCGCGGACTTCGGGTTCCGGCTATCAGCTCAAGAACGATCCGCCGGAAATCTTCTTCAGTACGCAACCGGCGATTCTGGTTTTGATTGATGGAGAACCAGTTCTACGTCCGGTCAAGGAGACGAAACTCAATCGCGTGATCAATACGCGATTGCTCATCCTGCAACATCAGGCGACGGGCAAGTACTACCTTCATCTGATGGACGGCTGGATGGAATCGGACGCCGCAGTTGGCCCGTGGACGGTTGCCTGGAACACGCCGTCGGATTTGAAAAAGGCGTTGGCAGCGGCGGGAGAATCGAAGCAGGTGGATTTGCTGGATGGCAGCAGCGACAAGCGGCCCTCGCTTAGCGAAGCCGCGAAGCAAAATGCCCTGCCGGTGATTTACACGAGTCAAAAGCCCGCGGAGTTGCTGCAATCGCAGGGCGAGCCACGGTTTGCGCCGATTGAAGGCACGGACCTGCTGTTTGTGACGAACTCCGAAAACGACATTTTCCTGGATACGATCAAGCAGGAACGTTATGTGCTGATCTCCGGGCGCTGGTTTCGCGGCAAGTCAATGAACGGGCCGTGGGAACATGTGCCCGGTGATTGGTTGCCCACGGACTTTGCCAGGATTCCTCCCACGCACGAAAAGGCCAGTGTTTTGGCTTCGGTTGCCGGGACGCCGCAGGCGAAGGAAGCCCTGATCGCCAACGAGATTCCGCAGACCGCAACCATTTCGCGCAGCACAGCGACCCTGACAGTGGATTACGACGGCCAGCCGGAGTTCTCGCCGATTGAGAACACAACGCTGAAGTATGCCGTCAATACTTCGACGCCGGTGATCGCGGTCAATGCCGGCAGTTATTACGCGGTAACCAATGGCGTCTGGTTCGTCGCGAAGTCGGCGACGGGACCCTGGGCTGTTGCGACCGCTGTTCCAGCAGCGATTTACACCATTCCGCCCAGTTCGCCTGTCCACAAAGTAACCTACGTCAAAGTCTATGGCTCGACGACTGAAGCGGTTTACGTCGGTTACACACCGGGATACTACGGGACGGTCGTGTCATCCAGTAACGTCGTGGTCTACGGCACGGGTTGGTATTACCGGCCTTATATAGGCAGCTACTGGGTTGGCTCTTCCTATACCTATGGCTACGGTGCCGGGTTTACCTGGAGCACTTATGGCGGCTGGGGCGTGGCCTATGGCACCGGACGCGGTTTCACGAACACCAACGTTTACACCGGAACCACCGTGTCGGGCGCTGGCGGCACGGCTTACAACCCATACACCAGCAGAAGCGCGGCAGGTCAGGCAGGAGCGGCTGGCAATGCGTACACGGGCAACGCCGCCGCTGGCGCGCGCGGCGCAAGCTATAACCCGCAAACCGGCGTGGTCAGTGGCGGCGCGGCAGGCGCAACCTACAACGCCGCAACCGGACAGACCACGGCAGCCGGCAGAGGCTTTGCCTACAACACCAAAACGGATACGGGCGTTGCGGTTGGGAAGAACAACGTCTACGCGGGGCGAGATGGCGAAGTCTACCGCTACAACAAATCCGATGGCGTGCAGCAGCACACGGAAAATGGCTGGCAGTCGGTGAACCGGCCAACGGAAATCCAAAACATCCAAAACCATCAAGGTGCGCGGGCAACAGGGCAACAGCGTTGGGACAATTTCCGCTCGGCGGGCGGACCCAACGGAAACTCTGGCGTTGTTGGCCCACGCGCCGGTTCCGGCAATGGCAGTCCACGCATTGGCTCTGGTGGCGCTGGAGGCGGGGGATTTCGCGGCGGCGGACGGTTCCGCCGGTAATGCCATTCGATTTTTTCATCAAAACCTGGGGATGGCCAAGTACGTTCCCGTCACAATCAACCGTCGCCGCAAGGCGAACTTTCAATGCAGAAGAAGGAGAAAAAACATGAAAAACCTGATCCATAAATTCGCAGCTATCCTCTGCCTGACGCTGGCGCTTTCGCTGGCCGCCGTCGCGCAAACCCAAACCACGACGGCGAACGGCGGAACCGTCACAACGGGCGCAAATGGCGGCCAGGTCTACCAGGGGCCGAACGGCGCAGTGGCCGCCAAGGGCGCGCGCGGTGGCGCTGCCGTGAAAAATCCGAACGGCACAGCGGCTGCCAAAGGTTCGCGAGGCGGCACGGTGACCAAAGATCGGTAAGGCGTTGTGACGGCTACGGGGAAAAATGGCGCTGCCGTCGCCGGTCCGAATGGCAACGCCGCCGCCGCTGGCCGGAACGGCACAGCCGTCCGCAAGAACGGAACCACGACTGTCCGTCATCGTTAATTCCGTTCGATCTGTTTGAGCGCAACACCAGTGCTTATCGGGTAGTGTCAATTAAGCCACTACCGTAAAAAGAAATGCGAGACAGGAAAGTATCTGCCAAGTCAGATTTTCCGGTCTCGCATTTCTTGCATTCAGGCTTTCTTTCAGTGCCAACGTCCGCGCCCGCATTTGGGCACTTGCCCATCGTCTCGCGCCCACATCCCGGCAGCCAAGCCATTCCTTCTTCCAGTCAGACTTTCGCCGGCCTTTAGTTTCTTCTTTGCAATCAATCGCTTAGACGAATTTTCAACGCCCTGCTTTTCATGGCTCAGCCATTGCCCTAAGCAAACACGACTCGCTGATGCAGCAAGTCGCCGGAATCACAAAGAGGGAGGAACTACAAACCAGGAGGGAACTTATGGTAACTCGAATGATTTTGTTAATCGCGCTGTTCATCGTACTGGGTGGCTCACGCGCTGCCCAATGCCAGCAGCTTGTTTCCAGTGCCGAGGCGCTGACGCTGGAGCAGGCCGTCGCGCTGGCGCTGAGCGAAAACCGGCAAGTGAAGAGTGCCGCCATTGAGCTCGAAAAGTATTCCGACAAGCTGGCCGCGCTGCGTACCAGACGGCTGCCGGAATTCAAGTTTTCCACAACGGCTTCGCAACTGCTGACGCCGATGTCATACACCTTTGAGAAAGGGGCGTTCGGCGAATATCCGGGCACCGGGCCGATCCCGGATAAAACCACGGAGATTTCCACGCCGCGCCGCATGACGTTTTACATTGCGGGAGAGATCAATCAGCCGCTTTCGCAGCTCTATCGCATCAAACTCAATCTGAAACAACTGGGCGTCGGGCGGCAGATTGCCGAACAGCAATTGCGCCAGCAACGGCAGGCGATCATCAACAACGTCCGGCGGAGTTACTACGCCATCCTGCAAACACAAAGCTCGTTGCAGGCGTCGGAGGAATCCATCCGGTTGTACCAGGAACTTGACCGCGTGACCGGCGAATACGTCGTCCAGCAGGTGGCGCTGAAATCCGACAGCCTGGAAGTCCGCACCCGGCTGGAAAAGGCCAGATACGACGCTCAATCGTTGCGCGACCAACTGGCTTCGCGGAAAGAGCAATTCAATCAACTGCTCGGCCGCGATGTGCAGGCCGGGTTCAGCGTTCATCCCGTTCCCGCGCTCAGCGGCGACGAAACCGATCTGGCCACGGCCCGCGAACACGCACTGCAACAGCGGCCTGAAATCAAGGAAGCGCAACTGAAGGTCAAACACGCCGAGTACGACCGGAAGATCAAGAAGTCGGAGTTCATTCCCGAGGTCGGGCTCGCTTTCAGCTACGTTTCGCCGTTCAACACCAACTTCGTGCCGAAAAATGTCGCCAGCGTCGGCGTCAGCCTGAGCTGGGAAGTCTTCGACTGGGGGCGCAAAAAACGCGAGGTGGCGGAAAAAGCGCGCTCGATTGAACAGGCCGATCTCGCCCTGCGCGAAGCCGAAAACTCAGTGCGCATTGAAGTCAACGCCAATTTTCGCAAGCTGCAACAGGCGCGTCAGATGCTGGTCATCAATCGCATGTCGCAGGAATCCTCCGTCGAAAAGCTGCGCGTGATGAGCAACCGTTACAAGGTGCAGGCCGCGCTGCTCGGCGACGTGCTCAATGCGCAAACCACGCTGGCCGAGGCGGACAACCAATATCAACAGGCGCTGCTCGCCTTCTGGGCGGCCAGAGCCGATTTCGAGAAATCCCTGGGAGGTGATCAATGAACATGAAACAGGTACTGATGGCCGGCGCGCTGTGCAGCGCAATTGTTCTGACCGGCTGCCGCGAGAAAACCGCAACGGCGGAAACGGCGATGGTTTCCGTCAAAGTCAAAACGGTCGAAATGAATCAGGCGAACAAGGGCGTGCGCTATTCGGCCAACATCGAACCGATGAAACAGGTCGAACTGGCCTTCAGAGTCAGCGGCTATGTGGATCATATTCTTCAGGCGCGCGGCGTGGATGGCCGAATGCGCGACGTGCAGGAAGGCGACATCATCACCCGGGGAACCGTGCTGGCGCGCGTGCGGCAGAGCGATTACGCAGTGAAGGTGCGTCAGGCCGAATCGCAGGCGTCAGAAGCGAAATCCGGGCTTGAATCCGGTCAGGCCCAGCTTGCCGATGCGCAATCGGCGATTGCTTCCGGCAAGGCGCAACTGGCCGAGGCCGAAGCCGGCCTGGGGAAAGCACGGCTGGATTTCGACCGGGCGAAGAATCTCTTTTCCAGTCAGAGCATGACCAAGGCCGATTATGACGCGGCCAGAACGCAGTTCGAGGCCGCCCAGGCCAAACGCAACGCCGCGCAGTCGCAGGTTTCGATGCTGGAAGCGAGAGCCGCCGCCGCCGGGGCGCAAATCGAAGTGCTCCGCGCCAGAATCAACGGCTCCCAGGCGCTGGTTGCCGAGGCGGCGATTCCGCTTCAGGACACAGCGTTGCGCGCGCCGATGAACGCGGTGGTGCTGCAAAAAAGCGTGGAAGTCGGCGCCCTTGTTTCGGCGGGCAAGACCGGTTTCGTGATCGCCGATTTGAGTTCGGTCAAAGCGGTCTTCGGCGTGCCTGACCGGGCCGTGGCCAGAATGCAGTTGGGCGCGGAACTCTACGTCACCACCGAATCGCTGCCCGGAACCGGATTTCGCGGACGAATCACGCGCATTTCACCGGCAGCCGATCCGAAAAGCCGCGTTTTTGAAATCGAAGTCACCATCCCGAATCCGGGCCGCACGCTCAAATCCGGGATGATCGCTTCGCTGGAAGTAGACCCCGCGGCTTTGGCCGCGCCCGCGCAACCAGTCACAGTCGTGCCGATTTCCGCCATCGTCCGCGCCAATGGCCGGCCCGATCAATATGCCGTGTTCGTGGTTGAAGAGAAGGGCGGTCAACAGATCGCACGCTCCCGCATCGTCAAACTGGGCGAAGCGCTGGGGAACACGATTGTGGTGCTGGAAGGTGTCAGCGCGGGCGAACGCATCATCACCACCGGTGCGACGCTGGCGCTCGACGGGCAGGCGGTTCAGGTCATTCCATAAACATTTATCAACCAGGTCAAACGCAGGTCACACACAGGTCACACGCAGGCCACACGAAGATTGACGAAGGGATTTTGAGAATACTTCGTGCGGCCTGGTGCGGCCTGGCCGAGGGAGAAGCTTATGTCACAACATCGCAGCGACACTGAGATCATCAAGAAAACGCATAACACCGCCCGCTTCTTTGTCGAAACGCGGCACATCGCCTGGGTTTTGCTGGTGGCCACCTGCCTCTGGGGCGTTTACGGTTACCTGAGTATGCCACAGCGCAAAGATCCCGAAGTTCAGGTACGAACGGCCGTCGCTCTGACTCCGTGGCGCGGAGCGAGCGCGGAGAAGGTCGAACAACTCGTCACCAAAAAGATCGAAACCCAGATTGCCGCCAACGCGAAGGTGACGAAGGTCGAATCCATTTCGCGGACTGGATTGTCGGTGGTCTACCTCGATCTGGATGAAAACCTGAAAGAGACAGGCAAGGAACTCGACGACATCAAACTCAAGCTGGACGGCATTCACGATCTGCCTGACGGCGCGGGACCGATCAATTTCGTCAAGGACTTCGGCGACACCGCCGCGCTGATGCTGACCGTCGCCAGCCCGAAGGCCGGCGATCTGGAGATTGATCTGCGGGCCAGAGCGATTCAACCGGTCATTGAACAGACGCGCTTGTCGTTTGCAGTCCCGCCTTCGGGCGGAAACGGCGATTCGCGCCTGCCTCTGCCTGAAGGCGCGGCGGCCAGCAGGGCGGCGCTGATCGTTTGTTTGCCGCAATCCGTGGGCGGCGGCAATCTGCAAATGGTTCGCAAGCACCGCGATCTTTTCGTCGAGTATCTGGAAGAGCAAAAAGTGCTCAGCCAGGCCCGGCCACTGGAAGGTGCGGGATTCATCGGCGTGGATGCGGCGGTCAGCGTCGAAGACGCAGCGTTGCTCAAGGCGGCGGAACAGTTCGTGCGTGAGCGTTTGCAGGCCGCTGAATTTCATCCCGACGCCTGGCCCCTGGCGGTGATTCGCGATCCACGCGAAACACGCGCCCAACTCATCCGCGTGGCGGGCGACAAATACAGTTACCGGGAACTCGATCAATTCACCGATTTGATCGAGAAAACCATCAAGACTCTGCCGATGGTTTCCAAGGTTTCGCGCACCGGACTGCTGGATGAAAAAGTCTTTCTTTACTACTCGCAGGAACGGCTGGCGGCTTACGGCCTTCGTCCGGCGGCGCTGGGCGACATCCTCAGCGCGCGCAATATCACACTGCCGGGCGGGCAGCTTGAGGCGGAGGGCAAAAACCTTTCCATTGATCCGACCGGCGAATTCAAAAGCGAAAAGGAGATCGGCGATGTCACCGTGACCGCTTCGGAAGGCGGCGCTCCGGTTTACCTGCGCGATCTGGCGGACGTGGTGCGCGGTTATGACAGCCCGGCGCGCTTCCTGAATTATTACAACTGGCGCGACGCACAGGGCGTGTGGCATCGCACGCGCGCCGTCACGCTGGCCGTGCAGATGCGCTCCGGCGAACAGATTGACAAGTTTGGCGCGGCCATTGACTCCACGCTGGCCGAGTTGAAACGGCGTTTGCCGGCGGATTTGGTGATGGCGCGGACTTCCGATCAGCCGTTGCAGGTGAAAGAAAACGTCAACCTGTTTATGAACAGTCTGTACGAAGCCGTGATACTGGTGGTCATCGTTTCGCTGATCGGGTTTTGGGAATGGCGTTCGGCGGCGCTGATGGCGCTTTCAATGCCCATCACCCTGCTGATGACTTTCGGAATGATGCACACGCTGGGCATTGACCTGCAGCAGGTTTCAGTCGCCAGCCTGATCATCGCGCTGGGCCTGCTGGTGGATGATCCGGTGGTCGCGGGTGACGCCATCAAACGTGACCTGGCGGCCGGACAGCCATCCATCATTTCCGCCTGGCTCGGCCCCACGAAACTGGCGACGGCGATCCTGTATGCGACCATCACGAATATCGTCGCCTATCTGCCGTTTCTGTTTCTGAAGGGCGCGACAGGAGAATTCGTTTACTCGCTGCCGATTGTGCTGACCTGTTCGCTGGTGGCCTCGCGGCTGGTTTCGATGACCTTCATTCCGTTGCTGGGGTATTACCTGCTGCGGCCAAAAGCGGAAGTCAGCATCGAAGAACGGCGCAAGCGGGGATTTGCGGCGGTGTACTACCGGCTTGGCGCCGCCGCCATCAACCACCGCTGGAAGGTGCTGGCTGGCTCGCTGGTCGTGCTGGCGCTGGGCGGAGTTTTCGCCGGCCAGCTCAAGCAGCAGTTTTTCCCGAAGGATTTGTCTTACCTGTCTTACGTGGATGTGTGGTTGCCGGAAGACGCGCCGCTCAGTGCGACCAACGAAGCCGCCCGCCGCGCCGAAGAGGTGATCCGTGAAGTCATTAAAGACTACGGGCAGGCAGACGGCAAAGCGCATACGGGGGAGGATGTGCTGCAATCGCTGACAACCTTCGCCGGCGGAGGCGGCCCGCGTTTCTGGTTTTCCGTCGCGCCGGAACAGCAGCAGCTCAATTACGCGCAGATCATCATTCAGATCAAGGACAAGCACGATACCGAACACTTGATCGAACCGTTGCAGAAAGCCCTGTCCGCCGCGGTGACGGGCGCGCGGGTTGACGTGCGCCAGCTTGAATCGGGCAAAGCCGTCGGGCTTCCAGTCCAGATTCGGATTTCGGGCGAGGACGCGGCGGCCTTGCGGGCACAGGCCGAACAGGTCAAAGAGATCTTTCGCTCAATTCCGGCCGCCGCACGCGTTCGCGACGATTGGGGCGACGAAAGTTTCACTGTCGGACTGCGGACTGATCCTGACCGGGCGAATCTGGCCGGCGTCACCAATTACGATGTCGCGGCGGCTTCGGCGACGGCGACCAGCGGTTACAAGGTGACCAGTTTGCGCGAAGGCGACAAACAGATTTCCGTCGTCGCCCGCCTGCGCATGGAAGAGCGCGCGCAACTGGCCGACCTCAACAACCTGTACGTTTATTCCTCGCAGGGGACCGAGCGCGTGCCGTTGGGGCAGGTTTCGTCGGTTGAATACCAGATGCAAACCGAAAAGCTGCGCCGCCGGAATCAGTTCCGCACCATCACGGTTTCGTGCTTTCCCCGGGATGGCATGCTGCCTTCGGACGTGATGAAAGCGGCGCGGACGCGGCTGGAAGCGGTGGCGGGCGCGCTGCCGCCCGGCTACAAAATGGAAATCGGCGGCGAAGAGGAAGAGCAGGTGAAGGGATTCAAGAATCTGGCCGTGGTCCTGGTCATTTCCATTGCCGCGATCTTTCTGGCGCTGGTTTTCCAGTTCAAACACGCCGTCAAACCGCTGATCGTGTTCGCGGCCATTCCGTTCGGCATGTTTGGCGCATTGATCGGACTGTGGGTGATGGGATCGCCGTTCGGTTTTATGGCTTTTCTGGGCTGCGTCAGTCTGGTCGGCGTGATTGTCAGCCACGTCATTGTGTTGTTCGACTTCATCGAGGAAGCGCACGAGCACGGCGCGCCCTTGATGGAGGCCTTGCTGGATGCGGGAATCATGCGATTGCGTCCGGTGATGATTACGGTCGGCGCGACGGTGATTGCGCTGTTTCCGTTGGCCGCGCACGGCGGTCCGCTGTGGGAGCCGATGTGTTACGCGCAAATCGGCGGTTTGAGCATTGCCACCTTTGTGACTCTGCTGCTGGTGCCGGTGATCTACGCCATCTTCGTGCTCGATCTGAAACTGGTGGCGTGGGATGTGCGGGATGAGAAGGCGGCGAAGATGGCGGATGGCAGCGTGGGACAGCCGGGAGAGGGACTGATGGCGACGGCTGCGCGCGCGGAGGTGTAAGCGGATCGGGGAGAGCAATCTCCCCGTCTGATTTCACTCGTCTTGCGCAGGCTGTCTGGCGTGCGCTGTTTGAGCGCATTTGATGCGAGGAGGTCGAATGAAAAACTGATGCTGAAGATCACAAGCAAAAATGAGAGCGGAATCCTGACTTTCAAGCTGGAGGGAAAGCTGACCGGCGAGTGGGTGGATGAACTGTGCAATTGCTGGCAACAGGCAATGCTGCCGGGCAACGGGCAAACCATCAACATTGACCTGGCGGGCGTGAACTGGGTGAGCGATGAGGGGAAAGCTTTGCTGTGCGCCATGCATCGCAGCGGCGTGACATTGCTGGCGGCGAACCTGCTGATGGCAGGTGTCATTGCGGAGATCAAATGTGGCGGTCACGATTTCATCTGACTTTTCCGTTCTTGATGCGAACTCAGCGAAATTGTCAGCGTTTCGTCATCCTCGGTTAAAGCCTGATTCCGCCAGAAAATACTGAATTGGCCGGAAGGTCCCACGAGGCGGGACATTCCGGCCAATTTGGTTGGAAAGGCTTTCGTTTTCCAGCAATTCAAAAACAATCAGACGCCAATTCAGAATCAGGCTTTGGATTGTTTTTCCAGCAGTTCTTCCCACTCCGTATGAATTGCGCCCAGTTCCGGCTTGTCAACTCGCTCGTAAGTGTGCGAGCCGAAGAAGTCGCGCTGGCCCTGCGTCAAATTCAGCGGCAGGTTGGCGGTGCGATACATATCGAAGTAGCTGAGGCTGGCGGCCATTGCCAGCACGGGCACGCCTTGCGTCATCGCCGTTGTCACGGCCAGACGCCAGTTGGCCTGCGAAGCTTCCACCCATTCCTTGAAATGCGGGTCGAGCAGCAGGTTCGGCAGGTCGGCGCGGCGCTGATAGGCCTGTTTGATGCGATCCAGGAATTGCGCGCGAATGATGCAACCGGCCTTCCAGATGCGCGAAACTTCGCCCAGATTGATGTCCCAGTTCCATTGATCGGAAGCTTCGCGAATCAGGTTCATGCCCTGCGCGTAGGAACAAATCTTCGAAGCATACAGCGCGTCGTGAATCGCCGTGATCATCGCCTGTTTATCGCCGGTGTATTTGCCGCCGGCGGGACCGCTGATCTGTTTGCTGGCTTCCACGCGCTCGTCCTTGCGCGAGGAAAGCGAGCGGGCAGCGATGGAAGCGTCAATCGTCGAAATGACGATTCCCAAATCCAGCGCCAACTGGCTGGTCCATTTGCCGGTTCCCTTCTGACCGGCTTTGTCCAGAATCAGATTGACCAGCGGCTGCCCCGTCTCTTCGTCCTTGACGCGCAGAATCTGGGCGGTGATTTCGATCAGGAAGGATTCCAGGTCGCCGCGATTCCATTCGTCGAAAATGTCCGCCATTTCTTCGGCTTCCAGGCCCAGCACGTTCCGCATCAGGTCGTAGGCTTCGGCAATCAACTGCATGTCGCCGTACTCGATGCCGTTGTGAACCATCTTGACGAAATGGCCCGCGCCGCCCGGCCCGATATAAGTCACGCACGGCCCGTCTTCGGTCTTGGCCGCAATCGCTTCCCAGATGGGGCGCACATGTTCGTAGGCATCCTTGTCGCCGCCAGGCATCAGGCTCGGCCCCCAGAGCGCGCCTTTTTCGCCGCCGGAAACGCCGGAGCCGATGAAGTTCAGTCCTTCCGCCTTGAGCGCTTTTTCACGGCGTTCGGTGTCTTTGAAATAGGAGTTGCCGCCATCAATGACGATGTCGCCTTCTTCCAGAAAAGGTTTGATCTGTTCGACCGTCCAATCCACGGGGTCGCCGGCTTTGACCAGCAGGATGATTTTACGCGGACGTTCCAGTGATTTGACGAACTCTTCGGGCGATTTCGTGCCGATCACCGGCATGTCGGCGGCGCGAGCGACAAAGTTATCCACCTTTTTCGGATCGCGGTTGTAAACGGCGATCGGAAAGCCGTTCCGCGCGATATTCATCGCCAGGTTTTCCCCCATCACGGCCAGACCAATCAGGCCAATCTGCGCTGTTTTCGGATTCTGTTCTGATGACATTGGTTTTTCCTCGATTTGATAAGCGATGGGCGACTGGCTGAAATCAGGCCGCCTCCCATCAGTTTTTGACCACACTACTTGGCAGTTTGTTAATTGAATTGATGGCGCGCTGATCATCGGCCCATCCTGGCGGTGCGAAGATCAGCTTCAACTTCGTCGCCAGGGACGAAGAATTCAACACGTCGCGGACAATGTCCGCCCATAGATGAAAGGCGATGTAAAACGGATTGCGCGAGACAACCGGATGGAGCACGCCGTATTTGACCGGCGCGATTTCCGGTTCGAACGAGCCGAACAATCTGTCCCAGATGATCAGCACGCCCGCGTAGTTTTTATCAATGTATTCAGGGTTGACGCCATGATGCACCCGATGATGCGAAGGCGTATTCAGAATGGATTCCGCCCATCGCGGAAGTTTGTTGACCATCTCCGTATGAATGAAGAATTGGTAAAACAGATTGAAAGCATACATCGTCAGAATCGCATGCGCTGAAAACCCCACCCAGGCCAGAACGATAAAAAACGGCCAGTCCACCCAGGGTTCCAGCGGTGGCTGGCGCAAGGCGACGGAAAAATTCATTCGTTCCGAAGAATGGTGCGATTCGTGGATCGCCCACAAAAACCGCACACGATGGCTGGCGCGGTGAAACCAGTAATAGCCCAGGTCAACGCCGAGAAAAAGAATCACGCCCGCCCACCAGGTTTCCGGCGCCAGCCGCAAGCCGTGTTGCTGAATCCAGTCCAGCGCCATAACGATAAACAATGCCTTGCCGATTACGCCCAGGGAAAACTGCATCGCGACCAGCGAATAATTGGCCAGCGAATCTTTCGCCTCGAATTTTTGAACGCCCTTCCGCCGCCAGTACAACCATTCAACCGCGATGAAAACCGCGAACGTGGAAAAGGCAATCAGAACAATGATCCAGTCTTTCGAGTTCATGCGGATCGGAACTGAACGATGACATCAGGAACAATTAAAGGTGAGGCCGAAGCCAACCCAAGACGCCAAACGGCGGTAAGCATACCACCCCACCGCAAGGTTCGGAATTCGAGAAGAAACTATCTTGCGCTCCTGACCCATTTTTTCGGCAACCGCTTTCCGCCTGCTTGACCTGCCGCAGGAAGGGTGATGAGATGGCCGCCGTTTCAGCACGGACCTTTGCCAATCAACAGCACCAAGTCAACTGGCACTTTCAACTCAAACAAGGAGAGCAACCAAATGCCGATCAACTTCATTCCCAACGACCCGATGGCGCAAGGCGGTCCGCAGATGCGCCAACAAAAAGCGCGTGCAACTCGTCCTGCCAGCCGCGCCGGTTTCGCGTTAGCCAAGGCTCCCAAACAAAAACTCTACCAGCCCGGCACACCACAGTTTCTGTTCTGGCAGTGCCGGGAAGCCGCACTGATGACGATGGAAGCCTGGGAGTTGATTGACGGCAAACTCGCCGCCTGGGCGCAGGGCGCAACCAATGCCAAGAAACTGAAGCTGCTGCCGAACGAAGGCCAGGAACCCAACGCTTTTTACAACCGCGACAGCTTCAGCTTTTTTGAATATACCAGCGGTGGAAAAACCACGTTTTCAGGCGCCAGCACGGACATCGTCGCCCACGAAATCGGCCACGGATTGCTGGATGCCATCCGCCCCGATTTGTGGAGCGTCAATCTGACCGAGGCCGGCGCGTTTCACGAAGCCTTCGGCGATTGCATGGCCATTCTGACCGCGCTTTCCGATCAGGAAACGCGCAAAGTTTTGCTCGCAGCTTCGCCCGACCTGGGCGCGGCCAACTTCGTCGAAGCCACCGGAGAGGACCTTTCCGAAGGCATTCGCGTTTCGACGCAACCGGGGCTCGGGCCGAATCACGCGGCGTCACAGCCCCGGCACGCATTCAATGATTTCAAATGGCAACTGCCTCCGACATTGCCCGCCAGTGGATTGCCCGGCGTATTGTCGCGAGAAGTTCATAGTTTCGCACGCGTTTTCAGCGGCTGTTTTTACGACACGATCCGCAACATCTTCGCGGGCTTTCCCAACAAAACCGAGGCGGATTTATGGCTGGCGGCGCGGACGGCGGGCAAACTGCTGATTGAAGGCGCGCGCAAGGCCCCCACCGCTTCCCGCTTCTTTCAATCCGTTGGCCGCGCCATGGCACTGTTTGATCAAGCGGCCAATGGCGGAGCCAACGGTCAGGCAGTCCGAGATGCTTTTGCGCGGCATGAAATCGCGCTCGGCGTTTCCGCGATGCTTTCTCCTCGCGCCGCTTTGGCCGGAGCCGCGCCGCAACTTCGCGCCACCCGCGGAGCCATCCTGGATTCGGAAACACAGAAAGACGTGTTGAATCGTATGGGTGCCGCGCCCCGCGCGCGATTGACCGTCACGCCACTGGAAATCGGCGGCGAAGAGTTCGCGGAAGCAATTCATTTCCGCGAAGTCCCGCTGACCGGTCTGAGCGAACGGTTGTCCGGCGTGGTCGCCGTGGCGCCGGAACCCGTACTGATCGGCGCTTCCGGAACCAGATCGGCGATCATGAGCGCCATGCCGGATGCCAACACCACCAACGACGAAGTCCGCGCCTTTGTCGAAAGCCTGCTCGAAAGCGATTCCATTGAATTCGACCGGCCACGACGCGCGGCTCTGACCAGATCCGCCGTTGCCGAAACGCCACAAGCTGCGTCTGCGCCAACACATAAAATCGTCGCGCACGGTGGAAAGAAAGTGATCGAGCGAATTCGTTTTGTTTGCAGTGGCGGTTGCCGCTACTGCCAATAACAGAAATCCGCAACGTAACTGCTCAGCCCTTCGGTAGCGGGGATATGGGCTGACCAGCAAAAATGCTGCTTAACGCCGCCAACACATTGCGGCCTTGTTTTTTGATAGTCGAAATGTAGCCGCGAATTCGACAAAAAGCCTTCGCGCCGCCGCT
>JAJNQA010000087.1 GCA_021155085.1 Heliomicrobium sp. | reverse complement strand
GAAAGCTTTGCCAACTACAGTCATATTCACTCAACAGGTGATTCCTTTCGCAAAATATGGATGTTGATAGCAACCTTATTTTATGCGGAGTTGGCGTCACCTGTTGTTATATTCAAAGAACTTTAGCCGTGAATTCAGGCTAAAGTCCGTCCCACGTTTGGTTGTTCCGATTTAGCACAATCATTTCGAGCGTTTTCAACCGGGGGAATTCGATGTCAAGTTTTCGCCAGACGATTTTTTGCCTCACGCTTTTGTTCTGCGCCGCCTGCAACACCAGTCAGGCAACCGGCCCGGTTCAATCGCCGCAGCAACAGGATCAAGCCGCCGTGCCATTTAGAGTCAGCAACTATACGTACGAAGTCATCAACTCCTATCCGCATGACCCGGCGGCCTTCACGCAAGGCCTGGTTTACCATCAGGGTTTGCTGTACGAAAGCACCGGACTCAATGGCCAGTCGTCGCTTCGCCGGGTCGAGCTTCAAACCGGCCAAGTACTGAAAAAAGTGGAGGTACCGCAGCAGTTTTTCGCCGAAGGATTGGCGTTGTTCAATAATCGGCTTTATCAACTGACGTGGATCACACAAACAGGGTTCGTTTACGAGCTGGATTCTTTTCAGATGCTGCGGACATTCGGCTACACGGGCGAAGGCTGGGGACTGGCTCATGACGGCACTTTCCTGATTCTGAGCGACGGAACCAATCAGATTCGTTTTCTTGATCCGGAAACTTTTCAGGTGCAGCGAACAATCAATGTGCTGGAAGGCAGTACCCCGATCCGGCAACTGAACGAGTTGGAATACATCAAGGGGGAAATCTTTGCCAACATCTGGTTTTCCGACCGCATCGCACGCATTGATCCACGGACGGGCCAGGTCAATGGCTGGCTCGACTTGGCCTCCTTGCGTTCGCTCGGAGGCCGCATTCCCACGGATAACGTGCTCAATGGCATTGCTTATGACGAGGCAGGCGACAGGCTTTTTGTTACCGGAAAAAACTGGCCGAAACTTTTCGAGCTAAAACTGGTTACACGGCGCGCGCCGCCAAGCCGCTAAGTTGGAAGTTCATCAATTTGATTGAAACGCGCGAAGCAAACACCAGTGCCTCGCGCGTTTTGTCGTTTGGAGTGGAATTTTGTGGAACTTTCGCTCGCCAAAACCCGAATTGCCAGCGACAGCGAATTTGAACTGCCAACGACGAAGAATTACTGGAATGCATACGAACCAAAGCGACGAAGAATTGCTTGGACTATTGCGCGAGGGCGATGAAAATGCCTTTGTTGCGCTCTACCGCCGCAGGCAAGGCGGTATTTACCGTTTCGCGCTGCGTATGAGCGGTTCGGAATCCGTCGCCGAGGATGTGACTCAGGAAGTTTTCATGCACTTGATGCGCGGCAATGGAAATTTCGACGCGGCGCGCGGATCGTTTCAAGCTTACTTGTTCGGCATCGCACGCAATCAGGTATTGCGTCGAATCGAGCGGGATCGAGCCTATCTGCCGATCAGCAGCGAAGAAGAAGATCACGATTCGCCAATGCCTGAAGGACTGATAGTGACACACAATCCGCTGATGGATTTGACCCGGCGGGAAACCATTGAGTCCGTCCGGCAGGCTGTTTTGGGATTGCCCGCGCATTATCGGGAAGCCGTCGTGCTTTGCGACCTGCACGAGATGAGTTATCTGGAAGCGGCGCAGGTTCTGGACTGCGCAATTGGAACGGTCAGGTCCAGGCTGCATCGAGCGCGCGCCATTCTGGTGCAAAGGCTGCGCGGATTGAATGCCGATTCTGAAGTTGAATTGCGGAAGACAGAAACCGCGGAATGTTTTGTTTGAGGCGATTATGAACTGCCAGGATTTTGATTTCATCGTGAATGATCTGGCGCGAGCCAAGCCTCTGGAGGCGACCTTGCGCGAAAGTGGTGTAGCTCACGCGGCGACTTGCGAGCGATGCTGCGCGAACTTGAAAGACGAGCGCGCATTGACCGCCGGCCTGAAAGCATTGGCCGCCGATTCGGAAAACAATGCGGCGCCGCAGCAAATCGAATCCGCGCTGCTGGCCGCGTTCCGCCAGCAGTCGAAAGCCGCGGCAACCAGCAATGTCATCGCCCTGCCTGTCAGACAAAGCCGGAATCGAGTCTGGGTATTTGCCGCTGCCGCTGCCGTGATCATCGCGGCGACGACCATTGTGGCTTCGCAGTTATTGAAAGAGCCGTCCTCAAAACAGCCGATCATTTCGCGCGCGCCAAATGCGTCTGTTTCGCCTGCAGTGAATCCTGAGAAGCAGGGCCAGGACGTGGCCGCCGAAATTGCCGATCCGGACAGGAAAGCGCCGGTCAAACCGCGCAAAAAGCGTTTGCCGCGCCAACCAACGAATGACCGTTCGCAGGTGATGGCCAGCGTCGGCGAATTCACGCCCGTCTTCGGCAATCCGGAAAGCGGCCAGGAAGTAACCACGGATTTCTTCCCCATGGTTCACGAACAGGCTTCGCAGCCGCTGGAAAGCGGGCAATTGATTCGCGTGCAAATGCCGCGTTCGACGCTGGCCTCGTTCGGGTTGCCGGTCAACTTCGACCGCGCCAATGTCCCCGTGAAAGCGGATGTCCTGCTGGCCGAAGACGGTTCGGCGCGCGCCATTCGCTTCGTTCGCTAAATTCGTAGCAATAGCCCGCGCGTGAGCAAGGGCTTAAATATTTCGAGATGAGCACTTCCTGACGGTCGTGCTACCGACACTTCATTCAACCCTCAACTCAAGATCAGGAGAGAGAAACTATGAAACTTCGCAAGCAAGCATTCGCAAGCTTTGTCTGCTCCGTTGCGCTTATCGGCAATTCCTTCGGCGTACTGGCACAAGACAAAGTCCAAACGCCCCCGACCTCGGGAAAAGTCACGCTCAGAACCCCTGACGGCCAGACGAAGGAATTCACCGTCAACGGCAACGACGCGGTTTTTGTTGACCAGAACGGACAGCAAATCCGCATCAACCGCACCGCGCAGGAAGGGGCGGTTAGAACAGCAACCTTCAGCGGCACAGGCGTTGGCGGCGCAACCTTCATCAGTCAGGATGGAGTCGCGCACAATCTGCAAGGCCAGGATTTTGTCTTTACGCGCGGTCAAGCCATCGGTGATCAGGCTGGAACATTCAGTTTTGTTTCCTCCGAAATGAGCTTCGACAGCAAGCTGGTCAAAGGCGCGCCGTTCGCCGCCGATGTGGAAAATGAAACCGTCCAGACGCTGGGAGACGGCAACCGCATCGTGCGCAAATCCGGCGGCGCGATCTATCGCGACAGCGAAGGCCGCACCCGCCGTGAAAGCACCATCAATGCCGTCGGCCCCTTCGCCGGTGTTGACGCGGCCCGCACCATCACCATCAACAACCCGGTCGAAGGCACGATCTTTTCACTGGAACCCAATTCCCGCATCGCCCGCAAACACGGTTTTGTCCGTACGGTCACGGCCCTGCCTGCGATGAGAGCGGCTCAAAGTGTGGAAGGCGTGGCATTCTCAGCGACTTCGGCGGCCCCGAAAAAAGTCAGCGTCTCCGGCGGCGTGCTGCAGGGCAACGCCATCAAGAGAACCCAACCGGCTTATCCGCCCATCGCCAAGGCTGCCAAAGCTTCCGGCGCCGTTCAGGTTCAAGTGCTGATTTCAGAAGAAGGCAAAGTGATCGAAGCAACCGCCATCAGCGGACATCCGTTGCTGCGCGACGCGTCCCTGGAAGCCGCCAGACAATGGGAATTCAAACCCGTTGAACTTTCCGGCGCGGCAGTGAAGGCACAAGGCATTCTGACCTTCAACTTCACGCTCGCCGGAGAAGAGAATAAAGCCGGCGGCCAGGAAATCACTCAAATTATGTCGCTGCCTTCCAAAATGCGTATGCCGCAGTATGAAACGAAAGAAGAATCTCTCGGCAAGCAGATGATCGAAGGCGTCGAAGCTGAAGGAAAACGTAAAGTAACGACCATTCCCGAAGGCGCCATCGGCAATGAACGCGCCATCGAAATCGTTTCCGAATCCTGGTACTCGCCGGAACTTCAGACCGTCGTTCTGAGTAAACGAAACGATCCGACGACGGGCGAAACAACTTTCCGCCTGACCAACATTCGCCGTGGCGACCCGGATGCATCCCTCTTCCAGGTTCCATCCGATTACACCGTCCGGGAGGACGGCGGCAGCGGATTCGGACTTACCAGCGCCCCGTCAGCCGGGACAATCAAACTGCGCTCGTCCAAACCCGAAAACCAGTAATTGAGCCAAAAGGTTCGTTCACTAAGGAAGAGGCAGGTTGTGAAACCTGCCTCTTCCTTTTTCGCGTTTGACTCAGCCTATTTCAGGTCTTTTCTCAAGCCATTGACCAATCCTGCTCGAACAAGGCAGAGTCTGCCGAAGTTATAAATTGCGTACCATCCGGCAACCATGGCATTCGGCGACCGGAAATAAGGAGACATCAATGGCGACTGTTTATATTTCCTACAAGAGCGAAGACGGTGAGATCGTCAACGCCCTTGCTTCCCTGCTCACGCAAAAAGGACACACCGTCAGGTTCGATAAGGAACTGTATATTGGCGCGGCTTGGCGCGATCAGTTGTTGGGCGCGTTGCTCGCGTCGGATGTCGTCCTGGTGTTATGGACAGAAAACACCTATAGATCTCAGTTCGTTCCGGCGGAGGTCGGCGCAACCCGGGCGACGCCACATATCGGCCTTCTCCCCGTGATGGTCGGAGGTGTGGAAATTCCCCGATTCCTTCAGGATTTAATCGTTGACAGAATTCCGGATACCATTTCTGAAACGCTTCATGAATTGGCGAAACGCCTGGACGCATCCATCAAAAAACATATCGAAAACCGTAGCCAGCACAAGAAAGGCAGACCGAAAGTCTTCGTCAGCCACCGGCATAAGGATGAAGAAATCGTCCGCGCCTTGATTGACTGCATCAAGATCTATTTCCACATTGATAAATCCGACATCCGTTGCACCTCTGTTCGCCCGTACCGGCTTCCCGTCGGAGAGAATACCTCTGACCGCCTTCGGGACGAGATCACGGACGCGGAATGCGTGCTTGGAATTTTGACCACGGATACGTTGGCATCCAGCTATGTCGCCTTTGAACTGGGTTCCGCCTGGGGACAGCGCGTGTGGACCTGTCCGCTACTGGCGCGCGGCGCGACTCAGGCCAATATTCCCGATCCAATCCGGGACCTTTCTCCGCTGTTTTTGTCGAATAGCGGAGACTGCTTTCAATTGTTGAATGATCTGGAAGGGTTTACCTCGCTCGTCAAGCGAGAAGGGGTAGACAGCAGCGAGCTTTCGGACAAGGTCAATAAACTCTCAGAGGTTGCAAAACAAATCTAAAACACGACAGAAGTGGCCATTCTGGTATCCGGGGGCAAAATGTTCCTTGATTGGGCAATGGAGATTTCCAGTCTCGTCCGGGTGGACTATCAAGCCCTGGTCGAAGACATTCTCAATGAAATTGGTGACTGCCCGCTCCAGGAATTGATCGAGGTGTTGAAGCAGGAACTTCCCTACATTTGGCGGGACTGCTACAAGGAAATGATGCCCCGGCGGATGGACATCACACAGATGCAGTACGAACAATTCAACTACATCTACGATTGGCACACGACCAATGAGCCAACTGTCCAGACATCCTTTCTGCCGATCTCGGAAGCGCGCCTCGTCGCGGTGATCGGGCAATCTCAACCTAAAAAGACCAAGCGGGACGATTTCCGGCTCAGAGGCTGGGTCGGAAAAACCGGCGTCAATTTTGGCAAGCGGTGGGACAAGGGGCACTTCATCGCCCATTCCATCGGCGGCGTCGTGTTCGGTCTGGAAATGAATGTTTACGTTCAGCGGCGGGATTTCAATCGTGGATGGTCAGAGGCCGGAAAGCGGTTCCGGGCGATGGAGCGGTTTTGCGTGACGAATCCAGGCACGCTTTGCTTCAGCCGGCCAATTTACACCGATCAGACAGCGCGCCCTGCGTTCCTGGAATTCGGGATGTTGAAACCCGACCGCGAGTTTCTGGTGGAATGCTTCGATAACCGGTGACTTTACTGAACCATGAGAAATTCGTTCAGGTTCATCACGGATAGACTCAGATCAACCCAGGCCGCCGCCAGCGCCGGCTCAATGGACTTCGGCGCATTTTTCACCTCGGCAACCTTTTCGCCGCGCGCAATTCGCTGGCGAATGACCGCAGCTTGGTCTTTCAGAAAAGCGCGCGTTATCTGCAATTCCTCGGCTCGCGGCAATCGTCCGAGCGTGAGTTCGTAAAGCCTGGCAATCATCTTCCCTTCCCTGCCAGCTTTCACTTTGCCGGTTTCGTTGAACAACCGCGCCGCCAACGCCTTGCTTTGTTCGAGCATGAAGTCGCTGTTCATCAAGGTCAGCGATTGCAGCGCATGAACACTTGTGCTGCGCGCGCCGCAGGAACTCATCAAATCCGGCGCATCGAAGGCCACCAGCATCGGCAGCCGCACATTTCGTTTGCGAACCAGGTACAGGCTGCGGCGCGCATGCTGGCGCGCATCGGGATGAACCGGCCACAAATTGTCCGCTTCGTATTCCGTGAAAATCGTGTCGTACACTTCCGGCTCCAGCGGCACGCGAATCGAAGGTCCTCCAACCTGCTCCGTCAAAGTTCCATTCACCGCCAGAATCGAATCGCGCAGCGCTTCGGCGTCCAGCCGTTGCCTGCTTCTTTGCCACAGCAATTTGTTTTCAGGGTCAATTTTGGCCGCCAGCGGGCTTGGCTGGCCGGAAACCTGCTGATAGGTATTCGACAGTACCATCAGCGCATGCATCTGTTTCAAGCTCCAACTTTGAGCAACAAATTCCGTCGCCAGCCAGTCCAGCAGTTCCGGATGCGTCGGCTGCTGGCCGTTGCGCCCGAAGTCGTTCGGTGTGGCGACAATGCCGCGCCCGAAATGATGATGCCATAGCCGGTTCACCATCACGCGCGCCGTCAACGGGTGATCCGCCTGCGTCAGCCAGCGCGCCAAGGCCAGGCGGCGTCCTGTGGATTTAAGTTCGCCGCGTTCAATCGGATTGATCCACATCATCGGCGGCGCGTCTTTCGGCAGCAGAACGCTCAAGGTTCGGGGGCCGACAACTTCGCCGAGCCGGTGCGGCTCGCCGCCTTTCAGCACATGCATCGGCGGAATGGGCTTGATCACATCGGCAACGGCCAGCGCCTTCGGCAGCGGTTCCGGCTCGTACAGATTGATCTTGTGCATTTGCTGGCGCAGCGCGGCGCGTTTTGCTTTGTCTTCAGGCGAAAGCGCCGCCAGAAGCTCATCCCATTTGACGCTGATCATGTTCTGCGCTTCTTTGGCCAACTGCTTCTCTTCCGCGGTGCGCGACTTGTCTTCCTTGGCCAGCGCGGTTGCGTATTGCGGTTCCAGCTTGGCGCGGTGCTCCGCCGTCAGCCGCTCTTTGTACGGTTTTTCGATGGCGGCGATTTGATCTTGAATCGGTTTGAGCTTTTCCTTATGGGCTTTGACGGCGGCGGCGTATGTGTCTTCCTGCTCTTTGGTCGGGCGTTTGAAATCGTAGTTGTCAGAAGCGGCGAAGAAAGCTTGCAAACGGTAGTAATCAGCCTGCGGGATCGGATCGAATTTATGATTGTGGCAGCGCGCGCAGCCGACCGTCAGCCCCATAATTCCGTTGCCGACGCCGAACATCACTTCGGTCAGCCATTCCTGCCGGTTCAGCGCCAGATCCTGATTGCCGGCGACGATGTGCTGCGGCCCCGCGCGCAAAAAACCTGTCGCCACGCGCATCTCGAAGTTTTCCGGATCGAGTTCGTCTCCGGCAAGCTGCTCAACAAGAAAGCGGTCGTAAGGCTTGTCGGCGTTCAGCGAATTGACGACGTAATCCCGGTAACGCCAGGCTTGTTCGCGATCTTGATCCAGCTCAAAGCCATTCGTTTCGCCGAAGCGTACGACATCCAGCCAATGCTGCGCCCAGCGTTCGCCGTAGCGCGGCGATGCCAGCAATCGCTTGACGACTTTTTCATAAGCTTCCGGCGAGCGATCGGCCAGGAAAGCCTTGATCTCTTCCGGCGTTGGCGGCAGGCCCGTCAAATCGAAGGTCACGCGGCGAAGCAGGGTGCGTTTATCAGCGGCTGGCGCCGGCGACAATCCTTTCTCTTCCAGTTTCGCCAGCACGAAAGCGTCTATCGGATTTTTGACCCAGGCCGCGTTTTTGACTGGCGGGACGGCGGAACGGACGGGTTTGCGAAACGCCCAATAGTCAGCGGCTTCAGACGCGCTGGAAGATGCTCCGGCAAAGCTGGCCAGCAACAGCAGCAGCAAACAGCAGGTCAGACTAACCAATTTCAGCAATCGAGTTCGCTTCATAACGCTCCGATTCACAGCAATGCCTTGACCAAACTTTCCCATTCATCATCCAGCGATTGCCCCGCGGGAAAAGTCCTGTTCGCGTTGCGATACCAGTAACGCGCATTCCCCTCATCGCCTTCCTTGCGATGCAGGTAAGCGTGAATCCAGGCGGCGGTCGCCGTGTTGATCTCTTGAACAATTTCGTGAGCTTGATCCCAATGGCCCTGCTTTTCGTGCCAGAGCGCGGTCAGGCAGGGAGAAAGCTCGGCGGGTGGATGAGCCTCCGTCAGACTCGCTTCAAACATTTCAAAGTTCATATCAGCTTGAACAGAAAAAGACAGGACGAACAGGATTGGCGGAAAAAGCTTTCTTCCCTGCCAATCGAGCGAATCCTGTCTGTTGGCTTACCAGATCGGTTCAAATGAACACGACGGTTTGCGAATTCGGAATCTCGAATTTGGCGCGGCAGCTCGGATTCGGGCAGTAGCACATGTCATCCACCCGAACCATGTAATCGCGAGCTTTGGCGAATTTGGCGCGATCAAATTCGTTCGCGCCTCGCGGCAACTCGCGCTTTCTTGAGCGGCGTAACCAGCGTATCTGAAAGTCCTGGCGCTGACGGCACTTCGGACACACGTAAGACGCCGTCTTCGTTTCCTGCTTTTCGGTGTAAAAATCTCGTTCGTCCATGGCCGGGAGTTTACCGCTAAACGCCAGGACTGAGAAGCTTGAAACTGGCTCGCCGCCAAAGTCTTTCAAGGCTCAAAAAACCTATTTCCTGATGGTCGGGTACTGAATGCCGAGTTGTTCCAAATAGGTTTTATGTTTGGTCGCATCGAAATAAAACTTCTTCAACTGCGGCGCGAATTGTTCCATCTTTTCCTTGTTCAAATCCACGGCGGGCTGATCCGTTGGGTTGATCAGGGGCTGATACTTGATCTCTTTGGTCTGGACGTTGTTGAAATAATCCCAGGCCTGTTTGACCAGTTCCGGCTGCAACAGAAAGTCGAGCGCGGTCAGCGCCTGTACCTTCGCTCCAGCCGTCGAGCCTTTGTGCGCAATCGGCGTCGCCATCGCCACGGCGTTCGGCCAGGCGTGCCCAGGCAGGTTCGGAATGTTTGCCGGGAAACGCAGGTAAACCGTCGGGCAATTCCACGAAATATCGCCGATGTCGTCCGAACCGCCGCCCATCACCTGCTCTTTCGGCGCATCCAGCCCTTTCGCTTTCGTCTTCAAGCCGTCAACTTTCGCGCCGATTTCTTTTTGCAAAGCTTTGGCCAGCGCCTGGTCGGCTTCGCTCCATTCAGGCAGGCCGATGGCTTCAATGTTTTTGGCCTGGGTTTCGGCGACGATTTTGTTGAAGTGATTTGGCCACGCCGAACCGACGACGCGCTGCGTGACCGTGGTGTCAGTCATCAGAGTCGCGGCCTGCGCCATCTTGTTGCCAAGTTCGTACAACTCTTTGATCTTCGGGTAATCCAGTTCGCGGAAGTAATACCAGACGGAAGCTTCGGACGGCACAACGTTCGGCTGGTCGCCGCCGTTCGGGATAATGTAGTGCGAACGCTGCTGCAACCGCAGATGCTCGCGGCGATAATTCCAGCCGATATTCATCAATTCGACGGCGTCCAGCGCCGAGCGGCCTGACCACGGCGCGCCCGCCGAATGCGCCGCTTTTCCGTGAAAGTAATATTGCACCGAAACCAGCCCGCTGTTGCGTTCGGGCTGTCCCCAACTGACGGCGAAATCGCTGTCCACGTGCGAACCCAGCGTGATGTCCACGTCCTTGAACAGCCCCGCGCGAACAAAGAAGGCTTTGGCGCCAACCAACTCTTCGGCCACGCCGGGCAGAATCTTCAATGTGCCGCTGAGCTTGTTCTTCTCCATCAATTGTTTCAGGACAATGGCGGCGGTGATGTTGACGGCCATGCCGGAATTGTGACCTTCGCCGTGACCGGGAGCGTCGGTGACAATCGGGTCGTGATAGGCCACGCCCGGTTTTTGCGAAGCGCGCGGGATGCAGTCAATGTCGGTCATAAACGCAATCACAGGCTTTCCGCTGCCATATGTCGCCATCCACGCCGTCGGCATTCCCGCCACGCCGCGCTCGACCTTGAACCCCTGTTTTTCCAGCACGCCGGTCAGGTATTTGGTCGTTTCGTATTCGTGAAAGCCGAGTTCGCTGAAGCTGAAAATCTGATCCACCATCTGCTGCGTGAACGTTTGCAGCCTGACGACTTCGCTGGCGGCCTCGCGTTTCAGGTTTTCCAGTTTCGATAATTCCTGCGTCTTCGCCGGTCGAACGGTCAACAAAATGGCAATGCAAAACAGAAAAGACAGGACGATCTTCTTCGTCATAAAGCCTCCGGGGGGTTGAACAAATTGAGTTTGAGTTGCTGCGGAAGAAACCGCTGCCATAGTCCGTCCCCGCCCATTTCCTGTCAAGCAATTGTCAAGCACCTGTGGCACCGGCTGTGGCAGTTCAAAAAAGTGTCCTACCCAACCGGGCGACTTCGCTAAAAGAACCCTACTGTTCCGCGCAAATTTCGACACAAATTCAACTCAAGACAAAGGAGCGTCCATTCATGCGCAGGCAGCTTCCTGGCTCATCCAAGCTTTTGCTTCTGATAGTTTGCTGTTTGGCAGGCCGTGTTCAGACCAATGCTCAGCAACCGGTCTGGGCTGCAACCGGTGCGCTCGGTACGGCGCGAACTAATCACACCGCCACCTTGCTAACCAATGGCAAAGTGCTGGTTGTCGGTGGAGTTCGCGTGGCTGAGCCTTGCTGCACACTCGCGGAGGGCGCGGAACTTTACGACCCGGCAACCGGCAAGTGGAGTGCGACCGGCAGTCCGGCTACGCCACGGTATGATCACGTGGCGGTGCGTTTGGACAATGGCAAAGTTTTGATAGCCGGCGGTGGCGACAGCTTTCTCCCCTTTTCGAATAGCGCTGAACTTTACGACCCGGACACCGGAACCTGGAGCCGTGCTGGCAGTTTGCGCGAATTCCACACTTTCCATACCGGCGTTCTGCTCAATGACGGCAGAGTGCTAATTGCTGGCGGACTGGCTGGCGAATCCGCGGAGATTTATAACCCAGCAACCAATTCCTGGAGTCCCGCCAGTTCGATGAATATGGGGCGGTCGCTCCACTCAATGACCTTACTGCCCGATGGCAAAGCGTTGGTCGCGGGCGGACTTGATTTTGAGTCTGATGACGTTATTCGCACGTCCGAGATCTATGACCCAGCCACAAATCGCTGGACGCTGACGGGCGAACTTACTGGCCCTCGCTTATTGCACCAGACAACCTTGCTCGCAAATGGAAAAGTATTGATCGTCGGCGGCGGAGATGCTTTGGCGCCAGCCACCACCTCGGAGCTTTATGATCCAGCAACCGGGGGATGGACGCGGACAGGGAATCTGAGCTTGCCAAGAATTCAACCATCCTTGATCTTATTGCCCGATGGCAAGGCTCTGGCCGCTGGCGGAACAATCAACAGCGCGGAACTTTATGATCCAGCAACCGGAAACTGGTCCCCGGCAGCAATGCCTGGCGAAATGCGTTTCGGACAAACAGCGACCTTGCTGCCAAATGGCAAAGTCCTGGTTGTGGGAGGCAACGTTCCCTTCGGGCCTGTGCTTTCCAGCGCGGAGCTTTTCGACAGCGGTGCATCAATTATCACCAGTCTTTCCGCAGCCAGTTTTGGCACCGGACGACTTGCGCCTGAAGCCATCGTCGCGGGCTTCGGCGCGAATCTGGCGGCGGGCACACAGACAGCCATCGGATTGCCTCTACCGACGCAACTCGCGGGAGTGCGCCTGCGCGTACGCGATGTCACCGGTACGGAGCGCGATGCGCCGTTGCTGTTTGTTTCGCCAGATCAGATCAACTACCAAATCCCGCCCGGCACGGCGAATGGCCCTGCGACTTTGACCGTCAGCAGCGGCGCGGTGGGAATCGTGGACATTGCCCGTGTCGCGCCCGGTTTGTTTACGGCCAATGTCAATGGCCAGGGTGTTGCCGCCGCCGTTGCACTGCGCATCAAAGCCGACGGCTCGCAAAGTTTTGAACCCGTCGCACGGTTTGACGCCACGCAAAACCGATTTGTCGCCGCGCCAATTGATCTTGGACCAGATATGGGAATGGTCAGCGATCAGGTTTTTCTGGTGCTTTACGGCACCGGGCTGAGGTTGCGCAGCGCGCAATCGGCAGTCAGCGTTACCATCGGCGGGACAAACAGCGACGTTCTCTTTGCTGACACCGCACCCGGATTTGCGGGGCTAGATCAGATCAATGTACGTGTGCCGCGGTCGCTGGCCGGACGCGGCGAAGTGGATGTCACGCTGGCAGCGGATGGCCACACGGCCAACAAAGTACGCATCAATATCCGCTGAGAAAGCTGCAATAATTTTCCGTCCTTGGCCATAATTCCATCTCACCCACCTTCATTCTTGTGAAAAATCGGCCTTTTCAGCAAAAAATGAAAAGGGTCTTGCAAAATTTCCGACCAAAGGCCACTATGCCGCGCGTGCCCACAAAATTGATTGATGTTGTCCCAATTCCTCATCAGTCGGCACAACGAATTGAATCCTCCACCTTTCAGGGAACTAACGCCTCAGCTCCCGAATAAGGCTTGTGCCGGAGTTCGCAACCCAACCAATTAAATACCTTCAAAAGGAGTAGATCACATGAAAGTCGAAGTGTGTCTGCGCTCGGCACTCGCTTTGTTCCTGGCAGTGTCAGCCTTTGCTTTCTCTCGCTTTGATTTCCCACCTGCGGCCCAGGCAGCCGCGATGATGCAATCCACCACTCCCTCCATCTCCTGGATGTCACCGTCTCCGGTGCCGCTGGGAGCGTTTACCCTGAATGTCTACGGCTCGAATTTCCAGAACGGCGCGGTCGTCAAATGGGGCGGTACGCCGCTGCCGACAACTTTCGTTTCGGCCACTCAACTGAAAGCCACGGGAACGGCGTCGCAATCGGGCAGCGTGTATATCACGGTCACCAATCCCGGCGTGTCCGGCGCGACTTCATCACAGCGCCTGCTTGAGATTGGCCAGGGCATCGTCGTGAAGATGTCGCCCACTTCCGCCAGCGTCGCGCCGGGCGCAAAACAACAATTCACCGCCACGGTTACGGGAGCGCCCATCAATGGAGTCTGGTGGTACGTCAACAGCACATCCACGGGCAATTCCACCATCGGATGGATTACACAAAATGGTTTGTACACCGCGCCGAGCGTGCCTCCTGCAACGCCAATCACAATTCGCGCCGTGTGTCAGGCCAACAGCGAACGCTCGGCTTCGGCTCCGGTAACCATTTCCGGCGCGCCCGCCGGAGTGACCGTGGCGATTTCACCGGCTTCGGCTTCGGTGCAAACCGGAACCACGCGGCAATTCACCGCGACGGTCACCGGTTCCGCCAACACCGCCGTCACGTGGCGGGTCAGCGACATTGTCGGCGGAAACGTAACAGTCGGCACGATCAATAGCAGCGGCTTATACACCGCGCCGAACAACGCGCCCGCCAGCCCCGTGGCGGTTTCCGCCGTTAGTCAGGCCGACAACACCAAAACCGCAACGGCGCTGGTCACGGTGACTTCCGCTCCGGCGAGCGTCGCGGTAACGGTCAGTCCAACCTCCGCCAGTGTTGTCACGGGAGCGACGCGGCAGTTCACTGCCACCGTCACCGGCAGCGCCAACACTGCCGTGACCTGGCGCGTCAACAACATCGCGGGAGGCAATTCGACCGTCGGAACGATCAACAACAGCGGCCTGTACACCGCGCCAAACGCAGTTCCCGCCGGAGCCGTGACGGTTTCCGCCGTCAGTCAGGCCGATGCGACCAAGAGCGCTTCCGCGAATGTCACGGTTACCGCGCCGCCGCTGGTTGTCGCGGTCAGCGTCAGTCCGGCTTCTGTCAGCGTCGCCACTGGAGCAACGCAACAATTCACCGCCAGCGTCACCGGAACCGCCAACACCGCTGTGAACTGGCAGGTCAACAATATTGCGGGCGGCAATTCGACCGTCGGCACGATCAGCGGCACCGGCCTGTACACCGCGCCAAATGCGATTCCGGTGGGCAATGTCACGATCAGCGCCGTCAGCCAGGCCGACAATACGAAGCAGGCGACGGCCAGCGTGACGGTTCAAGACCTGCAACTCGCGACGTACGGCCGATTCCTGGATCAGGCAACCTTCGGCCCGACGCCGCAGTTGATCGCCCAAGCTCAACAGTTGGGAATGCAAGGTTTCCTAGTTCAGCAGTTCGGCCTGCCGGAATCAGCTTTGCCGGTTCCAAGCTCGGCGACGATGAATGGTTTGACGGATGCCTTCTTCGCCAATGCTCTGAACGGTCAGGATCAGTTGCGCCAGCGCGTGATATTCGCTTTGAGCGAAATCGTCGTCGTGGCGAGAAACAAGAATTACAACGCCGACATGTTGGCGCCGTGGTTGCGGCTGCTCAGCCGCAACGCTTTCGGCAACTACAAAACGCTGCTCCGCGAATTAAGCAACGATTCTTCTATGGGGCAATTCCTGGATCTGGCCAACAGCGGCGTCAGCGGCGGAGCCAACGAAAACTATCCGCGCGAACTGCTGCAACTGTTCAGCATCGGTTTGTACAAACTGAATCCGGATGGTTCGCAGCAACTTGACGGGAACAATCAGCCGATTCCGACTTACACGCAAACAGACGTGCAGCAACTGGCGCTGGCGCTGACCGGCTGGACGTATGACAACGCCAACCACACTACGCCCGGTTCACAGGGCAATCCGAATTATTACGCCGGTCCGCTGGTCGTCATTCCCGGACGGCATAACACGTCGGCCAAAACCTTTCTGGGCCAGACGCTGCCCGCCGGACAAAGCGCGCAGCAGGACCTGGATGGCGCAATTGACATCATTTTCAACCATCCGAATGTCGGGCCGTTTCTGGCGACGCGACTGATCCGCGCGATGGTCACGAGCAATCCTTCGCCGGGTTATATCTCGCGCGTCACCGCCGCTTTCAACGACAACGGCCAGGGCGTGCGCGGCGATATGAAAGCCGTCATTACCGCCATTCTGATGGATCAGGAAGCCCGCAACGACAATCCGCCCGCCAATTTCGGAAGGCTGCGCACGCCCGTGCAAAGCCTGCTGCTGATGGGCCGTGCGCTGAGTTTTCCGGTTGGCGCGGCGACACAGTTCAACTATCTGCTCGTCAACATGGGCGAAGAACTGCTGAACGCGCCTTCTGTCTTCGGTCATTACTCGCCGATGTTCCGCATTCCGAAAGGCAATGGATTGTTCGGGCCGGAGTTCCAAATCTACACGCCGACCGAAGCCGCCAACCGGGGCAATTTCCTCTATTCGTTTCTGACCAACACCTACCCGATTCACCCCGCGCTGCAACCGCTGGTCAACATCGCCGGCAGCCCGGCGACACTGGTCAACACGGTGGACAACCTGCTGCTTTACGGGCGTATGTCAACGACGACGCGCACGGCGCTTTTCAATGCCCTGCCGCAGATGTACGACGACCGGCAGCGCGTCTGGACGGCGCTGTATCTGGTGCTGACTTCGGGCGAATTCCTGGTGCAGCGTTAAGAGGAAAACCAATTATTCGAGGCAAACATGAAAACCAAAGAAATGATCTCACGTCGCAATTTTCTCCAACTGAGCGCGAGCGCCGGATTGCTGGCCGGATTGAGCCGGTTCGATTTTGAAGCTTCGGCGGTGCAGCAGGATTACAAGGCGCTGGTCTGCCTGTTTCTGTTCGGCGGCAACGACGGCCACAACGTCATCGTGCCGCTCAACCCGACGCAGTACAGCGCCTATCAACAGGCGCGCGGCGGATTGACCATGCCGCAAAACCAATTGCTGCCGGTCAGCGATCCGGTGCAAGGACAGTTCGGTTTGCATTACGGATTGCCGGAACTTCAGGCGATTTACAATCAAGGCAGGATGACCGTCGTTTCCAACGTCGGTTTGCTGGTCCGTCCGACGACATATCAGGATTACCTGAATTCCGTTCAACTGCCGACGCAGTTGCGTTCGCACTCCGACCAGATTTCGCAAATGCAAACCGGCGTTCCCAACACCGGAGGCAACACCGGTTGGGGCGGGCGAACGGCGGATTTGATGGTGGGAAACAACCTCAACGCCACCTTCCCGGTTTCAGTCTCGCTAAACAATTCGGCGCTTTTTTGCCAGGGAGCCGTCGTGCAATCGGCAAGTTTGCAGCCCGGCAATTACCTGGATCAAAACGCCATGAGTTTCTGGCCGTCCACCGCCGCACAGGCTCGCGCCGCCGCGCAACAGCAGATCATCAATGCTGACAGCGGGAATTTGATCGTCAATGCCGCGAACAAAGTGCTGGCCGACGCCGTCGCCATCAACCCGATCCTGAAAAATGCTGGCGCCGGAACGCCGCTGACAACGGTCTTTCCAGGAACCTCGCTCGGCAATCAATTGAAAGACATCGCCCGCATCATCAACCTGCGTTCGCAACTGGGCGTTGGGCGGCAGGTCTTTTTCTGCGGATTGGGCGGCTTCGACACGCACAGTTCGCAGGCGTACACGCAATGGGATTTGCTGCGGCAGGTCAGCCAGGCGCTGGGAGCCTTTTACAACGCGACGGTTGAAATGGGCGTCGCCGACAAGGTGACTTCCTTCACGCTGTCGGATTTTGGCCGCACCCTGCAGCCAAGCGGAACCGGCACGGACCACGGCTGGGGAAATCACATTCTGGTTGTCGGCGGAGGCGTCAACGGCGGCAGAATCTGCGGCACCTTTCCGAATATGCTCAATTACGCCGCTGTTGGCAGCGGCCAGCAGGATTTCGCCGACAATCGCGGGACCATGCTGCCAAGCGCTTCGCTCTCGCAATTCGGCGCGACGCTGGCGAAATGGTTCGGCGCGGCGGACGGGCAATTGAATGGCTTGTTCCCAACGCTGTCTAACTTTTCAGTCAGGGACCTGGGATTCATGCTCTAGCGTAAATTATCCGCTAAATGCATTAGCCATTGACCATTCACCATTGGCCATTATTCGACAGCCGGCTTCCCTGTCAGATAATGAGTAATGGGTAATGGGCAATGGCTAATGCGATTCCGAACCGGATTCCGCGGTTCGGCCATTACTGCTTGCCTTTCATCTTCTTGATGGAATTCGCATCCATCCGATGAATCCGCAATTCGATCAGCTCATCAATCGAAAGGTTGTTGTAACCGGCTTCCTTCATTTCCTGAATGTACTTGCCATCCACGCGGTGAATACGCATTTCAGTCAGCTTTTCAGCCGGAACGCGGTTGAAACCCTGCGCCTCGATTTCCCTGACGAAGCTGGCATCCACGCGATGAATCTTCATTCCCACCAAATCATCGAATGGCAAATCGCGGTAGCCGAGTTCCTGCAATCCCTTGATGAATTCGCCGTCAATCCGGTGAATCCGCATGGTCAGCAGTTGATCCAGCGACAGGTCTTTGAAACCGAGCGCTTTGGCCTGTTCGATGAATTCGCCGTCAATCCGGTGAATTCGCATGGAGAGCAGATCGTCCACGGACAACTTGCGGAAGCCGCGTGACTCAACCTCCTGGATGAACTTGTTGTCCACGCGATGAATCCGCATCGCCATCAGATTGTCCACGGACAGCTTGTCGTATCCGGCATTTTTCAGACTGCTGATGAATTCACCGTTGACGCCGTGAATCCGCATCCCGATCAAATTGTCCACGGACAGATTGTCGTAGCCGAACCATTTCAGTTCGTTGATGAACGCCGTGCTCACGTCGTGAATCGTCATTGCAAACAGTTCATCCGTCGTGATTCGCCGTTGTTCCTGACTGCTGAACGCACTGATGAATCCACGATTCGGCGTGAAGCGAAACTCGCCGACGCCTTTGCCATTGGTGAACAATCCCTGGAAAACAACCGATCCGGCTTCGCGCTGCAAGGAAAAACTGGTGTTGGCGCCTGCGTTCGGATTCAAACCGCTGAAATCCTGCAGCGGGCGATCGAAGCTGGAATTGAACTGATTTTTTCCATTGTCGCCGGTCGAATTCAGCGTCAGCCGCAGGCGCGGGCCTTTGCTGGAATCAAACATTTTCGCCGCCCAATCGCCGGTTATGACTTCCTGCGCCTGCGGCGAAGATTTCGGAAAGCCGAATACGGCGACCGCGAGAGTGACCAGGGCTGTCAAGATCAGAGCTTTTTTCATGATCGTCCTCCTTGCAAATGTGGGACAGACTTTAGTCTGTCCCACGTTTTATCTCAGTTGTTGCCCTTCATACGCTTGACGTAGTTGCTGTCCACGCCGTGAATGCGCAGCTTGATCAGGTCATCCACCGAAAGGTTGTTGAAGCCCGACTCCCGCATGTCCCTGACGAATTTGCCATTGACGTTGTGAATCCGCATCGAAATCAGCTTGTCCACTGGAATGTTGTTGTAGCCAAACGATTCCAGTTCCTTGATGAATTCGCCGTTGACATTGTGAATCTTCATCGAAACCAGTTTGTTGAAGGGCACATCGTTGTAACCCAGCGCCTGCACGCCCTTGATGTACTCTTCGTTGATGCCATGAATCTGCATGGTGATCAGCTTGTCCACCGGCAGTTCGCCGTAACCGAGTGTTTTGGCTTTGGTGATGAATTCTCTGTTGACGCCGTGGATGCGCATTGCAATCAGCTTGTCCACCGGAACCTGCTTGAAGCCGGCCGATTCAAGCTCGCGAATGAAATTGCCGTCCGCGCCGTGAATCCGCATCGCGATCAATTTGTTGATCGGGACTTTGTCATAGCCGGACGATTTCAGTTCGCCGATGAAGCGGGTGCCGACATCGTGAATGGCCATGGTGAAGAACTTGTCCGTGGGAATTTCCTCGTAGCCAAGATTGCGCATCGTGCCGGCGAAGCTGCTGTTGGGCGTAAAACGGAATTCGCCGACGCCTTTGCCACTGCTGAACAAACCTGCAAAAACAACCGTCCCGGCTTCGCGCTGCAAACTGAACTGCGTGTTTCCGGCGTTCGGATTCAGACCGCTGAAATCGCCAATCGGAAAATCGGAACTCATTTGCCAGTGCCCCTTGCGGTTGCCTGATTCAGAAGTAAGCGACAGCCACAGCACAGTGCCTCTGGGCGTTTCCCTGATTTTGGCGGTCCAGTCGCCGGTGAAGCTTTCCTGTGCGGCCATGGACGGTTTCGTAAAGCCGTAGATGAGCATCGTGGAGACGGCGCAAAGCGCAAGTGTCCCCGTGAGCAGAACATTCTTTAACATTCGTTCCCTCCGTAGTTCGTTCCCTGGTTGTCCGGTTTATTTGTTCGGTTAGATTTTGCTGGCGCTTGTCAGCGTTTCTCTTTGAGCAGGATGGCGTCAATGCCGTGAATCTTCATTTCGATCATTTCGTTGGCCGAAACGTTCTTCAGACCGGCGGCGCGCATTTTTCTGATGTAATCGGCGTTGACGCCGTGAATACGCATTTTGAGCAGTTGCTCCATCGTCAGTTTGTCAAAACCCAGATCGCGCATCTCCTTGACGTACTGTTCGTCAACGCCGTGAATTTTCAGTTCGGTCAGCTTTTTGATCGGCAAGTCGCCAAATCCCAGCGCCTTCATCCGATTCGCGAACTCCGGAGTGACGCCATGAATCTTGAGCTGCATCAATTCATTGATCGTCGGCTTGCCGCCCGTCCAGTTTTGCATTTCCTGGATAAAACCTTCGTCAACGCCGTGAATCTTCATTTCAGTCAGCTTGTTGATCGAAAGATTGTCATATCCGGCGGCCTTTATACGATTGGCAAATTCCGGCGTCACGCCGTGGATTTTCATTTGCAGCAGATCATTGACGGAAAGCTTGTTTCCCGCCCGGCTTTGCATTTGGGCAATAAACGCTTCGTCAATGCCGTGAAGCTTCAGTGAGGAGATTTGATTGGCCGTCAAATTGTCATAACCCAGCCGCCGCATCGCTTCGATAAATTCCGGCGTCACGCCGTGCATGCCCATTTGCGCTGCTTGCCGCAACGATAGATTGTCATATCCGGCTCGTTTCATCGCCGTCAGATATTCAGCCGTCACGCCGGAAATCTTCAGTTGAACAATGTCCCTGACCGTGACTCTCTCGCCGCCCCAACTGCGCGCCTGCTTGATGAAATCCGCGTTAATGCCGTGGATGCTGAGCTGTGTCAAATCGCGGATTGAAAGACCATCAAAACCCTGCTTGCGCATGGCTTCGATGAATTCCGGCGTCACGCCAGCGGCCTTCATCTGAATCAGTTGATCGGCGGTCAATTCCGAACTTTGCGCTTTTGCCTGACTGCCATCTTGTTCGGCGTCATCGGAACTCGCGTCCGCCCCTTCCTGCTCGCGGCTTTCTTCCGCTTCACTTTCACTATCCGCTGTGGCGACCTCTTCATTCTTCTGGGCGGATAAAAGTGAGGTTGCCTGAACTTCCATTCCAGGAGTTTCAGACAGAAGACTCAACTCCCCGCCGCTTCCAGGCAATTGCGGCCCGGCAACCGTCTCGGCCCGCGCAGTGGCCGCCATCCTGCTCCATGGCTGGGCAATCGCCAAAGACAGAACCAGCCCTATCGCGCCCAAGCCAATCAAGCCAGCGCTCAAACGATTCAATCCACGCCGCCGCACACCCGGATCGAGAATTGACCGCACGCGGCTTTCCAATTGCGAACAGGCCATTCCGACTGTCACGGGTGAAAGCTCCGGACTGGAACTGAACGACCGCGCGATTTCGACCAGATGGCTGGCATATTCCGAAGCCTTTGTTCCGACTTCCAGCACCTGATCGTCACAGGCCAGTTCGCGTTCGACGTGCAGTTGTTTTGCCGCCAGCCAGACCAGCGGGTTGAACCAATAAAGCGCGCAGGCCAGTTGCGCCAGATTCTGCGTCAGACAATCGCGGCGTTTGACGTGCGCCAGTTCGTGCAACAAAACGATGCGGCGGCATTCCTGCGGCCATTCGTCCGCGTCCGCCGGCAACATAACCACTGAACGCCAGGCTCCCCAGGTCATCGGCAGACGCACCTGATTGCTCTTTCGCAATTCAACCGTCCCCTGCAATCGCAGCCGCGTCGCCATATTGCGAGCCAGCGCCAGCCAGCCGCCTTCGGTCACCTGACTGGCCAGATTCGCCAGCCGCCAGACTTTCAGCGTTCCGGCCAGCAACCGCGCCAGCACCAGAGCCGCTCCCGCCAGCCAGAACATCAACGCTGCCATTCCCCAATTGATGGTTTTGAGGAACGACGGCATTGTCGGCAGCCAGCCGCTGTTAGAGGATCTGGTCGGAAACGTATCGCTGGAATCAATTTCGAAGCGAAGTGGCCGCGGGACTGGAGCAGGCAAAGCGGTTATATCTTGTGAAACAGATTCCACCGCTGTTTCGGCAATCTTAAATTCCGCCACTGTCTTGGGAACATTCGCCGAAGCGCCCGCATCACCTGGCTTCTCCATCATCGCTGCCGGCGCCAGGGAAGGAAGTAATTCAAGCTGCCAACTCGGCAGCATCAGCGAAAGAACAGGCAAGGCAAGCAAACTGACGACCGCCACGCTCCACACCCAATGACGCGAAGCCGCTGAAGCCCTGCGCAGCACACTGGTCAGTACCCACGCAGCAAGCATGACAATTACGCTTTTGATCGCCAGATCAAGCAGAAACTGAAAGCCGTTCAGAAAATTGACAGAAAATGGGGCGGGACCAAATATTGAAGCCATCTTTACCTTCCTTCCTTTTTCGCCGTTTCGATCATCAGCGAAAGCCGATCCAGTTCATCCTGGCTCAGCTTGGGCTTCGACAGGTTGAGCAACGCCGCGACAGCCTGTTCGGTCGAGCCGTCAAAGAAAGTTTCCAGCATCTGTTTGAGCGCCGATTTGCGCGCTTTCTCCCGGGCCAGCGTGGGTTTGAACAGATAACGCGGGCCGTCCTGTTCATGCTTCAGATACCCCTTCTCTTCCAGCAGCCGCAGCATTGCGCGGACGGCGGAATAGCTCGGCGGGTCGGGCATGTCCTCCTGCACCTCCGCCGCAGTGGCCTGCCCGCGCTGGTAAATGATGTCCATAATCTGCCGCTCGCGCCGGCTCAGATGTTGATGCGAATTCCCGCTCATTTGCTCTCCCTCGAATATGTTTGAGTACGATTACTTCAGACTTAAGATGCTAGATTTTTAGCATCAACCAGAAGGAGCGTCAAGGGGTAAATGCTATTTTTTTAGCACCATCCGGTCGGCCAGGCAGGGAGGCCGCATCCGCGTTCAAACTGTTGTCATGCTTCAAATCTTGTGCCGGGCAAGGCGGAGGCCGGTTGACTGGAAAGAATAGGTTTGTTTGAGGTGCGGGAATTCTGGCGAAGCAAACTCTGTCCGTTCCCGAGAAAGAGCGATCCCAAAAACGAACTGCTCTGTCAGATGAGAGAAACCCGGTTCCCTCGACCTGACAGAGCAGGCTGGAAATGCCGCCGACGGATTCGACCGCGGTCAAGACAGATTAAATTCGGTGTTTAGGGATCAACGCCGCTGATGTTCCAGGTGCAGATGCGTAAATGACAGCACCATCAGGTAAACAGCGCTGAACAACAGCGTGAACAAGCCGGCAAAAGCGATGATATGCAAATGCTCGAAAGGGTTGAGCAGGCCTTCCAACATTTCGTTGAACACCCAGGCCGGACGAAATAAGGCATCCCAACTGTTCCAGCGCAGAAAGCGTCCGAAGTAAACGCCGAATCCGTTCAACACCATCACGCCCAGCACGAACAGCCAACTGGCTGCGCGTCCCGCCGTCTGGCGCACCAGTTCCTGCATCAGCAACAGGGACACCAGGCCCAGAAACGACCCTGTCCAGGCAAAAGAGACCAGCGTGATCAGGTCGTACCAGAGCGGAACCGGAGGCTGCGACCTGAGATGGATGATGTCCGTGATGAGATAAGCCGCGTTGGGCAAAAACAGCAGCCAGAGAACGGAAAATCCAATGATCGGCAGCCAGCGCAGGCGCGAGGGCAGATGTTTCAAATTGTATGCCGCAAAGGCTCCTAGCGCAGGCAGCCAGGCGAGAAAGAGATTCCAAACCAGCCAGCGTTGCGGCGAACTATGATAATGCCAGGCTCGCACCACAAGCAGTCCGAGACACAGCGCAGTGGCAAAGCTGAGCGAAGCAAGCACGGCAAATTGCCGATGGTAACTGGCAAACGAAGCAAGCTTGAAGCGTTGGACCATAAATTAACCTCAATAAACCTCAACTGTCATTATGGGCACGGCGCTGAGCTTAGCATACGGATCCTGTGCGGATGAAGTTCGGCGGAAGGCTGTACGGGAAAGACTGGAATTGGATCGCGGACGTTCCGCCCGCGATCCAGCAGCAAAATTCGAACGGCGTCAGTTCTTCTTTGGCGGGGGACTTTGCCACAGCACATTGACGATCTTCCATTTGCCTTCATATTTGGCGAGGTGGAAATAATCAATGCCCCATTGCGCCACCAGCTTGGCCGAAGCGGTTTGATCCAGCACCTCGAAGATGGTGATCTCTTTCGGCGCGTCTTTCTTCAGCCTGCCATTCTTGTTCCAGGTTTTGGCGACTTCGATCAGTTGGGGATAGGTCATCTGGCCGCTGGCGTAACCTCCCGCCTTCGCTTTGTCATCCCAAAAGCCGCGTTTGGCCAGCTCTGGGTGAACGCTGCGTTCGATGCGCGATGGATCCACGTTGTAAACGCCTTCGACATAATCGAGCACAGCCAGTCGCACGGCTTCGCGTTCGTCAGTGGATTGCGCCTGTGCGGTGGAAAACGAAATGGCCAAAGTCAGGGCGAAAGCAAACCAAGCAAGTTTTTTCATCTTGAATTCTCCTATTCGTAGCGAAGTGAAATCATCGGATCAACTTTCGTCGCGCGCCGCGCCGGAATCAGACAGGCGAGCAGCGCGATGAAAATCAGAACGAAGGCGACCAGCGCAAACGTGGCCGGGTCACCGGGGCTGATGTTGAATAACAAAGTCCGCATCAAACGGGTCAGTCCAAATGCCGCGGCCAGACCAATCCCCAGGCCAATCAGCACCAGCGACATTCCCTGGCCCAGCACCAGCCGCAGCACATCTTTCGACTGTGCTCCCAGGGCCACGCGAATGCCGATTTCGTGGGTCCGCTGCGTGACGGAATACGCGACCACGCCGTAAATGCCAATGCCGGCGAGCACCAGCGCCAGCCCGGCGAAAATGCCCAGCAACAGCATGTTGAACCGCTCCGTGGCGACCGAGGTGGAAATCACTTCGGCCATCGAGCGGACTTTGGTGGCGGGGATTTGCGAATCAATTTTCCAGAGCCGGCTTTTGACGGTGGCGGCCAAGGCGGCGGTTTCCTGCGGGCTGCGAATCGCCAGATTCATCCAGCGTTTCCATTCCCGCCCGGATTGCGAATACGGCGTGTACAGCGCGGGGAGTTCCGAATCGCTCAAACCGAAATGCTTCACGTCGCCGGCCACGCCGACAATCGTGATCCAGTTGATTTGTTCGTCGCGCGCCCAGCGAACGCGCGCGCCAATCGGATTTTCATTTGGGAAATACTGCCGGACGAGCGCTTCGTTGACGACGCCGACAAGCTGTGCGTTTTCGTTATCCTGTTCCGTCAGATGACGCCCGGCCAGCAGCGGAATCCGCATCACGCGGAAATAGTCGCCTTCTACGCTGCGCGTTTCGACACTGGGTTCGTCGCCGGGCGCAGCGGGCGGGCGGCCTTCGACGGCGAAATCGTGATTGAGAGATTCCCCACTCAAGGGCAACTCACTGACCAGCGCCGCTTCCACGCCCGGCAGCGAATTGACTTCGGCCAGCACGGCGCGACGGTAATTCGTCTGTTTCGGAATTTCCTTGTACCGCGCTTCCGGCAGTTCAATGCGCATCGTCAGCATGTTTTCCGAGTTAAAGCCGGTATTGACCGCGCGTAGTTGCGAAAAGCTGCGGATCAGCAATCCCGCGCCGATCAGCAAGACCACCGCGAAAGCGGTTTCCAGCACGACCAACGCTTTGCGCATTCGCTGTTTTGCCGAACCAGCCGTCGCCGCGCGCCCACCTTCTTTCAAGGCTTCGCCGACCTGACTGCGCGAAGACGTCCAGGCGGGCATCAGGCCAAAGATCAAGCCCACGGTGACGGAAACGCCAAGCGTAAAAAACAGCACGCGGCGGTCAATGGCGATTTCATCCAGCCTGGGCAAGTCTTCCGGCTTCAGGGCGATCAGCAGATCAATGCCCCACATCGCAAACATAATGCTGAGCGCGCCGCCGGCGACGGCGATCAGAATGCTTTCGGTCAGCAGTTGGCGAACCAGTCTGCCGCGTCCAGCGCCGAGCGCCGCGCGAATCACGAATTCCCGTTCGCGTTCCGCCGCGCGCGCCAGCAGCAGACTGGCAAAGTTTACGCAGGCAATCAGCAACACCAGTGTCACCGCGCCGAACAGCACCAGCAGCGCCGTTCGGCTCTGGCCGACAATGCGTTCCTGAAGCCCGAACAACAGCGCCCGGCGGTTTTTGTTTTCCGCCGGATGCGCCGCCGCCAGACGCTGATCAATACCACGCAATTCCGCCTGCGCCTGGGCAATGGTGACGGTGTCTTTCAGCCGCAGATAGCTGCGCAGAAAATGCACGCCGCGATATTTTGCCGCCAGCGGATTGACCACGTGCAGCGGCGCCCACCCTTCGACGGTTTCGCGCGGAGATTTGAACGACGCAGGCATCACGCCGATCACCGTGTAGGTGTTGCCGCTGAGCGGAACTGTTCGGCCAAGAATTTGCGCATCGCCGCCGAACTGCGTCTGCCACATTTCATGGCTCAGCACGAGCACAAAGGGATTTCCTTCCTTGTCGTCATCAAAACCGACGGTTCTGCCCAGCAGGGGTTTGACGCCCAGCGTTTCAAAATATCCGCCGGTCACCAACCCCGTTCGCCATTGCGCGGGTTCGCCGCCGCCCGTGAAATCCAGTGGCATGGTCACGATTCCGCCCAGCGAGACATAAGACTGGCTCCAGTCCCGTATGTCCGCCAGGTCCGGCGCGGATTCATTCGACCGCAGTGTGACCAGCTTTTCCGGGTCTTGATAGGGCAGCGGTTTCAGTAACACCGAGTTGATCACGCTGAAAATCGAGGTGTTGATGCCGATTCCCAGCGCCAGCGTCAGAATGGCAATCAATGTGAAGGCAGGCCGTTTGACGAGCATGCGCACAGCATAGCGAAGGTCTTGCCAAAGCGAGTCCATAAATTTTCCTCTTGGTTGTAACTGCGCAGGAGAATGGTCGCGCTTTATCACCAAAGGACGTGCCAGTCGGAGCCGAGGCGTTAAGCTGCTGAATCTGATGAGTTTGAGAAAAACAAAGGAAATTCTGGGAGATCTGGAAGTGTTCGGTTGCGGGAACCATTGTTCCCAGAATCGAAGCGAGTTACTGAATCAGCACGGAGAACATCAGACCTATCCACTCCTCACTTTCCACTATCATCTGTTTGACCTGCAGCCAACCTGATCTCTTGAACAGTGCATAGGCGAAAATTGACAGTTGATAGTTTTCCGCTGTAGCCAGTACTTGTTTCAATTCAGGAAGCTTGCCGCGCCACCAGCCAGCCGTGAACGGCCAACACGACCAGAACCAGCAGCGCCAGCAGCCAGACAATGCTGCGATATTCCCATTGCAGAGACGGCGCGTTCGCCCAACTTCCCCAACGCCCGGAGGCGGCCTGGGTCAAATCGGATTCCTCGCGGGAAATGGCATTGGCGGCAAAAACGTATTTGTTCTGATTTGCGCTGAGTTCGTAAACGCCCGCGGTGTCCGCCTTGATGGTCAGCGAGTTGTCCGGCACAGGCAGTTGCAATGGCCGTTGCCGGGGATCAACCAGCCGGACGGATTGCACGCCGGGTTCGACAGTCAATCTGGCTTCGCCGCCCAGCCGCACATTGGCCTGCTGCAATCCCGGCGCAACATTGGCGCGCCAGACGATCAGGTTCCAGATCAAAATCGGCCAGTTCGGCGTTTCCTGCAGCGTTGAAACTTCAGGCCGCAGCCGCAACCGCAATTCGTGTTTGCCCGCGCGGTCAACATCGGTCAGCAATGCGATGTTTCCCGCCGTGATGACCGGCGTTCCCGGAAGTTGCGCGCCGCCCGCGCCCCAGACCACGCCGCCCAGCGACAAACCGTCAGTCATCGGGTGCGCACGATCAACGACGAAGGGGCCAAGATAGCTGCTCGCGCCCGCTTCGCTGAGAATGCGCAGCGTCCACGCTTCGGTGTCCGGCGATTCGGCTTCGTCGGTAATGAGTAGTTCCGGTTTCTCCGAAGTCAGTCTCGCCAGCGGCGAAGACTGAACCGCTTTCTCGACGATTTCGCGGAGCCGGGTGTCTTTCAACCGAAGCTCCACGCGCGTGTTTCGGTTCACTTCCGGCATCAGCACGACTTCGTTATCAACGTCCAACCCGTCACCACCGAGTCTGGCGCGCAGCGGAGCCGCGCTGTTTTTGAGCGTCAGCGTGATTCTGCGGCTTTCGTTAGGGCCGAGCACGTAGGATTGCGGATTATTTGGAGCTTGCGATTCGATGGTCAGATTGGCTGTTGCGGATTGCGGCGACAAGTTGGCGATTTCCAGCATCACACGTTCTTCGCCGTCGCGCGCCGTGCGCGTGGCATTGACGAAAGCCAGGTTGGGCAACGCTGCGCCGAACGACCACCATTGCAACCGGCTGTCGCTGATTTCCTGCATCGGCGCTTGATCCGTCACCGCCAGCACTCGCGCGCGATTGCCGCCAAGTTCAAACGCGAAAGCAATTGCTTCATCCAGCTTCCCCGCCGCCGCGCCGCACTTCCAGTCTTGTAAAAGCTTCCGCGCCTGCTCGGCGTTGTTCACGGTTTCGCCTAAAACCCGCGGCGTTTCACCCGCCAGGACAAATCGCACCGGGTCGTAGCGGTTCGCGCGCAATTCGCTTTCAATCGCTGTCACGGCTCGATTGCGCGTGCTGTCACCGCCGCCCGCGAGCATGGAAAACGAATCATCAAGAACGACGACCAGCGGACGCGCGCTTTCGCCAGTTCGCATCAACGGCGTCGCCGCAGCCATCACCAGCAGCAGAATCGCCAGCAGTTCCAGAAAAAACAGCAGCGGCGTTTGCAGCCGATGAATCCGTTGCCCGCCATCCCAGCGCTGCTTTTCGTCCAGCCACAGCAGCAAACTGGACACACGCCGCTCTTTCGCCCGATTCCGCAACCAGTAAATCGCCAGCAGCAGCGGAACAGCCAGCAAAGCGATGAATGCAAATGGGAAAGTGAAGACTGGCATGTTGAAGGTGGGACAATTTGGCAAATTGTCCCACTTCCCTTTTTCAATTCGTGGCTGCGGCTGCTTCGCCGAATGGTGCGAAGTGTTTACCGAAATGGATTTCCAGCATGTCGTAATACACGCCTTCGTTTTGCCGCAGCGTGGCGAAGAACGGTTCGCGGAATTCCGGATGATGCAGCACGGAGCCGAAGGTCACATGCAGAATCTCGCGGGCATGAAAATCGTCCAGCAGCGTCGTCAGTTTGTCATTGGCCAGCGCATCCACATCCTGCATTTTGGCGACTTCGGCGGAGACGTGATAGCTGGCGCGGTCAATCGGGTACCGCTCTTTGGCAAAGGCGACGATGTCGCGGAAAAGCGACGGATTGACTTTGCCGATGGCGCGCAAGGCTTCCAGATAGCTTGTCCCTGCGGTTTTCAAGTGAACCAGTTCGCCCGCCACGCGCGAAGCGATCGGGTACACGCTGAATTTGTCCGAGCCGGAATGCAGGCTGAGTTTGTACGGACCGAAAGTTTTTGCCACAGCCAGATGCTGCGCGAAGGATTTTTCAAACTCGTTCAAATCGCCGATGTAATCCACGCCCTTCTCGAAATCGCCAACGTAGCGCGGCGCCAGACTGACCCATTTAACGCCCAGACGTTTCAGTTCGTGCGCGATGTAAATGTGCTCGGCCAGCGTGGTGATGGTTTCAGTTTCGTCCACGCTCATTTCCAGCTCGAAGGCTTTGCCGTCCATGACCTTTTCCAGGTGGCGGTACATTTTGACGGTGTGCGCAACAACACGGCCATATTTGGCGGCGGCGCGCAGCAGCTCTTCGTCACTGATCGTGACGGCAAAATCGCCAAGGTCCATCTTTCCGCCGAGTGCGATTTGGGTTGCATCCCAGCTTGTTTCAAGCGCCGCCCAATCCAGCGCGGCAATCTTTTCTTTCAAGACTTCCACCGGCGCGGTGTTGGCTTCGTTGTCCACGTGTTCGCCGGGATCAATCGTGTAAAAGGTGAATCCGGCAGTCGCGCATGAATCAATGTCGTCTGTGTTTTTCAGATGATCGGCGTCCGCGCCGAAGCCATCGCGCCAGCCCTCCTGAAGGATTCCCCACAGCGCTTCGTCCATCACCTGTTGCGGTGTGCGGCCCGTGCGGGCGTTTTCGCGAATGGATTGCTGCGCCAGAATCGGGGCCATGGTGGAATGGCGAATCGCGCGAATGTGGCCGGGCGTCGCCAGTCCGAGCCGGTCGCCGCAACCGGCGGATTTCTTCAATCCCAGCGTGATTGGCGCCAGGAACGGCAGAATCGAACGCAGGGCCGCGGCATTGGCGGGCGAGGTTTCTCCCATCGTCAGCGTCAGGAGCTGATCATCCAGGTAAACTTCCGCCGTTTCGCCCTCGAATTTCCGCTGCAAATCCCTGTCCGCCGAAAGCACGCCGAGCCACTTCTGCCCGCCTTCGCGGGCCAGGAAAAAGACGGCTTTGTGTGCGACCGTGATCGAACGTGAATAGACATTCTTGCCGGAAATTTCGTCCAGTTCCGCCGCCGCTCGTTGCGCTTCGCTTTCGTGCAATGGCGCGGCCAGGCCGGAAGCCTGCAGGTAATTCGACAATCTCTCGCTCATTGATGAGTTCTCCCTTGATGGTTTGTTGTTGCAGTAGGGCAGCTTAGCCCACAATCCCTGGTCAGACCAGCCAATCAGCGCCGCGTTTCAGTTCGGTTTTTCAATGGATTGATGGCTGCGCGCGAAATATCCCTGCCTGGTTTTGACGACAATCTGGCCTTCCCTTTTCTGCACCTCGTCGGCAACCATCAGCCGGACACGGCGAAAACTTCCATCCGCTGAGGCGCCGGATGGTGTGTAGCCGATGCTGTAGCGAATCCGCAGATGATTGATCATTTCCGCCAGTTTCTGATTCACATCGTGCGCATCGGCGGCCATCACTTCGCCGCCTGTGGGTTCGGCGAAATCGTCAACCTTGACCTTCCAGTTGAAATCATCTTTCCGGTCGCGCAAAAAGATATTGAGCGTTTTCGAATTCGTGCCGCCTACCACCAATCCGCAAACGACGCTGCTGCGGTCCAGCAAGCGTTCATTGACTTCCCGAATCGTCGGATTGGTGAACCGGTGCATGGTCGCGATGTTGTCGGTGACGGCGATGATGACGCGGCGGCTCAATGGATTGGCGGCTCGATCCATTTGCAGAGCGGATTCGTAAAGCGCCGTGTGCAGCGAGGTGCCGACGCCGACAAATCGTTTTTCCAGCACGCGGCTGACCTGGGCGATCACGGCTTGCCTGTCCCTGGTGAATTCGTGCAGCAGTTCCGTCTTGTCGGCAAAAGCCATGACGGCCACTTCATCTTCCGGCCTCAATTGCCGCAGGGCTTGCAGGGCGCCAGTGCGAATTTCTTCGATGACGGGTTTGACGCTCGCGCTCAGATCCAGCAGCAGCAGAATGGAAAGCGGCAGCTTGTCCTGGCTGAAGTGCGTGATTTCCTGTTTCACGCCGTCTTCAAAAAGAACAAAGTCTTCTCGCCGCAGCGAAGCAATCACCGCGCTGTCTTTCTTGCGCAGGATCTGCGCATCCAGCACGACCAGTTCGGTGCTGATCTTAATGACGTCTCCACCCGACACAGGCTTCGGCTCCTGCGCCCAAACAGTGCTGGCGACGAACAGAACCGCCAGCAGCAATGTCCAGCGGGCTGTCAGAATGCTGGCCGTTTTCTGCCATCGAACAATCGGGATCCACTCGCGTTTTCGCAGGCCAACCGTCCGCTGGATGGTTTCGAATGGAAGTTCTGAATTATTTCTTTTGATCCACATCAGCCGCCTCCTCCGCCGCCAGTTTCAGCCGCGCACGGTTTCGGCCATAAATTTCGGTCAATTCCGCCAACCGGTCGCGAATCTCCGGAGTCAATTGCTCCGGCCGATAGCGCCAGCCCCAGTTACCGCTTTCGCGCGCCGGCGTGTTCATGCGCGCTTCGCTCCCCAAACCGAACACGTCTTGCAAGGGAGTAATGGCGGTGTTGGCCACCGACGCCAGCGCCAGGCGAATGAAGTCCCAGTGGATTTCTGTTCCGCCGGAGCCAAGATACTTGAGCACAAAGTCGCGCTCTTCAGTCACTTCGTTATTGCTGCGTGTGCTGTCGCCCGCGCCTTCGGTCGTGAACCAGCCGACGGTGGTGTCGTTGTCGTGTGTGCCTGTGTAAACGACTGTGTTCGGCGTGAAGCTGTAGGGTTTGAATTCGTCCGCTTGCGGGTCTGTGCCAAAAGCGAATTGCAGGATGCGCATGCCTGGAAGATCAAAATCATTTCGGAGTTTTTCGACCTCTGGCGTGATGAGCCCCAGGTTTTCAGCGATGATCGGCAAGCTGCCTTCGGGATTGGCGAAAGCATTCTTGACCGCCTGGAAAAAATCCGCGCCCGGCCCCGGCAGCCATTCGCCATTGATTGCGGTTTCTTCACTGGCTGGAACGGCCCAGTACTTTTCAAAGCCCCGGAAATGATCGAGCCGGACAATGTCCACCAACGACAGTGTGGCGCGAATTCGGTTCATCCACCATTGATACCCATCCTGAGCCATCAACTCCCAGCGGTACAGCGGATTGCCCCACAACTGGCCGGTTTCGCTGAAATAATCCGGCGGCACACCGGCAACCATCGTCGGCTCGCCCTCTTCGTCCAGGTAAAACAGCTCCGGATTCGCCCAGACGTCCGCCGAATCATGCGCGACAAAGATCGGCACATCGCCGATGATTCTGACGCCCTTGCCGTTGGCGTATGCGGCGAGCGCCAGCCACTGTTTGAAAAACAAATATTGCCAGAATTTATGGCGGCTGATCTGAGCCGCATGGTTTTCCCGGAAGAAATGCATCGCCTGATTTTCGCGGTCGCGCAAATACGGCTCCCAAGTCGTCCATCCCTTCCCCTCATGTTCATCCTTGATCGCGCGAAAGGTCGCGTAATCATCCAGCCACCACGCCATCTGCTCAGTGAATTTCAAATACTCGGATTTGGCGGCTTCCGAACCATGCTGGATGAAATTTTCATGCGCCCTGCACAGCAATTTGTTCTTAAACTCAATTACCGGCCCATATTCCACACGATCAGCGGAAAGATTCGGCAGTTCCGCCAAATTTCCCGCGTCGAGCAATCCCTCCTGCACCAGGGCTTCCAGGTTGATCAACAGCGGATTGCCCGCAAAGGCCGAAAAACATTGATATGGTGAATCACCATATCCTGTCGGTCCCAATGGCAAAACCTGCCAAAGACTTTGTCCGGTCGCTTCCAGAAAATCCACGAAGTCGTAAGCCGCTTGCCCAAGATCGCCAATGCCGTAGCGTCCTGGCAAGGAAGTGGGGTGCAGCAATATTCCGCTCGCCCTCGGAAAACTCATCTCACATCTCCTCAATGTTTGGATGTTTATTGATTGGTTCTAGATCGGGAACGGATTCTACTACTAGACCCGCAAAATGGCAGCACAGCCTCCAACAAATACCAAGCGCCGCAGCAGGACTCCCTGCTGCGGCGCTTGGTGGTCTGATCAAGAAATCAGGTGTTGATTAGATTTGTGGACAGGAATAGCAGCGCAGTTCGGTTGGGAACGGCGGCGCCGGACTGTAGAAGAAACCCGATCCCGGCAGGAAAATTACCTGCGCATCGTCGTTGGGATTCATGTCTCCCTTGACTCCCGTGAAGAAGTCAGCCCCGGCAGTGACGAAGAAAGTCATCACCCCCATGGCCGCATGAACGCGGAAAGTTACAGGCGCTTTGCCGTTGTCGCGATAGAAAGTGACGATTTCCTCATTTTTCCCGGCATCATGCACCCATTTCCAGGTTCCAGCTTCGGATGGGATTGGATCCTGAAACGCCCGATACCCTTGCATGACCCAGGTGCCGTCTTCATTGATCAGCATCGCCACAGCGAAATCCGTTGTGTCGAATTTATTCTGATCATTGAAATGCATGACCCCTTTGGAATTGATCTGGTACTCCACCTGCCAACGGCCAACCATGTTTTCCGGGAAGGAGTTTTCACGCAGGCTACGGTTGACGCCCGGCGCCGGATCGCGCCAGCACTCGTTCGTTTCCGTGTCGCAATGAACCGGCGAATACGGTTTGCCGTCGTCTCCGTAACCGGTCAGTCTGGCGTTGGCCATCATCGAATCAATCGGCGGCCGAGTGCGAACACGCTCGTTGCCCTCAATTCGCCCATCGGTGTCTTCGCCCGGCAGCGGAATCGTCGCGTCCCAATGATCAGCAAAGTCCATTACCCAGTATTGACTGCCTTCGTTGTGAGTGCGTGCAATTCCCATGGTTTTCCATTCCGGCCTCAACAAGAGCTGCTCATACTCCCGGAAGGATTTGACGTAATTGAAGAGAGCCTGCATGTCGAGGAATCTCGTCAGGATGGCGACTGTATCGCTCTTCACATTTACCTTGGTGTAGCCAAACGAGCGATAACGCAAAAATCCGGAGAAGCCGTTTGAATCGTTTTTGCTGATTTCACGCCTGTTCGCCAGGTCGCGGCTCAAAGCATCACTGGCCTGAGTCAACGCAACCGAAGCGCGTAACGGCCCGACTCCCTTTGACTCACGGTACTTGTTGAGAAAATACAGGAAATCGGCCTCCGCTTCCTCCAGAGGAATCGCTGTTCCGATGCCCCCCATGGGAAGCTCATACGGAATGCCCGGCTTGGGACGCAGGGCAGCAAGCTTCGCACGCGGATTTGGCTCCGCGCCATCCGGCGTGGTGGCCATCGCCGTGTTTGAAGGCGGCGAAAGCAGCGCACCATGGCTATGGAGGTTATATTTGACTTGGTAGTAATACGTTGTATTCGGTTTCAGGTCCTGATCAACGTACACATTGAGATTCGCTCCGATTGCCGCGACGAGTTGAAAATCCTTCGGCGCCAGTGACGAAGCACGAAAAAGTCGCAGCGAGGCGACATTGTACAAGCCGGGAATCGCCCACCTTAATTCAATCTGATTTGCTGACAAAGACTTCGCCGTCAGCGTTTGAATCCCATTGATGTTTCCAGGATCCTGGGTCGTTACGGTCGAGCCTGTTCCATTCTGCTGATTCGTTCCGGGATCCCCCTCAAGCAGCGTGGTGGCTCTGGCGGAATTTGACGGCGTGGATAACTGAGCAGGCTTGCGCAGCGAAGTCTGCATACGGTAGATCCAGGTGCTTTTCGCTTTCAGACCGGAATCCACATAACTCAGCGTGTTCGCGGAGAGCGTTGTCAGCAGAGAGAAATTGTCTGGCGTAACAACGTGCGCGCGATAGATGCGGATGCTGCCGATGACATCCGCATTGTTGATCCGCCAGGATAAACGGATTTGTGAACTTGAAACCGGGATGGCTTCCAATTCAATTGTCTGCCCTTTGGAAAAAGTGAACTGCGCCTGAGCGGGGGTCATACTACCCAGGACAACCAAGCAGCATATCAGTAAACCCATACCCAAGAGGGCCGGGATTCTGCAATTACTTCCTTTCTTCGTTTCCGAAAAATACAAGTTACGAGGCACCATGATTATTCTCCTTCAACTGGAACACGTTAACAGCCAGTGTTTGTCATCGGGCGAAGTACCTGGGGATGGAGATTTTATCGCCAGCTATCCCAAACTACAGTCAGTCTGGTTTCGTTCATAGCATTGAAATGGCGCATATTCCTCGCCTCAACTTCAAATAATAACTATCATCGTTTCCAAAGCTTCATCGTTTAGGCACATCTGCCCAGATAGCGCCCAGCCATGCAACTGAAGTTCAGAGGCTCAGCCAAGCGCGACGGCTTATAGCCTGGCAAATGCTGTAAACATCGCCAAGCCACATAAAAAGCTTTACAACTTTGTGTTCTTGGTGTGAAGCGCGGTTAGAATCGATAGTAAACAAACCGATACTTGCCACGCTGGGGAACGAACCCAAGCACTGTAAAGCGAGAAAAAGCCAGAATGTTATATGGATTAACTTTGCGTTTTGAAATAGGTAGGGATACCTGAATGTTGGCGTCAGCAAAAAACCGGGGCACCAATTTTCAGCCACCATCCTAATCACAACATAACCATAATATCTAAAATCAACACATCAACCATTACCTTCCTGTCATTCAGACAACCCGCAGACAACTCGTGGACGGGGAACCACGGCCATACACTAACTAAACGATAGTCGGCATTGGGAAGATTGGCGGTTAATTATTGGGATTACAGCTTTGTTACAGGATGCACAATTCTAATACTACGCACAAGACAGTCATGTCAAGCAAAGAATTAGAATCGCGACTCAACGATACAAAATAGCTCGAGCCTTTTCTGTCATCCCATTATTTCCTGATTGTTCGTGGCAACAATTGAGCGACCGCTGCAACAGAGGAGCGATCCGACGATCAATCCTCTGTTGCCAAATTTCCCTGATCCTGCATCGAGGCCGGAGTTTCTCGTGGACAGCGATTACCACTGCGGCCCTAGTTAAAAGGTGCATGCGGTCCATTGAAATATCCGATTCCGGGGTGAAGAAGAATCTGGGGGTCATCTTTCGGGTTACTATCCGCCGGAAGCCCTTTCAGAAAACTCTGCATTGACGCGCCGCCATCAACCGCAAAAAGCGTCAGTACGCCGCGCGAGGCGTGTATGCGAATCGTTGCAGCAGGCTTGCCTGGGCGTTGAAAGGTGACAATTTCCTCATTGCGTGACGCGTCATGCACTGAAGTCCAGGTTCCGGACTCATTGGGAGTCGGCACCTGGTATGCCCGATACCCCTTGGTCTGCCATGTGCCGTTAGCATTGATCCAGAAAGTGATCGTGAACCCGGTGGCATCCCAGCCGCTATAGTCGTTGTAATGGACGACTCCAGTCGGTGAGATCGAAAACTGCACGTGCCAGGTGCCCACCAAATAATCTTGGACCGAAGGCTCCTGCAGACTTGGATTTCCTTGAGGCGGTTCGTCCTTCCAGCAATAGGTCCGTGGATCGCCCTGTGCAATGTCCAGGTCGCAATGCAGTGCGCTGTACCAACTCGATCCATCCTCGGCATACCCACTGAAATGATGGCCGGCGGCAATGGCCCACCCCGGCGGACGTGTGCGGATCGTTTCGCTGCCATCCACCCGTCCGTCTTCGTCTTCACCGGCGATGGGAATTGTTTTGTCCCAGAATCCGGCAAATTCGACCACCCAATACCACTTCCCTTTTGAACTATCGAACACCCGCCCGATGCCTGCGACCTTCCAAACCGGATCGAATAACACATCTCTGTCAGCCGGCGAAGCTTTCCAGACATTGAGCGCCTGCTGGGCGGAGAGATTTCCCGATGCAACCACGGCATCAAATGTCGTGTTGGGCAGGTAACCAAATGCACGTGCCCGTGCTTCAACATTGCGTCCACTGCCATCAATCTTGCTCACGACATCCCGGGTAGCCAAATCACGGCTCAGAAAATCACTCGATTTCGTCAGTGCAATCGAAGGCCGAATCACTCCCAAAAAACGCGTACTCCGGTATTCATTGATCAACCGCACCATTTGCGCCTCTTCCTCATCAAGCGGAATTGGCCCGCCTGGCGAACCTCCAGGGGTCGGCGTCGGAAGTGGCGTTGGAGTCGGCGTCGCCGCGGGCGTTGGTGTGGGAGTCGGCGCGGGAGTCGGGGTTGGCGTTGGCACGGGAGTTGGCGTTGGGTTCGGTGTGGGGGTTGGCACCGGATTTGGCGTTGGTGTCGGCGTTGGAACAGGCCCACCATTCCCCAGAGTTTTCACCTGTACGGTATTTGATGGAGGCGAAAGCAAAACGCCACCCAATGGCCACTTTATTTGATAGTAGTAGGTGGAGTCGGGGATCAACCCAGAATCCACAAACCGATTCGGAGCGATGCTTGCCGACGTGACAAAAATAAAATTTTGCGGTTCGGAAGCAAGCGCGCGATAGATACGAACGCTGGTAATGGGCTTCGTTGGATTCGCCTTCACCTGCCAGGTCAGCTCGATTTGCGTTGCCGACATTGCCCTTGCCATCAGCACCTCATTACCTGACGGTGGCGTCGGAGTGGGAGTTGGGGTGGGCTCTGGATTGGGCGTCGGAGTAGGAGTTGGGGCAGGCGTTGGCGTTGGGGCAGGCGTTGGCGTTGGCGCGGGTGTCGCAGTCGGCGTTGGAGCGGGCGTTGGTGTTGGAACCGGTGTCACGGTCGGCGTTGGAACAGGCCCTGTCCCGGTCGAAGTTGTCACTGAAACAGTATTCGATGGAGTGGACATCAGAATGCCACCTCCCGCAACTGTTCTGACCAAATAAAAGTAAGAGCTATTCGCGTTGACTGCCATATCAAGATAGCTCGAAGTCCCCGCAGCCAACGAGGCTGCCATAACAAAATTTTGGGGTGCAGAAGCTTCCGCCCGGTAAACTCTAACTGAGGTTATTGATCCTGGATTTCTGATACTCCAAGCCAATCGAACCTGATTGGCCGAAATTACCTGCGCCGAAAGAGTTATACTCTGCACAGGTAATGCCGATGCTTTCATGGGAAGGATGATCAAATTACTGACCATCAAAAGTAAACTCAAGAAAGTAACCAGAGTTTTCGATAACTCTGGTCCCAACCACTTCAGGATTCTACCTGTCCCGTGGTGAGATCGTTGCATTTTCTGCCTGTCTAAAAATATATTACGTTGAATTTTTGGCACCATTTCGTTTTCCTCTTCTTCCAGATAACTTACCAGGCGAGAGATGATAAGTTACGTTGTTCGTGCAGCCGAAAAAAGACACACGAGTAACTACCACTGACTAGCCGGACAACGAGAACCTGCTAGTTTAGCGTTGAGTTAAGGGAAAACCAGATACACTTTCACCTGGCTTTTCCAAATATTCGGGGCACAAACCAACAATGCGCTTGGAGTGATAAGCTCGGCCTGGGGGCAGAAACAGCGAGTTGGCAATCTCGTAACAATAATATTGCGTTGTTTATTAATGCACACTTCTACCTATCCGACGCTCGCCTAACGCACTGTTTCAGAGAATAACTGCCGAACAGACAAACTCCTGCCTGCCGTCGTTTATAACCGTCAAGACAATGGGTAATACTGGGGAATTATTTGATCTTCAATGCATTCGCCTTGTGGTGTGTGTATGCCTTTTCGGGGAAAGGCGGGAGGTTCAAAGTGATGTTACTTATGTATTTGCTTCTACAATCTGGCGATGCAGCGATCTTGCAATTCTTCCTGGATTGCACACTGCGAACTTTTCTGGATGAATATCTTCCGAATCATTCAACCAGAACAGTAACGCGAATGTGACAAACCTCGATGAAATATCAGTGAGCTTTGGGTAATTGAAGGGGCATTGGCGTGGAAAACTCACGCTTGATGGGATGCGGAACTTAAATACTATGGGGGTGGTTTAATGTCAAGAATAAAATTAGGAAGGTAACATGGCAATGTAAAACAGCGAGCCGGAAGCAGGTAAAACGACTTGAGAAACCCGTTTCCGGCTCGCTGTAATGGTTATCGGTGAATATCACTTGAAATAATCGGCATTTTTCTGAATGTAATCCTGCCATTGTTCTGGTACGTCTTCGTCGCGATAGATCGCTTCCACTGGACAGGCCGGCTGACAAGCCCCACAGTCAATGCACTCATCCGGATGAATAAAAAGCTGCTCCGCCGTCTCAAATTCCGGCTCATCCTTGCGTGGGTGAATGCAATCAACGGGACAAACCTCAACACAAGCCGTATCTTTCGTGCCAATGCACGGTTCGCAAATGACGTAAACTGCCATTACGTTATCTCCTTCCTCAAAAATGGGGTGAAATTAAATTGCGTGGTGATTCAGTCTGATTCGTGACTGAAGGGGCATTGTACTGGAACACATACTGATTGCAAGCGGCTACCAGACACTCTGAATCTTCACTGAGCGGCTCCAACCAGCCCGGCTTCAAATAAGCGGCGATCCAGTTGCCGCCGCCTCCGTTCCACCGCCGGGGTCATCACTCGTGCATGAGCGATGGTGTACAGGTAATCGCCGATTCCCCAAAGATCCTCTTCGGTCACCATCCAACGAATCCGATCAAACCGGGCGAGATTGACGGGCCGCGAGAACTCCCGCAGGGTCAGCTCGCCTTTGAGGTTGTAGTAATGCGGATAATAGGACATGACCAGTTCGCGGATGGTTCGATAAACCGGTTCGCGGAATCGCAAGCCCGAATAGTTCGATTTGGCAATTGCGCCCCAATGTCCCTCCTGTTTGAAAACCGTCAGAAGATGATCGTCGTCCCGTACCGCCATCAGATCCACGATCAGCGGGGGATAACCTTGAACACGCAGCGCGGCGGCGGCAAAGTACGCGCCTTCAGCGCAATGCGCCAGCCGATCCCGCAACACACGGCGCGGACTGCGGCAAGTCTCTCCGTCTTTTTCCTTGTTGTAGTCGACTTCCTCATCCAGAAATCGCTGAACTTTTTCCGGTGAAGACAGTTTTTTGAAAACCGACAACTCGCTTTTTTCCAAACCATAATCGTTCTTCATGGCGTTACTTCACAAATTTCAATGCCGGGTCATTCGTCTGGCGCATCTTCGCCAGCAACTTCACTTGAAGTTTTTGCTTGATCAGCGCCGACGACGAATCCGCAATCAAATTTCTGGTTTCGTCCGGATCAGTTTTCAGGTGGTACAACTCATCCTTCCCGGCGTTCAAAAAATCACGCACTAACTTCCACTCCGGCGTGCGATACATCCGCAAATGCGTCTGAACATAATGATGCTGACTCCATTCGACATACAGGTCATCGTTCCATTGTCTCTGCGGCCTCCCTTTCAGCAGCGGGGTGATGTCGTGTCCGCGAATCGTGAGGTTCGGAAGCAACCTTACGCCCGCAATGCTGAGCAAGGTTGGAAACCAATCCAGATTGGTCGTCGTGTTTTTAATTTCAGTTCCAGGCTTGATCACGCGCGGCCAGCGAATTGCTGTCGGCGTACGCAGCGAAGTATCGAAGACATTCGGACGCTGAATACCAGGATCGGTCGCGCGCATGCCTGCCGCCGCCCTGGTCAGATAATGGCCGTTTCCCTTGTGCCAGATGCCGTGATGCCCAATGTTGTAACCGTGATCGCTGGTAAAGACGACGACCGTATCCTGGCGTAGCTTCAATTCATCCACCGCCGCCAGCAGCCGTCCGGCATTTCGATCAATCGCCGCGACGCTGGAAAGGTATTCGCGCATAAGCCGTTTCGCGCGGGGCAAATCCAGATCGGGAAAATCAGCGAAGGGAATATTGGGATCCAGATCCTTGAAGCGGGTCCAGTCTTCTTCCGGCGTTGGCAGGTATGGCGCGTGCGGCTCGCGATAATTGAGCATCAGCAAAAAATTCTCGCCCCGGTGCTCGCGCACAAATCGAATGGCGTCATCGGTCACAACATCAACCACGAAACCTTCCACCTGTTTGACCTGTCCGGCCACATCCAGCTTGGGATTTTTTGGATCGGTCCCCCCTGCGCGGAATCCCATGAAGTACTTGAAACCGAACTTCGCCGGATCGAACTGCGGCTGCGTGCCCAGATGCCATTTGCCGATCAAGCCGCAGAAATAACCATTGTCAGCCAACAGCTTTGGCCAGGTCGGAAAGTCAGGCGATAAACCAAGATTGGTTTCGGCATTTGGATTGATCCAGTCGGTGATGCCCAGCTCAGTGCCATACCTGCTGGTCATCAGGCTGGCGCGCGACGGCGAACAGACTGGGGTCGAGACAAAGGCATTTTTCAAATATGCGCCTTCGCGGAAGAAACGATCCAGGTTCGGCGTATGGGCATCGCGGTTGCCGGAAACGCCTAACGACCAGGCGGCCTGATCATCGGTTTGGATGAAGATGATGTTCGGACGCCTGGCCTTTGTCCGCGCCAGCGCCTGAGGCGAAATGCCGCCAATGATCAGCAGCGACAAAATGATGGGCAGAAGTCTTTTCATACGGGTTGGCCTGTCGGGTTCATTTGGTCTTCAGTAAATCGCGCCCTTCCGCCATCGGCAGTTTTACACCGAGCAAGGCAGCCAATGTCGGCGCGATGTCGCGAATGTCAATCCGGCCAAGATTGTGTCCAACGGGAAGGCCGGCGCCAGCAAGCAGGAACGTTGAATCCATTTCCGCCAGTTCCGGCAGAAAACCGTGGCCGCCTCCTGGTTTGATGTCGCGCTCCATGGGCGGGTCAAAACTGCCGCTGAAATAGAATCCAGGCTTCGTTCCAACCACAAATGCGGCGTCCGGAAAACCGCCGAGCCGCCGAGCGGCATCGCCTTCATAAAATTTCAGCAGCCCGCCCTTCGGATCAGCAGCCAATCGTTGCAGAATTTCGCGAATCTTGTTGCGTGCGGCTTCGTCATTTTTGTCTTTCAGCGCCACAGCGGCAGCGCCGCCGGAATTCCACGTGATGGCTCGCCAGGATGTCAGCTTTCCGCCCGCGTCAATTTCGATCAATCCGGCTTCGCGCAGCGCGGCATTCAGGCTCAACGATTTCCTTGTCGGCAAAAAGCCATGATCGGAGACCACGCAAACGATGGCCTGGCCCTTGCCGACCTTTTCTGCCCCCGCGCGAACTTGCCCCACCAGCGCATCAATTTCCTCCAGCGCCGCATATGCCTCGCGGCTGTTCGGGCCATGCGCATGCTGAACTTCATCCAGGCCGGCGAAATAGGTGGTCAGAAAATTCGGGCGCTTCTTTTCCAGCAGATAAACGTTGAATGCGGCGCGGCGCTTATCGGCCTCGACGGTATAATCGTAACCTTCCGGATAATTGCCAATGGCGGCTTCGGCTTCGGTCAGCAACCCCGGCGTCGAAAGCGCGCGGATCAATTTGCGGTCCTCCGGCGTTCCGGCTCGCCACATTTGCACGATGTTGAAATCAATCTTCGCGCCGACGGTCACGGGCCAATCCACGCTGGCGGTCTTCAATCCGGCCTTCGCGCAAACGTCCCATAACGCCGGCACGCGGATGTCTTCGGCGTACCAGGACCAACCGCCTTGATTCCTGCTGAACGGGTCAAAGGGCGTATTGGCGTAAATGCCGTGTCTGGCCGGGGCAACGCCGGTAACCAAGGTTGTATGGCTCGGATAAGTGACGGTCGGCATCACGCCGGTGACTGCGGAGGCAAACGCTCCTTCTTTGACAAAACGGCGTAAGTTCGGAATCTTCAGTCCGTGCCGGTCGGCTTCCAAAACATAATCCGGATTCAAACCATCAATTGAAATCAGCACCACTGGCGCAACGGGCTTTTGCCGGGCGGACGATGGCAAGCACAATCCGGACAGAGTGATCAGAACAATGATCAAAATACGGCGCATGTGTTCTCCCGCTCAGTTAGTCTCCCATAAATCTTCGCCAGCATTCTTCGACAGACGTGCAAGAATTCCCCAGGCCGCCGCCAAGGCCAGCACGATGAAGATAACGCCTCGTCCATAATTGCCAAAAACAAGATTGCCGACGCCGAAAAGTGTCAGATAAATCATTGCGCAGCCCAGCGCCCATTGCAGCAGTTTCATTCCCCAGTCGTCTTTCACAACCACATCCGGCGCAAGCCGTGCAATCGGTTCCCAGCCAAGCTTGCTGGGATGAGTGCGGCGGTAAAACGACACCAAAGTATTTTGATCCGTGGGCTTGGTGCCCAAGGTCACGGCGATCGTGACGATGCAAACCACGGCTGTGGTAATCAGCAGAGAATAAGTGCCGAAGACCTGGCTGTCATACGGGCTGCCGCTCAAGCCCAACCCCTGCGGCCCGACGGCCAACTGCAAGATCAGCGAAACAACTGTCGCGGCAATCATCGCGGCAATTTCCGACCAGGCGTTGATGCGCCACCAGTACCAGCGCAGAATCAGCACCAGTCCCGTGCCCGCGCCAATCGCCAGCAGGTAATCCAGCGCATTCGTCACCTTTCCCAGCACCAGCGAAACTGCGCCGCTCAGCACCATGATCAGGACCGACGCGCCGCGCGAAGCCAAAACGTAATGCTTTTCATCCGCTCCCCGTTTCAGATAGGGCCGGTAAACGTCGTTGATCAGGTATGAAGCTCCCCAATTCAGTTGCGTCGCGATGGTGGACATATAGGCCGCCAGCATTCCCGCCACCAGGATGCCGCGCCAGCCTACAGGCAGTACATCCGCAATCAACCGCACATAACCGGATTCGGGATCTGCCTGCACCGCCGCGTCGTTTGCGTAATAGACCATGGAAGCCAGCGCCGTCAGAATCCACGGCCACGGACGAACGGTGTAATGCAGCACATTGAAGGACAACACCGCCAGCAGCGAGGCCTTTTCATCTTTCGCGGCGAACATGCGCTGCGCCACATAACCGCCGCCACCCGGTTCCGCGCCGGGGTACCAGGCCGCCCACCACTGCACGGCAAAAAACACACAGAGCGTCAGGAAGGGCAAATAAGTCGAACTGGGGTCGGCCAGAAACGAAAGAAAGCTTTCAGGATTCCGGCCCGTTGCCGCCAGCCCTTGCGTGATGCCCTGCACGCCGCCGACCTTTTCGACCGAAAAGAACGCCAGCGCAATCGAACCCAGCATCGCCAGAAAAAACTGAAAGAAGTCCGTCCACAGCACCCCCAGAAATCCGCCGAGCGTTGAATACAGTCCGGTGACGGCGAAACAGATCAGCACGGCGTACCACTCATTGATGTCCAGCATGGCTTTCAGAATCTTGACCATTGCCAGCGTCACCGAACCGGCGACCAGCGCATTGATGGGAATGCCCAGATAAAGGGCGCGGAAAACGCGCAGGAAGCCTGCGGCTTTGCCGGAATAGCGAATCGAAGCGAATTCGACATCGGTCATGACGTTCGCGCGCCGCCACAGCCGGGCGAAAAAGAAAACCGTCAGCATCCCGGACAGCACAAACGCCCACCAGACCCAGTTGCCCGCGATGCCTCCGCGCGCGGTAATCCCTGTCACCAGCAGCGGCGTATCCGATGAAAATGTTGTCGCCACGATCGAAACGCCCGCCAGCCACCACGGCAGAGTGCGTCCGGCCAGAAAATATTCGTCGGTGCTTTTGCTGGCGCGGCGTGTGAAATACAGGCCGATCGCCATGCTGATTGCGAAGTAGATCGCGATAATCGCCCAATCCAAGGCAGTGAGCTTCATCGAATGCCCTCCGGTGTCCTGATTGTTTTTTGAATCCTGATGCGGGAAAAACGTGAAAAAGGGTACTGCCGATAGCTGAAAAAGAAAAGAGGATCAGGTGATCCCCTTTTCTGCTAATGCGAGTTTCGCTTAGCGCGACTTTATCCATCTTTCGTTTACGAAAATGCCGGTTTCACAAGTCCTTTATTTGTAATACCCGGCTTTTCAAACGTCATACTTTTATCGTGACATGTGAAAAGTACCGCACTGAAAACAAAGAGCTTGTGGATCAGACTGCATCGCTTCATATCAGATGGAAAAAGTCGAGCTTAGAAGTAATACTTCAATGCGAATTCGATGTTGCGTGGCGGACTGACCGTTCCCGTGATCCGTCCGAAGGTGTTCGGATCGCTGATGTTTCGAGCTGGCGGACTGAAGCTCGGCGTGTTGGTGAAGTTGAAGAACTCCGCGCGGAAATCAATGTAATGCTTTTCCGTGATGTAGAACTTCTTGCCGACTCCGAAGTCCCAATTAACATAGCCCGGAGCATCCACGATGCCGACGCCGGAATTACCGAAGGTCCCTTGCGCCGGAATGCAGAACGCATGGACGCTCGGATTGCAGTCGCTGGCCACCAGGGAAATGGCCGGGTTCAGCCAACTGTCAATGGTTTGATTGGCGGGTTTCGGGTCGCCAACCAGGTTGGGACGGCCACCGCCTCGAGGGCCTTGCAGCGAGACATCCGTGGCCTGGATCGTAATCGGGAACCCTGAGTGCATGCTGACGATGCTGCTGATTCCCCAGCCGCCCAGCACTCCGTTCACGACCGGATTCCAGTCGGAACCGAAGCTGCGGCCTTTGCCAACCGGCAGATCGTAGGTGCCCGACCAGACAAAGTTATGTCTGGCATCAAAGAAAGCCCGTCCATAATCGCGCCGGCGGTCATAGTTATTCGACGGATAAGCGCCCTGTGAAGCAACGCCGCCGCTGCCGTAATACCCCAGATTGTCGGTCAGGGTCTTGCTCAGCGTGTACGAGGCCAGGAACTCAAATCCTTTTGCCAGGCGCTGGCGGCCAAACACCTGAAGTCCATTGTAATTGCTGCGCGCCCATGAATCCGTGCCGCTGACTTGCGTCACCAGCGGGTAAAGGGAAAACAGCGGGCGCCGTGAATTGAGCGAAGCCCAGGTTGAAGGAGCGCCCACGCCTGGCAACGGCTGGTTGTTATCCGTTGGCGCAACCAGATGATCCGCCTTGTGGCCAACATACGCCGCCGAAATCGAGGTGGAACTGCCCAATTGATATTCCAACGCCAGGTTCCACTGTTGTGTGAACTGAGGCCGCAGGTCTGGATTCCAGATGCGGATATTGCCTGCCGGAGTGTTTCTGACGATCACATCGGTGAAGCCATTGGTGATGGTTCCGGGCCCGGTGCTGGCGTCATAAGTCTGATCCGCTTCCGAAAACAGCGGCGGATTGAGCGGCAAACGCAGGTTCGATCCCGTGCCTTCCATGTATTGCGTAATACCGTAACCGGCGCGAACCACAAACTTGCCGTTCAGCATATCCGGCGTCCAGGCAAAACCGATGCGCGGTTCGAACCCCTTGTAATAAGGCTCGTAAAGCGCGCGGCTGTTGCCGTCGCGTCCGGCGAAAAGTTGTTTCCCAGTCACCAGATCGAAGTTCGATTGACGATCTTTCACTTCGACCACCGGCGAAGTGTATTCCCAGCGCATTCCCAGATTGAGCGTCAGATTGTTGCGAACCTTGAAATCATCCTGGAAGAAAACGCCGATGCGATTCTGGCGATGTCCCCACGTTCCGCTCTGGCTGCCGATGCTCTTGTTGGACAGCAGGTTGAGCAGGAAGTCGGCGAAAGCCAGCCCGGTGAATCGTCCGTCGTAAGTGAAGCCGCCGAGCAGTCCGTTGTTGCCGGGGTAAAACCGATTCTGCTGATAGCGCTGCAATTGACCGCCCATCTTCAAGCTGTGGCGTCCTCGCAGGATGGTCAGGTTGTTGCCGTAATGGAAAGTGTTGGTGACGTTGTCTTCATTGACCGCGCGTGAACCAAACGAAACCCCATTGCCGGCGGAAACCAGAGCCAGGCCCGGAATCACCTGGCTACCGGGAATGCCAAGTTTGCTGTTGGCATTGCCGATGTTCGCCCAGTCCAGAAAATCGCTGATGAAGACCGCGCGGTTGAATCCGACACGAGCTTCGTTGATGACAGTCGGGCTGATCGTGCGCGTCCAGTTCAGCGCGATGTTCTGTGGACGAGTCAGGCTTTTGCCGGTGATGTTGGTTGGCAGCGCTCCTTTCACACCTTGGGTGTTGCCGCGCATAAAGGAATAACGCCCGGAAAAATTGTCCTTTTCGGTGACGCGCCAGTCAATCTTGCCGTCTACTTGCGGGTTGTTCAGCGTGTTGGCCGTGACCACGTCAATCAATCCAACCCCGGTTCCGGCCTGTTGGCGCGTGGGCAGCGGATACAGCGTGGTGTCGGCGAAAAGCGCTCTGGCCACCGGGTTCACGATCCGGTTCGCCGGAATAATGTTGCCGGGGAAACAAGCGGTGCGGTCAGCGGCGGTGCAAGCGCCTGTCTTTTGCGGATCGCGAATCGGAGTTGTGAAAACCGACAAATCGCCGGTTCGCCAGGCTGCCGGGGCAACTCCGGCCGTACCCGCGCCGCCCGTGCGCTGAATCGTCTGCTGATAAGCGACAAAAAAGAATAGCTTCTCCCGAATAATGGGGCCGCCAAAAGTTCCGCCAAAAATATTCTGTCGAAACTTGGATTTGACGTTTTGATTGTTGCGGTTGGCCGCCCAGCTATTGGCGTCTAGCGCCTCGTTCCGGAAGAATTCAAAGGCGTTGCCATGAAATTCATTTGTGCCCGATTTCATCGTCGCATTGACAGTCGCGCCGGTGACATTGCCGAACTCCGCCGAAGAGTTGCTGGTTTCAACCCGGAACTCCGCGATGGCATCAATATTCGGCTTATAGCCGATGCGGTTATCAATCGTTTCGTCCACGGAAATACCGTCAAGCAGGAATGCATTGCCCTGTTCGCGGTTGCCGTTGACGTAAGGCCGCCCCTGGCCGTTCGGGCTGTTGAAGCCGCCGGGGTTCGGATTGATCGTCCCCGGAACCAGCAGCGTCAGTTGCTGAAAGTTTCGTCCGTTCAACGGCAGAGCCGTTGTCGTGTTGCCGGAAATGACGCCGCCAACGGTGACGCTTTCGGTTTGCAGAACGGGCGCAACATCGGTCACGTTGACGGTTTCACTGACGCCGCCGACCTGCATGGCCAAATTAATGCGGGCGGTCTGATTGACCTCAAGTTTGATTTCGTTCGAGACGAGCTTCTTGAAGCCCGATGCTTCGATGGAAATAACGTAAGTCCCGACAGGCAGAAATGGGATGGTATAGACGCCCGAATCGCTGGTCTGCGCCGTGTATTCAAGCTTGGTTCCCTGATTGATTGCGGTGACTTTGGCTCCGGCAATTGCCGCGCCCTGCGCATCAGCGACGGTGCCGGTCACGGTTGCGGTATAAGTCTGGGCCAGCGCGGCAGTCATCATCATAGCCATCAGGGCTAAAAGTAATCCGACGGCTGCCAATGCTGTCCCAAGCGATCTTGCTTTGGGTTTCATTTTTATTTCTCCTTCAAAGGGTATAAGGCACAGACAGACAAGCCTGTGCGTTTTCTGGCTTCTGAGCGAAGGCTGAAAGCGCCCGCGCCCTGCGTTGGCCCCTTCGGCTGAAGCCGAAAATCCCAACGAAGCCCTCCATGTATATCCCCGACAAAGCCCTGGTAGTAGGTGCGTTTATGACGACTGACGTAATTTTTGAAATGCTTAGTCTTCTGTGTCTTCCAAGTGGCGCGAGTATAACGATGGCTCGCCGTTTTTAGCAACCTTACTTCTTGCTTTTGATCGGCCAAAGCGCCGATTCCGTGCGCGCGGAGTTCAGATGCGCCTCCATTTTTTTCATCACTTCAGGATGTCTGGAAGCGACGTTGTTCGTCTCGCCGACATCCGCTTTCAAATTGTAAAGCTCGATTGAATCGGTGGGTGCATGGCGCACGGCTTTCCAATCGCCCATCCGGACCGCCTGTTCGAAACCGCGTTCGTGAAATTCCCAATACAAAAATTCATGACCGCGCTGCTTTTTGCCGAGCAATGACGATAGCATTGAAATGCCATCAATCCCGGCCGGCGGTTTCATCCCGGCGATTGCCGCGGCTGTCGGCAGGAAATCCCAATGCGCCCAGATTTGCTCACTCGACTTTCCTGCTTTCACCTTGCCCGGCCAGCGAACGATCATCGGCACGCGGATGCCGCCTTCGTACATGTCACGCTTGATGCCCCGCAGCGGTCCGTTGCTGTCGAAAAACTCCGGGTTCGCGCCGCCTTCCTTGTGCGGGCCGTTGTCGCTGGTGAAAAAGACGATGGTGTCATTGTCAATCCCAAGTTCCATCAACCGGGCCAGCACCTGGCCGACGTGTTGATCCATTCTGGTCACCATCCCGGCAAACGCGGCGTACGGTTCCGTCTGCGACCGGTAGCCGATGGAAGCCCGCCGTTCGCGGGCCGGAGGAAAAGAGGCGACAGCGTCGGCTTTGGCGTTGGTAAATGGCGTTTCCGCAAATTTGCCGCGAAAGGGTTTGACGGCGTCTTCCGGCAGGCGCAGTTCGGCGTGCGGCACGGTGAACGACAAATACAGGAAAAACGGCTGCTGGCGATTTCGCCCGATGAAATCGGTCGCGGCGGCTGCGAACAGGTCGTTGGCGTAATCTTTTTCCAGGTTGACCGGGACGGCTTCGCCATTTTTCCACAAGTGATCGGTGTATTGCCGGTGTGCGTGGGTGTGATCCAGAAAGCCGAAGGATTCATCAAAGCCCTGTTGATCGGGCCGTCCGGTGGTCGCCGCCGTCCCCAAGCCCCATTTGCCGATGACAGCGGTTTTGTACCCGGCCTGTTTCAGGACTTCACCGACGGTCACGTCTTCCGGCCGGAGCGGGTGGTCGCCATTGCCGCGAATATAGGCTCGCCCGGAGTGATAGCCGGTCATCAGCGACGCCCGCGATGGCGCGCAAACCGTGTTGCCGGAATAGTACTGTGTAAATCGAACGCCTTCTGCCGCCATCCGATCCAGGTTTGGCGTCTGAAATTTCTGCTGGCCGTAGCAGCTCAAATCGCCATAGCCCAGATCATCGGCGTGAATAAAAATGATATTGGGCTTTTTGGCCGCCGCCGACTTCGAGAGAGAGTTCGTTCCGCTGTTCAGCAGCAACACCAGCATTAAAACGGCAATCCCAAGGCGCATAAATCGCATTTTGATCTCCTTCGGAAAATATCTGGGAACGCGAGCATCCCTGCTCGCATGGGGTCGCGGGCATCGTGCCCGCCTTAAACCTTCGCTGTTTTGTGATATTCGCGGCCTTTCCAGGCAACGCCCCGTCCGCTTTTGCACCGCCACCAGGACGACAAACCCAGCGCCAATAAAATCCCTTCCGCCAACGGATGCAGCAACGCGGCCCACAGCGGCTGCCTGAACCGCCAGGCCAGCACCAAACGAATCAATAAGACTGCCAGCGCCGCCAGCAGGATCGTCAATGACGGCGAGACAACCAGCCAGACAAACGGCGTCAGGAAAACTGCCGCGTGAAACAACATGAAAAACCAGAAGCTCAATTCGTATTTGAACGCCGGAAAAAAGTTCTTCTGGAATCCTTGCCAGATTTCAGCAAATGACGAATACATACGAACTCGCACCACGTCCTGCCCATCCAGACAAAGGCCGCGCTCATGCGCTTCGCGCCACAATTGGGCCAGCCGTGTATCTTCAAAAATCTGATCGCGCACCGCTGCGTGGCCTCCGACTTCCTCGTAAGTCGCCCGCTCGAACATCAGGCACGCGCCGTGAGCCAATCCCAAAGATGGGCTGCCGAGCAGCAGCGATAGCGGCGAAGGAAACGTCGCGAAAACCACGAAATTCAGCATCGGCATCAACGCTCGCTCCCAGAAACTGACCAAATCCAAACCCGGCCAGCAGGATAGGAAGGTCAGCCGCCGCGCATTCATCTCCTCGGCCATCCGCGCCGCCGCACCTTCAGTCAGCCGCGCATCCGCATCAATAAACAGCAGGAACTTCCCTGTTGCCGCGTTCGCCAGTTGCGCGCAGGCGAAGTTCTTGCCGCACCAGCCTTCCGCCAGCGGCAACACCTCCACCGAACGGACACGCGCATCCCGCGCGGCAAACTCATGAACAATCCGCTCCGTGCCGTCCGTCGAGTGATCGTTGTAAACCAGCACTTCGCGCACGGTCCCGCCCTGCTGCAGCACGGTTTCCAGACAGGCAGGCAGATTGGCTTCTTCGTTGCGCGCCGGAATCAGAACGGAAACTTCCCCGGCATAAGCCTGCCGTGCGCGCCGGGGCTTTGGCCAAAATAGGACATTGACCAGCGAAATCATCAGCAGGAAAACCGTCACCACCAAAAGCGCAGTTGAAATCATAATCCGCCGCCCCGCCTACCAAATCGAAGACACAGTCGTTTCATCCAATTCCAGCGTTGCTCCGTTCGGCAAAATGTGAATGATCCGCGCCCCCCGCGCCTGCAACGGCGTTGCCAGCATGCGAACGCGATGACAGTTCGCGCGCCGCTCGCGCACGTGTTTGGTCAGCGGTTGGGATTCCGAACACATCAGCACCACGTGGACTTCGGCGGCCAGCTCCGCAATGCGATCCAATCCCCGCGCCAGTTCGTCCGGTGGCGCGAGCCTCCTGCCGCCGCATTCCGGCAAATGTTCGTAGCCGATTCCATGTTCGCCCAGCACTTCAGCCAGCACCGCGCCGTTGAACTGCGGCCAGCGGGAACGCGCCGCGGTGCGCACATCGCAGACGAATTCGATTTCATACCGCCGCAGCAAGGCAAGAAAATCGGCGAACGAATGCCGCCCGTGGCCAATTGTGTAGATTGTGGAATTGGTGGTTTCCATCTTGAAAAGGCAAATGATTTAAGAAGAAACGTGGCGGGAGTATGTCACAGGCAGGCTGATTTGTAGAACTGAACCTGGGACTTCGGAGCACAGCGCAACCAGAACCACCAGCGGACAGAAAAATAAGGGACAGGAAAATAGGAATCGAATCAGGTCTTATTTTCCTGTCCCTTATTTTCCTGTCCGGAGGCTTTGGCAGTGAAACATCATCCTCAACAAACAAGAAATTGCGGGTTTGCTACGCAGCGCCGCGCGGTTCAACGATTCGCAGTCATCGGCAGGAACTGCGGCGCGGGAAGTGTGAATTTGCCGCCTTCAATCTTTCCGCTCTTCAAAAAGCGGACGATTTCGCCGCTGACGCCTTCGTGTTTGAAGTAATCCTGGTGGCCGGCGTTTTCGATGATCAGATGAGCGCTGTTTGAAAATCCCTGCCGGGCTTCTTCGGCGCGATGCGGCGGCGTATTGGCGTCGAGCGTGCCGCTGATGAAAAGCGCTGGCCGATTCGATTTGACGGGCTTTCGGAATTCATCGCCCAGATCCTTCGGCTGCCAGATTTCGTTGACGGCGGGAAACAGGAAGTTCGTCACGCCACCAAACAGAGCGGTTTTGGCTTGGCGTTCGATTTGCGCGCGGCGTTCGGCGGTCGCGCCCGAAGCGCCATCAATCAGGTACAAATCCGCCGGAAAAAGATTCCGGGTCAGTATGGGAACGAGCATTTCGCTGAGCACTTTGGTGTCGCCGCGGTCCAACGAAGTAAAAAGCATCGGAATGATCGGCAGATTGCGCGTATTGCCCAGCGCCGTCGCCAATGCCAGAAACCGCACCCCGAATCCGCTGACCAGCATCTCGCGAGTTTCACCCGTCGTCGGCAAAGTGACCGAAATCCTGACCGGTTCGCGGTCAAGTTTGGCCGACACCGTCCGCATCATTTCCATCAAACCTGAGCCCATCAAATCCGGCCTGCCCGCACCGGCGCGCGGATCGCTTTTGATCATCGCCCCGAGTTCCTCAAAATACCGGTCAATGTCGCTCGGCAATTTTTCCGTGTTCGACACTGCCTCGACACCCAGAATCACCAGCCGATCAATATTCTTTTCGTGTCGGCGCACTGCAGCCAGCGCCAGTTGCGCGCCATAGCTGTGTCCCCACAGACTGACTTTTTCCAGCTTCAGGGCGCGGCGCAGATCGTCAACATCATCGGCGCTTTCCAGAATCGTGTAGCCATCGAAGTCAATTCCCTTCTCGCGCATTGCGGCAGCGCACCGTCGCGCGCCTTCGATAAAGGCCTTTGTCGCGTCTTCCTGACTGCGGAGCATTGTCGGCGGCAGATCGGCAAAAGTCCCCGGACAAAACAGATTCGGCAGCGAACCGCCCGTGCCGCGTTGATCCAGCACGATCACATCGGCAACTTCGCTGACCGCTTTCATCGCGCGGAAATATTCCGCGACTTTCATGTTGACGATGCCGCTGCTGCCAGGACCGCCGCTCAGCCAGACGACCGGCGATAATGGCTCTTTGGCCTTGGTCTTGATGCGAAGAAACGCCAGTTCAATCAAACGGCTGTCTTTCTTCTTGCGGTTTTCCGGGACGAACAATCGCCCGGTTTCGCATTCGATTGATTCCCCCTCGAAGGATTGAAAGGACGAAGGCTCCAGCGAAGCCAATCCCGGAGTGCGTTTGGCGTTGGCGCTTTCGGTCTCTGGCAGGACGCGGTCAAGCGCTGCGCGCGTGTCAGGATGGCCGGGAGAAATCTTTTCCAGATATTCAAAATCCGCCCGTGCTTTTTGCAAATCGCCTTTGGTTTCGTAAATTCGCCCGCGCCACCAGCGCAGGCCGATAATGGCTTCGCGATCGTCTTTCAATACTGCGTGATCGAACGAAGCGAAGGCTTCGAGGCCCCGATCCAGATTCTTTCCCGACAGCCCGGCAGTTCGACCAATTTGATAGAGCGCAGCGACATTGCCGGGTTTGGCTTTGACGACGCGCTCGAACGCGGCAAAGGCTTTGTCGAACTCTTTGACCTGCTGATAAAGCCGTCCCAGTTTCATCGTCGCTTCAAAATCATCCGTTTGTAGCTTTTCGGCTTCCAGATAGGCGCGTTCCGCCTCGGCGTTCTTCTTTTGATTGGCCAGCAGTTCGCCCTTGAGCAGCCAGCCTTGCAGCGCGTTGTCTCTCTTGATCAGTTCCACCTGTTCCAGCGCCTTTTCCTGACTGCCGCCCAGGAAGGCTGGCACTTCCCCATAAAACCTGGCCAGATCCGCTCGCGCTTCCCAGTTGTTTGGATCGAGCGAAACGGCTTTCAGCAACTCTTCCCTGACCTTCCCGGCCAGACTGGCGCGGTTAAGCATGGTTACGGCCAGCGCTTTTTTGCCGTAGGCCTGCCCCAGCCAGTGGTGATAGCTGGAATTGTTATCTTGAAGTTTGACGGCTGCTTCAAACCATTTGACGGCTTCGTCGGCATTGTTTTGCTGAAAAGCAATGCGGCCCAGATAGAACACCGCAATCGCATTTTTCGGGTCGGCGTTGGCGGCCTGCTCGAAGGCAGGTTTGGCCTCCTGGTATTTTTTCGCTTCAAACTGTTTGATCGCGTCCTCAAGATTGGCCTGAGCGATGGCGGAAATTGTCAGCAATGCCAGCGTGGCCAACACCGAAGCGAATTTCCTGAATTTCAGTAAAGTCATTTTCCTTCTCCTATTTGAGTTTCGAGAGAATTGTTTATGCCGGAAATGTACGCGCGAAATCGGCTGTTTTCGTCCGAAACTCAACGTTCGGACGTCCGAAATTATGATTTCGGACGCAAAATCAGCCGCCTGCTTGCGCGGATTCCAAGGCTTTTGAATTGTCTCTGAATTCGGAAGGAGTCAGACCGGTCTGTTTCTTGAAAACCGCGTTAAAGGTGGATTTGGAGTTGAAGCCGACTTCTTCGGCAATGGCCAGGATCGAGTAATGCTTTGTGGCCGGGTCGAGCAATTTCACCTGCGCCTCTCGCACTCGGTAAGAGTTGATGAAATCGGAAAAGGATTGATTAAGCCGTTCGTTGACGACTTGTGACAGGTGCGTTGCCGGAATGGCCAGAAGCTCGGCCAGCTTTTGCAGTGTCAGGTCGCCGTCGGTAAACGGCTTTTCGGTCGCCATCGCCCGCAGCAGTCTGGCCAGATATTCTTCGGCGCGTTCAGGCGTCAGCGTTGACCGTTCGTATTTTTTGGGCGCGGCGGTTTGATCCGAAAGGGGAACAGGTTCCGGCGCCGGACTGGCGTCAAATGCCTCCGGCTTGCGCAGTGCCAGGAATGCCAGCGAGTACACCAGAATAGGCCCGATGGAGGGTAACAGCAGATTGGTTTCCAGGCTCCGGTCGCGGAACAGAAACCGTATGACGCCGCCCACCAGAATCAACGCAATTCCCGCCGTCAGCAACCGAAGTTGAAACAGCACCGCGCGGTTCACCGGCTGATTTTGGCGGGCAAATCGAATCAGCCGAACCACTGTCAGGCTTAAATAAGGAACCACCTGAATCAGCGCCAAACCGTGACGCCACAAGTACCAGCGTTCATATTCCAGCGAGTTGAAAACGGCCTGCTTGGCTTCAGCGCGTTGCAGGTAAAATGGCAACAGATAAATCAGGCAAAGCGCGAACGGCAGAAAATGCAGCCAGTCTTTGCGCGCGAACCGGTCTTCGCCCGTAGTCAGAGTCCGAACGTAAAGAAACAGCAGAGGCGCAATCAGGTACAAAAACGGATGATGCAGATAGCTGAGGTGCGGATAGGCCAGAACATGCCGTGTGGTGAAAACCAGCGCGCCGCTGACCAGCACGGCCATCACCGCGATAAACGCAGCCAGCAGATAGTTCGCTGTCCGATTGCCGCGTTTGATCGTCAGCAGCGCAGCGGCCAACAATACCCCCTGCGCTGCGCCCAGCAGATTCAGGATGGCAAGCACTTTCACCACGGAGTTCATGCCGGAAGTGTATGGCAAACCGTTCGGTTTGCCCATAACTCAGGGGATGAACATTTCAAAGAAACCTGGCCGGAGCCAAGACATTCTATTTAGAAGATTTGCCACTTTTCGATTTCAGGCTTTTTGGTCGAACAGCTTTCCCCATTTCCACCTCCGCTTCCGGTAAGACGGAAGTGCTCGCTTCCTCCCCTACAAAACCCGCCAGTCCCCCCATCACAGAATGTCTGGGTGCAAGCATGTCCTCCAGCCTTCTGACAAGATTGAAATTGGATAAGCCGGTGCCCACCAGTAAGGTCAACAGCATGCCGAGCAGGACTTGCGCGGCCCAGGCGGCGCGGCGCTTGAAGGCACGCAAGCCTACTGGACAGTTCTGGGTCAGAACTGTTCCATCTGAACGGCGGTAGAATCTGACACAAAGGCGGTCTTCGGTTTTATAAAGGAGCGCTTTCGCCTCGTCCCGCGTCATTGCCGAGAGGTTGTATACGTTCCGATTGCACTGAGAACAGAATCGCACCCTTTCTCCTTCAAACGAGTACATCTGTTCCCAATTGGCAGAGCAGGGCGCGGCAATTTTCACGTGAGCAAGAGAATCGTTAAACTTCGCCATAATCCTCCTATTTCAGCTGAGAAGTTAGAACGCAGATTGAACGCAGCGTTCAACTCAATTTGCACTGGACGGAAAGTTTCAACGATCCAAGCCGCCTGAAGTTCAGATTTCCGCGCGGCTCTTTCTTATGCCTGTTGGACAGCCTGCGCCAGCTTGCTCAAGCTGGCCTTCGCGTCGCCATACAGCATGCCCGTGTTCTGTTTGAAAGTTAGCAAAACCAGTAACACCCCGAACAGTGTCAACTGCCTTTGAATTCATTGACCAGCGATTGAACCATGGTCTTGGCGTCGCCGAACAGCATACGCGTGTTGTCGCAGAAAAAGAGCGGATTTTCGATGCCGGCAAAGCCGGAGGCCATCGAACGCTTGAGGACGAAACAGGTTCTGGCCTGGTCAACATTAATGATCGGCATGCCGTAAATCGGGCTCCCTTTATCTTCGCGCGCCGCCGGATTAACCACGTCGTTCGCGCCGATGACGATGGCCACATCCACCGAAGGCATCATCGAATTGGCCGACTCCATTTCAATTAATTGTTCATAGGGCACATCGGCTTCGGCCAGCAGCACGTTCATATGGCCGGGCATGCGTCCGGCCACGGGGTGAACGGCATAAGTCACCTCCGCGCCCTTTTCCTCCAGGATTTTGCCGAGTTCGCGAACGGCGTGTTGCGCCTGCGCCACGGCCATTCCGTAACCGGGCACGAACATGACCGAGCGCGCCGCTTCCAGGATGTAATAAGCGTCGGCGGCAGGCAGCGCTTTGACATCGCCCGCGACCTGCGCTGAAGCAACTCCCGCCGTTGCGCCCATTCCGCCGAACAACACATTGGCCAGCGAACGGTTCATGGCCTTGCACATGATCTGCGTCAAAATCAGCCCGCTGGTTCCGACCAGACAGCCGGCGACGATCAACACATTGTTCTGGATGATGAATCCGGCCATCGCCGCCGCCAGCCCGGAGTAACTATTGAGCAGCGAAATGACCACCGGCATGTCCGCGCCGCCAATGGGAATGACCAGCAATACGCCGAGGATCAACGAAAGTACTGCCGCGACGACTAACAGCAGATACGATTCCAGCGGATAGAGCGTGAACCAGATGCCCATCGCCAGAATTCCCCCCAGCAAGATGCCGTTGAAAAGTTTCTGCCCGCGAAAGAGTACCGGCTTGCCGGAAATTTTTTCGCTCAGTTTTCCCCAGGCGATCAGGCTGCCGCTGAAAGTGACCGAGCCGATCAACACCGTCAGGTAAATGGAAATCAGCGTTTCCGCCGGGCGGTCCTGATGCAGGTGATATTCGGCCAGGCCGACCAACAAACTGGCCAGGCCGCCGAATCCGTTAAATAACCCGACCATCTCCGGCATCGAAGTCATCTTGACGGCGTAAGCCGCATACGCGCCAATCGCCGACCCGATCAGCATTCCGATGATGATCCATTGATACGACAAGCCCTTGATCAGCAGCGTGGCGACGATGGCGATCAGCATGCCGGCCGCCGAAAACAGGTTCGCGCGCCGGGCGGTTTCCTGCCGGCCCAGCATTTTTAACCCATAAATGAAGATGATCGAAGCGACGATGTAGCTGATGTTGATGAATTGTTCCATGGCAGTTATTTTTTCTGTTCACCTTTCGCCTTGAACATGGCCAGCATGCGGTCGGTCACCAAATATCCGCCAACCACGTTGATCATCGCGCTGATCACCGCGACCATCCCAAAAACCAGGGTGACGGTGTCGTTTTCGGTTCCCAGCGCCACCAGCGCCCCGACGATGGTGATGCCCGAAATCGCGTTCGACCCGGACATCAGCGGCGTGTGAAGCTGCGAAGGCACTTTCGAGATCAACTCCACGCCGAGAAACGCCGCCAACACAAAGATAAAAATCAGTGTCACTAGCATCGGTCTTTACCTCATCAGGTTCCGAACGGTTTCGTTTCGGACGTCACGGTTGTGGATGAACAAACTGCCTTTCAGAATGTCGTCATCCGAATCCAGATTCAGTCGCTTCGTGTCCTTGTTCCAGAAATGCTCGATGAAATTGACGATGTTGCTGGAATACATCTGGCTGGCGTGAACCGGCACCAGCCGCGCGCCATTGCCAATGCCAATGATCCGCACGCCATCCACGACAACTTCTTCGTCCATTTTGGAGCCTTCGACATTGCCGCCGCTTTCGACCGCCAGATCAATGACGATGCTGCCGGGCTTCATTCCCCTGACCATGCCGGCGGTGATGATGACGGGCGCTTTTCTACCGAAGATCTGCGCGGTGGTGATGACCACGTCCGATTGCGCGCACTGTCTGGCCATGGCCTCGCGCTGTTTCTGAAGCTGTTCTTCGGTCAATTGTTTGGCATAGCCCTGCGCGGTGCTGCCGGTTTCGCCCAGATCCACCTTGAGGAATTTCGCGCCCAGGGATTTGATCTGCTCCTCGACCTCCGGGCGCACGTCAAAAGCGTCCACGCGCGCGCCCAGCCGCTTGGAGGTGGCGATGGCCTGCAAGCCGGCGACGCCTGCGCCAATGACGAAAATCCGGGCGGGCGAAATCGTCCCCGCCGGCGTCGTCATCATCGGCAGAACGCGCATCTGCCGGGCAGCGGCGGTAATGACGGCCACATAACCGGCCAGGTTTGCCTGCGAACTGAGCGCGTCCATTTTCTGCGCCAGCGTGCTGCGCGGAATCAATTCCATCGAAATTGCGGACACGCCACGCTCGACCAGCGGCTGCAACCTTCCGGGCTCGTCAAACGGACGCAACAAGCCGATGACCATCGCGCCCGGTTTTAGTCGGGCGAGGTCTTCGTCCGGCGGACGGTTGACAGCGGCCAGCAAATCCGCCGACTCAACCAGCGCCGCGCGATCAGCCGACACGGTCGCTCCGGCGGCTTCGTAATCGCTGTCGCGCGCATTCGACCTGTCGCCGGCACCGCTTTCAACAGCGATGACCGCATTTTTGCCAATCAGTTTTTTGACCGATTCGGGAGTCAGGGCGACACGGGTTTCCGCCGGGTCCGCATCCCTGAGTACAATGATTTTCATGCTTCAATACCTGTGTGTCCAAGACCACTGTGTCTATCGAAATCTTCGCGCTGAACCGAAACCGCGCTCTATGCTTGCTGTACAGCCTGCGCCAGCTTGGTCAAGCTGGCTTTCGCATCGCCGTACAACATGCCCGTATTCTGCTTGAAAAAGAGCGGGTTTTCCAATCCGGAAAAGCCCCTGCCTTTGCCGCGCTTCAGCACGATGACCTGATGCGAGCGATCAACTTCGATGATCGGCATGCCGGCGATCGGGCTTTTCGGATTGTCGCGCGCATCGGGATTGACCACGTCGTTTGCGCCGATGACCACGGAAACATCCGTCGCCTGCATTTCGGGATTGATCTGTTCCAGTTCATACAGCGACGAATACGGCACATTGGCTTCGGCCAGCAGCACGTTCATATGTCCGGGCATGCGTCCAGCGACCGGATGAATCGCATATTTGACCTGAACGCCACGATGTTCCAGCGCCTCGGCCAGTTCGCGCACGGCGTGCTGCGCCTGCGCCGTCGCCAGGCCGTAGCCCGGGACAAAAACCACCTGCCGCGCATACGCCAGTTGCATGGCCACGTCTTCGGGCTGAACTTCGCGCATGACACCTTCCATGATTCCCTGTGTTTCCGTCGAAGCCGAGCCGAATGCGCCAAACAGCACGTTGGTGATCGAACGATTCATCGCCTTGCACATCAGAATGGAAAGGATGAACCCTGAAAATCCGTCGAGCGTGCCGGCGATGATCAACACGTTGTTGCCAATGGCAAAACCCGTCGCCGCCGAAGCCAGTCCGGCGTACGAGTTCATCAGCGCCATCACCACCGGCATGTCCGCCGACCCGATTGGCAACACCAGCAGGACGCCGAACAGGAACGACAGCACAACCATCACCCAGAACAGGGTTGTCTGCGTCGGATCATAGATCAGATAAACGAAGATAACCGCCGCCGCGATGAACAACGAAACATTGATGAAGTTCTGCCCCTTGTAAGTGATCGGCGTGCCGCGCATCAGCTCCTGCAGTTTGAAGAAGGCCAGCAAGCTGCCCGTCACGGTCAAACTGCCGAAGAGGACTTCAAAGCCGAGCGCCGTCATCTTGAAAGGGGGAAGGGATTCGCCCAGATGAATGACGTGCTCGTAATATTCCGCAATCCCGACAATCGAAGCCGCCAGCGCGCCAAATGCGTGCGACAGCGCAGTCCGCTGCGGCATGGCCGTCATCGGCATCCAGTAAGACATCGCCCCGCCAATCAGCGAACCAAGAATCAGGCCGACGATAATCAATTCGTAGCTGACGATTTCATGTTTCAGCAACGTGCCGGTAATGGCCACCAGCATGCCGACGGCGGCGGCGTTCATGCCCATGCGCGCCGTCTTCGGATGGCTCAGTCCCTTCAAACCGAAGATAAACAAAATCGAAGCCAGCAGGTAGGTCAACTCAATCCAGTATTCGCGGAGCATTAGTGTTTACCCTCTTTTTTGTCAGCCTCTTTTTGTCCGCCGCCAATCTTGTCCTTGAACATTTTCAGCATGCGGTCGGTGATCATGAATCCGCCCACGACATTGATCATTGCCGAAGTCACGGCGATGAATCCCAGATAGCGGCTGACCTGGTTGTATTTCGCTCCGGCCAGCACCAGCGAGCCGACGACTGAAATTGCCGAAATGGCATTAGTCGCGGACATCAGCGGCGTATGCAGCAGCGGGGGCACACGCGAAATGATCTGGTAACCCAAAAACGCGGCCAGTGCGAAGACATACAAGGATACGATCAATATTTCTGCGCTCACGATGAACTCTCCTTGATGGGTATGGTTCGATAACTAGGATTTCAGAGCCGCCTGAATGCGAGGCTCTTTCACTTCTCCGGCGTGAATTGCGCAAGCCGGTCCGACAACGTCGTTGTTCAGATCAACGTTCAATTCGCCGTCTTTAATCATTTCGCCGAGGAAGGTCGTCAGGTTGCGGGAATAAAGTGCGCTGGCATGCACGGGAATTTTCGCGGCCAGATTGAGCGGGCACATAATGGTGACGCCGTTGACGTCAATCGTTTCGCCCGGCTGGCTCAAGGAACAATTGCCGCCGGTGGTCCCGGCCAGATCAACGATGACGGATCCGCGCTTCATTCCGGCAACGGCTTCTTCCGTGATCAGGATTGGCGCTCGGCGGCCCGGCACGGCGGCTGAAGTAATGATGCAATCGGTTTGTCTGGCCTGGCGGGCGATCAAATCGCGGCTGCGATTCATCACCTCTTCGGTGACTTCCCTGGCATAACCGCCCGCGCCCTCTGCCTGAATGCCGCCCATGTCCACTTCCAGGAACTTCGCGCCGAGCGAGCGAACGGCTTCTCCGGCGGCGGCGCGCACATCGAAGCCTTCAACCACGGCGCCCAGACGCCTGGCCGTGGCAATGGCCTGCAGGCCGGCGACGCCCGCCCCCAGCACCAGCACTTTGGCCGGAGGCACGGTTCCCGCCGCCGTCGTCAGCATCGGGAACATGCGCGGAACTCTGTCCGCCGCCAGCAGGACGGCTTTGTAACCGACGATGGTCGCCATCGAAGACAGCGCGTCCATTGCCTGCGCACGCGTGGATCGCGGAATCAGCTCGATTGAAAATGCCGTCACCCCCTGCGCAAGCATCGGTCTCAGCATCTCCGGCTCATCCAATGGACGAATGAATCCGATAACCACCGCGCCTTTCTTCAGCTTCGCCACGTCTTCCGCAGGCGGACGGTTGACGGCAACCAGCACATCCGCTGAAGCCAGCAGCGCATTGCGATCGTTCGAGACTGTTGCACCTGCGGCCTCGTAATCGGCGTCGGCGGCGCCAGAGTCCCGGCCAGCGCAGCTTTCAACGGCAACGGCCGCCTTCAAGCCAACCAATTTTTTGACGGATTCGGGAATAAGAGCAACCCGGGATTCTTGCGGGTCGGTTTCTTTCAGTACTGTAATCTGCATGAGATTTGAAAGTGCTTTGGTTTGAAGTTGATGGATTGGGGGCGTTCAGCCAGTTTCTGGAACTGGTCCGTATCCCTTCGATGAATTGATGACTGAATGCCACAGTGCCCTCTTTCTCAATAGCCTGATCTGCTACTGCCGAAAGCTCTGCATTTAAGACTTTTAGATTTTTGTGAGAATCACTGCTGCGGAGACGGGCGCAGTATAAGTACGAAGATCGGAGGATGCAAATATTTCGCGAGGCCGTTTTGCCGAAGACTGTTTAATCCAGGGAATCCGGAGCCAATGGGACAAACCTGTTGCCCATCACCGGTCTGCTCAGGACAAAATGCGCCAGCGCCAGAAGGATTCCCACGCCGCCTGCCAGCCACAAATTGTAGGAAAGCGCGATTGCCGAAAAAAAGAGCACAATGCTCAGCCCGACATAGCGGGCAATGACGTTCTCTTCCCAGCGCCGTCTGACCAGGCAGAAGATGAGCAGGCTGACCACAAACCAGCCGATGAAGTTGTGCAATGGAATTCCGTAATAGGCGCCAGACTGTTCCCAGCGCCAGTACCCCAGTTGATTCGCCGCCAGCGGATCAATCACCAGATCAATCGCCGTCATCCAGGCGGCAGCCAATACGGCTTCCAGCCAGACAGAGAGTTTCAATCCGGCGAGCATCTGCCGGACATAGGCCACCAGCACCATCCAGGCGCTGAGCATCACCAGCGGCACGCCCAGCAACTGCGGCTGCAACACCGAAGTGTAGTTGTAAGGGCTGAAGATAAACCCGTAATGCACGCCGAGAATTTCCGCGATGAAACCCAGCGTCGCGGCGGCAACCAGGCCAGGCAAATCCCGCTTGGCTGAGGTCACAACCACGATCACCCCGGCCAGCAGCAAAAACACCGAGGCCGCCCACGGCGCATCCAGCGGCGGGCCGCCTATCAGTGCGTAATGCCCTACGCCGCCAATCCACATCACAACGTAAGCCAGAATCAGGCCGGTCAGCGGAAGCGAGCGGATGATCAATTTATGCTTCATATCGTTCGATCAGTTCGCTGGTGATTTGCGCGGACAGCAGCACTGTCGGCGTGCCGCCGCCCGGATGCGTGCTGCCGCCGACATAGTACAAACCGCCAACTTTCTTGTCCTTGTTCGGCGGACGCAAAAAAGCATTTTTCCAGCCGTGCGAATGCGTTCCATAAATCGCACCGCCCGGCATCATGTATCGCGTGCCGATTTTCTCCGGCGTCCAGATGTCGCTGACGACAATGTCATTTTCAATGTCCGGAAAACCGCTCGCCCGCAACCGGGCAAAGACGCGGCGGCGCGCTTCGGCGACTTGCTCTACATTCCATTCATCTGGCCATTCATCTGGCCATTCATCTGGCCATTCATCTGGCCGGTTGTCACGGTCATTCGCGGGAGCATTGGCCATGACAAACAGTGTTTCGCCTTCGCCGGGCACGACGGAACGGTCGCTGCGGCTGGGCGCATTGACGTAAATGGTCGGGTCGGTTGGAAACCGGCGTTCTTCAAACAGTTCGTCGAACTCGCGCTTGTAATCCCCCGAAAAGTAAATGGCGTGATGATGCAGTTCGGGCATCGTTCGCCGGACACCCAGCAGCATGACGAAGCCGGACATCGAACGCTCGGCGGCTGGTAAACCTTTATTGCCGTTTTCGCCAAGCATTTGCGGGACAGAGGAAGCGTCGCCATTCATCACCACAACATTGGCCGCAAGCTTCGTCCCGTCCGCCAATTGCACGCCGGTCACGCTGCCGCCCGAACGCTCGATTTTCTCCACGCGCGATTTGGTCAGCAGCCGGATTCCGGCTTTTTCCGCAAGCTCGAGCAGGCTTTCGACAATGCGGTACAAGCCGCCTTTGATGTACCAGCCGCCAAAGGAAAATTCGATGTACGGAATCACGGCCAGCGTCGCGGGAGATTTGTACGGCGATGATCCCACATAAGTCGGATACCGGTCGTAAAGCTGCCGCAAGTGCGGACTGTGAAAGTGCGCAGCGACCGTCTTGTGATAATTCCCCCAGCCATGCCGCCAGGGCATGTGTTTCAAAACAGAAGCATCCGTCACGCGCGGCCAATCCAACGGGCGGCGGCGAAGAAAAGTGTCTTTGGAAACCTCGTAAAGCTGCGCGCCGAGCTTCAGAAACCGCAGAAAGCCTTCGGCATCGCGCGCATCCAGGTTTTTCAGCGTTCCCAGCCATTCCGGCATCGAAGCCGAATAACTGAACTTCACCCCGTCCGGATAAATGTAATCGCTGATGGGGTGAACGTGAATCAGTTCCAGATGGTCTTTGATGTCGCTGCCAATGCTGGAAAACAGTTCGGCGAAAATCCAGGGCATGGTGATCAGCGATGGACCGGTGTCGAACCGGAATCCCTGTTCGCGCCATAAATTCATTTTGCCGCCGAAGCTTGCGCCCTGCTCGCAGACGGTCACCGCCCAGCCCTGCGCCGACAGCCGCAAAGCCACGGCAAGCCCGCCCAGTCCTCCGCCAATGACGACCGCTTGTTTCTTTTGCATAGATTCTTGATTGTCCTGAACAGCTTTCGCAGACTTTCACGGATTGTTTTTCAAACTGTGTCAGACGCTTTTATTCCGAAGCTTTTGTTTGCCAGACGAATCCGGTATCGTAAAGCCGCTTTGATGTACAGCGGACCGTCAGTCCGCTGACGGTTTCTCTACACCATGTTATCGCAGCAGAATAAGCATCTTGCCACGTCTTCAGCGGACTGACAGTCCGCTGTACATTTTTTCGAGGAGTCCAAGAAGATGAACACCTGCTTTCGTCTTTTCCTGCTGGCCTTGTCGCTGGTAGCAATCGTTTCCTTGCAAGGCCCATCCCGGATGCAGGCGATGAATGCACCGGCTGGTTTCAAAGCCGGTCTGGCCAATATCTCGATCACGCCGGAAAAACCCGTCTGGCTGTCCGGATACGCCTCGCGCAACAAACCCTCCGAAGGCAAAATCCAGGATCTATGGGCGAAAGCGCTGGTGATTCAAGACGCCAGCGGCAACCGCGTCGTCATCGTCACCACGGACTTGTTGGGGCTGCCGCGCGCGCTGACTTCGGAAATCTCCGAATACGCCAATAAAAGCTACCGGCTGCGGCGGGAACAGATTCTCTTCAACTTTTCGCATACGCATACCGCACCCGTCATCGCCAGTTCGCTTGCCGGAGCTTATGACCTCGACGCCGAACAAACCAAAGCCGTCGCCGATTACACGCATCAACTGAAAGGCAAGCTGCTGAAACTGATCGGCGAAGCGCTCAAGGATTTGTCGCCAGCCAAACTCTCCTTCGGCCGCGGCTCGGCGCAGTTTGCGATGAACCGCCGGGAAAAGCGTCCGAACGGTTCCATCGCCATCGGCGTCAATCGCGAAGGTCCCGTTGACCGCGAAGTGCCCGTGCTGAAAGTGGAAGCTGCCGCCGGCAAATTGCGGGGCGTGCTGTTCGGTTACGCCTGTCACAACACGACGCTGACCGGCGAGTTTTATCAGGTCAGCGGCGATTACGCCGGCTTTGCCCAGGATGCCATCGAAAAAGCGCATCCCGGCGCGACGGCATTGTTCGTTGCCGGATGCGGCGCGGACATCAATCCGTATCCCCGCAGCAAGCTGGAAATTGCCCGGCAACACGGCGACGAACTGGCCAAATCCGTGGATCAGGTATTGGCCGGTGCAATGTCGCCCGTCAGCGGGCAGGCTAAATCCGCGCTTGGCAGCGTGATGATTCCCTTTGCCCCCACGCCGGCAAAAGCAGAATGGCAGGCGCGGCTGAAAGACCAGAACACTTTCCGCCGCCGCCACGCTGAACGCTGGCTCGCCCAACTGGAACGCGACGGCAAGATCCTCTCGGAATATCCATATACGATTCAGATTCTACAAATCGGGGATTTGAAGCTGGTCGCGTTGGCCGGCGAAGTCGTCACAGACTATTCGCTGCGGCTGAAAAAAGAATTGGGCGGAAACACCTGGGTCGCCGGTTACAGCAACGATCTCTGCTCGTACATTCCTTCGGCGCGAATGTACGCCGAGGGTGGCTACGAAGTGATTGATTCGATGATTTACTACGATCTGCCCGGCCCGTATACGCCGGCGATTGAAGAAAAAATCATCGACAAAGTTCATGAACTCGACCGGCAATTGACGAAGAAAAAACAACGCTGAAACGATTATGAAAGTCCTTGAAAGAATCCTCTCAACGGTTTTGCTGACAATCACATTTTTCGCGGCAACGTCTCTGACCGCCGCTGCACAAACACTGCTCGAAAGAAAGTTCACGGCCAGCACGGACGCGGAAGCCTTGTTGGATTTGACGGCTTCCTCGCCCGGAACTTCCTGGGGCACGGCAGGCGCGGAAGCGGCAACGGCGACCATCTTCGTGGATGACCGCCAGCATCAGGATGTCATTCTGTTTTCCGGCGCAAAGCCATTCACCTACAAACTGATGCTGGGGCGCGTCGCGGCGGGCGAACACAGCCTGCGCATCCTATTCAACCGCCAGCAATCCGCCGCCAAAGCCACGACGATCAAAATCGCCGACGCCAAAATCACGCTGATTGACCGCAGCCATACGGAATTTCCGGCGCTGGCGCACACGCCTTTTCTCTTTGCGCGTCCGAACACCATCGGCAAGTTCAGCGATGTGCCGTTGATGATGTATTACGAAACCATGAAGGAAGGCGGGCTGACGACGTACCGCTACACGGTCATCATCAGCAATGAAGACGGCGGAACCCAAACCGCCGCGCTGATGGCGCGGTGGGGACGGACGACGGACATCGAATGGGTCGTGGATGTTCAAGTAGATGCACAGGGCAAAGTCGTCAATTCCACCTACCAGGGCGTTCAACACGAAACGAAGACCTTTCAAGGCAAACGCGAAGCCGATCATCCCTTGTTTCTGATCAAATCCGACAACAATAACTTTGCCGATGCCCTCCCTGCTGAAAGCGATTCGGCGATGCGATTTACCTTGCGCCCGGTCGGCGTTGACCTCAGCAATCATTCGCGCGAATGGGTGATGGATCAGCATCCGTGGACGCACATGATCATGGCCGAGGAAATGACCCGCGAAGGAAAAATCACCACCGAACGCACGCTCGGCGCGCGCATCGGTGATTTACGAAGTTATTTGTATGTGGACGCAGCCTCGACGCAGCAAAACGGCGCGCTGCTGAGTTTCGCGCTCAAACTGAAGAACGATCCCAAATGGTATGCCTCGGATTTGGGCATCAGCTATTACCGGATTGACCGCAGCGGCTATTTCCGAACCACGATCCGGTTGCCCCAGGGAGTGACGCCGGACAAAGTCGAGCGCCTGGCGGCGCGCTGCGATCTGACCGGCAATCCACGCTCAAAAGAAGAAATCGCCAAAGCCACCGCCGCACGCTGCGAGTTGAACGCCATCAACCGGGTCTTCCTGCTGGACAAAGATTTTCAGCCCGCAGCAGCACTGCCGGTGCGCTCAGTATCAATGACGCTGCCCTTTGGCGAGGCCATCGAACTCAGCCTGGAGCGAAAGAAATAGGCCTGCCGTCATCGGGTCAAAATGCCTGCGGGATTGCTCGACACGCCGTTTCTAGTGATGACCAGCGTGTGATTGCCAGCGGAAATTCCCGCCGGAAGCACAATGTTCAATTGATTCAATCCGACAAACCCCGGCGCCTGGCCTGCATAACTGACCGTCACCGGCCTGCCGTCAAGCGTCACCTGAACGCTGGATGCAACGTTTCCGGCGATGTCCGTGCCGTCTTCGCCCAGACCTGTGCCGAAAACAGTGATGACATTCGGTTGGCCATTTCCGCTGGTGGGATTGAATGGAGCACTGGTGAAATTGAATGCATCAAGCGCGACTGCCGGCCCGGTTCCGGTGCCGTCCAGCGTGAAAATTGCAGGCGCGCTGACGGCGATGATCGTCGAGCCGATGATGTGTTGCCCGCCATTGATAAATGTCAGCAGCGCGGGTCCGGGTGCTGTTCCAGCCGGAATCTCATAATTGATCTGGTTTGGCGAAACATAAAAGAGCGGCGCAAGACGTTCGACGCCTTTGAAATCCTGGACTGAAACGCTTGCCCCCGCCAACATCGTCGGCAGCGGGACAGCCTGAGCGATTTGCGTCGAAGCCGCCAGATTCGCGCCAAAAGCTGAAACAATGGATTTGCCCGCAATCGCCGAAAAGCTGTAGCTGGCCGCTGAAACCGTGCGCGGGCCAGCCTGCGCCGCCGTGGCGTCAACGATGAATAGCCCCCCGTCCAGATCGCTGAGCAGCACTCGATCAAGGCCCAGAAACGGATACACGCCCCAACAGCCATCGTAACCGCTGGCCGCCGCCGCCGGATACGTATCGTATCTGCCAGTCAACCGGGGCTGGCGCGGGTCCGTAATATCCATCACCGCGACGCCTCCCTGATACCAGGAAACAATCAACAGATTGCCGATGATGTACGGGTTATGCGCCGTGAATGCTTCAAACCCGAGTGATTCCGCGCTGATTCTGGAAAGCTCCATCGGGTTCGCCGGGTTTGAAATATCGAACAATCGCACGTCGCCGCCCGCCGTTTCGCGGGCGCTGGCCAGCAGTTTGCCGTCGTTGCTGGGCCAACTGGCATGCGAATTCGTGCCGGATTCCACAAAACCCAGCAGTTGCGGCGGCTGGGTCAGGACATTTCTGACATCGTAAATGTCCGTTCTGCCGCTCCAGCCGGAAGTGAAAAGCCTGCCGTTGACGGCGATCACCGCATGAATAAATCTCGTGTCGGTGGTTTGAATGTCCCATAAATGAGCCGGATTGCGCGGGTCGCGAACATCGAAGATTTTGACGACGTTCGTGCGCGAATCCGCCTCGAAAAGCACCCCGTCAGCCGTCACAAACAATTCATGCACATTCAGGAACCCGCGCTGCGCGGGCAAGATCTGGCTGAGCAAAACAGGACTGGCCGGATTGCGAACGTCAACGATATGAACGCCGCCGCGCGCATCGCCGGAAAGACGGCCATCGCTGGAAAAATAACCGATGCCATTGATCACCATCACGTCCTGGAATCGTTCGCCGCCCGGCGGATCGTAAAATCCGACCATCTTCGGCGCCCGCGGATTCGTAATGTCGAAAATCATCAGGCCGCTGCCGCTAAAGGAACCAACATAAGCGTAATTGCCTTCTCCCCACACGTCGGCGTAGCGATTGTTCACATCGAAAGGCTTGATCTGGCCGAGCAGCTTGATCGTCTCCTGGGCCTGCGCACTGACGCACAAAAGAATTGCCGCCAGCACGCTGAGCGTTGCGGCGGCAACTGAAAACTTGATTTTGCGGGACATAATACAGCCTCTGAAATAATGTTTTGAGAACCGGCTCTCGCCGGAAAGCATTCAACGGTTCCGGTCTGAAAGCGAGACGACAAACTATCATTTCTGAGCGCTGCTTGTAGAGCCTTCGGCAGCTAAAAGCTGCTTTTCCGCCTGCCCGCGCACGTAACTCAGAATCCAACTCAAATGTCCGAAGCGGGCAAACCAAATTTTTTTATTCTGAAGCTTGAACTCGGTCGAAACCGCGCTCAGGATTTCCGCTCCGGCAATGATGTTTTTCGGAGTGAACGCGGCTTTGACGGAATCAATTTCCTTCTGTGCCGTCATCCGGCGCGCCTGATCGGTGATGAAAGACAGGTCGGGGTTGAGCAAGGAATTCACATCGCTGCGCGCCTGGTAATGAAAACGATTGATGTCTTCCGCCGTCAGCGGCACGAAGGCCCGGCGGTTTTCAGGATATAGCAGCGTGGCCATCGCCCAGACGATGCCGCCTGTCAGATAAAGCCGCTCGCGCACCATTAAGCCGGGCTTTTTGGCGATTTCCCTGCTCAACTGCTCGTTCAAAGTCTTCGGGCCAAGCAGCATTGCATCCAGCGCGAACTCTCGCAGATCGCCTTCTTCTTTGCGGTAACGGGTGGCTTCATTGGTAAAGGTCACCGTGCCGTAGGGAATTCCCATCGTCACGAATTCATCTACAGGAACGCCCGTCACCGGTGCGGAAATCGCCTGCTGATAACCGCCTTTGGTATTGCCGCTGCCGATGTCTATCAACATTGCTGCGTGGCGCTCGTTGCCGGGCTTGTCATCGTCGCGCTGCTGCGGGATCGTCCCGGCGATGCTCAATTGAACTTCCATCTCGACAGACAAAAAAGACATCGCCTTGCCCGTGGCTTTTTTGACTTCGCTGACCAGCTCCTGCTTGTTGTCCGAACGCAGGCCGCTGCTGCCGACGATGTAAATATGTTCCGGCGAAATCTGATGCTCCTGCTGCAGGCGGGTGAAGATTTTCTTCACCGCCTCGACGGTTTCGGCAATCGCTTCCGGCGTGAACTTGTTGTCCTTCACCTTCATGATCGTGGTATTGATCGTTTCGGAATAAAGAATCTTTACGTCATAGCCATTGCCTTTGCGCGTGAAGTGAAGCGCCGTCGCCTTCACCCCCTTCGAACCGATTTCGATGCCGCCGTGAAGCTTGTCGTTTTTGGCAACTGCAATCGTTTTGGCAGTCACCGTAAAGGCGGACAAAGCCAGCAATACGAGCGTGGCCAAAAGAGTTGAAGTAAGCGGAAGAAAATTGTTGTGTCCTGTGTTTTTCATATTCTGGGAGCGCACGCGGCCTCGCGTGCGGGCACTTCATGGCCATCAGGTTTTCCCGCCTGAGAACGCACACGAGGCCCTGTGCGTTCTCAGGCGAATACAGTTTATTCGACCTCACATTTACGGATTCGGCTCGCCAACCTGCAACCGCACATAACTCAAAATCCATGACAGGTAGCCGTACCGGGCAAAGCGAACTCGCTTGCCGGACAGATTGAAGTCCGTTTTGACGGCTTTCAGAATCTCGGCGCCGGCGATCAGGTTTCTGGGTGAAAAAGCGTTGCGAACGGATTCTATCTCTTTCTCGGCTTCCAGTCGCGTCTGGCGGTTCGGAATCCGCCGGGTCAGATTTGGATTGAGCAGTTTCTGCAAACTCTCCGTGTCGCTGGTCACCATTCGATAAAACATATCAATTTCTTCCGCCGAAATGGGAACGAATGTGCGCCGGTCTTCCGGGTGCAGCAGGGTGGCCATTGCCCAGACGATGCCGCCGGTCAGATAAACCCGCTGGCGATTGAACAATCCGGGTTTGCGCTCCATTTCCTTGCGCAAGGAAGTGCGGACAGAGACCGGGCTGAGTTCTTTGGCTTTTTGCGCAAAGACGGCCAAATCAGCGGCTTCGCCGGCGGCTTGATTGATTTCATTCGTGAAGCTGACCGTTCCCTTGGGAATCCCGACGGTGACATAATCGTAATCGGCTTCGCCGGTCGGCACCTGGCGAATGATCTGATAGCCGCCCTTGGTATTGCCGCTGCCGACATCCAGTAACATCGAAATGCCTCGATTATCGGACCAGCCACCATTTTTCGTGCGATAGCGTTGCGGGATGGTGCCGACGATGCTCAACTGAACTTCCGTCTCGACATCCAGAAAAGACATCATCTTGCCGGTTTTTTCGCGAACGGCGTTGATTAGATCCTGCGGATTGTCGGCGCGCACGCCGCTGCTGCCGATGATGTTGATGCGCTCCAGGGGAACCTTGTATTCGCCGTTCATTCGCGCCACCAGTTTGCTGATTGCCTGCGCGGTATCGCGGATGATCTCGGGCGCGAACCTGTTGTCCTTGAGCTGCATAATTGTCGTATTGACGACTTCGGCATAGACCAGCTTGATGCCGTAGCCTTCTTCGTTTGCGGTGACGCGGATGGCTGTCGCTTTGACGCCTTTCGAGCCGACTTCAATTCCACCGTAAAGACCTCCAGGTTCCAGCGGCCCAGCCGTTTGCGCCTGAACAGAAAACCCAAACAGCGTCAGCGAGAGCAGGATGAAAAGAAAAATTTGAACGTTTTTCGGCAAGTAGGGACGGATGTACATGTTGCGTTCTCCTTTCGACGTATTTCGACAATGCATTGCGAATCAGTTACGACTTCTGCTGGTGTTGTTCAGTTGACTGATTTCCGAAACTGCTTACTCAGCCGGGCGAGAGCAAAAATCAACACCAGCAAAACCAGGAAGATCAACGTCAGAAGGACCGGCAGCGAAAGCCGCGAACTTCCTGGCAGCGATGTCCTCGAGTCCGTGGACGCCGCCGCCGGCAATGCAGGCGGCAATGCGGGCGGCAATGCGGGCGGATGATTCGCGGCGACAAGAGATGGCGCCGGTATTGCTGTAACGCTGGCCGCTGGCGTGGGCGCAGCCACTGCATTGACCGCCAGCGCTGTTTCTGAATTCCCTTCCCTGGATTCCCGCAATCGCCGCTGGCGCGACCTCTGGCGACTGGAAGATTTTGGCTGGCTGGATTCGGCAGCGGCGGACGCGACACTGTTCGCCGGAATGGAAGATTGTGCAGCGCTGCCATTCCGTTTGCTTCGATCCTTCCCGCCGCGTTCTTTCGCTTCGGGAAAGATGTCAACCGGATCAAATTTATTCATCGCCCGTTTCTTTTCAGCCGGAACCGCCGGTCCGGGCTGCTGCGGAAAAGCAGTCACCGCGCTGAGAAGAATGAGCATGGAGAGCATCATCAAAGTAATTCGTATTTTCATTTCCGATCTTTCTGCAATGAAAGCGGCAATCATCTGGGGATTCGGCCGGGGGAATTCAGCCGACAGGGATTGGGGAGCCGCTCAAAGTTGCTGGTAAGCCGCAACGCCCAACCAGGCCAGTGCCAGCGCCAGCAGCGTGATGAACACACCGTAGCTGACCAGTTTGAGTTTGGTTTTCGCATCCGGCGGAGCGCCGTCCAGAAACATTTCGCCGCCTTCGGATTTGCCCTGCGCGGCGAACTGGCCGGATTCGTTATTGCGCACCACCTGTTCGGACATCGCGCGCAATTCTTCTTCCTGTTTGCGCAACACCTTTTTGTAACCGTTTTCCGTCGTGCGGAATTTCTCATCCGCCTTTCGCAGCCTTGCTTCCAACTCCTGCGCTTTGGATTCGGCGGCGGCGCGCGACTGTTCAGCGGCAATCCGCGATTTCTGTTCAGCTTCGATTTGCGCGCGAAGCTCTTCGAGCACCGATTGGTCTTGGTTGGAACCCCGCGCGGTCGGTGTCAGGGAACCCGCCTGAGAAAGCGCCGCGCCCAGGTTTTCAAAATTGAGTTCCAGATGAGGACTGGCGCTCGCCAATTCCTTGAGCATTTGCTCGGCCAGCACTCGCAACTCCGATTCACGCTGCAAACTGGTTTCGGCGGCCTGGCATTTATCTTCCGCCTTTCTGGCAATGGCGTCCGCTTCATAGATTAATGATTCGGCGGCGCGCGCTGCTTCCTCCGCCGCCTGCGCCCTGGCTTCGGCTTCTTTCCAGGCCTTTTTGGCGGAATCGAGCGCGCGTTCGGCAATTTTTAGCTTGTCTTCAGCTTCGTCCCGGGATTGTTCCGCCAGTTCGCGCGCTTTGGCTTCCTGTTTTAACCGTGCCTCCAGTTCCGCCTTTGCCTTTTCAACTTCAATCCGTCTGGTCTCTTCGGCCTGCGCGGTTTCCAGCCATTGTTTGGACTCCTCTTCGATGAGGCCGAGTCTTTCTTCAGTCTGAATCACACGCTGTTCGGCCAGCAGGCGCAATTCGGTTTCTTCCTTGAACCTGGCTTCCGCCTCTCGAAACTTGTCCGCGGCTTCGCGGGAATGAATTTCAGCTTCGCGAGCAATGGCGATGATTGCCGCTCGCCGTCGTTCCAGTTCTTCACTCGACGAGCTTGGCTCGGCCAACTCCGCCGAATCCGGCAACTCATGGGTGGCCGCTCTGGATTTCATCCGCTCCAGAACTGCCTCAATTCGCGATTTGATCTCCACAGTCTCCGCTTCATTAACAGTTCCAGGTTTGGCGTCCACAGTGGCAAGACGCACGCTCTCACCAAGTTTCAGCTTGCCTGTGTTGTGCTTCGGACGTTCAAGCGGCAAAACATTGTTCGGCCTGTTGTCGGACGAGACAGGCTTCCTGCCGTTCGATGGAGAATCTGGTAAGTAATCTGTGGTGTCCGTTTCGAGAGTCTTCGCGTTATTGGTAAGCATCGGTTTTCGCCTCCTGATGTGTAGTGAAGTTATGCCTGTCGCCAGTCAGCAATCCCTGGTGTCGTACACAAACAACAGCAGCCAGAGCGGTCTCTGGACACACTCCTGGCTGCATCGCCAGCGTGTTGCGCAGTTACGACCAGTGAGATGTAAATGTAATGAGACAGAGCGTGAGGCTTAGTGCCCGGCACCAGCAAGATGCACTAAGCGCAGGACGGGAGGAATTGCTGCACGGGGATGACAGCCTGAATCTGGGGGAGAGGGATTGTGGCAACGATTTCGGTGAATCTTTTTTCGGAGGGGCACTGACAGGAAACTGCTTCTAACAAAGATCAACCGGATTAAACACAATTCGCGCGCGCGAAGTCAATCGTTAATTCAGTGAACGGCAAAAATCACTCACTTTTTAATTTGCCGGATCGTGTTGCGAATGAATCCGTGCTTCGGCGGTGCGTGTGCGTCACCGGTTTCTTCAGCTTTGGCAAGGGCTTTGGCCTCGGCTTCGATGGCCGCGAAAAACTGTCCGGCCATCATCTTCGCTGCGGAAAGCACCATTCGCTGCCCGACGCTGGCCAGCGTGCCGCCCACACTGACATCGCCGGAGTAATTGACGACCGTCTCGTCGCCCTGTTCGGAAAGCTCAAGCGCGCCTTCGCCTTTGACAAAGCCCGGCGCGCCCTTTCCTTCGACGATCATCTTGTAATGCTCCGGCTCACGAATGTCATTCAGGCGAATCAGGCCGTTGAACAGTCCCTTGATCGAACCGACACCGGCCTTCATCGCCATCTTGTACGAGCCGTCTTCCTGCGCTTCCAGCGACTGGCAGCCCGGCACGCAGCGGCTCAGCACCTCCGGATCAATCATCAACGGCCAGAGCCGCTCGCGCGAAGCCTTAATCGTATAACTTCCTTCAACTTTCATTGCCTGTCCTCAACTTAAGCAAGAGGCAAAAGTTCCGCAATGTATGCTCTTTTCATTTTCCATTTCTCAGTTTTCATATTTCATTTGTCATTGCCGTCGCGGCGATCCGATCAATAACAAATATCAAATCGAAAATGAGATATGGAACATGAAATGACCGCAAAATTCTGTCCGGCTGCTTATGCGTGCTTCCATTTCACCGGGTCCCAGTTGACACGCTTGCCTGAGCGGAACGACTCATTGGCCAGATGCGCGCCGACCAGCACGCGATTGCCCAACTCCACCGGGGAGTTCGGCTGTTTGCGGCTCTTCATGCAATCCAGGAAGTTCTGCATGTGAATGGTGCTTTCGTCCGTCACCTTCCAGCTTTCGATCTCTTTGCGCTTGGCGTCGTAGCGCACCATCATCCCGCGATTGTTTTCCTGAATGATGCTGCCTTCCAGACCGTAAAACGCCGCGCCGTCGTATTCCTGCCCGTTCATAAACTGCACCATAAAAACAATCGCAAACGTGCCGCAATCCAGAATGGCGTGAACGTTGTCGGGCGTTTCCCAATCCATGTTTTGATACTTGCCGCCATTGCAACTGACGGTCTGCGGGCCTTCCGACCCCGTGATCCACATCGCGACATCCAGCCAGTGCGGCCCAATGTCCGTCATCAACCCGCCCGCGTAATCCCAGTACCAGCGCCAGCCCGAAGCGCGTTTTGCGTCATAAGGCCGTTTCGGCGCTTTGCCCAGGAAACGGTTCCAATCAATCAACTCTGGAGCAAACAGCGACTGGTCTTTGCTACGTTTGATGTAGGGATCAACCGGGCGGTAGCGAAAATCCCAGATGCGCACAAAGCGAATTTCGCCGATGCCGCCCGAAGCAACAATGTCCCGCGCCCGTTTGAAATGCTCGCCGCTCCGCCGCTGGTTGCCGACCTGCACGATCTGCTTGGAAGCCTTGACCGCCTGCACCATGCTTTCGCCCTCTTCGATGGTGCGGCAAAGCGGCTTTTCGATGTAGGCATCCTTGCCCGCCTTGACCGCCGCCAGCAAACAATCGTGATGCAAATGATCCGGCGTGGCGATGATCACGCCGTCAATGTCTTTGCGCGCCAGCAGATCGTTGTAATCCACATAGGTCTTTTCGACCGGGCTGCTGAGCTTTTTCTGCACCTGTGCAAGCATCGCTTTGTTTACATCCGCCAGCGCGACAATATCCGCGCCCAACTTCTGCGCCGTCACCACGCGCCCGCTGCCGCGATCTCCCGGCCCAATGCCACCCAGCCGAAGGCGGTCATTCGCGCCCTGAATGCGAGCATAAGAACTTGCGGTCATCCCGGCGGTTGTCAGACCGCCCAATGCCTGGCTACCTGCTGTCACAGCGATTGCCGCAGAAGTCGTTGCTTTGATGAACTCTCGACGATCCATGAATGTTTGCGCTCCTTAGATGAAAATTGGTGGTAAGTTGCCTGCACTTTTAGCCCAACTACCGCAGGGTGGCAAGTAAGAACCGCAGTCCATTGCTTCTCACCAGGTGAAGCGAAGCAGCGACACGCCTTGGCGCGGCAAGCTGAATTTCAGCGTAACGCGGCCATTTGCCGTATGAAGCCATTCCGGCGAACTCAGCAATTGCAGTTGGCCGCTGCGCTCAAGCCGCTGGTATTGTTCCGGGGTAGGCCGCTGCGGCGAACCCAGCTTTTTCCATGCTTCGTATGAATTGCTGTGATCCCCATCCACGCGGTAGTGATGCAGCAGCGTTCGCCCGTTGGGCAGCCCTTCAACAACAACTTCGACTTCGCTGGGCGACGCGGGCAGATCGTCATCGTGATAATTCCAGACCAGCACGGAAACCGCGCGCCCCTGGCGGCTGGCCAGCGCGTTCACTTCTGGGTTGGCTCGTACGCCGGTATCCCGAATGGCTTCGAGCATCATCGCCCCAGTGCTTTCGACGGCAATTCGTTCGCCGCCCATCTGCCCCAGCATGCGAAAGACGTTGAGTACAGGTTTGTCTATGCCGTTCGTCGCCAGGTCGCGGAAGCCGTCAAAGTACGGCTGGTCTTCAAACTCGAACGCCCAGGTGACCGCCCCCAGCAGATTGACGCCGTGCAGGTCAGCCAGTTCATAGGTGCGGGCGATTTGCGCGGCAGTGTAGCTGGAATACATCGTCCCGTTGCGGTAACCGTTCTGCGGATAGACGCGCGACGAACAGGCCGCGCAGCCTTCCGGATCGGATTCGCCGATGACGATGGGCGTGTTTCGGTACTCCGGGAACGAAGCCACGATGTGAAAGCCGTTCGAGATGGCTCTGAGCTGGTTGCTGATGCCCATCCGCACGTGGTTGTCAGCGCCTTGCGTCACAACGCGCGGCGCGCCTTTGGCGTGAAAGCCGATGTAATCGAGCGGCGTGCCGGTCTTGCCCGTTGCGGCATTCTTGCCGCGCGAGCAATGTTCGAGGAAATCGCGCAGGAACTTTTGCGTTCGCTCGCCCAAAGGCCCAGTGACGTGCGGTCCGCCGATTTTGGCGGTCGGCAGTGCGCGTTTGACGGCGTCGGCGGTGTAATCGTAAAGCTTGAAATACTCCTCCGGCGTGCCTTGCCAGTAGCCGATGTCCGGCTCGTTCCACAATTCCCACCACCAGCTTTCGACTTCGGCGCGGCCATACTTTTCGACGGAATGGCGCACCCATTGAAAGATCAGCTCCGACCACTTCGCGTAATCGCGCGGCGGGTGCGCCCAGCCGGTGTAAATCGAGTTGTAGGTCTTTCCGATGTCCCAATCGTGGCGGTATGGCTGTGGTTTGACCGAGAGCGCTTCGGGCATAAAGCCGATTTCAACCAGCGGCTTCATCCTGCGTTCAAGCAGCGTGTCGAAAATGCGGTCAACAATCGTCCAGTTGTAGCGCGGCTTGCCTGTGGCGTCTTCGGTGTAGGCGTTGGTCGAACCCCATTTGAGCGCCGCAGTGCCGTCGCCGGTGGTCAGCAGGTTATGAACGCGCACAAAGGCGGGCGTTGGGCTTAACGCCGCGATTTCAGAGAGCAGTTTCCTGCCGTCTTTCATATAGGTGTAGTTTGGCTCGTCGTAGCCGAACCAGTTCCAGACTGGCTTCATCGGTCCTCTGCTTTTCGCCGCATTAACTTTGATTGTAATGGGAGCTGTCTGGCCAAACGACGGCCCATTCAGGGAAGAAACCAGCAAAGAGGTCAGGAGAAGAACAACGAGAATTCGGGTCAATCGCATCGGCGATACCTCCTTTACGTTGAATGGAATACAGCATCAATGCTTCGGAACGCCGCGCGGAGGGCGGTTCATTTTCGCGCCGGTTTAATGCAGAAATCGCTTCTTGATCATGCCGCCGCTGGCATCCGCAACGTGATGAATAACGATGAAGGCGGAAGGGTCTATCTCCTCGGCAGTGCCTTTGACTTTGGAAATCTCCAGCCGGGTCACGACGCAAAACAGGATGTCCTGTTCCGTCTCGCTCAAACCGCCGCGCCCCTGATAAACAGTCACACCGCGATTCAAAAAGTTCAGAATGGCAAGGCGTATCTCCGCGCTTTTCTGCGAGACGATGATGATGCCGTGATATTCCTCGACGCCGTAAACCAGAAAATCAACCGTTTTGGAGGCGGCGAAATAGGTGAGCATGGAATACAGCGCGGACTCGATGCCGAGGAAGAAGGCGGCCGCACTAAAAATTACGATGTTCAGAAGCAGGATGACATCGCCGACCTTCAGCAACTGACTGCTCTTGCTGACCAGCAAGGCAGCGATTTCCGTGCCATCCAGCACCGCGCCGCCACGCATCGCCAGACCGATGCCGGCGCCAATAAAAAAACCGCCAAACACGGCGGTCAGCAATTTGTCAGGCGTAACGTCGGGATATTTTACAAAGGCCAGGCAAACCGACAGACCGGCAATCGCGAGCACGCTTTTGATGGCGAATTTCCTACCAATCTGCCGGTAACCAAGCGCAATAAAAGGAAGATTGATGACCAGAATCAGAAGCGACAGCTTGAACCCCAGGATGTCCGAAAGCAGCATGGAAACGCCGGTCACCCCTCCATCAATGAATCGGCTGGAGAGCAGAAAGCCTTTCAAGCCCATTCCTGCGGCAAGAATCCCCAGGAAGATCAGCAGGGCGTCTTTCGACTCTCGGACGATGGGTTTCATTCGCGCTTACTCAAATCTCAAAGCTTCGATGGGATCGAGTCCCGCCGCTTTGCGAGCCGGAAAAAAGCCGAAAATGATGCCAATAACCGCGGAAAAGATCACCGAGCCGGCGATTGCAGCCGGCGAAATCAGCGTTGGCCATTCCAGCAATTTTGGAATCAAAACTGAAATTCCAACTCCTAATGCGATGCCGATTCCTCCGCCAGCCAGGCTGAGTACGATGGCTTCGATCAGAAATTGCGTTTGCACCACGGAAGAGCGCGCGCCAATGGCCATGCGGATGCCGATTTCGCGGGTGCGCTCCGTCACAGAGACCAGCATGATGTTCATAATTCCGATGCCGCCAACCAGCAGGGACACACCCGCGATGCTCCCCAACAGCATGGTCATAATCCGGTTGGTTTCATCCGCCGCTTCGGCGACGTCTGTCATGTTGCGGACGGAGAAATCGTTTTCCTGATTGCCGCCCAGTTTATGACGCTGGCGCAGCAGGTCTGTGATTTGCTGTTCGGCGGTCTTGGTCGCTTCCGGAGAAATCGCCGAAGCATTGGCAAACTGGACGTAGCTGATCGCCAATAGCTTTTTTTGAACTGTGGTGAAGGGCGCCATGCATAGATCGTCCTGATCGCGGCCTTGCGCATCCTGTCCCTTGGGAGCCAGCACACCTACGACACGAAAAGCCAGTTCGCGCACGCGCAGCATTTGCCCGACTGGATCCATGCCGGGGAACAGGTTATCGGCGATGGTTTTGCCGATGACAACCACGCGGGCGGCGGTTCGCACATCGCCTTCGGTAAAAAACGTGCCGCTTTCGATCTTCCATTTGCGGATGTCCAGGAATTGTTCGTTGACGCCCTGAACCTGTGTATTCCAGTTTTGATTGCCAAAGATGATTTGCGCGCGGGCGTTGACCGAAGGGCTGGCCATGGCAATGCTTGGGACTTCGCGGCGAATGGCTTCGATGTCTTCCACCGTCAGCGTATTGGTTCCGCCCTGATCGGTGCCGCTGCGCACGCCGCCGGTGTTCATCGAACCGGCACGGATAAATAGCAGGTTGGTGCCGACATTGGCGATCTGCGCCTGGACGGAAGCCTGCGCTCCCTGCCCGATGCTGACCATCGCGATGACGGAAGCCACGCCGATGATCACTCCCAGCATTGTCAACGCCGAACGCATCTTGTTGCGCGCCAGTGCGCGAAAAGCCACTTTAAAAATTACCAGAAAATTCATCTCAAATTCCTCTCTGACTTATTCGTCGTCGTCATCGGCATCCGTCACCTGCGGCAGCAGCTTCAATTCCTCACTGGCATCGCGCTGGTTCGTGACGGCGTAATCTTCCTTGATCTTGCCATCTTTGAAAACGACCACGCGGTCCGTGTATTCGGCAATGTCGTGTTCGTGCGTGACCAGCACGATGGTGATCCCCTTGTCGCGATTCAGCCGCTGAAAGATTTCCATCACTTCAACCGATGTGCGCGAATCCAGATTGCCTGTCGGTTCGTCCGCCAGAATCAGCGCGGGCTGATTGACCAGCGACCGTGCGATAGCCACGCGCTGTTGCTGTCCGCCCGAAAGCTGATTCGAATGGTTCAGTTCGCGACCGGCCAAGCCAACCGCCGTCAGTGCTTCATAGGCGCGTTTGTGACGCTCGGCGGTCGGAACGTTGGCATACAACATCGGCAGTTCGACGTTTTCCAACGCTGAGGTGCGCGACAGCAGGTTGAATCCTTGAAAGACAAATCCGAGTTTGCGATTGCGAATGTCGGCGCGCTGATCCTTGGTAAGCCCCGAAACATCCACATTATCGAGCACATATTTGCCCTTTGTCGGACGATCCAGACAACCGATGATGTTCATCGTCGTGGATTTGCCGGAACCTGAAGTGCCCATGATGGCGACGAACTCGCCTTCGCGAATTTTCAGCGAAACGCCGCGCAGCGCGTGGACTTCGACATCGCCCGTTTTATAAATCTTATGGATATGATCCAGCTCGATGATGACGCGCGCATCTGTTTTGGGCGTTTTCTGGTCGCGGCTCAATGCGACCTCTGATTGTTTAACCTCCGTAGCCAATTGCATCTCAACCCTTTTGTTATTCAATTTCTCCGCCAAAGCTTGCTGTTTTCCGGGTAATGTGATGGCAAGCAATCAGCGGAAAACCGCCGCGGACTGCTTGCCATTTTCGATGACTGAAGTGTTAGTTCCTACGGCCGCCGCCGCCGGGACCGCCGCCGCCAGGGCCGCCCATGCCACCGCCAAAGCCGGGCGGGCGGGTACTGGTGGTGGATGCCGCGCCGGCAATCTTCTGGCCGACAATCACCAAATCGCCTTCCTGAAGATTTCCATCCATCACTTCGGTGGCCGTGCCATCCGTAATTCCGAGTTTGACTCTGCGCGGCTGCGGCTTCTTATCCGGACCTTGAACCCAGACTAAGCGCCATTGGCCTTCCACCGGGGCAGTCGAAGCGCCCGCGCCTCGGCCTTCGCCGCCACCGCGCTGTCCGCCGCCGCCTGCACCTTGCGGACGCTGCCCTTGTCCCTGACCGCCGGCTTGCCCTTCAGCCCGTGGCTGACTGGCATTGCCTCCGCCAGCCTGAGCTTGCTGATCCTGCCCCTGACCGCCCTGGCCACCTTGCCCACCCTGGCCGCCGCGCTGGCTTCGCATGATTTCGCGGATTTTATCCGGCGTCATATCTTTTGGTGTAAAGCGAAGCGCGGCATTTGGCAACCGGAGCGCCGCTTTGCGCTCAGCCACACCAAAGGTCAGATTGGTCGTCATGCCCGGCATCAGTTTCAAATCCGGATTTTGCACATTGATCACGACGTTGTAGGTGATGACATTCTGCACGTTCTGCGGACTCAGTCGAATTTCCTTGATCGTTCCTTCGAACTTCCGTCCGGTGTAAGCATCCACCGTGAAACTGACCGTGTTATTTTGATTGATCGCGCCAATGTCCGCCTGGTCAATATTGGCGATGACCTGCATCTGTGTCAGGTCGTTGGCAATGGTGAAAAGCGTCGGCGCGGACAAACTCGCGGCCACGGTCTGGCCCACATCAACGTTACGCGAAACGACCACGCCGTTGATCGGGGAAGTAATGGTGGTGTTGCTCAAATTCACTTCGGAAAGTTTCACGGCGGCTTCCGTCTGTTTGACTTGCGCCTGCGCCTGCTTGACGGCGGCTTCCGCCTGCGCAATCCCCGCGGTCGAAGAAGACTGCTCGCTGTTTTGAGCCTGATCCAATTGCGCTGCCGCCTGTTTATAACGGGCTTCGGCAGACCTGAAAGCAGTGCGCGCGGATTCCAGGTCACGTTCCGGGATGATTCCGCCTTTCGCCAGTGACTCCTGCCGCTTGAGCAAACTCTCCGCATCATCAAGCTGGGCTTTCAAGGCGGACAAATTTGCGTTCGCGCCTGAAACTCCGGCCTTCTGATTCTGAACCGTTGCTTTCGCTCCAATCAGCCTGGCCTGGGCATCAGCCAGATTCGCGCGCGCCTGTTCCACATTGGCGCGGGATGAGGCGACCTGCGCCTGAAGGATTGACGGATCAAGTTGCGCGACAACCTGTCCTTTTTTCACATTCGTGTTGAAATCCGCGTACAACGCCGAAATCACGCCAGACACCTGGCTCCCCACCTGCACTGTCGTCACCGCCTGAAGCGTGCCGGTGGCGAAAACACTGTTGCGAATATCGCCCCGCTCAACTTTGGCAGTCATATATTCTTCGGCGCCGGCTTCGCGATTCCCCCAAAAGTACCACCCAGCGCCACCAATCACGGCCAGCACGATCACGGCCGCGATGATTTTTTTAAGATTCAGTTTTAATTTCATAGTGTTAGTTAACCCCCGCTTCCATAGACACATGTTTTCCGAAACTGGTTACAAACAAACAAGAACGCCTTTAACTCAACCAGCGGGCCAGGTTTTCAGCCACGAATTCATCATCGCTCAAATGCGGATAATCGAGGCAGATGCGATCTATCTCTTCCATTTGTCCGGGCGAAAGCTCTTCGTCCTGATCAATGCACCAGCGGCCTTGTAATAACCCCTGCCGACGCAGAATTTCATGCAATCCGGCGATGCAGCCTGCGAATTGATTTCTGGCGTCAAACAGCACTGCATTCGCGTCGGTCGTCTCAGCAGAGCGAGCCAGCAATTCAAACATCCCATTGCCGCCGTCGCGCTTGCAGGCGTTGACCGCTTCCAGCAATTCAACCGCCCGCCGTGTCCACACCGCCCAATGTCCCAGCAAGCCACCCGCAAATTGAAGCTTCAGTCCGCCAGCAAGGCGAAACTCCGTCAACAAGTCCGCCACGATGTTGTCGTCATTGCCGGTGTAAAGCGAGATTTCTCCATGCCGCCCGCTGTCGCCCAGAGCGCGAATCACATCCAGCGTTTGATAGCGATTAAAAGGCGCGATCTTCACGGCAACGATATTTTCAATCTCAAAGAATTCCCGCCAGAACTCATAACTCAACAACCGCCCGCCGACTGCGGGCTGCAAATAAAATCCGAACAGCGGAATCGTTTCCGCAACCTGACGGCAATGCGCGATCAGTTCGTCTTCGGTCGCCTGTCGCAGCGCCGCCAGACTCAGCAGCCCAATATCGTAGCCAATTGCGCGCGCGAACTCGGCTTCGCCAACCGCTTGTTCCGTCAAACCGCAAACACCGGCGATTTTAATCAATCGCTGGCCGCTTCCCTGCTCGCGTTCACGCATCGTTTCCACTGCCAGCTTCAGGACTGGCGCGAACAGGCCCACCCGCGGATCACGAATCGCGAATTGTGTCGTATGAACGCCGACCGCAATTCCACCCGCGCCGGCATCGCAGTAATACCGGGTCAAGGCCACTTGACGGCGTTCGTCCAACTTGCGGTTTTCCGTCAGCGCCAGCGGGTGCGCCGGAATCACCACCCCATCGCGCAACTTGTCGCCAATTCCCTGATCAACGTTTGTCGCCATTGGTTAAAACTTTCCGTCCACGACTTCAAACTTCGTCGGTTTATTCAGGCTTTTGCCGCCGATTTCAATCCAGTGCGCAACCAGTTCCATCAACGCTTCCAGCTTCATCTCGGGTTCGCCCAGTAATTGACGGCAAGCCGCAGCGTTGTTGAGCAGCGCCCCCCCTGACTCCTGCCCGGTGAAAACAACCTCTCGCTGAAAACGCCGGCCGAAGAATTCCGCCGCCCATCGAACCGAAACGACCTCCGGCCCGGTCACATTCAAAACGCGCGGCGGCGATTGGCACAATTCCAAACTGCGCAGGGCGTAAGAGTTCGCATCGCCCTGCCAGATGATGTTGAAATGCGAAACAGAAAGGTCAAGCGCCGTTCCGTCAAACACCTTTCGCGCAATATCCACCAGCACGCCGTAACGCAAATCCACCGCGTAATTCAGCCGGAAAATCAGACCAGGCGTGCCGAACTCATTCGAGAAGTATTCAAACATTCGCTCGCGTCCCAGACACGACTGCGCGTACTCCCCACGCGGATCCACGCTGTCAGTTTCGACCGAACCGCCGCTCGCCGCACTGACGAAGGGGTAAACATTGCCGGTCGAAAAAGCCACGATGCGCGAATGGCGATACCGATGCGCGACATAGGCTGGTACCATGACATTGTTTGCCCAGGTCAGATCGGAGCGCTCCGTCGAACCGAACTTCCGGCCCGCCAGATACAGCACATTTTCGCAATCCGGCAGCCGGTCAATTTGGTCGCGGTCGAGCAAATCACAGGAAATCGTTTCAATTCCCGACGCCTCCAACGCTTCGCGGGCTTCGGAGGAAGAAAACCGTGAAACAGCGATGACACGCTTTGACACGCCAGCCATTTCCACGGCCAGCTTGCACCGCGCGGTGAGTGAAGGCCCCATCTTGCCGCCCGCTCCCAGCACAACCACATCGCCGGTCAGCCGCCGCATCAAGGCAACATCCTGTTCCGAGGGCGCGGAAAGCTGTTCTTCCAATTGTTCTTCGGTTTCAATCACTGCCATCAAATCCTTTCCCGCTTTATCCGAATTCCGGCCCCAGTATCGCGAACTGCCGCCCGGATTCCTGCCGAACGGGAACTTCACCGCGAAACATCCGAATGAACGGCCGCTGCTCCCGAAACCCGGCAGATTCAAGCCATTGCCGCCATTCTTCATCATGTAGCGTTGCATCCAGGATAAACGTCTTCCCAGTCTGCTCCGCCAGACAAGCGGACACCGACTGGGCGGCGACTTCCCGATCTTCGGCGACGACCGGTCCCAACTGCTCGAAATTGAATCCGTGACGGCCCAGGGTGAATCCCAGCAACTTTTCGCCACGGAAAATCACCCAGGCATATTCCGGCGCGGCGTCAAACAACCATTCCAGCAACGTGCGGCGATCCGCGCCGAAAACCGCCCGATCCAATTCGCACACCGCCTGCCAATCGCTTTCCACCATTCGCCGCGCAGGGTTCTGGTCACCGCGCGCAATCCCTGCGGAAACCACGGTTTCCATCCGGCTCAAGCGGCAGTCGTCCACAAAACCGAGCTTCAAATAAACTTCGCGGCCCGCGGGCGTGGCGTCCAAACCAACAGATTGTTGCCAGCGCAGAATGTTCAATGCCTCTTGCAATAGCTTCGTGCCCAGCCCCTGGCGGCGCTCCGCCGGATCCACCAGCACCATTCCGATCCAACTGAACTTATTCTGATAACTGACCGTCGTTACAGTTCCGACCACTCGCCCGTATTTGACCGCAACGCGACAGCCTGCCGGACTGAGCGCCAGAAACAACTCCCAATCCCGTCGCAACTGATTCCAGCGACTCGCACGGCATAGCTCCAGACCGGCGGGGATGTCCGCTGTCCGCATGTCGCGAAATTCGATTTGATTGAAAGTCTCGCTCATATCAGCGTTGTGTACAGGTTGCGACGACTGCGTTATTTTCCATTCATCACTTTCCACTATCTATTGTCAGACAGAAAAAACCTATCGTCTGTTCAACAATGAAAAATGAAAAAGGGCGAATGGAGAATTTGCGATTGCTGGTTCTTCCGCTTTACGAACGCGAAGTTTTGCGCGGCAGCATCGCAATCGCAATCGCGCCAATCACCGCCAATACAATCAAGGACGCAAAGCCATTCACATAATTTCCGCTTTGATCGCGCAAGTAACCCACCAGCATCGGCGACAAGGCTTCGGCCAACCCGTCCGCCGTCAAAATAATTCCCATCACCCGGCCCATCACCTTCAGCCCGAAAAGCTCCGCCGCCATCAGCGGGATGATCATGTAATCGCCGCCGAATGCGATGCCGAAGACAATGGCGAACACGTAAATCATCCCCGGCGCGGAGGCAAAATAGAGCAATGGAATCGCCGCCGAAACCATCGCGTAGATCAAAATCATGACGTATTTTTTCGGGAAACGGTCCGCCAGCCAGCCCATCAGCAATCGCCCGATAATGCTGGAAGTCAGCACCAGCGAAATGACATTGGCCGCCTGCGCCTGTGAATGTCCCTGATCCAGACTCAGGAACAGTTTCAAATGTTGATTCGTCCCGCCCACCGCGCCAATGGAACACATGCTGCCGATGGCCAGCAGATAAAACGCACGGCTCTTGAGAATTTCTCCGATGGGCGGCGCAGCTTCAACATTTTGCCGCGCATATCCTTCCGGCGCGTCTTTGACAAACCAAACCAAGGGAAGCGCAATCGCAATCATCAGCAGACCGAGCGAAGCCAGCGCCGCGTGCCATCCCAGCCACCCCGCCAGCCAGCGCGCCAGTTGCGGAACCACCGCGCCGCCGATGCCTATGCCCAGATAGGCAAACCCCATCGCCTTGCCGCGCGCCTTGTCAAACCAGCGCGAAAGCAGCACCTGATTCGGCAGCGGGCCGCCGCACACGTAGCCGAGCGCGTTGAACAGATAGAAAAAGTAAAACATCCACAGCGCGCTCACCTGGCTCAGGCCGACCAGCGCCAACCCGCCCATCAGAATCCCCGCCATCATCAGCCTTCGCGGCCCAAACCGGTCAATGATCCAGCCGGCCAGAAATCCGAACAGCGGCCCAACGACGATCTTGCCGAACGCGTTGCCGGAAGTGACGGTCGTCCGCGACCAGCCGAATTCCGTGACCATGAAATCGTAAAAAAACGGCAGACCGTAAAACGACAGCCCGACCAGCGAAAACAGGCTTAGAAAGCCCGTCGCCGCAACTTGCACTTGCTGCGGATTCATCTTCTGACCGGCGGCGGTTTCACTCAGCACAGCTTGGCTCATTGAAGTTTTCCTGCGGGACGGATGTTTTTGCCTTCGCGCTTGACGAGCGAATCGCCCAGGTCTTCGCGCGCGCGTTCGACGAACGTCATTAACTCCTTGACGACTTCGGGATGTTTACCGGCCAGGTTCATGGTTTCGCCCATGTCTTTTTCAAGGTCGAACAGCGACAGTTCCAGGTTCGGATAAACATCCTTGCCGGGCTGGCCGTCCTTCCCAGCGTTTTCCAGATGCCGGTACGAATGGGGTAAATGCAGCTTCCATTTGCCACTGCGAACCGCGTGCAGTTCCCTGCCCCAGTAAAAGTACAAGGCATCGTGCGGACTCCGCGCGGCTTTCTGTCCCGAAAGGATTTGCCAGAAATCGCGGCCATCAATGATCCGCTCTTTCGGCAATTCCGCGCCGACCAGTCTGGCAATCGTCGGCAGCAGATCAATCGTCATCGCCGGAACGCGGCTGACGCTGCTTGCGGGGATTTTGCCCGGCCAGCGAGCGATGAAGGGTTCGCGCACGCCCCCCTCAAACGCAGTCCCTTTCCCTTCGCGCAACGGTTTGGCTGATCCGGCATGATTGCCGTAGGGAAGCCATGGGCCGTTGTCCGACGTGAAAATGACCAGCGTCTGCCGGTCCAGATTCAGCCGCTTCAACGTGCTCAGCACCTGGCCCACCGACCAATCCAACTCTTCGATCACATCGCCGTACAAACCCTGTTTGGTTTTGCCCTTGAATTTGTCCGAAACGAACAGCGGCACGTGCGGCATGGAATGCGGCAAATAGAGGAAGAATGGGTTGTCTTTATTCTTCTCAATAAACTTGACGGCGCGTTCGGTATACCAGGTCGTCAGTTGCGTTTGATCCGGCATCAACTGGATGACTTTTTCGTTTTCGATCAGCGGCAGGTCAGGATAGTAATTTTTATTCGTCGGGTGGTGCGGCCACATATCGTTCGAATATGGCAAGCCGAAGTATTCATCAAAACCGTGCCGCGTCGGCAGAAACTGCGGATGATGGCCGAGATGCCATTTGCCGTAAATCGCCGTCGCATAGCCTTTCGCTTTGGCGACTTCGGCAATGGTCATCTCTTCCGCATTGATGCCGTAATTCGCGCGATGATCCAGCGCGCCGGAAATACCGATCCGATTCGGATAACAGCCTGTCAGCAGCGCCGCGCGCGAAGCCGAACAAACTGCCTGCGCGGCGTAAAAATTGGTCAGCCGCATTCCCTCGGCGGCCATCCGGTCCAGGTTCGGCGTTTTGTAGCCAACCGCGCCGAAGCTCCCGATGTCCGAATAGCCCAGATCGTCCGCAAAAATGATGACAACGTTCGGCGGCCGATTGGAGCGCGAACGTTCCGTCCGCGTTTGAGCGCTCGGCATCCAGCTTTGGGCGGACGGAATATCCGCGCTCCAAGCCAGACACACCGACAGCAGCATCGCGCTGGCCAACCGTAATCTTCTCTGCATCGTTCCTCCCAAAGTTTAATTTCTTCTCTGCGCCTCACCGCGGTCGGGATTGCCAAAATAACGGTATTGATCCCAGCGATCATCGTCGCTGGATGCGCGCGGATCTTTGGTTTCCCGCATCCATTTGTCCAGTTCCGCGCGAAGCCGTTTTTTCGCGGCGGCGTATTCAGATCTGCCGGCGACGTTGTTGATTTGCCAGAAGTCTTTCTTCAAATCGTAAAGCTCTTCCGCCGGTCGCTTGTCCGTCGCCAGTTTGAAAAACTTGCTGATCACGGGATCGTCGCGACGGCTGAGCAGCAACTCTTTCGACGGCCCGCCATCAATGTCGCCGAAATCACCGACCGCGACATACACCGTCGGGTCGCCCGCCGGCCAGCGCATCGGGCGAAGATTCCGAATGTAGAGAAAGTCTTTCGTCCGCACGGCGCGCACTGGATAGCTCAAATCTCCGCGCCGCACATTGGCGTGCCGCTCGCGTTCCAGAAAAACCTTGTCGCGTCCCGCCTGTTTTTGTCCATTGAGCAGCGGCAGCAGACTGCGCCCGGTCATCTCCGGCAAGGGTTTCAATCCGGCGGCGTCCAGAAACGTCGGCGCCAGATCGGTCAGCACAATGAATTCATCCAGCACGCTTCCGGCTTTGACCTTGCCGGGAAAGCGAACGGCAAACGGCTGATGCGAACCGGCGTCGTAAACATTGGCTTTCGCGCGGGGAAACGGCAATCCGTTGTCGGCGGTGATGACGACCATCGTGTTGTCCAGCAGTTTGGCGTCTTCCAGCGTCTTGATAATCTCGCCGATTTCGCGGTCGAAGCGTTCGACTTCAAAGTAATAATCCAGAAGGTCGTTGCGCACTTCCGCAATGTCCGGCAGGTAGCCGGGCACAACAACGTTTTCGGCCCTCAGCCCGGATTTCGCGCCCGTGCCTTTTTCGTAAGGCCGGTGCGGGTCCTGCGAACCGAACCAGAAACAGAAGGGCTTGCCCGCCGGCAACTGCTTGAAAAAATCGTCGAAGCTTTTGAACTGCTCGCCCGCCGGATTGCGCTTGCGCCCGGCGGCTTCAATGCTGCCGGGTCCCCAGCCCTTGCGCGTGAAGCCGACCGCATAACCTGCCTGCTCCAGCAGGTCCGGATAAACGGCGAACTTGCCCGGCAGCGCGCTCCACAGATTGCCGCCTTCTTCCAGTTGATGAACCGCACGCCCGGTCAGCAGCGAAGCCCGCGACGGCGTGCAGGATGGCGATGCGCTGAACGCATTCCTGAACAACGCGCCTTCGCGCGCCACACGGTCAAAAGTCGGCGTTTTGACCACCTTGTCGCCATACGCCCCCGCGTGCGGCCAGGCCCAGTCATCTGCAATTAACAGAAGAATGTTCGGGCGTGAAGCCTGCGGTTTGGCGGTTGCGGTTTCCCACGCCAACGCCAGAAAGCCAATCGTGGCGAATCCCAATAACGCGAAAACAAGTTTGAGCTGAAATCTCATGGTTAGGTCCCAGAGCCGACGTTCGTTCTAGTTATGTTGAAGCCTGTGTAAATAAAGCCGAATGTATGAAGGCGGCATCGTATGGAGTGCGGGGACTTGTCACCGCTTTTCGTTCTTTGCCAGCGCCTTGGCCGTCCAGCAAAAGGCTGACCGCGAACGAAAAGCTGCGACGAGTCGCAGCACTCCAAAGTTTCGCTGACCTGCTTGATCTACCTCATCGTGAACGGTTCCATCAGTTCCGCGCGGCTGCCGTCTGGATCGAACAAATTCAACTGCCAGCGGCGATTCCGCCCAATCTGCGGCGAACGAACCTTGGCCGGATCGTCCACACGTTGCCGGGCGGTTTCCAATGCTTTTTGAATATCCGGAACCAGCAAAGCAACGTGATGGCTGGAGCCAAGCTGCTGCCGCGTAGGCTTGCCCGTCGTCAGCATGTATTCGATGTAATCGGTTCCGTCCGGCACTTTCATGTTGATCCAGTTGATCGTGCTGTCATCTCTGCCGCCGCGCCAGGTTTCGGCGAAACCCAGAATGTCTTTGTAAAACCTGTCCGCCGCCGCCGCGTCAGCAACAGTCACGCCGACGTGCAGAATACGGTCGGAGATGCGCTGCGCGGACGTGTATTTGCCCCGCGCTTTGGTGTGCAGCGAGCCGGGACGGTATTGGACAAACTCCACAATGTGATTGTCTGGATCGGTGACCGTGAAATTGAAATTGCCGTCGCGTCCCTGCCCGTGCTTTTCAGGAACCTTGACGCCTTTTGATTTCAGGTAAACGCGCAGGGCTTCGATGTCTGTCGTTTCAAAAGCGATGTGCTTCAGCCGTTCATCCTGATCGGCAGGCAGACCGGGGAAGATTTCAATGTACTGCCGGTCGTTCACTTTGAAATAAGTCAGAGACAAACTGCCGTTGGGATTGATCAACTGAAACGGTTCCTCATAACCGAGCAGCCCGCCGTAAAAATCGCGCGCTTTGGCGATGTCGCTGACCTGAAAAGCGATATGCGCAACGCCGACAATCAGTGGGCGAGCGGGCTGCCCCGTTTGATTTTGGGCGGCGGCATAAAAGGCCAGACAAGCCAGCAAAAGCAGGATTCGTTTGATCTTCATCGCTTGATCTCTTGGATGCGGATGTTGCGGAATCGCGCGCGGCTGTTTTCGCCCCAGGCACCTTCGCCGCCGTGAACCTGCAACCCGATGTAGCCTTCGCGCGGATAGCGGTCGCGGTTGTCCTGAAAATCGGTCATCTTCACGCCGTTCAGCCAGGCGGTGACGTGCGCAGGCTGGCCTTCAATCCGGGCGCGAAGCTTGTTCCAATCCCCCGCCTTGAAGTATTTCCGCCAGTCTTTATTCTGCTGAATGAAACCGCCTTCCGCCGGAGCGTACAGGCTGCCGACAAAACCGGTCTTGTGGTAGTCAATCGTCACCTGATAACCCATGCCATCTTCGCGAACGCGCAGGAACAACCCCGTGTCCACCGGTTCATCCGCCTTGAACTCCAATTCGATTTCGTAATCGGCATACTTCGCTTCGGTGCCGATCAATCCGCCCTTATGATCTTTCTCCTGATTGGCCACCAGCGCGCCGTTTTCGACCACCCAGACGCCACCGTTGCCACCATGCACGGCCATCAATCGCCAACCGTTGGTGGTTTTGCCGTCGAACAGCCTGACCCACTTTCCAATTTCCATCGCAGCGGCGGCGAGCGGAACAAAGATGGACGCAGCCAACACGCAAACTAATGCTACTCGCTTCATAACTTCTCCTTATTTCAGTAAAACTTGTTGGTTCTGGTCTGAGGAAATGATCGAACTGATCATCCGATCAAGCGGCGGGATTATGCACGAAAGGTGCAGGCGCGTCTATCATTTGGGATGATCCACCTGCAGGAAATCCAACCCGGCCTGGCCAGGACAAATCAGGTTCCCCCAAACTGTCAGAAGATTTGAAAGGCCAACCCCCTGCCCCCTTGACAGCTTCCGGCCAAATAAAGATACTTGCGCCCGTTCGTTGACAAAGCGGAGACATGGCCGAGTGGCTGAAGGCGGCGGTTTGCTAAACCGTTGTAGGGGCTAAAACCTCTACCGAAGGTTCGAATCCTTCTGTCTCCGCCAGTTTTTATAAATACCTAGACAATTGCTATACTCGCCTCGCTGCCATACGGCAGCGAGGCTTTTTCACAATCAGCGCGTGGCGATTTCCGGCGAATTGCTCCACGATAAAAACTGCTAAAGAGTCAATCCGGAAATCCAATCTGACAATTCAATCGGTGAATCCAGAAGCAAACCTCGCGCTATCGTAATAACGCGAGGTTTTTTCATTGTGGGTTGCGGATTGCGGATTCAAGACAACAGAATCCAGCCATCAACAATTCGCGGCATCTGACCAGGAACTGAAAAATCAATCCGCAATCCACAATCCGCAATCACCATGAACAACTTCCGAGAATTCATTCAAGAAGACCGCGTCCACGTCTTTGACGGCGCAATGGGCACGATGATTTACAGCAAGGGCGTGTACATCAATCGCTCTTATGACGAATTGAATCTTTCCGCGCCCGACCTGATCCTGGACATCCATCGCGAATACATCAAAGCCGGCGCGGAGATCATCGAGACCAATACCTACGGCGCATCGCGCCTGCGGCTGGCTGCGCAGGGGCTGGATGACAAGCTGCAGGAGATCAACGTCTCGGCAGCCCAGATTGCCCGCCAGGCCGTCAAAGCCGCCAATCACGAAGCCTTTGTCGCCGGCGCAATCTCGCCCCTCGGCATTCGCATCGAACCTTACGGCCCGACTTCGGTGGACGAAGCGAAGGACTTGTTCAAGGAGCAAATCCAGGCCCTGCTCGAAGGCGGAGTGGATTGCTTCGTGCTCGAAACCTTCCAGGACCTAGCCGAGATGCACCAGGCAATTCGCGCGGTGCGCGAATTGTGCGACCACGTCATCTTCGCGCAGATGACGATCAATGATCAGTGCGAAACCGCGTTTGGCACTTCGCCGGAAATCTTTACCGAACGGTTGGAGAAGTGGCTCGACAAAGATGGCGCGGATGTCATTGGACTGAACTGTTCAGTCGGTCCGCAAACGATCCTCGGCGCAATTGAAAAAATGCGCCCGCACACCACACGCCGCCTGTCCGCGCAACCCAACGCCGGACTGCCGCGCGAAATCGGCGGTCGGCAAATGTATCTGGCCTCGCCGGAATATGTTTCGAAATACTCGAAGCGGCTGATCAACGCCGGCGTCAAATTTATCGGCGGCTGCTGCGGCACGACCCCGGCGCACATCAAGCTGATTGTGGACGCTGTTCGCGCTGCCAGTCCGGGACGCCGCACTGTCAAACCGATCACCATCGAAGAACAAAGCGTCAAAATTGCCCCCATTCCGCTCTCCGAACGCTCCCGCTTCGGCAACAAACTGGCAACCGGGCAATTTGTCACTTCGGTGGAAATCGTCCCGCCCAAAGGCTGCGATCCGACGGCCATGATCAAAGGCGTCCGCAGTTTGAAAGAAGCCGGCGTGGACGCGGTCAACGTTCCCGACGGCCCCCGCGCGCAATCAAGAATGGGCGCGCTGGCGGTTTCCTTGATCATCGAACAACAGGTCGGCATCGAAGCCGTCACGCATTACTGCTGCCGCGACCGCAACCTGCTGGGCATGCTGTCGGATTTGCTCGGAGCCGCCGGACTGGGCTTGCGCAACTTCCTGATCATCACCGGCGACCCGCCGAAGATGGGTCCGTATCCGAACGCGACCGCCGTCTTCGACATTGACGCCATCGGCCTGACCAATATGGTCAACCGGTTGAATCACGGCCTTGATCCGGGTGGCAATCCCATCGGCAAACCGACTTCGTTTGTCATCGGCGTCGGCGTCAACCCAGGCGCAATGGATTTGGATCACGAAATCCGCCGCTTTGAATGGAAGGTCGAAGCCGGAGCGGAATACGCCATCACGCAACCCGTCTTCGACGTGAAGCAGTTGAAGCATTTCCTCAAACGAATTGAACATTGCCGCATTCCCATCGTCCCCGGCGTCTGGCCGCTGACCAGTTTTCGCAACGCGGAGTTTCTGAACAATGAAGTGCCCGGCGTTTCGGTGCCGCCGGAGATTCTGGAAAGAATGCGCAAAGCGGAAGACGGCGCGGCAGCATTGAAAGAAGGCGTCAAGATCGCGCAGGAGATGCTGATGGAAGTTCGGCCTTACGTGCAGGGGGTGCAGGTTTCCGCCCCATTCGGGAAGATTCCACACGCATTGGAGGTCTTCGAAGTCCTGCGCTAAACAGCCCAGGACATCTCTGACTGCAAGTTTCGCAACGGTTAAATCGGAGCATTGATGGTTGAAGAAGTAAAAGAAAGCCCGAACTTCAGGCAAAGAACCTGGGAGATTCTGGAGGCCGCCAAGCCTGGCGACGAGACCAGCCGAATCTTCGACATGTTTATGTTCACGCTGATCATTTTGAATGTGACGGCGGTAATTGTCGGTTCCGTGAAATCCATTGAAGCCGGATATGGCCGAGCGCTGGGCCTCTTTGAGGCATTCTCCGTCGCCATCTTCACCGTTGAATACATTGTCAGGCTCTGGGCCGCCGCCTCCCAGATTGAATTCGCAAGGCCGGTTGCGGGCCGGTTGCGATTCGCCACTCGGCCGATGCAGATTATTGATCTGATGGCGATTCTTCCTTTCTATCTGGAATTCCTGCCGATTGACACCAGGGTCGTCCGGATCTTTCGTCTCTTCCGCCTGTTGCGGATCGCCAAACTGGGCCGGTATTCCAAGACTTCCCGAATGCTGGCGCGCGTGTTTACCACCAGAAAAGAGGAATTGGTCATTACCGCTTCAGTGATGGCCGTTATGCTGATTCTCGCGTCCTCGTTCATTTACTACGCGGAAAACGAAGCGCAACCGGACAAATTCCCCGACATCCCGTCGTCCATGTGGTGGGCGATCGTGACCTTGACCACGGTCGGCTATGGAGACGTTTATCCGGTCACAACGCTCGGAAAATTTCTGGCGGCGGCGATTGCCCTGCTGGGAATCGGCATGTTCGCCCTGCCCGCCGGCATTCTGGGAGCGAGCTTCGTCGAGGAAATCGAACGGCACAAAGCCGGAAAACAGTGCTGCCCGCACTGCGGCGAAGAACTGGAGTGAAAACTCATTTGTAAAGGAGCGCCACAATGAACATCCTGAAAATCATTCTGATTATTCTGGCAACGCTAATCGCCACCATCGCCGTTTTGGCTGTAGTCGGAATGGCGATCAACATGCTGTATTACCTGTTCTGGCTGGCCGTCATCTGCATTGTGCTGGTGGCTCTGGTGAAGTTGTTCGGTGGGAAAGGCGATTCGGCGGAACCAAGCGGCGACACGCAGAACCGGTTGCAGGGCGCGGAACAGACGCTTGAGGAATACAAACTCAAGCTGGAAGCGGAAGTAAAACAGAGCCGTGAAAAGCAATTTTAAGAATCTTTTCCGGCAAACGGCACAACTATGGCGCGTCTCCGATCAATAAGCAGCAAGCGTCCGGGATTCGCCTCCCTACATCTTTGATTGAAACTCTTCGCGGCTCTGCCGCAGTGCTGTGCGGCAAGTCTGCGGACTTGCCGGGAATGCTGCATGATTTTAGGGGCTACGCCCCGGCTGGTCTGCGATGTTTACGATCTCGAAAGACAGTCAGGCTCTTTATATCACCGCCGTGGCCAAAGACCGTCTGCCCGTCTTTCAGACCGATGCGATCAAGACCATCACTTGCCAGGCAATTGACGAAGCGCGAACTTCTTGCGGCTTTCTGTTGTTCGCATATGTGCTGATGCCCGATCACATGCACCTGCTGACCGACAGCCCGCGCAAGCCCTCAGAGGTATTGCGCTACATCAAAGGTACAATCGCCCATCGTGTGATTGAGCATCTGAAGGAGAAGAACTACGAAAGCTCACTCGAAAAGCTGCGGCACGAAGACTGGAAACGAAATCATCGCCACTCGCTCTGGCAGCACGAGACCAACGTCTTTCAAGTCTTCAGCGAAGGCGTCTTTATGCAGAAGGTGAACTATATCAACTTGAATCCGGTGCGAGCCGGATTGGTTGAACGAGCCATTGACTACCGCTGGTCGAGCGCGCGGTATTGGCAACGATGCGAAACGGAAGATGAACCGCTAAAAGTTGATCTTGATCAAATCAACTGGCACAAACCCAAAGACAGGGCATAGCCCTGAAAGAAAAGGAAAGCTCTCGCGGAAAGGCACAGCCTTTCCGCACATCAGGCGGCGGAGCCGCGGAAAACAAATGAGAGAAATTACGTAATGAAGTTAGACCGAACAGACAAAGAAATCGCCAAAGAAGTTTTTGAATTCTTACTGCCGGACGAAAAAATTAGACGGCAGTGTCTTGAGTTTCTGGCTAATTCTGTGAAGGAAGCGAATCGGCTGGCTGATGATAAGTGGGGTATAACTCTATTCGCTAATTGTGTTCGACTAAACTTAGGAAGAATTGAGGTCTTATCCATACGACAAGATGGCCTGATAGAAGTTACTGCTGATTCGGAAAGCCTGCCTGACTTCCCACCTGAACTTAATGTGGAAGTACATAAGCCAACTGGTAATGAACCATCTGACGGCGTTTTCAAAACCGTACCAGGTTCAGCAGCCTGCTTCTTTTTTGAGGAACAAACCTTACTGGTTTTACCCCAACTTTATGAGTCGCATACAAAACTCCTTGGGAAGGCAGCTCAGACCTCAAGGCACACAATGACTGAAAAAGCCCACTCGCCGGGGGTAATCGAATACCTGAAAGATTACCTTAATCAGCCGCTGCCACAACCTGCTTATTTTAATTCTTCCCAGGAAAACAACGCCAAAATTCAGTTTGAGTTGAGTCAAGTTGATGAGACAGAACAATTGCCAGATATAGAACAGGAAATTTTCTCTGCCACCGAAGGCCGCAAGAAATTCGTCACCCACCTTCGGCGAGAAAGAGACCCAAGGATCATAAAGGCCAAAAAAGATCAGGTGCTGAATGAAACTGGCAAGTTAGCTTGTGAAGCCTGTGGTTTTGACTTCAAGCAGGTGTATGGCGAGGATTTTGCGGAAGCACATCATCGAGCACTGCTATCAGCAGTTGAGACGGAAACTGAAACAACCTTAAACGATCTAGCCATCCTCTGCGCGAACTGTCACAGGATGATTCACAGAACCGAGCCGATGGAAACTGTCGAGCAATTCAGAGAACGGTTAGCGCGACTCCAGAATGAGGCGCGAAACGACTAAATCCAAGATACGATGAGCAATAATCCAAACACTTTATCAATCCTGCAAAACCTTCTTCGCCAACGCATCGTCATAATTGACGGCGCGATGGGAACGATGATTCAGCGGTACAACCTGGACGAAACCGCTTATCGCGGCGAGCAATTCCGCGACTGGCCGTCTGATCTGAAGGGCAACAACGACTTGCTTTCGATCACGCGCCCCGAAGTCATCGAAGAGATTCACACGCAATACCTGGAAGCGGGCGCGGACATCCTGGAAACCAACACCTTCAATTCGCAGTCGGTGACGCTGGCGGATTACGGAATGGCGCATCTGGCGTATGACTTCAATCTGGCGGCGGCGAAAGTGGCGCGGCGGGCGGCGGACAAGTTTCTGGTTGAATATCCCGACCGCATGGTTTTCGTCGCGGGCGCGCTGGGGCCGACCAACAAGACGGCTTCGCTGTCGCCGGATGTGAACAATCCAGCGTTTCGCTCGGTGACCTACGACGCGCTGATTGATTCGTACTACGAACAGGCGAAAGCGTTGGTGGATGGCGGGGCGGACTTGCTGATCGTCGAAACGGTCTTCGATTCGCTCAATTCCAAAGCGGCGCTGTTTGCGGTGCAGAAGTTGTACGAAGACCTCGGCTACAGCCTGCCGCTGATGCTCTCGTTCACGATCACGGACTTGAGCGGGCGCACGCTGTCGGGACAAACCGTTGAAGCTTACTTCAATGCCACCAGCCACGCGCCGCTGCTTTCCATCGGCATCAACTGCGCGCTGGGGCCGAAAGAGATGCGGCCTTATATCGAAGAGCTTTCTTCGCTTGCGCCGATTTATGTCAGCACTTATCCGAATGCGGGATTGCCCAATCCCCTGCTCCCGACCGGTTTTCCGGAAACGCCGGAGACGATGGCGCCGCAACTGGCGGAATGGGCGGCGAACGGCTGGCTGAATTTCGTCGGCGGCTGCTGCGGATCAACGCCGGATCACATCCGGGCGATTGCCGAAGCGGTCAAAGGTTTCCCGCCGCGCAAGCCAGCGCAGCCGGAACCTTATCTGCGCTTGTCGGGCCTGGAAGCGTTGACGATTCGCCCCGAAACCAACTTCGTCAACATCGGCGAACGCACGAACGTCACCGGCTCGCCGAAGTTCTCCAAGCTGATTTTGAACAATCAGTATGAAGAAGCGCTGGCCGTTGCCCGCCAGCAGGTTGAAAACGGCGCGCAGTTGATTGACGTGAACATGGACGAAGGCATGCTGGATTCGGAAAAGGCGATGGTGCATTTTCTGAATCTGATTGCTTCGGAACCCGACATTGCGCGCGTGCCTGTCGTCATTGACTCATCGAAATGGTCTGTCATCGAAGCCGGGTTGAAATGCACGCAAGGCAAAGCCATCGTCAATTCGATCTCGATGAAAGAGGGCGAAGAGAAGTTTCGCGAACAGGCGCGGCTGATTCGCCGTTACGGTGCGGCGGTGATCGTAATGGCTTTTGACGAACGCGGTCAGGCGGACAATTACGAACGGCGCATCGAAATCTGCGAACGCGCCTATCGCATTCTGGTGGATGAAGTCGGCTTCCCGCCGCAGGACATCATTTTCGATCCGAACATTCTGACCGTCGCCACAGGCATCGAAGAGCACAACAACTACGCCGTTGACTTCATCCGAGCGACCAAATGGATCAAGGAAAACCTGCCCGGCGCAAAAGTCTCCGGCGGCGTCAGCAACATTTCGTTTTCCTTCCGTGGCAACAACGCCGTTCGCGAAGCGATGCATTCGGCGTTTCTGTATCACGCGATCCAGGCCGGACTGGATATGGGGATCGTCAACGCCGGACAGTTGGGCTTATACGATGAAATCCCGAAAGACCTGCTGGAACTGGTCGAAGATGTGCTGCTCAACCGGCGTCCGGACGCGACCGAGCGGCTGGTCAACTTCGCCGAAACCGTCAAGCAACGCGGCAAGGTTGCCGTCGTGGAAGACGCCTGGCGCGATGGGTCGGTCGAAGAACGCCTGTCCCACGCCCTGGTCAAAGGCATTGTAGATTACATTGATCAGGACACCGAAGAGGCGCGGCAAAAATACGGCAAGCCGCTTAACGTCATCGAAGGGCCGTTGATGGACGGAATGAACGTCGTCGGCGATCTGTTCGGCTCCGGCAAGATGTTCTTGCCGCAAGTCGTCAAATCCGCCCGCGTGATGAAGAAAGCCGTCGCCTACCTGCAACCGTTTCTGGAAGCCGAAAAGGCATCCAGACCGGCGGAGGAAACCAAAGCGCAGGGCAAAGTGCTGATGGCCACCGTCAAAGGCGATGTTCATGACATCGGCAAAAACATCGTCGGCGTTGTGCTTGGTTGTAACAATTACGAGGTGATTGATCTGGGCGTGATGGTTTCGTGCGAAAAAATCCTGAACACCGCGCGGGAACAAAAGGTGGACATCATCGGTCTGAGCGGGTTGATTACGCCGTCGCTGGATGAAATGCAGCACGTCGCCCGCGAAATGCAGCGCGAAGGCTTTACGATTCCGCTGCTGATTGGCGGCGCGACGACTTCGCGGGTTCACACCGCCGTCAAGATTGCCCATCATTACGAACCGCCGGTCGTTCACGTGCTCGACGCTTCGCGCGCCGTGCCGGTGGTCGGCGCGCTGATCAGTGATGAGAACCGCGCCGCATTCGCCCTGCAAAATCAGAAGCAGCAGCAGCGCGACCGCGAAATGCATGAAGCCAGCAAAGAGCAGCGCCTCATTCTGCCCATTGAAAAAGCCCGCGCCAATCGCACGCTGATTGATTGGGCGACGACCGAAATCTCCAGGCCGGACTTCATCGGCACGCGCCTGCTGAAAAATTACAAACTGGAAGAGATTGTGCCCTATATTGACTGGTCGGCCTTCTTTCACACCTGGGAGCTGGCGGGCGTCTTTCCCCGCATCCTGGACGATGCGGTAATTGGCGCACAGGCACGAAAACTTTACGAAGACGGGCAAAAGCTGCTGGAACAGATTGTCAGCCGCCGGGCGTTACGGGCAAATGCCGTTTACGGCTTCTGGCCGGCGAACGCGGTTGGCGATGACATCGAACTTTACGACAACGAAGCGCGTGGCCAAGTGCTCGCGCGCATTTGCACGCTGCGCCAGCAAAACGAAAAACGCCCGGGCCAATCCAATCAGGCGCTCTGTGATTTCATTGCGCCGAAGGAATCCGGTCGAATTGATTACGTGGGCGCGTTTGCCGTCACCGCCGGCATTGGCCTGGATGAACTTTGCGCGCGCTTTGAACGCGACCACGACGATTACAATTCGATCATGGCCAAAGCGCTGGCCGACCGCCTGGCCGAGGCTTTCGCCGAACTGCTGCACCAACGGGCGCGCGAAGACTGGGGCTATGGCCGGAATGAAAGCTTCACGCCGGAAGAATTGATCAAGGAAAAATATCGCGGCATACGCCCTGCGCCCGGTTATCCGGCCTGTCCGGATCACACCGAAAAACGGAAGCTGTTTGACCTGCTCGAAGCAGAATCCCAGACGGGCATCCAATTAACCGAAAGCTTTGCGATGTTTCCGGCGAGTTCCGTCAGCGGCTGGTACTTCGGCCATCCCGAATCGCAATACTTCGTCGTCGGCAAGATCGAACGCGATCAGGCGGAAGATTACGCCCGGCGCAAAGGGATGGAATTGCGAGAAGTCGAACGCTGGCTGTCGCCGAATTTGAATTACGAGCCGTAGCCGCGGCGAGCAAGTCAGGCTAGAATCTGCGGGATTCGTCAGGAGGAAGTTGATGATGACGGCATTGCCAAAGAAACTTTACTCGCTGGAAGAATATATCCAGTTGGAGAAAAGCTCGGACGAAAAGTACGAATATTTCGACGGCGAAGTGTTCGCGATGGCTGGCGGAACCATCAACCACGAACGCATCATCAAGAATCTGCTTCGCCGTCTGGAAGAAAAGTTGGAAGGCAGTTCTTGCGAAACCTTCCCCTCCAATGTTCGGATTAAAGTGCCGGCTGCTTTTCCATATCGTTACCCGGACGCAAGTGTTGTCTGTGGAGAATTGATCATCGAGGAAATTTTTGGCCAGCAAATGCTGGTCAATCCGCTGGTCATCATCGAAGTGCTTTCTTCGTCCACTGCGGCATACGATTTGGGCAACAAGTTTTCAGCCTATCAATCCATTTCCAGTTTCCGAGAGTATTTATTGATCTCTCAGGACCGCGCGCACGTCATTCAATATGTTCGCCAGCCAAACGACAAATGGCTGCGTTCTGAAACCAGCGGCCCGCAATCAACAGTGATGTTGGAATCACTTGGAATATCCCTGACGCTCAATGAGATTTATCAGCGTGTGATTTTTCAGCCAGAGTCGATTTGACATCACTTCTTGGTCTGAAAAGCAAGAAGCAAAAGACAGGTTGAAGAGGCGATGACTAATTTTCTGTTTTGGAACCTTTGCAGAAAGCCTTTGGCAGAACGCCTTTCGCTCATTGCAAATAAGTATTCCGTTGATGTGATTATTTTGGCCGAATGCGAGATCGCGCCAGGATTGATGCTTGAAACCCTGAATCGCCAGTCTTCACCGATGTTTCACTATTGCCCTGGTCAGTGCGATAGGGTGACGATTTATGCTCGGTTTAGCGCAGATTTCCTTGCCCCGTATTCTGAAACAGACCGAATCAGCATTCGGCGTTTGTCGTTACTCGGCGTGCCGGAAATTCTGTTGGCTGCGGTTCATCTTCCGAGCAAGCTTCACGCTAGCGGGTTGGATCAATATGAAGTGAGCCGCCATCTTTCAGGAATCATTCGCGAAGCCGAGGAAAGAGCAGGTCATACAAGAACACTTTTGGTTGGCGACCTGAATATGAACCCATTTGAAAGCGGAGCGGTGTCGGCTGTCGGGTTGCATGGTGTTATGACCCGCGAAGTTGCGATGAGAAATTCCCGCTTTGTTCAAGGAACTGACTATCCGTTCTTTTACAATCCGATGTGGGGACTGTTTGGCGAAGGACGAGAAGGCCCGGCGGGAAGTTATTACTACGCGAAATCAGGACATGAGACCTACTTCTGGAACATTTTTGACCAGGTGTTGCTCCGTCCGGCGTTGCTTCCCAATTTTCGGAATGACGATCTTAAGATATTGGCAGATGATGGTGTCGGAACTCTTCTTTCAAAAAGAGGCTTGCCGGATAATAAAGCTGCGTCAGACCATCTACCAATTCTTTTCAGTTTAACCTTGTAAAAAGGAGTCGAAATGGCAACTAATGAACTTGACTTGTGGCCGAGTGAAATAGCAACTTTACCTAGTATCCAAACCCCTATCACAATCCTTAAAGAGCAATCGTCTTTGCTTGGACAAAAGACGAACAACCTGGTTGAGGCAGAAGTAAAATCAAATGATGCTGGTAATGGACGCGTCGCAATCTCCTTTAATCTGGTAGCTCCTGCTTTGAATAGTTATAGGTATCAGCTTTTTCAGGTCCTTCATCATGCGGTTGAAATATATCCATTAACCATAGATTTCTCGAATACAGCATACACAGTCAAGAATCTAGACCAGCTTATTGACCAACTTAAAATGATTTTTTCAGATGAAAAAACCATTCGCGTAATTCAGTCATTGAAAGCTCAAAGCACCTCTTAACCCAACAACACATTAGATGTAAGCCGTATAGATAAATTCATTTATGCCTCACAACCTTGTCTTGATGAAGCCCTGAAGGAGCCGAGGCAATGAGAGATACGTTAGACCAAATTCCCTTCCCTGATCCTGAATTCGTTGATAACCCGGAACCGCGCTGCCCATGCGTGCTCCTGCTCGACACGTCCGGTTCGATGAAAGATGAAAAGAAAGTCTCGATGGGACTTTCGCCGGTGCAGCGGCTGACGAACGACGGCCAAGCCACACGCATCGTCCGCCCGATTGATGAATTGAACACCGGATTGATTGCCTTCCGAAACGAATTGATGGGCGATGAACTCGCCATCAAACGAGTGGAGATTTCGCTCGTCACATTTGGTCCGGTCAGACGCCTGACGGACTTTCAGTCGCCGGATGTTTTTCGCCCGCCGCAGCTAAATGCCGAAGGGGACACGCCGATGGGCGCGGCCATCGAAAAAGCCATTGAACTGATCAACGAACGCAAAGCGGCGTATAAACAGAACGGCATTTCGTATTACCGCCCGTGGATCTTTCTGATCAGCGACGGCGAACCGACCGACCACTGGCAGCGCGCCGCTGATCTGATTGCCGCCGGGGAGCGCGCCAAAGCGTTTGCCTTTTTTGCCGTCGGCGTCGAAGGCGCGAAGTTCGATATTCTCAGCCGAATTTCGATGCGCCAGCCATTGCGGCTGAACGGCCTGCGGTTTCGAGATATGTTTATGTGGCTGTCGGCCTCGCTCAGTTCCGTATCGCGTTCCACGCCGGGTGATGAAATCCCGCTGAAAAACCCCGCCGAGCCGGACGGCTGGGCTTCACTTTGAAATTTCGTGGCGGTGGCTATGTGGAAGTATGGTTTTGCCTCAGTCGCTGGAACCGCGCACGTCAAATCGTCCGTGCCGCTTCAGGATTTCAGCCTGGCGGAGACGATTCTGGATTCGCGCGGCGAGGAACTATTGATCGCGGTGGCTGCGGACGGCGCGGGCAGCGCGGCCCATTCGCAAACTGGTGCGCGACTGGCCTGCGAAACCTTTGCGCGAGACATGAAATCCCACTTCGCCAACGGCGGCGAACTTGCCGGAATCAGCAAAGACTTTCTGACGGCCTGGATTGACAGGTTTCAGCACCTGATCGGCAATTTCGCGCTCGAGGAGGAAATGAAAACACAGGATTTCGCCTGCACCTTGCTGGTGGCGATGGTGGGGCAGCAGCAAGCCGTTTACTTTCAGCTTGGCGATGGCGCGATTGTCTATTCGCTGGCGGGCGAGGAGAATCAATATCGCTGTGCCACCTGGCCGCAGCAGGGTGAATACGCCAACTCCACCAACTTTCTGACGGATGCAGCGGCGAAGGAAAAGGCCTTTTACGAAACCAGAACCGGGACGGTGGAGGAAGTCGCACTGTTCACCGATGGGATTCAAAGCCTGGTGCTGGATTATCGAACGCGGTCGGCGCATTCCCCCTTTTTCAAGCCGTTGTTTACCTGGCTCAGGCCGCGCGATGATGGCTTTTCGCAGGAACTTTCCGATTCGCTTTTCCTCTATTTGAATTCGGAAAAGATCAATACCCGGACGGACGATGACAAAACCTTGATTCTGGCAACGCGAAGAAAGCAGTAAGCCATGTCTTCCAGAATTTTCTACAACTCTCAGTCGGAAGCCATTCAACTTGGCCGACGCGTCGGCATCGGCGGCGAAGGAACGGTTTACGAAATCCTCGGCCATAGCGACCTTGTCGCCAAGATTTATCACAAAGCGCCGCCGCCGGAAAAAGCGGAAAAACTGATTGCACTGTCTCGCCTTGGAGCGGACAGGTTATTCAAATTATCCGCCTGGCCTGTGGATGTGCTGCGCGATCAGGCATTGCCGGCGGATGGCGGAGTGTCAGACGGCGGCGCAAATGACAATATCATCGGCTTCGTGATGAAGAAGATCGGAGAAGCCGAAGAAGTTCATGCCCTGCACAGCCCGAAAAGCCGTTTGCAAAAATTCCCTGATGCTTCGTGGGCGTTTTTGATCTACGTTGCCGCCAATATCGCGCGCGCGGTTTCCGTCATCCACGAACACGGTTATGTGGTCGGCGACGTAAATCCGAAGAACATTCTGGTCACGCGGAAGGCGACGGTCTTCCTGCTCGATTGCGATAGCTTTCAGATTTCGGTGGATGGCAAAACCTACCGCTGCGAAGGCGGATTTCCCGAATACACGCCGCCCGAATTACACGGAGTTACCTTCAAGGACGTGGAGCGCAATCAGACTCACGACTGTTTTGGGCTGGCGGTAGTCATTTTCCAGCTTCTGTTTCTGGGGCGGCATCCGTTTTCGGGCAGGTTTTTGGGCGTAGGCGAAATGCCGCTTGAGCGTGCCATCCGCGAACACCGCTTTGCATTTGGCCAGGACGCCGTTTCCCGGCAAATGCAGCCGCCGCCAGGAACGCTGGCGCTCGGTGCAATTCCGGCTTCAGTGAATGAGTTGTTTCGACGCGCGTTTCTTTCGCCTCATCGCCCGCCTGCGCGCGATTGGATCGAGCCGTTGGAATCGCTCGCCAAATCTCTCAAAAAATGCCATTTGCACACCGGTCACCATTTCTATCAGGGATTGGCCGATTGTCCGTGGTGTGAGCTTGAAATGCGCGCGCGAATTCGGCTGTTCAATTTCGGCGCGGCGACAAATCAAAATCGCGGCCATTTCCGGCTGGATGAAGTCTGGCAGGAGATTGAAAACGTCGCCACGGCAAATATTTCCCAGATATTGGAACCAGCAGCAGGAAATCCGTTCCTGCCTTTGGTTACAACATCCGAAACGGCCAGGGAAATTGCGACGGCAAAGCGCAGGAGAGTATCTTTTGCGCTTTGCTTTGCGGGCTTTGCCGGTTTTCTGTGCAGCTTTTTCGGCGGCTTCTGCTTCGGATTAATTTTGTTGATTGCGGCGATCGCGATTATCCGAATCATCAATGGGGAGACAGCAAACCTGCCTACCAAAATCCCTTCGCTTATGCATCCGCCGCCAATCTCTAACGACCCTTTCATCCGTCAAATTGAAGCTGCCAGACAGAACGCCGAAGAAAGCCTGGCCCAACTCAAAGTGCGATGGCAACAAGAAGCCGGCAGCCAACGATTTCTGGCGGGCCTGAGAAATCTGCACTCACAGAAAGAAACTTATCAAAACCTGGCCAGGATCAGACAACACCGGCTCGAACAGCTTGAGAACGATGCGAAAGCCGCTCAGTTCGATGAGTTTCTCAAGCAGTTTCAGATTGCCGACGCCGACATTGAAGAGGTCAATCTGGCGACGAAAATCCTGCTGCGCTCCTACGGGATCGAAACCGCCGCCGACCTGAGCCAACCCAGGCTGGAACAAATTCAGACGCTTGACGAGCAGCGCGCCGCCAACTTGCGCGGATGCCGCTGGGAATTGGCGCGGAAATTCGTCTTCGATCCGGCCAACGGCGTCGCCCCACAAGCCCGGCTCGCAGTTGAGCGGGAAATGGACGAGCTCCGGCTGAAGCTGGAACACGAAATGAGCAGCGGGGCCTATTACCTTCGCCGCATCAAGCTGGACATCGAAGAGGGTCAAAGAAAACTGCAACCGCTGATGGCAGCGGCGCAAAAGTCGCTGGCGCAAGTTCAAAAGGATTCGGAACAAGGCAATTTTGCGGATGCTGAGGATCTGTTTCTACGCGCCGCTGCGGTTGACCCGAAACTCGGAGACGCACATCAGGAACGTGGCTATGCGTTGTATCGGTTAGGACGCTATGCGGATTCAATCGCATCTTCCGAGAAAGCCATCATAATCAAAACCGATGGCTCCACTTTCGAACCTTTTTACTATTTGGGACTTGCGCACAGTGCGCTGAACGATTCGATTAATGCCAAACACACTTTTCTGACCAGTATCGCTCACCTTCCTGAGGAATCTAAATGGGAAGAAAAACACATTGACGCCTACTACCAATTGGCAACCATACTTCAGGGTGATGAGATTCAGGCGGCGATTATCTCGCTGGAAAATGTTTTACGAACTGGCGCTGGTGGAGATCACCAGCAATTTGAGCTTGGCAATCTCTACCTTCGAGCCGGCAGAACGGAAGAAGCCAACCAAAAATATGAAGAATTGAAACAGAAGAATCAGGCTTTGGCCGCCGCGCTGAAAAAGCTGATGGCCAAATACAACACTCGATAAGTTCAAATCCGGCGGCTCTTTTATCGCCTTCCGCCAAACGAGCCAACTCCCGCCCGCCAAATCGCGTCTGAGGGCTGGCTTTCACATTCCTAAAATCCGAAAATTGAAAATCCCGCGGAGCAATTGACTGACCCTCTGCAAGTTTTACCTTGCCTGTCCGGCGCAGTGGTGTGGTCCATATGCCATATGGAGGTTGCGATGAAACGTTTATTTTCAGCAATTGGGTGGTTTGCGCTGTTGAATTGTTCGCTTGTCATCTGTGGCAATGCGCAAAATTCCAATTTGATGATGTTGTCGAAAAATTTCACCGGAAGCATTACCCGCACTTCGGTGGAACTGAAGCTCAGCGCCAATGACTTGTGCGATCAGTCTCAGGGGCTGATTCCGGATGGCAGCACGCTGGTTTCCCAGACGTTCAGCATAAACACGGACAACGGTGGCCTCGGGACGTTTCAGGGGACGGCGTCCGTGATCATTCCGGACGGACGCATCATTTTGCAGGGTTCATTGCGCGGCACGGTCGGTGTCAACACACGCTGCGGAGCCAGTCAAAGCTGCCGGCTGCCCTGGCATCTGGAAGGTCTGTTTGAAACATCGAGCAGTTCATTCGGTCGTTCCATTTCGCGTTCGACCACCAATGTCACCGTGCCGCTGATGATGCTGAACTTTTCCGCTGATCTGAATCAGCTATCCACCGCTGCCGTGCCGATTTTTCAGGGCAGGCTGGATGGTTTGATCCCGACGCTGCCTGCCTCGGTCGCCAAAATCAGCCTTGCTGCTGGCAAACCCAGCTACACCGCCAACGAGGCGATCACGGCCGTGATCAACAACAGTTCGGAGATGGCGATTCAGGCCTTCGATCTGAAATCCTTCTGTTCCATCGTTCAGTTGCAGATTCAGAATGGCAATCAGTGGGATGAGGTTGGAAGTTGCACTCTGAAACGCCTGTCATTTCCGATTAATATCTCTTCCGGCCAGCGGATGGATGTTCCCTTGGCGACGTCTCAAATGACTCCGGGTACTTACCGGCTGGCGCTGACGTTCCGGTTCCTGGAAAACAACACGCCCATCAGCGAACCGCTGGTTATTTTTTCACCATCCTTTCCCATTACCACGCAGCCGCCATCAAACACCGTCATCGTCAAAGCCGAGCGGGAAGCCTATCAAGACCGCGAGCCGGTCGTCATCAAAGTCGCCAACGAAATGAACCAGACGATTGTGGCTGCGGATCATAAGTCATACTGCTCCATTCTTTACGTGCAGAAGCAGGACGGGGCCAGTTGGGTTAATGTTGCGCCTTGTCTGCTCCTGACGCAGACCCGCCTGGTCAAGATCAACCCTGGCGAAGAAATCTTCATGAAAATTGCGAATGAAGATGCATCTTCCAGGCTGTTGCCCGGCACGTATCGTCTGGAGCTGACCTACTCAGCGGCGGATGGCGCCGGCCTGCCAATGGGAAATCCGTTGACCGTCCAAAGCGCGACGTTCACCGTGGCGTCGAAGCAATGAGATGATCAGGAAAACAGAATCCTGGATTGGACAGCCAATCGCCAATGCCGCCGCAACCGTGTTTGCCGCGGCATTTGTTTTCCTCGCGCAAGCGCGCTTTCCGGGATATTCAGTTGCGTCTCCGAAGTCGCCCGTCTATAATCCGCGCCAACTTGTAGCGGGAAAAATCACTTGGTCACTTTTCGATTCCAAGACCGAGCAATGAAAATATAAGAAGCGGGCTCAAAAATAGATTTTGAGCGGATCTTTTCGAGTTAGTTCGAAGGTTTTTCGCATAGAGGAGCTGCCCAATGCAGAGCGAAGTGTCCTCGCTCGAAGCAGTGCATCTAATCTGGCTTTCGGGAGCAGGCTGCAATGGCGGCTGCACGATGGCCATGCTTGGCGCGTCCGAACCCGGCATTGAGGATTTAATTCTCGGCAATGTGCCGGATGCTCCGCGCGTGGTGTTGGTGCATCCTGAATTTGCGATGGAAAACGGCGACGCTTTCCGGACGATCCTGGACCGGGCCGCGTTAGGCGAGCTTTCTCCATTCGTACTGGTGCTGGAAGGCGCGATTGCCAACGAACGGCTGGCGGGCGAAGGCAGTTTTTCGCGATTGGGAACCACGCCGGACGGTCGTCCGGTCACAGTCGCCGAGTGGGTGGATCGTCTGGCGCCGCAAGCCGAAGCTGTCATGGCGATTGGAAGTTGCGCGGCCTGGGGCGGTCTGATGGCGGCGGACGGGAATGCCATTGGCGCGCGTGGTTTGGAAGATTATCTGGGCCGTGATTTCAAAAGTCGGGGTGGACTGCCGATTATCAATGTCCCTGGATGCGCTCCGACTGGCGAAGGGTTTATTGAAACTTTAACGTACGTCTTTCTTCATCTGGCTCAATTAGTGCCCCTGGATCTGGATGAAGAACGCCGTCCACGCTGGCTGTATCATCACGAAACTTATCCGTTGCCACCAAGAGTCGAATATCCCCCGGCTGTCGGGTTCGATCTGTCAAACCGTCCCGTCGTCAACTGTCCTGTCCCTGTCACAGGCTGGCTGCGTGGGTTTGGCGGATGTGCGCGAGTCGGCGGTAGCTGTATCGGCTGTACCGAACGTGATTTCGTGGATCAATATATGTCGCTCGCCCGGCCCGACCCTGCATTTTAGGGCCGAAGGCGTTTCACGCTCCCAGCGTTGTATTGCCCCGGCGTTCTGCGGCACTTTTTTTTGAGCGTAGCCTACCTCACACAGGCCTCACGCGCTTCGGACCAATGACGAGTACGGATCAGTATCGCAAGCAATGGCGAGCGATGACCTTCGGTGTTCGTTCATTTGGTTGCTCTCTCGTTACCGTTAGCGCTACGGACTTCTTTATTCCGTGATATTCAAAACACTACCAATCGAATTCGATGCTTATGGCCGGGCGCGTCTGCGCGACGAAGACGCCGTTGCGCCCTTCAGCATCGAAAACGATCCGCGCATTCAGCGGGCGCTCAACCGCGAGCGCGCGTTGGAGAAATTGGCGGACAATCAGTACGTCTGGGATTTCGATGTTTCGCCGATGACGCGGATGGCGGGCAATCTGGCGCTGCATACAGTGATTGATTTCGAGCAGCGCCGGGTGCTGGATGCGCGAATCGAAAACGGGCAGTTTTGCGGGCACGAGCTGCTGGCCACTGGCCGCGAGCCTTCGGATGCGGTTCCGATTGCCAGCCGGGCGCGCGGCTCTTCGAGCGCCGCCCATACCATCGCCGCCGCGATGGCTCTGGAAATGTCGTGCGGCGTAACGCCGCCGCCGTTGGCGATTTTGACGCGCAACCTGGGTTCCTGCGGCGAAATCATCAGTGAAAGCGGGCACCATCTGTTTACGCTGGCCGGGCCGGACTATTCCGAAGCGGCGGTCAGCCGGACCAGCCTTTCGCTCTGGAACAAGGCACAAAAGACCGCCTCGCCCGGCGTTGACATCCACGGGATGGAGACCATCGCCGAAATCATGCGCGGGTTGAATCCGCTGAGCGGGCATCTGTACCTGGAATCGTTGCAGATGTCGCGGCTGGCGCGCGAAATCTCCACCCTGATGCTCGGCAAATATCCGCATCCGTCGGCGCTGGTTCCCGGCGGGCTGGGGATCGAAGCGAATAAGGAGACGTTCAACCACGTGCTGGGCCGCGTCAACACCCTGCTCGATTATGCGAAAAAAGTGGCGACGCTGTGGGACGATCTGGTGGATTTCTTTTACGACGCCGAACCTCGCTACCGGCGCGTCGGTGAGTTGCCTGGCAACCTGATCTCGGTTGGTTTGTGGGACGACCCCGAAGGCTATGATGCCAGCTACACCAACTGTAATGGCTGGGGAAAACACCGGCTGGCATTGCCGGGAGTGCTGATCAACGGCGAATTGCGGACTTCACGGCTGAGCGACATTAACATCGGCATCGAAGAGTTCGTGGATCATTCCTATTACGAAGCCTGGCCGGAACAGCTTTTTCAATCCGACCCCCTGAGCGCGCCGTTGTCGCCCTGGCACCCGTGGAACAAACAAACCATTCCGGCTCCGGCGCAGCGCGAATGGCACGGGCGGTATTCTTGGTCGGCCGCGCCGCGCTGGGATCGCGAGCCAATGGAAACTGGCGCGCTGGCTCGATTGTGGATCAACACGGTCAGCGCGAACCGGAATTGCGAATTTATTACGACCAGCCGCCGCCAGCTTGAAATTTCCCTGCCCAAGGGGCAGCAGCCGGCGATGAATGTTCGCTGGCTGATCCCGGAACGCCCGAACACGCTCGAACGCAACCGGGCGCGGGCATATCAACTGGCCTATGCCGGCATCGTCGCCTACGCCGGCCTGCTGCAGGCATTCGATTACATTCGGCGTGGGGAAACCAGCATGTCCCGCCGCTTCCGCGTGCCGGAGAAAACAACCATCGGCGCAGGATTCTGGGAATCGGCGAGCGGTGCGGTAACGCATCACCTGGCAATTCAGCAGCAACGCATACTGAATTACCAGATCATCACTCCGGCTGAATGGATGGGATCGCCGCATGATGCGATCGGCTTGCCCGGAATTTACGAAGCGGCGTTGATGAACACGCCACTGCTGGAAGAATGCGCGCATCCGGCAGACTTGACCGGAATTGATATTTTACGAACGCTGCGGAGCTTTGATCCCTGAGGATAGGACTGAGGCCTGAGTGCTGCGGACTGAGGGACGTTGTGGTCGAACTCAGCACTCAGCCCTCAGCACTCATTACTTTTAATGGTTTTCAAGAATTTACCGATTGAATTTGACAAGGGCGGACAGGCAAGGATGCGGGCGGTCGGCGTCGCCGATCCGTTCGGACTGGAGACAGCCGCCAGCGTCAAGCTGACAGACTTTCACGAACGCCTGCTGCAGGAAGCCGCGCGCAACCCGGACGTGCATTTCTTTGAGGTGGACCCGCTGACGCGCGCTTCGGACCGGTTAGTGCTGCGTGCGCTGATTGATTTTGCCGAACGCCGCGTGCTGGACGTGAGAGTGGAAAACACGGGCTATCGCGGTTACGAACTGGTGCTGAAAAATCGCGCGCCGAGCGATGCCGTGGCCATCGCCGGCCGTGTCAGCGGACAAGGCAGCGGCGCCAACACCATTGCCGCCGCGCAAGCGCTGGAAATGGCCTACGGAATCGCGCCGCCGCCACTGGCGACGATTGTCCGCAGCCTGGGTGCGGCGGCGGAATTGATGGCTTCGCACACGCGGCATCTGTCCCTGACCGCCGGGCCGGACTATTCGCAGGTTGTCGTCAAGCAGACAAACCCGGCACTGTGGGCCAAAGCTTCGCAAACCCTGGCCGCGGGCGCGCCATTTCACGGCTTCCGTACCATCGGCGAGGTCATGGAGGGGATGAATTCTCCGAGTGGCCGTTTGTATCGCGAGGGCCTGCATCTGACGCGGGCCGCCGCGGAAGTCGCCACGCTGATCTTTGGAAAATATCCGCATCCGTCGTCCATCTTTCCGGGTGGCGTCGGAATCGAGGCGAACAAAGACGCTTTTCATCAGGTGCTGGGGCGAATCAATCGTTTGATTGATTATTCCAAAAAAGCCGTCGCCGTCTGGGACGATCTGGTCGAATTCTTCTACGCCGCCGATGCTCGTTACCGGCAGGTCGGGGAAACCCAGGCGAATTTGATCAGCAGCGGTTTGTGGGATGATCCCGCCTGCTACGATGCGACGTTTGAAAAATGCGATGAGTGGGGCGAGCGCCGCCTGTCAACTCCAGGCGTCGTTGTCAAAGGCAGGCTGCGCACGACTCGATTGACCGAAGTTAGCGCCGGGATCGAAGAGTTTGCCGACCGCTCGTTCTTTTCGGCCTGGAATGGCCATCCGCTGAAGACCGATCCGCGCGGCGTGCCGCTTTCGCCCCTGCACCCATGGAACAAACTGACGATTCCGGTTCCCGCGGCGACCGACTGGCAGGGAAATTACAGTTGGAACACCGCGCCGCGCTGGGATCGCGAACCGATGGAAACCGGCCCGATGGCTCGCCACTGGATTACTGCCGCCGCCGGAAAGTTAAAGAACGAGTTTATTCATTCAACCGGAAATGCTCTGGATATCAGCTTGCCCAAGTTTCAGCTTCCGGCGGTGAAAATGACCTGGCAGATTCCCGAACGCGCCAACGCCTTTGAACGCAATCGCGCGCGCGCCTATCACATTGGTTACTGCGGCGTGGTGGCGCTGACTTATCTGCTGAAGGCGTTCGATTGCCTGCAGCGCGGTGACAAAGCGATGTCCACACGCTTCCGCGTGCCGCAGGAAGCCATCGGCGCAGGCTTCTGGGAAGACGCCCAGGGCTGTTTGATGCATTACGTGATGATTGCGGGCGGCCACATCGCCAACTACCAGATCATCACCGCTTCGGGCTGGATGAGCTCTCCGCAGGATGCGTTCGGCGTTCCCGGCCCATACGAGCAGGCAATGCTGACGACGCCCTTGATCGAAGAATTCAGCAGGCCGGATGATTACACCGGAATTGATTTATTAAGAGCTGTACGAAGTTTCGACCCTTGAAGGATCGCGGATTGCGGACTGCGGATGGCGGATTTGCCTGGCAACGAATTGTGCGAGGCGAGAATCCACAATCCGCAATCCACAATCCGCAATCCAAAGTCCCCGTAGGAGGTTTGAATGCGACTGCCAACTTGGAAATTCAGAAACGTTGAAGAGGACCGTGAAGAAAACGCCCGCCGCTTGCACGAAGCCGCCTGGCCGGACATGTTCGCCAATCTGCAAAGCGCGTATGCGGAATTGACCAATGCGCAGTTCGAGTTGGAGCGGCGCACGGCGGAAATTTCCGAAACGCGCGATCTGTTTCAGCAGGTCATTTCTTCGATGTCGGAAGCGCTCTTTCTGACCGACCGTTCCGGGCGTGTCATCCGCGCGAATCCGGCGGCGGCGGCGCTGCTGGAATGCCAGGAGACTTCGATCCTCGGACGCCCGCTGACAGCCGTCTGCGGCTCCGATGACATTCCCGCCACGCCCTGGAAGCTGATGGAGATTGCGCCGACGGGCCGCATCACCAACCTGGACGCGGACATCCGCACGCTGGGCGGCATGGTCATTCCGGTCAGCTTCTCACTGGGCCTGATGCACGACAAACAGAACAAGATCACCGGCGTGCTGGCGGTTGCGCGCGACATGCGCGAACAGCGCAGCCTGATCAACAGTCTGGTCGGCGCCCGCATGCGCTTCCAGGAACTGCTGGAATTCGCGCCCGACGCCGTTGTCCTGGCCAATCAGGATGGCGAGATCGTGCTGGTCAACACGCAGACCGAGAAGCTGTTCGGTTACAAACGCGATGAACTGCTGGGCAAAAGCGTCGAGGTCCTGGTGCCTGAACGGCTGCGCGGTCAGGCGCCGGAGCCGTCCAGTCTCGGCGAGGACAAGGACGATGCGCTGCTCGACCTCGACGAAGCGCTGCTGACCGCCAATCTTTCCGGCACCAGCGAACAGGTGGAGTTTTATCTGCTCGACCGCGACGGACGCGAGTTCCCGGCTGAAATCACCCGCCGCCAGATTGAAACCGAAGACGGCGTGATGGTCATGAGCCTGATCCGGGACATCACCGAGCGCAAACGCGCCGAAGTCGCCCGCCGCACCGCCGAATCGCGCTACCAGGAACTGTTCGACAACGCCAACGACATCGTTTACATCCACGACCTGGAAGGCAATTTCAAAGGCCTGAACCGGACGGCGGAAAAGCTGACCGGCTATTCGCTGGAAGAAGCGCTGAAGATGAACATCGCGCAGGCCGTCGTTCCCGAATTCCTGCCGAACGCGCAGCAGCGAATCTTCGATCACCTGGCCGGGCGCACCGACGCGCCGCCATTTGAACTGCAAATCATCTGCAAGGACGGCAGCATCATTCCCGTTGAAGTCAGCACCCGGCTGATGATGGAAGCGGGTCAGCCCATTGGCGTCCAGGGCATCGCCCGCGACGTGACCGAGCGGAAACGCGCCGAGGCCCTGCACCTTTCCGCCGAAGCGCGCTATCACACGCTTTTCGACAACGCCAACGACCTGATTTACACCCACGACCTGCAAGGCAATTTCCTGACCGTCAACCAGATGTCCGAACGCATCACCGGCTACGGCCACGAAGAAGCGATGCAAATGAACATCGGGCAGATCGTCGCGCCGGAGTACCTGCCGATGGTGCTCGACCGTGTCAAAAGACAGGTGTATGGCGAAGAGTTCAAAACCCCGCTCGAACTGGAAATCGTCTGCAAGGACGGCAGCCGGATGGCGCTGGAAATCAACACCCGCGTGCTGGTCGAAAACGGAATGCCCGTCGGCATGCAGGGCATCGCCCGTGACATCACGGAACGTAAACAAACCGAATTGATGCAGGCTCGGTTGAATCGCCTGGCCGCGTTGCGCGCGGATGTCAGCGTCGCGCTGACCGACGAAAATGACACCCTGCCGCAGATTTTGCAGAAATGCGCCGAAGCCTTGGTGGAACACCTGGATGCTGCGTTCGCCCGCATCTGGCTTCTGAATGAAACCGCTGACCTGCTTGAACTGAAAGCCAGCGCGGGAATCCTGACGAACCTCAACACCGCGCAGGCGCGCGTGCCAATCGGCAAATTCAAAGCCGGTCTGGTGGCGCTGGAGAAGGCCCCGCATCTGACCAACGATCTGGCGACCGATCCCGGCGTTGCCGAAGAAGACTGGGCGCAAATCGAAGGGCTGCTTGCCTTCGCCGGGTATCCGCTGATGGTCGGTGAACGCCTGGTCGGCGTGATCGCACTGTTCGCCCAGCAAAGACTGGAAGCCGATACGCTGAACTCTCTGGCTTCCGTCGCCGACACCATCGTTCACGGCGTCGAACGCAAACGGGTTGAAGACGAGCGCGAGATGCTGCTCGAACGCGAGCACGAAGCCCGTATGCTGGCCGAAACGGCGAACCATCTGAAAGACGATTTCCTGGCAATGATCTCGCATGAACTGCGCGCGCCGCTGACCGCAATTCTGGGCTGGGCGCAGATGCTGCGCTCCGGCACGCTGGACCGCGCCAGCGCCGAACGCGCGCTGACCACCATCGAACGCAACGCCAAATCCCAGGCGCATCTGGTCGGCGACCTGCTCGACGCTTCGCGCATCGCCACGGGCAAACTCAGTCTGGAAACCAAGCCGGTCGAACTGATGAGCGTCGTTGACGCAGCCGTTGACGCAGTTCGCCCCTCGGTCGAAGCCAAAAACCTGCGAATGCAAATCGTGCTGGAACCCTGGGTTGGCCCCTTCAATGGCGATCCCGAACGGCTGAAGCAGGTGGTCTGGAACCTGCTTTCGAATGCCATCAAGTTCACGCCGGCGGGCGGGTTGATCGAAGTCCGTCTGGAACGCCTGGAAAACAAGGCGCTGCTGATCGTCAGCGACACCGGCCAGGGCATTGATCCCGAATTCCTGCCGCACATTTTCGACCGCTTCCGCCAGGCAGACAGTTCATCCCGCCGCCAGCAGGGCGGTTTGGGACTGGGTCTGTCCATCGTCAAACACATCGTCGAACTGCACGGCGGCGCGATTTACGCTTACAGCCGGGGCCAGGGACAGGGTTCCGACTTTATGATTACCCTGCCGCTGGCCGTGCAGAAGGCGGAATCAAGCAACAACGAACTGTGGCCGGAAACGCTGCCCGAAAGCGCGCTCCAATCCCGCAACGGCAGTCTGCGCGGCGTGAAAGTGCTGGTCGTGGATGACGAACACGACACGCGCGAAATCCTGAGCGTCATGCTGGTGCGCTACGGCACCGAAATTCGCACGGCCGGTTCGGTCGCTGAAGCAATGGAACTCCTTTCGACCTGGCAGCCTGACTTGCTGGTTTCCGACATCGGCATGCCCGTCGAAGACGGCTACGTGATGATCGAAAAATTGCGCGCCCTGCCGTCCGATCAAGGCGGCGAAATTCCGGCCATCGCATTGACAGCCTTCGCCAGTCCAGTGGACAGGGAAAAGGCATTGGCCGCCGGATTCCAACGGCATCTGTCGAAACCTGTCGAGCCTGTCGAACTGGCCAAAGTTGTGGCCCGCGTGCTGGGCCGCAGCGAAGAAGGCATTACCCTTTAACCCTGAAACCGCGCGGACAGCGATGAACCGCTGATGAATTCCGCTGAAACCTGATCTCTGATATCTGGCTCCTGACAAACCAAAACATACGTGATGAAAGCGATTGTTTTTGGAACATCAGAGGTCAGGTTTCAGGCATCAGAGATCAGGAACGTTGTCTTATGAATTGGTCAGCGGTATCAGCAAGATCCGCGTTCTAAGTTGAAATGATTTTAGTAACTGGCGGCGCTGGCTACATCGGCAGCGTGACAACTGATCTTTTGCTCGCACGCGGCGAGCAAGTGGCTGTAATTGATAACTTATCTCGCGGGCATCGGGCGGTGGTCGCGCCGGAGGTCCCGTTTTATCATGGCGACATCGGCGACCGCGAATTGATCGCCCGCATTACGCGCGAACACGAAATCGAAGCCTGCATTCACTTCGCCGCCTTCGCTTACGTCGGCGAATCGGTCGCCGAACCGGCGTGGTATTTCGAAAACAACGTCTCACAGGGAATTGCCCTGCTGGATGCCCTGCATAAAGCGGGCGTCCAGCGACTGGTTTTTTCCTCGACCTGCGCCACCTACGGCGAACCGCAGCGCATTCCGATTGACGAAACCCATCCGCAGCAACCAACGAATCCTTACGGCTGGTCGAAGCTTTTCATGGAACGCATTCTGGAAAGTTACGACCGGGCGTACGGGTTGAAGTTCGTCGCGCTGCGGTACTTCAACGCCTGCGGCGCAATTGAACGGCTGGGCGAAGCGCACGCGCCGGAAACGCATCTGGTTCCGAACGTTCTGCTTGCCGCGCAAGGCCAGCTTCCGGCGGTTTCCGTGTTTGGCCACGATTACCCAACGCCGGACGGCACGGCGGTTCGGGATTACATTCATGTGGCAGATTTGGGAACCGCGCACATTCTGGCCCTGAATCATCTGCGCAACGGCGGCGCGTCCGAGCGAATCAACCTGGGCAACGGTCAGGGTTATTCCGTGCTGGAAGTCATTGAGGCCGCCCGGCAAGTTACTGGCCAGCCAATCACCGTCAACCTGGAACCACGCCGTCCCGGCGATCCCTCTCATCTGGTTGCAGATGCCGCAAAAGCGCGCAAGGTGCTGGGCTGGCAACCTGCCTATCCTGATTTGGCGGAGATTCTTCGGACGGATTGGGAGTGGCGGCAGAAACATCCTGATGGATATGGTTCGGAGTAGTTGCCGGAATTTTCCATTTCCCATTTTTTATTTGTCATTGGCCGGAAGTAGCCGCCAGCCAATGACAAATGACAACTCTCAAATGACAACTGGAATATTGAAAAACCTCCACGACTACATTGCGTGCGAATGCGGATCACCTTCCGCCAGTGAAAGTCCGTCCGGCCAGCGCAATTCGACACCCTGTTTTTCCAGTAACCGCTGAAACTCCGCCAACCGCTGTGCATGGGAGCGAACCGCACGCGGAACAGAACCCGTTTGCAGGCAATGCGCCGCCAGCGACCCCGCCGCTTCACCGATATTCCATTCCACTGGGTGCAGCCTGTAACAGCCGTTCGTGATGTGGGTCGTACCGATGTTTTTGCCCGCGGGCAGCAGATTTTCCATGCGCCGCGGAATCAGCGCGCCCAGCGGAATCTGAAATGGCAGCGAGCCGACATCAATGTAATTGTCGCCGACACCCTCTTGCCCAGTAGACGGATGGAGGTCAATTCGGTAATAGCCCACGCCGACCGAATCCGGAAAGTTTTCGGCGTACACCTGGCCCGGTCGCGAAGCTTCGGCAACGTGCTGTTCCAGGATGGTGAATTCGGCCTGGATGCGGCGCGATTCGCGGATGTACGGCATTTTTGCCAATCCATTGATGGTTCCGGTCACATCGCCTCGCAAGCGCAATCCTTTCCAACCCTGGCCGCCATCCGGACGCGGCGCTTCGGTTTGCATCCAGTAAAAAAACGCCAAGCTCAGTTCCCTGGCCTGCCGAATGTGTTTTGCTCGCTCTTCTTCGCTCGCGTTGCAAAGATCGCCGAGCAGGTAATCCAGCATCGGCACATTCATCAGGCTGATGTCGCTGGCATAAAACCCTGGAGTGAAGTTTGCGCGATCCAGAATCCGGCGATAGCTCCACAAGCCGGAAAACGCCTTTCCCGGTTCGCCGTGCGGGTGGAAGTGATAGGTGTGCGGCGTCATCAATCGCGGATGCGTGATCGCCCAACTGAGCAATCGTCCGGGCCAGGCGGGTTCAAGCTGCGGCGCGTAATCGCGCCAGAAACCGTAACTGGCAGGCCGTTCAATGGTGTGGTCTTCGCCATCGCGATGCTCCATTGCAAAACACATTGAAAACGCCTGCACATTGCCAGGCTGAGCATCAGCGGGAGCACTGGGTTCTCCTGTTTCTGATTGCGCTTCCGCGCCCGTGACATATTCAGTTCCGGTCAGCGGCAGCAAATCGCCAAGCTCGGTCGCGTCGAGAAAATAGCTCGCGGTGATGGTGCGCTCTTCGCCGCTGCGCAAATCTTGCAAAGTGACGGCCTGCACGCGGTCGCCGCTTGTCTCCGCTTTGACAGCGCGGTGCTCAAGCAGCAAACCGACCTGCCCGTTGCTCACGTAAGGCGCGAGCATCGCGTTCAAAATCGCCAGCGCCACGCGCGGTTCATGACAAAGCGGAGAAACCCAGCCATTGCCGGGATTGAGCAGCGGGTTGGCGCGCGCGGCCTCCGTCAGCGGGTAATTCCGCCGGTAATACATCCGCACGCCATCGCGAAAGCTGCGGTAGGAAGCCGTGCAGCCAAACTTTTCAATCCAGCCGTGTTCATCCGGCGGCACCGCCTGCGAAGTCAGTTGACCGCCGATCCAGTCGCACTCTTCGGTCAAAATGGCTCGATACCCGGCGCGAGCCACAGCCAGCGCCGCCGCACATCCGCCAACGCCGCCGCCCACAATCAAAACATCCGTCTGTGCCTGCGTTTTCAGTTTTTTCAAGAAACGATCCTCCATAACCGCAGTGAACTATTTTTCCGTAGAGCGGTCAACTTATTCATCCGCCGGCACAATCGTAAAGTCGCTTTCGCGCGCGCGGCGAAGTCTGGTAGTGTGACGCCTTCAAAAAAACTTTCCGGCTAAGAGGTTGGTGAAGATTATGTCGTCGCTGGAACCGAAGAAAATCGGTGTCATTATCGGGCCGCAAAAACCCGAAGCCTGGGATGTCGTGCGCGATTTGGGGATTTGGTGTGAAAGCCGCGGCATTGAACTGAAGGCTCGCGTGATCAAGGAAACCGCGCGGCTGGTGCAATGTGCGCTGCTGGCCGAAGCGAATGGCAAGCTGGCCGAAGACCTGGATTTGCTGGTCACGCTCGGCGGCGACGGCACCATGATCGGCGCAGCCCGCTTTGTCGGCGACCGGCAGATTCCCGTGCTCGGCATCAACTTCGGCTTCCTGGGCTATCTGACTGAATTCACCTTGAATGAATTATTCACGGCGCTGGAAGGGTTGCCGGAGGGGAATTTCCATCTTGACCAGCGCATGCTGCTGGATGTGAAACTGACCCGGGGCGGCAGGGAAATCGAATCGCACCGCGCGCTGAATGACGCCGTCATCAGCAGCGGCGCGCCTGTGCGAATGATCGAGGTCGAATCCCTGATCAACGGCATGTTCGTCAACAGCTTCCGGGCTGATGGCATGATTGTCGCCACGCCGACCGGCTCGACAGCGTATTCGCTTTCCGCCGGCGGCCCGATTGTTCATCCCAGCATGTCAGCGATTTTGCTGACGCCGATCTGTCCGCACCTGCTTTCAAACCGTCCGGTAGTGGTTCCGGGCGACAGCGTGGTGGATTTGTACTTCCGACGCCCCAAGGAAGAACTGATGCTGACGATTGACGGACAAGTGTCTATTCATCTGATGTATGGCGATCAGGTCACCGTGCAGCGCAGCCAGACGACCTTTGATCTGATTCGCCCGACCAATCGAAATTACTTTGAAGTCCTGAGAACCAAACTGAAATGGGGGACAAGGTAAATGCTCTTTCCGATCGGTGACGACAACTCCGCCCGCCGCATCACGCCCGTCGTAACCTGGACGCTGATTGCCATCAATGTGCTGGTGTTCATTTATCAGATGAACCATCCGGAATTCACTTACGGCTACAGCTACGTGCCCGCTGAAATCACGCAGGGCCGCGACTTCGCCGGTTCGTATCCGGTCGCCGGCGGCCGTGTGCAGCTCGCCCCCGGCCCAACGCCGATTTACCTGACGCTGCTGTTTGCGATGTTCATGCACGGAGACGTCATGCACATCGGCGGCAACATGCTGTACCTGTGGATTTTCGGCGACAACGTGGAAGACCGCATGGGACATGTGCGCTTCCTGATTTTCTACCTGCTGACGGGACTGCTGGCCAGCGCGGCGCAAATCTTTTTCGGCCCCAATTCGATGATTCCGAACCTTGGCGCCTCCGGCGCGATTGCCGGCGTGCTGGGCGCCTACCTGGTTCTGTTTCCGCGCCAATCCGTGAAGGTTTTGTTTGGCAGAGCCATCGTCGAAGTGCCCGCGCTCATCGCCATCGGCCTGTGGGGATTGCTGCAATTCATTGGCGGCTTCGGACAAGTGTCGAGCGCGGGAGATCGCGGCGGCGTCGCCTACATGGCCCACGTCGGAGGCTTCATTGCCGGAATCGTGCTGGTTTTTCTGTTTCGAGAAAGTAACTCAAGACGCGCGCCAGGATATTGAACCCGGCAATTCCGGTGGTTGCTATTGAATGGACACGAACTACGAACTGATTACGGCTGCCGACAAGTTTCCACGAATTGCCGCGGAGTTGCGCGCGCAGCCGGTCATTGGTTTGGACACGGAAACCACCGGCCTTGATCCGCACACTTCCCGGCTTCGATTGCTGCAACTGGCGACGCCGCAAACCTCCTACGTCATTGATTGCTTTCGCTTCTCGCCGGAGCAACTGTCCCCCCTGCTGGAAATCATCACCGCCGCTCAGCCCGTCAAAGTCGCGCACAACGCCAAGTTCGACGCGAAGTTTTTGATGAAGCATCTGGGGATTCGTCTGAACGGAATTTTCGACACCTACCTCGCCAGTCTGCTGATCAGCGCGGGCAATGAAAATCATCGCCACGGGCTCGCGCCCGTCGCCAGCCGGTATCTGGATCTGCAACTGGACAAGGAACAGCAACTCAGCAACTGGTCAGGCGAACTGAGCCGGCATCAGCTTGACTACGCGGCGCGCGACGCCGGCATTCTGCTGCCGCTGCGCGACAAGATGGCGGCCAGACTGGATGGAATGGATTTGCTTGTCACGGCCGGACTGGAATTCGAGTGCGTGCCGGCAATCGCCGCAATGGAACTGGCCGGCGTCCACCTGGATGTTGCCCGCTGGCGCGACCTGGTCAGACAAATGACCGTCGCGCGGGACGCCGTTGCCGATGAATTGCAGGAAGTGCTGGGCGCGGGCGCCGCGCAAATGAATCTGTTCGGCGCGCCGGAACCGATCAATCTGGACAGTCCGGCACAGGTCAAAGAAGCGCTGGCCCGCATCGGCATTGAAGTGGAAGACACGCGCGAATGGACCCTGAGCAAACTGGTGGACGGGCATCCGGTGATTGCCAGACTGCTCGAACATCGCGGCCTGAGCAAGAACCTGTCTTCGTTCGGCGAAAACATTCTGGAATTCATCAACCCGGCAACAGGCCGCCTGCACGCGGACTTCCGGCAGATTGGAACGCCAACGGGGCGCATCACGACTTCCTCGCCCAGTTTGCAACAGATTCCGCACACGCCTGAATACCGTTCCTGTTTCCGCGCGCCGCAGGGGCGCAAACTGATTGTCGCGGATTACTCGCAGATCGAAATGCGCATTCTGGCCGATATGGCAAGGGACGAAGCCTTGCTCACCGCGTTTCATTCGGGAGCCGATTTACACCGTTCGACGGCTTCGCAAATGCTGGGTATTCCATTGGCTGACATTTCGCCCAGCCAGCGCGAAAGCGCCAAGGGGTTGAACTACGGACTGGTCTACGGCATGGGCGCGGAAGGCCTGGCCGGCCGCATCGGCGTCAGCCTGAAAGAAGCGGAGATGTTGATTGAACGATATTTCAAGGCGTACTCCGGCGTGGCGCACTGGCTGCGCGAAGCTGGCGAAAGCGCCGTCCGCGAACGCGAAGCACGGACGGCTTCCGGAAGGCTGTGGCGCTTCTCGCTCGATCCCGGCGACCGCACGCAACAGGCAGCGCTGCGCCGCGTCGGCAAGAACGCGCCGATTCAAGGCACGTCCTCGGACATCTTCAAACGCGCGATGCGGCTGCTGGATGACACCCTGCTCGGCCTGGACGCACAAATCGTCAACTCCATCCACGACGAACTCGTCGTTGAATGCAACAGCGCCATCGCCGAAGAGATCCGGGAAATCGTCCGGTTTGAAATGGTCGCCGGAGCCAAGGAATTCCTGCCGCGTGTGCCCGTCGAAGTCGAAGCGGTGATTTCGGACGCCTGGCTGAAAAAGTGACTTGCCCACCAACGACTCTAAAAAGCCGTGGGAAAGACCGTTCACTCGCCACCAAACCCATCTCTGTGTTTTACATCACGGCGCAAAGTATCCCGACACATCCACGCGCAAATCGGTCGTAGAGAATGAGAGAAGCTTGAACGCGCCTGCATTGGCCTGTCCGTCTGGCCCAAGTCCGACAAAGAAGTGCCGGTTGTATCCCTGTGGAGAACTCGCCGGATGATTTGAGGTGGCAATGACTGGCGCAGTGGAGATGTTTCCCGGCCAGAAGGTCAGGAAGCCGACTGCTGTCTGATTCGTTACCGTGGCATTCCCCACAATCGCCACTGCTTGATTCGAAATCATTACCTCTTCACACGTTCCCCAAACGGGCTGTGTATAGTGATTGGCAGGATTGGTGTAACCAGGTTGAATTTTCGCATTCAGTTTGGAACAACCCGGTAAACTTGGTGGAGTGTCCCGCGTTTCTAACAATCGCACCGGCTTTGATAGCGGAGTGAAAAACATGCCCGCCCCATTCGCGTCACTTGGGTTCGTGCTGTAATACCCTGAAATGTCTATCACCAGGTGCGTCGTCGAGAAGGTATAAACTTTGAATCTCCCGTCCGCACCCAGCTTCACTGCAAATGGCCCATTGATGATGTCATTGTTATTGTAATTGGAACTGGCCACCGTTGGACGAGCCGCATCGCTGGGATAAATTGTCAGGTACCCAAATCCTAAAGGCGCTTGCGGCTGTACAGTGGTTGCGTTGCCCACCAACATGACCGCATCACCGGGAATGGAGTTGCAAGGCGAGGGCAGGCCTGTGCCGCGTCCATCCAGCACCAGATCAAGCGCAGGATTGGCGTTCGGATCATTCGTGCCAGCCAGTTGCTGTGAGTTATTGAGGAAGCAGCCGGTTTGTCCGGGGTAGGTCTGGAGCAATCGGACGGGACTCGGCAGCGGGTGGTAATACAACCCGCCCGGACCCGGCGGTGCGTAATATCCTGTCACATCAACAATGACCTCTGTCGTCGCGCTGGTATGGATATTGAACTCTCCACTAAATGCACTCAATGCCACGGTAAAGACATTATTGGTAACTTCGCCCGCATTGAAATTGGAGTTCTCGACGTTCGGCTTCGGAATATCACTGGCAAAAAGTGTCAGCGAGCCGGCTGCTGCCGGAATGACTGTAATGTTGCCGGTAATGGCTGCGGCATTGGCGGGAATGGCGAGCGAGTCACAGATTCCGCGCGCCGATTGAGTCCGCGTTGTGTTCGCCGAAATTGGGTCATTTGGTTTGAAACAACCGGGATAATTTGAGTTGTTGCGTGTTTCCAGCAACCGAATCGGACGCGCCAGCGGATAGAACATCAACCCATTGCCCGACGACGGCCCAAGCTGCACCACTGTGAAAGTCTTCCCGGCAATCGTCATTGTTCCGATCCGAGTCGTCCCCATATTCTCCGTAACGGAATAAACCACTGCGCCAGCCCCTGTGCCACTTGCCCCGCTGTCAATCGTGATCCACGTGGCATTGCTTGTCGCCGTCCATCCGCAAACGCTTCCCGTCAACACATTGACGGTTCCCTTTCCCGCGCTGTTGGAAAAGTTCTGGTCGCTCGGCCCGATCAACGCGCCGCCGCAACCGCTGGCGTTGTTGACGGTGAAATTGGTGTCGGAAGCATCGAAGAAAACATTCCCGGCGGCTTCCACCTTGATTCGCGCCTGCGAAGTATTCACATTCGGGACGGTGATCGTTTCGCTTTCGTCGTTCACCGTATTTCTCGCCAACGTGACGTAGGTCTGGCCACCGTCGGCGGAAAACAGAATGTTCACCGTCGCGCAATTGATCGGAGGCAGATGCGTATTGGCTCGACTCCAGGTCACCGTTTGAGTTGAGTTCGCCGCCCAGGTCACATTGGTGTTCGGAGAAGTCACGGCCAGCGGCCCGGCATTGTCTGTCACTTCCAATCGGATCGTGTCGCTGGCAACGCCTCCACCGCCGGACTGGTTGTCGCGTGCCGTCAAACGAAAGTTCAATGCCCGATTTACTCCGGGCAAATGCTGCGGAAGCGAAAACCCGCTCGGAGTCCCGCTCAAAAACGACTGTGCCGCTGCTTCCGCTGTCGGAGTCATTGCCGCCACCGAGTGAAACAGCGGTCGAGTCGTTTCCACCGGATCGCCCGCCTGATCTCCGTAAAGCGGATTGGCAAACGCGCCTCCGGCATCAATCTGTTCCCAGTGGTAAGTCAGCGTCTGTCCCGTCGGATCCTTCACGATTCCGGTCAGCATAAACGGCGTTTGTTTCGGAATGATGTAATCCGCGCCGGCATTGACCGTCGGCGCAGCATTTCCCGTAGAAGTTGCCGTTCCGCAAGTGCCGCCGTAAGAATCCAGAAACTCGATGATCTGCGCCAAACTCCCGGAATGAAAGTTTTTATTGCGCAGGGTAATGGCACTAATAACACTGTCCGCGCCGCACCCATTGCCTTTGGACATAATCGTCGCTCCGCCGCCAGGTTCAAACGCCGTGTCGCCTACGCGCCCTCCGCCACAACCGGCATTGTAAGTATGCGTCGCGCCTAGTTGATGGCCGATTTCGTGCAGGAGCGCGATCAGGTCGGAATCATTAACCACATTGGCGCCGCTCAACAAAGTAATTCCCCCAGCTTTGTAAGGACCATTGCTGTCGGACAAAGGTTCGCAAAGACCGCCGACATAAGCATTCCCGCTGTTGCCCACGCCCAACACATGCGCCAGGTCATACGTGCTCAGGTCGAGCGGTTTGAGCGCTGCCCGCACGCTGTTGAGCGTCGCATCCGACGCATCATCCGACAATCCGTAGTTGGTGTTGTAAATCGCCGGCGAAGCCAGCACCAGCCGGATGGACAATTCCTTTTCCAGAATCCCATTCACGCCGTTCAACCAGGAATTGATTGAATTGAGCGAGCCAATACCGGCCACCGCATTCTTGTAACCTTGCGTAGTGGCAATTGCGATCCGGTAAGTGCGCAAGGTCTCGCCATACGAGAAATTCGCTGCCGCCGACGCTCGCCGTGCCCGTGCCGACCGCCGCTGAACAGAAAACCCCGCCGCATCGCCCTTGACCAGACACGCGGCTTCTTCGGCTGCCCGCGCGTAATCCTGCCCGTAATAACTGACATACATCGCCTCGCCCGCCGTCTCCGATTGGCTGCTGCCTCCGGATGTAGCTTGCGCCGACACCACTCGCCGCGGCGGAGCCTGCCGGAACCAGGCCAGCGGTTGAATCATCACCGTCCGCGCACCATCACTCACCAGCGCCGAAAACCCGCTCGGCGTCAAACTGCACCGCATCGTCAGCGAAGGATTGTCCGCGCCCTGTCCGCGATAACTCTTGATCTGCGGATGCTGCGCTGCCAACGCCGCCGCCATCACCGGCGAATTCACCACTCGAAACCGCGCCAGCCTTCCCTCCGGCATCGGCAAGGACACAACCGCCAGACTTTCCTCCAACGCTCCCATTCGATCCGGCAATGCCTGCGCCAGCGTCGCCCGCAGAGCCGCTTCGTCCAACTGGAGCACCAGCGCCCCCTTCGGCACCCCACGCGACAATCGTAAGCCTTCCGTCGTCCGTTCCGTCCGCTGCCAAACGCCCTCCGCCGATTGTCCTCGTGCTCCCATGCCCTGCCACGAAAAGACCAACACCGCTGCCAAGCCAATGATCGATCCCACCGACCAGACTAGTTTGCTCGCAGCCAGACGGCGCGCGGCGCGCCATAGGTTGAAATTGCTGAAGCTGTTGCATTCGATGTTTGTCTTCATGGCGCATGAATCCCTTCAGGAGCGACTCGTCACGTCCTTTTGTGTATCGTGTCGCACCACTTGTTATAGTTGGTTGTCGTGAGAGAACTCAGGCCATACTTATGGCAGCAATTCTCGATTTAGATTTGCAACTGTTGAGAACATTGAACTGCGCGAAACCGAGAATAGTTATTGCAACCGCGTAAGTTCAACAATGACAAAACTTAAAAATCTAAACCGAGAATTACTACTTACCCCGAGAACTAGGCTAAAACTTCTCAGAATAAACAGTTTAGCGCATTCTGCGGTTAGATAGGTGGGACACGCCCTTATTTGTTCAGATTCGTGATGTAGTACAGATTGATCTATGTATTTTTGCGCATAGAATTAAGCTGATCTTGCAAGTCTTCCTTCAGGTCTAGAAAAGACTGCAAACCAAAATCTCTTATGTTAGAGAGGAATTCTGATTTGTCTTTGGCAAGCTTCATAAACTTTTCTTGTTTATTGAGTAAAAATGCAATTCCAATTGCACGTTTAGCGCGAGCAGCGTGAAGCGGTTGATGAAGCCAGGCACTTCTATCATCGTTACTCAATGCTTCAAAAGCATTCTCTAAATTTGAATATTGCTCCAAGTATGGTATTCCAACAGTGACAAATGTGTCCATGATAGATTCAGCAATATGCTCTAGGTTACTGGAGTTATTAACAGTCCACCTTTTTTGTTTACCCTCGCTAATGTTACCCAGTTCTACCCCAAGACTAAAAGTATTATTCCTTTCAGCCTTGGTGAGAAACTTGTCATGTTCATTAACAAGATTCTCTAAATCATCAAACCGTATGGCGACATCTACTGTGACATCAAAATCAATGTCTCCGTGCTCAATGAATGAGAGGTGTAACACAATTCTCCCCCAGGGCGTACTTTTATAGAAAGATTGCCCACGAGGTTTTGTGTCAAATTCATGTTCGCCTATTCGTTGAGCCATTTTTTTTAACAATTCTTTTTCTACCTCTTTTATGTTCATGGAACCTTTCTTTCAACTGTTTTGATAACAATAGTTTGCCCTCGAAGAGCAGCCGGAGCATTCTTACCAACAATTTTCGCCCCTACAGCAGCCATTTCAGCATCCTTAGCTAATTGTGCTGCATCTCTAGCAGCATTGCCAGCCTTCACTTCGACTGCCAATAGTTCGCCTTTAGGAGTTTGCACTAAATGATCAATGCGCCGAAGCCCTAGTGATGTTCTCGCGCCAACTTGACTACCTAGTATGATATACCCTTCAGCCTCAAGTTGTTCCTTAACAGTAGCTTCAGCAGCTTCGCCAGCAGCCCTATTTATGGCAAGTTGGGCAGCCCGTCTTTCTGCAAGGCTTACCGCTTCTCTAGTGGCTAGCTTCCTTGTTATCCCAATCCCTAATCGACCTAATATACCACCCCCTGTGATCATTAGATCCATTTCAATCGCGCTTTCAATGATGCTTATATTCTGCCCAGGATCAACTAACTGACCATAAGCAGTTCGAGCTTGATTCTCCGTCTCGAAGTATCCGTAATCATTATGGTGTGGATTTAAAACTATCCATCCTTCATCTCCAGCATCATAAACAAAATCTTCATAAAGCTTCCAGCCACTTTCAGTTGGAGGTTCATTAAACCAAGTAGGCTGATTCCCACTATCCTGAATGTACCATAATAATCCACTTGGATCAATGTAGATAAGAGGATTATTCAAACAATAAGCATAACGATTCCAGCTTTGCGGCATTGTAGCTTTGGCGCTTTCATAAAGGCGATCAAAGCTTGTAAACCGTCCCTGTATGCTACTGTAATATCTATTCTGAGCAAAATCCAAGCCCGTTTCATCATCTCTCTCATAGCTAGTAAACTTCTGCCGCACTGCATCCACCACATAACCATTCCCCCCACTTCGCAATCCATTGCCTGCCATTGCCGGAGTCAACTCTTCCCCGAACGGCAAATAATCATGCCGCCAGACATTGCTCAGGCTGCCGCCATTCACGACTCCGCCGGTCGCATCCACGATGATGCGCGGCGTTCCCAGATGATCCGTCACCATCCATTTGACGCTCGCCGGAGACGCTTCCGCCACAATCAACATTTGCCCGTTTCGGTAGCCGTATTCTTTGTCCAACACAGGCGTGCCGTTGGTCAATTTGTACTCTGCCAGCAATTCGCCGCCGATACCGTAGACCTGCCAAGTCTCCGCCCCGTTCACGTTGCGCCGCACTCGCCGACCGTCTCCGTCGTAGACGTAAGAGTTCACCGCATTCGCCTGCGTCATCCGGTTTTCGGCGTCGTACTTGCGGTCATATTGGCGGAAGGTGTAGGACTCGTTAATGACATTCCCCGCCGCATCGTAAATCAACCCATTCAGCCGGTTGTTCCGCTTGTTCGGTTCATAAACCTTCTTGTTGATGTCATTGCCAAAGGTCTTCGCCGGGTCAGCATCAATCTTCCGGTTGCCGAATGGATCATAGACAAAAGTCTGCTTGTAGATAGGATTACTTTCAGTGCCATTTTCCCATTGCCTACCGGTCACTGTCGTCAACCGGTTGAGTTTGTCGTATTCGTACACATCCCGCATCGGAATGACGTGCTGGGTTACCGCATCCGGCGATGACGGTCTGTTCACCGTGACCGACGTGGGAACGAAATGTTCCTGCTTCAACACATTGCCGTTGTTTTGGGTGGTGCCGTAATCAAAGACCAGCTTGCCCCGCGCCCAGGCGTCCGTGCCAACATTCGGATTATTTCCCGTCCCCAACAAAGTCTCGGTCATCTGAAGCCGGCTGTTGTATCTCACGTGGTGATAGAGATTATTACCAGGGGTGCCGAAATATTCCTGCGTCATTTGTCCGGCAGCATTATATTGTGTTCCCCCAACTAGGCCGTCATTGCTGACATAGTTGTAAGAAGTGCTTGCCCCCAACCCCAAATTCCCAGTGAAGAATCTCAACTTTCCATCATTGTAAAAGGTGTAATTCACGGTGTGACCCGACGGATAAGTCTGCTTCGTCATCTGCCCCGCCAGATTATATTCCGGCCAAATTGAGTAATCTGTCCAGTTCGGCGGCGTTCCCGTGGCGAAGCTCTGCGTCTGCGAAGTCACCCTTCCGAGCTCGTCATAAGCATTGATGGTCGTCCGCGATTTCGTAGCCGTGCCGGACGTGCAGGTAGTCTGATTCTCCACTTTCCACAACCGCCCCTTACCATGCGAAACACTGCTGGAATCATAGAAGCGATGCACCGAAGGCGTCTGATCCGAATAGCAAACTTTCGTGTTGCGGTTCAGCGCATCGTAGCTGTAATTGGTGACAACATTGCGCGCGTCAGTGCGCTTGGTCAGGTTGCCGTTGTCGTCGTATTCATACTTCATCGTCCAGCGCGTGCCGCTGCCCGCCGGGCCGGGAATCGTCGCATCCTGTTCGGGATTGCTGGCATACAGCAATCGGGAAAGTGAATTGTAGAAAAAGGTGCGAGTCTGAATGACATTTCCACTACCTGCGGTCGGCGTGCCACCCTGCCGTACCCGAGTCAAATTTCCCAGCACATCGTAAGTGTAATAGGTCGGCTGAACCGGCAGGTTATTTACATCCAAATTGCCGCTGACGGCGTCCGGTTCGTCCACTCTGACCAGGCGGCCCAGCACGTCAATCATGCTTCGCCGCGAACGATTCGTTTGATCGGTGACCGTCGTGAACTCAGCGTTGATGCTGGTGACGACCTTGCCTGTTGAGGTTGAGTTGCTGCCCCAGGGAGCAGGCAATCCGTTTCCGGCAAAGGTTTCGACTTCGGTCAATCTGCCATCATTTTGTCGTTTAGTGCGTGTCCAGCCCATCTCGGCTTCTCCGCTGGCTCCGCCTGATGTTGCCGCGCGGTAGGGGTTGGAAACAAGAGTATAACTGTTTGGGTCGCTCAGGCTTCCGGCGAAATACCGGGTCTGCACTTTAATGCCTACGGTCGGATCATTCGGATCAGTGATGCTGCCGCTTTCAAGTGTCTGGCTCAACCGAATTCGCCCAAGCTGATCGTACCGTTGAATCGAGATCAACTTACCATCGGTCTTCATATTGAGGTCCGAGCGCGTCATCACGAAACGCTCGACATCGAAATATTGGATTGAGGTTTGATGCTCTGTTGGTTTGCCGAATGCCTCCTGCACCAGGGTCGGACGTCCGAAAAAGTCATAAGTCGTCTTCGTCATGACATTGTTATCAACGTCCGTCGCTTCCGTCACCAATCCACTGTTGAAATCATATTTGCTGGTTGCCGTTCGCTTGATCGGCGAATTTCCGGCGGCATTATCCCCTGTCACCACTGTTGTCGGATACAGATTGGAAGTTCCGTTGCCGATGTCTCCATAAGTAAACCGGGAATAATTTCCATTGGCGTCAATGGTCACATCCAACTTTCCTGTCTGGCCATTTGGCCAGGATAAATATTGATTTTTAACGCTTACGGAATTGCCGCTGTTGAGCGATGACGTCAATGCGCCTTTGGCGGAATCCCAGGATCGCATTTCCGTGACATTGCCAATGGTCGTGGCTCCTTCGTAAAAGTATTCCGTTCGCGCCTGCGTCCCCGAAGTCAATGCCGAACGAATTTCCGTGGACTTCATTGCCGTTCGCAGCTTTGGCGCACTGGTCAGGTGATAAACCTCATTATCAAAATAGGAACTATCAGAACTAGAACTTAATGCGTCAGGGGTAACAACATAATAATCGTTCACCGTCACGCGCTTGATTACCGCGCTTGCCGGGACGCCGTTCGGGCGCCCATCTGAATCGCGCTGCACATCAAGGTAAGGAACCCAGTCGTATTCGACGACTTGAGTAACGTTGCCGTTCTTGTCGTATTTATAATCTTTGATCGCCGTTTTGGTCAGCGTGTTTCCATCCTTGATCGAAGTGAACTCCGTCTTGACGAACGGATTTATGAATACCGGTTCGTATTCGTTATACGGCGTATTTGTCTGCCACAGGCGTTCCGTCACGCTACCATCCGGCGCTTCGACCTTGTAGACGATTCCCGCTCGCCAAAATTGACTGGAAGAACCACAAGGGCCATCCGTGCAAAATGAATACTGTTTGGTCACTGCTTGATCCGGCGATTTAGTTTCCGTGATTGTATAGCCGCCTGAAATAACTCTCGTTTTTGTGTAATCCCATTGTTCGTTGACGGTAGTCGTATTGCCGTCATACGTTTCGTCGTAAGTTTTCTGTTTTAGCGTGACAAAACTTTGAAGCACTTCCAAAGGACGCGGTGAAGGATAGCAGCTAAATTCCGTGCATAGGTAGTTGAATGTATAGGTCACCTTTGCTGAAGACGGCAGCGTCATCTCTTTTATTTCTCCGCCGCCATTACCGCCATTATCGCTATTGTACGTAAACGAATAAATCAGTCCGCCCGTTTGCGTCGGAGCGATAATTTGCTCTATTCCAGGAGAACTCGGAATCTGAGTACTAAAGTTAGTCTCCCCGTCGCTCGCGGGCGTAAAGTAGTGCGCGGTAGGAGAGACATTCCTCCGTTTCACTTTCCAAACGATTGTCTGATTATTGGGCGCCGGAGAGGTAATCGTATCTATCAAGTTGCCTCCCCCGTTGTATTCAAGCACCACTTCGCGATTTAACTCGTCAACGATTTTTATCGCCTCGTGGCCATTCAGCATCACATTCTTTATTTCGACCCAATGACCATTCCGATCATAGATTCGCTGATAGGCAGTTCCCCCACCCGCAATTGACTCCTGATGAGTGACTTTCCCGCCGTTCGGCAAATACAGCACCCAGGGAAGGTTATTTACATTCTCGGGATTGGAGGAATTAATTTCCAGCCGGGTAAACGTACCATCCGTGCTGTAATATGTCATCGAGGTATAAGAATGGATCAAAGAAGGGTTGGAACAAGGATCATGAAGTTCTCCGGCTGGCGTGACACCATAATACCCATCCCCCAGACCAGCAATCAGATTATTACCCCACGGGCGAAACTCATGATCGCTGCCGTCCGGATAAGTAATCACAACTTTGTAGCTGTACTTCAACTCGTGTGATGGTTGATTTCCTGGACAAGGAGCATAATCAACAAAATTTGGACGACGAAGAAGCTGCAGTTTGTATTCGTATCCATACTGCCAGCCTGCCTGTGGACTTTGAATCAATATGTCCGCTGAGAGTAAGTTGCCATCACCATCAGGAATGCCATTACTCCGCGATAAATCGAAAGGCTTGCTGCTATAAAAAATGCCGATTCCTGCGCTGACTTCTCCTCTGCCCGGCGGCAAAGAACCCAATGGAAACCGCATGCTCAGATTGCCACTCGCGGTGTCAATAATATCGACATCTGATGGCTGGAATGTGCCAGTTGGGTAAAGCCCTCGCTGCGGTTTTTGCTGCCCAAAGGCAACCGATAAAAGCGAAGCAAGCAGAAACAGGCACGAAACGCTCTGTGCGATATGTTTGAGGGAAAGGCTTGGCTGGCAGGTTGACAGGTTTTTCATCGCATTCACCTTCATATGGCAAAACTGGAAACTCAAATTGATTCAACACATCATCAAGAAGGGCAAGAAGGGTTAATTCGTTGCAGGGAATAGCCCATCATTTGCGCGTCTGGCCAGCGTCGCGGTACTCATTGTTAACTGTAAGGCTGGAGTTCCATCCTCCAACCGAATGATGGAAAACGGAATCCGCTGTTTTTCCACCAAACGCCAATCCGTCAGCCTGACCTCCACTTTTTTATTGCGGCGTTCGTAAACGACTCGTTCAAGCAAATTTGTGTCTGAATTGATGTAATAACGTTTATTGGTGAATTCTCCATTGGCTGAATCAGGCGGGCCAGAGGTCATACGGAGCCTTTCTCCCATCTCATAAACGTCAAAGTATGGTCCGCTGTAATTCCGATTGCTGCCATCGTCAGTCCGGAACCTCGAACCAAGCTGACGCAGCGGATTTCCAACGACCAGCCCGATAAACAAGCGTTCGGGAAAATCGAGCAGCAGGGTTTCCATTTCATCCGCATTGTCTTCCGTTGGTTGACTGCCGGACTTGGTAAGCGAAGCGCCGTCAAAGACCGTGACGCTGCTTTCCTCTTCCAATCGCAGACGGTTCGGCTGTTCAAAAATAACCCTCACCGGAACGGGATTCGGATTGCCTGACTTCAAACGACTTAGTGTGCCGGTAATGACAATCCGTTCAGTGCCGGGCTTTTCCAGCCGACTTGCCATCGCCCGGAATGACTCACGCAAGGAAGGCCATACCAAATGCCCGCCGACATATTCGACACGGCCTTGCCTGGGCTGTTGACCTTGAGACGTGGGAAGGGACGGCGTTCGAGAATCTGCTTTCGATCTTCGCATTTGCCTGGTAAACGCTGTCAGCGTAATCCCCAGAATGAGCGTCAAAAGCACTGAAGCTAATATAGCTCGCCGATTGAAGAAGATTTTTCTCAAGCTTAATTGGGTAAGCATACACATCTCCCCGTCCATCGCCCAAGTTACACTGGCAACAAACTGATCATCAAATTATTGTTACTCAAAACAGGATTAAGGAACCTGGTCAAAACACCTATAAATGCGCCGACTAACAATCTTTAATTGAAAAACCAGCACAAGGTACACATATTTCTCCAAGCTTCCTGACAAAGCACACGCATTTCTCCCGGCATCCCGGGGGATTCCCCGAATTACCAGAGGCGAAAAGAGCAATTGCCAGGCAATTGCGACTGAAGACAGTTCAGTCAATCATGTGACTGGAATTCAGCAGGGCATTGATTGAATGAAAGCTGCTATTGGCTAATTTGCCGAAGACCGTTACTGTTAGTTGGTTTGTAAACTACTTTTGTTATTTGCGTGAGTTGAGTTAGTTGGACGCGCGGAGTGTATTTTTTTTATCCGGTCTTTGTCAAGAGGTTACTGGCAACATTTCAGTTATTTTTAGCTTTATACATTAGCGATGCAATTTCCCAAACCATTTCTTTATATTACTTTCCTGTTAAAGGAACAGGGCTTTGCATGGGTTGGCTGGCATTTTCCCTTGCTATCCATAAGTTTGCCGAGAAGATTCATGGAGCGAAGTAGCCTGAAAGGTCGAGCACCAAATCCGTCGTAAACTGCGGGTAAATCTTGAATGCGCCGTGCGCGCTCAAACCCACGGTGAAATGCCGGTTGAAGATTTGCCCAACTCCAAAATTTGAAGTCGCCACCGTCGGTTGCGTCGCATTGCTTGGCCAAAGCGTCAGGAAACCACCGCTTGAATTCACCACGGTCACATTTCCAACAATTGCCAGCGCCTCGGTTGGAATGGTTTCGCCATTGCATTGCCCGCGCGCCTGCTGCGTTAATACCGAGTCGCCATTAATCGGCGCCGCCGTCGCGAAACAGCCTGTGAAACCGGCGCGCGTTTCCAGCAGCCGCACCGGCTTCGACAATGGATTGAAAAGCAATCCAGCGCCGTTCGCGTCTGACGCCTCCGTGCTGTAATACCCCAGCACGTCAACCGCCAAACCGGTCGTTGTGGAAGAGAAAAGTTTGAATTCGCCCGCCGGCGACAGCCCAACCGTAAAAGGTCCATTCACAATTTGATTCGCGCCGAAATTTGAACTCGCCACCAATGGCCTGCTCGCATCCGCCGGAAAAAGCGTCAGATACCCCAGAGCCGTCGGCGCAATGGTTGTTGCGTTGCCGACAATCGCCAGCGCCGCCGCCGGAATCGTCACGCCATTACAGGTCAGACGAGCTTGCTGAACCGTATCGGCTCCGCCCGGAATTGGCGCACCAGACGAAAAACACCCGGTGAAGCCCGCGCGCGTTTCCAGCAATCGAATCGGTTTCGGCAGCGGATGAAAATACAAACCGCTTCCCGGCGGCGCGTAATACCCGGTCACATCCACCACGACATCGGTCGTGTTCTGCACGTAGATTTTGAATGCCCCGTCGGCGGCGCGCAATCCAACGGTGAAAACATTGTTGATGACTTCGTTCGGGGCGTAGTTGGAGTTTGCGACCAGCGGTTGCGCGGCGTCACCTGGATAGAGCGTCAAGTATCCGCCGCCCGAATTGACCGTCGTGATGTTGCCGGTAATCGCGGCGGCATTGGGTGGAATCGTCAAGCCTTCGCACGTTCCCCGCGCGATCTGTGTGCGCGAAGCGCCGCCCGCAATCGGCGCGCCCGGCGCAAAACATCCGGTGAACCCCGCACGAGTTTCCAGCAAACGCACCGGATGCGCCAGCGGATAGAACTGCAACCCGCCTCCGCTGGGGCCGGTCAGCGACACCGAATAATTCCCTGTTTGCCCGGACGCCGCAGCGCTGGCAAAAATCGTGTACGTTCCCGCCGCCGGAAGCGTGAAGAAACCACCGCCCGCGGGAATCCGAGCGTTCGTGCCGCCGCCGCCGCTGTCATCTTCCGCAATGACCGTCCCGCCGGAACTGGCCAGCAGCGCATAAGCATTGAACGAAGATGAATTCAGACTGATGGCGATTTGCTGCCCGGCAACGCCGTCGAAGGTGTAACGATCCGCCAGACTGCCGCCCGCGCGCACGCAATCTCCCGCACTGAGCTGCCCGGTCAGCGTCTGGCCCATGCTGATCGGCTGAGCCAGGCTGCAAGCCGTGCCGCCCGCCTGCGTAACGGTGAAGGTTTGATCGGCAACGGTGATTGTCCCGGTGCGCTGATTGCTGTTGGCGTTGACCTGCACGGCATAACTCACCGCGCCGCTGCCGATGCCGCTGCTGCCATTGGTAACGGTGATCCAGGGCGCGTTGCTGACCGCTGTCCAGCCGCAGGTGGAACCTGTCGTGACGTTCACCGTCCCAAGGCCGCCCGCCGCCGTGAAGTTCTGACTGGCCGGACCGATGTTGTAAGCACAAACCGGGCTGGGCAGTTCGTAGATTCCCCGTCCAAAAGTGGCCGCCTGAATCAACCCGCTGGAATGCGAAGCCAATGCCATCACAACCACCGGCGGCATTCCGGTAGTAAACGTTGCCCACGTTCCTCCACCATTGTCCGAACGAAACACGCCAATGTCCGTGCCAGTGTAAAGCGTGCTGGAATTCAGCGGATCAATCAGCAACGTGTTGACCGGGATATTTGGCAGATTGCCGCTGATGTCCGTCCAAAGGTTTCCGCTGTTGGTGGTTTTGAAAATGTGTCCGGTTCCGTAACCGGACACGGTCAGATAAGCTGTCGCCGGATCGGTTGGATGCATTGTCAGGCTGGTGATGGAACGATTGGGAATCCCTGTCGAAATGTCCGTCCAATCCGCGCCGCCATTCGTGCTGATCATGGCGCGCCCCTGCCGCGAACCGCTGTAAATCACGTTTGTATTGCCGCGCGCCACACAGAGCGCGCTCAGCACGTCCGAACCGCCCTTGGTCTGGTCGAAGGTCCCGCCCGGCGCGGTCCAGGAATCGCCCAGATTGCTGCTGACAAACAGGCGGTAGGTGCCAAAGTAGAGATTGGCATTGACTCCGTTGCCGGTAAACGGCGGATAAAAAGCGATGCGCGCGCCGCTGTCCGGTTCGCCGAAAGTCGCATTGCTGCCCACGGTCGCGCTGAAGCTGTCGCCGTTGTTTTCGAACCGGTAGATGCTGCCGTACACAAACGTGATAAAGACCGTGCTGGGGTTGAGCGGATTGAGCACCGTGCGCCCGCCGTCTCCGCTGAAAAATTCGCGCCACACGCCGGAAGCGCTCCCCGTCAACCGTTTCTGATTGCCGTTGTCCTGCGCGCCGCCGTAACTGCGCGCGGGATTGTTCGGATCAATCGCCAGGCCAACGAACTGCGAAATCGAGAGCGTATTGTTCAGCGAAGACAAATTCGCGCCGCCATCCGTGGATTTATACAGGCCGCCGTCATTGGCAAAAAACAGCGTGTTGGCATTGCCCGGCAAAAACGCCAGCGCGTGCTGATCCGGATGCGTGTTGGAATCGCCCGGCGTGTAGCCTCCCGCCGAATTAAACGAGCGTGTCAGGTTCGTGTAGCTGGCGCCGCCATTGGCGCTTTTGAAAACGTCGCGTGTGCCCAGATAGATCGTATTGGCGTCGGCGGGACTGACAGCCAAATAGGTGTTGTAGCCGAACTGTCCCGTGTCCACGCCCGGCGCTCCCCGATTGGTGAAAGATTCGCCGCCGTTGGTGCTGACTTCCACACGCGTGCTGAACGTACCCGAAGTGCCGCCGATGTAAACGTAAATGCTTTGCGGGTTGGCGGGCGTGACCGCGACGCGCACGTCCGTGGTCGGGCTGTAGGGCGATTCGTAGATGGAAGTCCAGGTCTGCCCGCTGTCCGTTGAACGGAAAATGCCCGGCAAACTGCCGCCCTGAGTTACGGTCCTCATCGCCAGATAGAGCGTGGATTCCGTCGCCGGATGAATTGCCAGGCCGCGTGCAGCGCCGCCGAGCGTGCGCGTCCAATTCACGCCGCCGTCCGCCGAAAAGTAAAACCCGCCGGCAGTCACCGAAGTGCCGTTCAGCGCCGAAGATTGCGCCAGATAAACGCGATTCGGATTCGTCGGACTGACCGCAATCGCCATTGTCGTGCCCGGCGAAGGCAGAGAACCATTGCTGACGCGCGTCCAGGTTTGCCCGGCGTCGGTGGATTTCAGCACGCCGCTGCCCAGATAACCTCCGCGCCCATCGCCCATCCCGGCGTAAACGATGGAATTGTCGCTCGGCGCAAACGCGATGTCGCCCACCGCCAGATCAACCTGATTGTCGCTGACCGGCGCAAAATTCGCGCCGCCATCGGCCGAACGCCAGATGCCCCCCGTGGCGCTGCCAATCAGAATCAGATTGGGATTGGACGACGAGACGGCGACGGCGTTGATGCGTCCGCTGGTGTTGCCCCAATTGCCGGGAAAAGCCGAATTGGTCGGCTGCGGCCCCAGCGGCGTCCAGGTTTGCAGCAGGCTTTGCGGCGCGTTTGGCAGACGGGTTTCCCAGGCTTGCCGCCGCGCTTCCGCTGGCACTTCATCGAAGGGATAGGCACGCTGGAAAAGAAACCAGTCGCGTTTCTCTTCAGCTTCTTCTTCAAAGCCATCTTTTTCCTGCGCCGGTTCCGCCAGGGGAGCAATGCGCTTCTTTAAGCGCGTCGCTTTCCGTTTCGCAGGTTTCTGTTTTGACTGGGACGAAGATTTGGCTTGGATTGACGCGGCCCGTGTTGTCCGCCAACCCCGCCACCAGTCACACCAGATGATACAGGCCACCGCCAAACCCAGGCAGAGAGCGTGAAGGTAAAATCTTTTCACTATTTCCTTTCTGTTATTTGGGGCCTGCGAGGAGGTCGGTGTCGCCAATGTTGAGAATTAGTAAGGGCTGCTCGCGACCAGTGTGGGCTTCATATCGTTGTACAACTGAATGCTGCGTTCGATGATATTGATGGCGTCGAAGCGACCCATGAACCGTTCGACTTTGACCTGTTTGTTTTCCAGCGCCTTGTAGTCTTCAAAAAAGCGCCGCACCGATTTCAGTTTGTATTCCGGCAACTCGGAGATGTCCTTGTAATCGCGGTATTCCGGATCGTCCGCGTGGACGGCGATAATTTTGTCATCCTCTTCGTTCTGGTCAATCATCTGCATCACGCCGATGGCTTTGGCGCGCATGATGCTCAAGGGAACGACGGTCACCTGCCCGAGCACCAGCACGTCGAGCGGATCGTTATCGTCGCAATAAGTGCGCGGCAGAAAGCCATAATTGGCCGGATAATGCACTGAACTGAACAAAACACGGTCCACTTTCAACAAGCCTGTCGCTTTGTCCAATTCATATTTGACCTTCGAGCCAATGGGGATTTCGATAATGCAGCGGAAAATTTCCGGCGCTTCTTCACCCAGATCAACGTCATGCCAGGGATTCATATTTGCCTTTGCCCCTTCCTTACGGTCGGGGGTCTGATTCATTTTCCTTTGTTAAGCCCGCGCATTTGTTTCGGCGTCAGCAGGTAGCGCAACAACCCCGGCCCGCGCGGCGGCAGGCTGGTTACTTCAATTGCACACAGTGTGCCTTTCTTGAATTCAATATTGAGATTGCGATTGCCAGCCAGCAGGAAGGACGCCACTTCAGACAAATCCGGCATATGGCCAACCAGCAGCGCCTTGTCGAACTGATACGCGCCGAGTTCGAGAAAGATTTCCGCGTGGCCACCTTCGCCTGTCGCAAACGCTTTGCCGGGCGCCAGCGATTCCATGATCTTGACCCGATGCTGCAAATCCAGAACTTCGGCGACGGCTTCGGCGGTTTGCCGGCAGCGCAGCAGCGGGCTGGTCAGAATCACGTTGAATTTCAACGCCAATTCTTTCAACCCGGCGGCGGCTTGCTTCATTCGCATTCGGCCTTCTGGGGTAAGTGGCCGGTCTTCATCCTTGAGTATTCCGCCTTCGCCCAAATCAGCGGCGATTCCATGCCGCATCAGATAAAGTTCGATCAAAGTGATTCCTCCACGGAAGAGAGTTCAATTTGACAGGAGTTACAGGATTCGCCCAACGATTTACAGGATTCAATGACGAGCAGGGCGGGTAATCCTTTTCGGCAACAGCCTGTTAATCCTCCGATCAATCCTGTTCATCCTGTCAAGACTTGGTTGTTTTACTGTAGACGTTAAAACGCTGCCGCTCCAGCTTCCGCCACGGCGTGATCCTGCTCGCCTGATCCGCCGCTGACGCCAATCGCGCCAACTACTTCGCCATTTCGCTTCAGAGGAATCCCGCCGGCAAAGATCATGATTCGCCCGCCGTTGGAGGCGTGAATGCCAAAAAACTGCCCGCCGGACTGGCTGTGCTCCGCCAGGTCTTTGGTGGCAATGTCGAAGGCGCGCGAGGTGTAGGCCTTCTTGATCGAAATATCTATGCTGCCAAGCCAGGCTTTGTCCATGCGGACATGCGCAACCAGGTTCCCGCCGCCATCGGCGACTGCAATATTCATGGGCTGACCGATTTCCGCCGCTTTTTTCTCGGCGGCGGCAATAACCCGGCGTGCGTCTTCGAGTGTGACCATTCTGATGACTCCTTGTTAGTTGATGATTGTTGTTGATGGAAGCCCAACGGCTTCTTTCGTGCCTGCCAGATGGTATTTCATCCGGCTCAAATCCCAAAACATCGCTGTTTACATTCCAAATCCCAAGTGCGCGCCCGGATTATTCAGAGCAGTTCGTAAAGCCAGTTCCAGCGCCGGTCTGATTTCTTCCGGCGTGATGACCGCATCCACGAATCCGCGCGCGGCGGCGAATTTCGCATCAAGCTGCCGTTCGTATTCGGCGCGCACGCGATCCATTTCGGCGCGAAGCCTTTCGTCCGGTTCTTTGCCTGCGGCTTTCAGCTTTTCCAGTTGCGCGGCAAACAATGCCATCACCGCCGATTCGCCTTCCATCACGCCCATTCGCCCATTGGGCAACGTGAAGATGAAATCCGGATCAAATCCCTGCCCGGCCATCGCGTAATACCCCGCGCCGCTGGCGTGATTCATGGTCAGGACAATTTTGGGAACGGTGGCCGTCGCCATCGCTTCGACGAACCGAGCGCCCGCGCGAATGATACCGGAGTGTTCCGCTTCGACGCCGACCATAAAGCCGGAAACATCCTGGATGAAGACCAGCGGCGTTCCGTGGCGATTGCAGGTTTCGATGAAGTAAGCGGTCTTTTCGGCGCTTTCGGTGTAAATGATCCCGCCGAATTTCGGCGGCTTGCCAGGTGAGTTCGGCGGAAGCAGACCGCGATTATTGGCAATGACTCCGACCGAAATGCCGCCGATGTGCGCGTGGCCGACGATCATCTCTTTGGCAAAGTCGGCCTGGAATTCGTCGAAGCTGTCGCGGTCGAACAGGCAATCCAGCATCGCCCGCGCATCGTAGGCCGCTCGATGATCCGCCGGAAGAAGGTCATAAAGCTCGGTCGCTGGCCGCGCCGGTTCGCGTGATTCAACAATGCTGGCTTGCGGTTTTGGCGGCGGCGGCAATTCGGCGATCAGTCCACGAATTTGCTTCAGGCATTCTTCGTCGTTTTTCGAGCGGTAATGCGCGACGCCGGAAATCGAATTGTGCATCTTCGCGCCGCCCAGGGTTTCGCCGTCCACCTTCTGTCCGGTTGCCCCCTTGACCAGGTTCGGCCCGCCCAGGCCCATGAACGAAGTCCCTTCGACCATCAAGATCACGTCGGACAGCGCAGGCAGATAAGCGCCGCCCGCCACGCACTGGCCCATCACGGCGGCAATCTGCGGGACTTTCAGAAAACGCCGCATCACCGAGTTATAAAAGAAAATCCGCGCCGCGCCATATTGGCCGGGAAAAACGCCGTCCTGGTAAGGCAGATTCACTCCGGCGGAATCCACCAGATAAATGATCGGGACGCGGCAGCGCATGGCGATTTCCTGCGCGCGGAGAATTTTCTTGATCGTCTCCGGCCACCACGCGCCGGCTTTGACGGTCGCGTCGTTGGCGACGATGACGGCTTCGCGCCCTGAAACAACGCCGAATCCCGTGACGACTCCGGCGGAAGGCGCTTGCCCGTCGTATTGATCATAAGCGACCAGCAAGCCGACTTCCTGAAAATGCGTGTTCGGATCAATCAGCCGCGCAACGCGTTCGCGTGCGGTCAGCTTGCCCTGGCTGTGCTGGCGTTCGATCTTGTCCGCGCCGCCGCCCAGTTGCAGGCGCTCTTCCAACGCGCGGAGCTCGCTGATGAGGGATTCAAGATGAGTGCTATTGGGATTCTGTGTGGATTCGGAATTTGCTTGTCGTTTCATCGCACGATAGCTTGTCCAGAGACATCAAAGAAGTCAACCGGCATTTTGCCCGTGTTTCAACTCCGACGAACAAGCCGTCAATGGCAATCTGATATCGGGTTGATTCCTGATCGCCTTGGCTTAGACCGGTTTGCGATTGCGTATAGGGCAACCTGCCGAGGTTGCTCTGACTCTTTTCAATATACTCACAGAGAACGCAGGGCAACCTCGACAGGTTGCCCTACACTCACCCAAGTTGCCATCATTCGTCCTATTGCTTCCGCAAAATCTTGTCCATTGTTTTTCCCTTCGCCAGCTCGTCAATCAATTTATCGAGATAGCGAATTTCCCGCATCATTGGGTCTTCGATCTCTTCTATACGCACACCGCAAATCACCCCCTTGACCAAAGTTCGTGAAGGATTAAGCCTGGGGGCTTCCGTAAAGAATGTCTCAAAGTCGGTTTTGTTATTCAGTTGTTCTTCCAGCTCTCCCTGACTATACCCTGTGAGCCAACGAATGATTTCATCCACTTCGGCTTTCGTGCGTCCCTTTTTCTCTGCCTTTGCCAGATAGTGGGGGTAAACACTTGCGACACTCATTGTATTCGACTTTAGACAAAGCGCGGCTGGGCTTTGAACCCAGCCGCGCTTGGGGTAGTTGTTATGTGTGAACAAAAACAAACCGACCCCGACGCATCTTAATTCACTGACGGACTTTCGTCAGCAAGTCTACGCGCTGTTTG
>JAJNQA010000075.1 GCA_021155085.1 Heliomicrobium sp. | reverse complement strand
GGAAGCTTTTGCAGCTTCCGGCTGCCGCGCTCGGAACGAATCAACTACTTCTTCGTGCTTTTGCTCGCCTTCGCACCCTTGGCGGGTTTGGCTGCGGTTTTGGTTTCTTTTTCCGGAACGGTTTTGCGCGCGCGTTTCGGCTTGATCGGTTCGGTGATTTGGTCAATCACCTCCGCCAGCATTTCCGAAGCGTTGTGCGCCATTTGCTCGACGCCCGCGACAATGTTGGTGGCGATTTCTCCAACCGTCGAAGCGGTTTCCGAAGCGGTTTCGCCGTTCAGCCATTTGTACCAGCGATGATAGGTCGCCGTCGGTTTCCCGTTTCTGGCGTAATCCACCAGCATATTGGCCACCGCGTCCGTCACCCAGTTGAAATAAGGTTCCGTGACCGACCAGATGTCCGCGTCGGGCGCGGGATTGGTGAAATCAATCGCGTAGGGCACGCCATCCTTGATGGCGAACTCGGTCGTATTCAGGTCATAGCCGAGCGCTTCGTTGATCAGGATCGTATCGCGGATAATACGGTCTTCCAGTTCCTGGGAAAGCACCTGCTCATCTTTCGGCACGTAACGGCGATTCTTCGGATCATAGGGCATGATCAACACGTTCTTCCTGCCCACGCAGTAACAACGAACGTATGTCTCGAAATCAATGAATTCCTGCAAGGTCATCGCCAGCGTGCCGGTCTGGTCGTAATCGCGCCACAGTTCCTCGAGGGAATTGACCTTATAAACGTCGCGCCAGCCGCCGCCGTCGTGCGGTTTCAGAATGGCGGGCATGCCGATGTGTTCGACGATGCCGTTCCAGTCGAGCGGGTATTCCAGGTTGCGCAAACTGGCGTTCGTGATTCGGTCAATATAAGCTTTCTGCGGCAACAGGATGGTTTTCGGAACAGCGAGGCCGAGCTTGGTTGCCAGCGAATAGCCAAAGAACTTTTCATCCGCCGACCACCAGAACGGGTTATTGACGACCGTTGTGCCATTGAGCACGGCGTTTTTCAGATACGAACGATAAAAGGGGATTTCGTGGGAGATGCGATCCAGGATAACGCGATACCCGGACGGTTCCCCCATCTTTACACCGCCGATCTTGACGTATTCGGCGGTGACGCCCGCATCCATATTATTGATTTTTTCGATCAATGCTGGCGGAAAGGTGTTTTCCATTCCGACCAGAATTCCGATTTTCATTTGTGACTCCTTCTCAAAATGGTTCTCAAGTTAGCGATTAGCTGAAATCACCGATACCGCTTGACGCGATTTGAGCCTGTGAAATGAGGACAGGTATAAAAGTAAAAATAAAGTGTGTGTTCGCCAGACAATCATCGTTCTGAGCCTGGCGGGCCCCGCGACTCCACAGGGCTGGCGATTATTACTCACAGTGAGTTATCATCCGCCTAAATGAAATCGGAGAGTGTAGTTTTAGCTTCAAGGGGTGTCAACTTAAATGACCTTTATGATTAGTCTCGGAAAATCACGTGGGATGATCGCTGCCAGCCTGGCGGTGGTTTGCGGTCTCAGCTTGCTGTTCGGCCAGACGGAACAAGTCCAGGCAGATAAAACTCCAAAGCCGGAAGATGTGGTGGAACGAACGATTTTGGCTTATGGAAGCCGCGCGGGGCTTTATACGATTCAGCGCAATGGGACACTTCGGGCGCTGGTCAAATTTATTACTCCGGACGGGCCGCGCGAGGGCAAGTCCGTCACCAAGTTCATCCGCAAGGAAAAGATGAAAGATGATTTGCTGCTGGTGGATTTGGATTTTCCAGGCACTCGCTACATCATCGGCTTCGACGGCAAAGATACCTGGAGCATGAACAATGGTGAAATTCAGGAAGTGACCAAAGATGCCGCAAAATCGTTTCGCTCGGCCCACGAGCATAGCTACGAAGCATTGCTGCGTTATAAAGAAAATGACGCCAAGCTCGAATATGTGGGAAGCACAAAACTTGGCAACCTCGAAATGGACATTATTGAGTTGATTTCCTCCGAAGGAGTGCGCACACGTTACGAAATCAGCCGGAAGTCAGGACGCATTCTTTATCTTAACTATGAAGAGAAACCAAATACGCAGGCGGAACCGGTGAAGTACCGGCTCTATTTCAAGGCGTTCAATGTCATACAAAACACGCTCGTGCCATATGAGACACTGGTCTATCAAGACGGCAAACTGATTGAGGAACGTAAAATCGTTGAATCCGCCTTCAACGTGCAACTTGACGAAAAGGCATTTAAAGCCGAAAACGCCAACAAGCCTTCGGAAGCTGCTGTGAAACAGTAAATTTGATGCCCTGTCCGTGGGAGAAAAGTCGTTTTCCTGCCTGCGGGGAGTGCGACTGACAGATCCTCCGACCTCGTTAGCCCTGCCCAAATCGTTTTTTTGACAGCTTTCTCAGCTTGGGTGTAGCATTACGCCTCTTGCTGACAGGCTCTGTTTCCAGTCTTAGCTCAGCACTTTTCCATTGCGAGCAACTAAACTCTATGGCGATTCGCGCGAAGCTGGTCATCATTTTTTTTGCGTTTATCATCGTGCCGATGTTTTTGCTTTGGGCACGATGGCAGGACACGGCAATCGGCGGCATCAAGGCGGTTCTCCAGCAGGGGCTGGGCGAGCGAGCGCGCGAAATTTCCGACCAGATTGATCTGACGCTGGAAGAAGTTCATAAAAAGCGGGTTCGCGATTTGACAGGACTGCCTGCGCTGAGAGGATATGCACGCGCGGCCTTGCAGAGCAGTCAGGTGGTGCCGGATGACAAACTGCAGAATGATTTGTCAGCTTTCCTGCTTTCGCATCAGCGGGAATATTCCACACTGCTGGGCGTTAATCGCCAGGGCACGCCACTTTTCAAAATAGACGTCAGGCCGGTAAATGGCATTCTTCAACCTTTCCTGAAAGACAGGGACTTTTCCGGCGAAGATATTGTGCGGATGCCGGACGGATTTGCGGATGCTGCCTCCGATGCCGTTTTTGTGACCGAAATTCAGCAGGATAGCAGCGGTCCATACCTGCACTTGATTGCGCCGCTGCGGGACGACGCCAATCGCATTACGTCAGGACTGGTGGTCAAAGTGCGCGCCGATCAATTGATCGCCGAAGCTGCCGGCCCGCGCCTGGTAACAACGGCGAGCCGCGTTGGCGCCTTGCGGCCAGAAGCGATCATTCTCAGTCCGCAGGGCACGGTTCTTTACGCCGCTGATGTCAGGAAGCAGTCGCAGCCCTATGCCCAGGCCTTCCGTGAATTTGAACGGTCATTCACGAAGATTCGCGGCGAAGCCGACAAAGATGACGATTCCTCTCCGCCCTGGCTGATCCGCCACCGATTGCGTGAATTCACGCCCAGGCTTTCCATTATCCTGGTGGAAAACTACAGTGAAGCCGTCAGCCAGCTTGAATTCGACAGTTATGTCTTGCTGGCGCTGACCATGCTGCTGGTCATCGTGGCGATGCTGACACTGTATTACTTGATCAGTGGGATCACCGATTCGATCCGCAAGGTGACTCGCGGCGCGCGCGCCATCGCCACCGGCAACCTGGGCTATCAAATTAAAATCAAGGCCAAGGATGAAACCCGCGTGCTGGCCGAGTCCTTCAACCGCATGGCCTCCCGGTTGCGCGAAATGATCCGCAAGGAAGGCGAGCAGAAACAGTTCGAATCCTTCGCCCGGTTGTCAGCAGTGCTGACCCATGATTTGAAGAACCAGATTTTGTCGCTTTCGCTATTGGTTAATAACATGGAGCGCAAATTTCACCGCGAAGGTTTCCGCGAAGATGCCATGCGCACGTTGTCCGAGACCGTCAACAATCTGCAAAACCTGGTTTCGAAATTGTCTGACCCGCGCACCCCAACGAAACGCATCCGCGAAAAGTCGAATCTCTCAATTCTGGTTGAACGAGTTTTGCAGCGCACGGCGGCTCAAGCAACCAATAAGTACAAAGTGTCAACTCAGCTTACGCCTGACCTGTTTGCCGTCGTGGATGGAAAAGCAATCGAACGTGTCATCGAAAATCTGGTCATCAATGCTCTTGAAGCAATGCCGGAAGGCGGATCATTACGTGTCGCGACCCGGGTGGAAAACGGGACGGCGATTGTCGCCGTGGCCGACAGCGGGAAGGGCATGACTGAAGATTTTGTGCGCGAGCGACTGTTTCATCCATTCGCCACAACCAAGAAGAAAGGCATCGGACTTGGTCTTTATTCATGCCGCGATATTGTCGAGCAACACGGCGGACGCATTGATGTTAACAGCAAGGTGGATACCGGCACCGAATTTCGAATTGTCCTGCCCCAGCAGATCGAAGAGCAGAAAGCTGAAGTGAAAGCCGCGAGTGCATAAAATGGCAGCTCATCAGGCGGCTGACCTTCCCCTAACTTCCGACCCCAAATCTATGTCCGACGAACCGAAACAAACTGTGCTTGTGGTTGACGATCACGAAGCCGTACGCAAACAGCTTTTCTGGGCGCTTGAAGAAAATTACCGTGTCCTGCAGGCTTCTTCGCGTGCGCAGGCGCTGGCAATGGTGGAGAAGGAACCGATTGATGTCGTGCTCTGCGATCTGCGCATGCCGCCTGCCGAACACGATATCAGCGAAGGCCTGGCCATCCTTGAAGCCGTCCGAAAAATCAATGCGCTGTTGCCCGTCATTGTCATCACCGGTGATGAAGACCGTGAAACGGCGCTCAAGGTCGTTCAGCGCGGCGCTTACGATCTTTTTTACAAACCGTTCAATGTGGACGAAGTCGAAATCATCGTCCGCCGTGCCGCACAGCATTACCTGCTCGAAAAAGACAATCTCAACCTGCGCAATGAGCTGCGCCGCAGCGGCGACTGGCAGGAAGGCATCGTCGGTTCGAGTCCGACGCTGCGCCGTGTGATGGATCAGGCACGCGCCGTTGCCGAAACCAACGCCACGGTGCTGGTGACCGGCGAGTCGGGAACTGGCAAAGAGATGATGGCGCGCTTCATTCACAACATCAGCCCGCGCGCGCGCGCGCCGTTTATCGCTTGCAACATTGCCGCGCTACCGGAAACACTGATTGAATCGGAACTCTTCGGCCACGAAAAAGGCGCGTTCACAGGGGCGGCAAACCGCCGACAGGGGCGGTTTGAACTGGCCGACACCGGAACGTTATTCCTGGACGAAATCGGCGAACTGACCCCGGCGATGCAGGTCAAACTGCTGCGCGTTTTGCAGGAGCGGCAGTTTGAACGACTCGGCGGCCAGCAGATGCTGACCGTGGACATTCGCATCATTGCCGCGACCAACCGCAATCTGGAACAGATGGTGGACGCCAATCAATTTCGCGCCGATTTGTACTACCGTCTGAACATCGTCAATCTGGAACTACCGCCTTTACGCGAGCGCCCCGACGACATTCCCATACTCGCCACTCACTTCGCCGCGAAGGCCGCCGCCAAACACGGCAAACAAACACCCGCTTTCGCGCCAGGCTTTCTCAATAATCTTGTGGCCTATCGCTGGGCAGGCAATATTCGCGAGTTGGAAAACGTCATCGAGCGGGCCGTCGTCATCAGCAGCGCTCCGGTATTGGCGGAAAACCTCCTGCCGGAAAAAGTGCTGGCGCAGGTCAATTCGGTTCAACATACAACTCAGCAAACAGCGGTTCCAAAGCTCGAACTTTCCAATGGGCTATTGCCGCCTGATCTTTCCTTTGAGACCGCAATACAACAGTTCAAACGCCAATTGGTCGGTCAGGCCCTGCGCGAATGCAACAGTTCGCGCTCGGAGGCTGCGCACAGGCTGAAAATCAGCCGCCAATACCTGCACCGGTTGATCAACGAATTGAATGTGGAAGGATAATCAGCAGGCTTGTTCCAGACAGGGGCTTGACCTCAGTCCATCGGCCCCATAGACTCTTGAGCGTTCGCCGATGATTGCAAACCGTATGGGGGTGCATTGGATTCGATGGGAGTCCCGAGGCGACGGATGCATACCGGGAAGTCTGTAACCCGTAAACTGCAGGCAAACTTCAATTGCGAACACTGAACTCGCAATGGCTGCCTAGTTAACTCTAGTTCACAGCCCGTTCGCTCCGGCATCGCCTGTGTGCCGGAAGCCGAGCGCCGACTTTGCAGGCTAGCGATCCGGTGCAGGTCAGAACCGGTAAGTGAAACTTTTCTGACATAGTTTGCGCCCGGTTCTTCGCCGCTTCTGCTACCGGGTGCGAGCGAAAATTCAAGCGAAGCGGCTAAGTATGTAGATTCCTTCGAAGACGGCTGCCAGACGAGAGTTCGATTCTCTCCACCTCCATACACCCAAATCTCAGATTTGAGATTGGAAATTTGAGATTGGATTGCCCTCCTGATGAATTCCCTGCCCATTGGTATTTTTGATTCCGGCGTCGGCGGTTTGACAGTGCTTAAAGCTGTGCGTCAACGCTTGCCGCGTGAGCGTGTAATTTATCTGGGGGACACGGCGCGCGTGCCTTACGGAACAAAATCGCGCGGGACGATTGAACGCTATGCCATCGAAGACGCGGCTTTCCTGATTGAAAAAGGCGTGAAGATGATCGTTGTGGCATGTAACACCGCATCAGCCATGGCGCGTGAAACTTTGCGGCGCGATTTCAATATTCCTTTTCTGACCGTTTTGGGACCAGGAGCCAGGGCCGCCGCGCGCGTGACGCGAACCGGACGCATTGGCGTGATTGCGACCGAAGCGACCATCGGCAGCGGCGCGTACGAACGCGCGATCCGGGAAGCCTGTCAGGGGGCGGGCAGCGGCAAAGAGGTGGAAATCTTTTCGCGGGCGTGTCCGTTGTTTGTGCCTCTGGTGGAAGAAGGCGAAACAGATTCACAAGTTGCGCGGCTGGTGGCGGAGCAGTATCTTGCCCCCTTGCGCAAGCGGGAGATTGACACGCTGGTGCTGGGCTGCACGCATTACCCATTGTTAAAATCGGTGATTGGCGAAACCATGGGGGAAAGCGTCAGGCTGATTGATTCCGCCGAGGCCGTAGCCGAAGAGACGGCGCAGTTGTTGGAGCAAGGCGGATGCCTGGCCACCAGCGAGGAACCGAATGAAGGCCGGTTTTACGTAACCGACGCCGCCGAGCGATTTCATCGAATTGCGGAAAGAATTTTAGGAGCACCGCTCGAACATTTAGAGGCGGTGGAAGTGTGGGGACATGACAGATTACATACAACCTGAAGGGCAAGCAGAAAACCAAATCCAGCCTCGTCAGGATGGCCGCCTGCCGCTGGATTTGCGGCCTGTGCGGATTGCCTGCGGCTTTACAAAATATGCGGAAGGCTCAGTGCTGATCGAATCCGGCCAGACGCGGGTTCTTTGCACGGCTTCGATTGAAGAAAAAGTACCGGCGTTTTTACGAGGCAAAGGCGTCGGCTGGGTGACGGCGGAATATGCGATGCTGCCGCGCGCCACACAGAACCGCACAGCGCGCGAAACCAACCGCGGAGGACCATCGGGCCGGACGCATGAAATCCAACGACTGATCGGCCGCAGCTTGCGCTCGGTTGTGGATATGGCCGCGCTCGGTGAACGCACGGTGACGATTGATTGCGATGTCATTCAGGCTGATGGCGGGACGCGCACCGCCGCGATCACTGGCGGCTTTGTCGCGCTGGCGCTGGCCTTCGACAGATTGCTCCAAACCGGAAAAGTCGGGCGTCCCATCTTGCGCGATTTCGTCGCCGCCGTCAGCGTTGGCGTTGTCGGCGAGCGCGTGCTGCTCGATCTGGATTACAGCGAGGATTCCGCCGCCGAAGTGGATATGAATGTCGTGCGAACAGGCGACGGGCGCTTTGTCGAAGTTCAAGGTACGGCGGAAACTGAACCTTTTACCCGCGAGCAGATGGAAGAGTTGACCGCTGCCGCGGAAATCGGCGTTAATCGTTTGATTGCAATCCAGCGCGAAACCATCGTTCAGGCTCTCGGACAGGAATTTGGCGAAAATGATTTACGCGTGATGATTGATTCGGCTTCACGCGGCAAAGTGAATTGGAAGGAGGACGCTTCTTGATGAAACGCTATTCTGGTTTTGTTTTTTTGCTCCCTTTACTGGCGGCGTTATCCGCTGTCAACGTTCTGGCCCAGGAAGTCTTTGAAGACCCTGAAGGCAAATACGCCGTGACATTGCCGGCCGGCTGGCTGGGCATCATCAACAAGGACGGGTTGGGCCGCGCCGATGTCAACATCGTCTACAAAGTGCGCGAAAACGGCGCGCTCAAGGTGCGCCGGGTGGATGGCGCTGATGCGAAGCTGGACGTGATGGAATATGCGACGAAAGATGAATCGGACCGGGTTCGCTTCAATCCGAGTTATGACAAGGTCGGGCTGGAAAAGTTTTTGATTGGCGCGGGCAAAACCGGCGCGCTGCTCTTGTACGATTACCACACCACCAGCGGACAGCCTTTTACCGGGCGGGTTTACTATGTCCGCGCTGACGCGGATACCATCTACGTGCTGCATTTCACGGGTAGAAAGAACATTCTGGGCACGTTGCGAAGTCACACGGACGCCATTGCGCGGTCTTTCAAAGCGAAGCTCGCGGAAACGAAATCGGAACCGAAATAATTCGGGCATTGTTCGAAAGCAAAGGTGGCGGAAAGAGAAGGGCATTTTCTTTCCGCCACCTTTTGTTTTTTCGTTTCTGTTATTGGCGGACTTCAGCGTCCCTGACGGCTGGTGCGCGGAGCTTCCATCAATTGAACCGTCACATTCGTTTTGCGTCCATCGCGCAGGACTTCAAGCTGGACGCTGTCGCCAATGTTTTTCTTATTCAGTACCTGATCCAGATTGTCCTGACCGGTGACCGGGTTTCCGTCAATCCCGGTGATAATGTCCCCAAGCGGAACGATATAACCGCCAACGCGAACCTCATCCGCATTTCGCAGTCCAGCCCGTTCGGCGGAAGAACCCTGCGTCACGCGGACAATCATGATTCCTTCGCTGACGGGCAATTCCAGCGCGCGAATCAGCCGCGAACCGAATCGAGTCAAGGGCAGGCCTTCAATGCCCAGGCTGGGTTTGCGCACGCGGCCATATTGCTGAATATCGTTGATGACACGTTTGGCCGTTTCCACCGGCACGGCAAAGCCAATGCCGACTGATCCGCCCGACGGGCTGTAGATCATCGTGTTGATGCCAATCAGTTGCCCGCGCGAATTGAGCAGTGGCCCGCCCGAATTGCCTGGATTGATGGCGGCATCTGTCTGAATGACACCTTCAATCAGGCGGTTGGTCATTTCAGATCGGACTGGGCGAGCCAATCCTGAAACGATGCCAGTGGTCAATGTACGGTCAAAGCCGAAGGGATTGCCAATGGCCAGCACTTTCTGGCCGACAAAGAGGTCTTTTGATATACCCAGCGAGATGGTGGTCAGGTTTTCGCCCGGCGCATCAATTTTGATCAATGCCAGATCATTGTCAGGATCAGCCCCAAGCTGGCGCGCCGGATACTTTTTGCCATTGGCCAGCGTCACTTCCAGCTTGTCTGCCTCCTGAACGACGTGGAAATTGGTCAGAATGCGCCCTTCCTTATCCAATATGGAACCGGAGCCGCTACCCTTGCTCTCCCTGGGATAAGCGTTGAACCAGTCCTGAACATAAACAGTCGAAATCGAGGTGATGTTGACCACCCCTGGACTGGTCGCGTTATACACTTCCTGGTTATTCTTTTCGTCGCTGGCCACCGCCGGATCGGTCAGTCCGGCGACGGGCGCGTTTTCGCTATAGGTCTTTTCCACCTTCGCGCCTGCCAGCCGCCCCAGCCAACTCGGCCCAAAGCGGTCGTAGATCAAGACTGCGGTTGATGCGAAAACGGCTGTTACCAGCGCCAGCAGGGTCAACTGTTTGGCGGTGATCTGATAGCTTCTCATTGTGGTCTCACTCCTTATGGGTCAAACTGAATTCGGACTTTGACATTCGGATTTGTGTCAGGGCATCCAAAAATACCTGATGCATTTGGCAAAAGTTCCGGAAAACCTGCCCTGAAGCTGCTAAAAGCGGCTTCCAAACTCGTTCTTTATGGTGACGATGTTAAAATTGTAAAGCTACATCATCAAGCGTCAGCAAGGCCTGACCGAATTATCGCGACGAACAACTCTTTCAAAGGATTAAGCCATGAAGATTTTCCGGCTGCGCAAACATCATACTCTGGCGGCGCTATTGCTGGGGTTTGGCTGCTCGCTGCTTTGGCTGCCTTCCGCGCAGTCACAGGACAAGCAGGATAAAGCCAAAACCCAGAAACCGCAGGATTCCGACACGCTGCGCATTGACACCGAATTGGTCCAGATTGATGTTGTCGTCACTGACAAACAGGGGAAGCTGGTCAATGACCTGAAACGCGAAGATTTTCAGTTGAATGAAGACGGCAAACCGCAGCAGCTTTCGCATTTTTCAGTCGGCACCGCCGGACGACAAGCCACCTGGTTGCGAACCGCACCGAAAACGGAAGCCAGTGGCAAATCCGGTTCGCCGGCCCCCAACGCTCCTGTGTTTACCGCCGGACGATATCTGGTGCTGGCCGTGGATGACCTGCATCTGGCGCCGGGGAATTTGATGCAGGCCAAACAATCGCTGGTCAAATTTCTGGATCAACAGACCGGAGCCAACGACCAACTGGCGCTCATTACCACCAGCGGCGGTTTGGGACTCTATCAGCAATTTACCCAGGACCGCGACGTCCTGAAACGCGCCGTCAACCGTTTGTCGCCCCGCGACCGCAAAGCCACCAGCGACATGGATATGCCGCGCATCACGCCTTACCAGGCTGAATTGATTGAAATGAACGATCCAGACGCCCTGGAATTGGCTGTTCAGGAATTGATGCGGGAATTGCAAATACAGCGCCCGATGGCTGTTTCGATGGCGCAGTCGCGCGCGCGCGCGATTGTTTTGCAAAACACCAGTGTGACGGTCACCACGCTTTCGACGCTGGAAAATATGATTCGCGGTTTGCGCGATCTGCCGGGACGCAAGGTCATCGTGCTGTTGTCGGATGGTTTTCTGCTCGGCGGATTCAGCAATGGCAGACATTTCGATGTGCGCCGCATCACCGACGCGGCAACCCGTGCCGGTGTGGTGATTTATTCGCTCGACACCCGGGGACTGATTGCCATGCCCGCGAGCATGGACGCTTCCCAACGATCTTTCCCCGAAATGGGCGCGCTGGGCGGAGCGCGGACCCGAATCGAAACTTCTTCCATCGAAGCCGAGCGCGATGGAATGTTCGCGCTGGCAAAAGATACAGGCGGAGACGCAATCTTCAACAACAACGACATCAATGCCGGTTTGCAGAAAGTGTTGAATGACACGGAAACGTATTACCTGCTGGCCTTTGAACCGCTGGTTTCGTATCGCGACGGCCGTTTTCGCAAAATTGAAGTCCGTATTCCGTCCCGCCCCGAACTGAAAGTCCGCACGCGCAAGGGCTACTTTGCGCCCGACGACAAAGCCGCTGAAAAAGAAGCCCGCGCCATTGCCAAAGCCGAAGAGAAGGACAAACAGAAATCGCCTGAAAAACTGGCCAAAGATCAGCAGGAAGCCGCCGCCGCGCAGATTCGCGAAGGCATCAGTGCGCTCTATCCATTGCGTGGCATTCCTGTGGAACTCGCCACCAATTTCATCAACACGGCGAAGAACGGTTCCTCGCTGGATATGATTGCCCACATTGACGCCGCGGCGGTGCAATTCACTCTGGCCAACGATCGCCATCAGGCCACAGTGGAGATGGTCGGCCTGGTTTTCGATGAAAGCGGGAAGACCGTGGAAACCTTCAGCGATAAAGTGGCCATGAATCTGAAACCGGCTTCGCTGGAAAACACGCTCAAAAACGGCATCCTTTACACCAAACAGGTCAAGGTGAAACCCGGCTATTACCAGGTTCGCTTCGTCGTCCGGCAAGACGGCGTCAGGCAGATCGGCAGCGCTTCAAGCTGGATTGAAATTCCCAATCTGGAAAAGAAACAACTGACCCTGAGCAGCATCTTTTTCCCCCCCCCAGGCGAAGACCTGAATCCGGTTGCCGCATCGCAAGCTCAAAACGGCACTGTTGCCGCCAAAGCGAAAGATGATTCCGTGGCGCGTCACCCGGCGCTGGTTTATCGCCGCTTCAAACGCAACGGAACCTTCGATTTCATGCTCTTTGCCTACAATGCCAGGCTCAATGAGAAAGGCGCAGCGGATATCGCCGTGCAAACGCAAATCTATTTCGGCGGCAAACTGGTGCTGGCCACACCGCTCAAAAATTTTCTGCAAAGCGGCGATTCCGCCAGCAATCAAGCGCTCCTCGGCTCTGAAGGGCTGCCGTATCTGGCGCGGGTTTCACTCACCGATTTCGCGCCGGGCAATTACGAATTGCGCCTGGTTGTGGTTGACCGGAACGCAAAGGCGAGCGCCAAACGGATTGTGACGTTTACCGTTGAATGAGGAAGGAAAATCAGCCGCCGACTTTACCGTGATGTATTTCCGCTGAGGAATGCCTGACGATTTCGGCAATCGCCCGCACCTGTCCGACCATTTCCCGAAACATCTCGAACAGCAACGCCTGCGGACCATCGCACAAGGCGCGTTCGGGGTAGGGATGCACGTCCACCAGCAAGCCATCCGCGCCGACGGCAATCCCGGCGCGCGCCATCGGGATGACTGTTTCGCGCGTCCCTGTGCTGTGGCTGGGGTCCAGAATGATCGGCAGATGCGACAGCCGCTGCGCCGCCGGAATCACCGACAAATCCGGCGTGAAGCGCGAATGACTGCCAAAGGTCCGCACGCCGCGTTCGCACAAAATCACCTGATAATTGCCTTCGGACATCACGTACTCGGCAGCAAGCAGAAACTCTTCCAGCGTCGAAGACATCCCGCGTTTCAGCAAAACTGGCTTGCGCGCCTGTCCCGCGCGCCGCAGCAAGCTGAAGTTCTGTGAATTCCGCGTGCCGATTTGAATTACATCGGCATACCGTTCCACCAGATCGAGCGCCGGTTCGTCCACCGCTTCGGTGACGATGGCCAGACCGAAGCGTTCGCGAACGTCGGCCAGTATCTTCAACCCTTCTTCCGCCAATCCCTGAAACGCATACGGCGAAGTGCGCGGCTTGAATGCCCCGCCGCGAAACCATTTGCAGCCCATTTCGGCCACGACTTCGGCGGTCAGCATTGTCTGTTCATAGGATTCGACGGCGCACACGCCCGCGATGATTGCCGGCTCATCGCCGCCGATTTCAGCTTCGCCAATGCGAATGACCGTTTTGTCGTGCTTCAGATCGCGTCCGACCAGCTTGTAGGGCTTGGTGACGCGGACGCATTCCGCCACGCCGGGCAGATCGGCAAAGGGATCGGTCGGCACCGTCCCCGAATTTCCCGTCAAGCCAATCGCCGTGCGATTCGCCCCCGGCATTGGATGCGCCTTGAAGCCCAGAGATTCAATTGTTTCGACGACGCGCCGGATGTCACTCTCGGTCGCGTCGGATGTCATTACGATTAGCATTTGCGCCGCCTTTATTTGGTGTCACCTTCTCCCGGCTGAGCAGGCGGAAGGCGGCGTTCAAATCGTAGGAATTGTGATTCAATCAGAAGCAGCAATTTCTCACGCTCAGCTTGCTCGCGCTCCTTGGCGTTCCGCTCTCGTTCTTTGGAGTGTTGCATTTCAACCGCCAGCAAAGTCGCCAGTTTTTCAACATCGCCGATCAGCTTTTGAACCGTCAGCGAAAGTGTCCGCACCTGCTCTCGCAGTTCCTTGATCTCGCTGCGATTCCGCTGCGTGTCTTCCGTCAGTGTCAACATCTGGCGGAAAAGCTCAAAGAATTGCTTCCACATTGATCGTCCCCGCCCTGTGTTGGATGTCAGCCAAAATCACAGCAGTTTCGGCCTTGAGCCGCTGAATTTCAATTTGATCGAGCGCCATTTGCTCATTTGCCTTTTTGATTTTGACCAGCGAATCGGCGATCAAGGCTTTGAACTCCGTCGCCTCATCCTGCGTCATTTCCAGATTAACCGGTTTTTCCATAATGCTTGCCTCCCGGCAACTTTACAGCCAGCTTTTTACTCCGGCAATGCTTGTGCTTTGAAGCCCAAAGATTCGATTGTTTCCACGACGCGCCGGATGTCACTCTCGGTCGCGTCAGGTTTCATTACGATGAGCATTTCATTCTCTTTCAACTGAAACCGTTACCAATCGCTTCAGCTATCTCATCTGAGTTAAGGCGAAGTGCTTCGCCCAAATTTTGGAATAGACGACGCAGATTTGACATCGTTTCTAATTCCGTGTCTCCCCAAGCCCAGAAAGTAAGCATAAGTTGAAATCCCGATTGTTTTGTTTTCGCAACTCGCAGAGTCACATAATCAGAAAGCATTATTGTTGTTCCAATCACGCCCCATTCAAAACCAGGATCAATCTGAGCAAGATGATAGTGAATTCCTTCTCTGAGCACTTCAATGTTGTTTCGTGACGTATTCAAGATAAGATTTCGATACAGCACAATTAGGCGCCCAGTACATTCCAACAACTTCTCAAACTGCTTACTTATGTTTGGACGAACAGGACTAAATGCACAATCACTCGATTCAAGTAGTGAGTCAGCTCCATTTAACCATTCGAGTAACTGATAAAATGACTGGATGGCAGGCCATTCCTTCAATCCGACAAAATCCTCAAGGTCAGTGCGTATCAACTCTGGATTCTTTTTGAAATCATAGTAACGATGCGAAGAGTTTAACTCACCCATTGCCCAAGGATGTGTTCTTCGGATTTGCGCTTATGGAGATGAGTGTTCAAAGCAAATCATAAAGAAAAGGTTGGTTGGTCAATTTGCGTTCGCATCTGCCGCAAACGCCAGACAAGCGCGAATGTCTTCCAGCGTCAGATCAGGAAACTCATCCACGATCTCTTCCGGAGTCATTCCCCCTGCCAGATGTTCCAGCACATCCGTCACCGTCATCCGTAAACCGCGAATGCAAGGTTTGCCGTTGCGTTTGTCAGTTTCAATCCTGATGATCTTTGTGTAGTCCACATCAATACCCTAGTTAGCCTTATGAGTATATGGAGATGTAAGCCAGTGAAAGATTCCCTCGTAGCCGAATCATTTTCAAGCGTCCTAACAGCCATCCATCATCTCCCAACGTATCAGCAATTGCCTTATTAAGATCAATATCAAGTTTCAACCAATTCCCATCAAGATAAGCTGGCGTTATTGAGTATGACCATTCATATGCGGCCCCATCATTCCAAACCAAACTTGGTTTATCTCTGCCAATCCGAAGTTTGAACCAAACCGTCTTTGACACTGCGCCATCCCTACTCAGCGCATTGACCTGTACATATAGTCTTCCTGACCTATCATCGGCGCGACCTATAATTTCAACCAGATTCCCGAGGCTCGCCTGTGGTTTCACTTTATAATCCGCTGCGTAACGTGCTGTGGAACTTACCTGCAATACTTTCCCTCGGAAGCCATCGTCAATTGTTTTGAACGTTGGAGAATCAAGATTTTCTGTCTCCGAAATATTCCAACAAGATTCAGCTAAAGTGTCTTTAGAATCATAACCAATCCGTTCGAGTAGTTTCTTTTCCTGGCTAACACCTTGCTCCACAGCACCTAGACCCTGAAAGTTACGAAAGCGAATCATCAAATCAAGAACCAGCGCAATATGAGGCGTAATTAGAAAAGTTAGAACCAAGTGAATAAAAATCCGGGATTTAGTGAAGGACGGCAGATTTTCAATTGAATCTGGGATACCCATTGGCTCTGCAAATTGCCATATCAGTAGGTAAACTCCAGCAAACAATAAAAGATAAGCAACGATCAATCCCCACCAATTTCTTTGCAGCCATTTCGACGGATTATCAAGCATTACTTTGCACCTCAACCGATAGAATGGGTCTTTAGGAATTCGCGGAGACTTTCCCAAGATGCTGAAGCCCATTGGTATCTACACATGTTTTTGTGCATTGATTCTAAAGGGCTTAGCGTTCTAAGAAATGACGAGTCCAATTTCTCTTTGAAGCCTAGCTATGATTTTAAGGCTGATTCTAAAAGACTTATGAAGTCAGAAAAAACAGCCCCAACTTCATTCGGACTTGTGTAGATACCTTTGGCTGTAGCCTGATCGGAATCGGACACAAGATTATGCCGTTCACCACGCGAATTCCTAAAGAGCCGATAGAATTCGACTTACACCATTCCTTGGCTTCTACCCGAATACAATTCTGCATTACTCAACCCGCGGTCCCGGCGGCAGCTTTTCATTCAAATATTGTGTCAGCAGCCCGTACAAATGCCGCGTCGTGCCTGCGCCTTCGTAAATGCCGTGCGAGCGGTTGGGATACGCCATCATCGTGAATGGTTTGCCCGCCGCAACCAGCGCGTTGATCAGGGTTTCGGTTCCCTGGTAATGGACGTTGTCGTCGCCAGTGCCGTGGACGACCAGCAGTTGCCCTTTCAACTGGCTGGCAAAAGTAACAGGCGAGCTTTGTTTGTATTCTTCGGGATGGTCTTGCGGCAGGCCGCAGTAGCGTTCCTGGTAAATCGAATCGTAGTAGCGAACGTCCGGCACCGGCGCGACGGACATTCCGACTTGATACACGTCCGGGTAGCGGAACAGCGCGTTCAGCGTCGAAGAACCGCCGCCGCTCCAGCCCCAGATGCCGATGCGGGTTGAGTCCACAAACGGCCATTTCGCGATGGCGCGGGCGGCGTTGGCCTGATCCGACGAATTGCGAATGCCCATCTGGCGGTAAATGCTCTTGCGCCAGGCGCGGCCACGCGGCGCGGGCGTGCCGCGATTGTCCACGCTGATCACGACGTAACCCTGTTGCGCCAGCATCCGATGCCACAATGCCTGACCGCCGCTCCACGTATCCAGCACCGTCTGTCCCCACGGTTCGCCATAGACGTGAAAGAGCACCGGATAACGCTTTGTCGCGTCAAACCCCGGCGGTTTCATCATCCAGCCGTCCAGTTCCACGCCTTCTTCAATCTTGACGCGGAAGAATTCCTGCACAACCGGTTTCAGCTTGGCCAGACGTTCCGCCAGTTCCTTGTTGTCGAACATCGTCCGCATCACTGCGTGCTGCGGGAAGCGAACGACATCCGTCATCGGCACTCTGGCCGCGGCCGAATAGGTGTGAATCGCCAGATCGCCGCGCGGCGAAATTGTGTAGTTGTGCGTGCCAGGTTGATTGGCCGGCGATAGACGTTCGGCTTTGCTGCTGCCGTCCAGGCGGGTTCTGAACAAATATTTTTGCGTGGCGTTTTCCGGCGAAGCGGAAAAGTAAATCCAGCCGTTCGGCACGTCTACCAGTTCAACGCCGATCAAATCGTAATTGCCGGGCGTGATGCATTTGACATCGCTGCCGTCACGCGAAACTGAATACACGTGCCGCCAGCCGTCGCGTTCGCTGACCCACAAAAAGCGTTTGCCGCCCTCGATCCACTCGACATCGCCGCGCGCCAATCCGCGCCGGTCCCAGTCAATCGCGCCCCAGGAAACGTCAACCCAGGTGTTTTCCTTTTCGGTCAGCACCGGGCGAACTTTGCCGGTGCGCGCGTCGCCGATCATTACCACATTCGTATTTTGCAACCGGTTGAGTTGTTGAATGACGACTTCGCTGGAACTGGCTGCCCATTCCATTCGCGGCAAATAGTTGTTGCGCGCATCGCCCGGCACCTCGAACCATTGCGTCTTGCCTCCATCAGCATTGATGACGCCGACGCGCGCGGCGGAGTTCATTTCGCCCGCTTTCGGGTAGGGGAAGCTGATGATCTTCGGGTAAAGCTCCTCCGTGTTGTTGATCATCTTGAACTCTTTGACGCCGGAAGAATCCAGTTGCCAATAGGCAATGTGCTTGCCGTCCGGCGACCAGCGAAAGCCGTCGCGGCAAAACAATTCTTCTTCGTACACCCAGTCGAAAGTGCCGTTGACCGTGTATTGCGCGCCGTCCGTGGTCAATTGCGTGACGCGGCCATTGGCCAGGTTTTCAACGTAAAGATTATTTTCGTGAACATAACCGACGCGCGTGGCGTCCGGCGAAAATTTGGCGAACATCAATGTCGAAGGTTTGGCGAAATCTCCCAGCCTTTTTAGTTTTTTGCTGTTGAGGTCGAAAAACCAGTAATCGCCCCGCGTATTCGACCGCCAGACGCGCGCGGAGTTCGTGAAAATCAGCAAGCGGCTGTTGTCCGCGCTCAGGGTGAATTCTTCGATGGTCAGCGGCGACTGCGCGCCCGGCGGCGTCAGATTCTGCGCCGAAACCAGAATCGTCTTCGCTCCCGAAGCCGCGTCATAGCGCACAATATCCAGCGCGTTTTCGCGCGCCGCGGACGGTTCCAGCATCAGATAACCGCTGCCGTCCGCCTGCCACTGATGCCAGCCAAGCGATTTTGCGCTGTAGCTGAAGATCGTATCCAGCGTGAGCAGACTGGAATCCAGTTGCCGCGCCGGTTGTTGCGCAAACAGCGGCATTGCCACCAGCAACACCAACAGAGCGAGGGGAATACGTCGAATTCGATTCATGGTTTTCTTCCGGTTTGAAAAGCGAGCGGCTTGCTCACTTGGCCTTGGGTGAACGCTTTGACGCGCCCGCAATTTTGACTCCGTTGATGGGCAATTCCCCGGCGCTTAATTGTTCGGCGAAATCGGGAATCAACAGTTTCAGATTGCTGTCGTAGTTGGATTTCCAGAGTTCTTTCAGCTTTTCGCGTGCTTGTTCATTGGCATGCACTTCCCCTGATTTCTCGATCAGCACCATGGCAATATCGCCTGTGTTTTCGGTTACCGCGAACAGGACGTCATCATCGTCTTCAATCATGGAGAATTTCAGCGCATCCAGGTCCTCTTCTTCAAATTCAAATTCAAAAAGAGCCTGAGCCATTTCTCCGTCATGGAGCAGTGCCTGCGTCAATAACTTTTCAATCTCTTTTGCCGTCATAATTACATTTTCTCCGGTACTTCGATGCCGAGCAGGGAAAGCGCCTGTGACAGTTTTTGCCGCACAACATCCACGGCTATGAGCAGGACAGTTTTCCGCTTCGGATCGGATTCTTTCAGAATGTGGAATCGTTTGTCTTGATAAAACGTGTTGAACTGGTCAGCCAGTTGAAAAGCGTATTTTGCCACGTGCGTCGGTTCAAAAGTACTGGCCGACAGTTGCACGGTGTCATCCAGCCGCGAAGCGAAATAGACCAGCGACCAGAGCGTGTCGCCCGCTTCGCCCGAAAACTGCGCCGTAACTTCTTCCGGTGAAAGTTTGGCGAAATCGCCGCGCACGTCATCGGTTGACCGCCCCAGTTCGCTGAAAATGTTGCTCAACCGGCGGACGGAATATTGCAGATACGGCCCCGTTTCGCCGCGAAACTTCAGGGCTTCTTCAAAGTCGAAAGCGATGATCGAAGTGCGCGTGTATTTCAGCAGGAAGTAGCGCAGCGCGGCGACGGCAATTTGCCGGGCAATTTTTTGCTGCTGCGCTTCACTGATGTCGGTATTGCGCGACTGAACTTCGGCCAGCGCCTTGGCTTCCAGCCGGTCAATCAGGTCGTCGGCTTTGACGCCCAGACCTTTGCGTCCCGACATGCCGATTTGCTGGCGCTGCTGATCGGCTTCGGAAAGTTCCGTGCCCAGTTCAACAGCGGCGGCGGGCGTCAATGTGACTTTTTCATACGCCAGATGCGCGCTGCGGGCGACACGCGCCCGCTCTTCAACCGAAGTGGCCAACGCCACCACAGCTTTTTTGACATTGGCCTGCGGGTAGGATTGCCCGACATCAATAACGTTCAGAAACGCGGTGCCGTTGCCGAACGTAGGATGCGATTTGCTTCCCGCAGCTTCATCACCGGTTGTGATCCACACCTCGCGCCCGTGATGATCGTGGCGCAGCAACCGGTAATGAAAATCCAGCCCCAGCTTGCCCAGCTTCCACAGGTGATAAGCAATGTCCTTGCCCGTATAAGTCACCGTCCCATTCGACCGCACAATGATTTTGTCGGCGTCGTGTTCGGACTCGGTTTCTCCCTGTCCCCCCGTCTCCCTATCTCCCCGTCCCTCTTCCGCCCGCATCACCCAGCAGCCTTTGCTGCGGCCTTCGGTTTCAAACACAATCGCGCCGCTCGCTTTCAGTTTTTCAAAGGCGTGCGCCCAGAAATGCAGGTGCAGAATCTCGCTTTCGCGCGCCAGCAGATCGTAGCTGATGTCCAGCCGCGCCATCGTTTCCAGGTGGCAATCCACGATCCGGGACGAGATGTATTCGCCGATTTCAGCGGTCGCGTTGTTGCCTTCTTCAATCTCATGCAGGGTTTGCGCGCGAATTTGCAGCCGTGTTTTGTCTCCCTCGTACCATTGGCCGACGCGCGAATACAGCTCCCAACAGTAATAATCGAAACTGTCTTCGCGTTTTGTGACCGGGCGTTCGGCGATGGCTTTGATTTCGGCCAGCGACTTGTTTTCCAGATGCATAAACCCGACGACCACATCCGCCACCTGCACGCCGGTGTTGTCAATGTAGTTGTGAATTTCGACCGTCTCGCCCGTCGCTTTCAGAATGCGCGCCGTCGTGTCGCCCAACACTGAATTGCGGACGTGACCGATGTGCGCGGCTTTGTTCGGATTGATCGAAGTGTGTTCGACAATCAGCTTTCCCGGTTGCGGATTGCGGATTGCGGATTGCGGATTAGCGAGTTGTGAGAAGGTTCGGGCGCGATCAAAAAATACGTTCAGGTAGCCTGGCCCGGCGATTTCGACGCGGGCGACGCCGGGACCGGTCTTCAAACCTTCGGCCAGTTTGGCCGCGATTTCGCGCGGATTTTTCTTTTCGCCGGTGGCGGCTTTGATGCGTTTGGCCAGATCGAAGGCGAGCGGAAATGCCAGGTCGCCGAGTTCGGTTTTCGGCGGAATTTCGGAAACAACATCTTCGAGTTCAAGGGCGAAGTTTTCGCGCACCAGCGCGATCAGTCGTTGTTTGATTTCAGTTGTCAGCGATGAAGCCATCTTGATGTGAGAACTCCTGTCAGGAAAATTCGTGGCGAGCGCGCTTCGAGGCGGCTCGCTTGATAAACTTTGGCGGGCGATGGTATAAACTCGCCAGCTTTTTGAGACACGTTTCAGGCGCGTTGGTGTAACTGGTTAACACGCCGCCCTCTCAAGGCGGAGAGCACGGGTTCGAGTCCCGTACGCGCTATCAACAAACTTCCGAGATAATTTTCAGGGCGGCTGCGAGCCGCCCTTTTCATTTGGTTTCGTTGATTGACCCGGCGGTTATGGTAGCGGCGAATAAGGAATCGTACAACGTGAATCAAACGAATCGCGACTTCTCTTCCAAACTTCCCAGAATTGTACTGCTCGTTGTCGTGCTGGCGGTTATCACAGTTGCCGTCTGGCTCGTCTGGCGATGGATGCAGCCGCCCCCGCCGTTTGCCGCCGTGGTGACGCTCGGTTACGTGGAATCCCCGGTGCGGAGTTATTACGAACCATTCGGTGTGGCGGCGGATGAAGACGGCAACATCTATTTCAGCGAAAGCATCACGGGACGCATCTACAAAATCGCTGCGGGCAGCTACAAATCCGGCGCTCAACCGCAGGTTTCCATTGTCGCCGAAGGCCTGGAAACGCCGTCCGCGCTGGCGCTCGATGGCGACAGCAATCTGATCGTTGCCAATACCGGAGCGCATACCATCCTGCGCATTGATCCGACAACCAAATCCGTCACCAAAATTGCGGGCGAAGCTGGTGTGAGCGGCAGCGCGGACGGCAAAGACGCGCGCTTCAACGCACCCGTGGGCGTCGCGGTTGGCGAGGACGGTTCGATCTTTGTTGCCGACACCTACAACGATCGCATTCGCGCGATTTCGCCGGACGGACAGGTGCGGACGATTGCCGGAGGAAGCGAGCCTGGGTTTATTGACGGAGCCGGTGCGGAAGCCCGTTTTGATACACCGTGCGGAATCGCCGTTGCCGAAGATGGCTCGCTCATCGTCGCCGACACTGGCAATCATCGCATTCGCCGTGTTGCACCAAATGGGCAAGTGACGACCATTGCCGGAACTGGCGACGCTAATGAACGTGATGGTTCACCGTCCGAAGCCGCGTTTGACGAACCGACCGCGATTGCCATTTGCGACAAAGATTCATTTTACGTTGCTGATGCGGGCGGTTCAGCGATTCGGCTGGTTTCGCTGAAATCAGATTCCAAAGTTCAGCCCTCGGTGAAAACAGAGTTATCGCAATCTCGATTCAATCGGCCAACTGGGCTGGCGGTGCTGCCCAATGGCGAATTGGCCTTTGCCGAAAGTGGCAACAGCTTGATCCGCGCGCTGGTTCCAGTCGGTTCAAAGCTCGGAACTCAGGTTGATCCGCGTTTCATGTTTTTATCCGCTGAGCGGTTGCGCGAAATGGTGTCGCCGCGCTGGCCGTTCAATCCGCCGGAAGCCAGACGCGACATCGCCGGAACCTTCGGCGAAGTGCGCGGAGAAGTGCTGCCGGAACACGATGCCTGGTTTCATAATGGTCTGGATGTTCCAGGGGCTTACGGTGAACTGGCACGCGCGATTTTCACCGAACGGGTGACGCATCCGCTGTCGGTTGATGGCGCTGCCACAACGCGCGAACGGGTTCGACTGCCGCTGTTCGGTTATATTCACGTCAAAATTGGCCGTGATCAAAACGATCAACTGCTGCCGAATTTTGCCAATGGCGCGGTCGCCTTTCGCCGCGATCAACAAGGGCAAATTATGGGTGTGCGATTGCGGCGCGGCACGCTGATCAAAGCGGGCGATGCGATTGGCGCGCTCAACCGGCTGAACCATGTCCATCTGATAGCCGGGCAGCCGGGCGCGGAATTCAACGCGCTGGCCGCACTACGGCTGCCGGGAATTTCCGATTCCATCCCGCCTGTTATCGAAGCCGTCATGGTTGCTGATGAACAGGGAAACACACTTTTTGACACGATGGCGAAAAAGGATTCAAAGGCTTCTGCAAACCTGACGCTCAGCGGGCGCTTGCGAATCTTCGTTCGCACTTACGATCAGGCCGACGGCAACGCGAAATACCGGCGGCTGGGACTGTATCGAATCGGTTATCAAATCCTGACCGCTGCCGGAACGCCTGCGCCGAGTTTTGACGACACGCGGCGCAACATCGAATTCGACCGCCTGCCCGCCGACTGGCGCACGGTTCCGCTGATTTATGCGGAGGGCAGTCAGTCGGGCTACGAAGGTGCGACGATTTTCAAATACATTGCGACAAACCATCTGCGCGGCGGCGAAGTGCGCGAAGATTTCTTTGACACGTCGAAGCTGCCGCCGGGTGATTACACGCTGCGTGCAATCTCGGAAGATTTTTTCGGCAATCGGTCGCAGCGCGATTTGCCGATTACCGTAGCGAAGACAAACTGATGACGATGCCGAATTCCAAATTTCCGAAACTTTGCCTGCTGCTGCTGGCGGCATTTCAATGTGGATTGACGATGACGACGAATGCTCAATCGAAAGATGTGTTGACGGCGGAAGGCGTGTCGCGCGAACTGGCGCGCCACCGTGCCGCGCGAATTTCCGACGTGCGGTACACGCTTTCAATCGAACTCAACGCTGGCGCACCGCGCTTCAAAGGCAATGAGGAAATCACGCTGAAACTCGCCGACACCAGCGCGCCGGTCATTCTGGATTTTCGCGATTTGGATCAAGCGGGCAACGTTATTGAAGGCGCAATCAGCAAGGTCAAAGTTAACGGCCAGCCAGCCAGTGATCTTCGTCAGATGAACGGCCATATCATTTTTCCCGCCGCGCTTTTCAAGATCGGTGAAAATACGATCAAGCTGGAATTTGAATCTGGAATCGCGTCGGCTGGTCGGCCAGTGATTCGATATAAAGACCAGGACGACAGCAGTGAATACATCTACACGCTTTTTGTGCCGATGGATGCGAGTCTGGCTTTTCCGTGTTTCGACCAGCCGGATTTGAAAGCGCGCTTCGAGTTTTCTGTATCTGCGCCATGGGAATGGACGGTGATTTCCAGTGCGGAGACTAAATTTAATATTACTCCACATCATTCGAGCCATACGTTAACCGGTTTCAAGGTGACAGATCCCATTAGCACGTATCAATTCGCGTTTGCTGCTGGGCCATTCAAACAGATTCGAGTCGCTGGCATGGCCATCATTGGCGCGTCGGTGCCAAAGCGTTTTTATGTTCGCCAGTCGAAATTGCAACGCGCGCATGAAGAATTGCCGGAGGTCGCCCGGCTGACTGACGAAGGGATGAAGCATTTCGTTTCCTATTTCGGCCACGATTTCCCATTCCCGAAATACGACCAGGTATTGATTCCCGGCTTTGCTTACGGCGGGATGGAGCACGCGGGGGCGACCTTCCTGCGCGAAGATTCGATCCTCTTTCGCACCACGCCGACGCAGACCGACAAGCTGGGACGCGCGTCGCTGGTGCTGCACGAACTGGCGCATCAATGGTTCGGCGACCTGGTGACGATGCGCTGGTTCGACGATTTGTGGTTGAAGGAAGGCTTTGCCAACCTGATGGCCTATCACGCAATGGCGGCGATTTACGATTCAAACCAGATGTGGCGGCGGTTTTATCAAACCCATAAACCGACGGCTTATGGAATTGATTCGACCAAAGGCACAACGCCGATTTATCAGGAAGTCCGTAATCTGAAAGACGCCAAATCCGCCTACGGCGCGATTGTTTATCAGAAAGCGCCGAGTTTGCTGCGCGCGCTGTCCTTCGTCATCGGTGAAGAAAAGTTTCGCGACGGTGTGCGGCTGTTTTTGAAAGAGCACGCCTACGCCAACGCCGAATGGAGCGATTTGATTCGCGCCTGCGAACGTTCGTCGGGACAAAAGCTCGGCGCCTGGGCGGACGCCTGGATCAAACGGCGCGGAATGCCGCAGATTGACGTGGCGCTGAGTTGCAACGCGCAGGGCTTGATCGAAACCCTGGAACTGGCGCAGCGCGACGTTTTGAACGAAGGCGGTGTGTGGCCAATCAACACTCAACTGCTGCTGGCGTACGACGACGCGCCTGGCTTGCGAATCCCGGTCCATCTGGAAAATCAGCGAACCACGATTGCCGAAGCCGTCGGCAAAAAGTGTCCGGCCTACATTTTCGCCAACGACGGCGATTTCGGCTACGGACGATTTATGCTCGACGCGCGGAGCCGGGAAGCGGTAATGGCGCGGATCGGCAACATCTCTGATCCGTTTTTGAAAACGATGCTGTGGGGTGCGCTGTGGGATGCGGTTCGCGAAGCTGAACTGAATCCGGGCGAATACCTCGCGCTGGTGTTGAAAACCCTGCCGGCGGAAAACGACGAAGAGCTGGTGAACAGCCTGCTGGACCGTGCCGCGCGCGGCTTTCAGCGGTATTTGACCGAAGCGCAACAAACCGCGATTGCCCCGCAGCTTGAGCGCCTGTTCTTTGACCGGATGATGAAAGCGGACCAACTCGGAATGCGGATCACCTACTTTCGCGCCTTTCGCAGGATCGCGACGACCGCCGCCGCACGCGGGCAGCTTAAAGACATTTTGGCGGGCAAGATCGCCGTGCCTGGTGTTGAAATCAAAGCGCTGGACCGCTGGCAAATTATCACGTCGCTGCTCGCCCAAAGCGATTCCGAAGCTGCCGCCCTGCTCGATGCCGAGCGCAAACGCGATGCGACCGATGACGGGCGCAAGCAGGCTTACATTGCCGAAGCCGCCCGCGCCGATGCCGAAACCAAACGCCGCTATTTCGATGATTATCTTAAAAACAAAACCGTCGCCGAGGACTGGATTGAAGGCAGCTTGAGTTCATTCAATTCATCGAATCAGGCCCGGCTGACGCGGCCGTACCTGAATCTGGCGCTTGTGGCCTTGCCGCAGGTCAAACGGGAACGAAAGATTTTCTTCGTGCTGGCGTGGCTGAATGCCTTTATTGGCGGACAGCAGGATCAAGCAGCGCTTGATCTGGTGCAGGGGTTTTTGCGAACGAATCAGCTTGACCGCGATTTGGAATTGAAAGTTCTGGAAGTGGCGGACGAATTGACGCGCACAGTGAAGATTCGGAAGGCGGCGCGGCAGGAGCGTTGATTCGCGTCAGTGATCACAACGGGCCGCCCGGCGCGGTTGATGACAAAAATGAAGCCGCTTGCTATCCTGCCGTTCGGCTGATTAACATACGCATCGCTTTGGAGCGACGTGTCTTCCCAACAAAAATTGTGGTGGTTCAACCCAGCAATCGGGTTCCCCTGCGGGTCGTTGCGCCTGCAGGTTTGAGCCGGAAACATACCCAACCAATCTCGACGACCTAGATTATGAAGCTGCCCTCGATTCTCAACCTGATGACCGATGATCTGGCGATTGACCTCGGCACTTCGCGAACGCGTGTCTTTGCGCGGGGGCGGGGAATTGTGGTCAATGAACCATCATTGCTGGCCTATGACCAACCGTCGCAAGAGGTCGTTGCCGTCGGGCTGGAAGCGCTGGAACTGGAAGGGCGCGCGTCCGGGGATATTCAGATTATCAGCCCGCTGAAAGACGGCGTGGTCTCTGATCCGACCTTTGCCGGAAAGCTGCTGGAACATTATCTGCGAAAGGCGCGCGACGGGCGTTCTTCGATTTCGCGCCGCGTGCTGGTGGCGATTCCGGCGGACGCCAGCACGGTTGAACATCGCGCGCTGTATTACGCCGCCAAGGAAGCGGGCGTGGGCAACGTCCATTTCGTCAACAAAGGGATTGTCGCGATTCTGGGGGCGGGCGTGGACACGGACGATCAACGGGCCACGCTGGTGGTGGACATCGGCGCGGGGACTTCGACCATCGCCGCCATGGTTCACAATCATCTGATCTTCACGCGCACGCTGCGCGTCGGCGGCAACGACATGGACCTGGCGTTGATTGATATGATCAAACAGAACCACAGTCTGCTGGTTGGTCCGCGCACTGCCGAGCGGGTCAAGATCGAACTGGGCTGCGCCGTCCCGCTGGACCAGGAAAACACCACCATGGTCAAGGGTCGCTCGACCATCGGCGGCAATCCGGAAATGGCCGTCGTCAACAGCATCGAAATTCACGAAGCCATCGAACCGCTGGTCAACCGCATCGTCAATGCCGTTCAGGACGCACTGGAAGCGCTGCCGCCGGAAGCTTCGGGTGACATTTATGATCGCGGCATGATTCTGGCCGGTGGAGCCTCTCTGCTGGCCGGGCTGGATGAGCGTTTGTCGAAAGAAACTGAACTGGCCGTCCAGTTGACCGAAAGCCCGCAGCGCGCGGTTATTCGCGGTCTGGGATTGTTGTTCGAAAATCCGCTGGCGCTGCGCCGCGCCATCATCAAATCGGAATCGTAACGCCTGCCTGTTACGACCTGCGCAACGCCGCCAATTCCTGTCTTGCCTGATTTCCTTCGCCGAAATTCGCGCCGCCCAGTTGCAGCGCGCGTTCGTAGGATTGCCGCGCCCGCTGTGTGTCGCCGCTGTCGCGCAAGGCGCGCGCCAGATGCAGGTGATAGCCAGCGCTGTTCGGCTTGCGATCAATCGCCTTGCGGAATTGTTCGATCGCGACCTCGTACTGGCGCTTTTTGTAATAGGCGTAACCGAGCGTGTCGAAGAAGTTGGCTTCCGGCGTGATGGTGATGGCGCTGCGCGCGTGCGCGGTGGCTTTGTCCAGATTGCCTTTGCCCTTGTCGGCATACAGCCAGGCCAGATTGTTCAGCGCGATGGCCGCGCCGATGGAGCGTTGATCGAAACTGAGCATCTGTTCGTAATTGTTGACCGCTTCGTCAATATTTCCACGCCCTTCTTCCAGCATGGCGACAAATAAATGCGCCTGGGCGATCTGCTGCGAATTGGCCGGACGCATGCCGATCAATTGTTTCAGTTCGACAATGGCGCGATCCGTCTGCTGTTCGGAACTCTGGTAAAAGTCGCTCAGCAAAAAGTAGGCGTTCAGGTAGTTCGGATCGGTTTTCAGGATTTCACGCAGCGTGCTTTCGGCGTTGGCTTTGTCGCCCTGTGCGATGAACACACGGGCTTTCAGTTCCTGCAATTGCAAACGCGTTGGCTGTTCGGCGATCAACTGATTCAGACGGGTGTGGGCAGCCTGATGGTTTTTCTGTTCCAGGTAGACGTTGATCAGGGTCGCCGAAGCCGATGGGCTGCTGGGCGCCAGATCCACGGCGCGCTCGGCTTCGCGTTGTGCGCCGGGCAAATCGCCGCGCCGCAAATAAACCACTGCCAGATTGACATGCGGCTCGGGGCTTCGCTTGTCGAGCTGGCTGGCGCGCTCCAGGTCACTTTGCGCGTCCGGCAAATTGAGCAACTGAATTCGGGCCACGGCCCGCGAAATATATGCCTTGCTCTCCCATTCGGGCAGCGTGTCTTCGGGAATGCGGGCGGCGCGCAGCGCCGTGGCGTTTGATTTCAACTGGGCGATGCTTTCGATGATTTGCGTCGAAGTTTTCTCCGCCTCCGCCGCCTTGCCCTGGCTCAGATGAATCCGCACCTGCATCAGTAAACCCATCGGATTGCGCGGATAAAAGCTGAGCAGCCGATTAACGAACAACCGGGCCTGGGTGGCGTCGTTGTTTTGCAGATGCGCATCGGCGGCGTAATAAAGCGCGGCAGGCATGGATGGTTCCAGCCGCAAGACCTGATCCAGATCGCTGACGGCTTCGCGGTATTGGCCGTTGAGCGTCCGCAGCCGCCCCCGCATCAACAGCGCATCGGTATCCTGCGGGCTTTGCTTCAGCGCCGCTTCGACATTTTTTGTTGCCGCATTGATGTCGCCCAATTCCAGCAGCAGTTCGGCCACCCGCGAATACCCGCGCAGGTATTTCGGATCGTCTTTCAGCAATTGTTGATATTCGCTGACCGCCTGGTACACGCGGCCTGTTCGCGCGTGCAGGTCAATGATCTGCGCGCGGCCTGCCGATTTATCCGGATCGAGTTCGACCAGCTTGGTCAGATATTTTTCGGCGTCCTCGTAACGCTGCTGGGTTTCGTAATACCTTCGCAGCGCAACCAGCACGAGTTTATCCGTCACATCAGCCTGGTGCGCCCGGAGCAGTTGCTGTTCGGCTTCGGCTTCGCGTTTGTTGGCGAAGAGAAAGTCGCCGAAAGCCAGACGGGCATTGACTGAATTGGGATTTTTTTCAATCAACCGGCGAAAAACCTCTTCGGCTTGAGCGTGAAATTTGGCGGCCTGCGCCTCGTCGGCCTTCGCTCGGCGCTCGAAATAGCGCGCCTGATGGAGGTAGGTTTCGATCCGGTTGGGCTCCAGATTGATCGCTTTTTGAAACTCGGCTTGCGCCTCGTCCCAGCGTTTTTGCGCCGCGCGGATGTCGGCAATCAGAACTCGGTTTTCGACGTGATCGGGATTCTTTTGTGTGACTTCATTGGCCAGCCGCTCCGCCTCCTTGACGCCTTCCTCGCTTTCATACTGCACCAGCAAACCGCCAACGCGAACGCGGGCCTCCAGATTATTTTGATCCAGCCGCATTGCTTCGTAATACGCTTCGGCCGCTTCCTGGACATAGCCGAGCGCCAGAGTGGCTTCGCCCAAACCGAACTGTGCGTCAGGCATCTTCTTGTCAATTTTCAATGCGCTGCGGAATTCAAGACGAGCTTCGGCGTAGCGTTTTTTCTGCAGATACTCATTGCCTTTGACCACGTGCGCGAGCTTTTCTTTTTCGGGAGAACTGCAAGCCGCGGCAAGAAATGCAACGGCGATGATCAACACAAAGATTGCACAGGGTGTGCGATGGCGAATTGTCTTATTCATTACTGCTTTCAGGCGGATGCAACCGGAAGTCATAGAGAGTTACGTCAGGAAATTGACCCGACGCGCCGAGTGTAGCCCAGTGCGTTGAAGCCGGGCAAGAAGCCGTTATAATCGCCAGGCTATGAAATCCATGAACAAAGTAAATGTCGCGCTGATTCAAATGAGTTGCAGCGCCGATCCGCAGGAAAATCTGGAGAAGGTTTTGGCTCGCATCGAAGAGGCCGCCAAACAAGGCGCGCAGATTATTTCGACGCAGGAGTTGTTTCGCTCTCCTTACTTTTGCCAGACGGAAACCCACGCGAATTTCGATCTGGCCGAACCGATTCCCGGCCCCAGCACCGAAGCGCTGTCGAAACTGGCCGCCGCGCGTGGCGTCGTTATCGTCGGTTCGCTGTTCGAGCGGCGCGCGCCGGGGCTTTACCACAACACCGCGGTGGTGCTGGACGCTGACGGACGTTTACTCGGCAAATACCGCAAGATGCATATCCCGGACGATCCGCTGTTTTATGAAAAGTTCTATTTCACGCCGGGCGATCTGGGCTTCCGGGCATTTGACACGCGCTACGGCAAAATCGGCGTGCTGATTTGCTGGGATCAGTGGTACCCGGAAGGCGCGCGACTGACCAGCCTGGCCGGTGCGCAAATTCTGTTTTATCCCACCGCCATCGGCTGGCAACCGCCGGAAAAAGCAGAGTACGGCGAACGCCAGCATTCCTCGTGGGAAACCATCCAGCGCTCTCATGCCATCGCCAACGGCGTTTACGTCGCCGTCGCCAACCGCGTCGGCCACGAACTAACACCAGAAGGTCATCCCGGCGAAGGGATTGAATTCTGGGGACAAAGCTTCATCGCCGATCCTTCGGGACAGCTCATCGCCAAGGCTGGAATCGCGGAAGAGCAAATCCTGATGGCCGAAGTGGACTTCGGAAAACTGGACATTCAGCGTACGCACTGGCCGTTTCTGCGCGACCGGCGAATTGACGCGTACCAGGACATCACCAAACGCTTTATCGAATAATTTTCGTTATGACTCCAAGAGAACTTGGCTACCACATGCCCGCCGAATGGGAACCGCACGAAGCCACCTGGCTGTCGTGGCCGCACAAGGAAGCAAGCTGGCCGGGACGCTTTGAGCCTGTGCCAGCCGTGTTTGTGGAACTCACCAAACTATTGACTGAATCCGAACTCGTCCGCATCAATGTAGCGGACGAAGATTTCGCCGAACGCGTGCAGACACTTTTGCGTGCGGGCGGCGTGAATCTGGACGCCGTGCGATTTCACCTGAACCCGACCGACGACGCATGGTGCCGCGATCACGGGCCGATTTACGTGGTTCGGGAGGCTTCCACAGAAATGGGCGTGCGGCGCGAACGCGCGATCAACGACTGGGGCTACAACGCCTGGGGCGGAAAGTATCTGCCTTGCGATAACGATGACGTGGTGCCGACGCGCATTGCGGAAGAAATGGGCGAAGTACTGTTCAATCCGGGTATCGTGATGGAAGGCGGTTCGATTGATGTAAACGGGCATGGCACGCTGATCACGACCGAAGCGTGTTTGCTCAACCCGAATCGCAACCCGCATCTGAATCAATCACAGATTGAACAGTACCTGAAAGATTATCTGGGAGTGACGAACATCCTGTGGCTGGGCGATGGGATTGTTGGGGATGATACCGACGGGCACGTGGATGACCTGACGCGCTTTGTTTCCGCGGGTACGGTTGTTACTGTCATCGAAGACGATCCGCAGGATGAAAACTATACGCTGCTGAAAGAAAACTACGAGCGTTTGCTGACGATGAAGGATCAGGATGGCCAGCCGCTGCGCATCGTTACGCTACCGATGCCCGGTGAGCGTTACGTGGATGACCAACGAGTGCCGATGAGCTACGCCAACTTTTACATCGCCAACAAATCCGTACTGGTTCCGACTTACCGGCATGCCAACGACGCGAAAGCTTGCGAGATTTTGCAGCGGCTTTTCCCGGAGCGCCGCGTCGTCGGTCTGGATTGCACGGATTTGATCTGGGGCCTGGGTTCAATTCATTGCGTGACTCAGCAGCAGCCGGCAATCAGCCGTTGAAATCTCCCTTTGTTAGCGGGTCTGCTTGATTGCTTCCATCAGAATTCGTCCGACGACATTGCTGGGCAGTTCGATTTTCAGCAGTGACGCCAGCGTCGGCGCAATGTCCGCCGGGCTGCTGACGGAAGCGTAACTGCCCGCCGCAACGCCCGCGCCGTAAAAAATCACCGGCACGTGCGTGTCGTAACTGTACGGCGAGCCATGCGTGGCATTGGTCGTTCCCTCGGAAAAGTAAAAGAAGGGTTGCAGCACGACCACCACATTGCCGTTGCGCGACGGGTAAAACCCCTGATTGACGCTGCGCGCAATCGCGGTTTGAGGAAGCGTTCCGGCAAGTATTTGCGACCGGGTGAAGGCGGCGGCATACCCTGGCAGCGTCATGACCGTTTGCGCCGCGACCGCTTCCACTTCCGCGATGTTCAGTTTGCGGCGTTCGATGGCGGCGGTATCCAGATAAATATTGCCGTTGACGAAATCCAGCAGCCATTTTTCTTCGCCGAACCGCTGGTTCAGCGCTGCCGTCACCGCATCCCGCAATGGCTTGCCCAGAAGCCTGCCGCCGTAAGGAACCTGTTCCGCGACCGGGGCGACGCCGTGATCGGCAGTCAGCGTAATGACCGTGCGATCCATGCCGATTTTTTGATCCAGGTAGCTGAAAAATTCCGCCAGAATTCGATCCGTGCGCAAGGTCATATCCTGCACTTCCTGGCTGTACGGGCCGAACGCATGGCCCAGCAGGTCGTTGGCGGAAAAGCTGATGGTCAGCAAATCGGTGGTGTCGTCCGCGCCGAGTTTTTCGTTTTCGATGGCGGCTTTGGCCAAATTGACCAGGTGTTCATTGGCAAAGGGCGTTTCTTCAAAATGATCGAGGAACTTGGCGCCGGGTTTGTCTTCTCCGCCGGTAATGATGTGCGGAAAGCGCGTGCCGAACGAAGACTTTTCGTACGGCGCGTCATCGGGCAGGGAGCGGCTGTAGGCCGCTTCGGGCAGCAACCGTTCCCACTTTTTGCCGAAGTAGCGGGTGGCATTTTGGTTACGATTGAAGGCTTTCACCCAGTCAGGCAGATCACTGAAATAGTACGTGCTGGAAACGAAATTGCCCGTCGCCAGATTGAACCAGTACGCTGCATCCGGACGCTTTCCGGCAGGCAGGATGGCCGAACGGTCCTTGTAGGAAAGGCCTATGACTTTGGACTGTCCGACGCTGGCCAGTTTCAATTCATCGCCGACAGTCGAACCGACCAGGCGGTGCGGCGACATTCCGCTGGCGCCTTCCCGGCCGCCCAGCATTTTGGTGTTGTTGTCGCTGACGCTGGTCACGCGCCGGCCGCTTTCGCGGTCGTACCAGTCGTTGCCGATGATGCCGTTCATCGCCGGTGTCGCCCCGCTCATAAAAGTCGCGTGGCCGCAAGCCGTGTAAGTCGGTGTGTGAATGTAGTTCGCGTTGGTGAAAACCGCGCCGCCGTTGAGCAAGCGTTTGAAGCCGCCTTCGCCGAACTGATCTCCAAACCGCGTCAGGTAATCGTAGCGAAACTGGTCAATCACAATGCCGACCACCAGCCGGACTTTTTTGCCTGCGGATGTGTTGGCCGCGCGTCGTTGCGATTGCGCCAGGGCAGTTGCCAGGGGATCTAAATGAAAAGGAATGCTCGATGCCGCAAGAAGCAGGCAAAGCGCGAACGCAAACTGGCGTCGCAGCCGGATGAGTTGCATGGGTTCTCCTTGGTTTTGAATTGAATCGGTTTATTGCGCAGTCGCCAAGCAAGAATACTGGCCGAGTCCAGTGAAGACAAGATAACCGCTCAGGCGGCTTCGAAGCAGACCAGAAACTCTCGATTGCCGTCCGCGCCCAGAATCGGCGAATCAATCACGCCGCGCGAACGCAATCCAATGGAAGCGGCGAACGCCGTGATTTCTTCGACGACTCGTTGTTGCGCCGCCGCGTCGCGGACAATGCCACCTCTGCCGACTTCGTCGCGCCCGACTTCAAATTGCGGCTTGATCAATGTCAGAACGAGCGCCGCAGGCTGGAGCAGCGGCGGCACGACCGGCAAAATTTTCGTCAGCGAAATGAATGAAACATCAGCGACAACTAGGTTGAAATGTTCACTGAAATCTTCCGGAGACAGATACCGGGCGTTGACGTTTTCGCGGACTTCAACGCGCGCGTCCTGGCGCAATTTCCAGTCAATTTGTCCGTGCCCGACATCAATCGCCACCACGCGCGAAGCGCCGCGCTGCAACAAACAGTCAGTGAATCCGCCGGTCGAAGCGCCGATGTCTAAACAGACTGTGCCCACAACGGCCACCTGAAAATGGTCGAGCGCGCGAGCGAGTTTCAATCCGCCACGGCTGACGAACGGCATTGTCTCCTTGATCGCGAGCGGCGCGTCAATCGCAATCAAGTGACCGGCTTTGTCCAACCGTTGCTGTTCGCTGAAAACCTGCCCGGCCAAAATCAGCGCCTGCGCTTTCGCCCGTGTTTCGACCAGGCCACGCGTCACCAGTAATTTGTCCAATCTCTCTTTGCTTTTCGATTTCATCACAATTCGATTTCGCCGGAACGTTTTGCCCAACTCCGTTGGAATATGTGAAGCTTGATCCGCGATTTCCAGATTCACTTGCACCCAAGCCGTTAAATTAAGGACGCCCATTATGCCCGATCCACAGAATTTCGCTTCGCCCGCCCGCTTGGTGATTCGCCAATCCAATGCGCAGGGCAATCAAAATGCCGTAGCTTCTTTTGCCGATGACGTGCGCGCGGGGTTAACCGCGCAGCCGAAAACGCTGCCTCCAAAATATTTTTACGACGCGCTGGGATCACAGCTTTTCGAGGCGATTTGCCTGCTGCCGGAATATTACCTGACGCGCGCCGAAACGGAGATTTTCGAGCGTTACGCCGCCGAAATCGTCCGTCAACTGCCTTCGCCTGTGGGCGTGGTCGAATTGGGCAGCGGCAGTTCGATCAAAACACGATTGCTGATCGAGGCGATTCTTGCCAATCAACCGGAACTCCACTATCAACCGATGGACATTTCCGCTTCGATTCTGGAACTGAGCGCCGAGGCGCTGCTTGGTAATTACGACCGGTTGCAAGTTACCGGGCACGTTGGTGATTACACGCGAGGTTTGGAAACGATTGAACGGCAGGAAGGCGAGCGGCTGCTGGCGTTGTTTTTAGGCTCAAACATCGGCAATTACACGCTGACCGAAGGGCGCGCGCTATTGAAGACAATCAGGAAGGCGTTGCAAACCGGCGATGGCCTGCTGCTCGGCGCGGATTTGAAAAAGCCGGTTCAGGTGTTGATTCCTGCTTACGCCGATGCCCTGGGCGTGACGGCGGCCTTCAACCTGAATCTGCTGTCGCGAATCAATCGTGAACTTGGCGCTGATTTCGACCTGGCGCAGTTTGAACATCAGGCGCGCTACAACGAAGAACGTGGCCGCGTCGAAGCCCATCTGGTCAGCCGCACCGCGCAAACCGTCCATCTGCGGGGACTGGGGATAAATATCGAATTTCAGCCGGGCGAGACCATCCACACGGAAAACTCCTACAAATACGACTTGCCGCAGCTTGCCGCGCTGGCGGAAGAAGCCGGGTTCAAACCCGCGAAAACCTGGTTTGACGGCGAGCGGCGATTTAGCTGCAATTTCTGGCTGGCGATTTGACCATTGCAGTACGCGAGCATCAGCGAGCGCCTGCTGGTGAGGTTGATGGCGCTCGCTGACACTCGCGTACTGCAATACCGCGCCATTTTATTTTTGTTCGTTCAGGGTTTTGTTGTAGCTGAAATAACTGATGCTGATTTCCCTGACCGGCGTGCTTTGCAGCGCTTCGCGCGTTGGGCCGTCCAGGTACATCAGGATGTACTGCGAGATGTGCGGCTGCGGAATGCCTTTTTTCTCTTTCAGGTAAGTCAGGAAGTCGTCGGCGAACCAGTCGAAGATTTTCGACAAATACAGTTTCTTCGCCGCCGGATCGTATTTGACGTGTTTGGTGTCGTTGATGAATCGTTTGGCTGCTTGATCCAGCACGTCAAAGGTCTTGCCCGGCGGAATCGCTCCCTGCTGCAACGCGGGACAACTTGCGGCGGCGCAGTTGATGTAAAAATGAATGCGCGGCTCCTTGTAGCGTTTGCGGATGATTTTGTGTTCGACCTCTTCCAGCGAAGACGCTCTGCCGCCGATGCGGATGTCGCGGTTGCGGAACAAGCCGACGAAATTCCACAGCGCGCTTTTGCTGGGATATTCCGACGCTGCGATGTACAGCACCCAGGCGTTGTAAGCCGTCATCCAGTATCGCAACTGTTCGCCGCCGTCCGGGAAAAGCTGCGAATGGCTTTCGGGGCTGACGGCGGAAATCTGATCAATGAAAGTTTTCAGCGCCGGCAGTTCGCTTTTCAGGCCTGCGTAATTCACCAGGCCCCGTCCATCCACGTATTTGCGCGTCAGCCGGTCGTATTCTGAATAGTTGATCTGCTGTGCCAGCGCGCTGCCGGTCATTGTCATCAGCGCCATGAACAATCCCAGAAGACTCGTTCTCCGTTTCATTGTCTTTTCTCCCTCAGTGAAGTCTCGGTTGATAGATTCAAACGCGAAGAGTATAGCGATGGCGGAGAATATTCACTGTAAGGCGGGCTACTTTAGCGGCGCTCAATCAGGTTGCGGTAAACAATATGAACATAAATTCTGACCCAGTACATCCAGGCGATTACCAGCGCGGCGTACGGCGTGTGCTGTTGCTGACGCTGGTGCTGAACCTGGCGGTGGTCGCCGGCAAGCTGATTGCGGGTCTGCTGGCTGGCAGTTTGAGCGTGATCAGCGACGCCATTCATTCAGCGACCGATTCGCTGAACAACATCATTGGCCTGGTGGTGACGAAATATTCCGCCGCCGAACCAGACGAAACACACCCGTACGGCCACGCCAAATTTGAAACGCTGGCGGCATTCGTCATCGCCGGATTGCTCTTTGTCACCTGCTATCAAATCGGCGTCAGCGCGATTTCCAGACTGTTTTCAAAAGACACAGTTCCGCCGGAAATCACCGCGCTGACCATCGGCGTGATGGTCGCCACCATCGTCATCAACATCACTGTTACAGTTTACGAACAGCGCGAAGGCAAACGGCTGAACAGTCAGTTTTTGATTGCCGACGCCATTCACACGCGCAGCGATGTGCTGGTCAGTTTGTCCGTGCTGGCCGGATTACTGCTGGTCAAGGTGGGATATGTCTGGCTGGACCCGGTGGTTTCGTTGGGCGTGGCGGCGTTCATCGCCTGGAATGGCTATCAGATTTTCAAAACGACGGTTCCGGTGCTGGTGGACGCAGCGCCTGTGCCGCTCCAGAACATCGCCGCGATTGTCGAAGGCGTCCCGGGCGTGCATTCCGTGCATGACGTACGCGCACGAATGCTGGGCGGCGAGATGTTCGTCGAAATGCATCTGCACATCGCGGCCAAGATCGAAGAAGACCATATTCTTTCTCACACCATCACCGAAGCCGTCGAAAGGAAATTGATCCAGGAGTTCGGCAAAGTGACGGCCACAATCCACGTCGAACCATTGCCAGAAGAAGTTCTTTAGTTGTCTAATCCTGTCAGGCGCGGTCCACGCGCCATTCCCCATTCGCCAGCAACCGAAACATTCAACCCCGTTTGACCGGAGGAATTTATGAGCGATCCAAACAAGCCGACCATTAGCCGCCGCAGTTTTATCCGTCAATCCGCCGAAGCGATCACCGTTACCGCCGTTGGCGCGGAACTGCTTTCAACCGCCGAAGCCGCGCCGCCCGTTAGAACCGCCGCTGACTGGGTCAGCCTGGGCAAGCTGAACAAGCAGAAAATCAAAATCCCGCGCGTCGGCATGGGCACCGGCACCGTCAATGGCAAAACACAGCGCGATCTGGGCCAGGAAGGTTTCAACAAACTGGTCAAACACGCTTACGACCGGGGCGTCCGTTACATTGATACCGCCGACAATTACAAAACGCACGAATTCGTCCGCGAAGCCATCAAGGCCAACAAACTGCCCCGCGAAAGCATTTTCATCCAGACCAAACTGCCGATCCGCGCCGAAACCACCGCCGACCCCTTGAAGACCATTGACCGTTACCGCAAGGAACTCGGCGTGGATACCATTGACAGCCTGCTGATTCACTGCGCCACCAAGGGCAATTGGATCGTTGACCAGAAAGCATTGATGGATGCCTTCGACGAAGCGCAGCACAAAGGCTGGATCAAAACCAAGGGCTGTTCCTGTCATGGCCTGACCGCCCTGCGCGAAGCCACCCGCAGCGATTGGATGGAAGTCCAGCTCGCCCGCGTCAATCCGCAAGGCCATCTGGTGGACGGCGACCACCCGACCAACCCCCATCACCCCGAAGGCAAAGTCGCCGAAGCCATGAAAGAAATCAAAGCCATGCACGACAAAGGCCGCGGCATCATCGGTATGAAACTCGTCGGCGAAGGCGCATTCGTCAATCCCGAAGACCGCGAAAAAGCGATTCGCTACGCCATGACCTGCGGGTTTGTGGATGCAGTGGTGATCGGCTTCAAGAACACGGCGGAGATTGATGAAGCAGTAGAGCGGATCAATCGCGTGTTAAGTGGGAAGGTGTAGGCAAACGATGACTGTGCGTGGCGAGTTTGCCGCCTGTGGTACTCACTTACCACAACAGCGGCGACCTCGCTGCAATTGACAAAATCCTCCATGACTCCTGAACGATGGCAGGAAATAGATCAGTTATTAACGACCGCGCTGGAGCTTGAACCGGAGCCGCGAGCGGCTTTTCTGCTCCAACTCGCCGAGCGAGACCGGGAATTGCATGCGCAGGTACACACCCTGTTGGCTGCTGCGGAACGGTCGTCAGGTTTTCTGGAATCGAATCTTGCCGAAATCAGCCGATTCTCCCTGCCGCCACAATTTGTATGGCAAGAGGGCCAGTTGGTTGCTCATTACGAAGTCGTGAGCACGCTTGGCGCGGGTGGGATGGGGGAAGTTTACCTGGCCAGAGACCGCAAACTTGGCAGGCGCGTCGCCCTCAAACTCTTACCGCCTTTTTCCACTACGATTCCGGATCGCGTCCGGCGCTTTGAGCTGGAAGCGCGCGCCGCCTCGGCGCTCAACCACCCCAATATCTTGACGATTTACGAAATCGGACAGCACGCAGGGTTGCATTTCATCGCTTCGGAGTTTGTCGAGGGAGTGACCTTACGGCAGAAAATCGCTCACGGACCATTGACGTTGGCCGAGTCTCTGGATTTGATTTCGCAGGTGCTGGCGGCATTGAGCGCGGCCCATTCCGCCAGCATTGTTCACCGCGATATCAAGCCGGAAAACGTCATGGTGCGGCCAGACGGGCTGGTGAAAGTATTGGATTTTGGGCTGGCCAAATTGCATGGCGGCGAAGCGATTCAAGCCACGTCCGAATCGTCGGCGGATGCGGATATAAAACTCCACAGTATGCAAAGTGCGTTGATGGGGACTCCGCCTTATATGTCGCCGGAGCAGGCGCGCGGACTGGATGTGGATACACGCACGGATTTGTTTAGCCTGGGCGTCATGCTCTACGAGATGGTCACGGGCTATCCTCCGTTCAATGGTGAAACCGTCGCGGATATGATCAATGCCCTGATCGAACAGGAGCCATTGCCGTTGCCCGCTGGCCGGTTCCCGGCCACACTGACGGAGATTCTGCGCCGTTGTTTGGCCAAGAACCCTCATTTTCGTTATGGTTCCGCGCGGAATGTCGCGCAAGATCTGCAACTGCTGGCTGCCGAACTCAAGCCGGAAGGGGCGGCGGAAATCAGCCGGTCTTCCATTGCCATTTTGCCTTTTGTTGATTTAAGCGGCGACCCGGATAACGAACTTTTCTGCGACGGCTTGGCGGAAGATTTGCTCAATGCGCTGGCCAAGATCGAGCGATTGCATGTGGCGGCGCGCACGTCGGCGTTCTCTTTCAAGCGAAAAAACGCCGACATTCGCGAGATTGGCCGGTTGCTGAAAGTGGAGACCGTCCTGGAAGGCAGCGTGCGGCGGGCTGGCAACCAGTTACGGATCATGGTGCAACTGGTCAATGCCGCAGACGGATACCATCTCTGGTCGGAACGATATGACCGGCAAATTAATGATCTTTTTCGGATTCAGGATGAAATCACGCTGGCATTGGTGCAGGCGCTCAAAGTCCAGTTGCTGGGTGAAGAAAAGGCCCGACTGCTGAAAAAATATACCGATAACACCGATGCTTATCAGCTTTATGTGAAAGGGCGGGCGTATTGCCATCGCGCCACCAGAGAAGGATTTGACAAGGCAATTGAGTTTTTTGAGCAAGCGACTGCAATCGAACCGGATTATGCGCCCGCCTGGGCTGGAATTGTCTATGCGTATCTGAGTCTCGCTTTTCACGGTTATCCGCGCGAAGGCTTGACCGCCAAATGCGCCAATGCTTTGCCCAGAGCGCTGGCTCTGGACCCGGATCAACACGATGTTTGTCTGGCGCTCGGAAGTTTCAAGCTCTTTTATCAATGGGATTTTTCGGGTGCAGAAAGAGAATTTAAACGAGCCATTCAACTGGCGCCGAACCTGGCCGGTGTCTATTTCCCATACGCGGCTTACTTGTCTTTCACGGAAAGGTTTGACGAAGCTCTGGCGCAGGCTCGAAGGGCTGAAGAACTTGATCCCCTTTCCATCTATGCGGTTTCGGTCCTCGGTTGGAGCCACTGGTACGCGCGCCGGTATGAGGAGGTTTTGGTTCAAGTCCGCAAGCTGATCGAAATGGAGCCGAACTTTTTCGGAGCGTACTGGTTGCGGGGAATGACACAGCTTCATCTGGGGGCATATGACGAAGCCATTGCTGATGTGAAACGCGCCGTGAATTTGGGCGCAGGGCTTCACACACTTTCCTCCTTGGGAATTTGTTATGGCAAAGCCGGGCAGCGGGTGGAAGCGGAGGCGGTGCTGGCGACATTGCTGGATCGCCGTGGTGGGGAACCTGTGCAAGCGTTCTTTTTGGCCCTCGTTTACGCCAGTCTGGAAGACACCGACAAAACGCTGGAATGGCTGGAAAAAGCCTGCGATGAACGAAATGATGTCCTGCTTGGCATCCAGGTGACCACGGTGTTTGAATTTCTTGACGACCATCCTCGATTTACCGAAATTTTACAGCGCATTGGGTTCCCGGCAGCGCGGTAATCTTCGCTATTTTTTGTCCGGGGGTTCCGCCACACACTGTTTCAGAACAAGGCTGCGCAGCCATTGGTGCGCCGGGTCATTGTGAAAGCGCTCGTGCCAGAGCATCGCCAGGCGAAAGGGCGGCAGGTTCAGCGGGACAGGCAGCACTTGCAGTTTCAATTGCTTTTGAAAGGCGTTCCCCAGGCGTTCGGGAATGGTTGCGATCAGATCGCTGCCCGCAACCGCGAACGGGACGCTGGCGAAATGCGGGACTTGCAGAACGGCTTTTCGGGCGTAGCCTTTTTGCGCCAGCAACGTGTCAATTACGCCCTGGCCTTCGTCCTTGTAAAACACCGCGACGTGATCAGCCTCGGCGTATTGCCGCAACGAAACTTTTCCGCGCAGCGAAGAATGGTTTTGGCTGGCCAGACAAACATTTTTTTCTTCCCACAGCTTTTCTGACCGGATGCTGGCGTCCAGCGTCAGCGTGTCGGCATAAAAACCCAGCGCCAAATCGAAAGAATCTTTCAGCGCCGAAGCCGCAGGCGGCTCGAACAAATTCCGCGGGCGATGGAACCGCAGGCGGATGCGGCTGGCGGATTTGTGCAGAGCTTGCAGCATTGCCGGCAGCAGCAGGATTTCCACATAATCATTTGCCAGCAGGTGAAAGACCTGTTCGGAGGCCGCCGGATTGAATTCGCGTTTTTCTTCCAGCGCCGCCCGCAATTGCGCCAGCGCGGCGTTGACCGGGCCGCTTAAAGATTGCGCCAGCGGCGTCGGCGTCATGCCTGATGTCGTGCGCAGAAACAGGGGATCATCAAACGTGCGCCGCAGTCGGGTCAGTGCGTTGCTCATGGCGGGCTGGCTCAAACCCAGCCGCTTCGCCGCGCGCGTCACGTTCCGTTCCGACAGCATCGCTTCGAACACCAGCAGCAGGTTCAGATCAATGGTTTGCAGATTCATCTTGTGAATAGCCTATATCACGACAATCCATCAATCGAATAGTGAACCCGGACGTATATCACGGCGGCAGAGATGGGACGAATCCACCACCAACACTTTTGAAACAACAGGAAAGGACTGTGATGAACAAGAAACTGATTTTGACTTTGTCCGCGCTGATGGCAATGGTGCTGACGATGGCCGGGCCGGCATTGGCGCAACAAGCAGAAAACGCAAAAAATCCGGCGGCGCAACGCGCCGCGGAAATGATTCGCTTGATCGAATCCGGCAATCGTACCGAGGGCCGTAAGTTTGTGACGGAGAATTACTCGCCGGAGTTTCTCAACCGTGCGCCCATGGACCAACACTTGGGCTTTCTTTCCAGCACGCACGATCGAATGCGCGGCGTGGAAGTCCTGGGCATCAAGGAAACGGGGCCGACCGGCGCGGAAGCGCGATTGAAAAGCAAGCTGACCGGCAATCAGGTGCTGCTGGTTGTCCGCACGGAAGCCGACTCACCGCACCGTATCAGTGGGCTGGGATTGCGCCGCGTCAATCCGGAACCGGGCGCGACATCGGCGAAAAAACTGACAGAAGCCGAAATGGCCAAAGAACTGGACGCCTTTATGCAAAAGCTCACCCAAGCCGATTTGTTTTCCGGCACGGTGCTGCTGGCAAAGGACGGAAAGCCGATTTATCAAAAAGCCTTCGGCACGGCCAACAAAGACTTCAATGCGCCGAACAAACTCGACACCAAATTCAATCTGGGTTCGATGAACAAGATGTTCACCGCCGTAGCCATCGCGCAACTGGCTGAACGCGGCAAACTTTCGTTTGACGATCCGCTGTCGAAATTCCTGCCGGATTTTCCGGACAAGGAATCCGCCGAAAAGATCAAAATCAAACAAATCCTGACGCACACTGCCGGGCTGGGCAGTTATTTCAGCCGAAAGTTTGTTGAATCTTCGCGCGATCGTTTCCGCACTGTGGACGACATGATGAAACTGGCCAGAGAAGAAAAGCTGCTTTTTGAACCGGGCAGCAAATGGCAGTACAGCAATACGGGCTTTCTGGTGCTGGGCGCGGTGGTCGAAAAGGCGAGCGGGCAGACTTATTTCGATTACGTCCGCGAAAACATCTATAAACCGGCGGGAATGATCAATTCGGATTGTTATGAACTCGACCGCATCAACACGAACCTGGCCGTCGGTTATGAAAAGGAGTACACGGATGACGGCATCCAGTTTCGCAACAACGTCTTTGCACACGTGCTGCGCGGCGGGCCGCAGGGCGGAGGTTATTCCACGGTGGAGGATTTGCTGAAATTCGATGTCGCGCTTCGTTCCGGCAAGCTGGTCGGCAAGGAATATGTGAAGCTGCTGCTGTCGGCCAAGCCTGATTTGAAATCGCCGCAGTACGGCTACGGCTTTCAGATTGACACGGAAAACCAGGTTGCTGGGCACGGCGGCGGGTTTGACGGCATCAGCTCCAATCTGGATATGTTTCTGGGCAGCGGCTACACCGGTGTGGTGATGTCGAATTACGGCGGAGGCGCATTCCCTGTGAATGACAAGATTCGCGAATTGGTGTCGAGCGCTGGCGCGGCGCAGGTTTCCAATCGCTGATTTGTGATTTCAGTGTCCGGAGAATCTGCCGCTACCGCCACCGCGTTTTTCAGTGGGCGGCGGCGGCGGCAGGTTAGGTGGCCGATTCTGCGGCAGCAAACTGCAAATCACACCTGCGGGCAGGCCTGCCCACAATATGAGGCCTGTGCCAAGTCCAGCGAAGTGACAAAATACCTCTGTTGAAAATGCTCCGATCATCCCTCCTAACATTGCTCGCCAGAGGAAATTCTGAAAGATTTTGTGCGGGAGTATCAGGCCTGCCACTCCGTACAAGATGCCGGTACAAAAGGCGGGAATAGCCCCGAAAATATACGATGCATATATCAGGCCAAACGGCAGTCTTAAATCGCTTGTGGTAATGCGAGTAATGCTGCTGATTCCTTCGACCGCTATGGGCTGGATGAAAAAGATACCGATGAAGCCGACTAAAGGACCGATAGCGATAAAAATCGCCGAGGAAGTTAGTAGAAAAGTCCAGCGGTTCCGCGATGGCGTTTGTTGAACCGGGAGATACGAATCCTTGACGACTTGAGTCGCAAAATCATAGCCGCAATCGCAGCGCTCAGCAGTTTCGGGATTGATCAGTCCGCAGTTCGTGCATTTCATCGCCAGGCCCGCCTAACGTTGGATTCTCCGGCCACTGCAAAACTATCAATTCATCAGCCAGGATTGCCAGGACTGAAGAACGCCCGCTGCCATCCAAACTGCAATCACGCCGCTCCAAATCACTGCGGCGGCGATGACGTCGCGTTTGGCGTTTTCATAATCCTGGCCGCTCGTTTGAAGGTTGTGGTACTTCACCCACCAGCGCACCCACAGCATCGGAACGCCAGGGAGCAGAATCATAAATCCATACAAGGCGAACGAAGCAAACGGAACGAAGCTCAGCACAAAACAGACGAGTTCCGCTCGCGCCAGCATTTTCAGAATCCTGGCTTCGCTGCCTGCCTGGGCGAGTATGGTTTGGGAATGCGTGGCTTCTGGAACATCCAACTCAACCACCGCGCCGCAGTAAGGACAATTGGTCAGCGCGGGGCTGATGAACTCCAAACAGTTCCGGCATTGAAAACCCCGCGCCGCGCCGGGCGGAACCTTTTCAGCCAAACCGGTTTCTCCTTATGGCTTCGCGTTGCGGTTGAGAAGTCCGTTGTGGCGAGCCAGAAAATCCCGGACGATAACGGGCGGATCGCGCCGCTCGACATCCGCTTCATAATTCATCTGCCGCATTTCCTGATCGGTGACTTTACCCGCCAGACGATCAAACAGTTCGCGCATTTCAGGGTGACGATCAAGCGTTTCCGTTCGGATCACGGGTACGGCGTGGTAAGGCGGAAAGTAGCGGCGGTCGTCTTCGAGCGCGACAAGATCGAGTTTTGAAATCAGCCCGTTGGTCGCATCGCCGGAAATAATATCCACCTGTTTTTCCGCCAGCGCCCGGTACGTCAGCGACAGATTCATCGCCATCGGGGCTTCGGCAAAACGCAATCCGTAGGTTTGCGCCAGGCCGCGATAGCCGTCCTCACGATCCAGAAACGCGGAACCGAATCCGGCGCGCCAGGTTGGAGCGTGCTTGACCGCGTCTGAAATCGTCTTCAGGTTCAAGCGCCGCGCATCTTCGCCGCGCACCAGAATCACATAGGTGTTGTTGAATCCAAGCGGCGGGAGCATCGTGCGATCTGTAGCAGCATAACCGGCAGCGACGCGCGCGTTGACTTGTTCGCTATCGAGCAGCACAGGCTGTTTGAAAACTGCCGTCAGCGCCGTGCCAGTGTATTCGACATAAATATCCAGGTCGCCCGCGCGCATCGCCGTTTCGCAGACCAGCGTGTCGCCCAGATTGAGCTTGCGTTGAACTTTCAGCGAGGTGTTGCCTTCGATCAGTTGCGCGAGCAGTTCGCCGAGGATGACCTGCTCAGTGAAATCTTTCGATCCGATGACGATGCGGCCTTGCGAGCGTTCCGACCAAAGCAAGCCGCCGACTAACAGCAGCAAGGTGACCGTTCCAGCAATCGCCGCAAGCGCAACTTTTGACTTTCCGCCTTTCGCGCGTCCCGGCGTGGACCACAGTTCAAATTTGCCGAGCACGAAATCGGCAATCAGCGCCAGCGCCGCGGCGGGAATGGCTCCGGCCAGAATCACCGTACTGTCCACGCTGGCGACGCCGCGAAAGATGTATTCGCCTAATCCTCCAGCGCCAATCGCCGCAGCAATTGTCGCGGTTCCCACACCAACCACAGTTGCCACGCGCACGCCAGCCAGAATCGCGGGGGCGGCGAGTGGCAACTCGACCTGAAAGAGCAGTTGCTGGTCAGTCATGCCCATCGCCAATCCCGCTTCGCGCACCGCCGGGTCAACCGACTTCAACCCGCTGACGGTTGTCCGCATCACCGGCAGCAGCGCGTAAAGCGTGAGCACAATCAGCGCCGCCTTTGCGCCGATTCCGCCGACAACAGGAAGTGGAATCAGAAAGCCGAACATCGCCAAACTGGGAATCGTCTGCACGACGTTGGCCAGGCCGATCAGCGGATTGCCCAAACGCGGGCGGCGGTAGGCGAAAACTCCCAGTGGCACGCCAACCGCGACTGCCACGCCGGTGGCTGCTACGACCATTGCCAGATGGCGGGCAATGGCGCTCAGGAATTCGCCGCCGTGATTGAGCCAGAATTGAAGCAACCGCATAAAATCAGTCGCCCAGTTTGATCGCCAGATTCATTCCGTCGCCAACGCCGATCAAGCTGGCAAAGACGCGCTCGTCCTGATGCAGCTTGGCGTTCAGCGCACGCAGGGCAACAGTGTCCGCATCCGTCACGCTTTCGTCGGCGACCTTGCCGTACCAGAGCATATTGTCGAACACCAGCAAGCCGCCTTTGCGGACCAGCTTCAAGGCGCGTTCGTAGTAGGCGTCGTAATTCGATTTGTCGGCGTCAATGAATGCGAAATCGAAGGTGCCCGCGTGCCCTTCGGCGAGCAGAGCGTCGAGTGTTTCCACGGCAGGCGCGAGCTTCAACGTTACTTTGTCGGCAACACCCGCTTCCGCCCAGTAACGGCGCGCCACGGAAGTCCATTCCTCGCTGACATCACAGGCGTAAATCCGCCCGTGATCGGGCAAGGTCAGCGCCGTGCAAAGCGAGCTGTAACCGGTGAACACGCCGACTTCCAGCGTCTTCACCGCGCTGATCAGTTTCAGCAGCAGCATCATGAACTGCCCCTGCACGGGCGAAATGGACATGATCGCGTGCGGATTGGTGGCTTCGGTTTCTTCGCGCAGCCGTCGCAGCACTTCGGGTTCGCGCAGGGAATTATTCAGGATGTAGGCGTAAAGCACTTCCGAAAGCGCCAGAAATTGGTTTGACATGATTGTTCCTCACTACTTCGACGCAGTCGTTGCGCGGTAGCCCATCTCCAAGCCTTTTGTTGTTGTGTAGTACTTCGCCAGCATATTCGGGTTTTCCCAGGCGGGCAGCGTTTTGGGATCGCGCAGGTAACCGAGGAAACGCCGCATGACTTCGGCAAAGTGGGCTTCGTGGCCGTCGCGGAATTTGTCCGGAATCGTCACCCAAAGCTTGTTGCCGCGTTCTTCCACGCCGACGCCGGCAAACTTCGATTGCAGGGCGGCGACTTTCTTTTTCAGCGCCGCCAGAATTTCGGCTTTGCTGCTGGCGTTGTTCGGCACGACGTACACTTCCGGCTTCCAGTTTTCTTCCTTACCCTGGCGGATTTCCAGCGCGGATTTCGTGCCTTTGAAAATCGCGACGTGCGTGTCGCCGCCGCCTGCCGGAGCTTCGTAATTCCAGATCACGTCGAGTTTCGTGTGAACGCCGCGCAAGGCGTAAGTCATCGCGCCGTTGCAGTAGTACTCCAGTTTGCCGTCTTTGACGCTGGCGGACAGCGCATCGGGAAAGGCTTTTTCGTTGGTTACGCGCGAAAACTCTGCCAGCGACATCACCGTCGGCCAGCGTTTACCCGAAAGCACGTTGACCTCTTTGCGGTAATCAATCACCTGTTCGGGGAACAGCATCCACTGGACAAGATCAACCAGATGCGTGCCGACATCGGCGACGCCTTCGCCCTGCTGTTTGACATCGAAAAACCACGCCGGACGAATATTCGGCGCGCCCGCGACGACTTTCAGAATGTGGTGAATGCTTTCGATGTAAACCGCCGGATCGTTTTCCGAACCTTTCTGCATCTGACCGAAGACTTCCGGCGCGTGGATCAACTCTTTTTGCAGAATGGTCGTGATTTCCGACCGCTCGGTCATGATGTCGTAGGCAATCAATTTTTTGGCGTCCGCCGCTTTGAACGTGGCTTCCAGCTTCGGAAAGTCCGTCGCATTGATGATCCAGGGCTTGTCCACCAGCACATTCAAACCGCCTTCGACCGAAGCCTTAATGCGGTCAATCTTGCCTTGATTGCGTCCTGCCATTGTGACGACATTGCCCGGCCGTTCGCTCAGCATTCGCGCCAGCGGATCGCCACCCGCGTGAATTTCCATCTCCCATTTGGTCGGATTGTCTTTGCGGTTGTTGAATCCGGCGATGCGTTTCAGGTGTTCGTACAGATCAAAACCGAGCGGAGCATAAACATCCACACGCGGCGAAACGCCCGGATACATCTCTTTTTGCACTAATCCGGCATGAAAGTGGCCGGGGTCAAGCGTCATGATTTTGACTTCCATAGCCTTGCCTTTTTGTTGTGCAATCGAAACCGCGAGCGGAACGATTGCCAGTAATAAAACTATCACTGCGAAAAAAGTCAGTCGTTGTTTCATCGTTTCTCCTAAACAGATTTGTAGCTGGCAGCCAAAGCTTGACATCCTGGGAACAGGCGATAATGATGCCTACGAACATCAACACTGGTTGAGTCGCAAGATTCGCCAGTCCCCTCCGGGTTGCGACCCGGAGGTTTTCTTTTTTCTAGCCATGAATCGAACAGCCTTTTTAATAGATGGATTCAATCTTTATCACTCGGTCAAAAGCGCCAGCCATGATCTTGGCTTACAAGGCGCTGGAACCAAGTGGTTGGATATTCATTCTCTCTGCCGGTCTTATTTGCACGCAATTGGAAATAACGCGCAACTTACTGGCATTTTTTATTTCTCCGCGCTTGCCAGGCACATCGAAGCTTTCAAGCCGGATGTTGTCAAACGCCATTTGCTCTACACCGAAAGTTTGCAGGCAACGGGTGTTTCGGTTGTTCTGTCCCGGTTCAAGAAAAAGCAAATTCCTTGTGATCACTGCGGACAAAAGATCAAACGTTATGAGGAGAAAGAAACTGATGTAGCATTAGCCGTCAAATTGATGGAAATCCTGCTGACGGATCAATGCGACACTGCAATGCTGATGACAGGTGATACAGACATCGTACCTGCCGTCAAAACCGCACAGAAACTATTTCCGCAAAAGATCATAGGATTTCTGTTGCCGTATAAACGCCATAATCAGGAACTGGCCAAGCTCGCTTCGTTACACATCGAAATCAAAAAAGAATCTTACACGCGGCATCAATTTCCGAACCCGGTTATCACATCTGTCGGGAAAGTATTGAGTAAACCAACAACCTGGTGAACTCTTCGGCGACTACTTTCGCTCTTGAACCTCTCTGAGCATGACTGGCGCTCCGCCGCGAGCTTTGCTCAGATCGGCGGCTTCCATAAAAGCCATCATCTCCAACGTCTCTTCCGGCTGGATCGGCGCAACGCCCGTCTGGAAGAACGTGACGATTTCGACCAGCAGGTTGCGGTAATCCACTTTCATCGGCGGCGTGGTTCCGGCGGTGGCCTTCGTACCGAATGCCACCGCGCCGTAGTCCTGCTTGCCTTCGCGAATGCCGCGAAAAGTTCCCAGCCGTCCGTCTTTCCATTTGCCGGTGACAACGTCGGCGCCGGCGGCGTTTGCGCGCGACACCGATTCGCAACCCGGTCCCATCAGCGTGTACAGCATTTCAACGCCGTGGATGCCGTACCAGAACAAATCGGGATGGTGCGGTTCAGTCGGTGACGGGCTAAAGGTGAGCGCGCCAAGAATACCGCCAAGCTCAGGTTTGTTTTTTAGCGCGACGACATCGTTGGCATAACGCAAACTGGACGAACTAAAAAACGGAGTGCTGCTTTCCCGCGCGAGGCGGACAATTTCGCGCGCATCGGCGTAACTCGCCGCAAAAGGTTTATCAATGAAAACGCGCTTTTTCGCCTTGAAAACCGGGCGCACCTGCGCCAGATGCGGGCGGCCATCCACGCTTTCCAGCAACACGGCGTCCACCTTGCTGACCAGTTCTTCGATGGAGCCGACAATCTCCACTCCGTATTTGTCATGAATTTCGTTGGCGTAATTGTCCACGCGCTTGTAGCTGGATTCGACATCCGGGCTGCCGCCTTTGAACGCGGCGACGACGCGCGCGCCGGGAATGTAGCCCGGCTCTTTCGGATCGTTGAGCAGTTTGGTGAAGGCCGGAACATGCGAAGTGTCCGTGCCAATGATGCCGACTTTGATGACTTGTTCCTGGGCCGCCGGTTTTTGGCCGTTGGCCAGAAACCAAACGGAACTCAGCGCGAATGCGGCGATGAAAAGTGTGCGGGCGAAGATTTTCATGAAATCCTACTTGGTGATGGTTTCCGCTTTCAGCAGGGAAGCGCCTGGGTGATCCAGATACACGGTTGTGTTGGGGTGAGTGCGCAAAATCGAAGCCGGATACAGCGGCGAGATTTCCAGTTCAAAACAGTTGTGAACCGCTTCGGCTTTGCGCGCGTCGGGCACGATGCAGATGATTTCCCTGGCTTTCAGGATTTGTTTGACGCTCATCGAAATCGCCTGCTTTGGCACGTCGTCCAGACCGGCGAACCAGCCTTCGCCGACCTGCTGGCGGCGGCAGGCTTCATCCAGGGTGACAACCAGATATGGTTCTTCGGTTTCAAAATCGGCGGGCGGATCGTTGAAGGCCAGATGGCCGTTTTCGCCGATGCCGACGAAAGCCACATCAATCGGCGCGGCGGAGATCAATGCGCCGACGGTGCGGCAGACTTCCCGCGGATCGCTTTCGCCGTCCAGCAGGTGGTGATTCGCAAGGCCCGCCGGCCCTGTTGGTTGGATAAACCGTTCGAGCAAATATTTGCGGAAGCTGGCCGGATGCGAAATTGGCAATCCGACATATTCGTCCAGATGAAACATCTCGACTTTTGTCCAGTCAATGCCGGGCGTGGCGATCAGGGCGTTCAAAAATTCAAACTGCGACATTCCCGTCGCGGCGATGATGCGCGCCTGACCGCGCTCGGCGATGGATTCCTTGATGGTTTGGGCGGCCTGCTCAGCCGCAGCCTGACCAAGTTGGATTTTGTCAGCGAAGACTTTTAGAATCACGGCTCTTTTTTGCCTTTGTTTTGGGATGGAATCGCGGCAGGGTGTTTTTGCCGCGCGCGGTAGCTTCCCACACAAGTCCGCAACAAGGCAAGAAAACCTTCAAACGCAACTCAACAACAGAATCGGGGACAAACGACGATGAATCATCTGATCTCGCTGACGGGCTTCTTTGCGTTCGCCGCCATTGCCTGGCTGTTATCCGCCAATCGCCGCCGCGTCAACTGGCGAGGCATCGCCTGGGGATTGGGCTTGCAGCTTTTGATCGGACTGCTGGTGTTCCGGCTGCCGATTTCGCGGCAGTTGTTCGTCAAGCTGAATGATCTGGTGATGGTCTTGCTGGAGGTGTCGAAGGCGGGAACGAACTTCCTGCTGGGGCCGCTGGCGCTGCCGCCGGGGCAGCAAGGCTCTGTCGGATTCGTGCTGGCGTTTCAGGCGCTGCCGATTGCGATCTTCGTTTCGGCGCTGACGGCGGCGCTTTATCACCTGCGCGTGCTGCAACCGATTGTGCGGCTGTTCGCCAAATTATTTCATCGAACCTTGGGACTGAGCGGCGCGGAAAGCCTGTGCGGTTCGGCGAATATTTTCGTCGGCGTGGAATCGGCGCTGGTGGTGCGGCCATACCTGGCGGCAATGACGCGGTCGGAACTGTTGATGCTGCTGACTTCGGGAATGGCTACGGTGGCTTCGACAACGCTGGGAATTTACGCGGCGTTCCTGAGTCCGTCATTTCCGCAAATCGCCGGACATTTGATTTCGGCTTCAATCATTTCGATTCCAGCAGCAGCCGTTATCGCGAAGCTGTTGCTGCCGGAAACCGAAACGCCCGAAACCGTCAAATCCGTTCCGCAGGAAGACGAATCCACGCGGGCAGGGAATTTAATGAGCGCGATCATCACCGGCGCCATGGACGGGCTGAAACTCGCCGCCGGAATTGCGGCGCTGTTGATCGCGATTCTGGGTTTGGTCGCGTTGATTGATCGCGTGCTGTTGTGGCCCAGCCAATGGTTCGGACTGGCCGAGCCGCTTTCAATGGTCAAAATTCTGGGTTGGGCTTTTTATCCGTTCGCTGCACTGCTGGGAATTGCGCAGGCAGACTGGGCGGAAGCCGGGCGTTTGCTGGGCGAACGCGTGATGTTGACCGAAGTCGTTTCCTATCAGGATATGGCGCAAATGGTCACCGCCGGGCAATTGACCGATCCGCGCACGGTGGTGATTTTGAGTTATGCGTTGTGCGGCTTTGCGCACGTGGCTTCGGTGGCGATTTTCGTTGGCGGCACGGCGGCACTGGCTCCTGCACGGCGCGACGATCTGGCTGGATTGGGCTTGCGCGCGCTACTGGCCGCAACGCTTGCGACACTGATGACGGGCTGCGTTGCGGGAATCTTCAGCGACGGGCAAGGCGTATTGATCAACTTTGCGCGCTGACTGAATCAGGGTGGTCACGCGCCAGTCATCAACCATTGCCCATTAACCATTATCGGGCAGGGGAAGAAAGGCTTTCTCCTGGCCCAATAATGGTTAATGGAGAATGGTTGATGACTAATTTCCCTGTTGATGATTTGCCAGGCCTGAGATGCGTCCCAAGTTGATGTGGTACGTTGAAGCTTGTCAGCGGGCATTTAGCGGTCTATAAATCTTTTCAGACATTGTTGAATTTATCTGTGATTCACACTTCCACCCGGTTTTTACCTATGGCAAAGAAAATCAAATTTGCGTGTTGCCTGATGGCCTGCGCCGGCTTGATTGGCTGGCTGGCTGGCGTTTTTACTCCTTCAAGTGCCGCCCAATCGAATCAGCCCCGGATTGATTTCAAACGAGACATTGAGCCGATTTTTGCGGCGAATTGTGCAAGCTGTCACGGCGCGAAAAAAGCTTCGGGGCAGTTGCGGCTGGATGCGAAATTGGCGGCGATGAAAGGCGGGCTTTCCGGCGCGGTGATTTTGCCCGGCAACAGCAAGGATTCGCGGCTGGTGCATCGCATTCTTGGTTTGCACGATGAAGCGCGGATGCCTATGGGAGGACAGCCGTTGAAGCCGGAGCAGATTGAATTGATCCGGCGATGGATTGATGAAGGCGCTGAGTGGCCGGAAGATGGGACAACGGCCCAGGCTGGCCCGGCGAAACATTGGGCGTTTGTCGCGCCGCGGCGTCCGGCGTTGCCAATGGTAAAAAATACGGCTTGGGCGCGGACGGCGGTGGATCGCTTCATTCTGGCGGAGATTGAAAAGCGCGGCTTGACGCCTTCGCCGGAAGCGTCGAAGGAAACGCTGATCCGGCGGCTGAGTTTGGATTTGACCGGCCTGCCGCCGACGCTGAAAGAGATTGACGAATTCCTGGCTGACAATTCGCCGCAGGCGTACGAAAAGCTGGTGGATCGTGTGCTCGCGGATGCGCATTACGGCGAACGCTGGGGCCGCTGGTGGCTGGACGCAGCGCGCTACGCTGACACGAACGGTTTTGAAAAAGACCTGCCGCGTTCGATCTGGCCGTATCGCGACTGGGTAATTCGCGCGTTTAATGCCGATCAGCCGTTCGATCAGTTCACCATTGAACAACTGGCCGGCGATTTGTTGCCGAACCCAACACTGGAACAGCGCGTGGCGACGGGTTTTTTGCGCAACTCGATGCTGAATCAGGAAGGCGGCGTTGACCCGGAACAGTTCCGCGTCGAAGGCTTGATTGATCGCGTGGATGCCGTTGGCAAAACCTTTCTGGGGCTGACGATCAACTGCGCGCAGTGCCACAATCATAAATTCGATCCGATTGCGCAGAAGGAATATTTTCAGTTTTACGCTTTCCTCAATAGCGACGACGAGCCGGAAATCGAAGTTCCCGATGCCAAAATCAACGGCAAACGCAAAGAAATTTTGTCGAAGGTCGCCAAGCTCGAGGAGGATTTGATCGCCAAAACTCCTGACCTGAGCCAGCGTCTGGCCGAATGGGAGAGCAAACAGGAGTATGACGATGGCCAATGGACGCCGCTGAAAGATGGCGAAATCTTCGCCGCGTTCGGCGTCAAATTCGACAGGCTGGAAGACGGTTCGTTCCTGACGATCGGCGACAATTCAACCAGCAATAATTACAAGATCACCGCGCGCACAAAGCTGAAAAACATCACCGGCTTCCGGATTGAATTTATGACGGACGCCAACTTGCCGCGTGGCGGGCCGGGCCGCGCGCCGGATGGCAGCTTTTATGTCTCGGAGTTTTCCGTTGAGGCGGCTCCGGCCAGCGATCCGTCGAAAACCGTGGCGGTCGCTTTGACCAATGCCAGCGCGGATTTTGAACGCGCGGATTTTCCGGTCAAAAACGTGATTGACGGCAATCCGAAAACGCACTGGTTCAGCGACGCTGGAAACGGGAGGCGCAATCAGGACCGCCAGATGATTTTTGCCGCCGCGCAGCCTGTGGGCTTTGACGGCGAGACAATTTTCAATTTTCAGTTGGCGCAGAAATTCGACGAAAGCATCAAGCCCGGCAACGTCATGCCGAACATCGGACGCTTCCGCATTCTTCTGACCACGGCGAAAGAGCCGAAAGCCGATCCACTGCCGGCGAAGGTGCGAAGCTTGCTGGCGATTGCCGCCGACAAGCGCACGAAAGAGCAACAGCGCGAACTTTTCAGTTTTTACCGGACGACGGTTTCTGCCTGGATGGAAACGAACAAGCAGATTGATGAGTTGATGAAAGATTGGCCGTATGGGCCAACGACGCTGGCGCTGGGGCCGCGTGCGCTTTTGCGGGAAACGCGCATCTTCCGGCGCGGCGATTGGAAACGTCCGGGAGAAGCCGTGACACCGGCGACGCCCGCTGTGCTGAATTCGTTCCCGGCGGACGCGCCGCGCAACCGGCTGGGGTTGGCGCAGTGGATCGTGGACAAAGACAATCCGCTTACCGCGCGGGTGATCGTCAATCGCGTCTGGCAGCAGTATTTCGGAACCGGGCTGGTCACCACACCGGAAGATTTCGGCGCGCGATGCGAACAGCCTTCGCATCCGGCCCTGCTTGATTGGCTGGCCGTTGAATTCCGGGAAAGCGGCTGGAGCATCAAACATCTGCACCGGCTGATCGTGAATTCGGCGACTTACCGGCAATCCTCCAAACTGACACCGAAATTACAGGAAGCCGATCCGACCAATACTTTGCTGGCGAGCGCGCCGCGACTGCGCGCTGATGCCGAAATCATTCGCGATATTGCGATGAGCGCAAGCGGTTTGCTCAGCCACAAGATGTTCGGGCCGCCGGTGTATCCGCCGATTCCCGATGGCGTGCTCAGTCTGGGGTACGGCGCGCAGTTGCCCTGGCCGACGGCCACCGGGGAAGAACGCTATCGCCGCGCCATGTACACCTTTTGGAAGCGGGCCGTGCCTTATCCATCCATGATTGTGTTCGATCAGCCGAATGGAGATTTTTCCTGCACGCGGCGCGTCCGGTCGAATACGCCGCTGCAGGCGCTGACGACGCTCAACGATAAAATTTTCATGGAGGCGGCGCAGGGCCTGGCGTTGCGCGTGTTCCGGGAAGGCGGCCAACGCGACGAGGAAAGGATTGCATACGCTTTCCGCCTCTGCACGGGCCGCCAGCCAGATGCGTTCGAGAAAAAGCGTTTGCTGACGCTGTTAGCCGGGCAGCAACTTCAATTCAAGGGGCGCACTGCGGCGGCGGTTTACGTGTCTTCACTGGATGTGAACAAGCTTCCCGAAGACATTGATCTGCACGAACTCGCGCCGTGGACGATGGTCGCGCGCGTGCTGCTGAATCTGGACGAGACGATCACAAAGGAGTGAGCGTGCTTGTCGAACTGGCTGGCGAGTTATGGCGGCGGTTGCCGAAGCGTGTGCGGCGATGGGGACTGTTGCTGACCGAATCGCAATTCACCGTAACTGCCGGTGCCGTGATTACGGATCGGGCCGGACGCGTGTTGTTGCTTCAGCATCGTTTTCGCGCTGGCAGCGGCTGGGGCATTCCGGGCGGTTTTCTCAAATTCGGCGAACAACCGGAAGACGCTCTCCGTCGCGAGTTGCGCGAAGAGATTGCATTGGAAATCCGTGAGTTACGGATTGCTTTTGTCCGCTCGCTGCAACGCTACAATCAGGTCGAAATCATCTTTTGCTGCAGTACGGAAAATCAGCCTCATCTGCAAAATCACGAGATCAGCCAGGCGGCCTGGTTTGTCCCAGACGCTTTTCCGCCGGAATTGAGCGACGATCAGCGCGAACTGATCCAGCGGGCATTGGACGGAAGTTAGGCCGGAGCGGAAACTTTCCACAAGCTTAACTTTCAGCTTTTGGCGGCTGTGCTATATAATCCGCCCCGTCGTTCCAACTCTCTCCTCTGGATTTTGCGGTGCTGGGTTCGAATTGGCGGACGGTTCCAACCGGCCAAATGATTGAAAAGACGTTTTGAAAGGGAGTTCGATCGGCACAAATTCCTGTTTTTATCGGTGAGGTGCGATCTTCTCTAGGCATTTATCCCGAGATTACCATTTCCAAAGATTTCTTCTTTTCCACACCCAGGCGCGGCGCGGGAAAATTGCTTGCGCGCTGCATCTAGTTTCAAGAATAGCTTCAACGGTCATCATCTTCAGAGTTAAAACTTCCGGGGCGTTTGCTCACGCTTCGGCACAGCTATCATCTAGCAAAAACACTGGCAAATCACGCACTGGCATCTTCGCCGGTGCGTTTTCAGTTTCCGCGAGGTATTTTGATGAATGGCAGAGTCTTAGTTCTCAATTCGACCTACGAGCCGATTAATGTCTGCACAACCCGCCGTGCAATCATCTTGATTCTGAAAGGATTGGCGCGCGCCGAAGAGCGTCACGAACGTCTTTACCATTCGGCGCGCTCAGCACTACCGATGCCTTCGGTCATTCGCCTGATGGAGTACAAGCACATCCCCTTCGAGCGCAAAAGCCTGTCGCGCAAGAACATCCTGCTGCGCGACCACTACACCTGTCAGTATTGCGGCAAAGTCTTCAATCCTGCCGAACTGACGCTGGATCACGTGGTGCCCAGGTCGCGCGGCGGCAGCTCCAACTGGGACAATCTGGTCGCCTGCTGCAAGCGATGCAACAACAACAAGGGCAACAAAATGCCTGAAGAGATGGGAATGAAACTGCTGAAGCGCCCGCAATCGTTCAATCTGCATGTGAATCGGCAGATCATGCGGTATTTGGGACGCACGGACGAAGCCTGGCGGAAGTATCTGTTCTATTGATTTTGGCTGATGGGCGATGGATTCGTGATTGAGCTACCGTCCCGGCCAATCGCTCCTCAAGCCTGGCCTTTCCTCTGGCCGCGGCGAGCGCGTAAAACTTCAAACACTGCCGGCAACACCGAAATGATGATGATGGCGAAAATGACCAGCGTGAAGTTCCGTTTGACGACGGGAATCTCGCCGAAGAAAAAGCCAGCGTACGTAAACAGCGCAATCCACAGAATTCCGCCCACCACGTTATAGAGCAGAAACTTTCCATAACTCATCTTGCCGATGCCGGCAACGAACGGCGCGAACGTCCGGATGATCGGCATAAAGCGGGCGATGATGATCGTCTTGCCGCCGTACTTTTCATAAAATTCGTGCGTGCGTTCCAGATGTTTGCGATTCAGCCAGCGCGAACTTTCACTGGAAAAAACCTTTGGCCCGATGGCCTTTCCGATCCAGTAATTGACCGTGTCGCCCAGAATCGCCGCAATGCTCAGCAGCACGACGACCAGAAAAACATTCAGATCGCCTTTGGACGCGATGGCGCCCACGGCAAAGAGCAGCGAATCGCCCGGCAGCAGGGGCATCACCACCAGTCCGGTTTCGCAAAAGATGATCAGAAACAGAATGCCGTAGGTCCACGATTGATATTGGCTGACCAGTTCAACCAGGTGTTTATCAATGTGCAGAATCAGGTCGAGAAAGTGTTTTAGTAATTCCATTCAGTAAAGGTTCAGTTGAAGCATTTTGAAGTGACGGACAGGATAAGCCAGCTTGCCTGATTGCTCAAAGAGGCGGAAAAGCGCCCGGCGGGAAGAGAGGCGGACGAATCAGGCGAATTCGCTGGCCGCGCGCGCCAGCGTCAGCACATTCACCAAGCGCGCCCCACCCTTGAGCAGCGCTTGCGCAATGGCATGCGCCGTGCTGCCGGTGGTCATCACGTCGTCCACCAGCAGGACGGATTTATTCTGGATCAAACGCGGTGCGCGAACGCGGAAGGCTTTTTCCAGCGAACGCGCGCGTTCACGAGCAGCCATTCCGGCGCGATGTTTTTCCGTGTGACGGGCGCGGACGAGGCTGGCCGTGTCCAGGCGCAACCCGCTGAGGGCGGCAAGTTCGCGCGCGATGATTTCGGCCTGATTGAATGTTCGTTCGGCCAGACGGTCGGAAAACAATGGAACGGGAATAATGGATTCCACCGTCTGTATTTCGCGGAGGCAGGAAAAAGTCGTTTGTAATTGCGCTCGCAACCGGGCTGGAATCTGCGGATGGCGTTTCAGCCAGAGCACGCTTTCGCGCAGCGCTCCTTCATACACGCCGCAGGCGCGCGCAACGCTGAAAGCCTGATGATCGCAGCGCCCGCAGGTTCGCTCGCTCATCAGAATGTGCGTGGGTAATGGCGAAAGCGGTATTCCACATTTGCCGCAAAAATCATTTTGCGCGCGGACTTGCTCGATTTTTCGCTCGCTTTCCTGCCAGCAAGCGTCACAGGCAACGCCGTCTCGCCACGATTCGATCATCGCGCCGCAGACGTGGCAGGCAGTCGGGAAAAGCGTCGCCAGAACGGCATCGCGCAGCGCCGACGAAACTTTTCCCAAACTTGGATATGCCGGATTCACGGCTCATTTTCGCACGGCTTACGGCTTTGCTGAACCCTTTCGGATGTACAAGCCGTCAAACACTGCGCTCCAGGTTTTGCCATCGTCCTGGGATTGTTCCCAAAGCTGGCGCACGCGATTCTTTTCGAGCGGGAAAAAACTCAGGCGCTGCAGGGTCTTCTTTCCGTTGCGGACGTTTTCGCCGGTCAAGCGCATGACCCCGTCCTTGAATTCGCCATAAAGCTCCAGCAAGTTGCCTGTACTGTCCACCCAGGTTTGCTGCCATTTGCCTTTGGCCGAATCATAGAAATTGAAACTCTTGCCGGTGCCGCCCTTCGATCCCGTCCAGTTTTCCTGCAGTACGCAGCCATCCAGAATCAGTTGGATTGTGTTCGTTCCGGCTTGCTGGCCGCCGGCCTGAACGTCCCAGTCGCCGATCCAGAAATCGAATTGACGATGTTCAGCCATTGAGCAGGCTTTGGGAGGTTTTGATTGAGAGGCTGAGCTGTTCTGGGTTTGCGCTGAAGCGGCTTGAACAAGACCAGCCGCCAGCATGACGAGAAACGCTGTTTTCAACAGATCACGAGACATGGATTCATCTCCTTCGGAGCGGATTGGATATTGTGGTCACGCAATTCCTAATTCTGTCCGAAGCAGATGAAGATGTCCTCAACGGATTGTAAAAAGAGGTAAAGAAGTTTGGGGGTCACTTGAGTAAGGCTTCGACACGGGAACGGAGACCGGCGTCAATCGCAGCGTCGGTCGTTTCGCCCGGCAAGCCCCTCAACAGCCGCCAGCGTTCGACGTGTTCGATGGCTTTGCCGGGAGCAATCTGTTGCAGCGGGCCGAGGCTTTCCACTTCCAGCATGTCCTTATTGGTAAAAGTCTCGAAGTTGCTGCCGCTGTCGGTATAGGTTTTTCCATCCTGATAATCAAACGCCTTGACGAACAGGGTGCCGCTGTTCAGATAGCCGACCCAGCCCATTTTGTGTGCCAGTCCCAACTTCGTAGGCTTTTTCGCCGTGCTGTCCTGGGCCAGCGTGATGTAGCGCGTGCCGAAGCGCCAGCGCGGGTCGGCCAGATCGGTGAATGGCCAGACAATCAGATTCTGGTTTGGCGGAAAGCCACGGTAATCCGCCTTTTCCCCCGGTTCCAGCGAACCCGGATGCGAAATCTTTTCCGGCAGTGGGATGATGGCGGTGCCGCCCTGCGCCATGACGGTCAATGCCCACGGCGCAAGTTCAATTGCCTTTGAACCTGCGTTGCGAAGCCGGTGCGTAAGCAGCACGCCCGATCCTTCCGAATCAAGCGTCACATCAATCTCTTTCTGAATTCCGGTGAGTTTTTCGGTGGGTTGAATCAGCCGAACGCTGGATTCGCTGAGTTTTTCGGTCCGGACCGGGACGTTATCCAGGACGTAGGTTCGCACGGCATCTTCTGGCGCGTGCCACAGACGGTGGCCGCCGCGAATCTGCCAGGCGGCTTCGCCGGTCTTGCCGATTTGCTCTTCGTACTCTTTGAACACATTGGGTTCGCCGATGAACCCGTAACGGATGATGCGGGGGCCGACATCCAGCGTCATGATCAGATCTACCGTGCCGTTGGAAAGTTGCAGGTTGTTTTTCCAGCCTTTGTACGCGATGTTTTGCATGATGACTTTGACATTCCGGTGGGCCTGGGTGGTTGCAGTTATTTTCGGAACCGCAATGGCGAACAGAAGTAACGCAATCAACCAGGGGAGATGTATTTTTCACCCTGAGTATTTTGGCACGGGATCCTCCTGACACTGTGGGAAAAGATTACGGTCGAGGGCGCTGCGCATCGCCCGAAGGTGGCGGCTCGATTGTTGGCGCTGGGGTTGGAGATGGTTTGGGAACCCCATCAGCCGCCGATTTGGCGTCCTCGAATTTCTGCTGGGCCTGCAATGCGGCTGATTTGGCAGCGGCCAGGTCGCCGGTCTTGAAAGCGGCGTCGGCTGTCCGGCGCAAGGTTTCGGCTTCCTGCCAAATGGCGGCGGCGTATTGAGGCGCCTGGGCCACACGGGCTACTTCCCGGACTTTGTTCATTTCGTCGAAAAACTGCTGCACCTCTTTCCGCTCGTTTTCCTTGACCGCCAGTTCATCCCAGACCAGCAAGACCCGGCGATAACCAGCTTCGGCGTCTTTGAATCTTTCCTGTTTGAAAGCGATTTCGGAATCGCGCCAGGCGGCCTGCGCTTCAGTCACTTTCGCGGCGAAGCCCTGCCGCTTGTCGAAGGTCTGAATCCGTTTGAGCGCGGCTTCGGCCTGGGTGCGCGTCACCTGGGTATTGGCTTCGGAGCCGTAAAGCTTTTCCTTGGTAAATTGCCAAACGGGTTTGGCAAAAAACACGGCGAGAGCAAGGATGGCAATGATAATCGCGGCATTGCGAATTTGCCGGGTGGAGATCGAAGGCTCGGCATTCATAATTATTTGATCAGGCATCCCCGCAGCTTCCGGAGCCATATGTTTAGGGGAGACTTTCGTCGTATAGGAACTCGGCCCGGTGACTGGCGTTGTCACCTGCACCGGAGTGGAATTCTTTGGCGCTGTTTGATTGATCGGCCTGAAGCTTGGCGTTGAGGGCGCTGGCGGCAGCGGCGAGGTCGTCACAGGTTTGGTCGGTCCCTGAAGATCCACTGCAGCAGTCTGTGCCGCAGAGACGGCGAAGATTTCCTGCCGGACCTGCGCCGGGATGCTGGCGTGCGGGCGAAGGTCGTTGGCGGCCCTGACCAGGTGGCTGACCGCACGCCGGATTTCAGTTTCCGTGGCGTCCGTGGCCTTTGCGTGAACCAGGTTGTTGCGGACGCCGATGCCGAAAAAAACATCGGATGAATTGGCGAATAAACCGCGATTGGCATTAACCAGTTCGCCTACGCTGGCCGGTTGGCCGTCATTCCCTTTCAGTCCTGGGCTGACAAATCCCAGCAAATACTCAAGCAATGAGACCAGTTGGATGACCTGTGTGGCAGGATTCTTCTCCTGCTCAATTTGTGTCATCGGATTGACTCCAAGGGGGAGCATCTTTTTCACCTCGTCAGGGTTGTACGCGTTTTCTTTCCAGACAACTGCCATTAGAATGGCCGCGAGAACGATACTGGCCGCCTGCTGATTCGTCAATTCCGGCGCTTCGGCGTGCCGCTACACAATCCAAAATCCTCTGGGAACTAAAAAACCAGTAACCGGAACCCCTGTTTTTCCGACTTTACAATTGCAAACCCCAACATGGCGTTTGCGATTCGAATCTTCGGAAGACAATTGAATGAGACGAATGGCTGAACACGTTGAGCCTGAGGAAAGCAAGACGTTGCGGAATCAGGCCCAGGAAGCAACCGACGACGAACTGGTCGCCGCCGTTCGCGCGGGCGATGAAGCTGCGTTCACACAACTATTCGAACGTCACCGCCAATTGGTCTCACGGCTTGGCTATCGTTTCTTTCCGCGCCGCGAGCAAGTCGAAGAAATTATTCAGGAAGCTTTTGTCAAAGCCTACTTCGCGCTCGACGGGTATCAGGGTGGATATGAAAAATCGTTCGTTTCGTGGCTGGCGCGGATCACTGTGCATACTTGTTACGACGAACTGCGTCGCGCCAAAAAACGCAATGAAAGCCGGCTGGGCGATTTGACTGAAGAGGAAGCTGACTTTTTAACCGACCGATTGCGTGATATGAGCGCAGGAGGCAACGTCGAAGGTTCGGCAATTTCGCGGGATCTGGCCAACAAACTTCTGGCTCGGTTGAAGCCGGAAGACCGTCTGGTGCTGACGCTGCTCAAACAGGAAGAGCTTTCGATTGCTGAAATCGCCGAAGTCACGGGTTGGACCTCGGCCAAGGTGAAAATGAGATCGCACCGCGCGCAGCAGGGGCTGCGGCGTGTGTTGCGAAAGTTCTTGTGATTTAAGGAGAGAAAAATGTGGAACAATAATAAAAACCGCATTGATGATGAGAAAATGGATCGTTTTGGCGATGAGCTGATGCGCGCTTTTGAAGCCAGTGAAACTGAGATCAGCAACGCTGCTTCCTCGCCGTTCCTTTACCGCCGCATCCGCGCGCGAATTGAGGCTGAACAGCGGCGGCAGTCGGAGGAAGGCAATCCTTGGCTGACGCTGTTTGCGCAATTCCGTCAGGCAATTCCGGTCTTTGCATTGCTGGCGGTGGTTGCACTGGTTTCTTCGTTGTATTTGTATTCGGGTGAAAACAGAAAACAGTCTGATCAGCAAATCACTCTGGTGGCGGGATTGCCGGTGTTTCTGCAGGATTCCCAGGATGATGTGGAAGCTTCGCTGGTGGGTTGGTCAGGCAATCAGCCGAATCAGTCCGGTCAACGGAAGGAGTAACGATGACCTCGTTAGGCAAAGTAAAAATACAAGTTTGGTTTTTGATTCTGGTTGTCTTCCTGCTTGGCTCTGTCACAGGCGCTTCAGTGGATCGGCTATTGTTGATGAAAGGACAGGCAGGACCGCATGCGGCGGGGGGACGCCGTGGCGGGCCAGGCCGGATGGTCGAGCAGATGAAGTCGGATCTGAATTTGACCGAGGAGCAAACCGCTTCCGTTCGGAAGATCTTCGAAGAGTCCCGCAAAGAATTCCCTCCTTGGAAATTCAATGAATGTCCTGGCGTGAAGGAATCGCGCGAGAGATCCCGCACTCAAATTCGCGCCATCCTGACGCCCGAACAGCAAAAGAAATATGACGACTTTAACGCGCAGCGAGACGCCGAAATGAGAAAAGACGCAAAATAAACAAGGTTTCCACCAGTAAAAAAAGCGCCTGCTTCGAGAACTTTCACCGAAGCAGGCGCTTTTGTTTTCGCGAAATTTGCTCAAGCCGCCAGTCGCGTGTAATCCGCCTTGCGTTTCACGGGACGGAAACCTTCTTCAACAATCACGTTGAAAAGCATCTCTTCGGTCGCCTTGTGATTCGCACCGGCTTTGGAGATGACATTCTCTTCGATCATCGTCGAGCCAATGTCATTCGCGCCAAAATGCAATCCGCGCCGCCCATCAGCCAATCCGACCGTCAGCCATGAAACCTGCTGATTCGGAATGTTGTTCAGGTACAATCGCGAAAGGGCAAGCCAGCGCAGGTATTCTTCAGCAGGCAGGCGATTCGGAATGATCTTGCCGATGGGCGTATTGTCCGGCTGAAACGTCCAAGGAATAAATGAAATGAAGTTGGCCGGAGCGGACTGTAGCGAACGCTGCTGCAACTGATACAGCAATTCCAAGTGCTGAATGCGGTGATCAATCGTTTCGCCGTAACCGATCATCATCGTCGCGGTGGTCTTCAATCCTGCCTGATGAATTGCTTCCATCACATCCAGCCATTCCTGGCCGTTGCATTCGGTGCGGCGTTTTTTGCGAATCTCATCCACCAGAATTTCACCGCCTCCGCCCGGAACGCTATCCAGCCCGGCAGCTTTCAATTCGCGGACAACCTGCCCGTAATTCAGGCCGAAAGTTTTCGACATTCCATAAATTTCCGTCGGCGAAAAGCAGTGCAAATGAATGCCGTAGCGCTGTTTCAATTCGCTGAGCAGTTTGGTGTACCACTCCAACGGCAGTTCAGGATTCAACCCGCCCTGCATCAACACGCCGCTGCCGCCGATTTCGATCATCTCCTCGACCTTCTCGAAGATTTCGTCATGGCTGAGCACGTAGCCTTCCGCGTCTCCCGGCTTGCGGTAAAACGCGCAGAAGTTGCAGACTGAAAAACACACATTTGAATAGTTGATGTTGCGGTCCACCACGTAAGTCACCACGTTGTCCGGATGAAGTTCGCGGCGCAACTCATCCGCCAGACGGCGTAAATCTTCAGTCGCGGCTTCGGTGATGACGCGTTTCCATTCGTCGTGCGCCAGGTGGTCGCGCTGGGCGATTCGTTCGAGTAAATCGGTGACGGGGGCGAAAGTTACTGCTGTCGTAGTCATATACTTTTCCAGGTTGGAGTTGGGGGGTGATCGTAGACGGCATTCTAGCCCGCGCCGTCCGGCTTCGTCCAATTCGCGGCCGATTCAGAGTCTGACCGGCTGGCCCGCGTTTGCCGAAGCGTAAAGCGCCGCGACCAGTTCCAGCGACTTTCGTCCTTCACGCCCGTCAATCATCGGCGGGCGATCTTCGATCACGGCGCGCATCATATCTTCGATCTGGCGGCGGTGGCCTTCGTTGGAAATGGCGGCCGGATTGGCGGAACCATCGGTGAGCTGTTCGGCATCGCCCAGGTCGCTGTCTTCGCCGTCAATCGCCCAAACGCTGACGGCGTCGCCATCCAAAATTACCGTGCCGCGTTCGCCGCTGATTTCCAGCCGCCGTTTGAAGCCCGGCTTGGCTGAAGTCGCCGCCTGAACGCTGCCGAGCGCGCCGTTTTCAAACCTGACAACTCCGGCCAGCGTGTCTTCGGCTTCGATGTGTGGGTAGCGCAACGCCGCTTTCATCGCAAATGCAGTTTCGACCGGCCCCATCATCCAGCGCAACAAATCCACCGTGTGAATCGCTTGATTAATGAGTGCGCCGCCGCCGTCCAGGCTAAGCGTCCCACGCCAGGTGCCGGGCGCGTAATATTCCGGCGCGCGATACCATTTAACGAAAGCGTCGCCGATCATCAGCTTCCCCAATCGGCCTTCGTCAATCGCCTGTTTGATTCGCCGTACGGCGGGCAGAAAACGCGATTGAAAAATCACGCCGAGTTTGACACCTGCTTTGTCGCAAGCGGCAATCAGCGCATCGGCGCGTTCCAGATTGATCTCGATTGGCTTTTCAGCCAGCACGTGTTTTCCGGCTTCGGCGGCCCTGATGCCAAGTTCTGCGCGGACGCCGCTGGGCGTGCAGACATTGACGATGTGCAAACCAGGATGTTTGAGAAACTCGTCGTAACTTGTGTAACTGGTGGCGCCGAACTTCGCGGCAAACTCCGCTGTGCGCTGTTCATCGCGGCCACAAACGGCCACCAATTGCGCGCCATTGATCTGTCCGATCGCGGCGGCCTGCACCGCGCCAATCATGCCGCCGCCAACTATGCCAAAACCGATAGGATTCTTCATCGTCTCTCCGCTGTCTGAAATTTGAGATTTGGAATTTGAAATTCCCCTTGCCCGAAGTTCGCAGGGCAAGATAGTCTTACCATTCAATGCAAGGTTGCCGCAAATTTTCTCCACCGCGGACGACTTTCTAACCTATTCAAATTCGATCGAATTCCGAAGGAGAGCGAGATGCCCATTACAATCGCCGGCTTTCACCACGCCGGATTTCTGGTCACGGATGTGGAACGCGCGGCAGACTTTTACGAAAACATTCTTGGCTTGCAGGCGCTGCCGCGTCCCGATCTGGGGTTTCCCGGCCGCTGGTACGATCTGAAAAACGGCCATCAGTTGCATTTGATGAGCGTGGCCGAGATGCCGACGCACAACGATCCGCCGCGCCACGACCGCCATATTGCGCTGGACGTTCCCGACACGCAGGCAACCGAAACGCAGTTACAGGAGCTTGGCATTGAAATCGGCTACGGCAGCGGGCGCGCTGGCAGGCCGCAGCTTTTCATCCGCGATCCGGATGGCAACACGATCGAACTGCGCTGACCGAACCGCTTCTTTTACTTCAAATCTGCAAACCAAAGTTTATGACCGAAACCAACTACAAACGCATCGCTTCGCTGAAAACCGCTGACGCATTCGCCGGCTATCTGGCCGATCTTGGTGTGGAACTGCAATTCGACAGGGAACTGCGGAGCGGCGCGGATTCGCCGCTGGGTCAGGCCTATCAACTGGACGATTTCGCCATCGGCAATCGTTTTTCGATTTTGCCGATGGAAGGCTGGGACGGAACCCCGGACGGCAAACCGTCAGATTTAACCATTCGCCGCTGGAAACATTTTGGCGAAAGTGGTGCGAAGCTGATCTGGGGCGGGGAAGCCGTCGCTGTGCGCCACGACGGGCGCGCCAATCCGAATCAGTTGATTTCCAACGATGCGACGGTGGCGGAACTGGAAAATTTGCGGAAGGTTTTGCTGGACGCACATCGCGAAAAGTGCGGAACCACCGATGATTTACTGGTCGGTTTGCAGCTTACGCATTCGGGACGCTTCGCGCGCCCAAACGACAAGAAAAGATTGGAGCCGCGAATTGTGTATCGCCATCCGCTGCTCGACAAAAAGTTCGGCATCACCTCCGACGAGGCGATTTTTACCGACACGGAAATTGACGACCTGATCGGCGATTTTTCCCGTGCCGCCAAACGCGCCGAAGACGCCGGGTACGCTTTCGTGGATTTGAAGCATTGTCATGGCTACCTGGGCCACGAATTCCTGAGCGCAACGACGCGACCGGGCCGTTATGGCGGAAGCTTTGAAAATCGCACGCGGTTTTTGCGTGAACTGGTTGCGGCGGTGCGCCGCGACGCGCCAAGTCTGAAAATCGGCGTGCGTCTGAGCGCTTTCGACTTTCTGCCGTACAAGATGGGCGATGACAAGCGCGGCGTGCCAGAAGCGCACGAAGGCCGCTACGAACACGCTTTCGGCGGCGATGCGGACAATCCGCTGGCGATCAATCTGGAGGAGACATTTCAATTCTTCGATTTGCTCGGCGAACTCGGCATCAAGCTGGTTTGCGTTTCGGCGGGCAGCCCATATTACAACCCGCATATTCAGCGCCCGGCGCTGTTTCCGCCTTCAGACGGTTACCTGCCGCCGGAAGACCCTCTGGTCGGCGTGGCGCGGCAAATCAAAGTCACCGGCGAACTGAAATCCCGCTTTCCGCAAATGTGCGTGGTCGGTTCTGGCTACACCTATTTGCAGGAATGGCTGCCCAACGTGGGACAGCATTATGTCAGCGCGGGACTGGTGGATTTCGTTGGCTTGGGAAGGCTGGTGTTGTCTTATCACGATCTGCCGTTCGATGTCGTCAACGGAAACAAGCTCCAATCCAAACGCATTTGCCGCACCTTCAGTGATTGCACCACCGGACCGCGCAATGGATTAGTGTCCGGCTGTTACCCGCTCGACCCGTTTTACAAAGATCACCCCCAGGCCAGAGAACTCAAAATCTTCAAAGAACAACTGAAATGACCGCCAACAAAGGAGCCTCAGCCAATGAAGGTAAAAGAAGACAATGTCGTGCTGGAAAAAGCGCATAAATTCGCTCAGCGCATCGTGAAGCTCTACAAATACCTGACCGACGAAAAACACGAATTTATCCTCAGCCGGAAGTTGCTGGATGACGGAACGGACATCGGCGGCTTTATCAAAATCGCGCAGGAAGCCGAGTCTCACGATATGTTCACGCGCGATATGAGCACCGCCTTGCGTAAATGCTCAAGAACGGATTTCTGGTTGCAATTACTACTTGACGGCGGCTATCTGGACCAGACGCAGTTCGATTCGATGGACACCGACAATCAGGAGCTATTCCGGTTGCTGACGAAGATCGTGAAATCGGCCAAAGGATTGCGGTAAATTACCATGAGTCATATTCAATTCTCCCTTTTCCATTTTTCATTGCTTGGACAAAAAGGTATGACTCCATTCACCTGCTCAAACAATGAAAAATGGAAAAGGGAGAATTGAGAATGTTTCGCCCAGAAAAATTTTGTTCATCGCAAACAAATTGGTGAACTCAACACATCTTTGCCAGTGAAGACTCCCGATTCCAAACCGCTAAACAGTAAAAACGTGGACGACCGACAGGCCATCGAAAATTTCCTGCTGACCAGGACGGAGGACGCTTTCTGCGTGCTCTTCGAATCGGTCTATCCGCGTTTGCGGCGGTACTTTTTGCTGCGCGGGATGGACGCTGGCGAAGCGGAGGAATTGGCGCAGAACGTGATGGTCATCCTTTATCGGCGTGGCGGCGAAGTTCGAGACAGGGAACTTTTTCACGGCTGGCTTTTTTCAGTGGCGAAGAACGAATTGATTCGTCACTGGCGGCAAAAACAGACTCGCCATCGAATTGCAGCGATGGAGCCTCTGAGTGAGGAACTGTCCGGGCGGCTGATGACAGAAATGGAACTGGCCAGCCAATCGAACTTTGCCGAATGGATGAGTTATCTGGAACCGGCGGAACGCGAACTGATCATCCTGCGCTTCATTGAAGAATTGAGTTACGAAGAACTCTCCGTCGCGCTCGGCATTCCGGTGGGAACGGTGAAATGGCGGCTCTTCAGCGCGAAGAAGAAGCTGGCCCCGATCATTAACGCTTCTCTGCCCAAAACGCAGGGCCGAAGACGTTGAGACGAACTGGCTGACTGGGACTGAAGTTATGATTCACGGATTTTCGGAGCAAGACTGGAATGATTACATCGAAGGCCTGGCCGATGAACCCTTGCGCGACCGTATCGAAGCGCATTTGATCGGCTGCTGGGACTGCTGGGATTTCCACGTTCAGATGGCGCACGCCACGGAGGCGCTGCGTTCAACCGGCGAAAACATTCGGACAAGTTTCGCGCTGCCAGATCAGGCATTGCACGCGGGCTTGCGCGGCGTGTTTGAAAAGTTAAACGGAGTGGAACCGGCAATGGCTCGCTCCGTGGCGTCGCCTTACGCCATCGAACAGAAATTGGATGCGCTGGCGGCGGTGATGACGCCGATGTGCGGCTCGCAAACCGCCATCAACGCCCTGCGCGCCGCCGCCGTCAATTCGCCCGCGCAATCGCTGGAACGGGTGACCGCCGATAACTGGCCGTCGTTTTTGAACCGTCTGAAATCCATTGCCACGGTGATGTGCGGTGAAACCGGGGCGCATCTGGTGTGGGAGCGCGGGCAATTCTGAAATCCGCCATTCGCAATCTTTATGTTTACGGCACGTATCACGCCAAAAGTCGTTTTGATCGGTTTGGCCATACAGTTGGGACTGTGGCTGGCGGTGAATCTGCCGTGGACATTCGGCTGGACGTCTCGTCATTTTGCCGCCACGCACGCAATGCGATTGGTGATGTCTTGCCTGGCGCTGGGGCTTGCCTGCGCCATCAATCTGGAAATCGCGGAAGAATATCGCAACGCGCCCTGGTTGCGTGTGGCCTGGCTGGCGCTTGCCGCCAATGCCGGGATTTCGATACTCCGGATGATTGCTGAAACTCCATTGTGGGAACAGTCCTGGCCGGGATACGGTCCTTCGTTGCGAGGGCTGCTGCAACATCTGGCCATCGTCCCGGCGAACTTTGCCCTGCTGGTCGGCGTGGCGGCGATGTGCTGGGCCTATCATCAGGTCGGGCTGGGGTTCGAGATCGAACGGCGCGACTGGCTGATGATGAGCGGCGTCGCAGCGTTATTAATCGCGCTGATGACTTTCCGTGAAGGCCTGACCGAGGCGCAATCACCTTTCGTCACCAGCCGCTACCTGCAACTGAGCGGCTTGATTCTGTTGGCGCTGGCCACTGCCGTCAGCATTATTTTGCAGCGGATGGCGGCGGGAATGGGCGGCGGACGGCTGGCAATGGCGCTGCGTGTGCTGACGGTTTACCTGCTGTTGCGCGCCGGATTGGTGCTGCTCGGCGCGCTGCATCCGGAACGTTTCATTTCACCAACAGGCAACATCCTGCGCCGCTACTTTTTCGAATTGGGCTGGCAAACATTGCTCTGGTTGCCCGCGCTGGCTGCGGCGTATCGCGCGGAACTGACTCTCCATGCGGCACGCGAACTGGCGCAGCAACGCGCTGATAAAGCTGCTCTGGTTTCGGCTTAAAAAACAGATTACTGACCTACCGATCGAATGCGCACGACCGATTTCAAGGCGACATTCGGCTAACTTTGCTGGGTACATTTCAACTAAAAACAGGGCCAAGCCGCACGATTGGTCTTCTTAAATCTATCCATTTTTGGAGGAATGCAATGTACCGCAGAATGTTCTCAACTTTGGCGCTGCTGCTATGTTTGGGCATGGGCAGCCAGGCGCTCGCTCAAACCATCACCGGACGTATTTCCGGCACGGTCACAGACTCTACCGGCGCGACCGTTCCCGGCGCAACGGTCATCATCATCAACGAAGCAACCCAGCAAACGCGCAATGTAATGGCCGATTCGAATGGCTTTTATGTCGCCACCAACCTGCCGGTCGGCAACTACAGTGTGTCGGTTGAATTTCAGGGCTTCAAAAAGTCGAAAAGAACCGGCTACAACCTGGTCGCTGACGGACGGCTAAGTGTGGATTTCACGCTCGAAACCGGTTCGGTGACCGAAAGCGTGGAAATCGTTGCGTCCACGGGCGAGACGGTCAATTCGGTTTCCGGGGAAGTCGCCCGCACGATTGATCAGTCGCAGGTGCAGGAACTGGCGCTCAACGGCAGAAACTATTTGCAGTTGACGACGCTGATTCCGGGCGCGCCCCTGCTGGAAGACAATGCCCTTTCACTGACAACGTCTCTGAGCACCTCGCAGCCGATCAACGGCAATCGCGGCAACGCCAACAATCTGACGGTGGATGGCGGTTTCAATCTGGATTCGGGATCGAACGGCTCGCAAATCAACAACGTCGGCATTGATTTCATTCGCGAAGTCAGTATCAAGACCTCGAATTTTTCCGCCGAGTACGGGCGCAATTCTGGCGCTTCGATCAACGTCGTGACGCGCAGCGGCGAGAACAGCTATCACGGCGGTGTGTTTGAAAACATTCGCAACGACAAACTCGACGCCAATGATGCGTTCAGTGCCTCGCGCAACGTCGCCCGGCCCAGCCTGCGATTCAATAACTTCGGATTCAATTTCGGCGGCCCGATCATCAAGGACAAGTTCTTCGCCTTTGGCGGTGTCGAATGGAAAATCATCCGGCAGTTCACCGCGTCGCAAACGCGTACCTTGCCGACCCGTGCCGAACGCAACGGCGATTTCAGCGCCCGCAGCACCGTCTTTTTGAAAGATCCAACCAAGACCGGGACCTGCAGTGCGACAGTGCAAACCGCTTGTTTCCCGAATCCGAAAGTCCTTCCGGCCAATCTGATCACGCCGGATGGCAAAGCCCTCGCCAGCGTTTTCAATGCAATGGAACTGCGCGCCGTTTCATATGTGGACACACCAACCGCCAACAATGCGCTCTATCGAGAGGCAAATCCATTCCATTCGCGTGAAGATTTGCTGCGATTGGACTATCGCATCAACGAGCGGCATAACGTGTACGGCCGTTATATTCACGACAAGTACGACTTGATTGATCCGTACGGCACCTTTATCAATTCGCAATTGCCGACGATTCCGACCAACCGCCTGCGTCCGGGATCCAGCTATCAGGTCGGCCATACCTGGATGATCCGTCCGACGCTCATCAATGAAGCGAAAATCAATGCCGCCTGGAACGGACAACGCGTGCCACCGGTCGGCGATGCCTGGAAACGCGAAACTTACGGATTCGCCTTCCAACAGCTTTACGCCGATGGAGGACGTTATGAGAACGGCATTCCGAATGTGAACGTCAATGGTTTTGCCACCTTCACCGGCCCATCACAATCACTGCTTTCGCCGACGACGGACGTTTCGATGACGGACAATCTGACCTGGGTGCGCGGCGCACATTCGCTGAAAACAGGGTTCGTCTACATCCGCAACCGCAAGGATCAGAACGGCCGCCCGAATTACACGGGCAACGTCGCTTTCAATGCCAGCGGCAACAATCTCTCAACCGGGAATGCGATGGCGGACGCGCTGCTCGGCAACTTCCGCACTTACACGGAAACGAACATTGACCCGGTTGCCTTCTTCCGCTTCTCGCAGTACGACGCGTATGCGACCGATAGTTGGAAGGCGACCCGCAAGCTGAGTCTGGAATTCGGTGTGCGTTATCAGTATGGGCTGCCGACCTATTCGCAGCAGAACAACATGGCCAATTTCGATCCGGCGCTTTACGATCCCACCAAGGCGGTGACCGTGCTGGCCAACGGCACGATTGACGCAACCAAGGGCGGCAATCCGTTCAACGGACTGATCCGTGTGGGCGACGGCGTGCCGCAGGATGAACTGGGGCGCGTTCCCACCGGCAACAGCGCAACCGTGCTCACCGTCCCAGCGGGCGCTCCGCGTGGTGTGTACAAGCCACAACATCTGTTCGCCCCGCGTTTCAGCTTTGCCTATGCGCCGTTTAATAACAGCAAGACGGCGATTCGTGGCGGGTTCGGCATTTTCTACGACAAACCGGAGGGCAATCTGATTTTCTCATCCGTCAACGTGCCGCCGTTCACCACCAGTTCCTCGCTCGAAAATGGCAATCTGGCCTCGCTGGTCAGTGCCCGGGCGGCGGCGCCGACGCCGTTTGCGCAGATTGACGTGATTGATCCGAATCTGGTCGTGCCCTACACCATGAGCTACAGCTTGAGCGTGCAGCACGAATTGCCGAAAGGCATCTTTGTCGAAGCCGCCTATGTCGGCAACCAGGGCCGTCACCTGCTGCGCCAGCCAGACATCAATCAGCCGTCGTTTGACGCCCTGCGCGCCAATGCGGCACTGCCTGCGGCACAACGCCTTTCAACCAACGCGCTGCGCCCGTACAAGGGCTTTTCGGCCATCCGCTACCGGCTGTCCGATTCCAATTCCAACTACAACGCGTTGCAGTTGTACGCCGCCAAACGCAAAGGCAGCACAACCATGACGGTCAGTTACACGTGGTCGCATTCGCTGGCCGACAGCAGCGGCAACGGCGACAATCCGGAAGAGTTCTCCCAGCGCAGCTTCAACTATGGCCCGACCAGCTTTGATCGCCGCCATATTTTCGTGGCCACGTACACCTATCGCCTGCCGTTTTTCAACAAAGCGAAAGGCCTGACCCGCAATCTGCTGGGCGGTTGGGAAGTCAGCGGAATCACGCGGTTCCAAAGCGGACAATTCTATACGCCACAGGCCAACACCACGATTGGTGGACGCCGCGCCGATTACCTGGGTGGCGATATCGCGCTGCCGGATGACGAACGCAATCAATCGCGCTGGTTCAACACGGCGGCATTCGGCCCCGCTCCCGAAGACCGTCGCGGCAATGCCCGCCCCGGTTCGATTCTGGGGCCAGGACGTAACCTGTGGGATCTGTCTTTCCGCAAGCAGTTTTTGGTGACGGAGCGTTACAAGCTGCAATTCCGCGGTGACATGTTCAATGCGTTTAACCACGTCAACCTGAACCTGAACAACGGCGGATTAGTCGTGAACCAGGCAGCCAACAATTACGGCACCATCACCAATGCCGCGCCGGGCCGCCAGGTCCAGCTCGGTTTGCGGCTGAACTTCTAAAACGGCAATACCGCACGCGAAAGAGGGACAGGCAAGAGCGACCGTGTTATCTTGCCCGTCCCTTTTTCGTTTTCAATCTTTCCGGACACAAAGCTCCATCAATCGCCATGGCTCAGAAGAAAATCGTTTACGACGCAATCATCGTTGGTTCCGGCGCGGCGGGCGGCGTCGCTGCGCACGTGCTGGTCAACCAGGGCTTGAACGTCCTGCTGCTGGAAATCGGCCCGAAGTGGGATCGCAACACGCAATTCCATACGGAACATTCATGGCCGTATGAAATGCCCTTTCGCGGCCTGGGCAAACCGGGTCAGTACGATGGTTTGTGGAAGGTCAGCGCCTACACCGAACACCTTTACGTTCATCCGTACAAAGAGCCGTATGGCCGCGCGCCCGGCACCGATTTTCACTGGACGCGCGTTCACGCCGTCGGCGGAAGAACCAACACCTGGGCGCGCGTCAGTTTGCGAATGTCCGAATGGGATATGAAGCCGAAATCCCTGCAAGACGGCGCTGGCGAAGACTGGCCGATTTCTTATGAAGAACTCGCGCCGTATTACGACAAAGCCGAAGATTTGATGGGCGTGTTTGGTACGCGCGAAGGTCTGGCCGTGACGCCGGACGGGAATTACCACGCGCCGACGCCTCCGCCACGCTGCGGCGAGGCGCATTTGATCAAAGGCGGCAAGAAGGCCGGCATCCCTGTCATCCCGATTCGCAAAGCGATGCTGCTGAAAAACCGTGACACCGGCGCGGCCTGTCATTTCTGCGGCGACTGCGATTATGGCTGTCAGACGGCGTCGCGCTTTTCGACGCTCGATGCAATCATCCCCAAGCTGTCGGGCAAGAAAAACTTTACGCTTCGCACCGGCGCGGCTGTCCACCGCGTGCTGCTCGATCCAAAGACCGGCAAGGCGCGCGGCGTCGAATTTATTGACACGAAAAACCGGCTGACTTACGAAGCGCACGCCAAAACCGTTGTCATCGGCGCGGGCGCGATGGCTTCGACGCGCATCCTGCTCAATTCCAAAACGCGCCATCACGAAAACGGCCTGGCCAATGCTTCCGGCGCGCTCGGCCATTACCTGATGGACAATTTCAAGGCGGGCTTCGTCAGCGGCTTTTTGCCGAATTTGAAAGCGGCGCAAATTTTCAATGACGACGGTGCAGGCGGCGGCCACGTTTACATTCCGCGCCACACGAACATTCCGGGCGGGCGCAAGATTCCCGTTCTGCGCGGCTGGCAATATCAGCCGGGCAGCGGCTCCGGCGCTTATCCTGGCTATGCCAAGCGCGTCGCGGGTTTCGGCTCCGCGCTCAAGAAAGAAGTTCGGGAGTTGAACCCGTCGCGTGTTTCGCTGGCGGGATTCGGCGAATGTCTGCCATATTTCGATAACTACTGCGAGATTGATCCGACCGGCTTGAAAGACAAATACGGCATTCCCCAGCTTCGGTTCCACGCCAAATGGCACGACAACGAACTGAAGATGGCCGAGTTGATGTACGACACCGCCGAAGAGATTCTGCGCGCTGCTGGAGCCGAAATCGCGCCCTACAACCGCAATGTGCCGCCGCCACCCGGCGATGCCACGCACGAAGTCGGCACCGCGCGCATGGGCGATGATCCAAAAACTTCGGTGCTGAACAAATTCAATCAGGCGCATGAAGTCAAAAACCTGTTCGTGGTGGATGGCGCGTCGTTCGTTTCGTGCCCGGAAAAGAACTGCACGCTTTCGATTGCGGCGGTATCGTGGCGGGCGAGCGAATATCTGGCTGAAGAGTTACGCCGGGGAAGTCTATAGCCAGCAAGCCATGTATCAGTTACCATCCCGGCGGAGGTGAGTTTATGAGCACTGCGGCCAAAGAGTTGTTACGTCAAAAGATCGAATTCTTGCGCGACGATCAAGTCGAACAGTTGCTGGAAAAAGCCAATGAACTCTTTCCCCAACCCATAACTGGCCAGGAACATAAGCCGGACTGGGATCGAGTTTTTTCCAACAAGCTGACGATGAAGGAGCATCCCTACGCGATAGATCTGTCCGAGGTGAGCGGAGATGACTTCCTCTACTAACACCCGCTTGGAACGCGGACTGGACACGATGTTTATCGTTTACAGCCTGCTGCAAAACCATCCTGCCTCGGCTGCCTGCGAACAATTCATCCGCGCGCGCACCGGCTGGTTTACGACCGCTTCCTCATTGCTGGAGGCCAAAGCCGTGCTGACCAAAATCTACGGAATCGAAGCCGCGCTCGCGACGAAAAACCTGACTGCTTTCACGGAAGAGTTGGTCGAAGTGTTGCCGATTGACGCCTCCACTGCACTCGCGGCGATGAGGCTCGCTGACGTGCAAGGTCTTGACTTCACGGACGCCATCCTGTTGTCACTCACCAGCTCGCTCGGCGCGACGACCCTGGCAACTGATGACCGCAAATTGGCGCAAGCTTCCGCACAGTTCGGAATCACAGTGGAAAATCCGATTGATGATTCGCTGCGTCAACTGATGACCGCCTGGGAATCCACCAAGCTTGCCCCCAAGGGATTGCCGCGAATCCTACGGCACATTCACGATTGGCTGAATCGCACACATCAAGCGACGGCACAGGATTTTTGGTCGCAGACAGGCGGTGGCGCACACATGCCGTAAATTCACGTCAGAGCAAATGAACAATCAAAACAAACCCTTCTACGGCTGGTTCATTGTCGCCACGACATTCATCTTTATGATGATGATCGTCGGCTTCATCCTGTATGGCCTGCCGCAGTTCTTCCCGAACTATGTGCAGGAATTCGGCTGGCGGCGCGATCAGATTCAATTCGGAAACACGCTGAGCAAGATCATCGTCGGCCCGCTGTTCGGTTTCGCCGCCGGGTGGGCGCTGGAAAAGTTCGGCCCGCGCAGCGTGATGGCCGCCGGAGCCTTGTTCGCGGCGGTTGCGCTGATCGGCTTCAGCCAGATGAATTCGTTGACGCAGCTTTATTCCTTCTACTTTTTCAATGCGCTGGGCTATTTGTGCGCGGGTCCGCTGCCGTGTCAGGTGATCATCTCGAACTGGTTTGCGCGGCTGCGCGGGCGAATGATGGGCATCGCGTACGTCGGCATAGGCATCGGCGGAGCCATCGTTCCCTGGATGATTCGCTGGGCGCGGGATGCTTACGGCTGGCGCGGCGCATTGCAGTTGCTGGCCGGCATTGTCTTCATCACGCTGGCGCTGCTGGCGGTGTTCGTCATCAGACGCCAGCCGTCGGATTTGGGACAATTGCCGGACGGCGATGAACAGAAAGGCGAACCCAAACCGCCGCTGCCGCCCGTCAAACTTTCATTGGTCTTTCGCACGCCCGCGTTCTGGCTGCTGGCGTTGGGGAGCGTTTTCAGCATCAGCGCGGTCGGCGGCATCACGCAGAATCTGCCGCTGTACCTGACGGACATCGCCAAAACGAACGAAGACGCCAAAAGCGCCGCCGCCGTTTATCCCAGCATCGTGCTGTTTTCGAGCATTGCCGGACGACTGGCGACCGGCTATTTCGCCGACCGCTTCCGCAAGAAAAACGTAATGATCGCCATTTTTCTGATCGTCGCGCTTTCGATTCCGCTGCTGGTCTGGGCGCGCGATTATCCGGCGCTGCTGTATGTCTTCGCCGTGACGTTCGGCTTCGGCCTGGGCGCGGATTACATGCTGGTGCCGCTAATGACGGCGGAATGCTTCGGCCTGGCGGGGTTGAGCCGGATTCTGGGCATCATCATCACCAGCGATTCGGTCGGCGAAGCGACCATGCCGCTGCTGGTCGCCAACATTCGCGAACGAACCGGCAGCTATTCGTCAGGCTTTCTGCTGCTTTCCGTGATCGCCTTGCTCGGCGCGATGGTGATTGCCGGGATTCGTTATCGAAACGGCGTGCCCGCAAGTCGCCTGCAACTGGAAAATCAAACCCAAGGAGATTGAACCCAATGAAAAGAATTCTGACCGCGGTTGCGTTGGTCGCGTTTGGAATGGCGGCTGGCTGGCTGATGGCGAAGACGCCGCAGGTAGATGTAACGGCACAAGCCGCCGCTCAAGCCACGGAAGGCTATATCCTGGAACATGACGCCGATGTCGCCAAACCCGGCCCCGCGCCGCACCAAGGGCCGGGACGTTCCACCGGCTACAGTTTTTTTGAGAAGGCGGCGGGCGTCAAACAAGTCTTCCGCAAACGCGTGCTGCATCCTGGCGCGGCCATCGGATACCATCCGCAAAAGGAAGACGAGATTTATTACATCCTCAGCGGCGCAGGCGTGATGCAGATGAACGGCAAGGAATTTCCGGTCAAGCCGGGCGATGCGATTCTGACCCGTCCTGGCAGTTCGCACGGCCTGAAACAGACCGGCAAAGAGGATTTGACGCTGATCATTGTTTACGAAAAGTAATTGCCCGTGCTAGATTCCTTTTTACCGAATTAGCCTGAATTTTCATCACCAAGCATGGGATTTCCAACAGACAACACCGACGCTTTGCCGTCCGAGTCTGCGCCGGAGCAATTCGTCCCGCTTGCAGAATCATCCGCCCAACTGGAGACAGATTCGATGGAAGATTCGCTCCGTCGGCTGCGTTCACGGCAGTTGATGATGGATGCGGTTTTTGGCGCTGGCCAGCCATCAAATGATGCCCCGCGCGCGGAAACCGAAATCTCCGCCGATGCCAGCGACGCGCAGCCCGAAGAAATAAATGAGGAAGAAATAGAGGAGATCGAAGAGGAAGAGCCGGAAGAGCCGGACTTCGATTTCGGCGCTGCCTTTGACGATTTGCGGCAGGAGATTCGGCGGTTGGGGCGCGAATTGTTCAAGACCAATCGCACGGCGGAAGGCAATCAGGAATCCTTCGGCGAAGCGCTCGCCGAAATTCGCCAGCTTGCTGCCGTCGTCGCGCAAATTCCCGAACAAAGCGCCGAATCCGTCAACGAAGCAAGGTTTGAAGCGAAAGCCGCCTTGTGCCGCGATTTGCTCAGGCTGGCCGACACCGCGCAGGCGAGTTTGTCCGCCGCCGATGAAGTGATTGCACGGTTGCAGCAGCAAGCCGGAGAGCCCGCTTCCGGTTTTGTTTTTCGGTTTGCGGCGGCGCGCCGGATGCGGGACAGCTTGACGGAATCGGTCGCGGCCATGCGGCAATGGCGCGACGGACAGGCGTTGCTGGTCGGGCGTGTCGAAGCGATTTTATCGGCGTCCGGCGCGCGACCGATGGAAACCGTCGGCCGCGCATTCGATCCCGCGCTGCATCGCGCCGTTTCCACCATCGCGCGCCTCGATGTTGCTGCCGGAACCATCACCGACGAAGAGTTGAAAGGTTACACACTGGAAGGACGCATCTTGAGATACGCGGAGGTCATCGTCGCCAAACATGAGTAGAACCGTTGGAATTGATCTTGGAACCACCAATTCGCTGGTTGCGATTGTTGAAAATAGCCGCCCGCGCGTCCTGGCGCGCGGCGATGAACGGCTTGTTCCATCGGTTGTCGGGTTGGCCGAAGACGGACGCATCATCGTCGGTCAGAGCGCGCTGAACCAATATGTGCTTGCGCCCGAACGCACTGTGCGTTCGATCAAACGCAGGATGGGCACGGAAGAAAAAGTCCCGCTCGGTGACCGCGAATACTTGCCGGAGGAAATTTCCGCCTTCATCCTGCGCCACCTGAAAGCGCTGGCTGAAGAAGTTCTGGGCGAACCGGTCAGTGGCGCAGTCATCACCGTGCCCGCCTATTTCAGCGACGCGCAGCGCCTGGCCACCAAACGCGCGGGCGAACTGGCCGGCCTGGAAGTCCTGCGCATCATCAACGAACCGACGGCGGCGGCGCTGGCTTACGGAATCGAACAGCAGGTGGATCAATTCCTGATGGTCTACGATCTGGGCGGCGGCACCTTCGACGTTTCGGTGATCGAACAGCAAGGCGACATCCTGGAAGTGCGCGCCAGTTACGGCAACGTGCATCTGGGCGGCGACGATTTCGACGAACGCCTGCTGCAGCATCTGCTCGCCGCGCTGTCGTCCGAGCATCGCTACGATTTCAAAGCAGACCGGCGCGCGATGGCGCGGCTGAACCGTGCGGCGGAAGGCGTCAAAGTCGCGCTGTCGTCCGCGCCGTTTGCACGCGCGGCGGAAGAGTTCCTGGCGCGTTACGACGGACAAATCGCGCATTTGAACGCGGAAGTCGGACGCCACGAATTTGAAGGGATGATTGACGATCTGCTGCGTTCGACGCTGGATTCGATTGACCGCGCGATGAAGGACGCGCAGCTTTCGCCGGAGCAGATCAATCGCGTGCTGCTTGTGGGAGGTTCGACGCGCATTCCGCGCGTGGCGGAAATGATTGAAGAACATATCGGCTTGCCGCCTTCGATGGAAATCAATCCCGACGAAGCCGTTGCGCTCGGCGCGGCGGTACAGGCGGCGATCATCAACGGCGAACCGGTCGAAGCCATGCTGATTGACATTTCGCCGCACAGCCTGGGCATCGCCGTCGCGCAGTTCCTGTTCAACGACATCGTGCCCGGCGCGTTCCGCCCGATCATTCGCCGCAACACCACCATTCCGACGACCAAATCCGAACTTTTCCACACCATCTCGCCATACCAGGACACGGTCGAAATCGAGGTCTATCAGGGCGAAAGCCCCGTCGCGGCGGAGAACACGCATCTCGGCAGTTTCCTGTTCACGGAAATTCCGCCCGGATCAGACCCGCAGCTTCCGCGCGAAGTGATCGTCGAATTCAGCTACAACCTGAACGGCATCGTCGAAGTCACTGCCCGCGACCACAAAGGCGAACGCCGCGAAGTGATGAACATCAGCACCAATGCCGCCAAACGCGCCGCGTCGGAACCGGAAGTCAAAAAGCATTTCGATCCGAAACTGGAGAAAGATGTCGCCGGTTCGCTTGCCGCCGCCACGCGTATGGAATTGCAGTTGGACGCCGATGGCCGCACCAAAGACACAAAACGATTGCGCGAAGCCCGCCATAAGCTGGAAGCGGCGCATCAGGGCGTGGATGAAAAACAGGTCATGGCGGCGCTCAATAATCTGGACGATCTGCTCTACGAGCTTGAATAATCACACCTCCACAAGCGAATGCCGAGCAAAAAGAACAAACCGAAACAGAAGCACAAACACATCGCGCAGCTTTCGGCGGCGGATTTGCTCCGAATGGCCGAGGAGCATTTGCAGCATGGCCGGATCGAGCAGGCGCTGCTCTTGTTGCGACGCGCGGAAATTGATCTGAAACCGCGCGTCACCGTCGCCGGCAAAAAAATATCCACGCCGCCGCATCTGATCGCCGCGCAGGCGGCATTGCCGGGATTGATGGCGCGCGCACTCAGCGCGCACGCATTGACGCTGTCCGACCCATCGCAAAAGCTGGCGGCGCTGGAAGAAGTCGTGAAGCGCGCGCCCGCTGAAGCCCGCTATCTGGTGGCGCTCGGCGCTTGCCGTCTGGCGCAAGGGAATGCGGAAAGCGCCTTCGCCGATTTTCAAAAGGCCGACGAACTATCGCCTGAAGACAAACTGACCATGCGCGCCTTCGCGCTTGGCTTGCTGGCGACCGGACGCAGCCGCGAAGCCGATGACTTGCTGAAGCGAATCCCCGCCGAATCGCGCGATGAAAACCAGCGCAGGCTGGCGTCACTGAGCGCCTGGCTGGCCAATGACCAGCCGCCGTCCGCCGGGGTGGCCGAACCGCTGCTGCGCGGGCTGCGGCATCTGGCGAAAGGCGAAACAGAAGCCGCGCGGGAAGCATTGGGCGAATTGCCCGCGCTCGACCACAATCCCACGCACGCCGAAGCGATGTTAATCGCCACGCAATTTTTCTACAGCGGTGCGGCCAACTTCGAGGCGCAACAATTTCGCGAGGCAATGGCCGACTGGCGCGAAGCGCAGCGGATGGCCGCCGCACACAAGCTGGCGCTGCCCTGGCGGGAACAACTCGCGGCGTATTACCACCGCATCGCGGAAAGCGAGGTGGCCGATAACCTGCCCCTGGCCATCGAGTGCTGGCAGGCGGCGCTGGTGGTTTCGCCTGAAAACAAGATTGCCACCAATAACATTGTTGCCGCTCGCCGCTCCGAGGCGCAGCAAGCCTGGCAGGCAGGCCAGATCGAACAAGCCGCGCAAATCTGGCAGGAGTTGTTGCAACTGAAACCTCAGGACGAAACTTTGCTGCAAAACGCAGCCATCGCCTGTGAACGGCTGGGGCGGAAGGCTGAAGCGGTCATACATTGGCGCGCGCTGGCTCGCACGTGGCGGCAGCAGTTCAAACAACGCGAGGGTGAGCCAAGCTTCAAACAGCGGTGGCAAAGCCTGGAACAACGTCTGCTCGTCCTGATGACCGAAGCAGGCCAATCGCCCAAAGAGATTTTGAATGAGTTGGAAGCGACACTGAAGCTCGATCCCGAAAATCACGACCTGCGATTGAAAGTGGCGGAGTTGTTGATGGAGGACGGCCAGCCGCGGAAGGCGCTCGCGCAACTGGAACAGATCGAGCGGCAGCGCGGCGCTTCGGCAATTCTGCTGACGCACAAGGCGCAGGCGCTGGATATGGCCTACCGCGAAGAGGATGCCCGCAAGGCGTTCCAGCAGGCGTTGGCGCTCGAACCGCAAAACAAAATGGTGCAGGTCGCTTTTCTGAGTTTTCTCGACCAGGAGGCGGAAGAGGCTGAAGAAGAGGGAGATGAAGACCTGGCCATCGAATTTTCCGAAGAACAGTTGCGCGTTGATCCGAATTATTTTCCGGCGCTGGGCCGTCTCGCCTCGATTTACTTCAGCCATGACCGCGACGCAGAAGCGAGAGAATTGCTGACTCGCGCTGTCGAAGCCAATCCCGGAAAGCCGCAACCGCACGTCGCCACCGGCGCTGTTTATCTGCAAAACGGCCACGCCAAGGAAGCCAAAGCCGCGTTCGCTCGCGCCATCGAACTGGAACCAAGCGCCGAATGCTTCTTCCAAATTGGCATGGCGTATTCGGAAAACGGGGAGTTCAAAGACGCCCTCAAACATTTCGACCGCGCGGCGGACACCGCCAGCCTGGAAATGTTGCTGGAAATTGCCATGACCTTGGGTATGGAGGGCAAAGAGAAGGACGCGGATCGTTACATCAGCAAGGCCAAGAAACTCGATCCGGCGCACCCGTTGCCGTATTTCATCAAAGCCTTGACTCTGATCGGCGACAATCCGCTCGGCTTATTGCTGATGAAAGACAAAGACCGCAAGGCGGCGCTCAAGGAATTCACCGAAGCCGAGCGTTTGATGGCGGGACGCAAAGAGTTTGAGACAATCCGGGGAGAAATCAGCCAACTGAAACAAGCGCTGGAGCATGGCCCGCCCGGATTGGGCGACTTGTTCGGCGGCGGAGGAGGGGTCTTGCCGCCATTCCTTCTCGGCGATGGGGATGACGACGACGATGACGGCTTTTTCTTTGGCGATGATGATGACGACGATGATGAGTTCAGCGACTTGCCGCCTCTTTTCGGTCCGCCGAGAAAACGGGCAACGAAGAAGAAAAAGAAAAGGAAGTGAATCAGTGGTGCGGTACCGGGAGCGGTAGCGACCGGGTAATCACGCTGAAAGCATACTTACGAGTCCACCCGGTCGCTACCGCTCCCGGTACCGTACCGAAGGAACACAGGCGATGAATCTGTCTTTCACCGACAATCCCTATAAAACGCTGGGCGTCGAACGCGATGCCACCGAGGCCCAGATCAAACAAGCCTACTTCGCACTGATCCGTCAGCATTCGCCGGAACACGACCCGGAAGGTTTCAAACGCATCCGCAGCGCCTACGAAAAGCTCCGCGCGGGCAGCGAACGCGCCCAGACCGATCTGTTTCTGATTGACGAACGCTTCAGCGAATTGAAACCCGAAGACATTCAACGCGCCGCGACCGACCCGCTGCCCCTCACCCTGGAAATCATTCGCCGCGACTTGATTGTGCTCGAAGCGCAACTGCTGCTTGAAGAAGCGGCGGCGGCGAAATGAAAAGTTCGGCTTACGGGCGATAGCCTTCATCCACCGGCAGATTCGGCTGCTGCGAAGCCGCCACCGCCAGCACATCGCAGCGTTCGTTTTCCACATTGCCGGAGTGCCCTCTGACCCAGATGAATTCGACCTTGTGCTGTTTGCATAATTGCAGCAGTTGCTCCCACAGATCGGGGTTGACCGCCTTGTCTTTTTTGTTCCGCATCCAGCCATTGGCTTTCCATTTTGCGGCCCAGCCTTTTTCAATCGCATTGACGACATATTGCGAATCGGTGTGCAGCTTGACGGCGCAGCGGTCTTTCAACGCGCGCAAGCCTTCAATGGCGCCGAGCAGTTCCATGCGGTTGTTGGTGGTTTTGCGGAATCCGCCCGACAGTTCCTTGCGATGGTCGCCGAACAGCATCACCACGCCGTATCCGCCCGGCCCCGGATTGCCGGAACAGGCACCGTCCGTGTAAATCACTACTTGTTTCAGATCAGTCATTCTTTAGAAATTCTCCTGTGATCAGTTTGTTTGGCGCTGATGGGGAGCGAAATTCAGCAAGCGCTATGAAGTCCTTCAACAGCTTCCAGGCTTACAATTCCTTCGCTAACGCTCGCTGAATTCGTCTGATGCATACATCAGGTCGCTTGGCGAGGTCGTGCTCCCATATCCGAACAACCTGCCAACCAGCTTTCCGCAAATAACGGTTGACAAATCGGTCACGCGCCTTGTTTCCATTGAGCTTCTTTTCCCAGAAAGGACGGTTATTGGCTGGCAAATTTGAATGCTTGGGGCAACCATGCCAGAAACAGCCATCCACGAAAACCACAGTGCGTTGTTTGTGAAAAACGAAGTCAGGATGAACGAAGAGTTGCGCACGGGTCTTTGGCTTGGCTCGTTGCTTTCGAGTGGTGGATTTCAGTCCGACAATGTGCAACCCGCCAAGTTTTACTTTCAAATGTCTTCGCCATCCGGTAACTCGGTACTGCCGGAAAAGCTTTGCCAACAAAAGCTCCGTGTCGCGATTTCCACGTCCACGAATGCGCGACAACCCTCTGAGCAATTGGCTCAGGTGAATACATCAGGCAACGGCAATCGTTTCAGCTTTAGGTGGTCTACCCGTCTTGAGTTGATTGGATTGGTGAGACCACCTCCACAAGAGTTCTTTGATACTCCAGATACGATCGGTTAATCCCGCTGCCATTGCTGGCGTTCGCGGTTCAAATCGCCGCTTCTCTTCTTCGACCTCGACTCGCAACGTTTTGACTTCACGCGTCAAATTGTAAACCGCATCTTCCCACACCGAGGACGCCTTGAGCATTTCCAGTTCCTTCGAGAACGAGAGCGTTTTACGCACCAACCGCCCGTTGATATGCCTCGACGTCAGGTTCGTGCGCTCAACATAGGAAGTATGCGCTCCGACCAGATCAAGCGTTGTTTCGTCGCCATAGATGACATCCACTTTGACCTCGACGACGCGACCGCCTTCACGATGCTTGACCACTTGCAGGTAATGCCATCCGGGCTGCGGTTGTTTCTTTTCAGGTGGCAGGCCCTTGCCGCCGGGCTTGCGCGCTGGGACTTTCCCCCAGGTCTCGACCATCGCTTCGCGGTAGGCGCCTTTGCCGTCGGTGGCGATCGCTGGCGGAGCCAGTTTGTGCCCACGTTCTTTGATCTGCTTCATCAAGTCCTGCGCGACTTGTTCTTCGGTCTTGGCGATGGCGCGTCCGACCCGCAGTCGCGTGTCAGTTTCGAGCGCTGTCCCACGCCAGAAGGTGCCTCGTCGGTCTTCTTCTCGAAGCCCTTTTTTTCGCCCTTGTGGCCGACATAAGTCCAGAGGGCGTCCAGTTGCGCGCGGCTCATCTTGTGATCCCGCATCAGCGCCTGCTCAATCCGTTCCATCTGAGGGGCGGCCTCGAGCAGCCAGGCGCTGATGGTTTCTTCTTTGATCCCTTTGATGCGATGGATTGCCGCAAGAGAATTTCGTTCGGCCAACATCGCGAAGCATTCAATGATCGTTTGCTCGTCGTACTGCTTGCCGTGGAAGACCGTGCCCTTGGTTTCAGCAACGACCTTTTTGCAGGTCGTGCATTGCCATCGCTGACGGCCTTTGCGCGTCAAGCCGAATTTGCGTAGGTTCCCGGCGTTTACGCGCCCATAATCGGCGCACTTCTCGTTCCAGCAGAACGAACTGGGAAGCACCAATTCATCGTTTTTGCTCGGCTTTGTCATAGCGCCGGGCATTGTAAATCAACTCAAGTTCGGGAGACGACCCAGCTTTAAAGACAGCAGTGGCAGCCGCGAGCGCACATCCAGAGATGGCGACATACCGCGCATTCATACGCTTGCCTCAAGAACCTCTGCTTAGCCTAAAAAGATATGTTGGTTGTGATAGTCCAAGAATTCAGCAGAAGGTGGAAATTTAGAAGGAGTCAAGATCATCTTCCCATCTAACGAAAGAAGTGCCGCCATTGCAAATTCGTTATCTGCAAGACTGCTTATGGCGCTCGAAACACGGATTCTGAAGTTTGACTCAACCGTAATAAGTCCTTTATCGAAGGCCCGGTCATGCAAAGCAGAAAGACATAGTCCATTTCGCGGATTCAACCTATTCTGCTCATCTAGGCTCCAGGGTACGATATGGCTAGCAAGTAACAACCGCTCATCACTCAATCTTGTCATGCAACACTGTCCTTCATAGCTACTGAGTACGGCTTTACGGAAAAATGCTTGTTTGATACGAACCTCTACCTGTGCTTTTCTGGTTGCTCCAAAATAGTTCATTGGAGACAAATCTTCTACATCCTCATTGACTACTTCTCCTTGAATCGTCTGCAAAATTAACCGGCTTTCCAGAGCAAGCTTCTCCCAATTAGCATTGAACTCATCCCATATTTCCTTGTCCAAAGCGGACGCATTGCCCAGCCCTTTTCTACCTGTGCTTGTAATTGTTGGATCGATGCTAGCGAAGTTCACCAGCTTCATAGCAAGAGCTGAAGGTGTGCGGTTTATCAGTTTAGCAACGCGAATAATTTCTGGATTGCGGTGATGCATCTTGCCGTATGGCATTTGGCAATAAAGACTGAACGCAACCTTTAGCTCATCTCTTGTCCATTTGCTCATAGGGCAGATTAGCTCAATTCTTGTATTTCAACGTCACATTTACGGGGTACATACGCCTGGGTGCTTATGGCCACTTCAGTACCATCAGAATAAACCAAGTAAGCAACACCATACACGAAACTAGGCGGACCTACAGTCTTCACATCTGTGACTAGCTTGAAGGTACCGCCAGAATTAACCGGCCTGCACACTTTCCCTTGCCACCATTTCCGATACCGAATGCGCGCCTTTCCACGTCCTGAAGATGAATCATCATCATAGTCGAGGAGGTAGGTCTCGCGCTTCGCTTTCGGCAGTCGGGGGCAACGGCAACAGGTGTCATAACAGGAATCACATCGCCCACAACGGATTTGGCCAATGAATTCATGCCCGCAATTCATAGCTTATCCCTTCTCTTATAATGATAGGCACTGTTGAGGTTAACGATGGAATGGACGGTCTTCTTGCGACCCGGTATTGTCGGAGTCGGATCAGGCAGGCGTTGGCGATCACAGAGCAGAAATAAGCGGCGGCGGCTCTGCGGCACTCCGAAGTCCGATGAATCCAGAACCTCTTCACGAACCTGGTAATCAGCTTCCAACTCTTTCTTGAATTCCTGGTAGCGTGACCAGCGGCGCATGCTTACGACATTCTCAATCACGATCCACCGAGGTTTTAGCTCCTGAGCAAATCGGATGACTTGAAATGCGATGTTCTTGCTTTCCTCACAACGAACTTTGTTTCCCTTGGCTGGACTGTGGTTCGTGCATTCGGGAGAAGCCAGGATCAAATCAATATGTCCAAGGTCTTTCTTCACTTCACTTATATTCACATCTTCGAGGCGCGTTGGGTAAAAGAGGGCATTAGGGAAATTGACGTGATGGTTCTTGCCAGCCAGTTCCCACGAATCAAAGGCCGCGACGATTTCAACACCAGCTTTTTGCGCCCCCCAACTGCTTCCTCCCGCACCACAGAAAAGGTCAATGCCACGAATTACCGATGGCTTTCGAGGTGTCTTGCTCAACCGCTCGTCTCCTTGCAAAAAATTGTTTCCAAACCGCTTCCGACTTTGTGAGTGGCCGTCATTCTAGTTCGATATCAAGGTAACAACAAATTTCCGCGAACTGGCCGAAAGGTAACGCTATCCCGTTTCCTGACGGCCTGATTGCAGCAAACCCAACCTTATCAACCGCGACCGGATGGCGTTCGGCTGCCGCTCGAAGCTGGCGGCCAGTTCCTTGATCTTGACGCCTGCGGCGAACTTTTCCTTCAACAGACGATCTTCCTCCGGCTCCCATCGTTCGTAGGCTTTCGGATACTGCCGCTTGATGTCATCCAAGCGATTGGGCAAACGGTTCGATTCTTCGATGCCCAGCAGTCGCAAGGCCTTTTTCAATTCCTGATAGAACTCTTCCACGTGGTCTTCGAAAACCGTCACACGATGGGCTTTGTGATCCGATCCGGCTTCCTGCTCTTCGGTGATGGTCAGATAACGCGCTCCTTGGGTGGTTTCTTTCACATCGAAGCGGTACGTTCTGCTGCCCGTCGCCGTCTTTTCGGAGAGAAGTTCCTTCCGTTCCAGAGCCGTTACATTTTCGTTGAGGGCTTGGCCCGTGATGGCTGGCGGCGGCAAGAAACTGACTGAAGATGATTGTGGCTTCTCTTCTTCCAGCAGGCGGCGGCCGGCTTCGGTGATGACCAGGCGCGGGTATTCTTCCGCCGTCACCAGCAGAAATTGCTGCGCGACGAGTTCGTCTATCCAGGTCAAAATCTGCTCCCTTCCGTTCGGACGCAGCGCGCCGTAATTTGGAGAACGATCCAGACCCATTTCAATGATGCGTTTGCGCTTGCTGCCCGCAAGCAACTCCGCGACCAGCGTTCGCCCGAAGCGTCCGCCCAATTCCGCCGCCGTTCGTAAAGTGACGTAAGCCGTGCGATTCCGGGGTTCGGTAGCAGCGGTTTCAGGCTGTGGTTTCGGCGCCGGTGGCTTTGCCGCGCAGACATCGCAAGCCGGGCAAGGCGCGGCAAATTCCTGGCCGAAGTAGTCGAGAATCGCCGCGCGGCGGCACTTCGCGTCCAACGCGTAGGCAATCATCTTTTTCAACCGTTCGTTCGCCCGCCAGCGCCGTTCGTTCAAATCGCGCACGTCGAACTTCGGCTCGCTTTCGGCAATTTGTGCCAGCGCGTATTTCCCCTCCGCCGTGATTCGCACCCGCTGCTGTTCATAAAGCGCTTGCAACGCCGCGTTGACCGCGATCTCCGGCAATTGGCCGGCGGTTACCAAATCGCTGGCAGCGACGGCCAGCGGATGCGCCTCGCGCAGCATGTCGAACAGTTTCAGCAAGACCTGCGGCTGCGGATACGCCTGATCCAGCAGAAAGCGTTGAATCCGCACATCCGGCTGCGAATAAAACAGCGTGCAGGTGGCCGTCGCTCCGTCGCGTCCTCCGCGCCCTGCTTCCTGGTAATAGTTTTCCAGCGAGCCTGGCAGGTTGTAATGAATCACCCGCCGCACGTTCGGTTTGTCTATGCCCAGACCGAAAGCGACCGTCGCCACAATCACGCGGCAATCGTCCTTCCAAAAACGCTGCTGCGCTTCGGTGCGTTGCCGGGTATCCAGCCCGGCGTGATACAGACAAACGTTGAATCCGTGGCCGCCGAGCAGTTGATGCACCGCCGCCGCTTCCTTGCGCGTGCTGGCGTAGACAATCGCCGCGCCGGCGTCGCGCTTCAGCAGTTCAACTACCTGCCGGTCTTTCTCTTCTCGCGCGTCGGCTTTGATGGTTTCCAGATGGAGATTCGGGCGATTGAAATCGGCGATGACTCGTTCGAGCGTTGGCAGGGCGAGCGAGGCAGAGATGTCGTTTTGCACTTCCGGCGTCGCCGTGGCGGTGACAGCCAGTAAAGTTGCCCGGCGGAGTTCGGGCAATCGCGTGAGCAGCGTTCGGTAATGCGGGCGAAAATCGTGTCCCCACTGGCTGATGCAATGCGCTTCGTCAATCACCACCAGCGAGATTTCCGCTTGCCGAACCAGTTGCTGAAAGCGAGGCGAATCGAAGCGTTCCGGCGCGATGTACACCAGTTTGTGCTCTCCGCGTTCGATTTCAGCAAACCGCCGCCCGATCTCCGATTGTGTGAGCGCGCTGCTCAAAGACGTGACGTTACGAAAACCTCGCCGTTCCAGCGCCGTGGTTTGATCCTGCATCAAGGCAATCAGCGGCGAGATGACCAGCGTCAAGCCCGGCAGCAATTGCGCGGGGAGTTGATAGCAGAGCGATTTGCCGCGCCCGGTCGGCAAGACGGCAAGCGTATGCCGCCGGGCCATCACGTGTTCGATCACTTCGCGCTGGCCGGAACGAAACTGTTCAAAGCCGAAATGCTCATGCAATGCGCGTTCGAGTTCATCCATGGCTAATTTCCTTGGGTACGCATCGCTTCCAGCGTGCGCCCCGGCTTGAGCGATAAATGGAATCCACGGAGCGCACCGCGAACGTCCGCACGCTGGAAGCGATGCGTACCCAGCGCGCACGTTCAAAGCCTGGCGTAATCAATTTCGACCGCAAGTTCCGGCAGCGAATGCACGCCAACCAGCAGCAGCCAATGCTTGTTTTGAAAGAGCCGCGAAAGGCCGAGTGTCAGATAGGTCGTTTGTTTTCCGTGTCTTTTAAAATCTTCGTCGCTGAGCAAAGCTTTCTTCTGGTCAGTTTTTTCCAGCAGCTTGCGCCCGAGCGCTCGAATCCGCAGGTCGGTGCAGCCGATGTCGCTGTAGCGTTCGCCGTTGCAGATGAACGACGCCCGCACCGAAACATCGTCGCCCGTTTGGTTCATCCCGAACGAAAACGAAAAGCTCTCCGGCCGGATCAGCATCAACGAGCGCTGATGCTCACGGTTGAGCGGCGCAAGATCGCTTTCAACGTGCGCAGTCAAAAACTTCTCCTGCTCCTCTTCCGAAAGTTTGTGGAGCAGTTGCGGCTTGCGCTTCAGGTCGAGCGTCCAATCCTCGATGTGCGGCGCGTGCGGCGCGGCTTCCGAAAACCAGAACCGGGTTACGGCCAGATTGACCAGATGAGACTTGCCGCCGTGAAAGAAATCCAGGGGAAGCAGGCTGGAATCGGAGATGCCTTCGCGCGCCGGCTTCGATTCGTAGCGCGGGCGCACTGGCCGCACCCAGCGGCCATCGGCGTCAATTCCCGCCGTGCAAACGCCGCCGTGCATCTTGGTCAATGCCAGCGTGGTGATTTCCTTGACGGTGCTCACAGGTGTTTGATTTCGATTTCCGGCGCAAGCCCCCGCAGGTATTCCGCCACCAGCCGACGATGGCATTTGTCCGCCGTTGGCTCGGCGCAAAGCAAACAAATCGCCTCTTTCGCCAGCAGTTCCATTGCCTGCTTTTCCGGCTTGCGTTCTGTCAGCAAACGATTGAACGCTTCTTCATACCCCGACCAGTCCGCGCCTTTTTTGTACCGGTCCAGAATCTCGCCATTCGGCGCGAATTCAGGATGATGTTCGTAGGCGATGCCGAATCCTTCTTCGAGCAAATAGGCGAAATCCGGCAGCTTCGTCCAGCCCGCAAGCTGCGACGTGTTGCGCAGCCGCACGTCCACCACGCGCTGAACGCCCGCCGTGCGCAGGGTTTCGATGAATTGCCGCAGCGATTTTTTGGTAAATCCGATGGTGAAGACTGTGGCCATAAGATTCAACGTGAGTTCAGAAAAGACTGGGCTGTTCCGGCTCGAACTCCGCCGCGCAGGATTTCACTACTTCGCCCGAATGCAGAATGTGCTGGACTTCGATGCCGCGCCCGACCAACGTTCGCGTGATCAGCCAGTACCGATGGCAGTGTTTGTAATCCGCTTCGGCACACATAAACGCGACACGCTGGTCTTCGGCCAGGGCAATCAACCGCTCAATCCCCGCAAGGTAAAACAGCGCTTCGGCCAACAGCGCGTAATCCACTTTGCCGTTTTGAAAGTAGTAATTCGCGCCCTCCGGCTTTCCGCCAATCTGATCGCCCAGAAAGGCGTATTCGATGCTGTTTTCCTGCAAGGATTGTTTGAGCGCGTCGCGGCTGAAGTGCGGGTTATAGCGGCTATACGGTTTGCTGCGCGTATCTACGAGCAGATCAATTTCGTGCCGCCGAAGCAGCCCGATGAAGCTGTCAAGACTCGCGTTACTGTGTCCAATGCTGAAGAGTGCCATGGCCGGGCCGGATTTTAGCAGAACTTGCTGGTTGTTCAATCTTCCTGGATGGCGTGTTGGCGAAGCCAGCTTTCGAGTTGATCAAACCGGAAGCTGCCGTTGTCGTACGTTGGATAAATCGTCACTGCGCCAGCCGTTTCAGCAATTCAGGGTGTTCGTTCATGAATTCATCCACTGCGGCCAGAAAAGAGGGCTTCTCTGTCTTCTTTTCAACCTCACTGAGACGGCGGACGAATTCGGCGACGGCAGCCTGTTTTTCAACTGTGAGTCGCAGGAATTCCTGAATGGTTTTTTCAGCTTGAGCGTTCGTCTCAATCATAAATTGATTGCCTCCTCAATTCGTGCGCTTGATCTCGACCATCGCATTGTAATCCGGGATGCCGCATTCTGGATCGCAGACGCCGCGCCGGATCAGCACATTGCCTTCCGGCCAATGCACCTGCACGTTGCCGGGGGTGATGAGCGCGAAACGGCAGCGCCCGCGCATCTCACCCGTTTCGCCGCGCAGCAGGATCGCATCGCCATCTTCAATTCCCAATGCCCGCGCGTCGGATTCGTTCATCAGCACATCTTCGCGACGTGCGCCATTCAGCGGATCGCGGTCGCGGTGGACGATGCTGTTGAACTGTTTGCCGCGCCGCGTCGAAAGCCGCAGGCGGCCGTCCAGGGTTGGCGGTTCAACTTCAATGACGGAAAACTTCGCGCGGCCATCCGTTGTCGAAAACTTCGGCGTGATCTGGCCGCTGCTGTCGCGCGTTTCGCACAGACGCTGGCCGCCCCACTGCACCTGGTCGCCGGTTTGTTTCAAGTTTTGAATCCCATCGTAGGCAGGCACGGCGCGCGCTAGTTCGTGGCGAATCGCCTGTGCGTCGTCAAAGTGAATCAAGTTTGCCAATTCCGGTTTGGCGCGTTCGGCAATCCGCATGGGGATTTCCCATTCGGCTTTCGCTTCGCCGATGCGGCGGCCTGGGATTTCCGGGCTGAAGAGGATTCGCCGCTCGGTCGAAGTCTCCGTTCCGCCGCCGCGCTGTTCGTAGCGTGTTGCAGTGGGCAGCAGCAACACCGTGTCGTTCGGTTCAACGAACATTTGCGGGCTGAGCACAATGTCCTGATGAATGCGAACCGGAACGCGGGCGATGGCTTGGCGGACGAAATCCGGCTCCGGCAAAGTTTCCAGGAAGTTTCCACCGCTGATGTAAAACCAGTCCAGCTTGCCTTCGTGCGCGGCTTCGATCATTTGCACGGCGTTCAAGCCGCGCGTTGTGGGAACATCGAATCCCCATAGTTCACGCATTTTCTTCGTGCCTGCTTCATCCACCGCCACGCCGCCGGGAAACTGATTCGGCACGCAGCCGACCTCCGCGCCGCCCTGCACGCCGGAATGGCCGCGAATCGGAACGAGGCCCGATTTCGGCTGGCCGATGAAGCCGCGACTAAGCGCCAGATCCACAATCGCGCGCACGTTCGATACGCCGTCGTGATGCTGCGTGATGCCCATGGACCAGACGAAAATCGCCGTCTTTGCTTCAGCCAACATCCGCGCAAACTTCAACATTTCTTCCCGATTCGTTCCCGCAGCCGCTTCCAGCAGTTCCCAGGATTGCCCGGCCAATCCTTTCTTCAAGTCCTCGAAATCCGTCGTGTGGTCGCGAATGAACTGGTCGTTCGTCCATCCGTGTTCGATCAGATGTTTGATCACGCCGCCGATGAAGGCTTTGTCCCCGCCGGTGTGAACCTGGAAGAATTCGTCGGCGATCTTCGTTCCGAACAACGCGCTTTCCGTCACCGAAGGAACCCAGTACCGCTCCAGGCCGGGTTCCCGATAAGGGTTGATGACGGCGACGCGCGTTCCCTGTTGTTTGGCGTAGTAAATATATTTGGTCGTCACCGGCTGATTGTTCGGTGTGTTGCTGCCGAAAAAGACCAGCAGGTCGGTGCCGATCCAGTCCTTGTACGAAACAGTCGAAGCGGCCACGCCAATGGATTGTTTCATCGCCACGGTCGAAGGCGCGTGGCAGATGCGCGCCGAATTGTCCACGTTGTTGGTGCCCAGGAAGCGGGCGACCTTTTGGGCGACGTAATACGATTCATTCGTCAGCCCGCGCGAAGTCAGATAAAACGCCATCCGCTGCGCATCCACCCCGGACAGACGCGCTGCCGCAATGCGAAGCGCTTCGTCCCAACTGATTCGCCGGAACCCTTTTTCGCCGCGCTGCCGCAACATTGGATATGGCAATCGGCCCAGTTCGCGCAGTTCCGCCGCTGACATTCGCTCCAGTTTGCCTGCGTCTTCCAGCCGTTTTTCATCCAGCGCCGGCATTGTGTTCAGCCGCAGCAAATCGAGCCGGACCATGCATAAATGCACGCCGTCCATGGTGAAATCGTGAATGCCCGCCGTTCCCAGCGCGCATCCGTCGCAAACGCCCCTGGTCAGAATGCGCCAGGCGTAGGGCAACTGGCCGCGGTTGCGCCAGACGACTTTCGCCATTTCCAGATAATGGTTCGGCTTTACCTGCCCGATGCCGTTCGGCATCAGACTGGCCCAGCGTGACCTGTCCCATCCAGTTTTCTTCATTGTTTACTCCGTTGAATCTTACGGAAGAGTTGCCGCCATGCAGGGATGATGGTAAGTATGAGACGTTGTCGAAAGCAATCTGATTGGTTCTTCAAATCGTGTTTCCCTGGATTTTCCGAACTATGGCCAAAAGAGAACTGCCCGTCCTTCCCGCAAACGCCGCGACCGCCAAAGTGAAAAAGCCCCGGCTTCGTTACGACTGTTCAAAGTGCCCTGGGTATTGCTGCTCGTACGATTGGATTCCGGTCAACAAGCTGGATATCAAGCGGCTGGCCAAGCATTTCAAGATTACTTATGAACAGGCCGAGAAGAAATACACGCGCTTCGAAAAGGATTATGGCTACCGCATCCTGCGCCATAAGAAGGATTCCGTCTACAAAACCACCTGCAAGATGTTCGATCAGGATGAGCGGAAATGCGGTGTGTACGAAGCGCGTCCCGCCATCTGCCGGATTTTTCCGGAAGAAAGCCGGTGTGGCTATTACGACTTTTTGAAATGGGAGCGTGTGCATCAGGACGACGAGGAGTTCATCCCGATGTATAGCTGAGTCGTTCTTCGCCCACGCAACGGATCAACGCGGCGCTCAGTTCACGCTGGAAATCGCCGCACAGATGTTTCAAATCAACCGCCGGGGCGGGGGCGGATAAGGTGCGGTAAAAGATGATTTTGCCGATGCCGTTGCCGTGCTCATCCGTCAGCGGCACGCCCAGCACCCAGCGTTGGCTGTCTTGAAGATTCTGATCGGAATAGAACACTTCTTCCGGTTTTTGCCCATCCCTTTTCCAGGCCCAGATTACCCGGCTGACTTCGTCAAGGCTGCCGGCGCGAATCGGAAACAGCCAGTCGTTCTTCACTTCCAATTCAGCGCAATCAAACTCATCCGTTTCCAGCATTTTTTCCAGCGTGGTGAAGAGCTGCGCGGCGGTTTGGACGTTGCTCAAATCTTCGCTGGTGCGGCGAACGCGGACGTTGACGGCCAGTGTGCGGCGGCCCCGGGTGACGCTGCGTTTGATTTGATCGCTCAACTCGCTGAATTCCGCATACCGCAGCCGCTGGACGCCGAACACGATTCCCACGCCCAGCACAAAAAAGACCAGCGCGGCCAATTCCTGTTTCGGATTGAGCAGCATGATTCCGAAGAGCGAAAACAGCGCACACACTGTGTACAGCAGGATGACTGCCTGCCGCTGCGAAAATCCCTGTTGCAGCAGCCGGTGATGAATGTGGCCGCGATCTCCGGCAAGCAGGGGTTGACCGCTCAAAAATCTGCGCACCAGCGAAACTCCGACTTCCGTCACCGGCAGGCCAAAGGAGATCAGCGGGATGGCAATCGCCACAATTGTCGAACCTTTTTGCGAACCGGCCAGCGACAACACGGCGACCATAAAACCCAGAAATAAACTCCCCGAATCGCCCAGGAAGATCGTCGCCGGATTGAAGTTGAACCGCAGAAAACCCATCACCGCGCCGATCAGCACGACGGCCAGTTGGCTGATCTGGGGGTTTTCCTGCGCCACCGAAAAGACCAGAATCGAAATCAGCGCAAAGACCGATGCGCCTGCCGTCAAGCCGTCAATGCCGTCAATCAGGTTGAAAGCGTTGGTTAGGCCGATGACCCACAAGACCGTGACCGCGAAGCTGAGCCAGACGGGAAAATGCCAGACGCCTCCGAACGGAGACGAAAGGTTTTCGATGCGGAAGCCGCCGGCGAAGATCATCGCGGCCGCGAGGGCCTGAACGATGACCTTCTGCGTGGCGCTCGCGCCGCGAAAATCGTCATAAATTCCGAACAGGAAGATCAGCGTGGCGGGTACAAGCAGGGTCAGCAGATTCGGCAGATTCGCGCGGAAAATATCGCTGACCATATTGCCCAGAAACGGCATGCACAGCAGGGCCGCGATGAAGGCAATGTAAATGGCGACGCCACCCAATCGCGGCGTGGGCCGGGCGTGAATGTGCCGTCCGTTATCCGGCACGGCAACCGCGCCCCATTGCGTCGCCTTGCGCCGCACCAGCGGCGTGACGAGCAGCGCGGTCACGAACGAGAGGGTGAACAGTGTGACGTAGGAGCGCATCAGATTTCCGTCGTGGGTGGCCGGTGTTCAGCCGCCGGCTGACGATGCTCGGCGTTCGGTTGAAAGCGAATTGCGGGCGAGACATCGCCGCCAACCGTCCACCGGCCTCCAACCGCCGGTTCAATCACATCCAGATACTTTTCCGCCAGTTTCGAACGCAGGTAATGGGCTCTGACAAAGCGCTGTCCGCTGGCGCTCATCTGCCGCCTCAATTCCGGCTCCGCGCGCAGACGATTAATCGCTGCGACCAGGGCATCGCTGCTTTCCGGTTCGATGCACAAACCGGCTTCGGCATTCGCAACCAGGCGGGCAGCCTCGCCTTCCACGCTGCAAATCACGGGACAACCGGTTCCCATCAGCTCGAAAAGCTTCGAGGGCAGGACTTTTCTGAAAATCGGCAGGCGTTTCAACGGAACCAGGCTGACGTCGCTGGCGCGGTAAAAGCCCAGCAAATGGTCGCGAGTCTGTTCATTAAGAAACGTCACATTGCACAGCCATAAGTTTTCGGCCAACCGTTTCAGATTCGCTTTTTCCGCGCCTTCGCCGACGAAAAGAAAATGAACGCCGGGGTCTTCGCTGAATCGTTTGGCCACGCGCAACACGACATCCAGCGCGTGAGACATGCCGTGCGTGCCGATGTACGAGACGATGAATTTGTCCTGCAGGCCCAACTGCTGGCGCACATCGTCCGGTGCTGGGCTGTCCGAAGACAGATAACGTTCATCCACGCCGTTCGGAATGATTTTGATTTTGTCCGGCGGGATCCCTTTGCCAAGCAGATATTCGCGTGTGGATTCGGCGACGGGCACAATCAGCGCGGCCTGTGTGTACAGATGCATTTCAATCGCTTCCAGCAATTGAATCAGCGGGCGATTTTTCAGCACGCCGAGTTCGATGGCCGATTGCGGCCAGATGTCGCGGACTTCAAAAACGAATGGGACACGCTTCAGCCGGCTCAGCAAATATGCCGCCACCGCGCAGAAAAACTGCGGTGACGTGCCGATCACGACATCAGGCCGCCGCGTAAGCAAACCGCCCAGGATCAGCGATGAACCGAAGAAGGAAAGAAAGTTCAGTATGCGCCGGAAAAAACCCTTGTTGGCCGCGCAATACACCCAGGTTCGCAACAGATCAATGCCTTCAACTTTTTCGCGTTTGACGAATTGATTGCGATATTCCGGCTTGATGACGCCGGTCGGGTGATTCGGGAAAGCCGTAATGACCGTTACCTCATGGCCCAGAGCGGCCCAGTGCCTGGCATGTTCAAAGGTACGCGCCGCGGGCGCGCCCATTTCCGGCGGGAAATATTGACAAAGGAATGTTATGCGCATCAGTCGGGGCTCGATATTAGTTGGATGCGGCTTTGATCCGGTAACCGAATGCATCGCCGCAACCAACCTGGTAGTGAAACTGAATGGTTGCGCTGGGCTGCGCAATTCCGAAGTCAGGAAAGTACCAACCCTGAATTTCCTGCGCCGGGCTTTCGCAGCCGGTAATGATTTGCGCGCTGATGGCGACGCCATCGTCGGCAAACGGTTCAATCACCGCTTGTTGTTTGCCGTAGTTACATAAAATCGCGGTCCGTCCAATTTTCGTTGCCTCTACATCAGGATGTAAATGTATGAAGCTTGTGGCGTTGGTGACATCGCCTTGCCGCGCGATGTCGGCCATTATCCATTCGCCATTGGCGCTGCGATGAATGCGCCGCTCGTGAACCACTTTTCCATCGTAGCGTGCAAACGATCCGCGAAAATTCCATTTCCGGGTGTCGCCGCGCACTTCCGCATTAATCGCCGTGGCTCGTCTGGCCATTCGGAACGTGCTCCAGATTTCCGACTGTTCCTGATGATCGAACATGACCGTGTTATGCGCGCGCGTCGAGCGGCAATATGCACGGAACTTGTCTCCGTCGTAACCGTGAACGCCGGGATCAACAATGAACGGCCGGCCATCCAGCCACAGCTCGTAACTCAACAGATCACAATGTGCGTGTGCGGTATTGTACGCGACCGAAGGCACGCCCGCATCCACAATGATCTTTTCCTGCTTGTCGGGGGAATGCCACAAATAATATCCGGATTCCGGAAAAACCGGCGGAGAAAACTCGCCTGACCAGCCAACAATGCGCCGCGCGGCATTGAGCAGTGGTTGCGGGCGGGTCGCTTCCGTGTTCGCCGAATCGTTGAAAAGCGCCAGCCCCCCATCCGGTTGACTCATCGCTTCCAGAAATCCCGCCATCGCCCGCAACTTGGATTCGGTATTTTCGCTGCGCGGACTGCGTCCGAAGGCGACAAGCAGGGCATAACATTCCAGAAAGTCCGCCAACGCCTGCGCGTGATACATCGGCGAACGTTCGTAATGCCCGCCATCCGGCAAAACCTGCTCTTCGAATTCGCGCCAGAGCAGATATTCGCCTTCCGACAGCCAGTCCTTGTTCTCAAAAAACAGTCCGCCAATCACCAATGCTTTTGCATTTTTTAGGAGGTGATTCGCCAGCAAATGATGTTCCAGATGGTGGTGTAAAAACCTGATCTGTTGAAACAGGCTGGTTCGCCATCGAGCCAGAAACTCTTCGTCCTCGTTTTCGGCGACCAGTGCGTATGCGTAGATCCAGTTCACCACGCGCAGCGAAAGCGGGTAAGCGTCCCAACCATCACTTTTCCCGACGCGCGCCTGTTTCATCCAGCTTTCGATCAAAGACCGGCACGCCTGCCAGGCGCGAATTTCCCGCCGGGTTGTCAGTGCATTTGCGCACCAAATCGCATTGTCAAAATAATGAAGCTGATAGTTCCATAAATGGCTGCCGTAGCGCCGATTCCAGTCAAGCGGATGAAGCGTCAAGCTCCGATTCAGAAATGTGAACCGGTTGTTCTCCAAATCATACAGTCGCCTTTCGTAATCAGCTAACGGTGTATTGAAATGAGTAAACGAATCGGCAAATACCCGATGAATTGTATCAATCGTTGATGACGAAACCGCCGCCGCGTTTGGAACGGCCTGGGTTTGCCGCGATGCCAGTTGAGGGAAGCTCCGATATAGCCTGTATTGCGCCACCCGCAACGGACGGTAAGCCAACTGTTCCCAGCGCAAATGTTCCAGTGTTCGGAATAACAGCAGCGGATTCAACGTCATGATTTCTTCCGCTCAAATTTCATTGTTCAAACTCACTGCTTCCGGCTTTCCGCTGCGCAGCGCATCTTCGATTCGCAGCGTCGTCAGTGTGGTCATCAGCAGGCTGCGCCAGTCAATGGGCATCTGGCCGCCATCGCGAACAGCTTCGGCAAACGCCGCCAGTTCCTGATCGAAGCCCTTGTCCTGCGCCAGCCGCTTGGAGACTTTGCGTTTGCCTTCGCGCCACATTTCAAGCTGCCGGAAATCATCCAGCACGGCGACGCGCCCGCCGCCATAAACTTCGATCCGCTCTTTCGGAAAGCTCCGGTCGCCGGTCGCAAAGTAATTGATATTGCCGGCGGAACCGTCGCGGAACTTGGCGACGATGCTCAAGGTGTCCGCGCCAGCGGCGCTTTGGTAAGCGAAGACTTCTTCGATTTCACTGCCGGTCAGGAATTGCAGGGTATCCACGAAATGACAGACTTCGCCCACGATTCGCCCGCCGCCTTCGTCCTGCTGAATCCAGCTCTCTTTCGGAATTTCGCCAGCATTGACACGATAGGTGATTGCCAGCGGCCCGGCTCCATTCAAAAACTGTTTGAGTTCCGCCGAAAGGGACGAGAAGCGGCGATTGAAACCGACCAGCACACGGCCTTGCGATTGCCGCATGGCGGTAATCACTTCGTTCAGTCCGGCTTCCTCAATCGCCAGCGGTTTTTCGACAAAAACTGTTTTTCCGGCGCGCAAGGCCTCGGCGGTAATTGCCGCATGCGAATTGTGGCGCGTGGCGATCAAAATCGTGTTGATGTCCTCGCGCGCGAGCAACTGCCGGTAATCGGTCGAACAGAATTCAAAGCCGAACTGGTCGCCGACGGCTTTGGCAGTGCGTCCGGTTGCCGTCGCCAGGCCGATCAGACTGACGCCGTTCATTTTCGCCAGCCGCGGCAGCAGCACGCTTTTGGCAAAATTGCCCGCGCCAATCACGCCCAATTGCACATCGGCAGCTTTGCGCGCCGCGCGCAACTCGACGAAATTTACGGCTCGTTCTTCCGCCGCCTCGCCATAAGTCAGCAAAATCCCAAGATAGTTTTGCCGTGTTTTTCCGGTGACGATGTCATAAGCCCGTTCGGCCTGGTCAATCGGAAACCGGTGCGTGGTCAGTTGATCCAGCCGCACTGCTTTTGCCGCCACCAGCCGCAGAAATTCCTGCATATTGCGGCGCTCGGTCCAGCGCACGTAGCCAATCGGGTAATCCACGCCGCGCTCTTCGTAGTTCGCGTCGTAACGGCCCGGCCCGTAAGAGCGCGACAGCCGCAGTTGCAGTTCTTTTTCGTAATACACCTTGCGCGGAACGTCCATCCGCACCGCGCCAACCATCGCCACAACGGCCCGGTCGCGAGCAATCACGCCGGCCAGTTCAATTGGATCGTTCGTGTCCGCCGCGGCCGTGACGATCACAGCATCCACGCCAAAGTTATCCGTGAATTGCCTGACCGCTGTTTCAACATCATCGCCGCGCAGCACCGCAGAGTCTGCTCCGTGCAATCGCGCAAGTTCGACTTTGCCGGCTTCCAGGTCAATGCCGATGACGCGGCACCCGGCGGCTTTCAAAATCTGCACCGTCAATTGCCCCAGCAAGCCCAGCCCGATCACCGCCACTGTATCGCCCAGTTTCGCTTCGGTTGTCCGCACGCCCTGCAAGGCAATTGCGCCCAGCGTGACAAAGGCCGCTTCGTCGAAACTGACGCCGTCAGGAATCCTGACCGCCAGATTTTTCGGCACAAAGACCGTTTCGGCATGCGAGGCATAATTCATTCCCGCGCAGGCCACACGATCTCCGACGCGAAACTCCTCCGCGCCGTTTCCGGTTTCGCGAACAACTCCGGCGCAGCTATAGCCGAGCGCCAGCGGCGTTTCCAGCTTCGCTTTGACCGTTTGCAGCGTCGCCATCAAACCGTCGCGGCGGATTTTGCCGATCACCTGCCGCACCAGATCGGGGCGCTCCTTGGCTTTGCCGACCAGCGATTTTTGCGCCAGGTCAATCGCCATTTTCTCCGTGCCCGCGCTGATCAGCGAAGAAACATTGCGCACCAGAATGCCCCCGCTGCGGCAGATGGTTTCCGGCACTTCGTCCACTTTCAGCACGCCGGAGCGGAAGTTTTGAATGACTTGCTTCATTTTTTGGCGGCTGCCATCTCCAATTTCAAATCTGAATTTCCGAATTTTACCGGCAGCGTCCGCGTGATGTATTTCCGATACCAGGTGTCGAAAATCAGAATCGCGAACAGTTCGTAAGCATTGTCCCGCTGCCCGCGCCGATGCTCTTCGCGTAACTGTTGAATGTATTCGTACTCGAAAATGCCTTCGCGCCGGACGTAATCGCCCGGCAGCAGTTCGTCGAAATACCGATCCAGCTTCGTTCGCATCCAACTGCCCAGCGGCACGTTAAAACCTTTCTTCGGCGCTTTCAGATTTTCCGCCGGAATCAAATCCGCAAAGGTTTGCCGCAGGATCGTTTTGCTGCCAGCCCGGTTCAGCTTCATCGAAAAGGGAATCCGGAACGCCAGTTCGACAACGCGCGGGTCAAGGTAGGGCACGCGAAGTTCCAGCGCCCAGGCCATGCTCATTTTGTCGGAATATTCCAGCAGATTGTCCGGCAGAAAGGTTTCCACATCCAGATACGAAAAGCGATTGCCATCATCCCATTCGCGCGGCATCCGCGCCAGGTGTGATTGCAGCAGCCGGGCTGAATCCTGCTTGCCGATGCTGCGGTTGCCGAACAATTTCGCTTTGCGCTCTTCGTCCAGGTAATAGACCCATTTCAAATACTGGCGCGCCGGATCGCGATCCAACCCGGCCAGCAGCGCGCGCACGCGATGCAGCCGCCGGTCATTGAAATCATCCTGAAAGCCGGAAAGGGCGCTGAGCGCCGCTTTTGCCGCCACGCGCGGAACGAACCGCAAATACTTCATCGCCTGCACGGCGCGGTAGCGCGGATACCCGCCGAACAATTCGTCTCCGCCCGCGCCCGACAACGCCACCGTCACCGATTCCCGCGTGTAACGCGAAAGCAGGGAAGTCAGAAAAAACGTCGTATTGCCAAATGGCTGATCGAAATATTCGATCAACTCCAGCATCTCTTCCGGGCGCGACAAATCAATTGTCAGTTCGTGATGTTCGGTTGAAAACTTGTTTGCCACGCGCTGGGCTTCCTCGCGCTCGTCGTAGTAAGTCATATCCGGCTCGTCAAACAGCACCGTGAAGGTTTTTACCTTCTTCGAATGTTTGGCCATCAGGCCGACGATCACGTTGGAATCCACGCCGCCGGAAAGAAACGCGCCCAGCGGCACGTCGCTGACCATTTGTTTTTGCACCGCATCGGTCATCAACCTGCGCAATTCAGCGGACAACTCGATTTCGTTGTCTCCAGGCTTTCCGCCCCATTGGGCAACATCCCAATACCGTTCGAGCTTGACGGTCTGGCGCGAACGCAGATCGTATTCCAGATAATGCGCGGGCGGCAGTTGCCGTATGCCGCGAAAGATCGTGTTTGGCGCGGGCACGTACAAAAACGAGAAAAAGTCGTGCGCCGATTGCCAGTCAATTTCCGGCGTGTAGCTGTCCGAAGCCAGAATCGCCTTGATCTCCGAACCGAAAATTAACTGGCCGTTGGTTTCGGTGTAGTAAAGAGGTTTGACGCCAAGATGATCGCGAACCAGAAACAACCGTTCGCGCCGGCTGTCGTATATCGCCAGCGCAAAGATGCCGTTCAAAAGCTTGAAGGCTTCCACGCCGCGCTCTTCGTACAGGTGCAGGATGACTTCCGTATCGGTTTGTGAGGCGAATTGGTGCCGCGCGGGATCGAGCTTCGCTTTCAGTTCGCGGTAGTTGTAAATCTCGCCGTTGAAACTGATCCAGACCGTGCCGTCTTCGTTGGCCATCGGCTGACGGCCCAACGGCGAAAGATCAATGACGCTCAACCGGCGATGGCCGAGCGCGAGTTTGTGCCGAGGGAAAATTTCAACGCCGCCATCGTCTGGACCGCGATGCGTCAGGCTGAGCGTCATTCGCTCAATTACGCTTGGATCAATGTTTCCAACGATGCCACAGATGCCACACATAATAATTTTGATTCAGCGCTAATGTCTTACCGCGCACGTTTCAGCATCTGAACCGCCCGTCCATACACGGTGCCTTCCACGCCGCCCAACGAGTGATGCTCGATATCGCAGCCTTCCCCCAGCTTGCTTGTCCAGGAACCATTCTCTGTCTGTCTGGCCATGTGAGTTGGCCGGCCGTCAACGCTCGCATATATCGCCACTTTCTCAAAACCCTCTTCCAGCGTCTCAATGAAGCCGCATGGTTGAAAGCCAAGCGTTTGGAACGCTGCGACAAAGCTGGCCACGGTTTCCGTCAATGGAACTTCCTTCGGCCAATAAGCATCGGGAGAAGGCCACCACCAGCGAGTGGTGTCGGACGCTGCCCAGGCAATGCAGTTGTATTCGTCGCTTTCACGGCTGGTAAGCGTGAAGCCGCTCAGGCGCAATCCGGGAAAGCAATGCTGTGCCCAGTGAGACCATTCCTCGTTCCAATCCGCCATCTAAACCAGTCCCCATTGTCTGCCCCAGGCAAGCCAAGTGTCCTTCATTTTCGCGACCTGACCGGCATCTTCCGGCTCGACCGGATTTTCACCGGTCAACGAACGGAGCGCCCAAAACCAATGTCCGCCGTTTTGTTCAAGCTCTTGCAGGATGAGCGGAATGACTGCGGGGCCGAGGCCAATGATCCGTTGATAGGCTGGGTGGATGACCTTTTCGGTCGAAGACGAAAGCGGCATTGTTTCCCGCCGCCACTGCGCCGCCAGCGTTTGAAACGCTTGCCGGAGGCTTTCTTCATCCGAATAGATCAAGTGTTTTGGTAAGGTTGCTGTCGGCATAAAAACGCTTCCCTTCAATCTTCTGGTTGTTCTGTGGTTTGCGGAAAAAGTGTAGAACCGAGGGCACGTCCTGGCAAATTGTGAAGCCGCCGAAACCGGCACAATGTGGAAGACCGGTTCAGGAAAAGGACTCCTGTTTTTTTATTCGCTGCTCGTAACTCTTGGCCGAAATCACGGCTTCGTGCATCGTCATTAGCGTGCAAAAGATCAATCCCGGCTTCCCATCCAGGAATCCTCGCTTGATGAAATACATCCACACAAACCGTAGTGCAGGGCGAAACGGCAGCCGCGCCCACATTCGTTTGATGAAGCGTTTGCGTTCCAGCGGCGAACCGAACAGCGAAGCATTGATGCTGCTGGTTGCCGCCACGCCTCCGGCCAGATTGGCGTAGACTTTCGCATCCCAGTTGGAATAGCGATTGTGACGTTCGACAAAGTGATAGATGCTTTTGAAATCTTCGTGCAGCAGGTCGTTTTTCAAATATCCGGCTTGGCCGTCCAGCACGACATGTTCGTGAACTTCGACATCGCCTGCGTTTTCGATTTCTTCCGCTTCCAGCTTTTCAAAGCGTCCCAGCCGGTGTTTGAACAACCGCATGTTCCAGCTCGGATACCAGCCGCAATGTTTGATCCAGCGGCCCAGAAAGATCAGGCGGCGGTTGACATAATAACCGTCAACATGGCTTTGGGTTTGAAACAGTGCGCGGATTTCCTCTTCCAGTTCCGGCATCACGCGTTCGTCGGCGTCAATCAGCAAGACCCATTCGTGTTTCAGCGGCAGATTTTGCAGCGCCCAGTTTTTCTTTTTCGGAAAGCCACCGGCGTAATCGAACTGAGCGATGCGCGCGCCGTGCTGTTGCGCGAGTTCGCAGGTGCGGTCAGTGCTGTGCGAATCCACCACCCAGATTTCGTCCGCCCAGGCCACGCTTTGCAGGCAGGCGGCGACGTTCCGCTCTTCGTTCTTGATCGGCACGATGACGGAGATGGGGAGTTTGTCCGGCGGCATTTTCATTTTGAATTTCCAGCTACACGGTGAATCAGCGCTTCCAACTGGCGCACGTGTTCATCCCACGAAAACTGCTGGCTGCGCTGCAACCCTGTTTTTCTGAGTTGCTCGCGCAAGCTTTGATCCGTCAGCACGCGAACGCACTCATTGGCCAATTCGACTTCATTGAACACGTTGAAATACTTTGCGGCGTCTTCGCAAATTTCCCGATGCACGGGCAGATTGGCGGCCACGACCGGCAAGCCCGATGCCATTGCCTCGACCAGCGGATGCCCGAAACTTTCCGAATACGACGGACAAACGAACATGTCGCAAAGCGAATAAAGCTGATGCAATTTGCCGTATTCCACCGCGCCGAGCATGGCCACGTCTTTGCGCACCGCCAGCAGGTCAATCAGCTTCGCCGCCGACGTCGCGTCGTAATCGCCGTAGGTGGCTCCGCGCCGGATGTCGGTGGTCAGAATCAATTGCACATCCTCGCCGCGTTGTTGCAACTTTGATTTGATGATCGGCAGCGCGCGAATCAGCGCCTCGAAATTTCGGAAGTAATTGTAATGACTGACGTACAGCAGCCTGCGGCAGTTCGCGTTCAGGTTTAGCTTCGCCAGCAGCGTTTCCGGCAACGGTTCCTGATTCGCCTTGAAGCTTTCGCTGTCGAAGCCGAAGCGCAACGCTTCGATTTTGCTTCCGCGCAATCCCTCAGTCGCCTGAATGCGGTTGGCAAACGCCGCCGTTGGCGCGACATTGATCGTTGCCTGTTTGATGGATTGCCGCGCCAGCCAGCTTTTCATTTGGTGGGTGAAGAGCAATTTGTGAAGTTTGCGCGCCCGCAAATCCGTAGCGAACTCCGGCGAAAAATAAAGATCGTTGCGATTGAACAGGATTTGCGGAACGGGCGACCGAAACATTGCAAAGTTTCCCAGCGAAAGCAGTACGTCCATTCGCCGCGATTTCAGCAGCGAACGCAACGCAGTTTGTTCCCACCACATTCGCGCCAGCGTTCCTTTGGCGGGCGAAGTTTCGATGCTCAGGTGGTCACTGGCGAATTGCGCATAGTCTTTCAAATGTTCCGGCGGGGCGAAGACGGAATACCTGTGACTTTGGTTGCCGCTTCCGAGCCGGGGAAGCACGTTTCGCAAATAAGTGATACCTCCGCCGGCGGTCGAAGCGAGGGCGTTGATCAGAACGGCGCTCAAGCGTCTCACCGTTCCTTCACTGCCACAAATTGCAGAATTGCCGCATGCCGCAACAGTCGCTGTTCCGCCGCTTCGGCGCTTTTCAGTTTGACGCCCATCAGGTACAGCTTGCGATGCAAACGGCCCAACAGCTTGTTTTTCGGCAGCCCGAAATAAATCGAGCCGGAATGCAATTCCCACAGGGATTCGCCCGGATACAAATTCATGACTCGCAGCCCGTTCAGCGTCAGCAGCCGGTAAAGCCCCAGATGCGTGTGATGGTACTGGCTGTCGAAATGTTCGGCTTCCAGGAACGAACAATTTCCAATGAACAATCCGCCGGGTTTCAACACGCGGTGAACTTCCTGGACAACCAGCGGCGGGCAATAAACATGCTCCAGCACGGCGGTGGAAACCACGACCTGCAGGCTTTCCGAACGCAGCGGGATGCGATGGCAATCGGCGACCACGTCCACGTCGGATTCGCCGGGGCCGCGTTGCTGGCTGTTGAAGGAAATATCCAGTGCGATGTAATCGTACCCGAACGGTTCGTATGTCTGGCGGTTGCCCTGCCCGGAACCCAGGTCCAGCAGGAAACCTTTTTGATGATTGTCCAGCAGCGGGTATTTGTCGGCGCTCTCGCGAAACCAAGATGGCGTTTGACCGGCTGCCGGCGGTTGTTTGAGCACTTCCGGCGCGGGACGGCATTCAATCGGGATTTCAAAGTTCAGCGTGCGCTTCACGGGCGGCGCGTGGCTGACGAAATCGGGAATGCCTTCCACAACCGGAACGCGCCAGCCAGCGCCGGTCAACGAATCGCCATCGAATTCCAATAGTGCGCCATCCGGTTGATCGGGAGAGCACAACAGCGGTAGTAATTTTTTGTTTTTCAGCATCGAGGCGTCAGCCAATTGAAAATGTGTGCCCGAACCCGGAGGTTCGGTTGCGAGCAGGGAGGCTCGCGCTCCCAGAGTGTCAGCTTATTTTTCGTTCGAGTTGCGGTTGCAGGCGTCCATAACGAGGTCCGGCAGCAGTTCCTGGGGTGATCAATGGTTCGCGCGCGGTTGCCGGACGCCAGGCCCAACGCGCGACCACGCCTGCGGCCGGCGCCCAGTACATCAGCGAAATCAGGTTGCCGACTGAAAACATCCAGCTTTCAAAAAAGGCATTGACCGTTCCAGCAATGAAGATCGAGATAAAAACCGCATTGATGTTGGCTTCCAGCGGTTCGCCGCGTTGCCGGATGAGCGCCACGCATTTCGCGCCAATCGAGTAAAGAATCAGCAGCAGCAGAATCAATCCCGGCAAGCCCAGGTCGCCAAAGATTTCCAGGTAACTATTGTGCAGCGAACGTCCGGCTTCCTGATCTCGCGTGAACGGAAAGGCGAGCAGGTGCGAGGCGGCGAATCCGTAACCGGTCAGCTTTCGCTTCCAAAACTCCGGCCAGACGCCGATCCACATTTTCATGCGTTCTTCGCTGGCCATCTGGGAAGAGAAATCTCTTGATTGCGCGATCCGGTTCACGTCCTTGGCGATAAAGGTCGCGACATCGCTTTGCACGGATTGCGAAAATGCCAGCAGCAGCAGCAGGCAAACCGCCGCCGCCGCGATCCGCAAACGGTTGCGGGCATCAATCACGAAAAAATAAATCGTCGCCGCCAGCACCGAAGTCGCCACGCCATTGCGCGAATTGGCAAACCATTGCCCGGCAAAGATCAGCAGCAGCAATCCGCCATCCAGCCATTTTTCCCAGCGTTTCTGCGCCACGACTTTCCAGTGAAACAGCACGAAAGGCGTGATCAGGGCGGAAAACGCGGCCAGCATGTTCGGGTTGCCGAAAAAGCCCGCGAACTGCGCCTCCCGGTAGCCCATGACCGTGATTCCATAACCGAGGCCGGTCACCAGCATCAGCATCGCGGGCGCGATCATGATCCAGGCGGCGTAATATTTCAGTTGAAACAGCTTCAGACAATTGACGCTGCTGAAGAGATGAAAGGTCATGCCTTTCATCACCGCAAACGCCAGTACTGCGAAGCTCACCGCGCGCAGGAAGGAATAATTGAAATCCTCTGCCTGGAATGCCGACAGCAGCATGTCTAGCAGCAACAGCACCACCAGCGCGACCAGTTTCACATCCGGGCGAAACGTGTCCGGCATTTTTGTCCGCCAGGCCTGCCAGGCGAAGATGAACAGCAAGCCCCAGCGCACCAGGCTCAAGGGGCTGAACATGGACTCGGACATCTCCGGCGAAATGCCGTAGTAGGCTTTGTTGGTCGCGTAAACCAGCAGGACCAGGAAGAAGAAGCCGTAAGCGCGCAGGAAGTTGTCGCGAAAACGGTACCGGAACAGCCACAGGAAGCTGCCGACAAGCAGGGCCAGAATGATTGCAGGATTCATCGTTCTTTCCGCAAAACCGGATTGGAACGCGGACATTCTGTCCGCGCGTCAGCGCCAGATGGCGCGGACGGAACGTCCGCGTTCCAAGATGCGGTAGTTTTAACCGCGTGAATAATGCCGCTCGCCGCCGATTCAATGGACCAGGCCTGAATCTTTTCGCGCGAGCGTTCTTGCATCGAATGCCGGAGCGCTTCATCGGAAGCGATTCGTCGCATTGCTTCCGCCAGTTTGTCGGCGGAAAAACTGTTGAGCGTCGCGCCATTATCCGCGCCAACCAGATCAACCGCCGCGCCGCAATGCCGGTGCGCGATGATCGCCAGTCCGCAAGCCATCGCTTCATTGACGACCAGGCCCCAGGGTTCCTGACTGGCGGGCAGAATCAGCGCATCCGCCAAAGCATAAAACATTGGTAACTCGGTCTGCGCAACGTTTCCGGCAAAGATGATTTGCGGATTGCCCGCCGCCAGCATTGCGAGCGATTCCAGTTCCTCGCCGGACCCGGCAATCACGACTGCGATGCGTTCGTCTTTCAATTGTTGCGCCGCCCGAATGATCAAATCCACGTTCTTGCGTTTGACCAGACGCCCGACAAACAGGAAAACGACTTTGCCCGCCAATCCCAATTTTCTCCGCAAGGTTTCGGCGTCATTTTTGCGCGCCGCGCTCGCCTGTGCGAAGAAGTCGTTCTTCACCGCAAACCGCGCGTCGAAGATTTGCTCCGCCCGCGCGCCATAGGCCGACCAGAACAGACGGTTCGCCGTGCCGACGGAAAGCAGCGCCGCCGTCCGCCGCACAACCAGCCGCAGCCAGAATCCTTTGATAAAGCGTTTCAACCCCGTGGCTGCGTCCGTGTAAATGTTGGCGTCGCCCGCAACCGCGAAAGGCGTCTTCGTTGTCATCGCCCACATCAGCGCCGTCATCTGCGGCAGCAGGGTGTAACCGTAAATCAGCAAATAATCAGGCCGTTCGCGCCGCAACATTTCAACCAGCGCCACTGACGCTGCCACGGAACTGCCGAGCCTCGCTTTCAGCCAGGGTTTTTGCCGATCCAGAATGACGGTGCGATGCGCGTCGTTTTGCACGACCGCTGCATCTTTCCAGCCGACAGCCTGATTCCAGTTTGAAGAGTAACAAACGGTCAATTCCCAGCCGGATTCCCGGCCCACGCGCTCAAACAGCGGATCGAAGTAAGGCGCGGGCACATTGTTCAGCAACAGCACTCGCATTGTCAGTTCACCGCCTGCACACGCCCGGTCTTTTCGTCTGCACGGTAAAACGAACCGCCGACAGAGATGTTGACGGTGACGGCGCGAAATCCGGGAATCGAAATCTGCACATCTTTTCTATCTTCGGCGGGCGCGTGGCCATAAATCAGCCATTGCCGCTGTGGAGCAGCGCCCTTGACCAGCGCCAGCGCGAAAACCGGAAGCTGCGTGTCCAGCTTCCACGGGCGCGGCGGGTCCAGCGAAGTGTCCAGCAGAAACCAGCGATTCACGCTTTGATATTCCTGCGGCACGCGAGTTTGATAAGGATGCTGGCGCACGCGATTGGCGACCAGTTCACCCGTTCGCCAGAATTCGCGCAAGGTGGCGTTTTGGTGGACGCGGTCAACGGCTTCGATGACTGACAGAAAGTACGGCTCCATTTCCGCGTCGGTGTCCTGATAGCCGCGAAATTCGCGCATCACGCGCGGGCGCAACAGCCACATCCCGAATTGCGCCCAGCCTTCGTAACGATCCGGCGTAAATGGCTGGCCGATTCGCCCGTAAAATTTGCGCTTGTCGTTCGCCTGCGAAGGTTCGTGCCCATCCCAGACCGAAAGCTCGAACCAAAATCGCGGATTCGCGCGCCGCGCTTGCTGAAGCATAAACAGCCAGTTCATCGCTTCCACCTGCGGACTGAAGACATTGAAATCCGTGATGCCGCTCCAGTTGAACAGATAATACGAAGGCGAACCGCCATCCCAGGCCAGCGCCCACGGATCAATGCGCCCTGTGGTGTGCAGCGAATGTTCAAGCCAGCCTTCCCACCGCGCGAAATGTGACGGGCCGAAAGCGTCGTAGGCGACAAACTTTACGTTCTCGCGCCAGCGGCGATTGCTCAAACCATCGCGCATCCCTTGCTGCAACGCCCGATAACGCGCAATCCAGCCGTCGCCGGTGGCTTTGCGCTTGAACTCGTCGTCGCGGCCCTGGCCGTAAAGCTTGACGAAGCGGGCATCCTCTTCCGCCTTTTTCCATTCCAGCTTCCAATGTTCGTGGTTGGAAATGAACAGCACCAGCGGCGGGTCCGGATACCATTCCTGCAATTTCTTCATCATTCGACTGGTCGTCCATTTCGCGCCCGCTTCGCGCCAAACGTTCACCGGGCCGAACGGCGAAATCTGGCGGCGAACCGTGCCGTTCGCTTCCGCAACATTCGGATTTCGTTCCGGCGGCAGCTTGAAATACTCATCGCTCGAAGTCAGCAGAATGTCCCATTGCGTGCCGACCAGCGAAATCGGCAGCTTTAACCGCGCCGCCTGTTTGATGGCGGCTTCGTAATAACCCAGCCAGCGCGGATCGTCGGGAGAAATGTTGATTTCAGGAAACTGAAACCAGGGCAGCAGGTGATGGCCGCGTTCCAGCAATTGCGTTTGATAGGCCGGATCAAAACCGTCTTTGGCCACGCCCATGTTCCAATGCCCGATCAACGGCAGCGGGCGATTGCGGCCGTCGTCCACTCGCAAAGCTTCCGCACGAATGCTTTCCACCACGGCGGAAGGAATTTGCGCGCTCAGCGTGGCCGTCATCAGCAAACACAGCAATGGCGCGGCAAGCTGTTTTTTCATTGGTTTGGTTGTCCGTACGGCGGCCCGAACGCCGCATCCGGCTTTTGCCCCAGCAGGATTTGCCGATACGCCGCCGCCAGTTTTCGGCAGAACACCGCGTGCTCGCGAATTTTGAACGTCAGCAGACCGCGCGCCGCCAGCACCAGCAGCGAAAGAATTGCGTAACCCCAGGCGTCCAGCCGCTTGCCGATTTTGCAGAGGTAATAAACCGAATTCCGTTTGAGCAGAAAACTGACCAGACTGGTCATGTGATAGCCCTCGGCTTTTTGCTGGTGAATGACGCTGTCAATCGGCAGGTATTGCACGCGCCAGCCGTGCTGGTGCGCGCGGTAATCCAGATCGGCGTCTTCGATGTACATGAAAATGTTTTCGTCCAGCAGCCCCGTCCGGCGCAAACATTCGGCGCGCAACATTACGCAAACGCCGTTCAGCACGCTGGCATCCACCACCGTCTCGCCCGAGCTTTCAGCAAACCTGGGATTGATCCGGTATCGCACCCAATGCACGATGCTGCGCCAAAGTCCCGGCGGAAACAGCACTGTGTTCTGCACCACGCCCGCTTCCCGGAAAAACACGCGCGGCCCGGCAATTCCCACCCGCGGATTGGCTTCCAGATATTCGACCATTTCACCAATGAAGTTCGGATTGGCCAGCACCGTGTCCGGATTGAGCAGCAGCACGTACTGCGCACCCTGCGCCAGCGCATATTCAATGCCGCGATTGTTGCCGCCGGTGTAGCCATGATTTCCGCCGGTTTGAATCAACGGCAGGGCGGGGAAGTCTTCGCGAACCATCTCTTCCGTGCCATCGCTGGAAGCATTGTCCACCACGACGACCTGATGATGGGGATAGTTCAGCCCTTGCAGCGAATGCAGGCAGCGCCGCGCAACTTCGCGCATGTTGTAAGTCAGCACAATGACGTACACCGAAGGCGAGTTCGTCATCCGCCTCCGCCAAACAGCCGCCCAAATTCCTGCCAGGCGTGCCGCACATTAATCGCCGAAGCCGCGGCCAGCAGCGCGGAAAGCGCGCCCGCGCTCCACAACACCGTGCGATGTTTCGGCAGCCAGCGGTTCAGCGCGATCAACAGGAAGGGAATGACCGGAACCACGAAGCGCGGAAACTCCGCCCAGTTCCAGCGCGGCGAATTGTAGGAAAACAGCACCAGCAGATAGAGCGCCGCGAAAATCGCTTCCATACGATGTTCGCGCGCGAACCGGCGAAACCGCTCGGTGAAAATCATCGCCGCCACGCCCGCCAGCGTGAATGCCACCCAGGCCGCGATTTTGACCATATTTGCCAGCGGCTCGCTGGAATTGCTGATCATTCCGCGCACGACCGACAGCAGCGGCCAACTGATCGGAGATTCTCCCGCCCAGGCTTCCGACCGGTACGCCTGAACGTTGACCAGCGGATTTCCGAGCGCAATTGCAAACGGCAGCACGTAACAGGCGCCGACGAGTAGCCCGATTCCAAACGCCAATGCCAGCGTGCGAAATTCGCGCCGCCAAGCCAATGCCACAGCCAGCGCGATCAATGCCAGCAATCCCAGCGGGCGAACCGTCGTTCCCAGCGAAGCCAGCAGCGCCGCCAGCAGCCAGCGCTCAGACCGCGCCGCCAGAAACGAGCCGAACACCAATGCCAGAAATAAAGGCTCTGCGCCGCCCAGCAACGACCGCTGCATCCAGTCCCAACTGATGATGGCGAAAAACGCGGCCACCCATCCGCCCCACAGCCGGTATGCCAGCGCAATGCTCGCAAATGACGCCAGCACCGAAACCAGCACAATGGCCGCCGTATCGCTGAGCGTAGTTGTCTTCGCCACCAGCGCCGCCAGATACGGCAGGCCCCAGAACTGTGGCGTCACGGTCACGCGGCTTACATCTCCCTGCCGGATGATGCCGGTCAGTTCCACGTAGATACGATTGTCTCCGGCTTGCGCGGCGCGTTTCGCATAATCATCGAGCGTCGCCACCACGGTGACGAAGATGATCGAAACCATCACTGCCAGCAGCAACACTTCCCGCAGCGAAGGCTCATGTTTTTGGAGTGCTGCGGCTTGGCGCAGCTTTGGTATTTCTTCAACCGTATGCATACAAAAGGACTACCAACGCAACGCAGAAGCCGTCACACTCCAAAGGTTTTTCGACTTAACTTTGCACATGTTTCAAATACATTCGCCGAACTGCTTTGTCGCGATGCCGGCCAAAGAGCGCTTTGGGCGCAACCAGCACCAGCGCGCCAAACGCTTCCACCACGCCGAAAGCCGCGAGCGTCAGCGCCGTCTTGGGACTGCGTCCCCGCCATTGCCATGCGGTTTTGAACTTCGCCAGCGGCAGCGCGACGGTCGCCAGCGCCGCCACACGCAAGCGCGGATGTTTGACCGGATAATGCCGCCAGCCCAGATAACCGTAGCGATAACCCATCAGCAGGATGTATTCCCAGTGATGCAGCTTTTTCCAAACCGCGCGCAGCGTCAGCGGGCGCTGCGGATGAAGCACGACGGCATTTGGCTGCCACAGAATTTTTCCCAGTTGTCCGGTGCGCGCCGCCAGGTCAGTGTCTTCGTACGCGGGATAAGGAAAACTTTCGTCGAATCCGCCCGCTTGAAACAGCGCCTCTCGCCGGTAAGCGCAATTGCAGGTCAGGAAAACGCCGCCCGTCAGATTGGTCGGTCCTTCGCCCAGGGGGCCGAACTCGCCGTCATTTTCCGCATAGACTTTGCCTTCGACGCCGACGGCTTCTGGATGTGCGTTGAGCGCTTCCACCAGATTTCGCAGCCAGGCGCGATCGGGCAGGGTGTCGCTGTCGGTCATTGCGACGATTTCGGCCTCCGCGTGGCGAATGCCCAGGTTGCGCGCTGTCGCGGGGCCGCGCGGCGTTTGCCGCAAGTAGCGAATCCGCAAACCGGTTTGCTGCGCCTGCTCAGCAACCGAGCGCACATCTTCATCCGACCCGTCGTCGCAAACCAGCACTTCAAATTGCGCGAGTGGCATGTCTTGCGCGGCCAATGCCAACAGGCATTGCCGCAAAGCTTCCGGACGATTGCGTGTGGGAACGATGACGGAAACAGTAATTTCACTCATCTTGATTCGTGACGGGACAAGGCGCGACGGCCCACGGCCAGCATCGCCCCCAGCCAAATTTTGACCAGGTGTCTGGGAATCAGCGGTCTGGGGCTGGCCAGCAAAACAAATGTCGAATGGTAGAGCGGATTGCCCAGCGATTTTTTGGAAAAGTACTGCCGCAGAAACGCAGTGAACGGCATCTGCTCGAAGCGATGAAAGCCCGTTGTCTTTTCGTCCCAGACCAGTCGCAGCTCCGGGCTGACCCGCAGGTGAAAGCCTTTTTGATGCGCGCGCAAGGTGAATTCGTAATCCGCGTTGTAATGCGGCAGCAGCCGAGGATGAAAGCCGCCGATCTGCCGCAGGTCTCCCCAGCGCACGAACAGCCCGTTGGTGGTCAGGCAGTTGATTCTGTCCGCTGACTCAGCGGGGCGGAACTGCCACTTTTTCAGGTCGGCTTCGACCCCGGACACCAACGGAAGACCGGTTTGCTTGCTCACGGCCTGCGCCAGCAACAATGTGCGCGGCATGGTTTGCAGCAGCATCACCGCGTGCTTCAAAAAGTGCGGCCCGAACGTCACGTCGTCATTGATCATCAGCACCACATCTTCGGCGGCGATTTCGCGTTGCCCCAGCCATTCAATCCCCTGCTGCAAACTGCCCGCCCACCACCAGTCGCCGCTTCCGCGAAGCACGGTCAGCGCCGGAATCAGTTCGCGCGCCAATTCCGCCGTGCCGTCCGTCGAACCGTCGTCAATCAGCAGCAGATGGTAGTCCTGATACGTCTGCGCTTTCAGGCAGGCCAGAAAGCGGCTGGTCGTCGCGCGGCGGTTATGCACTGGCAGCAGGATGTAAAGTTCAGGCATTGGCGCGCTCGCTTTGGTGAAGAGGCATCATCGCGGAAACAGCTTCCTTGACGCGCTTGAGCGGCAATTCGTGCATGCAGCGGGGATGATCGAAGATGCATTCGACGCAGCGGTCCCGGTGCGGAACGCTGGCGCAAGGGCTGCACGGCAGTTCGTTGGCGACGACTTGATGATTCTGACTCCAGGGATGAAACCGATGATGGCAGCTTGAACCAAACAATGCGACGGTTGGCACCTTCATTGCTGCCGCCACGTGCATTGGGCCGGTGTCATTTCCCACGTACAGCGAACATCCGCGCAGCACCGCCGCCAATTGCCGCAGCGTCGTCCGCCCGATCAGGTTGATTACTGGCGCGTCCAGCCCGCGTTCGATCTCCACGCCCAACGCTTCTTCCCCCGGCCCGCCGACCAGAACCAATCGAGCATTTCGCGAAGTCTGAAGCCAGCGCCCCAGCTCGATAAACCGCCCGACCGGCCATTGCTTCAGCGGTGAAGTTCCTCCGGCAGGGCAGAGCGCGACAACTGTTTCTGTCGCCGCAACTCCGGCTTGCTGGAAAATTCGTTTGGCAAAAGCTTCGTCTTCCGCTTCCGTCCACAACTCCAGATGCGTTTCCTGAATGCCGCCGCCCAACGCGTGAATCAGCGCCAGGCTGTATTCGACTTCGTGTTTGGGCGCGCTGTCGCGGAGCGGATGCGTCAATAACTTGTCCAGTCCAGGATTCAAACGCTGCTTTTGTTCGCTGACGGATTCGGAATAACCCATTCGCCAGCGCGCGCCGCTGAAATAAGCCAGGAAGGCCGCATGGTCCTGATCCACATCCCAGCGCGGCAACAGCGCCAGGTCATATTGCCGCGCCCACAGATTCCGCCGGGTGAATAGGATTGCTGAAAGGTGCTGCCGCATGCGCTGCCATTTCAACTGCTCGGTGCGGCATTCGTAAGGAAGCACTTCGTTGACGTAAGGACAGTGCTGTATCAAGCCCGCGACATGCGGCGCAACCACCAGAGTGATGTGAGCATTGGGAAGATTGCGCCGCAGTTCTCTGAGTAAAGGCGTCGTCAAAATCACGTCTCCGATTTCATCCAGCCGCACGATCAACACATTACGAACTTCCGGCAGCAAGTTGACGGGCGCATCCGCACGCTGGCCTCGCCATTTGAAAACCAGCTCGCCAACGCTGAAAGCCAACTGCGGCGAGGTCAACCGGAACGCAATCCGAGAAAGCAGTTCTTTCAAAGCTTTTCCGCCTCAATCCGGTAGGCTGTCATCCTCAAGCTCATCGTACGGCGTCAATACCTTCTGAGGTTGATGCCTGACGCGAAGCACGTAAACCGTTTCATCCTCGATGAGGAACAGAATTCGGTATTTGCCAAAGATCAAATGACGAATTTCCCGACCATGCGTTTTACTTTCCGGAGCCAGCGGACAGCGCGCCGGAAGGCTTTCAAGGCCGTCCGTTTTTTCCAGGAACTCGAAATGCCAAAGAGCAGCTTTTTTCGGAGACTGCCGGGCGATCCATCGGATCGCCTGACGGACCTCCTCTTGCGCTTTTTCAGTGATTTCGACCTTGTAGCTCATCGGCTCTCAGGAATGCCAAACTCTTGCTGCAGTTCTTCAAGGAACTCTCGCATCGGCTTTGTCTTGCCGGTGCCCACTTGGGCGAGGCTGGTTTTGGTCGCTTCGTAGTCTTCCAGTTGATCCAGTGTCATTTCCAACATTTCAACCGCCACCTGTTCAAACTGTTTGCCTTGCGCCGCCGCGCGCCCGGCAATTCGCTGTTCAAGACCGGCGGGGATGGTGATTGTTGCGCTCATTGTTTTTACCTCTCTGATTCTGGACGGCTCAGACCGTCTTTTGCAGGATAGCGTGAACAATTCGGACGGACAATAAATGAGTATGTCAGGAATCGGCCTGCTCCGCCGCTGTTGCCGGCAAGACCGTGTTTGAAAGTGAGAGCGTTGCTGCCGTTTCCTGCCCAATTAGCCTTGCCAAGCCTTCCAGCAAGCGTGACCGCGAATGGTCCGCTGCAATAGTTTCTTTCGCTGCCCGACCGAGCCGCTGGCAAAGTTCCTGATCGCCCCACAATTGCGCGCAAGCATGCGCAAATTCTTCGGAGTTGTTTGCCACCAGCCCGTTGACGCCATGTCGCACGGGCGAACTTTCCGCCGCCGCACGCGTGATGACGACGGGCAGCCCGTAACTCATGGCTTCGACCACTTTTACCTGCTGGCCCGTGCCGCCAAAAACCGGACAGATGGCGAATCGCGCTGATTCGTAAACCGCTTTCAACTCGGGCACGAAACCGCTGAGCACAACGCCTTCCGCCGGAAGCACGGACTGGCAAGTTGCGCCGGTAACTTGCAACTGGAATGACGGCGACTGGCGGCGCACGCGGGGAAGCACGTGCTTGACGAAGTAAAGATAGCCTTGCAGGTTGAACGGATTCGGCCCGGTCACGAAAACTGCCGCGCCGTCGTAGCCGGGCTGGCCAAGTTTCACTTCCTGCGTCATCGGAATTAACAAGGTTTCAGTCTTCTTTGTCCGCTGCCGGATCAGCACAGCTTCTTTGGCCGAAATCGCAATCGTGAAATCGTACTTGTCGTAAATCCGAAATTCCTCCGGATCAGCTTCCAGCATTAGCCGGTCAAAAAAATCTTCTTGGAGCACTTCGTCCGCCACCTGCGCGGGGTCAATCCGCGGCGCGGGCAGCGATCCGGGTGGCGGCACAGGCAGGCGTTGTTGCAGCGCTTCTCGCATTCGTTGGTTGAGCGTCAACAAATCGTGCGTTTCAATGGCGGTGACGACAGCGGCTTGTCTAGGGAGCAGACCATCCCAGTAAGCGTAATTGATGATTGCCAGATCAGGGTTCACTTGATCAGAAATGCGCGCCGCCCAACGGCGAAATGCCGGCGGATTGAAAAGCGCCGAATTAAGAGGCGCTTGCCTTCCGAGGAAGTTATTTGTCCGCATCAGCATTGCGCGAAAGTAATGATCCAGCGTGGCAGTTTCGTAAATCAGAACCCGCTCGACCCAGTCGCGTTCCAGCGCCTGAACGCTGGCGGCTTCCCACGGCGCATCGGAAAAGAGCGTGGTGCTGATCAGCGTTGTTGCGCAGCCCAGCGCCCGCAATCCCGAAAGCATTTCCAGGCAACGCTGATGCGCGCCACTGCGCGGCGGATATGGGTTATGAGGGAAAAAGAAGAGAACTTTCTTCGGCATGGCCCAATTCGCCCCGGCGCAAACGCTGCAAGGTTTCGAGCGTTTCTTCGATCATCCGCTCTTCTGAAAACTCGCGGACGCGCTCGCTGGCGCGCGCGGCCATCTCGCGCATTTGCTGCGGATGTTGAAGCGCCCAACGCAGCTTCGCCAGCAGATCGCAACTGTCGCCGACGTGGCACAGCCGCCCGTGAATTTGATCGGTGACGACTTCCGGCGTTCCGCCGACGCGCGAAGCGACCAGCGGCAATCCTGCTGCCATTGCCTCCAGCAAAACCAGACTCATCGCTTCGACGTGCGAAGGGAAGGCCAGCAAATCCGATGCCTGCATCAATCGCAAAACATCCGTCCGATGGCCAAGCATGCGCACAGCATCCGTAACGCCATATTTCTTCACTTCGCTGATCAACTGCGCGCGGAATTCGCCTTCGCCCACCCACAGAAATTTTGCATTGGGAAATTCCGCCAGCAGATGCGGAATTGTATGAAGCAAGTCAAGATAACCTTTGTCCGGATGCAGCCGCCCGACGGTCAGAATCAGGCGGTCAGTTTCGCTGAAGCCCAATTCCTGGCAAACGCTCTGTCTGGCGGACGTGGAACAGACTTCAGCCTGTTTCGGCAATGTGGACAGACTGAAGTCTGTCCCACGGGTTTTGGCGCCGTTGTAAATGCGCAGTACTTCGTCCGGCGCAGTCTGGAAGGATTGGCAGACCAGTTCACGGCTGCTTTCAGAAACCGCAATCCATTGCTGATTCCGCGCTCTGGCCCAGGCATAAGCCCTGAGCCGCCGTCCGAAGGAGACTCGAACCGGCGTCGAATGAAACACGACCGCCGTCGGCAAGCGCAACAGGCCGCAAGCCAGAATGCTGCCCATTCCTGAAATCGGACTTGGCAATGCGATTTGCACGACATCCGGTTTGATTGTCAGCAGCGCGGCGACCGTGCGCAACAACCGTTGCAGATCGGCCAGATGCCGCCAACGGGTTGGAATTTCGGCAATTGCCAACTGGTGGCAGATTGCTCCGGCGGAGGTGAAATCCTGCCTCAGCGAATTTGTTCCCGGCACGGCAGGAAAACCGGCGTGAACTTCCCAGCCGCGCGCCACTGCCGCGCGGGCAATCGTCAAACTTTGTTCTTCGGCTCCGCCCCGCGCCTGCGAAGGGAGCAACATCAGCAATTTCATTTGAGCATGGCCGCGACGCGCTGCCGCCATTGCGGGTAGTGAAAGTGACGCCAGTAGGAAAACCACAGCGCGTAAAAATCCGGACTGAGCTTCGATCCCCAGTATTGTTTGCTGATGGCCAGCGTTTCTTCCCACTGCTGCCGGTTGTTTGAAAACGAAGTCGTTCCGGCGTCGTGCCGGAAACTGGCCAGCGTGCGGTCTAAAATCCGAACCGGAAAACGTTCAGTGATTTTGATCCAGTGGCGGTAATCCATCGCAAAGCGGTCGGCTTCGTCAAATCCGCCGACGGCTTCGATCACCTGACGGCGGATGAAACTGCTGGGCGCGGGCAGCATGACGCCCCGGCCCCAGCATCGCCAGCATTCGATCAAGTCGCGCCGTGTCGTAAAGCCTGCCTGTTCCGTGCTGATCGTCTGATCTTCATTATTGATCACTCTGCAATGGCCGCTGACGATGCCCGCTTCAGGATGGCGCGCGAATTCTTCGGCAATCAAACCAAAAACTTCAGGCTCATAAAAGTCGTCATCGCCAATCACGCCGATTGCGTCGCCGGTTGCCAGCGCCAGTCCTTTGTTGAACGCGTGCGAAATCCCCCGGTCGGATTCGGAAATCCATTTCAAATGCGGATATTTTTCGGCGTAACCTGCCAACATTTCCAGCGTGCCGTCGCTGGAGCCGCCATCAATCACGATGTGTTCCTTGTCGGCATAAGACTGCCCGGTCACGCTGTCCAGGCAGCGTGGCAGGAACTGTTTGCGGTTGCGGGTGGCGGTGATAATCGAGAGTTTGAAACTCATCTTTGAGTTGCGGTCGCTGCGCAGCTTTCCGCAGCCAGCCAGCGATGCGGCGTGGCAACCAGCGCGCGCGTCGTAGTCAGCGGCATTCCGCTATTGAATACATCTCCCGGATCAACGGTAATCAGCGCGAACTGATCGTCGCGGTACAGCCATTCGATCATCGGGCGCGTCAATCCAACGGCCAGATAATACCGGCCAGCGGCGAGCGGGAAATTGGGGAACTCGCATTCGATGACATTGCGGCCTGGCTCGAACCGCACGTCCACCACGGACACCGGGCGGGTGGAATAATGAATCACCGGCACGCCTTCCAGCGTGTGAATGCCAAGCTCGACGCCAGCTTTTTCAACCACTTCATCGGCGCGCCATTCAATGCGGAAACGCGCGTAATCGCCCGTTGCCAGCGACCGTCTGACGTGACCGTTCTCATCCAGAACTTCAACTTTGGTGACTTCAAAACGTTGCTGCGAATTGGATTGGGCGTTCGTTAGACTTAAAGAGTCGGACATTCGATGTGCCGCAGCTTCCGATCCAGCCAGATAGTTGCGGACGGCTTCGCCCGCGGGGCCGTCAAAAACGACCTTGCCCGCGCCAAGTGTGATTCCGCGCTGGCACAGGTGACGAACCGCCGCCAGATTGTGGCTGACGAAAAGCACCGTGCGGCCTTGCCGTGCAACCGCGCCCATTTTGTTCAGGCATTTTTGTTGGAACGCAGCATCGCCGACCGCCAGCACTTCATCCACGACCAGAATTTCCGGCTCCAGGTGCGCGGCAACGGCAAAGGCCAGCCGCAAATACATGCCACTGGAATAACGCTTGACCGGCGTGTCAATGAAGCGTTCGACTTCGGCGAAGGCGACGATTTCATCAAAGCGCTGCGCGATTTCCGCGCGCCGCATGCCCAGCACCGCACCGTTCAGGAAGATGTTTTCGCGTCCGCTCAATTCCGGGTGAAAGCCTGCGCCGACTTCGAGCAGGCTTCCCACCCGCCCGTAAATTTCGACGCGGCCCGATGTTGGTTCCGTGATGCGCGAAAGGATTTTCAGCAGCGTGGATTTGCCTGCGCCATTGCGTCCGATGACGCCGACCACTTCGCCGGGCTGCAACTCGAAGTTCACTTGATCGAGCGCCCATAGTTCATCCACGGGTTGGCGGCGCACGCCGCTGGGCGCGAATGGATTGAATCGCCGCGCGGTTTCGACCAGCGCATCGCGCAAGGTTTGCTGGCTCGGCGCGCGCGCGCCAAGCTCATATCGCTTGCTCAGATTTTCGACTTTGATTGCAAAAGGCAGTGCCATCATCTGGCGAGATCAGTTTCGACTTGCGAGCGAGTAAAAAGAAGTTTGCGTAAGCCGGGCATTTTCTTATTCACCATTGCGGCGTGCGGGGGCATGCTGTTTAAGCCAGCGCGTCAAATCCTCTTTGGTCTGGAAATCAAGCAAGGCGTCGCACAAAGCTTCCAACTGCTCCGCGACGAGCTTTTCGATTTGCTGGCGCGCTGTTCGCGAAATCTGGCCAAATTTCCGCTCAAGCTGTCGCAACGCCACTCTCTTTTCTCCTTGCTCCATTCCCTGCTGCAAACCTTGCTGCAAACCTTGCTGCACACCACGCTGCTCGCCTTTTTGGAAAATATCTTGATAGACAACCGATTCTTCCAACATATCGCTCTCCTTCAGAATTTGGTAAATCAGGCTTTTATCATAGCGTAAGCCTGACAGCACACGCGACCAGTTGAGCAAGTCGCGCCGTCGCTCGCGCGACTTGATTCGATTGATTTCATCCGCCACTTCGCTGAGCAGTTTTTTGTCAGACTCCGCGCGGCACAACGTTGCCAGCGGCAACAAACCTTCGTGTTTGAGAAATCTTGCCGGATTCTGTTCCCACATTCTGACGACATCGTAAACGTGCAGCGTCCGCTCATCCTGGTAACGGTCGGGAATTTCCTCGCTCGTTTGCTTCAACACGACCAGCACCTGACGCACACGCCGTTCCGGATTTTGCCGCTTGAGTCCAACGTAATAATCCAGCAGCCGCAGCGGCGGAGGCACGTCGCTTTTCATAGTGGTCTGGAATTCGGCGTGCAGTGTTTCGCTTTCGTCGTGGGAGAAGATGACGGAATCAGCGCGAATCGGTTCCCGGCTGAGTTCGGTTTTGACGACCCTGACCTTGCCGGAGACGCCGAACAACCACCGTGCGAAATCCTCTGGGTACTCTTCCGCCAGCCGCTTGCAAAGCGTATCGCTTTGCAAGCGCGTGGTTCCAACCGGAGGGAGAGATGATGCTTTTTTCATGTGCGCACTCGGGAAACCGGAAATTGCATCTCACACCAAATCCGCGAAGTGGCTCTCCAGGCGCCGGAAATCGTAGGCGGCGTAAACCAGCACTGCCAGTGTGATCAACGCCGAGATTCCCATCGCTGCCCAATCGAAGTGCGCTCCGTTCAATTCGCCGAGCAGCGCGACGCGGTAGCCTTCGATGATGCCGGTCAGCGGATTGAGTGCGAACAGCAGCCGGTAGCGTTCCGGCACCATGCTGGCCGGATAAATGATCGGTGTGGCAAACATCCAGAATTGAATCAGGAAGGGAATCAGGTAGCGAACGTCGCGATATTTGACTTGCCAGGCCGCCAGCCACAAACCCACGCCCAGCGCCAGCGCCGCAGTCAGCATTATCAGTACGGGAAGCAAGACCAGATTGACGCCAACGGGAACCTGATACCAGATCATCAGCAGGGTCAGCAGGACGAAAGAGCAGGCGAAATCCGCCAGACCGGCCAGCACTGCCGCGCCAGGCATCAGCAGGCGCGGGAAATAGACTTTGGTAATCAGGTTGGAACTGCCCACCAGACTGTTGCTGGCGCTCGCGAGCGCATTGGCGAAAAATGTCCACGGCAACAATCCTGCGTAAGCGAACAGCGGATACGGTAGATTGTCCGAAGGCAGCTTCGCGAATTTGCCGAAAAACACCGTGAACAGCAGCATTGTGAACAGCGGCTGCATGACTGCCCAGGCCGCGCCCAGTGCTGTTTGCTTGTAACGGACCTTCAGGTCGCGCCAGGTCAGAAAGTAAAGCAACTCGCGGTATTGCCACAGGTCGCGCAATTTCAGCGCAACCCAGGCGCGGCGTGGCTCGATTACCAGGTGCGGTTTTGTAAATTTAATTTCGTCCATTCGCCCAACACATACAGGCTCCACACGCGCGACCAACTGACGCGCCCGGCGGTGAAATCCTGCCACAAAGACCGCACAGCACTGGCCTGGAGCAAACCACCAAACTCCGGCTCACATAATGCCGTTTCCACTTGTTTGCGCAGCGCGCCCAGCAGCCAGTGCCGGAACGGCAACTCGAATCCGCGTTTGGGCCGCGCCACAATTTCGCGCGGAAGTTTTTCCGCCGCTTCCACCAGCAGCCATTTCGGCTCGCCATCGCGCAGTTTGAGCTGGCCGGGAACGTCCAGCAGCCGTTCGATCACTCGGTGATCAATCAGCGGCACGCGCACTTCCAGACCGTGCGCCATGCTCATCGCGTCGGTGTCGCGCAGCAGCGTGTTGCCCAGATAGCCGCCGAGTTCCAGCGCGGATGCCTGATTGATCAAATCGCCTTCGGCGCAATTGGCCAGCCGTTGCTGTGTCCAGGCCGCAAGTCTGGCTTGATCTTGTGCTGCCGCGCCTGAGCCATCGGTTTTCAGCAAACTCCGCCGTTGTTCGCCCGTGAAGAGTTGACGATGAAGCATGACTGCGTGTTCGCCGAGTTGTTCGCTGCGAAGCAGGCTGCCCAGTTTGGTGGCGCGGTTGCCGTGGGTGGTGGCCTGGATCGCTGCTGCCGCTGCGCGTCGCAAGCCCAGCGGCACGGACTGAATCATTGCCCGCCGCCGTTCGTCGCGCGCAATGGTGCGGAACAACGAATACCCGGCGAAAACTTCATCTCCGCCCAGCCCCGAAACCGCGACTTTCAATCCGGCGCTGGCGGCCGCTTCGGATACGACGTAAGAATTGACTCCATCCACGGACGGCTGATCCATTGCGCGCAAGGCCGAAGGCAGCCGCGTCAGCAGATCGTCCGCCGTCAGCAGGACTTCGGTGTGATCGGTCTCGAATGCTTGCGCGACTTGCGCGGCGTGAGCGCGCTCGCTGAACTCCTGCTCGGTGAAGCAGACCGAAAAGGTTTTCAGCCGTCCTTCCGCCGCGCGGTGCAACATTGCAACAATCGCGCTGGAGTCAATTCCGCCGCTCAGGAAAACGCCCACCGGCACATCGGATACCAACCGTAAGCGCACGGCTTCGCGAAGCAATTCGCCGATCTCGGCGCTCAGCGTGCGTTCGTCATTGACAGGCTGCGGGCAGGCGTCAGCGCGCAGTTGCCAGTATGGCGTGCTGCGAATTTTTCCGTCTTTGAACGTGAGCGTGTGACCGGGCAGCACGGCATAAACGTTTTCGATGATCGTCAGTGGCTGCTGGACCGAACCGAAAGCCAGAAAGCTGTCGAGCGCGGCGGGAGAGAGTTTTCGTGGCACCAGCCCCGTGGCCAGCAGCGCGCGAATTTCCGAGGCAAAAAGAAACGTCTCTCCGTCGTGGAAGTAATAAAGCGGCTTGATCCCCAGCCGGTCGCGCACCAGCGTTAGTTGCCGTGCCTGCGCCTCCCAGAAGCCGAAGGCGAACATCCCGCGCCAGTCTGTGATGGCGGCTTCTCCCAATTTGCCGAAGCCCTTGAGCAGGACTTCGGTGTCGCTTTCGGAATGAAATGTCAGGCCGCGATTTTCCAGGCGCTGGCGTGCTTCGCGGAAGTTGAAGACCTCGCCGTTGTAGGTGATCCAGTTGCCTGTGGCTTCGTCGCGCATTGGCTGATGACCGGCGGGCGAAAGATCCAGGATGGCCAGGCGGCGATGGGCGAATGCCACCGTCAGGCCGTCCTGCTGGCCGCTGATGAATTCGATTCCTTCATCGTCTGGCCCGCGATGCGCCAGCGCGCGCGAAGCTTGTGTCACGGGGCCGGCGACTTCAGCGCGTGGCCGGTTGGTGATGATTCCAAAAATACCGCACATTGAGACTGAGTTTCAGCGTTGAAATTTGAGATTTGAAACAGGAGTTTTGACAGTGGGCACACTTCGACGCATCAATTTCAAACCGTAAAGGAAACCTCGTAGCGAGGCAGTTTCTGATTTTGGGCGTCTTCTTGAATTAGGAATTCCTGCTGGCGCAAGTTTGCGAAAATGATTCGCTACTTCACCGTTCCGTTTTTTCCGCCGCCGTCTTCGTCGCCGTTTCCGTAGTAATACCGGCTGTAATAGGTCGAAGAGTAGTAATAGTCGTGGGGTTGCAGCTTGATCTGGTTGATCACCACGCCGAGCAGTTTCGCGCCGACCGATTGCAGGTGCGCTTTGGTACGCTGTGCCATTTCGCGCGAAGTGACACCGGCTTTGACCACGATCATGACGCCGTCAACCAGAGACGAAAGAATCAGGCTGTCAGCGAACGACGACACCGGAGGCGAGTCAATCACGACATGATCGAAATTCGCCGACAGGGTTTCGATCAATTGTTTCATCTTTGGCGAGCCAAGCAGCTCAGCCGGATTCGGAGGCAGAGGGCCGACCGGCAGCACATAAAGATTCGGCATGGCAATTTGAATCAGCGCCGCAATGTCTGTTTCTCCCGCCAGATAATTACTCAACCCGGCATTGTTCTTCAGTCCGAACACGCGATGTACACGGGGGCGGCGCAGGTCAGCGTCAATAATCAAAACCGAAGCGCCGGTTTGCGCCAGGGAAATCGCGGTGTTGACGCTGGTGGTGGTTTTGCCTTCGGCGGGCTGGCTGCTGGTGATCAGCAGCGTGCGCGGCGCATGGCTGGCGGAAGACAGCAGGAGCGAGGTGCGCAACTGGCGGTAGCTTTCGGCGAGCGAGGAATTCGCTTCGACGTTGGTCAGCAGCAGGGTATCGGTGCCTTGAACGCGAGCGGGCAGCGCGTCGCCGTTGTTTTCACCGGCCTGCGCGCCCTTGCCGATCAGCCGGCGCGCCTTGCCCGGATTTTCCAGCGCCGGGATGACGCCGAGCGCGGGCAGGTGCAGGTAACGATCAATGTCTTCGACCGATTCGATCCGGTTGTTCAGGTAATCCAGAAACAGCACCAGGCCGATGCCGCCGACCAGTGAAAGCAGCACGCTGAGCAGAATGTTCTGTGTTCGTTTGGGCGCCACGGGCGTGCGCGGTGTGGGCGACATCTCGGCGATGCGAATATTGCTTTTCATCAGCCCCGCGGCGGAAACTTCGACGCCTTTCTGACTCTGCAACAGGCTGTCCAGCAATTGCCGGTTGGAATCCACCTCGGATTGCAACAGCTTGGCTTCAATCGCGCCGTGGCTTTGCTGCATGGTTTCAGCGCGTTGTTGCGCGAAGGACTTGCGCAGCGCATCTTCGCGCTGAACCGCCGTGCGATACTTGTTGTCAATTGTGCCCAGGATGCGCTGGTGCGAAGCGCGCAACTCACCTTCGAGTTGCTGCAACTGCTGCGTGACCTTTTTGACATCGGGCCATTCGGGCGTGAATTCCACCATCAACCGTTCGCGCTGTTGCCGCAATTCGGTGATTTTGATGTTAAGTTCCTGGACGATCTGGTCCTGTTGAACCTCTGGCAGCGTCGAAACGTCGCTGACTCCCCGGCTCAATTCGTAGGCGAGTTGCGCGTTTTTCCGTTCGTTTTCGGCCTGCAACAGAATGTGATTCAGTTCAGACAGGCGCGAGGTGGTGGTGCCCGTGCCATCTTTCTGACCGAAATCCAGAATCTGATAGTCGCGCAGATAATTTTGCAGCCGTTCTTCCGCTTCCTTGAGCTTCAATTTATATCCGGCGATGCTCTTGTCCAGATAGGCGGCGGCCTCTTTGTTCGTCTCGTAACGTTCGTCGAGGCTGTTTTTGATGAAGGCTTCAGCCCAGGTATCGGCGATGCGGCGCGCCAGGTCGGGGCTGCGATGACGGTAATGAATCTCAACCAGCCGGGTCTCGCGCACCGGCCTGACCTCGACATTGCCCAGCATGACGTCAATGAACGGTTCCAGCCGCTGCATCTCCATTTGCAGGTCCGATTCGCCTTCAGTGACCTGCAGCCCTTCCGACTGCGAGTTCAACGGGCGCGAAGTGCCGGGCAGAAAGTCGCTGTTGTGTTCCAGGTCCAGGGCTCTGGCGACCAGATAGGCGATCTTCGGACTTTGCAGCGTCTTGAGCTTGGTGTTGATGTATTGCGCATCGTCTCCGCCACCCATGTTGATCTGCAAATCTTTCAGTTCAACGACGCGGTCTTCGCGCTGGATTTCGATTTTGGTGACGCCTTCATAAATCGAAGGCAGACGCAGGTTATAAATCGTTGCCAGCACCACGGTGAGGACAACGATGCTGATCGGAACCCATAACCGGCGGCGGATGATTCGCCAGTAATCGCGCAAATGGGTTTCTTCGCGTTCGACGGTGACGCCGCGTCCGTAAACGTAATCGCGCCGCAAATCCATCATCGTCGCGGCTTCTTCGGGGGTGATCAATTTGTTTTTTGCTTCGTCCATCATGAGTTGTCAGTGATCGTTGGTTCGTGGCGGCATTTAACGAGGGACAGGGCAACGCCGCACGTGCAGAAATCATAATCGGCAGTGCATTCCTTAACGGAAGACGAAGAACGGCAGCCCGCTGAGCATGTTGATGCTCACACCAAGCAGGTTGCGCACCGCAACTTTGGCCGTCGAGCCGGGCACTTCCACAATGTCATTCGCCTGAAGCGCGATGTCTTCGATTTTGCGGCGTTGAATATCGTCAATGTTGTAAATGATTTCTTTGGGTTGTTCGGCGCCGGGAACCGAACGAATCAGCCGGACCTTGCCTCTGGATCCGTCTCCGGTAATCCCGCCCGCCTGCGCAACGGCCTGCGTCAGTGTCACTCGGTTCATCATCGGGTATGCGCCCGGTTTGTTGACGGAGCCAGTGACAAAGAACTGATCGGCTTCGGGAATGCTGATGATGTCGCCCGGTTGAATGTATGGATTGGCGTCCTGGTTTCCGGCCAGCAGGTCGCGCATTTTGATGGAAGAAAGCAGCATTGCCGCATCGCCTGCGCCCGCTTCAGCGGCATCCGCCGGCTGGCCGGGTTTCGACTCATCCGCGCAATAGCTGTGGTCGGAACTGTGAATGACATGAACGCTGCTGCCCGCGCGATTGCTGGGGCCGCCCGCGAAGGTCATCAGTTCCAGCAGCCGCACGCGGCGCTGCAATTGGAATCGTCCGGGTTGCGTGACCGCGCCGATGATGGCGACCGGCTGACTGCGGTATTCCTTGATCAGCACGTCAATTTGCGGATCGCGCAGATACTTTCTGTACTTCTCGGTAATGGCGATTGCCAGTTGCGCTTCGGTCAGACAGGAGGCCTGGAATTCCTCGATGAAATGCAGGCGGATGCGGCCAAAACTGTCCAGGCGCCGTTCCCCGCTCAATTCAGGCCGTCCGAAAACCCGTACATCCACCAGATCGCCAGGCCCCAGACGATAGCTCTGTTCGGCATCCCGGCTTCCCGTTCGTTCGATTGCCTCCGACCCGGAGGGTTGGGCCAGCGGTTTGCCGGTTTGTACTGTTTGAGCCGGCGGTCCCGGCAGTGGCGCAGCGGGGGGTTGAGCCGTGACCGGAACTGCCGTAATCAGCCAGACAGGCAAAAAGAGCAGCAATGATTGATACCTTCTCCGTAGCATAAAATTTCCTTTCACTTACGCCGCGATCAACGCCGCCATTTACTGGACGGCGGCGCAGCGTATGACCTGAGTTGGATGAAGTTTTCAGCTAGGGGATATTGAGCGCTAATTGATTTTGACAGGCGTTTCACTTGATCTTCAACCAACTCGATTACTATCGGGTGCCCGCAGCGAGGGAGATTTCATCAGAATTCCACCTGAACATGACAACCGACCTTTGCCGAAGATCCAACCCCGGCTTTCGAGGCGAACTCTGATCTCAACTACTAACAATGACTTTTACTGATTGGGTGAACGAAGTATCGCCGAAGCCCTTGAACACTGTCAATCTCTTTAACTTTAAGCTTTTGTTGAGTTTCAGCAGACTGACGGATGAGGTGACGAATGGGCTGGGAAGCTTGCCCAGCCGTCCTCGATTCGTTAGTCTCTCGGTCGCCATGATTACGATTCCTCTTCGTCCGTTACCATTTCGCATCGTGTTTTTATTGGCCATGATTGCCGGGCTTGGCGCTGTTTCGTGGTTTGTTGTCCGCGCGGCCATCGGCGACAGCATACTGATGTTTGTCCAGCGAAATCCGAATTTGTCGCAGGAAGCGCGATTGAAAGGCGTGGATGCGGCGGCAAGTTATGGCGCACGCGATCCCTTGACACATCTGGGGCGTGGTGGCGTCTATCTGGCGGAGGTCAGTGATGAGCAGGGCGACGAAAAACTGGCGACGGCGCTGGCCGAACTGCGCACGGCAACGGAGTTGAATCCGGAAGATTTTCGCGCCTGGATGTCGTTGAGCCGCGCACTGGATCGAGCCGGCAGGCCCGATGAAGCAAAGGCGGCGTTGGAGCAGTCAGTCAAATTGGCGCCAAAGCATTTTGATCCGCACTGGGCGCTTGGCAATCACCTGTTGCGAGCGGGCGAGCGGGAAGCCGCGTTTGCCCATTTTCGGGAAGCGATGGCGGGCCGGTCCGTGGCCTTGCCGCTGGTGTTCGATTACGCCTGGAGCGCCTACCAGGGAGATGCGCGGACGATTGTGACGGCCATTGCGCCAACCGGGGAATCCAGGGCAGAGACAATCAAATTGCTGATTGTGCGAAACCTGCCCGCGGACGCGCTGGCAATCTGGCGCGAGATGCCGAACCGCACCGAAGCCGAAGCTCGGCTGGTCGCGGCAGCTTTTTTCGAGGCACGGCAAATGGGCGCGGCTTATGAAGTCTGGTCTTCAACGCCGGCGGCAACCCGCCCCGCGCCCGATGAAAATTCGCTGTTGTCCAATGGGAGTTTCGAAAAACAACTGGCATTGAATTCGCCGGAGCCTTTTCTGACCTGGCAACTTACGCGAATCAGCGGAGTGAAAATCTCGCTCGACCGCAAATCACCATTTGGCGGTCAGCAGGCTTTGCGTGCTGGCTTTGACGTAAAAGAGAACGTGCCGATGATGCTGGTCACGCAAACCTTGCCCGTCAAACCGTCAACGAATTATTCACTGAACTATGCGGCGAAAATCGAAGAATTGCAGGGCTGGGGCATGCTTTCAGTGGAAGTTGTTGACGCTGCCACCGCCAGTCGCCTTGGCGGTGGCGCTCCGTTGCCAAACGGCAGCCGCGATTGGAAAGCAGAACAGGTTAATTTCACAACCGGTGCCAAAACCGAAGTCATCACCGTACGCTTTCATCGTCTGCCCTGCGCTGACCCGCCGTGCCTGCTCACCGGGCGGGTGTTGCTGGATTCGTTCAAACTGAATGAACAGGGAAGGTAAACAAACGTATCGCCGTCATTAACGCTTTGCCGGCGGGCCGGCATCAAACACGACTTCGCCTCCGATGACGGTCATCAGACAGCGCGTTTTTAATATCTCGGCTTCGGGGATTTGCATAATGTCTCCCGACAACACGGTCAGGTCCGCCAATTTTCCTTCTTCAATCGAGCCGCGCTGTTTTTCTTCAAATGCCGCGTACGCTGCCCAGGCCGTGAACATTTTCAGCGCCTGTTCGCGGGTGACTTTTTCTTCCGGATGCCAGCCTTCGCCGGTGAAGCCCTTTTGATCTTTGCGGGCGACGGCGGCGTAAAACTCGATCATGGGTTCGCCGCGTTCAACCGGCGCATCGGAACCACCAGCGATGACCACCCCGGATTTGATCAGCGTTTGCCAGGCATAAGCGCCTGCCAGCCGTTTTACGCCCAACCGGCTGGGCGCGAAGTGCAGATCGCCAATGGCATGTGAAGGCTGCATCGAAGGAATTACGCCGAGTCTGGCAAAACGGGGAATATCCGCCGGATCGAGAATCTGCGCATGTTCGATCCGCCAGCGTGGCGGATTGCGATCCATGCGCTCAATCATCGGCGTTTCGTTGTAGGCGGTTTCGTACCAATCAAGAATGGAGCGGTTGGCGCGGTCGCCGATGGCGTGAACTTCAACCTGGATGGTCTTTCTGAGCGCTTCCTTGAGCATCGGCACAACCTGCTCTTCCTTGAAGGTCAGAAAGCCGTTGGTGTCGTGGTCGGCGTAATTTTCCAACAGCGCGGCCCCTTTGGAACCGAGCGCGCCGTCAATGCTGACCTTGATCGTGCGTATCGTCAGCCGTCCATCGTAAAGCCCGACTTGCGCGCCTTCGCGCAGCAATCGCTGCGCGTCCGCGCCGGGGCCGCGAATCGCTTCGTACAGGCGAATCTTCAGCTTCTGCTCGCCATACAGCTTTTTGACCATTTCGATCTGGTCCCAGCCGACGCCTGCGTCATGGACCTGCGTCCAGCCGAGCGAGAGGCTGCGTTTGTCGGCGAGCAGCAACGCCTGTTCGGCGTCGGCCTTGCTTGCGGAAGGAATGTGGCGCGTCACCAGACCCTGCGCGCGGTCGAGCAGCATGCCGCTGGGTTCGCCGCGTTGCTTGTCCTGCATGATTTCGCCGCCGAACGGGCTTGGCGTGGTTTTATCAACGCCGGCGATTTTCAGCGCCGCACTATTGGCGACTGCGCCGTGGCCGTCGGCGCGTGACAAATAGACCGGATTGTTCGGCGCGATTTTGTCCAAATCCCACCGCGTCGGGAAAGCCTGTGGTTTCCAGAAGGTTTCGATCCAGCCGCGTCCCGTCACCCATTCGCCGGGTTTGGCCTTGTCCACGCGAACTTTGACCCTGGCCAGAAAATCTTCCAGGCTGGTTGTGCCTTCCAGATTCAGATTCAGTTCGCGAAAGCCCACGCCGGAAAAGTGGTAGTGCGCGTCGGTCAGCCCCGGCACGACAGTCGCGCCTTTCAGGTCAATAATTTTCGTGACTTTTTTGCCTTCGTACTTTTTCACGTCCGCGTTCGAGCCGACGAAAACGACGCGGCCATATTTGACGGCGATGGCTTCGGCTTTCGGCTGCGCTTCGTTGACGGTGTACACATTGCCGTTTTTGAAGACGATGTCGGCGGGTTCGATTTGCGCGACGCTTGGACGCAGGGTAGCGAAGGACAATGCAGCGGCGATGACAAGCAGCGCGGCGATTTTCATGACGGATTCTCCGGATGGATGCAGCACAGGGAGCGGTCGCGAATTGGTAATCTCGTAAAGCACGTGCTTGGAGACAACCAATTCGCGACCGCTCCCTGTACGGAATCAGAGTTCAGGTTTACAGGCCCGAAGAGGCAAAGACCTTGCCATCTTCGCGAGTATGACATTTGTTACAAGACCCGCCGCCGGCACTGCCCGGTTCTCCGCTGAAAACCGTGCGGCCAAAATGCTGGCCGCCGTCGTGACAACTAAAGCACCCCTTGCCACCACGTTGATCAGGCGTGACGTGTTGCTTGGTTCTCAATGAAGTCGGCGAGTTCTGATTATAGCCGCCGCTGACCGTGTGGCAGACGGCGCAGTTGTTGCTGACGTATCCGACATGGGATTTATGCGTGAAGAGTGCGCCATACGCCCGGTTCACATACTTGTCCGAGAACGGGCGCGCATTCAATTGCTGCTGTGTGTGGCACACCACGCAGCCGGACTTCTGCGCCGCTTTTTGATCGCCGCTGTTTGGCGAATGGCAGACGTAGCATTCGGGATGCGAGGCGATTTTCAGCACGGCGGGTTTTGCCGTCTGCATATGGCAGAAGTTGCAATCGGTCTTTTGCCCGGTCGGCAGGTTGTAGGTCACATGCATTTCGTGCTGTTTGGCGTCGAAGAATGCATTGAAATCATAGCGCTGCGCAAAATCACGCTGCGGCGGGCGGGCGGTCAGCCCCTGTTTCGTGTCGTGACAGATGGTGCAGGTCTGCGGCGGTTTGGCCGTGAATTGCTGAACGTGACATTCGACGCAGGATTTGTGACCGGGAAACTTCAGTTTCAACTCTTTGTTACGGCTGGTCGTTGGCACCAACTCTTTCATCAGGTCGCGCTGATCGTGGCAGGAATCGCATTTCAGATCGTGCGCCTGGTTCGTGCCGGGCACTTTGACCACGCCGGTATGCGATTGGTGGGTAAACTTTTCGTAATTCGGAGGGGCGGATGATTGCGACGGAGTAGCCGCAGCAGGCGCAGGCGATGGTTTGGTTTGCTGCCCGCGCGCCGCGAAAGGATTAAGCAACGCCAAACTCAGGGGCAGAGCGCAGAGCGCCAACGTAAGTTTTATCTTTTCCATCCACATGATGTTGTAGGGGTAAATTATTGACTGCGAGCCTGTTTCCCCAGGCGATGAGTGACCGGTTTAGCGTCGGGCGATGGAGCGGAAATCATGCATCCATAGCTGCACGGCAATTTCGTTTTTCCCGGCCCGTTCGCCGCGAATTGGTTTCAGCTTGCGCGGGTCAAGCCGCGCCTGCTTTTCCGTATGACAGGCCGCGCAGGGTTTGACGGGCGCATTGCTGTCCGGATTTTTCTCGATGTAAGTCTTGTGGCATTCGATACAGCCGGCCTTATTCTTTGTATTCGCGCTTCCGGCAATGCCGTGATAGGCCTCTTCCACATTCACTCCGCCGCCTTTGCTCGTGGTATCCGCATGGCCGGCTTCCTTGTGGCAGGTGATGCACTTGGCGACGGCCTCGACTCGCGCGTCCTTGTTGGTGTGATGGCAATCCTGGCAGCTTTGCGAATAGTTCGGTTTGATGTGAGTTCCGTGATTGAAATTTTCGACCACGCCCCACTTGTTATGCTGTCCCCAGTGCGGACTTTCCTTCGGATCGCCCAACCGCACAATGCCCGCCGGGCCGGTTTTGCTGTCGCCGCCTGAAGCTGTAGGTGCTGCCGCCTGTTGAGCCGGCGCAGGGGTTGGGGCAGGCGATGGTGTGGGCGGAGTCACCACAACAGCCGTGGTTGGCGCTGCCGCGGGAGGAGTGGTCCGTGGCGGCGTTGACGCTGGCGTTGATGCCGGAGGTTTGGTTTCAGTTGGCGCCGTTTTTGCCGGTGTCGGAGTTGGCGCAGGTGCAGGCTTGGGCGGCTGGGTCGGTGTCGCCGCAGGCGTTGTGGTTGAAGCCGGCCCTGGCGTTGCCGGCACGGGCGCTGGTTGAATCGCTTTCTTGCCAAAATGATTGGGCGGAGGCAGCGGAACGCCTTTCGCGCCAAAAGCCCTGATCGTCGCCAGTGAATGACAGTAATTGCACTTTGCGGTTTCCAGCGTTACCGCGCCCTCGATCTTCGTCTGCATCCCGTCTTTTTTGTGGCAATCCACACAGCCAAGCGCAGTGGGCTGCTTTTCTTTTGTCTTGCGGTCTTCCAGATAGAAATCTTTCAGCGTTGCCGCCGTTTTCGCCGTCGCGTGGCAGGTCAGGCAGTCGGCGACGGTTTTGCCGACATTGTCGTCGTGCGTCTTGTGACTGAACGGCAGCGGCGATTTCACGCCTTGTTTGGGCGGGTTCAGTTCTGTATTGACGATCTGCCGCGCGAACCAGAGGGCGGTCAGTTCAGAGCCGGTGACTGGACGGCCCGCTTTGGGCGGTTTTGCGGTATTTTGATGGCAACCCGTGCAGTTGGTCGCGAAGGTGTTTTTCGGATTCGGTTTGTCAGGCTTGGGCGGCGTGACGATCTTCGGATCGAGGTGGCAGATGAAGCATTCCGGGTGGCCTGGCGCGCTCATCTTGACGCCGGCGGCGAATTCCACCTTGGCAACGGTGACCGGCGCAGTGTTGGAGGTGTGACAGGAGGCGCACTCGAATTTGTCTTTATCCAGCCCCTTGTTGACTTTCGGATCAGCGGCTTTGGCGTCGAAGAATTTGACCCGTTCCTTGAGCGGCGTGTCGGTCGCGTACTGGCTGTAATACCCGACGTGATCCCCATGGGAGAAGTAATCGTAAAACTGCGATACGCCGCCGCCATTCGGGTTCGGAAAGCGCAGGATGTTGGTCGCCATCGCTTTCGGATCAATCGTGAACTTCTCGTGGCAGACGCTGCACATCTCACGAGGCATTGCCGAGCCGGTAAAGGCGTGGCATTCGGTGCAAGCCGAATGCGTTGTGGCTTCCTTCAAACCATCCTTGTGGCTTGGATAGCCGATGTTTTCGACATCGTGCTGATCCTTGCCGAGCTTGTCTTTCGCCGCGGTGCCGTGACAGTAGGCACAATTCAGGTCAACCGTCTTGGTTTTACTAATCAGACTTTTGACATTCCCGGCGTGGGATTTGTGCGTGAACTTGGCGAACTTCGACGGTGCGGCGGTGCGGTTTCTTTGCGCGCTCACATCCGGCAGAAGATCATAAGCGCGCCACATCACGCCGGCGCTCAGGAGAAAGAGAATGAAGGTGATTCTTTTCATTTTCTACAGATTCGGATGACGCGGGAATTTGACGTAAGGCAGCCGCACGCCGCGCACGAAGAACTGATCGGCGCGGATTGCTTCGGGGGCTTCAAAGCCCACACTGCCAGATGATGCGATGATGTCGTCCTGATCAATGCCATCGCCGCTGATGCCGATGGCGCCAACCAGCACGCCGTTTTTATAAAGCGGCACGCTGCCAGCGAAGATTTGGGTTCCATTGGCAATGTTCGGCATAAATGCCTGTCCGGGGAATCCCTGGACACAGCCGGTGTGAAGATTGATCGTGCCGCTCAGTATCCCCATCAAGGTGCGTTTAATGAGCGCAATTTGCAAACCGTCATTGAACGGACTCCAGACGTTAATCGGTTTCGAGAACGGGCCATTCGGCGTGCCATTGATTCCATCCGGCAGAAACGGACGGCTTAGAAAGCCTCCGGCGCGATCGCTGAAGGCAATTGAGCCATCAAGCCGGATGCCGTCGGCAGCCGCGGCGTCAGCGAACTTGGCAATATCAGGGCCCAGACTGCGCAACTGTGCGCCGGCATTTGCGCTGCTGAAAAGGGCTGAAGTGCGCGCCTTTTGCACGCAAACATCGAAGCCGAAAATCGGCGCGTCAAAGGTCGAAAACAATCCCAGCACCGCGCCGCTGGTATCCACCACCGAGATATTGACCTCCGCCGGCGAATTGAGTGGCCGGCGAATGGCCGCGCGCGTCCGGTATGCCTGCTGAGCTGCTTGCGTAATAATTCGATTGACGTCGTCCGCCGTCAGCCGGTTGGTGCTGGTCGAAGCGCTGGCGCGGAAGGGGTAGAATCGCGCATCCACGCGGCCCGGAATACCGCCAAGCGTGAGCGGCGTGAACAGAGAGGCAGGCGTGCCCTGTGGAGCCAGAAGCGCTGTTCCTGGCAGGGTGTTGTAAGCCGCCGCCTGAACTCCTGTTTGTGGGGCGTTGACGAAAGGCAACTGCATGCCGTCCACCAGGATTTTATCGCCGCGAATATCGTCCGGAGCTTCAAATCCCTGAGTTGCAGCGACGGCGATGATCTCCTCCACCGATTGGTCCTGATCCGAAGGGTCAATATCTATCGAGTAGAATCCATCAACCTCAATGCCGACTCCTCCCACGGCCGAGCGTCCTTTGTACAGCGGCACTCCTCCCGGATCTCCTGCCAGACCAAAGGGCAGAAAACGTCCGAAGAAGCGCACGTCCGAGCAGGGCAGTTGGGAAAATTGCACGCCGAAGAGCGGACCGGCCGGCGTAAAATCAATCAACGGCGGAAGATGTTCCTGGATGATGAAGCTTGCGCTGCGGGTCGTAAACGCATTGCCCAGCGTGCTGAAATACGCGGCGGTGCCGGCTTTTGAGAGCGCCGCCAGCGCTGGGCCGTCACAAAACAGTCTGCGCAACGGGTTGAATTGTGAAACAACGCATTGACCGCTGCCATCAACAATCGGGATGGACATCTGCTCCAATCCATCAGGATCTGGAGATTTTCGCGCCTGTCCTGTCAGCAGATCCGTGACGCCAAGTTTTACATCCGTGCGTGCCCCAGTCATTTTGAAGACGCCGAGGAGATCGCCTTCCCGGCTGACCACGCCGACGGTTGCGCGCACGCCAAGTTGCTGCGCCTTGGTGACAGCCTGGGCAATGACGGTTTGCACTTCCAGTTGAGTCAGTTCGACAAAGGGCGCCGGCCTTGTTTGATCAGGCGCGCCCGCCATCAACAACTGCACGTTGTTGCCCGCTTCGCCATCGGTAATGAGCGAGATGTCGTGCATGCCGCCGGTCAGTTTGGGGGACAGCGCCAGATTGATTTGATCGAGTCCGGCAAAACCGCCCTGCGGGCCAACATAAAGCGGCGTAATTTCGGTGCTGCCGATTCGCACGCGCAGGTTTTTGGCATTGCGCAAACCGGTGCCGAACAGCAGCAGGTAATTCGGCCTCCAATCCGTGCCTGGGTCCACCGCGCGCGGCGAGCCATCGGGATTGACCACGCGGTCGTAAAAGATTCCATCGTAAGTCGTCAACGCGACGGGCAAACCGCGGCCGCTGTACGATAGTGTGAAGATCGCTGGCGAAGTGGCCACCAATTGCAGGTCGCCGCGCGAAACGATTCCGCCGGCATTCGTGATGGTGATTTGCGCCGTGCCCAGCGCGGCTTGTTCGGGTATCAGGTAATTGACTTGTCCCGGCGAGACGAAGAAGAGTTGTGCATTGTGCTGGACGTTGCGGCTATCTGTGACACGGACCGTCGTGCCCGCCAGATTGGTCGGGAGCGGCACAACTTGAGCGGATTCCAGCCGTGTGCATAAATCGGCTCCGAAGGCGGCGGCAATCGCTCCCGGCGCCAACGGCCCCGCGAAACTTGCTGCATTGACGCTGACCACGGCGACGCTCGAATTTGCGGTCGCGGCGGAAGTTCGATTCAACAGGTGCTCTGAAACAAAAGCGGCACACAAGCCAATGACAAAAATCGTTAAGACCGCAAAAACAATGGTGCGAATGCTGAGATTGAACCGTACGCGCATCTTCAAACTCCTCTTGCTGAACTTTTTAAAACGGGATGACTGGAAACTGAAAAGACTAAACTTACGCGAGAAACGCAACAGACTATAGCCTTACGCCGCGCAACCTCGCAAGCAAAAAACGGCTTGACTCGGTCACGGCTCTCAGGAGCGTTAATGACTCTTTTGGAAAGCCGGCTTACGATTTTACTCGTTCAATCTCCGCGCCGACCGCGCGCAGCTTCTCTTCGATCTTCTCGTAGCCGCGATCAATGTGATAGACACGGTCAATCCAGGTTTCACCTTCCGCCGCGAGTCCGGCCAGCACCAGGGAGGCGGAGGCTCTCAGATCCGACGCGATCAACTGCGCGCCCATCAGTGGTGTCGGGCCATGAACCGAAGCCGATTGTCCGCGAACCCGGATGCGCGCACCCAGGCGCTGCAATTCGCTGGCGTGCATGAACCGATTCTCGAAAATTGTTTCGGTGACCAGCGCATCCCCTTCCGCCTGAGTCATCAATGTCATGTACTGCGCCTGCATGTCGGTCGGGAATCCAGGATGAACCGCCGTTGTCACGTCTTTCGCCGTCAGCTTGCCGTCGCCGGTCACGCGCAAGGTCGTGGCATTGAGTTGTTCGATTCGGACGCCTGCGCTGCGCAGTTTGTCAATCACTGCCACCAAATGGCTGGGATCGCAGTTGGTGATTTCCATCTCGCCCCGTGTGATGGCGGCAGCGACAATAAACGTGCCGGTTTCGATGCGGTCGGGAATGATCGAGTGTTCCGCCCCCTGCAGTTTTTGAACGCCTGTGATCTTCAAAATTGGCGTGCCCGTGCCTTCGATCTTTGCGCCCATTTGCGTCAACAGATCGGCGAGATCTGTAATTTCCGGCTCGCAAGCGGCATTGAAAATCCGCGTCTCGCCTTCGGCGAGTGCCGCCGCCATCATCACGTTTTCCGTGCCGGTGACGGTGACGGTTTCAAAAGTGATGTCCGCGCCGCGAAGCTTCGCCGCTTTGGCCTCGATGGCGCCGTTGCGCACTTCGACCGTCGCCCCCAGTTTTTCCAGTGCCATCAAATGCAGATCAATCGGCCGCTGGCCGATGGCGCAACCGCCTGGCAGGCTGACTCTGGCTTCGCCAAAGCGCGCCACCAAGGGCCCCAGCACCAGCACCGAAGCCCGCATGGTTTTGACCAGTTCATACGGCGCTTCGTAATTTTCAACCGTCCCGGCATTGATGCGATGCGTGCGAAGTTCGGGAACCAGCACCGTCGCGCCCAAATCTTCCAGCAACCGGCGCATCGTGATCAGATCGCGCACATACGGCACGTTTTTGAGTGTCACCGTTTCCGGCGTCAGCAGCGAAGCCGCCAGACAGGGCAGCGCCGAATTTTTCGCCCCGCTGATCGCAACACTGCCGCGCAGGGCATTCCCTCCAACAATTCGAAATTTATCCATGCCCGGTTATTCGCCCGAAACAGACTTCTCTGTCAAGCAAAGCCGCAATGAATGGCAGGGAAACTTTATTTGAGGGCGAGGCGGCGGACGGCTTCGACCAGATCGGAAACCTCGAAGGGCTTTTCGATGAAGGCGTCGGCGGCATCCTGAATCAGACGGGATTTTTCGCTGTTGTGCTGACCGCTGACGGCCAGGACCTTGGTGCCGGACAGCAGGGGATTGGCTTTGATGTGGCGGGTTGCTTCGACGCCGTCCATCACCGGCATATCCAAATCCATGACAATAATGTCCGGATGCTCGATTTGAGCCCGCTCAATTGCCTCCAGACCATTGGCGGCCTGGCACAGCGTGTAATCATCTTCGAGCGCGTAGATGAGCATCCGGCGCACGCCTTCAAGATCATCTACGATCAGGACTTTTGTCACTTGGCACCTCAAAAAGAGAGTGGAAATTGCCGGCACTCAGGCCGGCAGATCGAAGCCGGGAACACAAATTCGCGCGGCTTTAATTTTTTCGGCCGGCGATTGTTTTTGCATCGAGAAACGGTCTGGTTCCATCTCCAAGCACCTGTCAGAAACCAAAAACCGCCTTGCGACGGAAACCGCACTGGGAAGGGCTAACCAGTCGGAAAGCAGTGATTCCCGCGTTGGCCCGGGGCAAACGATGCTTTTACGCGATACTGCTTTTGCGTGTGTCTACGGCAGGGCTGCCGTGTAGCGGTTCAACGGGCGGGATTATAGCCACATCCGGGAAAATAAGTACAGTGATGGCGAACCGCGAAAACTACACCTCGAACTCGGCCAAATCCTCTGCCGCGTATGTGTCCGGGAAAATCGCGCGCGCTTCGTCAATCAATTGGCGCACATCGGTATATCGGGAGCTAAAATGTGTGATGAGCAATCGCCTGGCCCGCGCTTCGGCGGCGACTTCCGCCGCCTGCACGGCGGTCGAATGCCCGAAGTGATGCGATTCTTCAATATGATCTTCGGTGAAGGTCGCTTCGTGAATCAGCCAGTCGGCGTTTTCCGCCAGCTTCACGGCATTCACGCAAGGCCGCGTGTCCAGACAATAACTGACGATCTTTCCCGGACGCGGTTCGCCCAACACTTCGGAAGGGGGAATTACGCGGCCATCCGCCAAGGTCACCGCTTTGCCGGATTGTAGTTGCGAATACAGCGGGCCGGCCGGAATGCCCAACTCGCGCGCCCGTTCCAGATTGAACCGGCCCGGCCTGATTTTCTCTTCCAGCCGGAACCCAAGCGCAAAGACGCGGTGATCCAGCGAGCGCGTCACGACAGTCAGTCGTGGCGATTCGTAAACCAGCGCCTGTGGTTTATCGGCAAAGGACTTTTCGTTGAACTCAATTAAGTTGAGTGGATAGCCGACATAGCAGATTTTCAGGCTGGCCAGCAGATCCAGGTAATCACGGATTCCAACCGGCCCGACCAGCGTCAATTCCTTTTCGCGGTTGTCGAGCGCCATCGAAGACAGCAATCCCGGCAACCCGTTGAAATGATCGCCGTGCAGGTGTGAGATGAAAATGCCGACGAGCTTTTGCGGCGAAAGTCCGGCGCGGGTAATCTGCATCTGCGTGCCTTCGCCGCAATCAAACAGCCACCATTCGCCTTCGCCGACCACGGCCAGCCCGCTGACGTTGCGCCGCAATGTGGGTTTTCCAGAACTTGTTCCAAGTGGAATTATTTTCATCAGCAGAACTAATGCGGTACGCGAGCGTGAGCGAGCGCCAATCGCTGCCCCGGCGCTCGCTCACGCTCGCGTACCGCGTTACCAGCCCAGCACTCGCTTGCCAGGGTCTTCCGGACTTGGCCAGCGGCTGAGCACGACTTTGTTGTGCGTGTAAAAGTGAAACCCTTCCGTGCCCTGAATGTGCAGATCGCCAAAGAAGGATTGGTTCCAGCCCGTGAATGGGAAAATCGCCATTGGCGCGGGCACCCCGACGTTGACGCCGATCATTCCGCAATTGGCGTAACGGGCGAAGGTTCTCGCCGCGCCGCCGTCGCGCGTGAAAATGACGGCGCCGTTTCCATACTGGGACTGATTCGCCTGCGCAATTGCTTCGCTCAAATCTTCCATTCGCATTACGGACAGCACCGGGCCGAAAATTTCGTCCCGCGCAATCTGCATTTGCGGCGCAACCTGATCGAAGATGGTTGGCCCAACGAAGAAACCTTCCGCACCGTCAGTCGGCTGAATGCCGCGCCCATCAGTGTTCAGTTTCGCGCCTTCCTTCACGCCCAAATCAATGTAGCTGAGAATGCGGTCGCGCGCCGCCGCATCAATTACCGGCCCCATATCCACCGCTGAATTTCCGTCCGTTGGCCCAACCTTCATTTTGGTGGCGGAATCGTGCAGCCGTTCCAGCAGTGGATCGCCCGCCTTGCCCACGGCCACCGCAATGCTGCCCGCCATGCAACGCTGGCCGCTGCATCCGAACGCCGCACCCATAATCTGATTCGTCGCCGCGTCGAAATCCGCGTCCGGCATCACCAGCATGTAATTTTTCGCGCCGCCCGCCGCCTGAACCCGTTTGCCGTGCGCGGTTCCGGTTTCGTAAATGTATTTGGCGACCGTCGTCGAACCGACAAAGCTGATTGCCGCCACATCCGGATGCGTCAGCAGCGCGTCCACCGTTTGATTTCCGCCCAGCACGACGTTGAAAACGCCTTTTGGCAAACCCGCTTCGGTCAGCAGTTCCGCCAGCCGCAGCGGGGTCAACGGCACTTTCGGCGAAGGCTTCAGGATGAACGTGTTGCCGCAGGCGATGGCGACCGGAAACATCCACAGCGGAACCATCGCCGGAAAGTTGAACGGCGTAATGCCGACGCATACGCCCACCGGATGGCGTTCAACTCGCCCGTCAATTCCGCGCGCCACTTGATCCAGCGCCTGACCCATCAGCAGCGTCGGCGCGTGGCAGGCCAGTTCGACCATTTCAATGCCGCGCCGGATGTCGCCCTTGGCTTCCTCGTGCGTCTTTCCGTGTTCGCGCGTCACCAGCCGCGCCAGCTCTTCGAAATTCTCTTCCAGCAGATGCGCAAAGCGGAACATCACCCGCGCGCGTTCAACGACGGGCGTGTCCGCCCAATCGGGAAGCGCTTTTTTGGCGACCTGCACCGCCCGATCAACTTCGTGCGCGTCGCTGTCCGGCGCCTGGGCGATCAGTTCGCCGCGCGAGGGGTTGTAGACCGGCGTGAATTGCGAGGCGCTGAACATGGTCAGTTCGCCGCCAACGTAATTGTTAAGACTGATTGTGCTCATACTTTTACCTCCGTTAGCGAAACATCAGGCGCGACTCCACGTTTGCGAATAACCGTAACCTCAAACTCGACTTCATGGGTTTCTTCCCAGTGATCGTCCAAGCTGTGCGTATTCCAGTAATCCGCGATCTCTTCAATACTGCGCGCCTTTGAAATGCTCGTCATTGGTGCTTCGTTACTTTCGTTCATCTCGTCATTTCAGTTTGAGAAGAAATTCTTCCAGTAAGTTCGCCGCGACTTGCAAACGATAATCCGCCGTTGAGCGCACGTCGTCAATCGGCTTCAGTTCGTTCAACAATTCCGCGCGCGCGGCCTTGATCAGCGCCGAATCAATCGTTTGACCTTTCAGCGCGGCTTCTGTTTTCCAAACTCTGACCGGCATCGGAGCGACGCTGCCGTAAGCCAGGCGAATATCGTTGATTGTGCTGCCATCAACCTGCGCCATCGCGGCGAGACAGACTTTCGAAATGGCCTGCGCTTTGCGCGTGCCAACTTTTCGTGAATGTTGCCGCCAGCCCGCCGTCGCGCGCGGCAAGTGAATCGCCCTGATCAATTCATCTTCGCGCATCACCGTTGTTTTGTAGCCGGTGTGAAAATCTCGATAGGCGACGCGCCGCGTGCCAGTAGCCGAAATCAACTCCACTTCGGCTTCGTAAACCAGCAAGGCCGGAAGCGAATCCGCCGCCGGAGAAGCGTTGGCGATGTTGCCGCCCAGCGTGCCGCGATTTTGAATCGCCACCGCGCCCGTCCAACTTGCCGCTTCGCAGAGCATTGGGAACTCTTCGCGCAAGGTCGCGTGCTGTTGAATCTGCGTGTAGGTCGTCATCGCACCAAGCGTGACGGCATTATCAACCACGTCAATCCCGCGCAACTCCGGCAAGTTCCACAAACTAACGAATCGTCTGTGCCCCAGCTTGTTCGCTTCCAGCAAAACCATCAGGTCGGTTCCGCCGGCAAATGGACGCCAGATGCCCGGATCGCCGCCCAGTAGCCGCAAGGCGTCGTCCAGGCTCGCCGGAGTTTTCATTTCGTAATCAGGAAGATATGTGCGCATCGTAAATACTCAGCAAGCTTCGACGGTTAGCCAGACTTGATTTATTGCCATGTCAATATCGGTGTCAGGCCAGCCCTGTGTTTTCATAAGCCAATCATTGATTGTCACCAGGAAGTCAGCAACTGCTTTTCTCTGATCAGCTGTGAACTGTGGCAAATAAGTTTGGATAAATTGCTTTGTGCTGCTTTTCAATGGAGTCAACCGTCCAATCCAATCCAGTGGCCAACGCTGATCTTCATCAGCCTCGATTGATTCCAGTATCGCCAACAAAATCCCAGGGACAAAGTAGTGATATGCCAACGGGTGAAGCGAATTGAACTCAAACGGATCAAATAAACCGTTCGGCAACTCTTCTTTAAATTCAATCCAACTGTGATGGCGATACCAATCAAAATCCTGTTGGTGTTCGTTACAACACCCCAGCGGATTGATTGAGTCCAGATTTGGGCGAGGGGTTCCGTCAAATGCCTCGACAACCTTGTTCCTGATTGTGTTCAAGTCTATGGCTGACACGCTTTCACCACCGAATCAAAAATCTTCATATAGCCCGTGCAACGGCACAGATTGCCGGCCAGTCCGTTGCGAATGTCTGCGTCTGTCGGCTGCGGATTTCGTTCCAGCAGACTGACTGCCGCCAGAATCATTCCCGGCGTGCAGATGCCGCATTGCGCGCCGCCGCATTCGATAAAGGCTTGCTGCACGGCGTTCAAATTTTCGCCGTCAGCCCCCAGTGAAATGCCTTCAATTGTCGTGATCTTGGCTCCGGCGGTTTGCGCGGCGGGAACCAGACAACTGTTGACCAGTTCGCCATCAATGAAAACCGAGCAAGCGCCGCATTCGCCTTCGCCACAGCCTTCTTTGGTGCCGGTCAGGTGCAGTTCTTCGCGCAGCACGTCCAGCAAGCGCGCCATCGGCCAGGCATGAACTGTCTGCTGCTGGCCGTTGACGACGAAACTCAGCGCAACTTTTTCAACCATTTGCGCCTCCTGCCGTCATCGCTTTCATCAAGGTTTCGGGCAACAGCGGAATCTGGTTCACGTCCGCGCCGATGGCGTCTTCGATGGCGTTCAGAATTGCCGGAGCCGGGCCGTCCATCGGCAGTTCGCCAATGCCTTTTGCGCCGCTGGGGCCGTAGGCGTAAGGCTGCTCTTCAAAATAAACCCGGATCGGCGGCAGGTCCGCCGAAGTCGGCATAATGTAATTGGTCATTTGATTGTTGATCATTCGCCCGTTTTGCCAGACGACGTTTTCATACAGTGCGAAGCCGATGGCCTGGGCGACGCCGCCTTCGATCTGTCCGGCGGCCAGCACCGGATGGATGACTTTGCCGACTTCCTGCAGGGCGACGAAATCGTCAACGCGCGCTTCGTACGTCACCAGGTCAACCGTGACTTCGGCCACGTACACCGCCCAGGCATAGGTTCCATAAGCTTCGCCTTGATACTTTTCGTCGTCCCAAAACACGCCCGGCGGCGGATCGTATTTGCTGAAGGATTTCAGCGCGCCGTGCTGAGCAAGATAGCTTTGACACGCCGCCGAAAATTCCGCCGGGCTGTAACCTTCTTTTAGCAAGCCGCTGGCGAGCAAGGTTTGTTTCAAGCCAATGGCGGCGGATTCGACCAGCTTGCCGACGATCATTGTGGTACGCGAAGCGACGGTCGGACCGGAGTTCGGAACGTTCCCGGTGTCGGGCTGCGCGATTTCGATCATTTCAAAATCAATTCCCAGCGCGTCCGCCGCAATCTGCGAAAAGATCGTATTTGTGCCTTGCCCGATTTCGGTGTTCGCCGTCAGCACTCGTACGCCGCCTGTCGCGGTGGCTTCGATCCCGACAATTGACGACAAATAGACTTCGCCGGAACCGGTGAAGCCCGCGCCGTGCATAAACGTGGCGAAGCCGATGCCCTTCTTTTCTGTCTTATTTGCGGCGTTGGATTCGGCAAAGCGCGCTTTTTTCGCGCGGTAATCGCTCAAGTCCAGCGCGCGCGTCAGCAGCCCGTCGAGATCAATCTTTTCGTGAATGACCTGGCTGGTGGCGGTCATCTGACCTTCGTGCAGGAAGTTGCGGCGGCGGAATTCTTCGGGCGTCAAACCGATCGTGCGGGCGATCTTGTTCAAATGCCGTTCCAGCGCAAAAATGCTCTGCGGCGCGCCAAAGCCGCGAAATGCCCCGTGCGGCGGGTGATTTGTTGCCACGGCTTTGCTGCGAACACGCACATTTGGGCAGTTGTATGGCCCGGCGGCGTGAATCGTCCCGCGCGACAACACCACCGAAGACAACGTTGCATAGGCGCCGCCATCAATCACGAAATCAATCTCCATCGCCAGCAGCTTGCCGTCTTTGCTGACCGCCGTGCGATGGCGCGTGCGTGATGGATGGCGTTTGGTTGTCGCGGCCATGTCTTCGGCGCGGTCATAAATCATCTTGACCGGTTTGCCCGCTTTCCAGGCCAGCAGCGCCGCGTGCCCGGCAATCATCGAAGGATATTCTTCCTTGCCGCCGAAGCCGCCGCCGGTGACGGTTTGAATCACGCGCGTCTTGTCGGGCGGCAAAGCGAACAGTTTCAATAAAGCTTTGTGAACGTAATACGGGCATTGCATCGAACCCCAGACGGTCACTCCTTCCTGCGGATTGGCGACGGCGATCATTCCGTTGGTTTCGATGTAAAGCTGTTCCTGTGCGCCCGTCTCGTATTCGCCTTCGACGATGAAATCCGCCTGGGCCCAAACTTCATCCACGTTTCCTTTATCAATCAGGAACTTTTTGAAGACGTTATCCTGGCCCCAGATGATTTCGGTTTGGTTTAGGGAATCTTCAATGCTGAAGATGGCGGGAAGTGATTCGATGTCCAGCTTTACCGAGCGGCGCGCTTCTTCGAGCAGGTATTTGTCAGGATGCGCCAGCAGCAGAATCGGCTCTTCGGGATGATTGACGAATTCTTCGGCGAGATAAGGCTGATCTTCCAAAATCAGCGCCACACAATTTGCACCGGGAATGTCTTTGGCCGTGACGATGGTGAATTCTTCCCAGGGAATATTTTCGCCAAACGAAATGCCGCGAATCCGCCCACGCACAACCGGAGAGCGCACCGTCGCACCATAAAGCATTTCGGGAAAAACTAGATCGTCAACATACCGGGCCCGACCGGTAACTTTATCGAAGCCTTCTTTGCGTTTGACGGACTGACCAACAATTAGTTTTGGCATTTCGATTCGCTCGTTGGATTTGGAGTAAGTTCACGCCATTTTCGCCGCGCGGGAATTGTTCAGGCAGCATCGTCGCCCGGTTCGCCGCGCGATGACTGAATATACGCCACCGTGTCGTTAATCTCGCTCTGCGTCCATTTTGTCGCGACGTCCACTGCCTGAGCCGACCACAGAAACGCCGCCGGATAGCCTTTTTCTTCGATCCACTTCAAGCGGTTCGGAACCGTCTGGCTGACTTTTTTCTTCTTCAGATCAGTCCAGTCCTTTTGCACCGCTGTCGCGAATTCGCCAATGAAGCATGGGTATTCGGCGGAAAAAATGTGTGGCGGCAGTTTGCCATCATTTTGCGCGTAAAAATGAAACTGGTGCAGCGTGATGCCCAGCGCCGCCGAATCCCAGTCAAACAGCGTATCGTAATGAGCAAAGCCAACCGTTGACCGAAAGGCTTGCTGGCTGTCTGCCCGTTGACCGTTTGAATGCCGCTTGCCGTTGATGCGCCCGATGCCTTCGCGAATGAACTCAAGCATGTGTTCTTTCGGAACCGTTTTGTTTTCTTCGGGGCGGTATTTGATCAGTGGTTTCTCCGCCGTAACCCATTCCGGTTCGTTGATCAACTCCCAGGCGTAAATTGTCTGTGGATGGCGCAGCGATGCTTCCAATAAAGGCTCAAGCACGGCGTCGAAAAATGCCTCGCGTTTGGCGGGATCGTTGATGATGTCGGCGCGGCCGCCTTTGACGATGTTTGATGCGGCGTCGGCAACCGTGCCGTAATAACACCAGTGGAAATCAATCAGCGATGGCACAAATTGCAGACGCAGTTTTTCACAGGTTTCCAGCGCGAACTCGAAATCTTCGACCAACCGCTGGTGAAATTCGTGCTGTGGCGGCAACGGATCGAATGTCCACTTTCCGCCCTTTTTTTGCGGGGCTTCCTTGCCTGTGCCGTAATTGGTTCCGTCTGGCAAAATGAACCAGCGCACGGCGAACAAACCGTGATCGGCAAATCTTGTGAAATCTTCGACCAGTCGCTTCCGCTTCTGTTCGCGCCAGGCGGGCAGATATTGCGCGTTGACCCAGGCCGCTGGCGGATCGCCGAAATCCCAGCCGTAATCAATCCAGGGATAGTTGATCCCCACCAGCAACTGGTGATTTGTATTTTGAGCCATTAATTCACCCTCTCGTTTCTCAAAGTCTCTATGCCGGATGATGGCGCAGAGACTTTGCGACTGCAAGGATTGCGTTATAATGCGGCAAGTTCAATGGTTCACGCATCGCGAAAAGGGGAAAGATGATGAAAGAGAATGATGGTTCTTCAGAGCGCAAATCTTCAGGCAGTAAACCGCGCTGGAATTGGTATCGCTTCCTGCTGGTTGCGGTGCCGACGCTGATTCCGGTGACCTACTTTTACCTGAGCGGTAAAGAACGCTTTACGCTGACCGATCTGGGCGTGGTCGGCGGAATGTTTATTGCTTATTGGCTGATGGTTTTGTTTGTTGCCGGACGAGTGCTGCGCCATAGGCAATCACTACAATCCGTCACGCTCGCCTCGCCATTGATCGAAGTTCCCCTGACCGCTGAACTGCGTGAGCGGTTGTCGGCATTGGCCGACAGCAAACAACAGAAACCCGCTGTCGTCGCCTTTGAATTGTTGGATAAGGAGATTCCCCGATTTGAACAGGATGAAGAGCGCGACCGCGCCATTCGGGACAACGAACATTTGCGCCAGCAGGCCGGGCAGGGCGCTTTTCTGGTGGCTGTAACGACGGAAATCCTGAGACGCCTATTACTGTTGAGCGGCGCGCATGAGGAAGACCGGAAAGTCTGGCGGGCATTTATCAGTGAAACCGCCGCGCGCATTGTCAGCGATGCGCTTGACCATCGGGCGGTGGTGGCAAAGTAGGAAGAATCAGAGTCGGATGAGGAAATTAGACGAGGCAAGGGCGGGTTTTCCCCGCCCTTCGTGATTTGGCAGCTAACCTTTCAATGGCAAGCCGCGATAGACCACGCTCCAGCCGCGATCAATGCTGGTGGTGATGGCGTCTTCATAATTGCGCCGGGCTTCGCCACTGGTCTGAAACTCTTTCAGGACCGGCTCGCCTTCACGCGGGTCAAGTTTGACCACGGCGGTGAAGGGTTTGCCTTTGCCATCGGAATCAACCATTTCCGCGCGCACCAGGCCCAGAAAAGAGAAGATGCTGTTTTTGGTCAGGATCGTCAGATAAGTTTTTGGTGTGTCGTTCGTTCGATCAATCATTTTCCGTAACCTCGATCAAGGATTTTGCGCTCTTGGAAATCGCGCCGGGATAATAGCACAGGTCTCTTGCCGCACGTCCAGCCGAGCCGCCTAATTGTCCGCGCGCGCCGGTTTCAGCAGGTATGCTGCCAACATGACCGCCGTCGCCGCCGAAACCGCAATCTTGTAACTCCCCTGAATCGGCAGCGGGGAGATGAATCCTTCGATGGCGCCGGCGATCACCAGCAGGGGAATACATCCGGCCAGTAATTGGATGGCCGTTCTTCCGCTTTCAACCAGCGCTTCCCGGCGCGTCCGTTCTCCGGGAAACAGCAATGCCAGGCCGATCATCAACCCCGCGCCGCCGGCAATAAAAATCGCCATAAATTCCAGCACGCCATGTCCTGCGACAAATGACCACAGCGTGCGCGTCATCCCATATTTGATGACCAGCGCATTGATTGAGCCAAACTGTAGCGCCGACGGCATCAGCGCATCCACCGTGCCGATAACGGGCACAATGCTGAAGGCGAAGACCTTCAAACTGACGCCGATGTTGTTGGCCATAATGCGGGCGGCTCCAATCGGCGCAGCATCGTTCAGGCTTTCCCACCAGCGCTGGTGCTTTTTGATTTGCTGCACTGTTGACTGTGACAAGTAGGCGAAGTCCGCAAAATCGTCATTGCGCCAGGTGGCGATGAAGGAAACCATCGCAATCCCGATGAAAATCAAAAAGGTCGCCAGCGTGTACCGAAACGTGCGGCGAAAGATGGCCGGAAATTCGTGCCAGTAAAAATCGAAGATCGAACGCACGCCCCTGGATTCAGCGCGGTACACCATTCCATGCGCCCGGATGACCAGATTGTTCAGGTAATTGACCAGCCGCTGATCGCGCGACTCCACGCGCGCGATGGCCAGATCGGAAGCCGCCCGCCGGTAACTGCGCCCGAATTCGCGCACTTCTTCACGGCTCAACCGCCGCAGGCCGCGCACGCTGCGCACCTGGTCAATTAATTCTTCCAGCCGTTTCCAGTTCGTTTTGCGCCGTTCGATGAAGTTATCAGCCATAGCCACGCTCAAAACTTTTGGTAAAGGAAATGTTTGTAACCCACGCTCATGCTCGGCAGCAGCCACGGCGGCAGCGAAGTCATCAGCATCAAACTGATCACGGCGTGCGACAAACCCAGCGCCCACAGGTTCGGCGCGCGTTCGTACACCCAGCACCAGAGCAAGGCTCCCACCAGCGTCAACAGCATCAGCGCCAGGTTTGGCGCATGCGTTAACGCAAAAATTACCGCCGTTGCCAAAATCGCCAGATTTGCTTGCCGCCGTTGCTCGTCCGGCGCGGCGAAATTGCTGGAACAGACAGTCCTCATCCGCCGATAGATAAATGCTTGCAGCACATACTGTTGTGTCACGGCCCAGACCGGCAGAACCAGCAGGCTGGACCAGAAATGCGAAGTTCGGTGAAACGAAGCGGTGGCGTATCCAATCGCCCCCAAAATGGCACAAGCCAGCAGCGTCGGCAGCGCTACCAGCCGAATGGCGCGCACAAAATGCCGCCGCGAAAACCCAATTTCGCTGAATCGTTCGCCGCGCACCCGATGCGAATTGACCACCAGCGCCAGCGCCAGTAATCCGGGAATCGCCGTCAGCCAACGCTGTTGCGGTTGCAGCGGAATGATCAGCCAAAGGGTGAGGAAGACCGACGCGACGACCGACGCGACTTCCAGACCCGCGACGGCACGCAGCGAAATTTGCGCAGCGGGTTCAGCGTCCGACGCCAGCTTTTCTTCGATTTTTGGTTTTGGGGCGAATGCCTGCATAAGTCAGCCGGGCGGGATTCTACTTCTTCAGGTGACGATCAAACCACTGAATTGTCCGCGCCAGCGAATCTTCGCGGTGGCGCGGTTCGCGGAAGCCGTGGCCTTCGCGCGGGTAGCGCACCAGAACCGAATCCACGCCGCGCATTCGCAGCGCGGTGTACATTTCTTCAGCCTGGGTAATGTGAACATCATTGTCCTGCTCGCCGTGCAGCAAAAGCAGCGGTGTCTTCGCTTTCTTGATGTGTTTGAGCGGCGACCGCTCCCACAGCAGATCGTAATTGTCCCAGGGCATATTGCCAGCAGGGCCGCTGAATTCTGCGTGAATCAAATCCTGATACAACGACGTTGAATAAAAGCTGATCAAGTTCGACAAGCTGGCCGAAGCCACCGCCGCCTTGAACCGGTCGGTCTGCGTGACGATCCAGTTGGCCATATAGCCGCCATAACTGCCGCCCATCACGCCCATCCGGTCTTTATCCAGGAACGGGAATTTTTCCAGCGCGACATCCACGCCCTTCATCAAGTCGCGGTAATCGCCGCCGCCCCAATCGTTGATGCAGCCGTCCGCAAACTTCTGCCCGTAGCCGGACGAACCGCGCGGATTGATCAGCAGCACGGCGTAGCCTTGCGCGGCCAGCGCCTGCGCATTGGCGTTGAAACTGTAGCCGTGCATTCCGTGCGGGCCGCCGTGAATGTTAAGAATGACCGGATACTTTTTATTTTTGTTGAGATTTAAGGGGGGATAAAACCACGCCTGTATCTCGAAGCTTTCACTGTTAAATTTGAACCCCTGAGGAGTGCTAAATTCGACCTCGGCTAACAAGGTTGCGTTATGAGAGGTCAGAGGTTTAGACAGGCCGGCAACAGCAATGCCACCACTGATCGGCCCATTATGCAGATAAACTTCGGAGGGATGCTGAGGAGAATTTAGTGTCATTACAATTTTGCCATTGGACGCCGATGAGAAACTCGTGATTTGTACTTCAGTGGGATCATTGATCGTCGCTCCCCACCCCTCAGGAGTTGGACGGTAAATCAGTATTGAACCAATCTCAGCGGCTGTGAATAAAACACCATTATTACCAAGTGGCCACTTGACACCGTAAGCACGTCCACGGTGGGCGTGATTCAATTCACGGCTCTCTCCTCCTTGCGCCGGAATATCATAAACGTGTGCATCTTCTGCCACGCTATCAATCGTCGTCACCACGCGTTTTGTGCCTAGATAAGCAATCTTGCTGCCGTCCGGCGAAAAAGCCGGCTGCCATTCACAGCCCTTGGTTTTCGTCAGTTGCCGAATCGCGAAGTTATTGACGTTGACGGTGAACAAATCCGAATTGTTGACGCGGTCGGGATCAGGTTCATGGTTGCTGACGAAAACGATTTCATCGCCTTTGGGCGACCAGTTGATCGAATGTTCGTAATACAGGCCGGTTGTGATTTGCCGGAGTTGTTTGGTCTCCAAATCCACCGTGAAAATGTGCGATTGCAGGTTGTCGGAAAACGCCGTGCGGGATTTGTATTGCAACCGCGTGATGACGCGCGGGTCTTCGGGCAGGACGCTCAGGGCGCTTTCCACCGGCGAAGTCGGCCCCTTCGAAATGCCGCCCATCGCCTGACCTTGCGCGCGGAAAATCATTTCGCGGACTTCGACCGGCAGTTTTTCGATTTCCTCGCGCGACAGCGGGCGCAGAACTTGCTCTGGAATGCCGGATTTTTGAAGCGTCTTTGCGGCGTCAGTCGGCGCGGATTGGCTCAAGACTTCCGGCGAAGAGAGAAACGCGATTTGTCTGCTGTCCGGCGACCAGGTGAAACTTTCGCCCGCTTTGTTCAGGTAAAAATTGGTGCGGACGACGTAGGTTGCCAACTTCGGTTCGCCGCCTTCAGCAGGGACAATCCACAAACCATCTTTCTTGTCGCGGCTGGAATAGAACGCGATCCATTTGCCGTCCGGTGACCAGCGCGGACCAGATTCGCTGAATGCTTCGCTGGCATCGTTTTTGGTCAGGAGTTTCGGTTCGCCGCCAGCGGTTGGAACGATCCACAACCGGGAGATCATGCGCGAACGATCCGGCGCGGTTTCGCTGACGACGTACGCCACGCGCGAACCGTCAGGCGAAATTTGCGCGTCGCTGACTTCCTTGATGGCGGAAAGATCGGTTGGCAGCAGGCCTCGTTTGGTTTGCCCACGTTCGGTTTGTGTGAATGCCTGGCCGGAGAAAAACAGCATTGAGCTGATCAAAATCAAAGTGATGAGCGAAAGGCGTGTTTTCATAAATCAATCTCTCTCCAAAATGACGAAGGCGATGGCTTGTTGCGGCGCGTGGGACAGGGAAACATGGGCGCGGTTGATTTTCAATGCTTCCATCAGTTCAGCGGCGCGGTGGTGGAATCGAAGCTGCGGCGCGCCTTCGGTTGATGATATGATCTCGACCTCGTGCCACGACAGGCTTTTCAGCGGCGTGGCCGCGCCGAGCGCTTTTCGGGCGGCTTCTTTGGCGGCAAAGCGCACGGCATAGCGTTCCGCTTTGGCGGCTGGATTGGCGAATTGCTCGCAGTACGCGATTTCGCCCGCCGTGAAAACCCGGTTGCGAAACCGTTCGCCGAATTGGGCGAGCGAATCTTCAATCCGTTTGATGTCCGTGATGTCTACTCCGATTCCAATAACCATAAATCGAATGATCAACTTCGCTTTTCGCCGGCACCCAGAACAAGAGGGCGGCGTTCAACTGCTGGTTTGCGAGCCGCTGGAACGGCTCGGTTTCAAAAATGCTTTCAGCACGCGGCTCGGCGGCGTCAGCCCTTTGCCCGCCGAAGCGCTCAGTCTGGGAAATTTCAGCCACGACGAACGCGCCAATGTGATTGAAAACCGGCGGCGGTTTCTGGCGGCGCTGGATGCTTCGGACTGGCCGCTGGTCACCGCCAAACAAATTCACTCCGCCGATATTCGCTCGGTGCTGGACGCTGATGACGCGAGAGCCGAGCCCACAGCTTGCGATGCGCTGACGGCGAATGTCGAACGAACTTTTCTGGCGGTGCAAACCGCCGATTGCATGCCGGTGTTGATTGCGGATGAGCGAACGCGCGCTTTTGCAGCCGTTCACGCGGGCTGGCGCGGCACGTTCGCGGGCATCGTCGCACGGACGATTGAGCGTATGCAACACGAGTATGGTTCGCGCCCGGCGGACCTGCACGCCGCGCTCGGTCCGGCCATCAGCGCCGAAGTTTTCGAGGTCGGCGCGGAAGTACTGAACGCGTTTCGCGGCAAATACGAATATGCCGAAAGCCTGTTTTCCAATTTGAAGCCAAACGGTAAAGGCCACATCAATCTGAACTTGGCCAATGCCCGGCAATTGATGGATGCTGGCGTGCGCGAAGATCGAATCCACGATTGCGGACTTTGCACCTGGTTGCGGAACGACCTGTTTTTCAGCTACCGGCGCGAACGCGGCGCGGAAAAACCGGTTGGGCGATTGCTTGGCGTGATTGGCAGAGCCGTGTAAGCTCAAATCCCAAATTTCAAATCTGAAATTCCCAAATGGAGTCTTTGTCGTGAAATCAAAAATATTATTGATGGGGCTGGCGATTTTACTGGCGCTCGGTTCGACCGCTTGGGCGCAGCAATCAGGCTCAGCAGGTACGCAGGCGGATAAAACCGATAAACCGGCGTCGCCAGCCGCCAAACAGGAGCCGCCAGTGGATTCGGACGATGATCTTCGCAAGGCGATTGAATCCTCCGGCGGCAGCGAAACGCAGATTGTCGCCAATCTGGAAGGCTATCTGAAAAAATATCCCAGGAGCGCGCATCAGGCTGAAATCGAGAACGAAATTTACAAGCTGAGCGTCAAACTTCGTGATCGCAATCGCGCAATTTTCTATGCCGAAAAGATTCTCGCCGGGGGCGAAAACAATATTGATGTCCTGACCAACCTGGTAACGATCCTGCGCGAACGCCGCGCGGATGGCGATTTGAATAAAGCGCTCGGATATTCCGATCAACTCGTGAAACAGTTCGAAGTGTTGATTTCCTCCGCCGCCAAGCCCAAACGCATCAGCGCCGCGCAGTGGGAAGATCGAAAACAGCAGGGAATCGCCTCCATATATTTGCTACGGGGCAGGGTTCAGGCTGATCTGGGGAATGACGACAAGGCGCGCGCTGATCTGGTGAAAAGTTTTGGCATGGCCCGGACAGCGGGTGCGGCCATTACCCTTGCCGAACTGGCCGAAAAGCGCAAGAACACGGACGAGGCGATTGATTATTACTCGCAGGGCTTTGTCATTGCGCTGGCTGCCAACGACGAAATTGATTTGAAATCCGTCCGCCGCAAACTCAGCCAGCTTTACGCCGCCAAACAAAGCTCCGAAGCGGGCTTGGGCGACCGTGTGCTGAAGGCTTACGACACTTTCATCAAAGAACGCGACGAGCGTCTGGCGAAGTTGGAACCGCCAAATACCAACGAAGGCTTGACCGATGCGCTCAGCTTCAAACTGACGAAACTCGACGGCTCCAAACTCGATCTGGCGACGCTGCGCGGCAAAGTGGTGGTCTTCAATTTCTGGGCGACCTGGTGCGGGCCGTGTTTGACCGAAATGCCGCTGGTCGAAAAGACGATGGTCAAATACAAGGACGACACGGATGTTGTTTTTCTTGCGGTTTCCACCGATGAAGACCGCGAACTGGTTGCCCCGCATTTGAAACAGTACAAGGTCAATCTGCCGGTGGCTTACGCTGACTCCCTCAACGACTTTTTCACGGTCACTTCCATTCCGACGACAATTATTCTTGATCGTAAAGGCGAGGTTGCATTCCGAATGGCAGGGTACAACCCGCGTGAAGATTTCAGCCTGATGTTGAGCGAAAAGATCGAGGCGGCAAAGAAACGCTAAATTGGGCACACCTGTAAACAGCGCGGAGCAAACTGCCCGCGCTGTCTGAACTTTATCTGTCGTCGCGAAACATTCAACTCACGCGTTTGGCGGGTGGAACAGGGCAATACATCACATCCGGCATTTCATCCAGAACAGGCAACACCGGCAACACCGTCACCGCGGACCGGACGGATTTAGTCCGCCGGGAGTAATTAATGCGGTATTGTCCATAATCAACACGATGCTGGCGATACCAGTTGATTAACTCACTGACGCGGCGGCGTTCGCGGCGGGCTTGAAATGCGGTATGAATCCTCAGCGCCAGAATAATCGGGCACAGCGTCACCATTCCCGCGCCCAGAAACGGAGACTGACCGGCCAAAAGTAGCGCTCCAAAAACAGTACCAAAGGCTGGAAGCAGAAAACTCAGGTCGCTCATGAAATTCATCCAGAGTGTGCGCTTCAGCGGATCTTCTTTGGGAACAGGCAAGACCAGCAGTGCATCCAGGGATGAAAGCGGGGCGAGTTGGTGGCGCGTGCGTATACGGGACACTTTGGGGGTCATAACTTAAACCTCACTGTTAAAAGAGACTTCAACGGTGGTTCGTCAGCGGGAAGTAAGGCGCAAGCAATACCTGCCCGCAACGAAGCCGAAGCGAGTTGGCGGTTTTTGATTGTGAGGAACGGTAAGTTCACGCTGAAACCGTGCTATGGGTTTAGGGCAATTTAGGTCACGGGTCTCAGCAACGATTCGCACTTGACGCGCGGATTCTACAGTGTTCGCCCGCGATTGGGAATGCTTTTATTGTTGGTTGGCGGCTTGGCAATTCCGCACGCCAAACCTACAATCCAGACGAACTCTTCACTCCACAAACTTTTCCCGGAGATTGCGCGATGAACTATCAGGACGAACTCAAAGTCGAATACAAGAAACTTGTCACCCGCCGCCATTTTTTCAAGGATTGCGGCGTCGGACTTGGTTCGCTGGCACTGGCTTCCTTGCTGAACACGGATGGTTTCGCGCGGAGCGCTCAGCAATCAAAAAATCCGCTGGCACCCAAACCTCCGCACTTCCAGGCCAAGGCCAAGCGTGTCATTTATCTGTTTCAGGCGGGGGCGCCATCGCAGCTTGATCTGTTCGACTACAAACCCGAACTGGTCAAATACAACGGCCAACCCGTTCCAAAGGAATTGGTAAAAGGCATTAATTATGCGTTTATCAAACCCGATGCCGGGCTTTACGCCTCCGAATTCAAATTCGCCAAACATGGCCAATCGGGCGCGGAACTCTCCGATGCTTTTGTTCATCTGCCAAAAGTTGCCGACCAGATCACGATCATCCGTTCGATGATGACCGAGGCGATCAACCATGCGCCGGGCCAGATTTTTATGAACACCGGCTCCGTGCAGTTTGGCCGTCCCAGTTTCGGCGCCTGGGTGACTTATGGTTTGGGCAGCGAAACGCAGGATTTGCCTGCCTTCGTTGTGCTGACTTCAGCGGGCGGAACCAGCGGCGGCGCAGGGAACTGGGGCTGCGGTTTTTTGCCGACGGTTTATCAGGGCGTGGCCTTTCAACGCACTGGGCCGCCGATTTTGTCGTTGGCGAATCCGCGCGGCGTCACGCGCGAAATGCAGCGCCAATCGCTGGATGCGTTGAAGGATTTGAACGAGCGTCACCTGGAACTGACTGGCGATCCGGAAATCGCCACGCGCATCAATTCGTTTGAGATGGCCTATCGCATGCAGGAAAGCGCGCCGGAACTGATGGATTTGTCGAAGGAATCCAAAGCCACGCTGGAAATGTACGGCGCGGAACCCGGGAAGAGTTCGTACGCCAACAACTGTTTGCTGGCGCGGCGATTGATCGAACGCGGCGTGCGCTTCGTCCAGCTTTTCCACGAAGCCTGGGATCATCACAGTGAAGTCGCCAAAGGCGTCCGGCGGCAATTGCAACTGACCGATCAGGCGACCACGGCGCTGATCGCCGACCTGAAACAGCGCGGCCTGCTGGAAGATACCATCGTCGTCTGGGGTGGTGAATTTGGCCGCACGCCGATGGTCGAAACCGACCCCGACGCGGGCCGCAGCAAGGGCCGCGACCATCACAACAAATCTTTCACGATGTTTGTCGCAGGCGGCGGCTTCAAACCCGGCATCACCATCGGCAAAACCGATGACCTCGGCTTCAATGTCGTCGAAGACCCGGTTCACGTTCACGACCTGCACGCGACAATGTTGCAACAACTCGGTTTCGATCACACTAAACTGACGTACCGCTACCAAGGCCGGGATTTCCGGCTGACAGACGTGCATGGTTTGGTGGTAGATAAGCTGCTGGCATAGCCTTACACTGCTTCTCGCAAATCAACTCAGCGAAAAGGAGCATGCGATGGAAGTAATCAATCCTCAGTTGAAAGAAGTTGAACGCAAAGTCGAAGATTTACGGGATACGGTATTTCAAATGCGCGGCGAAATTGACGCGATCAAACACAATACGCGCGATATTACGCGCCAGACCATCTGGCAGTTTGTCATTTTCACCGTGACAATGGGCGCGATCCTGCTGGGCGGAATTAAGTATCAGACCGATACTCTTCGCAATGAAATGAATCTTCGCTTCGATGCACAACAACGGGAAATGAGCACGCGATTCGAGGCTATGGAGCAGCGAATTGTGCAATCCGAGAAAAACGTTACGGCCCGCTTTGAAGATTTAAAACAGGAAGTTCGCGCTAGTCGCAAGTAGGCGAGCTTATGTCCGACGAATTCATTCGCCTTTCCAAATTGATGGCTCACCGTGGCCTCTGCTCCCGCCGCGAAGCCGATGCTTTCATCGAACAAGGCCTGGTGTCGGTGGATGGCCAAATCATCAGCCAACTGGGCACGAAAGTTTTGCCCACTGTCGAAATCAAACTTTCGCCGCAAGCCAGCAGGCAGCAAAACAGTCTGGTCACGATCATTTTGCACAAACCCATCGGCTACGTTTCCGCCCAGCCGGAAGACAACTATCAACCCGCCATCAAACTGATCACGCGCGCGAATCAATTCGGCGAATCGAGACTGCGGCTGCAACCGGCGCATCTGAAAGGCCTGGCCGTCGCCGGACGGCTCGACATTGATTCGCAAGGATTGCTGCTGTTTACCCAGGACGGGCGTATCGCCAAAAAGATCATCGGCGACAACGGCAAAGTCGAAAAAGAATACATTGTGCGCGTCGAAGGCCCTTCAGCCGAAAAGCTGCCTGAAAACAGGCTGCGGCTGTTGCGCCACGGGCTGGAACTCGACGGCAAACCACTCAAACCGGCCAAAGTGGACTGGATCAATGACGATCAACTGCGGTTCGTTTTGACCGAAGGCAAGAAACGGCAGATTCGCCGGATGTGCGAAATGGTCGGATTGAGAATCACCGGTTTGAAGCGGGTGCGAATCGGCAATATCCGGCTGGGGAATCTGCCGGAGGGAAAATGGCGTTTTTTGGAATCAGGTGAAGGCTTGGACTCACTCGATCCGGCCCCAAGTAAGGCAAGCGGGAAAAATCGGTCCAGGCCGTCAGATAAAGGAATTCGGTGAGTGTTTGGAAGGGGAAGATTCCGTTTTCCCGACCATGTGCGGTTGGGAAAACGGATGTGAGATGTGTGGCATTAACGGTTGAGCACCATCAAGCCGAGCAGCAACGGCAAATACATTACCGAAACTTTCAGCAAATGCCGCGCCTGTTGGTGTGTCATCTGTTTGGCCGTGGTCAGACTGGCATGCAGAAACCACGCGCCAAGCACAATGGCTCCCACCAGATAAATCCAGCCGGAAAATCCCAGCAGCGTCGGCAATAGGCTGACCGCCACCAGCCCAATCGTGTAAGCGACAATCTGTCTTGCCGTGGATTTGCCGTCAGGCTCAATGACGGGGAGCATGCGAATCCGTGCGCGCCCGTAATCTTCGCGGTACATGGTGGCGATGGCGTGGAAATGCGGAAACTGCCAGAAAAATAAAATGCCGAATAAGGTCCACGCTTCAATGCCGACTTCGCCGCGCGCCGCAGCCCAGCCCAGCAGTGGCGGCAAGGCTCCGGGAATGGCGCCGATGAACGTACACCAGTGAGTGCGGGTTTTCAGCGGCGTGTAAATGAACAGGTAACTTCCCAGCGCCACGAATCCCCAGACGGCGGTCAGCGGATTGACCAGCCAGGCCAGATAGATTTCAGCCACAAGCGAGATGGCGATGCCAAAGACGAGCGCGCCGCGCCCGGACATTTTGCCCATGGGCAGGGGGCGGGATTTGGTGCGCTCCATCAGGGCGTCCAGATCGCGCTCCCAGAATTGATTGAGCGTGGAAATGCCGCTGGAGAGCAGCGCAATGCCGAGCGTGGTATGCAGGAACAGCAGCCAGTTGATCGGCGACGGTGAACCGAGCGCAAACCCGGCCAGCGCCGACAGCACAACCAGAAAAGTGATGCGCGGCTTGGTCAAATCATAATAAGCCGCGAGTTTTTCGCCGGCAGTCAGTGTTGGCGGCGAAGCTTGCACCTCGCCGGTTCTGATCGCTGACGAACCTGCCGCATTGGTTGCGGACGTGAGTACTTCCATAGTTCGCCTTTCAGATAGATGAAGAAAAATTGTTGGGTAAAAGTCAGCTTGTCCGAATCAGGCCATGAAAATAACAGATGAAGTTCCGCTTTACCAAACCGCTGCCAATCGGGGTTAGAGCACTTTCAGGACAACCAGCGTCAAATCGTCGTGCTGGTGCGCGCCGGCGGTGAATTCGTTGACATAATTGATCGCCGCGTCAATGATCGCCGAAGCGCGCAGGTGGCGGTGGTTGAGCAGGAATTCCAGAATGCGTGGCTCGCCGAACTCCACCTGATGCGGAGAGGGAGTGTGCGCCTCGACCAGGCCGTCGGTGTAAAAAAACAGCACATCGCCTTTTTCCAGATGCAGCGTTTCGCTTTTGTATTGCTGTTTGTCGAACACGCCCAATAGCAGACCGCCGGTTTTCAGCGCGCGCCATTTGCCGGAAGCTTTCACCAGCAGCGGCGAATTATGACCCGCGTTGCAGTACTGCAAAATTTTCGTTTCCGTATCCAGCACACCGTAAACCAGCGTCAGCAGCAACTGTTTGCCCAGATCGCGGTGCAATCGCAAATTGGCGTCGCGCAAAACCTTGGCCGGGCCGCCGCCCCGCCGCGCAACGGAGCGCAAAATGCTGCGCGAAGCCGCCATTCCCATCGCCGCGCGGACGCCTTTGCCGGCCACATCGCCGATCATCAGTCCCCATCGTTTTTCCGACAGCGGAATGTAATCGTAAAAATCGCCGCTCAGATTGAGCGCCGGTTCCAGCCGCGCCGCCAGTTCGAACCCTTTGATGGACGGAATATCCGGCAGCATCGCCCGTTGGATGTCGCGCCCCATCAGAATTTCGTGTTCCAGACGGCCCTCGCGCTCGACGTGTTCCTTGTGAAGCCGCGCGTTGACGATGGCGATGCTCAGGGGGTTCGCGATGTTTTCCAGCAGACGCCCGTGGTATTCATTGAAGGCGTTGGTGTGACTGCTTTCCAGGGCCAGCACGCCGATGACCTTCTCTTCGTAAATCAGCGGGACGGCGATTTCGGAACGCTGGCCATGGTCGCGCCAGGTGTCGGTCAGGAAGTAATCCGGATCGCGCAGCACATCGCCGACAAGCTGTGTGCGGCGTTCGCGGACAGCGCGTCCGACCACGCCTTGCGCCAGTGGCGTGCGGTGTGCGTGATCACGCTTCGGCGCTCTGTACCCTTGCTCGATATGCCAGACAAAATCCTGACGGTCTTCATCCACCAGCCCAACCAGTAGGAACTCGTAGCTGATCAACCGGTCGAGCATCGGCGCAATGTGATCGAGCAGGCGGTCAAGGTCCAGGATCGAGGTGATTTCGTGGCCGATTTCAATCAACGCACGCATCTCGCGCGTCCGCTGGCGCAATTCGTCGTACACCCGCGCGTGTTCGAGCGCGATGGCCAGTTGATTGCCGAGCACGTTCAATATCCCTTCGTGGTCGCGCGTGAAATAGTTCGCCTCGGCGCTTTCAATCGTCAGTACGCCCACGATTTTGCCTTCACGAACCAGGGTCAGCGGAACGGCAATCTCAGAACGCGGCGCGGTGCCGTATTCAGCGGAAATCGGCAGGTAACGTGCATCCAGACTGACGTCGCCGACGTTGATTGTCGTGCCTTCTCGCCAGGCGGCGGAGGCAATACTGCGGTCGAAGGGGATTAGTTCGTGGGCGGCAACTTCCTCCGGGTTGTAGCCGACGGATTTTTTCCATAACAATCCGCCGCGCGCTTCGTCCACCAGAAAGAGGTTGAAGAATTTATAGTCAATTACTTCCCGCAGTCTGTGCGCCACGCGCTCAATCAATTCATCGAGGTCGAGAATGGAAATGAACTCGACGCTCAACTCGTTGATCATCCTTTGCAGCCGCTGTGCGCTGAGCGAGGATGTTTCCGGCATTGAAGAAATCTGTTCTGTAGACATAAAAGGTCGGGAAGGCGTGCGATTGGGGCGGCGCTTGATGCCGCTTGCTAATCCAGCAGCGTTGCTCCTCTGATTGCCTGAATCACTTCATCATCGCTCGGACGGAAAACCGGCACGACCACCCTGCGGTAATTGATGTAGCCTTTGGGATCAATGACGACCACGCCGCGCCGCGTTCCGAAAAGCCCCTTCATATCGTAAGAGCGCACCACGATCTCGTTCGTATCCGACAGCAATCGCAGCGGTAACCTGTGGTTGGCGGCAAAGGAGCGGTGCTTTTCGACAGAATCGGTGTTGATGCCGACCACCTCGGCGCCTGTTTCCGCATAGCGCTCCCAGTTGTCGCGCACACTGCAAAGCTGTTTGGTACAGACAGGCGTTTCGTCGCCCGGATAAAACAGCAGCACGACAGTCCTGCCGCGCATTTCAATCAATCTCCATCTATTGCCGTCGCCATCAGGCAGATCAATTGCAGGAGCCATCTGGCCAATATGTGGCCCGATCAAGGAAGCGGTCATCGTTTTTCTCTCTCCCGGTTATTGATAACAACACAGTTGAATTGATGGGACAAAATCAAACCGGCATTCTGCAATAGCGGGATGATTTTTGCCAGCGGCTGGTATCTGATGCGGTACGCGAGCGTAAGCGAGCGCCAACAGCGGTCAAGGCGCTCGCTTACGCTCGCGTAGCGTACCCATGTCTCTTGCACCGATTAGCGTTGCCGCGAATCGCGCAACATCTGCAAACGGGTAGCCACCTCCCTGGCCAATCTGGGAGCGGCAACGCTGGCCGTCAGTTCTCTCAATTTATCGGAGAAAAGCAGCGCATTGCTTTCGCGATGAGTCACGGTGAAATTCCACATCCAGGTCAAAAACGGCAGGGTGATCTCGGCAATCAGGTCAGCCTCTTTTGCATCGCCGACGATTCTCAGTTTCAAGGCTTGAAATTCGGGCAGTTTGCGCAATTCGGCTTCGAGCAGCGCCTCGTTCAGGTAAATGGTTTTAGAGCGAATGTGAATGGTTTGCGCGCTGCGCGCCAGTTCGCCCGGGTCTGATCCTTGCCTGCCCGGCTGTCCGCCATCGTCCGGCAAAAACATTACCAGATCATCCGTTTCGTAACCTTCGACCAAGGCCCACGGCATTTGTTCGGCGGCGGCTCCGGATTCCCGTTGCGCTTCGCGCGGAACAACGGTTCGCAAATACCTGATCAAATCTTCCAACGTCACGCCGCGCGCCTTATTTGCGGCTTTTCCCCGGATGGCTTCCAGAAAGGCGTAAGTAAACACACTCTGTTTTTTTGATGAAGATTCATAAGCGCGCTGACCGGCGCTGGCGGCCAGCAGCGTTGCGAACGCCGTTACCTCGTTTTTACGGACATCGAACGTCAGCAGGCGGGAGAAACTTTCGCTGGCCGGCGCTCGCCGGAAGGAATCAAGGATCAGCATGACCTGCGCCGCGCCGCTGGCTCGAATCATTTCCTTCAACCGTTCCAGGCTGATGGCCGTGTCTGATAGCAACGATTCACTGCCGGTCAACGAATCGGCGGCCAGCAGATAGGATTTTCCGTTCCGCTCGAATTCGTGTCCGGCGAAGTAAATCAGCAGCAAACCATCCGGCTGAACACGATTGGGCAGGTCCGCCAGTTGCTGCAGGATCACACTGCGCAGCGGTTGGCGCTCGGCGGCTTCGCCAGCGGCCAGCAGCACGAGGTTCTCCTTGCGAAACCCGCCATATCGAACCAGCGCATTGGCCACGGCGCGGGCGTCAGTGGCCGCGTAATTGAATTTCCCGACCTGTTTGTCCAGATAATTTTCGACGCCGATGATCAGCGCGGCGCGCTTTTCTTCGCTCGGCCATTCGTCAATCAATCCGCCTCGTCCGCCCTGGCAATGCCGTTGGCTGGTCGCCAGTAATCTGAGCGCTTCGACCGCCTGTTCGTTTAGCTGGGAGGATGCCGCGCGGCCGCTCAAGGTCAGAACCTGCGTGTAATCGGAAAACAGTTGATTGAACAGCACTTCGATCCTGCCGCAGAGCGCCTGCCCTGGTCTGCCTGCGCGCTGATCTTTCGGCAGGGCGCGAAACTCTTCATTCAATTTCTGAAAAATCATGTCGCGGGCCAGCGCGCGCAACCAAAAAGTGATCGGATCATTGGCGCTGGGACCCCCTTTCAGGTCAGCGGCTTTCGTCAAAAAACTGATCGCCTGCTCCGCGTCCGGAACCGGCTGCCGGATCAGGTACAGCCCCAAGCTCTGGTAAATCAGGCTCAGATTGTTTGTCCGCAATTGATCGTACGTTTGCCGGTCCATCCCTGGCGGCGGAGCCGAATTTTCCAGCAACTCAAGCGCCCGGCTGGCAAAGGCGCGGCTTTGATCCAGGTCGCTGTAAAAATTGCCGAGCATGCCTCTGCCGGTGGCCAGCGCCAGCTTTGACGCCACTTGCACCACCGTCGGACGGTCGGGCTGCCGGCGGAGCAGGACACGGCCCAGCGTCAACACCTGCTCCAACCCGGCTGCGCTGGGCGTGGTGGAAAATGCCCGGAACGCTTCCTCAAAAACTTCAAGCTCCGCTTTCCGCAGTTCCGCCGTAACCTTTGCGTTTTCGGAACTGCGCGGAAAGCGCTGCAAAAACTCTTTCCCCAGATTCAGCCGCCGCGCCGGATTCTTTTCACTGAACAGTTCCGCGTGGGCCGCGCGCTCTTCCTGCTGTTCCAGCGCCTGCCGGGTTTGCGCGCCCGCACCCAGTTTGAGCAGACGATCCAGCAAGGCCGAATCCAACCGGAAAGCGATGCCGAGTTTGCGAATCTCGCGCGCGATGATCTGGTCTTCGATTTTGCTTTCCAGCAGTTGCTCGATCTGGTTCAGAGTCAGCGGACGGTCATTTTGAAAAGAACTGCTGAGTGAACTGGCAAAGCCTGAAAACGTGGGACGGGCTTCAGCCTGTCCACAGCGCGGACAGGCTGAAGCCCGTCCCACGTTGCTAAGTTGAGCCGAGAAAATAACAAGAAGCAAGATCGTCGTGGCCATCATCCGCCTCCAATCCTGTTGCCATTCAAGTCTGTCAACGTTCGATAACGCGCATCGCCAAAAACCAGATCGCGCAGCGCCTTGCCAATGTCGCGTCCCTGGCCGCCAGCAGGATTCCAGCGGCGCGCTTCGCCGGTTGCCGCGTCGAACTGCAATCCCCACAGCGGAATCAGGCTATCGGCTTCCACCGTCAGCCGCATGTCTCCGAAAGCGTTTGGTTCGCCCGCCATCGGAGAAACCAGGCCGTCGGCAAACCAGTTGAAGATTTCATACCGCCGCCGCGTTTCGGCGCTGGCTTGTGCGCTGGCGGGCAAGTCTGCAAACGTCGTCAGGTCGGCGGAACCGCCTTCCAGCACGCGCGGCGCGCCAAACCAGCTCAGCCGAAAGCCGTCCGCGTACAACTGGCCATTCGCCGTGTAAACCGAACGCCAGAGCATCAGCCATCCCGGCAACGGCATGACGCGAGCGTGCTGAACTTGATGGCCGCGCATCGCTGCCAATTGTTTTTGCGTTTCCAGGCCGCGATGGTGCTGCCATCCGCCGAAACAGATGTACAGACTGGTCAGCAGCAGCGCTATCCGCACCGGGCGCATTTGCACGGTGCGCGCTGTCCAGATCACGCCGATCCACAGCGGAATGGTGTAGACCGGATCAACGATCCCGATCCAGTCCAGCGCAACGCGATAGTTTGAAAATGGCCAGAATAACTGCGTGCCGTAGCTGGTGAACATATCCAGCGGCGCATGCGTGGCATAGCCGATGATCGCCGCCAGAATCACCCAACGCCTGTAACCCGCAAATCGCTTCAGAAATAGAAACGGCAGCGCGGCAACAAGTCCGCCTATCGGAATGAAAACCAGACTGTGCGTGAAATGCCGATGAAACAGCCAGCCTACGGTGGGATCGCTGGCGGAATGAATGAAAATGTCCAGGTCCGCAGCCATTCCGCCAATCGCTCCGACCAGCCCCGCGCCTTGCGGCAACCGTTTTTTCAACACCGCCTGCGCTGCCGCCGCGCCCAGCACGCCCTGCGTAATTGAATCCATCAAGTTTCTCCTGCCGGCTTCTCCTGCCAGATGAAATCGAATGGCCGACAGTGTAATCATTCCGAATCCAGACCGCGAGCCTTCGGCGCATCAATGTTGGTTTCTCCCGGGCTTCGGCTTAGAATCCGGCGCGCCTTTCCCGGAGCCGTTTGCGGTAAGGCTTTATCATCAACGCAGTGCAACTCAGCAAAAAGAATGTGGAATTGGCAGCAATTCGTAAGTTTCATTCGCACGCTCAAAGGTCTCAAGCGCGAACAAGCGGCGTTCGCCATTGCCGCCGGTTGTTTTCAAGAGGCTCGCAAGATAATTTTGAGAGGTGGAACTGAAGTTTTAGCTGCGCGGTGTTGCCGAGGTTGCGGATGCGGGAGGGCGGCAGCGATTGAATTGCGGGAGCGCGGATGCCTCATCCGCCGGAAAAAAGAAGCGCGCAGCTTCCTTGTTCTTACGGTTCGCGCACACGGCGAAAGTGGGACAAGAAGGCTGCGCGGCTTTTTCTCACAGTCCACGAGGACGCGGGATGCACCTGAAGCTCAGGCGGCGTGCTTCTGTGTGGCGTCGGTCGCCAGCTCTTCCGCTTCACTGCGCGGTTGGGCGAAAGAGACGACGGGATGGTCTTTTTCCTTTTGCTGCTGCTCGCGCAGGAAAGCCACCATCGCGGCTACGTCATAGTTGAACCGGGCGGCAAACTGCTCGCGGACTTGATGGAGTTCTTCAATGATCAGATCAGACATCACGGCTTTTCCCTTTTACCAGTTGCTCAGAAACTCGATGTTGTTTTGCATGTCGTCGGCGGATTTGGCTTTCATCAGCCGCAGCAGGCGTAAGACTTGATCGCCGATGCTGAAGCGTTGTTGATGAATCAGGATGATGCCGCCGTGCGCTTTGCCTTGTGTGACGTAACGGGTGTGCAATGGAATGAAATCCCGGAGATTGCAGGTACAAATGACTCGGCCTTGTTCGGTGGCGTAATCGAGTTGCTCATCGTCTGGAAAGCCGGCGCATCCTTCATCAACCGCAATTGTCACATCCACGCCACGCAGTTGCAGATTGTGCGCAACTGCGCGTGCCTGTGCATCTTCATCGAAGTACAGCCGAATTGACATCAGGCATCCTTTCCGCTGATGCCTCCGTTGAGGGCTGGGCAGCTTGTTTGGCAAGCCTGTCTTCGCGCGCGAGCCGGTCGTACAACTCCGCATCTTCGGCGATGGCGGTTTCGATCTCTTCCCGGTTGGCGTGGTAGTAGGTCAGTGCGGCGTAGACCTGCGCTGCTGAAAGATGCCCATATTGAAAGGCAATGTCTTCGGGTGAGGCGCCTTGTTTGTAACAAATTGCCACGGATTGAACGGGAACGCGCGTCCCCGCAATCCGTGGACGCCCGCCAACAATTCCCGGCGTCCGGGTAATCAATGAACCGATTTCCACACTCATAAACAGACCTCCAATTCAGCGGTTATGTTACCGCATACCTTGGGATGGACAAACGCCGACGCTATCGCCACTCCCCTTGCAGCGCGAACGCCGCCCAGTAATACGGATTGTTCCAGCGCCTGTCTTTCGACATTTCGACTTGGGCCGCGCGCAGGGCCGCCGCCGGGCGCAGGTTTTCCTTCAGCATCTTCTGGTAAAACCGGGTCATCAGTTCCGACGTCGCCCGGTCGTTGACGGCCCACAAACTGACGACCACGCGAGGCGCGCCGGCGTACATAAAGCCGCGCGTTAAACCGACCAGTCCTTCGCCTTTGATCTCTTTTCCAAGTCCGGTTTCGCAGGCGCTCAAGGTCACGACTTCGGCGGGCAGATTCAAACCGTAGATTTCGTGCAAGCGCAGGAAGCCTTCCTGCGGCAGACCTTTTTCGTCCACCAGCGACAGCACGATGGAGGAAAGCTCCGGCTGCTGGCTGTTGACCAGGCCGTGCGTGGCGAAATGGATCATTCGATACTGGCGCAAATCGTCCGCCGTCACACTGGCGCGACTCGCGGCAAAATCGAGCGCCGATTTGCGCTCGGCTTCGGGTACCAGCGCGAGAATTTGTTCAGCTTCCTGCCGCGTGAAGGGCAGGCGCGGGATGCGGCCCGAACCAAACTGTTCGTTAATGTGCTTCAGGCGGCGTGTTTGCTCGCTGCTGGGTGGCGCTTTTTTGGTCTTGTCGGCAGGCGCGCCGGCTTTGATCGTGATTTTGGCGATTCGCTCGTCTTCCAGATCGAAGACCGGGTCGGCGAAAACGGCCAGCGCTTTCGCTGCCGGTTGTCGCCCTTTCACATCGCGCCTCAAGACGGCCAGTGTCGAAGCCGATGGCAGGTTGATGATTTCGTGATCGGCAATTAACGCGATGGGGCGACGGGGAGATGGGGTGATGGGGCGATTGATGTTATTTCTCCCAGTCCCCGCGTCTCCCAGTCCCCCAGTCCCCGGCAGCGGCAAGGCGCCGAACGGCACATACTGCAACGCGCCTTGCGCGACGATCACCAGGCGTTTCTTTCCCAACTGCCGGGCGACGGGGGCAAGCACCATCCGGCTTAATTTGCTGGCGGCAGCGGCAAACTGTGCATCGGCTTGCGCGACACGACGATTTTCGCGTCGCCCGGTTTCGTTGTCTTCAGAAACATTGCGTGCGATCAACAGTTCGTAGACCCGGCGCGCGGCGTCATTGATTTCGCGGCGTTTGGGCAGCTTGTAGCTGCGCATTGTCGTTGGTGTGACGGCCCACAGATAGCTATGGTCTTCGCCGAGAAAATATTCCAGCAGCATGGTGTCGGCATCGAGCAGAGCCTGAACCTCTTTCAGGTTCAGCGGCTGTGGTTGGGTCAGCGCGGCGTAGCGCGGACGGCTGCTGCGGATTTGCGCCTGGACCTGTTTGTAGTCGGCGGTCAGCGATTGAAGCTCTTTGGCGATGGCGGCCATCTGCTCCGGCGTGGATCTGCCGAGCCGCAGGTTGACCTGTTGATTGGCCAGCGCGTTGATTCGTTGTTGCAGGTCGCGCTCGCTTTCCAGCAGCTTCGCGTCCGCGTCCTGGCGGAAATTCGCGCCCGCTTCGCTGAGCAGGTCCAACAAACTGCGGGCGCGCGCCGCTTCGCTGGCCTTGAGGGCTTCGGCGTCCAATCCGCTGCCTGCCTGCTGCTCGTTTTGCTTCATCAGGATTTCGATGTACAGGTCGTAATATTTCTGCACCGAGGCGAAATACGAAGCGCGCAAATCCTGGCTGGTAACGTTGGAGCGCAGTTGTTCGGCAATGTCCAGAGCCGTTTCAATGTGCGTGCGCGCTTCGCTCAGGTTTCCCGCGTCATATTCGACGCGCGCCAGTGCGAAGTGCGTTGAGGCTTCGCCGCTGCGATAACCCAGGTCTTTATAAATGGTCAGGGATTGCTTCAGGTAATCGCGCGCCTTGCCGGCGTCTTTCAGCGCGCGATGCGTCCAGCCCAGATTGTGCAGCGTTCTGGCTTCAGCCAGCCGGCTGCGGGTTTCGCGTGCCAGCGGCAGGGCGCGATTGAGATATTCCAGCGCCTTCTGCTGATCGTCCAGATCGTTGTAGACCTGTGAAGCTTCATTGAGCGTGCGCGCGGTCAGCGCCTTGTTATTTTTGGCCAGTTCCAGCGCCTGGTTGAAATAATCCAGCGCTTTCTGGTGTTCGCTCATCGCCTGATGGGTTACGCCGATGTTGATTAACTCGCTGGCTTTCAGGGATGGGTTCGCCAGCTTTTGGCGAATCGCCAGCGCCTGGGTGAAGTAATCGAGCGCCAGTTGCCGTTCGTCGAGCGCCTTGTACACCGCGCCGATGCTGCTGAGCGCGCTGGCCTGTGCGTCGGGAATGTTGGCGTCCTTGAAAAACGCCAGCGCCTGGAGCAGGGCGTCCAGCGCCGCTTGACGGTCGCCGCGATCGTTGTACAAGTTGGCTGTGGTGACCAGCACTTCTGCTTCGCGGCCTGGATTGCCATTCTGTCTGGCCAGTGCGCGCGCCTGATTAAAAAACTCCAGCGCCTGTGGATATTCGCCGCGTTCCGCGTGGTACTGGCCGATGAAATTGAGCGTGTTGACGATGCCCGTCTGATCGTTGATTTCGCGCCGGACTTGCAACGCACGGTTGAAATGTTCCAGGGCTTTGGCCGATTCGCCCAGTTGATCGTACGCTGCGCCCAGATTGTTCAGCGTGGTGGCGGCGGCGCGGCGCTGCCCCAGTTCCTCCTGGGCTTTGTAGGCCTGCTCAAAGTAAGGCAGCGCTTCACGCGGCTGAAACTGGGAAAGATGAACTACGCCGATGCTGTTCAGGGTGACGGCTTCATTGGCCCGGTCGCTGAATTCACGGAAGACGGCGAGCGCCTGGTTGTAATTGTCCAGCGCCTGTTTCATGCGCCCCAGATTCCGCTCGATTGCGCCGAGTTCGATCAGCGATTGCGCCGCGCCGCGCCGCTCTTTCAGTTCCTGCCGGATTTGCATCGCCTGCGTGAAATTGGCCGAAGCATCCTTCAGGTTATTCAACCCGCGATAGACCTGTCCCAGGCTGTGCAGCGTCTGCGCTTCGCCGCGCCGGTCGTTCAACTCCCTGCGCATGGCCAGCACCTGTTGATAAAGTTCCAGCGCTTTTTTCAGATTGCCCTGTGCGTTGTTTGCGCCCGCCAGGCCGTTCAACGCGGCGGCTTCGCCGCGCCGGTCTTTCAATTCGCGCCGGAGAGGCAGCGCTTGCGAGTAATAATCCATCGCCTTGTCGCGTTCGCTCAGATTGTCGTGAACCGCTCCGAGCGCCTGCAGCGCGTTCGCTTCGCTGTTGCGGTCGCCGAGCGCGCGCCAGAGCTTCAGCGCCATCTGATATTGTTCGAGCGCCGGCCTGCGTTCCGGATTGGCTTCGCGGGCGCGGAATTGTTCGCCGCGCGCAAAGGCGCGCTCGGCTTCGATGCGCTCGGCGTCGCGCGCTTCGATCATTCGCACTTCGGCCAGTTGAATGGAAAAGTTGCGCGCCAGGTCTTCCTTTTCCTGCGAAACCAGTTCGATCTTGTAATTGCCCGAAAATTCGCCAATCAGCGAAATCACCGCCGGATCAGGAGAACCGGCCAGCCAGCGATATTCAGCGACGGCCTTGCCATCAGGCGCGGATAGCGTGATCAGAAGATTCAGTCCGCGCGCGCCGATGGCGATGCGCGCGTAATCGAGCGGTTTCAGCGGCAGCAGAAACGACTGCTTTTCGCCCCGGCGCAATTCGCCCTCGACGGGCCGGTTCAACTCCAGCGTACGGCTTTGTTGGCCGGAGACGGTTGCGGTTGAGAACGAAAGGGAAAGGAGAAAAATAACAGCAAGCTGAGCAAGACGATTATGACGAAGCAAGGCAAAACCTCCGTGGGACGATTCGGTGCCTGCGCACTGCTGCGAGCATCGCGGTTTGATACCAAAGGACAAGATTTCAATGGACGCCAGGGGGGAATTACCGGGCCATCTTCGCGCCGGCAGGAAAGGGTGTCAATGATGTTCCAGGTTGATCAGATGCACGATAGCGTTACTCGTGCTCAAAATGCCGGTCTGTTTGCCGGCATCGTCTTTTTCGATTTTGATCGTCTGTGCCGCGCGGGTTCCGGCGATCAAATCGCGCACGGCTTTCACTTGCTCCGGTTCGCTGATTAACCCTCTGTCCGTGGGGTTGGCCAGACCTTTGACTGCTTCCAGCGCGGGCAAAGCACTTTTTGACCAGATCAGCCAGAGCTTTTCCGTGCCCTGATCGTTGTCGAAAAAGAAGCCGTCGCCGCGTTCGGGAATGGCGATGGATTGACCGGCGGCAAGCCGCGCTGAACCCGCGTTGGCAGTGGGCGAAGGGAAGAGGATGACGTAGCCCGGCAAACCGTTGACCGGTTCGGGGCCTTCGTTGACGACGTAAAGATGACCCGGCAGTTCGTTGTTGACGTGCAGCCGGACGTGGTAATCCTTCTCGAAATTGATTTCGCCCGCCAGTTGGAACGGCGTCTGATAGGGTTTCCCGTCGCGGTATTTCTGCACGGTCATCCAATAGCTGAATGTTTTTACCGCAGCCGGGGGAACCACCGGGATGGTTTCGGCTTTTCTGGTCAGCCCCCACCAACTGAAAGCCGCGATTAACAATGCGGCAATCGCCAGCCCCCATTTGCCAGATGGGGAAGTTCTCTGATTTGGCGTTTTGGGCGGTTCGACGAATTGCGTGTGATCCGGCGCGGTGGGCGGCGCTTGCGCGACTTCCGTTGCGGTGGTGAGCCGGGCTGGCACGGGTTGCGAAGCCAGAGGGCGCATTTCGCCGGTCAGCGCGGCGGCCAGGTCCTCGGCAAAATCCTGCACACTTTCATAACGGTCTTTGGCGTCAAACGACAGGGCTTTCAGGATGGCGGCGTTGGCTGCGTCCGGCAGATTCGTTCGCAACTCCTTCGGTCCTTTGATTGCGCCTTCGCGCTGCAATTCGTACAAATCCACCGCCGAACCGGCTTTGAGTGGTTGCTGGCCGGTCAGCATTTCATAAACGACCGCGCCAAAACCGTAAACATCGCTTTCCGCAATCGGTTTTCCGCGCAACTGTTCGGGCGCCATGTACGGCGGCGTACCGGCAATCCAGGTTACGTCGGCATCGGTGGCGACCTGTGAATCCTTGATGCGGGCGACGCCGAAATCAATCAGTTTGACCTGTTCGCGTCCGCGTCCCAGGTCTTCCAGCATGATGTTTTCCGGCTTCAGGTCGCGATGGTAGACGCCTTTTTCATGCGCGGCGGCCAGTGCCTGTCCCATTTGCCGCGCGATGTTGGCGACGCGGTCGAAATCCATTCCCTGTTCGATCATCACCTTGCGCAGCGTCTGACCTGCGACAAACTGCATGATCAGAAACGGTTTGCCGTCGGGCATTTCGCCTGTGTCCAGCACGCCGACCACGCCGGGATGGTTGATGCGGGCGAGCGCTTCCATCTCCTGTTTGAACTTTTTCTGATACCAGAGGTTGTACCGCTCTTCGCCGTCATTGGCGATCAATACCTTGATGACCACGGCGCGATTGACCAGTTGCTGGTCGCGCGCCAGAAAGACCGCGCCAAGTCCGCCCCGGCCCAGTTCGCGCTCAATCAGGTAGCGGTCTTTCAGCAGCAAGCCCAGATAACCGGCCAATCCGGCGGATTGAGCCTCCGTGGCTCTGGCATTTTGTTCGTTGGTATTTTTCATCTCAGGCGTTTAGGACGATTTGCGCGGCGAGTTCCTTGAATTCACGCGCTTTGGCGGCGTCCTGCTGGCAAAGCTTCACAAAAGTGCGGGCGCAATTCGCGTGGGCGGAACCGGCGGAGATTGCCAGATCAAAAATCCGCTGCGCGTCGGTGCGGTCTTCATCGCTGATGCCGGGAGTTTGCAGAAATCTGTGCGCCGTCCACAGTGCAAGGATAATCCCGGCTCGCTGCCGATTCAGGTCTTCGCGGGTGTCCAATTCAAACAAGCCAATCGTGACTCTGGCGCGACGGTACTTTTCGCCGCTTTTGACTTTCGGCACGGGCAGCACGCCTTGAAAAGTGATCAGGCTTTCCGGGTCGGCGTCCACATCGCCGAGCGGATAAATCAGCAAATGTTGTTCGGCCTTGAGAGCGGTGAAATCGTCCGTGTTCGTAAGCCGCGAACCGTAAACCGGGAAGAAATTGGATTTGAGCGTTGAATTGCAGGTTTTGCAGGCAGTGGTGTAGTTGAAAATATTGTACGACAGCAGGTAGTAGCCTTTCTCCGAAGCGTCGCCGGTTGTGAATCGGTATTTTTGTTTGCTTCCCTCAGCCGGCCACCGCCTGACGGCGTTTTTCGGGCGGAAATGTTCGACATCGTGTTCGATGCGGCTGCGCCGGTCGTGGCCCAACTGGCGTTCGCAATATGCGCATTTGTTTTTCTGTAACTGGATAAACGCGCTTTTGATGTCGCTCCATGAATTCTTACTGTCCGGCTCGTTAAAGTCTCCGGCGTTTCTGAACGCCTCGGTCTTCAGCGCGGCCTTTTTCAGCCAACCGCGTTTGGCGCGCTCAACGGCGGCTTCAAGCTCCGGTTTGGTGATTGAGTAACGAATCATGGCGATCGCCCTATTTTTTCGATCCGGCTTTCCTGGGTTTCCGGCCCGCAGCTTTTCGGCCTGTCACAGCTTTTGCCGGAACAGTCGCAGTCCCATTTTCATTGCCAGCCATCTTTTCCATAAATGCCAGCGCGGCTTTCAAATCGCCCTGTCCGGCCTTCACTGAAAGCGATTTCAATTCGTCAACAAACGGTTTGGCGCGTGTCGTCGCCAGACTGAAATACGAACTGAGCAAAACCTGTTCGGAATTCAAACCGTAGATGCGTTCATCGTACTGTTTGACCACCGAAGCGCCGTCGCCGGTCGGTTCCATGACAAAGATGTTTTCGCGATGCAGCGAACCGGCGACCAACGGACTGTGCGTGGTAAAGACGAACTGCATATTGGGCAAGGCTTCGGAGATTCTGGAAATGACCGAACGCTGCCATTCCGGGTGCAGATGCAAATCCACCTCATCTACCATCACGATGCCGCGATTGTCCGTCAGCTTCCCAACTGACTGTGCGCCCAAACAAATGTGATAAAGCAAATCGGCAATCCAGCCGATGTATGCCCGATAACCGTCCGACAAGGCGGCGAACGGAATTTTCGCTCCGTTGACTTCAAACAAATATTCACCCTGCTCAAACTCTCCGGCAAAGGCGGCGCTTTCGGGCAGTAGATCGTTGATCAGTTTGACGACCTGTTTGTAGCGGGCGGCGCTCTTTTGCTGGAATTGCGGCAGCCAGACGTTCAGCGGAATCAGCGAGACGTGACTTTCAAACAAGCCTGCAACGCGGTCGTAACGCAGCAATCGAGATTTTCGGCGCGCGCTGGGATCAAGCCGTTCGAAATCCTCAACCCGGCGTGTTGCTCCGTAACCAACAATAAGGAAAGCAGGAGAATTGTCCTCATACATCTGCTCCCAAAAACCAGACGGTATTGGAGGAGCAGGCCAATAACCTCCAGCTTTTAAAGATTCATAGTCGCCTTTGCGATTTACTTCCATTCCTAACGCTACAAGAGGAAACTTCTTGAGAATTCTTTTTTCAACATCCTGCTCGTGGAGAAGTAATTTAACTTTGATTTCGGCTTTAGTCGCGACAGGTAGCGAGTTCGTGCTTCTTACCAAACGATATGGAACAAAGCCAGAATATGGCATCACTGGAGCCAGAGTCGCTAACGCAATTGCCCTGAGCACGGTTGTCTTGCCTGTGCCGTTATTGCCGAGCAGCAAATTGACGTTCGACAACGGCGGCGGAGTTTCCTGTTCCCGCCCCGGATACTGAAAAGTCAATTCTGTCTCTTCAAAACAGCGCAGGTTTTTGATTTTTAGCGACTGAATGTACAAAGCGGCTCCTGTTCAACGTCAAACGGCCAGCGCGAGCGATCACACTCGCGCTGGCCGCACCGCTACTTTCCAGCGGCCTTTGCCGCGCTGGCCGCCGCAGCCTTTTCGCCCGGATGGTAGGAAGCTTCGAGGTTGGCTTTGATCTCGTCCAGGGTGAACCACGCCGGTTTGAATTCCATCTTCGAAAACAACGCCGCCTGGTCGAAATAATGCTTCGAGGTTGGATCAGCGCTTTGGCCGAATTGCAGCACGGACAGTGCTTTCGGTTTAGCCCCGAATTCAATGACGCTGAAGTACGAATGCCCGGCGATGCCGTAGCGCCGCTTCTGCCCTCTTGCTTCCGGCGCGTAGAAGTTGAACACAATCCCGACCGGATCGCCCGGTCCGCCCGCCACAGGCAAGCTCGGTTTGTCGTCGCTAAATGGTTCCACCGAGCCGCTGGTGTGGGTGCGCTGAATGCGCGTCATCTCGCCCCATTTGACACGCCAGGTGCCCCATTTCTTCGTCAGATCGCCAACGACATAATCCAGCACGTCAATGTCTGGAAAGGGGCGGCCTTTGGTCAGTTGCTGCGCTTGCGGCTGCAAGCGCGTGTACGCCCAGAGCGTGAAGACCGTCATCGGCACGGAATCAATCGTGCTGACGCCGTTCCAGCCTTTCAGTTCGGCAATGACTTCGGCCAGCTTTTCGGCTTTTGCGGCGTCGGCGGCTTTGAATTTGTCGAATTCGGCGGCAAGTTGCGGAATCAGGCGTTCGGCTTCGACAACGCGCGTGTCATAGGCGGCTTTGGTCCAATCGTCATAGCTGAACTTGGCGCGTTCCGCGAGCACGCGGCGCGAAATGCGTGAACGCGGATTGTCTTTTTCCGTGATCATATATTTCGGGAACTTCGCGCCGTCCGGGTTGCCGTCCTTGCCCATCTCTTCGCCGGAAGCCAGCAGCGGCGTGGCGTTGCAGTTCTGCGCCCAGCCCGAAGCCGGATTCAGGATTTGCGGCAATTCTTCCAGTTTGTGATACCCCTGCCATTCCGCGCCCGGATCGCTGCCGTCCATGAATTTCGACCAGTCGTATTTCTGATCGCGCTTCGGCACCGCGCCGTAATAGATGTACCAGACGTTGCCTTCGCGGTCGGCGTACATGGTGTTGAACATCGGCACGGCCAGCCGGGACATGGCGGCCTGGAACTCTTTCAGATTTTTCGCCTTGCCCATCAGATAGCGCTGTTCCAATGCGCCGCCCGCGTTTTCAAACGCCGCCATCCGCACCGCCAATGGCTTCCCATCGCGCACGGCCATCACCGGGCCGTGATGCGTCTTGCGCATTTTGAAGGTGCGTTCGGCCAATCCGCTATCAGTTTTGACCTTGATGGTTTCGTTCCATTCGGTGGCGGCGCGGTGGCTGCCGCCGTATTTGTAGTTCAGCGGATTCGCCGCGTCGTCGAACTTTTCTTCCCACGCGTCAATCACATCCGGGGCATTGACCGTGTGGCTCCAGCCCAGATTGTCGTTATGCCCGAGCGATGGAAACGGCGAACCTGGAAATGAAGCGCCGGACAGGTTCCACCCGCTGTCGCTGTGGATATGCCCTTCGATCCACTGGCCGGGGCCGAAAAACGGCTGATGCGGATTGACCAGCAACATGGCGTTGCCGGAGGCAGACTTCTTCGGTGTAATCGCCCAGGTGTTCGATCCGATAACGCCAGCGCTCCAGATGTCTTCGACTTCGTCGCGACTGGGCGACTGGGCGACTGGGCGATTGGGCGAGGCACTCGCTTGAGCGAATTCTCCCCGTCTCCCCGTCTCCCCGTCTCCCCATCCCGCAGTCTTCTTCCCGACTTCCTGCACCGAAGCGCGCAACTCATCGGCTTTCAAGCCCAGACGCTTGAAGATAAACAGTTGGTACTGCGCGAAGCGGTTGAAGGCCAGCAGATGCCACGGCTCGAATTTCGTGATCAGGCGCGGTTTGACCTGCGGATTCTTCTCCAGAAAGTAATTCAGCCCGTCCGCCGTCGCGTCGCACATCTCTTTGACCTGCCTGCCGGCTTTGGCGTAATCGTCCTGCGCCAGCCGGTTGATTTCCAGTTGGCGGTTGATGATGTCCGATTCCAGCGCGCGCACCGCGCCGGTTTCGCCGTAAACTTCAGCGGCGCGGCCAATGGATTGAATGTAGCTGTCTTCGATCTGCCAGAAGTTATCTTCGGCCTGCGCGTACATAAAACCGAACATGACGCTGTAATCCGTCGGACCGTACACATGCGGCACACCCCATTTGTCGCGGTAGATCGTCACGGATTTGGCGATCTTTTCGACGGAAAGGGATTTGCCATTCTGTTTTGAGTCTTTGGCCTGAGAGGAAGAAATCAACTGCCCTTGCAGCGCGAAGGCAGCGGCGAGAAGAGCAAACAGCAAGACACGAATCGAGCGGGCTTGTTTCATCTGGACTCTCCTATGGAGTTTGAATTGGATTGGGAGATTGCGTTTGAAAATCGAAGGCGGAGTTTACCATGAGCGGCTGAAAACCAGCCATTCTCAGCCATCGGCGAAAACTTCCAGCGCCTTTTCATCGCTGAGCGTGATGGTGCGGCCATCCACGGTAATCAACCCGTTCTGCTGCAACCGGGCCAGCGCGCGCGAAACGACTTCGCGGACGGAGCCGATGCGCGCCGCGATTTGCTGGTTGGTCAGCACCAGCGTCAGGACGACGCCATCCGGCGTACGGTTGCCGCGTACGCGGGATTCGGCCAGCAGCCAGCGCGCCAGCCGCTGGTCCACCTCGCGCAGCGACAAGGCTTCCACCAGTTCGGCGCATTTTCGCAATCGTCCGGCCATTAGTTTCAATGCGGCCAGGGCAATTTCAGGATTGGTCAGGCAAAGCGTTTTCACGTCGCGTTTGGCCAGGAACAGAAGCCTTGAGTCTTCTTCGGCGGCGACGGTCGAAGGGTAGGGTTTATCGTCAAAGACCGGCAGTTCGGCGATGGTCGCGCCCGCGCGCTCGACGTGGATGACCTGTTCGCGCCCGTCCACACCTTCGCGAAATGCGCGCAACGCTCCACTGACGATGACAAACAGGCCAGCGGCTTCGTCGCCGGCGACAAAGAGAATTTCGTTGCGGTTCAACCGGCGTTCGATGGCGCGTTCAGCCAGCGCATTCAGTTCCGGTTCCGGCAGTTCTCCGAAAAGCGCGGTGCGGCGCAATGCAGTAATTTTGTCCGTGTTCATTGCGCCGCATTCTCGCGCCGAGGTCGGCAGGATTCAACAAGCGCGGAAACTACACCGCCAGCCGGAACGTGAGCGTGGTGAAGAGCAGGAAAATCAGGGAATAAATGATTTCTGTCATGCCGATGCGCTTCAGGTTGAGCGATTCCGCCGGTTTCAGCAGGCTCCACAAGGTCCGCGCCAGCACCGGCGCAAAGGCGATCAGCACAAACAGCGGCAGGCTGCGCGTGACGGCCAGTGCTGCCAGCGAAGCCAGCAGGAAGGCGTGATAGACGATGCATTGGCGGCGGGCGCGCTGTTTGTCCTCGGGCCGTTTGGCATGCAGCCCCGTCACACGAAGTTTGACGTAAAAAACGCTGCTGGCGAAATAGGCCGCGCTGAGCGCCCACAGCCACAAGGCTGTCTGATTCCAGCCGCCCAGCGCCACGGAATACGCCGCCGGCGCCGTCATCGTTAATCCGGCAATGGCGATGACTTCGCTTTGTACTGTGCGGTCGTCAAACTCCGTGGCCTGTTTGCCGTTGACGGCCAGCAGGACGCAGCCGATCACCGCCAGCGGCAACAGCCAGTAAAAACGATAAATCAGAATCAACGGCGCGCCGGTTGCCGCCGCAATCAGGCCGTAAAGAATTAACAATCGCCCCGCCTGGCTGGAACTGTCCGTCTGCCGCCCGCGCTTTTGCGCGCGCCACCAAACCAGCAGGGATTCCCGCGAAATGAAAAGCGCAGAGGTTGCCAGCAGCAGCAGCAGCACGGGCAGCGACATTTTCCACGCCACCATCACCCCCAGGACAAACGGAACGTAGAGCATCGCCCACGCGCCGTGTTCTTTCGGAAGTTTCAACTTTGATCGTATGCTCATCAGTGTCTTCTCCTGGAATTTTTCCAACTCGCAGGCATCACACCACAACATAAATTCTTGAACGATGACTTAGGTCACTGCGTCCGCGGGCATTGGCCGCTAAATTGCTTTGCCAGTGGCGAAGGCCGCTGACAGGCTTTCCATATCCGTATCACAAGAGGAGTTTTTTATGTCTGTTAATACCACGAACACAGTTAGAGAGTTGGCGGTCACGATTCCCGGCGCAACCCGCGTCTTTGAACAGTTGGGGATTGATTATTGCTGCGGCGGAGGCCGCACGCTGACCGACGCCTGCAAAAAATCGAAGTTGCGCGTTGAAGATGTCATCGAGCAACTCGATGCAGTGAAACGGGCGATTCATCCCGGCGACAAAGTGCGCGACTGGCAGACAGAATCGCTGACTTCGTTGTCGGCATACATCATTGACACGCATCACTTTTTCACCAAAAACGAACTCGTTCGACTGGAAAAATTGCTTGATAAAGTCTGTTCGCGGCATGGCGAAAACCACCTGGAACTATTCGCGCTTCGCAGCGCGTTTCAACACCTGAAGCAGGATTTAACCCCGCATCTGTTGAAGGAGGAGCAGGTGCTTTTTCCCTTCATTGCCCGCATGGAGGAGGCCGTCAGCGAACAGCGTGCCGTGCCGCCGCCGTTTTTTGTCACCGTGCAGAATCCTGTGCGGATGATGGCCGCGGAGCACGATACAGCGGGTGATTTGCTCGCTGAAATGCGGCTGCTGACAAACGACTATGCGCTGCCTCCGGATGCCTGCATCAGCTTCCAGGCGCTTTACCAGGGCTTGCAGGAATTCGAGGCCGATCTGCATCAGCACATTCATCTGGAAAACAACATTCTTTTCCCACGGGCGGTCGAGATGGAAAGCGCCCCCGAACCGGTCCTGTTGGTTGAGTACCAGTTCAGCGAACGCCATTGTTTCAGTCACTGAACGCGGCATTTCTGGGGAAAAGTACCGCGTGGTTTACCGCTACGCTGAGGACTTTTCACCATTGACCGCGTTGAACCACGGGAAACGCAGGGGATTTCATCAGGCATAGCGTTTGCTGAAACAGCAAACGAATTTTACCTGGTAGCGAAAGGTTGCTACCGAACACTAACGTAATTTGGATTCTTGTTTGCGAGGAGGTTGATTATGAAACGTATTCTTTTGGCTACTTTCGCATTGTTTGGTCTGTTGGTGCTCGGCGGCAGCCTGTGGCCGTCTGAGAGTCAGGCTGCGCCGCCGCGCGAATCCGCGGTCGTCGAATTTACCCAGACCGTCAAACTGGGCGGCGTGCTTCTGCGGGGCGAATATCTGATTGTTCACGATGAAGAGAGGATGGCTCGCGGGGAGGCCTGCACCTACGTTTATCGCGGCAGGCAAATAGACGAGACCAGGCTGATCACTTCATTCCACTGTATTCACGTGGATCGAGAAAAGGTTGCGGCCTTCAAAACCACTTTTGCCCCTCGCGCAACGGTCTATCAGGTGCCGGAGATTAAGGAGATTCAGTTTGCGGGCAGCAAAGATGGACATCAGGTTCCGTAGTCCGTCCAAATTCCCACCAAAATGCTGATCAGGCCCGGTGCCGTGAATCGTCCCTCCTTCGCCGAAAAGCTTGATCAGTCAGACGGCCCTTGCCAGCTCTCCCGGCAAGGGCCGTTGTTTCATGTGCATCACTCACCCGCCCGAAAAAAAAATCCTGCTGATGACCTATGTCACTGCGCGCGCGCCTGTCTGTCCTTACAGTGCAAATGCGTTCGGCACGAACCGCATTTCAGGAAGGATGCAGCCGGAAAGCCTGAGGACATCCGGCGTTTCTCCCCGCTGCAAATGCAGAACTGTACATACCAGATTTTATTTTTGCCCAATCACGAAGAGACAAAAACGATGCAGTTACCCGGCATTGGTATTCTCCGGTTGGACTGGCTGTCCTTGCGGTGATTGAGCCGTTATCAAAAGGAACAGAAGAAGAGTCATGGAATACAAAAAATTATGGATCACCCTTGGCGTGGTGATGATGGTTTCGTTCGCAGTGTTGGGCGGTGTGGGATACAAGCTGATTTCAAATGCCCCGCCGATCCCGCAGCAGGTTGTTACCACGGAAGGACGCGTCCTTTTTAATCACGACACAATTCAAAATGGACAGGGCGTCTGGCAGTCATTGGGCGGCCAGCAGATCGGTTCGATCTGGGGGCACGGCGCTTACGTCGCGCCAGACTGGACGGCCGATTACCTGCATTGTGAATCGAGTTTCATCCTTGACGCCTGGGCGGTAAAGGACGGTGCGGCAAACTTCGCCGCGCTCAGCACCGAACAGCAGGGAGCCTTGCGCGCACGGCTGGAAGCGCTGATGCGCACAAACACGTACGAGGCGGCGACCGGCACGATCACCATTGATCCGGTGCGCGCTGCTGCTTTTGAATTGCTGTCGAAACATTATGCGGACGTTTTCGCCAGCGGGCGCAAGGAATACGCCATTCCGCGGGGCGCGCTGACCGATGTGGGCAAACAGCGCGAAATGGCGTCGTTTTTCTGGTGGACTTCCTGGGCGGCTTCGACCAATCGTCCCGGTTCGACCATCAGTTACACCAACAACTGGCCGCACGAACCGCTGGTCGCCAATCGCCCGCCCACCAGCGCCATGTTCTGGACGCTGATCAGCATTGTGCTGTTGCTGGCAGGCATCGGCGCGCTGGTCTGGTATTACAATTCCCAGGGACACAAACCGGAACAGAATGACCTGCCGGCCACCGATCCTTTGCTGGGCATGAAACTGACGCCTTCGCAGCGCGCGACGATGAAATACTTTTTCGTGGTTGCCGCATTGATCGTCGTGCAGGTCGGGCTTGGCGGAGTGGTTGCGCATTACGGCGTCGAAGGAAACGGCTTTTACGGCATCCCCTTGGATCGCTGGCTGCCGTATTCGATTGCCCGCACCTGGCATATGCAGATCGCGTTGTTCTGGATCGCGACTTCGTGGCTGGCGACGGGATTGTTTGTTGCGCCCGCCATCAGCGGGTATGAACCGAAAGGGCAGAAACTGGCCGTCAACATTCTTTTCGCGGCGGTGCTGCTGGTCGTGGTTGGTTCGCTGACCGGCGAATGGCTGGGCATTCAGCAAAAGCTTGGCAGCCTGTGGTTCTGGTTCGGCGCGCAAGGCTATGAATATGTTGATCTAGGCCGATTCTGGCAAATCCTGCTCTTCGGCGGATTGACGTTCTGGCTGTGGTTGATGTGGCGTGCGCTGCGCCCTGCGCTGATGAAAAAATCCGAAAGCCGTCCGCTGCTCGTTCTTTTCACCGCGTCCAGCGTAGCCATTCCGCTTTTTTACGGCGCGGGCCTGATGTACGGCCAGCGCAGCCATCTGGTGACAGCGGAATACTGGCGCTGGTGGGTGGTGCATCTGTGGGTCGAAGGATTCTTTGAAGTCTTCGCCACGGTCGTCATCGCTTTCCTGTTCACGCGGCTGCAACTGCTGTCGGTGAAGACCGCCACCAAAGCCGTGCTATTTGCCACGGTGATCTTTCTGTCGGGCGGCATCATTGGCACGTTCCATCACCTGTATTTCGCGGGCGCGCAAACCATCGTGCTGGCCCTGGGCGCGTCTTTCAGCGCGCTGGAAGTCGTGCCGCTGACTCTGGTCGGGTATGAAGCCTGGGAAAACATTCGGCTGTCCCGTTCGACGCGCTGGGCAGCGGCGTATCGCTGGCCGATCTACTTCTTTGTTGCCGTCGCCTTCTGGAACTTCGTCGGCGCGGGACTCTTCGGCTTCCTGATCAATCCGCCGGTTGCGCTGTATTACATGCAGGGATTGAACACGACGCCGGTTCACGGCCACACGGCGCTCTTTGGCGTGTACGGAATGCTGGGCATTGGGTTGCTGCTGTTCTGTTTGCGTGTCAAAACCGTTGGCCACGAATGGAAAGAAGGCCCGGTGAAAACGGCTTTCTGGGGATTGAACCTCGGTCTGGTGCTGATGGTCGCGCTTTCGATGCTGCCGATCGGTTTAATGCAAACCTGGGCGGCAGTCGAACACGGCACGTGGTACGCGCGGTCGGCGGAGTTCCTGCAAACCGGCGTGATGAACAACCTCCGCTGGATGCGGGCGTTCGGGGATGTGGTCTTTTCCGCCGGCGTGATTGCGCTGGGCTGGTTCGTGCTGGGCCTGTTTACCGGACGTTCGCTGAAACGGGTGGAACCGGTCGCCGAGGGCAGGAAGGTTGCCTCGCGGCTCGGTGCAGCAAAAGCTTACTCCGGAGATTGATCTTCGGACGACGAGTTCGCCGGGGCAAATTGTTTGAAGGTCGTTCCGGCTGTTGCCTCGAAGGCTGTCCAGGACTACGCTGCAAAGGGGAAATTCCTCGCTGGTTGGGGCATTTCACGCAATCAAGTGACCGATTCGATCCAACTCCGGCAACCGATCATACATTCCCCGCCTTCAGAGCGGGCATTCGGAGATCGAATTACCTTCGGTAAATGACCCATCAGGAAAGCTGGTGGTTCCAGCGCGACCGATCAAAAAGCTTCTTTTGATCGAGGTGCCTGACTGGCGTGGCATTTGCCAGGGGGCATCCTTCCGATAAGGCAGAACAGAGAGGTTTCGCAATGATGACCAGAGAGACAATCAATGCCAGTGCCTGGGGCGTCGCCGTTACTTTGTTGATGGCGGCGCTGGTTATCCTCGGTTCGCGTAACCTGGCGCACTTCGATGCGGCGCTGGTGGCCTACACCTTTGCCACGCTGTTTGCCGCGTTCGGAATCAGTTACCGATACGCGATGTGGTTGCAACGTCCGCCGACGGCGATGTATTGGCGGCGCGGCTGGCAGGTCTTTTTCCGTCCGAAGTATCTGGCGCGGAATCTGGTCAACTGGGTCAGACGATTGATTGGGGAGTTTGCGCTGAACCGGTTCATCTTCAAACGCGGGCGTCCGCGCTGGGCAGCGCATTGGCTGATTATGTGGGGTTGTTTGCTGGCGGTCGCCATCACCTTTCCGCTGGTCTTCGGCTGGATTCATTTCGAGACTTTGCCAGAAGCTATGAACTGGTATCGCACTTACGTCTTCGGCTTTCCGACTTTCGCATTTCCGATTCATTCGATCGTCGGATTTATGATTTTTCACGGGCTGGTGTGGGCGTCGTTTCTGGTCATCGCGGGGGTGATGCTGGCGATGCGGCGGCGTATGCGCGACCACGGAGCAGCAGCATTGCAGCAATTCGCCGAAGACTTTCTGCCGCTGATTCTGCTGTTCGCCATCAGTGTGACGGGCTTGATGCTGACGGCGAGTTACACCTGGATGCGCGGATACGGCTACGATTTCCTGGCCATCCTGCACGCGATTACGGTGATTTTTACGCTGCTGTGGCTGCCTTTCGGCAAGTTCTTCCATATCTTCCAGCGACCGGCGCAGCTTGGCGTCGGCTTTTACAAAGACATCGGCGCACTGGAAGAGCAGGCGAAATGCCGCCGCTGCGGCGAAGCTTTCGCTTCACGAATGCACGTCGAAGATTTGATTACGGTCGAAAAGCAGTTGGGCTTTCGTTATGAGTTGGAAGGCTCTGCGGAGCATTACCAGTGGATTTGTCCGAAGTGCCGCCGCGCGATGCTGGCGCTGGCGCAGGGACGATTGTGGCATTCATAAAGTTCGTCGTCCCGCCTTCAGGCGGTAATTTCAAGAGCGAAGATTGCGCCTGAAGGCGGGACTACGAACAGGTATTACGAGCTTATGTCCACCTTACCGAATCAACTCGCTGACATCACCAACCAGTTCGGCCCGCATCTGGCGTTCAGTTCCGGCGTGCGGCTGGAAACAGGCGTCGAGCCGGACAGGATCGTTAAAACGCATTGCTGTTTCTGCGGCCAGCAGTGCGGCATCAAGCTGAAGGTCAAAGATAATCAGGTCATCGGATTTGAACCCTGGGAAGAGTTTCCGTTCAACAAAGGAATGCTCTGCCCGAAAGGCGTCAAGCGGTATCTGCAAGGCGCGCATCCGGACCGGTTGACGACCGCGTTGCAGCGCGATCCGGAAACCCCGGGCGGGTTTCGTTCAATGCCTTACGAACAGGCGATTGACCGCGTGGCGGCGGAGATCAGCCGGATTCAAACAACCTACGGTAACGGCGCTTTCGGCGTTTTGAGCGGCGCAAGCCTGACGACTGAAAAAGCCTATCTGATGGGCAAGTTCGCGCGCGTGGCGCTGAAAACGCCTTACATTGATTACAACGGGCGGCTGTGCATGGTCAGCGCGGCGGCGGGCAACAAGAAGGCTTTTGGCATTGATCGCGCGGCCAATCCCTGGGACGACATACTGGGCGCGGAAGTCGTCTGGATCAGCGGCGCAAACGTCGCCGAATGCGCGCCGATCACAACCAACTACGTCTGGCAGGCGCGCGAACGCGGCGCGAAAATCATCGTCGTTGATCCGCGCATCACGCCCATCGCCCGCACCTGCGATCTGTTTCTGCCGATCAAGCCGGGCCGCGACATTGCGCTGTTCAACGGCATCCTGCATTTGATGATCGAAAACGACTGGCTCGATCACGATTTCATCAGTCAGCACACGGTCGGTTTTGACGCGCTGGCCGAACATGTCAAACCGTGGACGCCCAAGCAGACTGCCGAAGTCACAGGCATTACCGAACGCGCCATCCGCCAGGCCGCCGAAATGTGGGGCAAGGCGAAAACGTCTTTCCTGCTGCACGCGCGCGGCATCGAACATCATTCGCACGGCGTTCAAAACGTGCTGGGCGCAATCAACATGGTGCTGGCTTCGGGGCGCATCGGGCGCGAAAACTGCGGTTACGCGACCATCACCGGACAGGCCAACGGGCAGGGCGGGCGCGAACACGGTCAGAAATGCGACCAGTTACCCGGCGCGCGCGACATTTCGAACCCGGAACATCGCGCCTACATCGCCAAAATCTGGGGCATTGACGAAAAAGAGATGCCGGGCGCGGGCGTGGATGCCTACGAACTGATCCGCAAGATTGATCAAGGTGAAATCAAAGGGCTGCTTTCGCTCTGTTTCAATCCGCTGGTGTCGCTCCCCGACAACCGCTTTGTCCGCGAGGCGCTGGAAAAGCTGGAGTTTTACGTCGCGATAGATTTCTTTCTGAACGAAACGGCGCATCACGCCGACATCGTCCTGCCGGGTTCGCTGCAGGAAGAAGACGAAGGCATCGTCACGCAGATCGAAGGCCGCGTCATCAAAATCAATCAGGCCGTTGATCCGCCCGGCGAAGCGAAACAGGACTGGCGCATCATCCAGGACATCGCCAAAGCGCTGGGGCGCGAACGCGGCTTCACGTTCACCCAACCGCGCGAGATTCTGGATGAATTGCGTGTTGCGTCGAAAGGCGGCATCGCCGATTACTCCGGCATCAGCTACGAAAAGATCGAAATGCAAAATGGCGTCTTCTGGCCTTGCCCCAGCGATGACCACGCCGGAACGCCGCGCCTGTTCGAGCCAGGTTCGTGGAATCCCGTGGCCAAGGGCACAGGGCCGTTTTACTTTCCCGACGGCAAGGCGCGTTTCAATGTTGCGCCGTACTCACCGCCCACCGAAGACGTGGATGACGAATATCCGCTTATGCTGACCACGGGGCGCGTCGTCAGCCAGTTTCTTTCCGGCACGCAGACACGCCGCATTGGGCCGCTGGTCAATCAATACCCGGAACCGCGCATCGAAATGCATCCGCAGTTGGCCGAAAAACTCGGCATTCAAGACGGCGATTTGGTGACGGCGGAATCGCGGCGCGGGACGATCACATTGCAAGCGCACGTGGTGACAACAATCCGGCCCGATACGATCTTCATTCCGTACCATTGGCCGGGACGAAAGAGCGCGAATCAATTAACCATTTCCGCACAAGACCCGATTTCGAAAATTCCTGAATACAAAGTTTGTGCAGTACGGGTAAGAAAATCGTCCGACTCGGAAATGAAGCAGACCTCAAGAGAGTAAAGTTTATGAGCAATGATCTATTGACCGGAAAGAGGCAGTTCATCAGGCAATTGGCCGAAAAATTGGAGGCCAGTGCAGCAGTCAAAACGATCTATGGCGACCCGATTGACCGCGGCGAGATGACCATCATCCCGGTGGCCAAAATCCTTTACGGTTTTGGCGGCGGCGAAGGCGATAAAGATGGCCAGGGAGGCGCGGGCGGCGGCGGTGGCATAAAAGTGGTGCCCATCGGCTACATCGAATTGAAAAATGGAGAGTCGAAATTCCAGCCCATCCGGAGTACGGCAACCACCATCGCCCTTCTGGTCGCGGGCGGCGTTGCTGGCATCTTGCTTATGCGCGGGCTGCGCAGCTTTTTCCAATCAAATCACCGCGAATCACAACCGGTAAAAACAACTTCGGAAACCTGATATGGCTGTCTCCGCGCAAATGGAATTCTTCATTGATCCGAACCGCTGCATCGGTTGCCAGTCGTGCGTGCAGGCCTGCGGCGAATGCGACACGCACAAAGGGCATCCGATGATTCACCTGGAATACGTGGATCGTGCGCATTCTGTGCAGACCACTCCGGTTGTCTGCATGCATTGCGACCAGCCGACCTGCGCCGAAGTCTGCCCGGCGGACGCCATCAAGCGAACCGAAGACGGCGTGATGCAGACGGCGCGCAAACCGCGCTGCATCGCCTGCAACAACTGCGTGCTGGCGTGTCCGTTCGGCGTGCCGAAGATGCAGACCGAATTCAACCTGATGATGAAGTGCGATATGTGCTATGACCGGACTTCGGCAGGGAAAAAGCCCATGTGCGCCACGGTTTGCCCGAGCGGCGCGCTCTATTTCGGCACGCGCGAAGAGGTCGAACGGCTGCGCCCACGCTCGACGGCGATCAATCAGTTTCAGTTTGGTCAGCAAACCATCACGACCAAGGTCAACCTGATGACGCCCAAAGTGGCGCGCACCGAATATCTGGACGTGACGGCGGCGATGAGCGAACAGTCCATCGGCAAGGAAATCACTTTTAACATCCTGGACGTGATGAGCCAGACGGGAGATTGAGCGGCAGCAATGAAGAGATTTGCAAACAAATTCATTTTGGCGGCTGGCCTGGTGATGGGATTGATCTGGCTTTCGCCCTCGTCGGCCAAGCGCCAGGATCAATTGCAGGATTCGCCGGCGATTGATTATCGCCACACGGATAGTCAGGACGCTGTCGCGCGCCTGCAACGGCGAATCAACAGCGGCGAAGTCAGGCTGGAATACTCCGAAAAGAATGGCTATCTGGAATCGGTCTTGAAGGCGTTGAACGTGCCCGCGTCGTCGCAGGGATTGGTCTTTTCCAAAACGAGCTTTCAATTGCATCGCATTATGCCTTCCAGTCCGCGCGCGATTTATTTCAACGACGAACTTTACGTGGGATGGGTGCGTGGCGGCGATGTGCTGGAACTGGCGGCAGTGGATCCCAAACTGGGCGGCGTCTTTTACATTCTGGATCAGGAAAAGACGACGCGACCACGGTTTCAGCGCAATGACGAGTGTTTGCAATGCCACGCCTCGAACAGCACGCGCAACGTGCCGGGCTTCATCGTGCGCTCGGTTTACCCGGACGCGCGTGGGTATCCGATTGCGCCGCTGGGCGGTTTCGTCACCACGCACAGCAGCCCAATCAAGGAGCGTTGGGGAGGCTGGTATGTCAGCGGCAAACACGGCGGCGAGCGTCACCTGGGCAACATACGCTTCGAGGAAAAAGGCGCGGAATACAACCCTGCGCAACTCGGCACCCAAAACCTGACCAGTTTGGAACCGCGCTTCAATACACAAAATTACCTGACGCCGCACAGTGACATCGTGGCGCTGATGGTGCTGGAGCATCAGACCCAGGCGCACAACCTGATCGCAAAGCTCGGTTACGAAACGCGCCTCGCGCTGCACAACCAGCAGGTGATGAACGAAGCGCTGCAACAATCGAACGACGAAATGTCGGACAGTACGCGGCGGCGCATCCGGCACGCGGCGGAAGATCTGGTGCGCTACCTGCTTTTCGCGGGAGAAGCGACGTGGCAGGCGCCCATCAGCGGCCCCGGCAGTTTTGCCAAAGAATTTGCCGCCCAGGGGCCGCGCGACAAACAGGGGCGTTCGCTGCGCGATCTGGATTTGCGCCGGAAACTGTTTCGTTACCCATGCAGCTACCTGATCTATTCGGAAGCCTTCGACGAATTGCCCCAACCGGCGCTGGACGAACTGTACCGTCAATTGTGGCTGGCGCTGACGGGTGAGACGAAAGACAAGGAACTCGTGGCAATTCCAGCGGCGGATCGTCAGGCCGTGCTCGAAATTCTGCGTCAGACCAAGCGCAATCTGCCCGCGTACTTTCAACAGGAGAAATAACGGTGTCCACCAATCGCGAACACATCACCATCGCACCCAACGGCCAGCCGCCGGAGCGGCAGCCTCGCTGGCGGCAGGATTTTCCGATTGACTGGCCGGAAGATCATTACGTTGCGCGGCGCGATTTCACCAAGTTCATGGTGCTGACCAGTTTCGCCTTCGTCGCCGGGCAGGCGTGGATTGTCGTGCAGAACCTTTTGCGCAGCCGTCGCGGACAACCGCCCCTGCGTCAGATTGCGGCGGTCAATCAACTGGCCATCGGCCAATCGCTGGCGTTCAATTACCCGGCGGAACACGACACCTGTTTGCTGGTCAGGACGGGCGAAAACAGATTCGTCGCTTTCGATCAGCGCTGCACGCATCTGTCGTGCGCGGTCGTGCCGGAACCTGACAAGAAGCGTTTCCTGTGTCCTTGTCACAATGGCTCCTTCGATCTGGAAACCGGCAAGCCGCTGGCCGGGCCGCCGCGCAGGCCGCTGGCGCGCATCAAGCTGGAAATTGTCAACGACGCGATCTACGCCGCCGGCGTTGAACTCAGCACGGTCTGAAATATGAAACGTCATCCCAGTCTTCACCCGCTTTCACGCGATCATCACCACGCTTTGGTTCAAGCCAGAAAGCTGAGCCTGGCGGCTGCCGAGCCTGATTCGAACGGCTTGGCGCAGGCAGGCGCGAATTTCGCTGATTACTGGAAAAGTGATCTACAAGCTCATTTTGCGCAGGAAGAACAGATTCTGCTGCCATTGCTGGCAAGGCATACGTCGCCGGACGGCAGTGAAATCAAAGAAACCCTGCGCCAGCACACGGAGATCGCGCGGCTGGTAACTGAGTTAAAAGACAAACTGGCGCGCCGGGAAACGCTCGAAGCCACTCTGCTCGAAGCGCTCGGTGAAGCGTTGCGCCGCCACATACGCTTTGAAGAGAGCGAACTGTTTCCCGCCCTGGAGTCGTTGGCGACCGAAGAAGAACTGTGGCGGATGAACGAACAACTCGAAACCGCGCGATCCCAAGCAGGAACCGGCGGCTGCGCGCTATCGCCAAAACCGCAAGAGACGGAGGCAAGACGATGAAAAAGTTTTTCACGCGTGAACAAAAGATCACGATTGTTTACGGCATCCTGTGCATAGTCGTTTTGCTGGTCGTGTTGCAACTGTGGCTGCTGACGGCAACCATGAACGCCTATCTGGGCGGCGATACCGGCGTTCTCTGGCCCGCGCTGATCGCCAGCGTGATCTGCTTTCTGCTCAATCTGGGATTGCTGCGATACCTGTACGCCATGGAACGAAGGTGACTTATGAATATTTCAACCAATTCCTCCCCGGCAGTTCCCTCTGGAAATAACCTGCAATTGGCCCTGGCCACGGGCGCGTTCGCCATCTGCTTCGCGGTCTTCGGCTCGGTTTCGGCGATGATGCCGATTTTGAAAAAGACGCTGTCGCTCGATCCGGTGCAGGTCAGCATCGCGCTGGCGATTCCAGTGCTGCTGGGCAGTCTGGGTCGCATCCCGCTGGGCATGCTGACGGATCGTTACGGCGGGCGGTTGATGTTTTCCATTGTCATGGCTTGTTCGATTGTTCCGGCATTCCTGATGGGGTTTGTCTCGGCGTACTGGCAACTGGTTCTTTGCGGCTTTTTCATCGGCATTGCGCTGGCCAGTTTTTCGGTCGGCGTGGGATTGGTCAGCGGCTGGTTTCCGCCCGAACGGCAGGGCTTTGCGCTGGGCGTGTATGGCGCGGGCAATATCGGCCAGTCGCTGGCAGCCTTTGGTTCGCCGGTGCTGGCCGCCGCGCTCGGCTTCCGCTGGGGATTCTGGACCTTCGGCGTGCTGCTGCTGATCTGGCTGGCGGTCTTCTGGCTGCGGGCGGAAAACGCGCCGCGGCGCGCCGCGGCAAAATCTTTCGCCGATGTCGTCAAACCCTTGAAAGACGCCAAAAGCTGGCTGCTCAGCCTGTATTACTTTCTGACCTTCGGCGGCTTTGTGGCGATGGCGATTTATCTGCCGATTTTTCTGACGGACATCTTCAAACTGACGCCAGGGGACGCGGGCGCGCGCACGGCCGGGTTTGTCGTGCTGGCGACCTTGATGCGGCCAGTCGGCGGCGTGTTGGCGGATAAGATTGGCGGGCGGAAAATCCTGCTGTGGGTTTTCCCGGTGACGGCGGCGATGGCCATTTTCCTGGCCTGTCCGTCCATCGTCACGTTCACGATTGGCGCGCTGGGCATGGCGGCGGCAATTGGATTGGGCAATGGCGCGGTTTTCAAACTGGTGCCGGAATATTTTCCCAGCGCCGTTGGCGCTGTAACAGGTTTGGTTGGCGCGGCGGGCGGTCTGGGCGGATTCTTTCCGCCGCTGGTGCTGGGTGCGGTTCGTCAGGCGACCGGAACGTTTACGCTGGGCTTTGTATTGCTTGGATTGTTTTCGTTGCTCTGCCTGGCGGTGCTCTATAAATCCGGCTCGCAGCCGACACCAAAAGGCAGGCTCGTTTCCCAGAGCGTGACACTATGAAAAAACGAAACTTGCGAAGCCTGATTCTCGCGGCATTGATTGGAATGGCCATGGGCGTCGGCGTATACACCTTCGTGTATGCCAAAGGGTACTCCTATCTGACCAACAATCCGTCGTCCTGCGCCAATTGCCACATCATGAACGAACAATATGATGGCTGGCTGAAGTCTTCGCATCGGGCCGTGGCGACCTGCAACGATTGCCATACGCCGCCAAGCCTGATCGGCAAATACGCAACCAAGGCATCAAACGGCTTCTGGCATTCTTTTTACTTCACTGCTGGCGGCTTTCACGAACCCATTCAAATTGGCAAACGCAATCTGGCAATCACGGAACAAGCCTGCCTGAAATGTCATGCGGAGGTCACACAGGCGATCAACTCCGCGCACTCGGCAAAAGGCGGCGAAGGGATTTCCTGTGTGCGCTGCCATCGCTCGGTTGGACACATGCATTGAATCTCGTTTGTAGCTGCGGCCTTCAGGCGGAAGTTTTCGCAAGCCGAATTTGCCGTCTGAAGGCCGCAGCTACAAACATCGTCAACACAAAACCTATGACTGACAAAACTCAAACACACGGCGAATCAACCTGGAGCAGACGACGATTTGTATTGTTGACGGCGTTGATTGCCACGCTGGCGACCATCGGCGGCGTGGCGCTGCTGATCAATATTTTCGAGCACCAGCAGGAAGGCAAGAATCCTTTTTACCGCGTCGTCGAATTAACCGATGAGACGGAAGACCCTGCCGTCTGGGGCAAAAACTTCCCACTGCAATACGACGATTACAAGAAGACCGTGGATCAGGTTCGCACGCGGTACGGCGGCAGCGAAGCTGAGCCGCGCACGCCCACCAGCTTCGATCCGCGCTTGATTGTCGCGCAGTCCAAGATTGAGGAAGACCCGCGTCTGAAAGTGATGTGGGCGGGCTATGCCTTTGCCAAGGACTTTCGCGAAGAGCGCGGCCACGCCTTTATGCTGGATGACCAGACCTACACCGAACGCCAGGTGGTGGTGAAACAACCCGGTACCTGCATGCACTGCCATGGATCGGTCTATGTGCCGTACAAAAAACTGGGCGGCGGCGACCTGATCAAAGGCTTCGAGGCCATGAATCAAATGCCCTACAGCGAAGCGCGGACGAAAGTCTCGCATCCGGTCGCCTGCATTGACTGTCACGATCCGGCGACGATGCAATTGCGCGTGACGCGTCCGGGCTTTATCGAAGGCATGCGCGCCTACAAAGCCGGGCAGGGCGTTCAGAACTATGACGTGAACGCGATGGCCACGCGGCAGGAAATGCGCTCGTTTGTCTGCGGACAGTGCCACGTCGAGTATTACTTCAAAGGTCCGGAAAAACGGCTGGTGTATCCGTGGGCGAAGGGGCTGAAGGTGGATGAGATCATGGCCTACTACGAAGAGGCCGGTTTCAAGGATTGGACGCACGCCGAGACCGGCGCGCCCGTGCTGAAAGCCCAGCATCCTGAATTCGAGCTGTACAACCAGGGCATTCACGCGCGGTCGGGCGTCGCCTGCGCGGATTGCCACATGCCTTACAAACGCGAAGGCGCGCTGAAAATCAGCGACCATCACGTCAACAGCCCGCTGCTGAAGCTCAATCGGTCGTGCCAGACCTGTCACAAATGGCCGGAAGAGGAACTGAAGGCGCGCGTCGAAACCATCCAGAACCGTCATTTCAATCTGCGAAATCTGGCGATGGATGCGCTGGTGGATCTGATCAACGATCTGAAAGCCGCCAAGGTCATCAACCGCAACGATGGCGAGATGACCACCGCGCAGAACTTCCAGCGCAAGGCGCAGTTTTATCTGGATTTCGTCGAAGCCGAAAATTCCACCGGCTTCCACGCGCCGCAGGAAGCTGCGCGCATTCTGGGCGAATCCATCAACTTTTCGCGGAAGGGCCAGAATGCCTTGCATGGCAATGTACCGGCAGCGGCAACAGCGCCACAAACCCAGAAAGTTGCTTTGAAGAAAAGGTAAGCTTGCAACAGAAGAAAGCTGCGCAATAAATCGGGACCTGAGGGAAGAATACGGAACAAACTGAATGAACGACAAACGGAACAAACGGAAGATTGTTGACTTCCCGTTCCCGTTCCGTCTTTTCAATTCTTTCCGTTTGTTCCGTCATCTCTTCCGGTTGTCCCAGTACATTTTTGCTTCCTTTGGCCGCCACGGCAGGCGATTTGCACGGTGATTGATCCACATCGTATGTTTTCGAGGATCTCAATCATGACTTCCAGCAAATCCAAGTACTTATTGCCGCTCCTGATCACCAGTGCTTTTCTCATTGCGGATTTTGGCGCACACGCTCAATCCGCCGCCGACAAAATTGCGCAATTCAACCCACCCGCGACAGTGACAGTTTCGCCAACTCCAGCGCCTTTACCGGCACCGATCAAGATCGGCGGCCTGACCGTTTCCGGCAGTCTGCGGTTGCGGTTTGAAAGCTGGGACTGGTTTGAAACCGGCGCCGCTGAAAACAATTACAACTTCGGCGCGGCCACGCTGCGGCTGGCAATTGGACAGCAAAAAGAAGGCTTTGAATGGCTGGTGGAAGGGGCCTCGCCCGTTCTGATCGGTTTGCCGGACAACGCCATCGCGCCCGCGCCACTGGGACAACTTGGTCTGGGGGGAACCTATTTCGCCGCGAATGGCCGTCAGGACGGCAGCGTTTTCATCAAACAGGCATTCATCCGCTTCAAGGGACTCGGCGGCGACAAGGCGAGCAGCCTGAAACTGGGCCGGTTTGAATTCAACGACGGCACGGAACTCATTCCCACGGACGCTTCGCTGGCGACGATCAAACGCGACCACATCGCGCAACGGCTGATCGGCACTTTCGGCTTCACACACGTCGGACGCAGTTTTGACGGCGCGCATTTTTCCCGCACTTCCCAGCTCGGAAACTTCACCTTTGTCGGCGCGCGCCCAACGGAAGGCGTCTTTCAATTGCGCGGCTGGAATCAGTTGGACGTGGATTTTTATTACGGCGCGTTTACCAAACCGCTGAAGACGAAAACTTCGGAAAGCGATCTGCGCGTGTTTGCGCTGCATTATCACGACGGCCGCCGCGTGCTGAAAACCGACAACCGCCCGCAAGCCGTGCGTGCCGCTGACAATGAAAAGATTCGACTGACAACGGTCGGCGGACATTATATCGGCGTTGCGAAAGCCGGCAGCGGGAAAGCGGATGTGTTGATCTGGGGCGCGGGGCAATTCGGCGACTGGGGCAAACTTAATCATCGTGGCGCGGCCATCGCCGCCGAAGCCGGCTATCAGTTTGGCGGCAAATCCGTACAGAAAATTAAACCCTGGCTGCGCGCGGGTTATTTCCGCAGCACAGGCGACGGCGACCCGGCGGACGCCACGCACGGCACATTCTTTCAAGTGCTGCCGACGCCGCGAATTTACGCGCGCTTTCCCTTTTTCGACCTGGTCAACAACGAAGATGTTTTTGCGCAACTGCGGCTGAAACCGCACGCCAAAATCGGCTTGCGGACCGACGTGCATCATTTGCGGCTAAGCGATGCCAACGATCAATGGTATCTCGGCGGCGGAGCCTTTCAGAAAAACACGTTCGGCTATACGGGCCGTCCCGGCAACGGGCAAAAAACGCTGGGCACAATGGTGGATTTCAGCCTGGATTATGCGGTGACTCCCACCACGGCGCTGACCTTTTATATTGCCGGCGTGCGCGGAGGCAGCGTCACGGAACGCATCTACCCCGATGGCGGGAATTCGCGATTCGCCTATCTGGAACTGACAAAGCGGTTTTAACCCCGGGCCTTTCAACTCATCGCCGCCTGCCGCGAACCGCGTGAACTGCGCCAGTTGAAAACACGCTGGCGTGCGCGGCGAATCGCTCCGCCAGGCTGGAACAGACCACATCGCATAATTCAAAGACCGTCGGATCGGAAATTGAATAATAGACGGTGTTGCCTTCCTGCCGGCGCGAGAGCATTCCCGCTTCCTGCATCAGTTTCAAATGCTTGCTGACATTCGGCTGCGTGGATTCCACCGCTTCCGACAGCGCTGAAACGCTGGTTTCCCCGGTTTCCAGCACCTGCAAAATCCGCAGCCGCATCGGGTCGGAAAGCACCTTGAACCTGGCCGCCACCAGTTGCAGCGCCTCCAATGACATGGTTTGCCGGTTGTTTTTATTCATGGTCATTTTGAATAATCTTGTTGACAATATAACTAAGTGGTTATACAGTTAATTCGTTGCCAGTATACAGATTGGGGCAAGTGCTGGCAACGGAAATCTTGGGAGTGACAGAAACAAGGGAGGAGACAATGAATTCAACGTCAGTCCAGAACGCGGAGAAGGTTTCGGAATCGAAGATTGGTTACGGATTCAGCCGGGCGCTCGATCTTCCATTTGAAGAGGCGATCGAAAGAGTGAAGGAAACGCTGAAGGCCGAGGGGTTCGGCGTGCTGAGCGAGATCAATATCAAAGAGAAGATGAAAGAGAAGCTGGGCGTGGAGTTTCGCGATTACGTCATTCTGGGCGCGTGTAACCCGCCAATCGCCTACCAGGCGCTGCAGGAAGAACTGGCATTGGGCTTGCTGCTGCCCTGTAACGTGGTGGTGTATGAGGAAAATGGCCAATCCGTGGTCGCGGCGATTGATGCTGTCAGGATGATGTCCATCGTCGGGAATCCGAAACTGGAAGCCGCCGCGACGGCGGTCAATGAAAAACTGGCTCGCGCAATTGCCAATCTGTAAGACGACGAAAACGTGGGACAGACTTCAGTCTGTCCGCAGTGCCGACAGGCTGAAGCCTGTCCCACATTTGCAAAAACAGGAGACGAAATGCCCGATTGGGGATGGTTCGTGATGTTGTTCATCGGCTACCTGATTGTGATGCGCTGGGTGTTGCCCAGATTCGGCGTCCCGACCTGAATGGCCGATTCCTGCGCGCCCGGTTCCGGGCGTGATGAAAAAAAGAATGCGGAAAAACCAAAGGGAGGTTTGTGATGACTGTCGAAAGATATTTGCGATTGATTGCCGGAAGCATTGTGCTGGCCAGCATTCTGCTGGGCGCTTACCACAACACGAATTGGTTTTATCTGACCGCCTTTGTCGCGCTGAATCTGATTCAGTCGGCGTTCACCAACTGGTGCCCGATGATGACGTTTCTGCGCTATCTGGGCGCAAAAGATGAAGGCGCGGTTTCCAGCCGCGCATAACCGTGGTTTGGAGGCCAAGATGCGAAACCGGAAATCATCCAATCCGATCAAACTGGCGCTGGTGTTTGCCGTCCTGGCGATTGCCGGTTTGGGCTGGGCGGCGAGGGAATCTTCCGCCCGGCAGCAAGCTGTTCCGAGCACGGAACCGGCGCTGAAAGAAGCGCGTCAGGTGACTGTCAAACTGACGGATCAGGTTCGCGGCCTGTTGATGAAAGAACTGGAAAAAGGCGGTTTTGAAGGCGCGGCGGACGTTTGCGCCAATGTCGCGCAAAAGATCACGCGCGATTTCAACAAGAAGTCAGGCCATTACGTTCGCCGCATCAGCCTGGGGTATCGCAATCCGAACGATGCGCCAGATGCCTACGAACAGAAACTGCTTGAAGACTTCGACCGGCAAAACGGCGAAAAGACGCTGGTCGCTGAACATTACGAGGTTGTCACCGAGCAGGGCCGCCAATTTCTGCGGTACCTGAAACCCATTGTTGCCGGAAAGATGTGCCTGAACTGTCACGGGCAACTGGACGAAATCCTGCCGCGCGTCCGAACCATTTTGCAAAGGCATTATCCGGATGACAAAGCCACTGGGTACCGCGAAGGGGATGTGCGCGGCGCGGTCAGCGTCAAGATCGCCTTGCCGAACAAGTTGGGGAAATGATGAAAATCACCAAACTGCTTTTTTCAAACCGGCGGTTGAGAAAATCCGCGGCGCTGCTGCTGGCCGTGGCCTGCGCTTCAGTGCAGAGCCTGGTTATTCAAGCGCAGGACAGAAATGCGGCGGCGGAGCCGTTGACCTTGCCGCTGGCGGTTGAACTTGCCCTGCGCACCAATCCGCTGACGCGTGCGACGGCTTCCGGACGCGAACTGGCCGACGCGCAGGTGGCCGAAGCGCGTACCGGGCGGTTGCCGCAGGTGCAGTTGAGCGAAACCTTCACCAACGGCAACAATCCTGTTTTCGTCTTCGGTTCGCTGCTGGAACAGGCGCGATTCACACAACAGAATTTCAATCTGCCGCTGCTGAACAATCCCGACCCGCTGACCAATTTTCGCTTCGGCGTGACGGTCAAAGCGCCGCTTTTCGATCAGCGGCAGACGGCCACGCGCGTGACGCGGGCGCAGTTGGGCCGGAAACAGGCTGACGCCCGGACCGATCAGGTTGAACAGCAGGTTCGGTTTGAAACGCTGCGCGCGTTTTACGGATTGTTGCTGGCCGAGGCGCGGAAGGAAGTGGCCGACGAAGCCGTCAAACTGGCTGAAGCCGATGTGAAACTGAGCCGCGACCGCGTAGATGCGGGCACCGCAGTCGTTTCCGATTTGCTGGCCGCCGAAGTGCAACTGGCTGAAGCGCGCCAGCAGGTGATTCAAACCGACGGCGACATCATCACCGCCGAAGCCGCGCTGAATACCGCGCTTGGGTTGCCGATTGCCACGCCGCGAAAAATTTCCGGCGCCCTGGCCGAAAAGAAATTCGACGTGGCGGAACAGGAAGAGTTGATGCGGCAGGCAATGGCGCATCGGCCCGATCTGAACCGCGCCGGTCTGGGCGTGCGTTCGGGCGAAGTGCTGGCCGAGGGGGCGCGCAATGAATATCTGCCGCGCGTGGATGTCTTCGCCAACTTCGGCGCCAGCCGGAATAATTTCGTCAACGGCAGCACGGATTACACAGTCGGCGCCAGTGTCACCTTCAATCTGTTCGATGCCGGGCGCAATGCGCGCATTGCGCAGGCGCGGGCGGCGGCGAATCTGGCCGCCAGCGAACAGCAACACCTGAGCAATCAAATTCGCCTGGAAGTCGTTCGCGCGCATCAGCAATTCATTTCCGCGCGCGAACGTCTGAAAGTCGCCGAACGCATCATCAACCAGGCCGGCGAAGCGTTGCGCATCACGCAGGATCGTTACCAGGAAGGGCTGACGACGATCACCGAAGTGCTGCGCGCCGAAACGACGCTGACCAGAGCGCGGCTGAACACACTCGCCGCGCGCCACGATTATTACGTTGGTTATGCCAGCGTGTTGGTGACAACCGGACGGCTGACCGATGTGCAATCTTTCGTCTCCTAACGCCATGAAAACCAAACTTGCCCTGATTTCAGCAATCGCCCTGCTCGCCCTGTTTGCGTCGGCCTGCGAAAAGAAGCCACAGGCTTCGACCGAAAAGCCGCCGCTCGTCACCGGGGTGCAGGTTGAGAAAATCGCCGTTTCCACGATGGACGATTTTTACGAAGCGACCGGAACCGTGCGCCCAAAGACTTCGACCGTTCTGTCGGCAAAGATCATGGGCACGGTAACTTCCTTGCGCGTGCGCGAAGGCGACCGGGTCAGCGCCGGGCAGACGCTGATCGAAATAGACAACCGTGACGCCGCCGCGCAACTGCAAAAAGCCCAGGCTGGATTGCGGCAGGCGGAGCAGGGCGCTGTTGAAGCCGAACAGGCCATCAGCGCCGCGCAGTCCGGCAAGGCGGCGGCGGAAGCCAACCGGCGATTGGCGGTTTCCACGCTCGCCCGCTATCAAACCCTGCTGGATCGAAAGTCCGTCAGCCCGCAGGAATTCGACGAAGTCAAAGCCAAAGCCCAGGTTGCCGAGGCGGAAGCCAGCCGGGCGGAAAAGATGCTGGACATGCTCTCCGCCAGAAAGAAGCAGGCCCAGGCGCAAATGGATCAGGCTAAAGCAGACATCGCCAGCGCGCAGGTGGCCGCGAGTTTTGGCCGCATCGTTTCGCCCGTCAGCGGCATTGTCACCGCCAAACAGATTGAAGCCGGCGCAACGGCCACGCCGGGCGCGCCCCTGCTGACCATCGAGGACATTTCGCATTACCGGCTGGAAGCCACCGTCGAAGAATCCCAGATCGGCAAAATCAAATTGAAAGACCCGGCGCGAGTGCGGATTGACGCCATTGGCGGGGAGGACTTGAACGGCACGGTCGTGGAAATCTCCCCGGCCGGCGATTCGATGAGCCGCAGTTACATCGTGAAGATTGAAATGGCATCGCCGCAGCCACTGCGTTCCGGCTTGTACGGCACTGCCCGCTTTATCAGCGGCCAGCGGCAGGCGATGACGATTCCCGCCAGCGCCATTGCGCAGCGCGGACAACTGACGGGAGTTTTTGTCGTGGGCGACGCGAATATCGCGCGGCTGCGGCTGATCAAAACCGGCAAGGCTTCCGGCGACCGCGTGGAAGTGTTGTCCGGCTTGAACGAAGGCGAGCGCATCGTCGTGGACGGCGTCGCCAAAGTGAATGACGGCAGTCGCGTGCAATAGGAGTATTCCCCACGAAGGGACACGAAGATTCACGAAGGAAAAGCAAAATCTTGGTGGTGTTTCGTGTTTCTTCGTGGAGAGAGAAACAGGTTTTTTATGAGTGACAAACCCGAAATCGGACTGGCCGGAAAAGTCGCGCGGGCATTCATCGGCTCGAAGCTGACGCCATTGATCATCATCGCTTCGATCCTGCTGGGATTGGGCGCGGTGGTCATGCTGCCGCGCGAGGAAGAACCGCAAATCATCGTGCCGATGATTGATGTGTTCGTGCAGATGCCCGGCGCTTCGGCCAGGGAAATCGAAACGCGCGTCACCCAGCCGATGGAAAAACTGCTGTGGGAAGTGCCGGGCGTCGAATATGTCTATTCGACTTCGTCGCCGGGCGCGGCCATGGCGATTGTCAGGTTTTACGTCGGCCAGAACGAAGAAGACGCGATTGTCCGGCTGAACCAGAAAATGCTGGCCAATTTCGATCTGATCCCGTCCGGCGCCAGCCAGCCGCTGATCAAACCGCGTTCGATTGATGACGTGCCGATTCTGGCGCTGACGCTTTCCAGCAGCACTTACGACGCTTTCACGCTGCGGCGCATCGCCGCGCAAATGAACGACCAGATCAAGCAAATCCCGGACGTTTCCGAAGTCAAACTGATCGGCGGGCAGCGCCGCCAGATTCGCATTTCGCTCGATGCCGCGCGCATGGCGGGTTTCAACATCGCGCCCGCGATGATTGCGCCGGTGCTGGAACAATCGAACCGGCAACTGCAATCCGGCAGTTTTTCCGCCGGCAACCGCGAATTGCTGGTGGAAACCGGCGGCTTTCTGCACACGGCGGAAGATGTTGGCGGCGTGGTCATCGGTGTTTTCAACAATCGCCCGGTCTATCTGCGTGACGTGGCGAAGATCGAAGACGGGCCGGAAGAGCCGAGCGATTATGTGATGTTCGGCATCGGAGACGGGGAGAGGGGGAGACAGGGAGACGGAGAGAACAAACAATCCGCAATCCGCAATCCGCAATCAGACAATCTGGCTGCAACCCCCGCGGTCACGATTTCCATCGCCAAGCGCAAGGGCAAAAACGCGATTGAGATTGCCGACAAGGTTCTGGAAAAAGTCGAGCATCTGAAAGGCACGCTGATCCCCAGCGGAGTCACCCTGACCCCGACCCGCAATTACGGCGAGACGGCCAGCGAAAAATCGAACGAACTGCTGCTGCATATGCTGATCGCCATTCTGTCCGTCGCGGCGTTGATCTGGCTGACGCTGGGTTTTCGCGAAGCGGGCGTTGTGGCGATTGCCATTCCCGTGACGCTGGCGCTGACCCTGGCGGTCTTTTACTTTTACGGCTACACGCTCAACCGCATCACGCTGTTTGCGCTCATTTTTTCCATAGGCATTCTGGTGGACGATGCCATTGTCGTGGTCGAAAACATGGTGCGCCATTACCGCATGCCGGAAAACAAAGGCCGTCCGGTGGTGGACATCGCCGTCGAAGCCGTGGATGAAGTCGGCAACCCGACGATCCTGGCGACTTTTGCCGTCATCGCCGCGATTCTGCCGATGGCCTTTGTCGGCGGATTGATGGGGCCGTACATGAAGCCCATCCCAATTGGCGCGACGGCGGCGATGGTTTTCTCGCTACTGGTGGCCTTTATCGTCACGCCCTGGGCCAGCCTGCGGTTGTTGAAACACAAGGATAACGGCAGCAGCGGCCATCACGATGAAGAGAAAGAAGGCCGGTTGACGCGCGCTTACCGCCGGGTGATGGGCAAGCTGATTCGCGTGCCGCGCTGGCGGTATGGATTTTTGCTGGCCGTGGTGTTGCTATTGCTCGCTTCTGTGTCGCTGTTCGCCTTCAAACTCGTCCGCGTGAAGATGCTCCCCTTCGACAACAAGAGCGAGTTTCAAATCATCATTGACACGCCGGAAGGCACGCCGCTGGAACAAACCGCCGCCGTCACGCGCGAAATCGCGGACACCATCCGCACCGTGCCGGAAGTGGTCAATTACCAGATGTACGTCGGCACGGCTTCGCCCTACAACTTCAACGGGCTGGTGCGGCATTACTATTTGCGGCGCGGCGCAAACGTCGCCGACATTCAGGTCAACCTGGTCGGCAAAAGCGAACGCAGCGCGCAAAGCCACGACATCGCCAAACGCATCCGCCCGGCCATTCAGCAGATCGCCGCCAAATACAACGCCCGCGTCAAAGTGTCAGAAGTCCCGCCGGGGCCGCCCGTGCTGCAAACGCTGGTGGCGGAAATCTACGGCCCGGATTACCAGCGGCAGATCGAAATCGCCCGCAACATCCGTGACATTTTCGACCAGACACCGGGCGTGGTGGATGTGGATTGGTACGTCGAAGACGACCAGCCGATATTCCAATTTGTCGTGGATAAGGAAAAAGCCGCGCTGAACGGCGTGTCGGCGGAGCAGGTGGCCGCGACTTTGCGCATCGCCGTCGAGGGGATGCAAGCCGGATTGGCGCATCAACCCACGGAAAAAGAAGACCTGCCGATTGTTCTGCGTTTGCCGCGCGAGCAACGTTCCAGCATCGAAGATTTGAAGCAGATCAAAGTGATGGGAATGCATGGAAACCTTGTCCCGCTGGGCGAACTGGTCAAAGTGCAGGAGCAGACAAACGAAAAAAGCATCTATCACAAGAACCTGATGCCGGTGACTTATGTGACGGCGGATGTGGCGGGCAGCGAAGAAAGCCCCGTGTACGCTGTCCTGAAGCTGAACGAAGCCATTGAAAAGATGAAACTGCCGGAGGGCTACAGTCTGGAACGTTATGTCGCTTCGCAGCCTTTTACGACCGACAAATTCGCGATGAAGTGGGACGGCGAATGGCACATCACCTACGAAGTCTTCCGCGATCTGGGACTGGCGTTCGCGGCGGTGCTGGTGCTGATTTACATTCTGGTGGTCGGCTGGTTCCAGTCCTTCAAAACGCCGTTCGCGATTATGGCGGCGATTCCGTTTTCGCTGGTCGGCATCCTGCCCGCGCACGGAATGATGAATGCTTTTTTCACGGCGACTTCAATGATCGGTTTTATCGCCGGAGCCGGAATCGTCGTGCGCAATTCCATCATCCTGGTGGACTTTATCGAACTTCGGCTGAAACAGGGGATGCCCCTGTCGGACGCCGTGGTGGATGCCGGGGCGGTCCGCTTTCGCCCAATGATGCTGACGGCGGCGGCGGTTGTGGTCGGCGCAACTGTCATTTTGTTCGATCCGATTTTTCAGGGGCTGGCCATTTCGCTGATGGCGGGCGAAGTCGCTTCGCTGCTGCTGTCGCGCATGACCGTGCCGATCCTGTATTACCTGAGCGAACGCAAAAAACATCCGGAAATGCCGGAACCAGCGGCTTCCCCTTCGCTGGAAGAGGAGGCGATGGAGTCGGTAGTAGAATCTCATCAAGTTGTTTAATCATCATCGGAGGTCTTTATGATTCAAATGAACTGGAAAGTTAATGTGCTGGCGGTTGTGTTGGTGGTTTCGGTCTTCGCGCTGACAGCGCTGGCACAGGGACAAGGGCGTGGAATGGGCATGGGCGGAAATCAGCCGCAGGACATGAAAACCATTCACGCCTTGTTCGACGACCATAAGAAAGTCACCCGGACGGTCAAAAACGTCAGCAATGGCGTTGAAACCGTCACCGAATCCGACGATCCAAAAGTGAAGGCGCTGATCGTCGAACATTCCTGGGCGATGAAGGCCCGGCTGGAAAAGAAACAGCCGATCCGCCAATGGGACCCGCTGTTTGCCGAACTGTTCAAACACGCCGACAAGATCAAGATGGAACTGACGAACACGGCCAAAGGCGTGAAGGTGGTCGAAACTTCGGACGATCCTTATGTCGTCAAGCTGATCCAATCGCATGCGGCGGGCGTTTCGGAATTCGTCAAAGAAGGCATGTCCGTTATGCACAAGGAGCATCCGGTGCCTGGAACCGTGAAGGAAGAGACAGCCTTCATCGGCAAGGGCGACGGGATCGAAACCTGCCCGGTGACGGGCGAACCGGTCAACAAGGAAGTGAAGTTCGGCTTCTTTGGCCGCACGGTTTACTTTTGTTGCGAAAGCTGCCGCGAGGCCGCCAAAAAGAATCCGGAACGGTTCATCAAGCCCTGAGCAAGCATGATGACCCCTTTTTCCCGATCAAATCTCCCGTAGCGGTTGAAATCTTTCCGGCGGTGAATGAGTATCTTTCTCTATATCGCAAACAGCCGACGGGAGAGAGTTCATGAAAAAGACCACGCCTTTTGGAGAGATCGAAGTTCGCGATGCTCATTGCCATTTCTTTTCGCATAAATTTTTTCAGACGCTGATCGGGCAATCGCCCACGCTGGGCAAAGAGCCACACCCGATCAGCCGCGTCGCCGAATTGACCGGCTGGAACATGCCGCCGCCAGATCCGGCGGAACTCGGCGCGGTGTGGAGCGGGGAACTGGACAAGCAGAATGTTTCCGCCGCGATGCTGATCGCCAGTGTGCCGGGCGATGAAGAATCCGTTGCCGCCGCCGTCGCGGCGTTTCCGGAGCGTTTTGCCGGCGCGTTCATGTTCGACCCGACGAAACCGGATGCTGAAGCGCGTGCGCGCCGAGCGTTCGACGAACTGAAATTGCGCGTGGCGTGTTTGTTTCCCGCAATGCAGCAATATTCCGTGACCGAATGCGAAGGCGCACGTGCCGTGGCGGCGTTGGCCAGCGAACGTCCCGGCACGGCGGTGTTCGTTCACTGCGGCGCGCTTTCCGTCGGCGTCAGAAAGAAATTGGGCTTGAAATCGCCGTTCGACATGCGCCGGTCAAATCCCCTCGACATCTACAAACTCGCCGCCGAATTCCCAACGGCAAACTTCATCGTCCCGCACTTCGGCGCGGGAATGTTTCGCGAAACGATGATGCTGGCCGATCTGTGCCCGAATGTGTTGATTGACACTTCCAGCAGCAACAAATGGATGAACTACGAGCTTTCAGCGGGGGGGCCGGTGGATTTGCCGACGATCTTCAAACGGGCGCTGGCAGTAGTTGGGCACGAGCGGCTGTTGTTCGGCACAGATTCGTCTTTCTTCCCGCGCGGCTGGCATGAAGCGATTTTCCACGCGCAAGTCAATGCGTTGGTCGAAATCGGGGCCAGCGAAGAGCAGGCACAGGCAATTTTGGGCGGGAATTTGCGGCGTCTGTTGAACCTTCAAACTTAATTCAGAAAAGGAGGGTTTGTGAGTAATTTGCTGGCCGCGCGTTCGCAGATGGCGATGTCGCTGGCATTTCATATCCTCTTCGCGGCTGCCGGAATTGCCATGCCGCTGATGATGGTGATTGCCGAATGGCGCTGGCTGAGAACGCGCGATGACACCTATTTGATGCTGGCCAAACGCTGGGCCAAAGGCACGGCAATTTTGTTCGCTGTCGGCGCGGTTTCCGGAACCGTGCTGTCGTTTGAGCTGGGTTTGCTGTGGCCGGAATTTATGAAGTTTGCAGGCCCGATCATCGGGATGCCGTTCTCGCTCGAAGGCTTCGCGTTTTTCACCGAAGCGATTTTTTTAGGCATTTATCTTTACGGTTGGAACCGCGTTTCGCCGCTCAAGCATTTGTGGGCGGGCGTGGTCGTGGCTTTGAGCGGGGCGTTATCGGCGGTGTTCGTGGTCATTGCCAATGCGTGGATGAACACGCCGACGGGCTTCAGCTTTTACGCGGGCAAGATTGCAAACGTGGATCCGATTGCGGCGATGATGAATCCGTCGGCGCTGGGCCAGACGATTCATATGGTGCTGGCGGCCTACGCCGCAACCGGTTTTGCCGTGGCGGGGATTCATGCTTATCTGCTTTTACGCGACAAGCAGAATCTGTTCCATCGTCACGCGTTGAAGATTGCATTGGCGGTGGGCGGCGTGGCGGCATTTCTGCAACCGGTCAGCGGCGATTTGCTCGGCCAAATGCTGGCCAAAAATCAGCCGGTCAAGCTGGCCGCGATGGAAGGCCATTTCAAAACGGAAAAAGGCGCGCCGCTGCTGATTGGCGGCTGGCCGGATGAAAACGCGAAAGAGACGCGCTTCGCGATTCGGATCCCCTACGGTTTGAGTCTGCTTGCGTTTCACGATCCAAACGCCACGGTCAAAGGCTTGGAAGCGTTCCCGCGCGACGAATGGCCGCCGGTGAAAATCGTCCACATATCGTTTCAACTGATGGTTGCGGCGGGAACGGCGATGATGCTGCTGGCCCTGTGGGCCGCGTGGCTGGCTTGGCGAAGGAAATCGTTGCCGGATGGGAAATGGTTTTTGCGGGCAGTGATTGCTGCCTCTCCGCTGGGGTTCGTTGCCATCGAAACCGGCTGGACGGTGACGGAAGTCGGACGCCAGCCCTGGATCATCAACGGCGTGATGCGAACTGCCGACGCCGTGACGCCGATGCCCGGATTGGTGATTCCGTTCGTTTCCTTCACATTGCTTTACGCGGTATTGGGCGTGGTGGTGGTCTGGCTGTTGAAACGGCAGGTGGCGGATAGTCCGGCGATTTATTGCGAGGGTGATGATGGCGGGCTGGAAGCCCGCGACCCCATGCGAGCGGGACGCTCGCGCTCCCAGGAAGGAGTAGAACATGCTTTCGATTGAAGTCTGGCTGGCCGGGGCGATGATGGTTTCGCTGACGCTCTATGCCTTGCTGGGCGGCGCGGACTTCGGCGGCGGTGTCTGGGATTTGTTCGCCAGCGGAGAACGCAAAAAAGCCCAGCGCGAATTGATTGCCGAAGCCATCGGGCCAATCTGGGAAGCGAATCACGTCTGGTTGATTCTGGTCATCGTCCTGCTCTTCACCTGTTTCCCGGCGGCATTCGCGGCGATTTCGACGGCGCTGCATATTCCGCTGGTGTTGATGCTGATGGGCATTGTGCTGCGCGGTTCGGCGTTCACCTTTCGCCATTACGACAACCAGGCGGACAGCGTGCAGCGGCGCTGGGGCAGAATCTTTTCGATTGCCAGTTTGATCACGCCGGTTCTGCTGGGCGTGACGGTTGGCGCGATTTCGTCGGGGCGAATCAGAATGCAGGCAGGATTGCCGGTGACTGGTTTTGTTGAGCCGTGGTTTGCGCTGTTTCCTTTTGCTGTTGGATTGTTCGCGCTGGCGCTGTTTGCCTTTCTGGCGGCGGTTTATCTGACTGTCGAAGCGCGGGACGAAGCCTTGCGCGAAGATTTCCGGCGGCGCGCACTGATTTCCGCCGGGGCCGTGGGCGTGATGGCGTTGATCGTCTTTTTGCTTTCATCGTCCGGGGCGCCGGTCATTCGTCAGGATTTAAGCCAAAGCGTCTGGACATGGCCGCTGCAAATCGCGACGGCCATTTCTGCTATTGCCGCACTTTGGTGTTTGTGGACGCGCAAATTCAAACTGGCGCGGTTGGCGGCGGCGGCACAGGTGACTTTGATTTTGTGGGGGTGGGGCGCGGCGATGTTTCCGCATCTGGTTGTGCCTGATCTGACGATTCAAAACGCGGCGGCTCCGGCGGTGACGTTGCGGCTGGTGCTGGCGGCGCTCGTGGCCGGTTCGCTGTTGTTGTTCCCGTCGTTTTATTTCCTGTTCCGAATCTTCAAAAGCAGCGCGCCCGCGCGATGAAGGAGAAATGAAAATGCCCGCAATCAAGCCCGCCTCGAATCCGGCAGGTTATTCCGGCACGCCGCTGCCGAAAAAACTCGGCATCAAACCGAATTCGAATGTGTTGCTCGTCAACACACCGAAAGACTTTAACCAGACCCTGGGCGAATTGCCCGAAGGCGTAAAGTTCGCGAAAAAGGCGGCAGGCAATCCTGACTTGATCCTCTGGTTCCTGCGCATGCGGATCGAATTGGAAGACCGCATCCAGGAGATGCGCGAACTGACCGGCGCGGGCGGCATCTGGCTGGTCTGGCCGAAGCAGGCTTCAGGGCTGGCGACGGATTTGACGCAGACTATTGTGCGCGAAATCGGGTTGGCCAACGGTTTGGTGGATTACAAAGTCTGCGCGATTGACGCGACCTGGTCGGGGCTGAAGTTTGCGCGTCGCAAAGCAAAGTCATAACTTCTTGCCGCCTTGGCAAGAAGTTTCGGCGCGAAACCCCGCAGACAGGAAAATGGGGGACAGGAAAATAAGAATCGAACCTGAGAGTTTCCTATTTTCCTGTCTTTTATTTTCCTGTCCGGTTGCGGCTACTGCCGCGCTGTGCTCCCAGGAAAATCATGTTGACCGTTTTTTGCACTTACTGCTCGGCGGAAAAGGACGCTTCCGATGTGCTGCTTCCGGCTATCCGGCGCTACCGCAGCGACCGGATTGCGCGGATTTATTCGGCGGCGCTCACCGCCGGTTGCGGCTTTTTCATCCTCTCCGGCGAATTCGGCTTGCTCGATCCGAACGCGCCGATTCCTTACTACGATCATTTGCTGCTCGCCAACGAAGTTGAAACGCAGGCTTTCCGCGTCGCCGAGCAGATCAGACAGCACGGCATTACTCAGCTCCTCTTTTTCACGCTGCCGGTGGCGAAGGACGAAAAGCTGGCGCCCTATCACGCGGCGCTTCGCCTGGCATGTCAGATTGTGCACATTCCCCTCAGCTTGGTCGAAATTGACTTCGCCTGAACATCGCGGCGTTCAGCGATTTGGATCGAATTTCAATCCAGGAGTTTTCTCATTCTGCCTTTCCTTTTTTCAGAAGTCTGAAGCGTTGAAACCGGCAAACCAGGGAACCCGCTGCGCGTACAGCCTCGTATTCAGCAGCGGCGGCGTCAGGCTTCGGAATGCCTGAAAATATCAGCCGCCGAAACTCCACTTTCTACAATTTCAAATGGATGGAACTATGAAGAAGTCACTGTTGTTTGCCGTGCTTTGTCTTTGTTCGTTCGACCTGGCCCAGGCGCAAAACTGGCCGTCGTTTCGCGGGCCGAATGCGACGGGCATTTCCAACTCGACCAATCTGCCGGCCAACTGGGATGCGGAAAAGTCCCAAAACACGAGATGGAAGACGCCGATTCCGGGGCTTTCGCACGCCAGCCCGATTGTCTGGGGCGACCGCGTTTTCGTGACGACCACGGTCAGCAGTCAGGCAAACTTGAAATTCGACCCGAAAAGCGATGCGATTGATCACCGGGCCGATCTGGTTCGCCACAGCTATCGCATTTTCTGCCTGGACAAAAACACCGGCAGGATTTTGTGGGAGCGGACTGCCTACGAAGGCGTGCCGAAGATCAAGCGCCATCCGAAAGCTTCGCACGCCAACGCGACGCCCGCGACCGATGGCCGTTACGTCGTCGCGAATTTCGGCAACGAAGGGCTGTATTGTTATGACCTGGACGGCAAGCTGATCTGGAAGCAAACCCTGGGATTTCTTGATCCGGGGTTGAAAGGCGAACCCGATGAACAATGGAGTTACGCCAGTTCGCCGATCATTTACCGCGATTTGGTGATTGTGCAGTGCGACATCCAGAAGGATTCGTTTCTGGCGGCGTTCAATGTCCGGGACGGCAGGCAAGCCTGGCGCGTGGCGCGCGAAGAATGGCCTTCCTGGGCGACGCCGGTCATTTACGAAGGCAAAAACCGAACGGAATTGATCACCAATTCGCCGCGCCATTTGCGCGCGCACGACCCGCTGACCGGCAAAGAGTTGTGGCGGTTCCGCGAAGAAATCGAAGTCAAATCACCGACGCCGGTCGTGGCGGGCGACTTGGTGTACTTTTCCGGCGGTTATCCGCTGGGCAGGCCAATCAACATTTTGCGTCCCGGCGGGAACGGCGACATTTCGCTGAAGCAGGGGGAAACCAAAAATGACTTCTTTGTAGCCGCCGCGCGCAGCGGGCCGTATACGCCTACGCCGATTGTCGTCGGGGAATATTTGTACAGTTGCAATGATCGCGGCTTGCTGATCTGTTACAACGCGCGGACTGGAGAACAGATTTACCAGACACGCGTTGGCGAAAAGGGCGCGACCTTCAGCGCTTCGCCGGTGGCGGCGGACGGCAAGCTGTTTCTGGCCAGCGAAGACGGCGATGTTTACGTCGTCAAACCAGGGCCGAAATACGAACTGCTGGCGGTCAACCCGATGGGCGAAGTTTGCATGGCGACGCCTGCCATCGCCGATAATACGATTTTCGTGCGGACGCAAAATCATCTGGTCGCCATCGGTCAACCCAGGAAAACGGCGCAGCTTTCACCAAATCAGGCACCGGGCCAGGTGATTGATGCGATGACGGCGGCGTGGAATGCGCACGATGCTGTACAATTCGCTTCGTTCCTGCACCCGGAAATTGAATTGAAAGACGTGGGCCGAAGCGAAGTGATTCGCCGTGGGCGGCAGGCGTTTCTGGAATCGGCGGCAGGATATTTTCGCAAGCACCCGAAAGTCCGCGTCGAAATCCTGAAGCGAATTGCCGACGGGCCTTTCGTCATTGACCAGGAGAAGCTGTCCGGGCTGGAGGGCCAGCCGGACAAAGTGCAAACCGTGATTCTGGAAGTCCGCGACGGACTTGTCGTTCGTTTGTGGGGCTTGCCGGAGGATTTGAAGTAGCTGATGACCTCCTTTGATTTTCACTCACGCACGCGCGTGATCTTTGGCCTGGGCACATTTGAACGCCTGGGCCAGGTCGCGCGCGAACTCAATTTCAAACGCGCGCTGCTGGTCGCCGACGATGGGATGGCCGCCTGCGGTTATGTTGACGAAGCCACGAAGCTGCTTGACAACGCCGGGATCGAAGTTTTCTCCTTCCACGATTTCGGCGAAAACCCAGACACCAGAATGGTCGAAGCCGGACGCGCATTTGCCGAATCAATCAAGATTGATTCGATCATCGCGCTCGGCGGCGGCAGTTCGATGGATTGCGCCAAAGGAATCAATTTCGTGCTGACCGGCGGCGGAGAAATGCGCGAGTACTGGGGCCACGACAAATTGTCTGCCAAAACCAGCAAACCCATGCTGCCGATGATTTGCGTTCCCACGACGGCGGGCACGGGCAGCGACGCGCAAAGTTACGCGCTGGTTTCCGACGCGGAAACGCACCTGAAAATGGCTTGTGGTGACCATCAGGCGACGTTTCGCGTGGCGCTGCTCGATCCGCGATTGACCGTGACGATGCCCGCCGAACTGACAGCCATCAGCGGATACGACGCCATTTCCCACGCCGTCGAATCCTTCGTCACCAAAAAACGCAATCCGGTCTCCGACCTGTTTGCCCGCGAAGCCTGGCGGTTGCTGGAAGCGAATTACGAGCTTGTTTTGGCGACGCCGCAAAACCTGGAAGCGCGCGGCGCAATGCTGCTGGGCGCGCATTACGCCGGGTTGGCGATTGAAAATTCGATGCTTGGCGCAACGCACGCCTGCGCCAATCCCTTGACCAAAAATTACGGCACCACACACGGCGTGGCGATCGGCTTGATGCTGCCCCACGTCGTGCGGTGGAATAAAGACGCAGTCGGCGCGCGATACAAGGAATTAGCCAGAATCGCCGGACTCGCCGGCGACGGCGCGGATGAAGCGAACGCGGTTGAATCGCTGGCGCGGCGTTTGGAACAATTACGGAACGCGGGCGGGCTGCCGAACAGTTTGCAGGCGGCTGGAATTTCAAAATCGGATTTCCCAAACTTGGCGGAAGAAGCCGCCAAACAGTGGACGGGTGGTTTCAATCCCCGCGACTGGAGTTTTGAAGGAGCCATGGAGGTTTACGAAAAAGCATTATGAAGAAGAATATTTCGTCTCAAATGAAGGCAACTCAACGCAAAGGGACAAAGGGGCAAAGGATCAAAGGTCCGTTTTTCAAAACTATTCTTTGTCCCTTTGAACCTTTGTCCCTTTGTGTTGGAAAAATGCGTTCTGTGTTTGTGCTTTGTCTGTCGCTTCTCTTCCTGTCTTCGACCATTCAATCGCAAACCACCGATTCCTGGCCGCAATTTCGCGCTAACCACACGTTGACGGGCGTTTCGCCTTCGACAGTGCCGGACAATCTGAAACTGCTGTGGACCTACGACGCGAAGGAGTCCATTGAATCTTCGGCGGCGATTGCCGACGGCACGGTTTATGTCGGCGCCAGCACAGGCGATTTGCTGGCGGTGGATTTGTGGAGCGGCAAGCTGAAGTGGGCGTACAAAACCAAGGACATGATCCTGGAATCGTCGCCCGCCGTCGGCGGCGGGATGGTTTTTGTCGGCGACCAGGCGGGCGTTTTTCATGCGGTCAACGCTACCACCGGCAAAGGCGTGTGGACCTATCCGACCGGTTCCGAGATCAAATCTTCGCCGGTGATTGTCGGCGACAAGGTGATGATTGGTTCTTATGACGGCAGTTTGTACTGCTTCCAGATGCGCGACGGGAAAACCGCGTGGCGGCTGAAAACGGAAAACTACGTTCACGGCACGCCGGCGGTGGTGGGCGGTGTCGCATACTTTGCCGGATGCGACGAAATCTTTCACGGCATCCGCGTCGCGGACGGTGTGGAAGTCGTCAAGGTCCCGGCGGGCGGCAATACGGCGGCATCCGTGACCACCGACGGCCAATCGTTTTACTTCGGCAATTTCAACAACGAAGTCGTCAGCCTGAGTTTGAAAGCCAGGCGGCAGGTCTGGAAATACAGCCATCCGCAACGCCAGTTCCCGTTTTACTCTTCGGCGGCACTGGTCGGCGGCAAACTCGTCATCGGCGGGCGCGACAAGATGGTTCATTGTCTGAACGCGGCGACGGGCAAAGCCTTCTGGACGTTCCGGACAAATGCCCGTGTCGAATCTTCACCGGCGATTGCGGGCGGCAAAGTCTACGTCGGGTCAAATGATGGGCGCTTTTACGTGCTGGATTTGGCCAGGGGCACGAAGCTGTGGGAATTCAATGCGGGCGGCGCGTTGTCGGCGTCGCCGGCAATTGCCGGTGGCCGCGTGGTGATCGGCGATCAAAACGGAAAGCTTTACTGCTTTGGTGCGTAACCAATGAAACCTGGCGTTGTTGCCATCATTCCCGCTCGCTACGCTTCGACGCGATTGCCGGGCAAGCCGCTTGTGGACATTGCGGGCAAACCGATGATCGTCCGCGTCGCTGAACGCGCTCGCGAAGTCGCCGCCATTCGCCGTGTGATCATCGCCACCGATGATCAACGAGTCTTTGACGCTGTTGTTGCCCTCAATCACGACGCCCCTGTTGAGGTCATGATGACTTCGCCGGATCATCTCACCGGCACGGACCGGCTGGCCGAAGTGGCGGCCACACTCGATGCCGAAATCATTGTCAACGTGCAGGGGGACGAACCGTTGATCGAACCGGCGACGATTGAAGCGGCGATTGCGCCGCTGTTGGCGGACGCTTCCATCGTGATGTGTACGACCTCCGAACCGATTGAATCCGCCGCCGATCTGGTCAATCCGAACGTCGTCAAAGTCGTCACCGACGGCGAAGGCTTCGCGCTGTATTTTTCGCGCAATCCGATTCCGTTCCCGCGCGCAGCGGTGCAGGCGCACGGTTCCATCGAAGCCGCCTTTGCCGCAAACCCGGAACTGCTGAAGCTATATTCCAAACACACCGGAATGTACGTCTATCGCCGGGACTTCCTGCTCCGGTACGCCAAACTGCCGCCGACGCCGCTGGAACAAGCCGAACTGCTGGAACAACTGCGGGCGCTGGAACACGGTTACCGCATCAAGGTGGTCAAGGTGGATCATCGCTCGATTGGCGTGGATACGCCGGAAGATTTGGAGCGGGTGCGGCGCATGTTTTGACTGGAATTTGAAGGTTTGTTGCGGCTGAATTCTAAAAAAACGGGGCGCTGACAGTGCGCCCCGGAAAAGGATCATTCGCAAGAAGAAACTTTACGCGCCAAAAATGCGCTTCAGCCGGTCGTAATCCCACCCAAGCAAATACAGATTGGCCAGCAGCATTGCGCCCGTAATAAAAGGCGTTCCGCGAAAATCCATCGAAACCGTGATGATGAAAATGTTCAGGATGATGGGGAAATACAGCATCGCGCCCACGAACGCCGTGCGCGGAATCAACAACAGAATCGCCGCCGAGATTTGAGCCAGACCGATGAATCGGTAGTAAAAACCGGTTTGATACAAGGCCTCGAAAAAGAATCCGACCGGGTTGTCAATGCCAAGTTGCGTGAAGCGCTCGTAAAGAACTTTTTTCAAGCCGGAAGGAACGAAGCCAAGCGCCAGCAGCACGCGTGTGAAGGTGGTGAAGATGCGCAGAAATTTATCCTGCCTTACCCGCGCCAGCAGCAGGTCCATGGCGCTGGGCAAAAACTCCTGTCGAACGTCCGCAGCGGTTTCCTGAAATTCCATACTCACCCTCAAAACGATTTTTATCCGTTCTCAAGCCCGATAACGCTGGCTGAAGATAGTCATAAACAGAAGCGGCGCGCCGGGCGAAAGCTTTTTGCCGCCGGTGGCGCGCTTCCGTTTTGAGTCAGGATTGTTTGGCTGGTTCAAACAGCGCGGCGAACGCGCCCGCCGGATCACGAATGACGCAGTAGCGGCCCTGTCCGCCGTAGGATTTGATTGGCGTAATGGCTTCGCCGCCAAGTTCGGCGCAGCGGGCGAGGCTTTGATCCAGGTCTTCGACATTGATGTAAATCAGCCAGACCGGCGGCAGGCCCGCGTTTCCGCCGCGCGCGTGGCAGATCCCGGAAACCATCTTGTCCGTTGCGGGTTCGGCCATGCAGTAATCGCTGTACCCGCCCATTTCCAACCCCGTGGACTTCCAGCCGACGACCTGACTGTAAAAGTCGCGGACGGCGTCGGCATTTTCGACCGTCAAATCCATCCATCCAATCGAACCAATCTCAGGTTTGTTTTGCTCGCTCATTGTTGCCCCCAGGTTTTTGAGCTATTCGCCGCCGTAGCGGATTTCCATCTTGCGAATGCGCACCGCCGCCAATACCAGCACCACGGCGGTGAAGATCAGCAAGCTCGGCACGGAAATCCACGGCGAAGTCGCCGTGACGACCGTTGCAAAAGGTCCTTCGTTCATTTGCACCGGCGCCAGCGTGTGCAGGTAATGAATGATGCTGATTTTTTTCAGCAGCGGCGGCAGCAGGAAGTTGACCCATTCCCAACCGTACACCACCAGGGCCGGAATGATCGGATTGCGGAAAAACAAACCGATGAACAGAAAAACCGCGCCGTAGCCGATGCAGCCCAGAATCGTCGCGCCCAGATACGTCAGACATTGCCCCAGGCCCGGCCCATCAAACAGAAAGTTCACGTTCGCCGGATAATCGCGCGCCCAGTACAGGAAAAACAGCGAGCCGAGAGTCGTCAGCGAAAACAGCAGCACCGAGGTAAGCAAGCCGGAAAAATACTTGCCGGCCACCAGCACTTCGCGGCGCAGCGCACTGAGAAAGTAGTAATGCAGGCTCTTGTCCACCACTTCGCCGCGAAACAGATTCATGAAAATCCACGCGCAACCAAAGAAAACCATGGTCCGTAGGATTAACGCTTCGAAGATATTGGCGAACACTTCCTGGGCGCTGCCCCAGTTCCGCGCGATGTCGCTGGCGGCGTCTTCGTCGGCGAAAGTCAGCAGGAACATCAGCAAAACAGGAATTGCCGCGAACAGGTAAATCAGCAGGGAACGCCTGCCCCAGAAATTCTTTTTTACTTCCATTCGCAGGATCGCGCGCACCTGCCGTGTCCACAGACCCCATTGAAGATTGTTTGTTGCGGGCGTTGCCGCCGCCACTTCCGCTGCTGAACTCATGCTTGTCCTCCTCCGCCGGGTCCGATCAGGTAATGGTAAACGGCGTTCAAATTGTCATCCACGGGCGCAACGGTTTCGATGTTGATTGCGCCTTCGGCCACGATGCGATTCAGTAGCAGGTAAAAAGCGTCGGCATCGCGGGTTTTGACGAACACTCCATGTTTATCCTTATGGAGTTGCGCTTCGACGACGATGTCGCTGGCAAAAACGCGCGCGGCGAACTCCTGCGGGCGGTCGCAGCGAATCATGATCTGAATCGGATGCTCTTCCATCTCTTCGCGCACGCCGCCGATGCCGCCTTCGGCCAGGATGTAACCGTTGTTGATCAGCACCACGCGGTCGGACATTTCGTCCAGTTCGTGCAGGATGTGACTGGACACGATCAGGTGCATTCCTTCTTTGGCAAGCTGGCGAAACAGCCGCGTGGTTTCCGCGCGCGCCATCGGATCCAGCCCGTTGAGCGGTTCGTCCAGAATCATCACCGCCGGTTCGTGGGCGATGGATTGCGCCAGACGCATGCGCTGCCGCATGCCCTTGCTGTACCCGGCGACTTTGCGATGGGCGGCTTCGACCAGATCCACGCGCTCAATGGCCCGCCAGGTTTTCGCTTCCGCTTCTTTTTTCGGATAGCCGTGAACCAGCAGGAACGAGTAAATGAAATCGTATCCGGTTGCGCCGCGCGGGAAGGAATCGAACTGGCCGCAGTATCCGACGTGGCGAAACATTTCCTGCGGATTGGCCGGCGACATGCCCAGCACGCTCACACTGCCGCGCGTTGGCTGGATCAATCCGGTCATCAGATTCATCAGCGTCGTTTTGCCGGAACCGTTCGGCCCCACCAGACTGGTAATGCCGGGCGCAATGGTCAGGTTGACGCGGTTGACGCCCAGAATCTCGCCGTAAAACTTCGAGATGTCCTCGAAGATGATCAGATGGTTGCGGTCCAGTTGCGGCGTTTCCGCCCTTGAATACGAAACCTGCGCATCACGATTTGAAAACTGAAGTTCCGTCATGACACCACCTCGTAGGCGCGGACTTTGCGCCAGAGCATGAACAGACAGATTGCGGCGTAAACGAAGAAAACGATCCAGGCTTCGCCGAGGGAAAAGAGTTTTTGATCTTCATCCACTTCAACCCGGAACAACTCCTGGGTCATCACGCTGAGCGCCATGCCGACATTCAGCAGATGGCCCTTGGTCGTTTTCAGAATCCCCTGAATGGCGAAGCCAATCGGCGTGGGAACGATGAAAATCGCGAACAACGCCGCGCTGGCTGCCATCCGCCACTTAATCAGCGCGGAAAACGCCACCGCCAGCAGCGTCAGAATCACGATCCAGGCCAGACTGGTGGTCATGATGGCGCCCAGAATCCACAGATTCTGGGCAAGCCACCCGCCGCCTTCCAGATAAGACTGAAACAGAAACAGCAATGCGCCGGGAACCCACGTGACCGCCGACAGCAGAATCAACAGCACCGACATCTTTCCGAAAATGTATTCGAACCGCGAGAACGGGCGGCACAAATACAACGGCAAACCGTTGTTTGTCAGATCCCGCGAAATCAGCACCGGCCCGATGATCACCGTGAACAAAAACGCCAGCGAAGTCTGAATGCCCGTGTAAATGGAAAAGAAGAATCCATTGATCGGCACGATGTCCGTTCCACTGGCGCCGAAAATGGCCAGCGCCGCGGTGTTGTGATGCAGGTAGATGATCGTCGCAAAAACCAGCGGCGGAATGAAGCACACGACAAACAGCACGATGAAGAGCGTGTACTTGAACAGGTCTTGATAGGCGTAGCGCGGAATGACCAGAAACCGCGACCACGTCGGCGTCAATTCGCCCTCGTAGGCTTTGTAGGTATGCCCGTAAACGGCCATTGTTTGCTCTCCCGTTGGGAGCGCCGACATCCTGTCGGCTTCCCGTTATTGAACTAATTCCGACGTAATTACCGCGCCATTCATTCGCGGCACGGTGGCGCTGGTCTTGATGACCTTGCGGCTGTCTTTGGCAATCCACACGGTGGTTTTGCCTGGCTCGCCATCCGCCGAAGTAATCTCGACTTTGAAGGTATCGAAAGTTCCGGCGGGAACTGTGATCTTCTCAGAACCGGCGACTTTCAACTGTTTGAGCGCCGGTTTCTGCCCTTGAATGTCGAAGTTGCGGAACGCCGTCGCGTAACCGTCGGCCAGCGGCAATGCGCCAACCACCGAATATGCGCCCGCGCCGTCGGCAAACAATGCGCCGCCGGTATCGGCAACGATTGGTTGCGATTGCGCTCCTGATCGCATTGTTCCGGTCGCCTTGTTATTTTTGAAGGCTACGTCAATCGTCGCCGGCCCCTGCTTGATGGAGCGTTTGGTCAGGACCAGCGTGCCCTTTTCGATGAAGGACGTATCGCTGACTTCGCCCTGGGGCATCCTGGCGGTTTCGTTGGCGACCCAGGCTCCGTTTTCTTCCCTGATTTCGGTCGTCAGGGTCATTTGAATCGTTTGCCCGCCGACTTCGATTCGCGCCTGGTAATTCGACTTGGAAGGTTTCAAATCCACCGCCGGTTTCGGCGCGGTGACGGAAGCCGCCGCGACGATTTTCGGTTTCTCGACGGTTTTCACGTCCACGGTAATTTCCTTCAACCGTTGCGCAACTTCCGGTGTGGCGTTTTCCTGAAAACGCCCGCCCAGGTGTTTGGCCAGGAACTTCTCCGCCGCCGCAATCATCGCCATGTTGTTCACGGGGCGCGCGAAGCCATGACCTTCATCCGGCGCGACCAGGTATTCGACCGGGAAGCCGCGATCCCGCAGCGCGGTGACAATCTGGTCGGATTCCGCTTTTTTCACGCGTGGATCGTTTGCGCCCTGGATGACCAGCAGCGGCGATTTGATCCTGTTGGCGGAATTGAGCGGCGATTGGCGTTCAAGCTGCGCGCGGCCTTCGGAGCGGGAAGGGTCGCCCATCCGTTCGTGGAAAATCACGCGTCCGGCTTCCCAGTAGGGCGGCAGCGAATTGAGCAGCGTGATCAGATTCGACGGCCCGACGATGGAAACCCCGGCGGCGTAAACATCCGGGGTGAAAGCCAGTCCCGCCAGCACGGCGTACCCGCCATACGAACCGCCCATGATGCCGACGCGCCTGGGATCGGCGATGCCCTGCGCAACCATGGCCTTGACGCCCCAGGTCAGATCGTCCTGCATCTTTTCGCCCCATTGCTTGTTGCCGGCGTTTAGAAACCGCTTGCCGTAGCCGGTCGAACTGCGGAAGTTCGGCAGCAGCACGGCATAACCGCGATTGGCCAGAAACTGCGCATAGGGATTAAAACCCCACGAATCGCGCGCCCACGGCCCGCCATGCGGAAAAACCACGAGCGGCAGATTTCTGGCTTCCACTCCCTTCGGCAGAGTCAAAAAAGCCGGAATCGTCAATCCGTCGGAGGACTGGTAGGTGATCGGTTTAACTGACGCCAGATGTTCGCGCGGGAGTTTGTCGAAGACGCGATACTGAAAGATCAGTTTTTTGGCTGTCCGGTCCAACAGGTAAACTTCGCCCGGTTCGGTGTCGCTGCTGATGGTGATTTTCCATAGCCGTTCATCCGCGCTCGAAGAATCGAAGCTGATGTCGCGGTTCGGCAGCTTGCTCAGGATCAGTTTGTAATCGGCTTCATAAGACGGATCGCGCCAGTAAATGCGCGTGCGTTCGTCCTCGTATGTGGTCGCCAGCAGATCATCCGTCAGTTCGGAAAACGAGGCGCTGCCGAAATCCACGCGATTCAGCGGGTCGGTTTCAACCAGTTCTTCCCTGCCAGTTTCCGGATCGAACAACACCAGACTCATCAAATCATTCGAGCCTTTGTTGGTGATCAGGTACACGCGTTTGTTGTCTTTGTGAAACCGCACGGGAGCGCAGGTTTCCAGAACATTGCACGAATACACCTTGACCAGGCCTTCCGCGGAAACGCGCAAAATCTCCGTGTCGCCGCTGTCGGTCGTGTGCGTTGCCAGCCGAAGCTGTCCGCGCTGATCAAAAATCCAGCCCGATACCTGTCCGGTGTTCTGGCGAAGCAGCGTTCGCTGTCCGGTGGATATTTTCACCTTGTATAGATCGTGCCAGGAACTGTCGCGGTCGTTCAGCCCGACGAAGATCGTGTCCGGGTCGCTTTTCGGCACGTCGTAAATGAAGGCGCGGACGTTTTGCGCGGCGGTCAGATTGCGCGCTTCGGGAATGGCGCCGCCCGTGGCGGCAGCAGGATTGACGGCGTAAACATTGAAGTTTTCATCGCCGCCCTTGTCCTGTGCAAAGAGAATGTATTTGCCGTCGCGGCTCCAAAAATAGCTCGTGACGGGACGCCTTTGATCATTGGTAATGGGCCGGGCCGCGTCAAACACTTCTTCGGATTTCTTGACCCAGATGTTGCGCGTGCCCTTGTACGGTTTGATGAAGGCGATGAACTTGCCATCGGGCGAAATCTGCGCACCGGAAATTTCCGGATCGCCGAAAAACAATTCGCGGTCGAGGATTGGCGGTTGTGCCGAAGGCTTGCCGGTCTGCGCGGCCACTGCATTGATCGCCAGCAGCAGCACCAGACTGCAAGCAAAATTTGAAAAACGTTTGAACATCTCTTTCACGGTTGATTCTTCCTCTGATTGTGGTTGGGCGAACTGTCAGTTTGCCTCGTTTCCGCAATGCGCATCGCAAGGCCGGAACAAACGAACAGTTTGTTCAACTCGAACTTACTGCTCCATCGCTTTGAGGAATATATCTTCCAGTGAATCCCGCTTGTAATTCAACCGGCGAATCTGCACGTTGCGCTCGGCGGCCAGCCGGTACAGGTCGCGAACTTCCATCCCGTCCTGCATGACAATCTTGACGCGCTGATTGCCCGTCACTGCGTATTCGCAACCGAGCGAGCCAATCGCTTCGACAAAATCCTGTGTGCCGTTGCGCGTCTCCATTTCGATGAACTTCTTGTTGGCGCGGCGCTCTTCTTCCAGGTTGCAGTTGGCGGCGATGTGGCCGCCTTTCAGAATCAGAATCTCGTCGCAGCATTCTTCGACATCGCGCAGCAGATGCGACGACAACACGATATGCGCTTTGCGGCTGTCGCGGATTTCGCGGATCAGTTCCAGCATTCGCGTGCGCGCCGGCGGATCCAGCCCGTTGGTCGGTTCGTCCAGAAAGATCAAACGCGGGCCGTGAACCAGCGATTGCGCCAGTTTGGCAAGCTGTTTCATGCCGAGCGAATACGTTCCCAACTGCCGGTAGCGCGCTTCGCCCAAACCCACGTAAAACAAGGCTTCGTGCGCGCGTTCGAGCGCCGCTTCCGAAGGCAGGCCGGACAATTCCGCCATCAGCCGCACGAAATGCACGCAGGTCATATTGGCGATGAACGCGTCGCGTTCCGGCATGTAGCCGATGCCCGCGCGAATCTGCTTCGCTTGTGTGCGGATATCCTGTCCGAAGATGCGCGCCGTTCCGGACGACGGCGGATGAAAACCCAGCAGGGTGTGGATCAGCGTCGTCTTGCCCGCGCCGTTGGGGCCGAGCAGGCCGATGCAGCGGCCATGCAGTTCGCCTTTGATGTCATGCAGGATTTCGCGCTTGCCAAACGTGACGCGCAAACTATCCATCTGAATAACCGGCTCAGTGACTGTGTTCATTGTCTTTTCTCAGGAGGAAACTACTTCGCCGCGACTTTGGCCGCGGCGGCGGACTTATCGGCCTTCATCAAATTCAGATTGCCGTTGATGCCGTTGACGCGGATTTGCGTGCCGCCGGTGCCGATGCGCGCTTTCATTCTGCCGCGCCCGGATTCTTCGTCCCTGTTTTCCACGCCGGGCAGATCGGCATTGACCTGGCCATTGATGCCCCAGGTGGTCAGGTCGGCGTTGACCTCGCCTTCGAAGTGAAGGTCAATGTTGCCGTTGACGCCGTTGACTTCGATGCTGTTGCCCTTGAGCGGCGCGAACGAAACATCCACGTTGCCATTGACGCCGTCAATCTCCGTTGCCCCGGAAAGGCGCGTGGCTTTGAGTTCACCGCTGATGCGCCGCAATTCGACGCGTCCCTGCGTTTCGCCCAGGATGAGGTCGCCGTTGATGCTGCTGCTTTCAAAATCAATTTTGCGCGGCAGCTTCAGAATCACGCGCTGGCGGCCTTCGGGAATGGAGCCAAGCGAAGAGAAGAGGCTTTTGCGGTCGTTTTCGATGAAAATGACCAGCCTGTTTTCTTCCTGTTCGATTTTCACCTGCCGGTACTGCTTCAGGTCTTCGCGAGTTTTGGCCGAACGGATGATCAGAATTTCCGCCGTGTCCGTGGCCGCGGTTTCAACCGTGACCTTGCCATTGATGTTGCGAAGATTGACCAGGGCGCCGGGCTGGAGCTGGAATTTTCGCCGAACCTCTTCTTTCTCGGTGAGATCAACTTTGTCGTCTGACGGAGCGGAGATCGAAAGTTCGACCGGTGTGGTGGAAGCCGCGGTGGTGTCGGGACTGCTGGCATTTTCAGCCGAGTTCTTGTTATCCGCGCCACGACGGTGTTTGTTGCAGCCTGCTGCGGCCAGCGCCAGACCGAAACAGACAACCGCGATCAATGCGATTCCTGATTTGGTTTTCATCTTGATTGCCTCCTGAATTCGCTTGCTTACCTGATTGGTTCGTTGAGCAGAGACGGTTACGCCAATCGGTTGAACCAAGTTTCAACCGATTGGCGCTAATTGAATCAGAAGTTTCGTTTTAGTCAATATTGACAGGCTTCCGGCGGGATTATGGCAGGCGGGCAAAGAAACACAACAAGGGGACAAGGAGATCAGGAGATGGGGACAGAGAGAAGTGGTGAATGCTCCTCTTCTTTCTGTCCCCTTGTCTCGCTGTCTCCCGTCCCCAGGTCTTTTATGAAGCTGATGACTCAGCTTTCGGTTATTCGCCTCGCCGGTTTTCGATCCGCTTCTTTGAGTGCGCTTCTCCCTCCATCGCACTCTTGAAGATGCTTCCCAGTCCGGAAGAAGCCGGCAGGCCAAGCAGGTCGGATGGCGTCAGGCCAATCGGACCATTTTCGGAATTGACTGACAGGACCATTCGGTCGCCCAAGGCGTAAACATATGCCAGTCCGGCTTTACCGCCGAGGAAGCCTTTAACCGCTCTGGCGGCTTCTTTCGGGCCGGCATTGCCGATGAGCTTCGCGGCAGGATCAAGCAGCGAGCCGACATTCTGATAAACCATCGCCGAGAAATTGGCTTGTTTATCTTCGGGCAGGCTGGCCTTGAACTTCGCCGAGCCAAGCAGTGTGTGGCCGGACTCCTTGTAATTGATCGCATTTTCGACCAGCGCGCGGCTTGGCGCTGCGATCAGGTAGCCGTAAGCATAAGCGTAGTTGAGCGCCACCAGACTGACTTCGGGCGATTTCAGTTCGTAGAACGTCCGTCCGCCGACTTCCGTCCGATTCCACACCAGGCCCTGCTTGTTGTGTTTGGCCAGTTCCGCATTCAGCTTTTCGACAGTGGTTTCCAGCGTCTGCTGCAAGTGCGCCTGGTCGTCCACCTGGAAAACCACTTTCCACGAAGGGGTCGGAAGCAGCGGGCCGTCAATCGCGAAAGCGTATTCGCTACCGAGCGGAGCCGCAATATCGTTGCGGATGTTGATGCCCTGCTGATTCTGGAAGTCTTGCAGTTTCTCCCAGCTTTCCGGATCCGCCGACTTGAGCGTGTTCAGCAGGTCGTCCACCACGGAGGTCGGTTCCTGAACAACGAATGCGCCGACCACGTTCGCATCGGGCGAGATGAATTCCAGCGCGCCCATCGGACCGGGAGCCGCCAGCCAGGATGTGATGCCGGGCTGATCCTGTTTGTAGCTGACCACCGCGCGGTTGTAGGGTTTGCCGTCTTTCTCTTTCAGCTCAACCACGAAGTAGCGCAGGTTGAGCAAGCCAAGCTTTTGAATCGAAGCGGCGTCTTTCTGATTGTTCATTTTCTGGAAGAACATTTTTTCCAGATCGGCGGCGACAATCAGGCCTGCGCCGTCCTTGTACAAGCTGGCGATGTGCGTGTGGAACGGTTTCGCCGCGAAGGGCTTGGCCCCGGCTTTCAACTGCGCCGAGACTTTCCTGAGCGAATCCAGCTTCGGCGAAGCCGCAACCAGATCGTTCGTAATCCACAGGTAGAAACCGTCGCGCTCTTCGCTGGCGCTGAACTGCGCCGTTGCCGGATCGTCAATGATGCGAATGTGCTTTTTGTCTTCGCCGAGTTGCGCTGTCTGGCCTTCGACAAACCCGCGGAATGCGCCGCCGTTTTTCAGATCGGCCAGAATGACAGGCTCTTCCGGTTCGCCTTTCGCGCCGGCTTCGGCGGCGATGACGATTTCGTCACCCAACTGGCTGCCGAATTCGCGCGCCAGATCAATCGCCTTGTTCAAACCCTGACGGCCTCTGGATTGGCCATTTTTCTCGTACCAGCCTTTCAGCTCAGGGTTCTTGGACAGGTTGTCCTGCAAAATCTGTTCGGCTTTGCCCAGCGTTTCGCTGATGTTCGGAATCGCCACGTACAGCACGGTGTTTTCCGGCATCAGGTCCAGCAGACGGGTCGAATAGCGATTGCCCGGCATGGCGACGTTCTGGTCAATCTGCGAACGCACGGCTTCCAGTTGCTTGACGTACTGACCGGCGTTGCGGCTCCAGGCGATTTCCTCGCGCACCGGAATGCGGTCAACGCTTTCGTGGGTGGTGACTTGATCGCCCGCGTGGAGCACGTTGTCTTTGCCAGCGTGGCTGACATGGACTTCGCCTTCGATCACCGAAACGCGTGAACCTTTGGTGCCGTCATTGACTGAGAAGGTTGTGCCGGTGACAGACACCAGCGAGTCTTCCGTGGCCACGAAAAGCTTGCCGTCGCGCTGTTTGGCGGCTTCGACAATGATCTGGCCGCGTTCCAGGTTGATGGTTCGCCCGGCTGTTCCGTCGTTGACTGAAAATTCCGACCGCTCGCGCATTTCGATCAGCGTGCCGTCAGAGAGTTTGACGACTGCCGCGGCGTTCTTGGCCGTGCGGATGCGCTCACCCTTGCGAATCTTTTCGCCGGGTTTCAGGGCTTGCGTCGCCTTGTCGGTCACGCGGTAGACATTGCCGTTGGAGGCTTCGACCACCGCATTGAGCGTTCCCACCGAATTCAAAAAGCGCTGCGCATACGGCCAGGCAAACAAACCGGCACCCGCGACCAGCACTGCCGCAATCGCCCAGCGCACGGTCGTCATCCGGCGGTTGCTGATGGTGACTTTGGCTTTTTGCGTGGCAAGCTGGTTGGCCGATTGCCAGACTGCCTGTTTGCCGTGGCGCGCTTCTTTCAACGCTTTGCGGCAGGGCACGCATTCGCGCGTGTGATCTTCCAGGAGCATCGTCCGAGCGCCGGAAAGCTGGCCTTGCAGATAAGCCGGGATCAGCGATTGGAAATCCTGGCAGTTGCGAATGTGTTCGACCGGCGTGACGCCCGCCTGGACGGCAGCTTGTTCACCCGCCAACCGCGTCCAGACTCGTTGCGCGGCTCCAGCCACGACTGCCGCGTCCAGATTCTCGCTGCGGATTTCGGCGGTCACATCGTCAAGAATGGTGTTTAGTTCTCGATCTGTCCTTTTCATAACTTCCCCCAAGAAATATGGAACGGACTTTAGTCTGTTCCTGCTTTCGCTGAGCGAACAGACTAAAGTCTGTTCCACTTAAGCTTGTCCTACTTCTAATAAATCCCCGACTTCCTTTTTGACCCGCGTGCGCGCCCGGTGCAGCAGCACTCCGACGACCATTGCCGATGTCCCCATGATTTCGGCGATTTCATTGTTGCCGTAACCCTCGAAGTATTTCAGCACAAACATCTCGGCGGATTTTTCTCCGAGCTTGGAGACTGCCTGTCGAATTCGGGAGCGCATTTCGCGGCTGGCGCGTTGCGTTTCAGGATTAAGCGTGGCGCTGGCCGACAAGATCGGCGCAACATCATCAATCGGGATGGATTCGGATCGCCCGCGCTGGCGGATCAAATCCAGCGAGGCATTGAGAGCCGCACGGTGCAGATAGCTGGCCGGATTCGGCTCCAGATTGACTTCCGTCCAGCGCGAAAGCCGCAGAAAAACCGTTTGCAGCACGTCCTCGGCGTCCACCACGCTGCCCGTGATCCGATACGCCGCGCGAAATACCCGGTCGTGATGCTCACGAAACAGCGCTTCCACGTCTTTTGTCGAAACGGTACCTGCGGACGCGTCTGAGACAACTTCGGCTTTTCCGCCCGGAATTGCTCTTAAATGAGTTGCATTGACTGGCACATTGACCTCCTTTTCATCATCTTTCACTCGCATAAACGTCGTCTGGCAGTTGCCATTAACAAAAGAGGTAAAAAATCTGGCGTCCGATTGGAAATTGAGCAGTTGTTGCATCTTCGACGGCGAGCCTGCAACATGCCGCCCCGAATTACCCGGATGGCGGACGTTTCATCAGCGTTCTGCACTTTTATCGCTGGACTGGAGAGCGGACCGAATGTTCGCGATTCGGTAACTTCTATCTAACTAAGGGTTTATGGTTACACTTTCAGACATTCAAACTGCCCGTGTCCGTCTGGGCCGCGCCATTTATCGCACGCCTTGCCCGCTTTCGCATACGCTCAGTCGGCTGTGCGGCTGCCAAACCTACTTCAAGCTGGAAAATTTGCAGATGACCGGCAGCTTCAAGGAGCGCGGCGCATTGAACAAATTGCTTCAGATTTCACCTGCTGAGCGAAAAGCCGGTGTGGTTGCCGCCAGTGCCGGAAATCATGCGCAGGGGGTCGCACATCACGCCACGCGGTTGGGGATTCGTTCGGTGATCGTTATGCCGAAAGCCACGCCCCTGGTAAAAATTGTTAACACGCGCGATTTGGGCGGCGAAGTCGTTCTGCATGGCGCAAATTATGACGAAGCGCTGGCGCACGCAAAAGAGCTTTCAGCAGAACACGGTTTTACCTTCGTCCACGCTTTTGACGACGAAGCAATTATCGCCGGGCAGGGAACCATCGCCTTGGAATTGCTGGAAGAAGAAGCGAAATTCGACGCCGTCATCGTGCCCATCGGCGGAGGCGGGATGATCAGCGGCGTGGCGATTGCGATGAAAGAATCGCAGCCCGGCATTCGCGTCATCGGCGTCGAACCGGAAAACTTCGCTTCGATGAAAGCCGCCGTCGAAGAAGGCAAAATCGTGGAAATTCCCGCGCATCCGACCATCGCCGATGGCCTGGCGGTTAAGCGAGCGGGCGAGCGAACTTCAGAAATCGTGCGCCGCTACGTGGACGAAATCGTCACCGTCAGCGAAGACGAAATGGCCAGCGCCATTCTGAAACTGCTGGAAATCGAAAAAACCGTTGTCGAAGGCGGCGGGGCAGCAGGCTTGGCGGCGTTGCTGTTCGGCAAGATCAAAGGCCTGGCCGAATTGAACGTCGCCGTCGTCATCAGCGGCGGCAATATTGATCCCAACCTGCTGTCGAAAATCATCGAACGCGGCCTGGCCAAAGACGGCCGCATGGTTCGCATCCGCGCCATGATGCGTGACCGTCCGGGCGAACTGGCCCGCATCTGCCAGCATGTGGCGGACCTCGGCGCAAACATTCTGGAAGTCGAACACAATCGCGCCTTTTCCAACCTGGAAGTCGGCGGCGTGGAAATTGACCTGACGCTGGAAGCACGCGGCCACGATCACGTCAATCAATTGCTTCAAGCACTCCACGAAGATGGCATCGAAGCGCAGCGGCTGCACTGAAGAGTGCCTTCTTACGGCGCGAAATAACCCGATACGTCCACAATCAAGTCGGTTGTGAACTGCGCCAGCATCCTGAAGGTTCCATCCATTGGACTCAAACCGACGTAGTAATGCCGGTTGTATCCGAACACTACCGGGAACGGATAGTTGGAAGTGGCCACCGTTGGCGCAGTCGTGACATTTCCGGGGAAGAAGGTCAGGAAGCCTGCATTCATCGGGTTGAGCACCGTTGCATTGCCCACCAGTGCCCGCGCCGTCTCCGGAATCGTGAGCGGCGGTTGATCCAGGCACGCTCCCCAAGCCTGCTGCGTGCGAATGTTTGGCAATCCCTGGATCGGCGACTTCGTCCGGTAGCAGCCCGTCAGCGGAAAACCGGGGAAGTCCAACCTGGTTTCCAGCAACCGCATCGGTTGGGAGAGCGGATTGAACAACAAACCCTCCCCGTTCGCGTCGCTGGCACTGGCGCTGTAATAACCCGAGATGTCCACCACCAAATCCGTCGTCGAGAAGGTATAAATCTTGAACTTCCCATCCGCGCCGAGCTTGACGGCAAACGGCCCGTTGATCACGTCATTGGTCGCATAATTGGAACTGGCGACAGTCGGACGCGCCGCATCGCTGGGATAGATCGTCAGATAGCCAAAGCCGAGCGGAGCATTCGGCAGGACAGTGGTCGCATTGCCGACCAGCACCACCGCGTCGTTGGGAATGGCATTGCAAGCAGATGACAATCCGGGAGAGCGCCCCTGCACTTGTAGATCAAGCGCTGGATCATCGTTGGGATTGTTCGTGCCTTGTAACTGAGCTGGCTGGAAGCATCCGGTCTGTCCCGCGCGCGTTTCGACCAGCCGCACCGGCGAGGGTAGTGGATGGTAGAACAACCCGTTCGGACTTGGCGGCGCGTAATATCCGGTCAGGTCAATGATCACGTCCGTTGTCGCACTGGTAAAGATTTTGAATGCGCCATCTTCCGTGTTCAGTCCGACCGTGAAGAAGTTATTGGTCACCTCACCCGCCGTGAAGTTGGAGTTGGCGACCGTGGGCTGGATGCTGTTGCCGGGAAAGAGCGTCAGGTAGCCCGGCCTCGAAGGCACGACAGTGATGTTGCCGATGATGGCTGTGGCATTGGCTGGAATTGTCGAGCAGGCGGTGCGCGCCGGTTGGGTTCGGGTTGAACCAGCGGCAAGCGCGCCGATTCCGATGGTGCAGCCGCTGAAGCCTGATCGCGTATCGAGCAACCGCACCGGCGAAGGCAGCGGATAAAACATCAAGCCGTTGCCGCTGATGTGCAGCATGAAGCTGCGTTCGCTAAAACATCCGTTGGCGTCGCGCGCGCGAACCGTGAAGGGAAAGGTGGATTGCGTTGCCGGCGTTCCGGCCAACACGCCGCCAGTGGAAAGCGTGACTCCGCCGGGCGGGGCGCCCGCGCTGACGGTGAACGTGTAAGGCGGCGTGCCGCCGCTGGCTGTTAATGTCTGATTGTACTCCGTGCCGACGAAGCCGTTCGGCAGCGTGGACGGGTTGAGTGTAATCGTGCCGCACGCCGGACTGATCACCTGTGTGTAGCTTTGTTCTCCCACGCAATTATTGGCGTCGGTGACTTTAATCGTGAAGTTGAACGTGCCGAAGGTGGTCGGCGTGCCTGATAGCTGTCCGTTGGCAGAAATCGCGATTCCGCCGGGCAGTTCGCCGATGACGAGCGTGAAGACATAAGGCAGCGCGCCACCACTGGCCGTCAGCAACTGGCTGTACGGCGTGCCGGCGGTTCCACCAGGCAAGGTTGCGGGAGCCAGGTCAATGGTGGGGCAAGTGCCATCTTGCATAACCGTGAACGAATTGTGGGCGACGGTCAACGTTCCGGGTCGCAAGGCTCCGGTGCTGTTCGCCGCCACTTGATAGCCAATCGAACCGGAACCGGTGCCGCCGTTTCCCGTCAGCATCACCCAGGGAACATTGCTTTGCGCCATCCACTCAACTCCGGCGGCGGCCTCGACGGCAATTTGGCCGGACCCGCCGTTAATGTTGAAACTCTGCGTGGTGGGGCTGATCGTGAAGGCAAGAATCGTCGGCCGGTCTATTCCCCACGAAAGTTCCTGGAAGGCAGGCGCGTTCGGAGCGGAAGGCTTCAGCGCATCACGAGGGGCGGAAGTCGGCGTGGGCGAAACCGGCGGCGTAGCCGCCGTCACGTAATAACGAAACCGAACTCGCACATTCGCCGGATTGCCCGAAATGAAGTCTGTCAGATTGACGGTTTTGATGTTTGGCATAGGGAAACCGTCATTGGCTCCCTGCATTCGCAAGGCATTGTCCCAGTTCTGGCCGCCGTCGGTGCTGACATCCACGTCGCCGATTTCGTTGTCGCCGCCGGAAAACCAGCGGAACTGATTGTCGAATTGCAGAATCACCTGCCCCAGTCCGGTCGCGTCGAAGGGCGGCGAAATCAGCGATTCATCCTGCGTCGCTGGCTGAATGGCGCAGGCCGAATCAATGATGGCAAAGGGCGGGGCAAAAGGCGCGGGAATCAGGCGATTGCATGGATTGTCCGTCGTCCAGGTGGCGGGTTTGCCGTTCGGATAATTGCCCGTGCCGTTATGCACGACTGTCCAGCCCGGCGGAATGCCTTCGGAAAAGTCCGTAGTGACCAACAGTCCGGTTGCCGCCTGCGAAATGAACAGCGGCTCTCCGGCAATGGTGATGGAACCAACGCGCGGCGCAGTGGTGGCATTCGCGGCGACGTTGAACGTCACCAACCCATTGCCCGCGCCCGGCGTGCCGCCCGTAACTGTCAGCCACGCTGCATTGCTGACCGCCGTCCACGCGCACGACGCGCCGTTGGACACCGTGATCGTGCCGCTTCCGCTTGCTTGAGAAAACGCCGCCGGCGACACCGCAAACGAATACACGCACCGGCAAACGGAAAATTCCGAGGTGTTGCCGTTTGCATCGGTGGCCGTGGCTGTGACGGAATTGTTCAAGGGAACCGCCCCCGGCAGCGTGGCCGTGAACGTCGCATTGCCGCCGGCATCCGTGGTTGCGCTGACGAATCCCAGATAAGTTTGTCCTTCGCCATTGCCCGACGCATCGCAAGAAGCATTGGAAAAAAACTCGATTCGGAAGGTCGCACTGGCCGTGCTGTTGAGCGTGCCACGAACGCTGGTGCTGCTGCCGCCGACTACGGCGGAAGTCAGCACAGGAAAGTTTTGCAGGTTATTCGCCCCGCCGTCGCCATCGCCGGGATCGTTGCCGCTGACGCCGAAGCTTCCCAGATCAATGCCCAGTTGATTGTTGCTGAAAATCGAATTGCCGAGAACCCGGTTGTTCACGGCGCTGACGTTGATGCGCACGCCGGTGCCTGTGTTAAAAGCGATGACATTGCCCGCGCCCGCCGCGGTGCCGCCGACGGTGTTGTTGTTCGCGCCGCTGCCAATGCCGTTCATTGAAACGCCATCGCCGCTGTTTCCCAAATCCGCCGTGCCGCCCGCGTCCGTCCCGATGAAATTGCCTTGAATCAGGTTGTTGTTCGCGCCGTTCCCACCACCCGTTTGCGAGTTGCGAATGAAAACGCCCGCGCCCGTATTGCCTGAAATGACGTTACGCGCGCTCGCTGTCGTGCCGCCGATGGTGTGATTGAATCCTTCGTCTATCTGCACACCGTCCGAGGCATTGGCCACTTTTGCCGTCCCGGTGGCATTCAACCCGATGATGTTGCCTTGCACCATGACGCCATTCGACCCGGAAAGAAAAACCCCGTCGCTGCCATTGCCCGAAATCAGATTGCCCGCGCCCGCCGTCGTGCCGCCAACGAAATTGCCCGCTCCAACACTGACACTGACGCCGAACTGATTGTTGGCCAGCGCGGCGGTTCCGGCGGCATTCGTGCCGATGTAATTGCCATGTACCAAGGTGTTGGTCGCATTGCTGATCGCCACGCCATTCGAGTTGTTGCCGGAAATGACGTTGCGCGCGTTCGCTGTCGTGCCGCCGACGGTGTTGTTCGACGCGCCGCTGATCTGCACGCCGGAAAATGAATTCCCCAAATCAATCGTGCCGCCAACGTCTGTCCCGATCATATTTCCCTGGATGAGATTGCCGTTGGAACCGGACTGGATGTCTATGCCGAAGTTTCCGTTGGCGGAAATGACATTGCCCGCGCCCACCGTCGTACCGCCAATGGTGTTGTTTGGGGAATTGATGATGACGATGCCGCTGGCGCTGTTGCCGGCGCCAGCGCTGCTGTCGCCCGCGTTGTTCGTGCCGATGAAACAACTCTGGATTGTGTTGCCGCTGCTGTTTTGAACCCGGATGCCAAACTGGAACCGCCGGATGACCAGGCTGCCAATCGTGCCGCCGGTGATTCCCTGCAAATCCAATCCAAACCCATTGTTGGTTACGCCATCCAGCGCCACGCGTGTCGCGCCGCCCGTCGCGCCGTCAATCGTCAACGCTTGCGTGATGGCCGGCAGCGGAGAGGAAAGGCTGATGACCGGCGTTCCCACGCCGAGGTTGAACTGGATTGTATCCAGTCCCGGCGCGCCCGCCGGACATTCATTGACGGCCGCGTTGGTGTTGGCTGCCTGAATGGCTTCGCGCAAGGAGCAAAAACCATCCGCCGCCACGGTGTCGGCGATCGTATTGACCGTGATCGTCGCAAAGACCGACCTGGCCGCAACGGAAGGCTGCTCCCTTAATCCAATCAGCCCGACCCACGAAGCAACCGCGATCAACAACCCGCACCGGAACAGTTGAGGCATTTGAGCCAGGGCAAGACGAGTGAACATAAAGTCTCCTAAACCAACGGAAATCAACATATTGAGTATGACGTTTTTTGTGGCGGCTTGGGCAGACTGCTGGCGAACCCAGCCGCATGGAGTTCAGGCTTCAGCCTGCAGTTTGTCAGGCTGCCTTTAGGCTGCCTGATCCTGGAACAACGCGGCATGCTGAAGCCTGTGTGCCAAAGCGGTAGGCTGAAGCCTGAACTCCATGCGCTGCCGCGCGCTCCGACGGCTTACCGGATGCGATGCCCATCCCCTGAAACAGCCACGCCCGGATCATTTCCCTGGAGATAGATCGTGTCGCCCCCATCCACGACCGTAAAGACGTAGTTGATTTGATTGCCGAGGTTGTCTGTGTAAAAGCCCTTGCCGCGACAATTGCCGCCTAGCGTATACGTGCCGTTGTTCACACGGGGAAGGTACTGTCCCATGGCATTGAACGTGTCAGTGCCGGTCCAGGTGCCGTTGTATTTGTCGTCCACCGAATGAGTAAAGGTGCCGGCAATGGCCACAAGGGGCACGTTGGGGATTTTGCCATCAAGCCGATAGCCGTAGCTGCCCAGGATCGTTCCGTTGTTACAGCTTGGCGCTTTGCCCGCCTTGGCGATGCGGCGGCCCACGCCGTGCAGCACGACGCCGGGATTCGTGTTGAGCAATTCGATCTGGTCGCCGCCGTCCGTGACAATGAAGTTGTAGGTGACTTCCAGGTTCAGCGCCGCCACCATAAATTTGCCAGAGCCGGTGCAATCATTGTCGGTTTTGAACGTGCCGCCCGTTCCTGGGGCAGGGAAAGATTGCTCGCCAACGACCAATTGCACGTCCGCATCCATCGTGCCGTCCGTGTTGTGCGTGAAGAGGCCGTTGACCAGAAATGGCCCGACACCGACCAGTTGCCCGGCCATTCGATAGCCATACGTCCCGCTGGCCGTGCCATTGGTGCAGGCTGGTGCGCGCCGGGCAGTCGGCGCATTTTGCGCGTAAACCAGATTGTGGGTTGCCGTCGTTAAGAAAATCACCGCGATGGTGAGAGCAATTGCGAGTAATGCTTTCTTTTGGTTTTTCATGAGGTTCTCCCTGGTTGAGTGTCAAGTTGTTCAGGAAACAGTTCTTTTTGGATGAGAAGGCTTATCGGAAGGTCAAGCCCACCCGGACATTCAGCAGGTGAGCCGAGCCATCCTGAACAAAAAGGTTGTCGCGAAATTCGACGCGCAGGCCGACGCGCCGCTTGAACCAGTAATTGACTCCGGCGCCGAAGTTGACGCCGTTCGCATACCCGCTGCGGAAGAATCCTGTGTAACCTCCAGTCACAAACGGCACGACTTTCCCGGACTTGCTCGATTTTAAAAAATGGTACGAGCCATTGATTGAAAACAGGCCCAGTCCATCCCTGACGGATTCGAATGGGCTTACATATCCCAACTCCGCGCCGATGCCGGCTCCATTTTTGAACACGCCTTCTCCGCCGCCGCCAATGTGCAGCGTTCCGCCGCCGCCGCCGGATGTGCCGCCGGGCGCGGCAAAAACATAACCGTAACTGTGACCGGGTTCATTTGCTGACGGGGTTGCTTTGGTTGAGGCTGTCTGCGCCGAAACGGCAACAGACCACGAAATAACGAGCATTAGAACAAGTGTGATTTGACGCATAACATTCTCCTTTTCAGTGATTCGAGGGTAAGGGGATTGGTGATAGCCTGGCCGTCCACTGTCAGCGCGACATCCACCTCGCCACGCCCTGCAAGCGAGCGGGGCAGTCTCACAGTGACCTGGTCCAGGCCGACGAACTGGGCTTGCAGGCCCGCGAATGTAACGTCAGCACTGGCTCCGCCAATGCTCACCCTGACCGAGGAAAGACCGCTACAAAACAGTAAGGTCGCCCAAACCATTGCTCGACGTGTTCCAGGTTTTGCCGTTATCAGCGGAGGCAAACACACCGCGAGCAGTCGTCCAGGCCAGGATGGTTCCGTGTTTGCGGCCTGGCCGCCCCCCCGAAGCGGATTCTCCCGCGCAATCAAGCTCAATTCCGGCCAGCGCATGATTCAGCGCGCGACAGGAAACGATTTGTCTAAACGCGAATGAAAAATGAATAAATTGTTTTGGCTGAGGACGCTGTCTGGCTATCTCCCGCTCAAACGGGTCCAGTGGCGATTGCCCGGATAACCAAAATCGCTACGACTGCCTCTCCACTGGAACGAACCAGTTTTAGTGGACAGTCAACGTTGACGCTGAAGGACGTTTGCTCAACTCTCGCCTGCCAGGTACATCAGATAAAGAACCAGAATCGTTGCGCCGACCGCCAAACCCACGGCGATTGCGATTGTTGCACCAGTGGAAAGATTGTTGCCTTTCACCTTGGTGACATCCGGATAATTCACAACAGTGGTGGTTCCGGTCTTCGGGTCTGTGATTGAGAAGGCGTCGGCAGTGGCTTCGCTGATGTAGCCCTTCAGTTTTGTCTTGTCCCGCAACCTGACCTCCACGCGTGTGTCAGGGCCGACGCCGAGTTTGGCGACGCCTGCTCTCACCTTGGCAGTGAATTGCGCTTCCTTTTCAGCTTTTGATTTCGCTATTGCCGGTGGGGCGGCCAGCATCAGGATCATCGCGCTACAGAGCGCGACCGATAGACTTTTCTTGAACATGGTTCCTCCGTTGTTGGGGGTAATCGCCGCGTCCGCACGACTGCCAGGCGCGGCTTTCACTCATTACTCGATTGCGAGAGGCGCTCGCACTGTCTCGCGAGCGATGCGGCAGCGGCGCGGAAAGAGGCTTGCAGTGCGGCGCAAGCCGAATCCGTTTCCCGTTCCGATTGCTTCCTCACTGACTAAAAGCGAAATGCGTCAGCGAGAACTGCCACGCCGCGAAAAAAAAATAAAACCCGCGCCCCGGCGGCAGGCGTGTTGTCTGGCCAGTCTGTGGAAGGTGTGTTACTTTTCGTTCGCAAGCCGAGGTTAGCCTTACGAAGGAGGGGCAATGACACTGCCATCCGCCTCTGGAGTCACTGAACTACTGTTAGCTTGGAACAACGGAGATCAAACTGCGCTGGAGCAATTGATCCCGTTGGTCTATGCCGAACTGCGCCGGCGCGCGCACGAATGCATGCGCCGCGAACGGCCCGGCCATTCGCTGGAGACGACGGGGCTGGTCAACGAGGTTTATCTGCGCCTGGTGGATCTGAACCGTGTGCGGTGGCAGAACCGCGCGCACTTTTTCGCCATGGCTGCGCAGTTGATGCGGCAGATTCTGGTGGATATGGCCCGATCGCGGCGTTCGGCCAGGCGCGGGGCAGGCGCGCCGCAAGTTTCGCTCAACGAGGCGGCGCTGGTTTCGAAAGATCGCGGCGCGGAAGTCATTGCGCTGGACGATGCGCTGCGCAGCCTGGCGGCGTTTGACCCTCGCAAATGTCTGATCGTTGAACTGCGCTACTTCGGCGGCCTGAGTGTGAAGGAGACGGCCGAGGTGGTGAAAATCTCTGAGCGTACAGTCATGCGCGAGTGGGACATGGCCCGCATCTGGCTGCATCGCGAACTCAACCGAAGCGGCGACGAATGAAGTGGCGAGTGATAAGCCAGGCAGGCTCGTCATTTATCATGAGCCCCTGACTCATCATTCCCTTTTGGCAACTGCACCCCCTTATGACAGCACCTATGACGCCTGAACGCTGGCAGCAAATCGAGAAGGTGTACTACGACGCCCGGGAGCGCGATGGCGAAGAGCGCATGCTCTTCCTGGATCAAGCCTGCGCCGGCGACGATGAGCTGCGGCGGGAAGTGGAGTCGCTGCTGGCCTCAGGCGATCAGGCCGGCGACTTTATGGGGACGCCTGCGTTGCGGGTAATGGTGGGCGAACTTTCCGGTGACCCGGCGCAGTCGCTGCCGGGGCAGCAGGTGGGGCGTTACAAGGTGTTGTCGCTGCTGGGCGCGGGCGGAATGGGCGAGGTCTATTTGGCCGAAGATCTGCAACTGCGCCGCAAGGCCGCGCTCAAGCTGCTGCCGAAGGAGTTCACCAGCGACCGCGAACGGCTGCTGCGTTTCGAGCAGGAAGCGCGCGCCGCTTCGGCTCTGAACCACCCGAACATTATTACGATTTATGAGATCGGAGCGGCTTCCACAGAGAGTGTGGGACTGCACTTCATTGCCGCCGAATATGTGGATGGCCAGACGCTGCGGCGGCGGATGCGGCAGGCCCCGATGACGCTTGGTGAAGCGCTCGACGTGGCTGTGCAGGTCGCCAGCGCACTGGCTGTGGCACACCAGGCCGGGATCGTCCACCGCGACATTAAACCGGAGAATGTCATGCTGCGGCACGACGGTTACGTGAAGGTGCTCGACTTCGGACTGGCAAAGCTGACCACGCAGGCCGCAGCCGCCTGGAACCCGGACAGTGACCCGGAGGCTTCAACCCGGGATCTGATCAAAACTGATCCGGGCAAGATGATGGGGACGGCGCGCTACATGTCGCCGGAACAGATTCGCGGGCAGGAAGTGGACGGACGCAGCGACGTTTTCAGTCTGGGCGTCATGCTCTACGAAATGGTCGCCGCGCGCGCTCCGTTCAATGGGGCCACGGCCGGCGAGATGATGGCCGCGATACTCAACAGCCAGCCGCTGCCCATTACCCAGCACGCGCGCGAAGCTCCGTCGGAGTTGGAACGGATCGTGAACCGGGCGCTGATGAAAGACCGGGAGGCGCGGTATCAGACCGTCAACGACCTGCTCAGGGATCTGAAGAGCCTGAAGTTGGAACTGGAGTTTGCGGCCAAACTGAGGCAGGCCGCCGGACCGGGCGAAAATGGAGCCGAGGCGGAGTTCACCGCCGCTGTGACCCGGCCGTTGGTCACGGAGTCGCTTTACTCGACACAACTCTCTCCGCCGTCGCTGGCTTCGCAGGAATCGTTAGAGTCGGTTGGCGGCGCCGTCCCGCTTGATTCGGAGTTCTATGTGATGAGGCCCACCGACGCCGAATTCCACGCGGCCCTTTCACGGCGCGATAGCATTGTGCTGATCAAAGGCGCGCGCCAGGTGGGCAAGACCAGCTTGCTGGCGCGCGGGCTGCAACGCGGGCGCGAGGCAGGCGCGAAGGTCGTGCTGACAGATTTCCAAAGTCTCAACGCCGAATGCCTGGAATCCATTGAAAACCTCTTTCTGGCCATCGCGGGGTTGATTGCCGACCAATTGGACCTCGACGTGTTTCCCGACCAGATCTGGCACCAGCAGCTCAGCCCCAGCGTGAACTTCGAACGGTACTGGCGGCGTGAAGTGCTGGCCAAGTCGGAATCCCCCATCGTCTGGGGGATGGACGAGGTGGATCAACTCTTCACCTGCGATTTCGGCAGCGAAGTCTTTGGCCTGTTCCGGTCCTGGCATAACAAACGGGCGCTTGACCCCGCGGGGCCATGGCGGCGGCTGACCCTGGCCATCGTCTACGCGACCGAAGCGCACTTGTTCATCACAGATATGAATCAATCGCCATTCAACGTCGGCACGCGGCTTCAGCTCGAGGATTTCACGGCAGAACAGGCCGAAGAGCTGAACCGACGCTATGGTTCACCCCTGCGCGACCGGACGGAGACTGCGCGCTTCTTCAATCTGGTCGGCGGCCATCCGTACCTGGTGCGCCGCGGCCTGTACGAGATGGTGGCGCGCGGCATTGACTTTGCCGCCCTGGAAGCACGTGCCGATCACGATGAAGGACCGTACGGCGATCATCTTCACAGGCTGCTTCTCTCCCTGATGCAGGACGCCGCGCTCTGCGATGTGGTGCGCGGGGTGTTGCGCGGCCAGCCATGCCCCACGCCTGAAAGTTTTTACCGCCTGCGCAGCGCGGGCTTGATGGCGGGCGATTCGCCGAAGCTGGCCAGGCCGCGTTGCCAGCTTTACACCCGTTATCTGGAGCGGAACCTGTTATGAGTGCGTCAGAAATCACCCCTGAAATGGAGGGGATGAGCTTCTATGTGACCGGCGGCACGCTGCGCCGTGACGCGCCCAGTTACGTGGTGCGGCGGGCCGACGATGAACTGTATGGCGGTCTGATGAGCGGGCGGTTCTGTTACGTGCTGACCCCGCGCCAGATGGGCAAATCCAGTCTGATGATCCGGACTGCCGCGCAACTGCGAGAGGCCGGGGCCGCGGTCGCGGTGCTCGACCTGACGGCCATCGGACAGAACCTCAAACCCGATCAGTGGTACACGGGACTGCTCAATCAGATCGGGCAGCAGCTTGATCTGGAAGACGAATTTTTAGATTTCTGGGATCGCCATCCGCAACTCAGCCCTCTGCAACGCTGGATGCGCGCGATCCGCGAAGTGATGTTGGAGCGTTTCTCGGGGCGTGTGGTGATCTTCGTGGACGAGATTGACGCCACGCGCAGCCTGCCGTTTTCGACCGATGAATTCTTTGCCGGCCTCCGCGAATTCTATAACCGTCGCACGGAAGATGGGGAACTGGAGCGGCTGACCTTCTGTTTGCTGGGCGTGGCCACGCCATCCGATCTGATCCGCGACACGCGCACGACCCCTTTCAACATCGGGCAGCGGATCGAACTGACTGACTTCACCGCAGACGCCGCCGCGCCGCTTGTTGCGGGCCTGGGGCGGCCTGATCGGGTTGGCCGCAAGCTGCTCGAGCGAATCCTGCACTGGACAGGCGGCCACCCGTACCTGACGCAGCGCCTTTGCCAGGCTGTCGCCGCAGACGCTGGGGTGAGCGGCCGGGCAGGCGTGGACCGCCTTTGTGACGCACTCTTCCTTTCGGCGCGCGCACGAGAGATGGATGACAACCTGCTTTTTGTGCGCGAGCGGATGTTGCGCAGTGAAGCTGATCTGGCGGCCCTGCTCGACCTTTATGCGCGGGTTCTCGCCCGCAAGCCTGTGCCCGATGACGACACCGATCCGCTGGTCGGTGTCCTGCGGCTGACCGGCGTCACGCGCGCTGAGCAGGGCCGGCTGACGGTGCGAAACCGCATCTATGAACGCGTCTTCGACCGCTCTTGGGTGACGGCCAGCATGCCGGATGCGGAGCTGCGCCGGCAGCGGGCCGCCTACCGCCGCGGCATGCTGCGCGCGACAGGCGCCGCCACTGCCGTGCTGGTTGTGCTTGGGGTTTTGTCGCTGGCGGCTATCCAGGGACGCCTGCAGGCGGTTGAACAGCGCCGGGTGGCCGAGTCCGAGCGAGCCAAGGCCGAACAGGAACGCGGCCGCGCCGAAGCAGAGAGCCGCCGGGCCTCGGACTTTGCCGGTAAGTTGCAGTTAGCCCTGGCCGAAGCCGAAAAGCAGAAGGAGATTGCGCAGGAACAGGGAAGCGAAGCCGAACGCCAGGGCCAGGTGAACCAGCGCCTGCTCTACGACGCGCAGATGAATTTGGCACAGCGGGCCTGGGAGACAAACAACATCGCGCGGGTGTTGGACCTGCTCGGGAAGCAGCAGGAAGAACTGCGCGGCTTCGAGTGGCATTACCTGTGGCGGCTTTGCCACAGTGATCTGGCCACATTGCCGCTTCCGTCCGGCCCCGGTGTGATGGCGGTTTCTCGCGATGGCACGCTGGCGGCAGCGGCGGAGCAAGAGCTGCAGGTTCGCGTTTGGGATGTGCTGTCAGGTCATGAAAAGGCTCGCCTGTCGAAAAACGCCGCGGGGATCAAGGCATTGGCATTTTCAGCGGACAATCGCCATCTGGCCACGGGCGGCGAAGATGGCGCGGTCAGGCTCTGGGACGTTTTGTCGGGGAAAGAGCTATTCGCAACCCAGGTCAATGACCCCGTTACTGTCATCGCGTTTTCTCCACACGGAAGGCTGTTGGCTGTGGGGAGTCAGGATAATTCCGTGCTTCTGGGAACTGTGCAGAAGGGATTCGTTCCCCTGGGGCAGCAGAATGATGAAGGACACACGGATGAAATCACCTCGCTGGCGTTCTCTCCCGACGGCAAGCAATTGGCGACCGGCAGCAGGGACAACACCGCTATCCTTTGGGACGTGGCCGATCGGAAGAGGCTGCGGTTGCTGAGCGGGCACACGCAAGGCGTGAACGCGATAACCTTCTCTCCAAACGGCAGGCTGGTGGCGACGGCAAGTCAGGACATGACAGCCAGGGTTTGGGAAGTCGAGGGCGGCAGCGAACTGAAGCACAGGAAACACGATGGCGCGGTCACCGCGCTGACCTTCTCTTCGGATGGCAACCGGCTGGCGACGTCCGGAAGTGATTACACAATCAAGGTGTGGGACGTCGAGGATGAGCAACCCCCGCTGACACGCAAGGGGCACACCGGCACGATCGTCGCGCTGGCCTTCTCCGGCGGCGGCAATCAGTTGGTCAGCGCCGGCAGCGATCGCACTGTCAAGCGCTGGGATTTGACCGCGGAGGATCAGGAACGGCTCAAGGGCAGACATACAGGACAGATTAAGGCCGTCGCGATTTCCGCCGACGGCCGGCGGCTGGCGACGGCTGGCGCCGAAAACGCCGCACGGCTGTGGGACACGGCCGGCGGCAAAGAGTTGCGGCCGCTGAGAGGCGGAGAGCGCAACGACGCTGTCAACGCGGTTGCCTTCTCGCGCGATGGCAGATGGCTGATCACTGGCGGCGATGATGCCGTTCTGCGCTTCTGGGATCCCGTAACCGGGCAATTGCGCGACAGCAAAGTGCTGTCGGGACAGATCAATGCCCTGGCCTTCTCCCCGAATAGTCGCCTGCTGGCCGCCGTGACGAACGAAGGGGCGGTGATATTATCGGAGATGAGTCGCAAGCATGATTCCGTGCCGCTCGGCGACGAAGGGATGGGAGTCGTTTGCGTCGCCTTCGCCCCGGGCGGCAGCCAGTTGGCGACCGGCGACGAAGAAGGCATTGTGCGAGTGTGGAACGTGGCGACCAGAAGAGAGCTTTTCAAACTGGTCGCGCACAAAACGGCGATTACCTCCCTGGCATTTTCGCCCGATGACGGTCGCCTGGTGACGGCAAGTTTAGATGGGACGGCGAAGTTATGGGACGTCGTCGCCAGGCGTCCAATGGCAATTTTCGGCGAAGGAGTGGTGGAGATGACCGCCACGGCTTTTTCTCCTGATGGCAAACGCATCGTCACTGGTGGCGCCGATGGCGCGGTCAGGCTTTGGGACGTCACGACACAACAAGAGGTCTTCACTTTCAAAGAGCACACCGGCCGCATCCAGGCCGTCGCCTTCTCGCCCGACGGGAAGAGCCTGGCCACCGGAAGCAGCGATACGACCTGGAAGCTTTTCCGCGCCCTCGGAGAGAAAGAGATACTGGCACACACCCGTTGAGTAAAGGTTAGGAGACGAACATGCGTCGAATCCATTTGATTATTGCGTTGGTTATTGCAATCAGCCTGACTGGCTTTGCAAAGCCCCGGCAAACAAAACCGTTATTGCCCGATTATCCTCAAGTAAAGTCTGCGACCGAGTTCGAGGCTCACCGTGCGGTTGGCCTTGCGGCGCTCTACAACCTCGACTACCCCACTGCCGAAGCCGAGTTCAAGAAAATGATCAAGCTCAACCCCGAACATCCGGCCGGGTACCATTATCTGGCGACCACTCGTTGGCTCTCGATTTTGAAGGCCACGCGCCGGCTTCAGATCGGGCTTTACACCGACGACGCGTTCTTCGCCGGCAGCACGGGCAAACTTGACCCGCAACTCGAAGGCAGCGTCCGCGAGGCGATCAATAAAGCGATTCGCTTGGCCAACGCATGCGTGACAAAGAACAAGAATGACGTGGAAGGGCTTTACTATCTGGGCGCCGCTCACGGGACGATGGCTGGATTCGAGTTCACCGTCACCAGGAGATTTGTTGAGGCGGCGCGTAAAGCGGACAAAGGCGTTGAGTTCCACACACGGGTGACCAGGCTTGACCCGAACTTTGCTGATGCCGACCTGATGATCGGGCTTTATAAATACGCGGTCGCCAAACTGCCCATTCTTCAAAAAGTGCCCCTTGTGATGGTGGGAAAACGTGGCAATAGCAAGGATGGGATCAAAAGACTGCTCCGTGCGATGGAACAGGGAAAATTGGTTGCCGACGACGCGCGGACCTTGTTAGTGGCGATTTATGAGCGGGAGAAGAATTACAGTGAGGCCTTCAAGCTGCTCGATGAATTGACTGGTAAATACCCCAAGAACTACCTTTTCAGCCTGGAGCGCGCAGTCGTGCTGAGCCAGTTAGGGAAGAGTTGCGAAAGCTACACCGCCTTTCGTCAGGTGCTCAAGGACGAGAACGCGCAGGCTGTCGCCGATCTGATCCATTACCGGTACGGTGAGGCGCTGTTAAAGGGCGGCGAGTTCAAAGGCGCAGCCGAGTACTTCCTCAAGGCGACCAAATCGCCTCAGAGCGACTCGGCCCTGGTTTCTCTGGCGTATCTGCGCAGGGGACAGGCGCTCGACGCTTTGCAAGACCGCGCGCAGGCGCTCGATCATTACCGGACGGTGCTTGAACGCGAAAACGCCTTCGACTCGCACAACCAAGCTCGCAGGTATCGGGATAATCCTTATGCTCGGGAGGAAGTCCGCGAAGAAAAATGCCTCCCAGGAAACTAACATCAGCCTGTGAAATACCGGCATCAGTGCCTTGGTTATCCTGCTGACCAAAAGCTCACACCTCGACGCCGCGTTTCCCAAAAAACTCTTTCAGCGCCGGATACACATCTTCCTTGTCATCAATTCGCACGCCGATGAACCGTTCCTTGTTCTTCAGCCTGTCGTTGAAGATGGAAAGCAGCGCGCCGCTGCTGCGCCGGTAAGTCGCCATTCCTTCCTCGCCAATTTCTCCGTAGCCGAACAGATTGCAGGTTTCAATTAGTTTGTCGGCCATTTTGACGGCGTCTTCGTTATCGGAGTAGTAATTGTCGCCATCCGAAAAGTGAAACGGATACACATTCCAATCGCGCGGCGGAAAGCGTTCGCCGATGATGTCGAGCGCCAGTTTGTAGGCCGAACTGACGACCGTGCCGCCGCTCTCACCCTGCGTGAAAAAGGCCTCTTCGGTTACTTCCTTGGCTTCGGTGTGATGGCTGATGAAGACGATTTTGACCTGATCGTACTTCGTGCGCAGGAAGCGGACCATCCAGAAGAAGAAGCTGCGGGCAATGTATTTTTTGAACTCTCCCATCGAACCTGACACGTCCATCATGGCGATGACGGCGGCGTTCGATTCGTATTTGATCTCTTCTTCCCAACTCTTGAACCGCATGTCCTCTTTTTTGAAGCCGCCGACCTTGGCGTCATTTTTTTCGCGGGCGTTGCGGCGGATGTTTTCCATCATCGTGCGCCGCTTATCCAGATTGGAGAGCACGCCGGTGCGGCGGATTTCGGTGAATTTGGTGGTTTTGGACTGGACAGCCTGCTTGGCTTTTTCCTGCAGGTAGGGAAGCTGCAAATCCTCGAAGATCATGGCCGCGATGTCATCAATGTCCACGTCGGCTTCGTAAAAATCCTGTCCAGGGCGGTCGCCTGGCTGTCCGTTGCCCTGTCCCTGTCCCTGGCCGTCCTCGCGACCGATGACGTCGCCGACCTTGGTTTTGCCGTCGCCCTGGCCGACGTGTTTGCGCTTGCGATGGTCGAAGCGGAATTTGTACTCATCCAGCGCGCGCATCGGGACTTTGACGGTCTTGCGCCCGTTCGACAGGATGATGGATTCGTTCGAGACAATCGAACCCAGGTTTTTGCGGATGGCGTCCTTAATCCGTTCCTTGTGGCGGTCCTGATCAATGATGCCTTTGCGTTGAAGCGACCAATCGTTGCGTTGAACTGACATACTGCTTACCTCTAAAGTTTGCGAGTCTCTGCTTCTTCCTGCAATTGAACGATTACGGGGTCCAAACGACGCGTTGTTTTTTCTGTCAGGCTCATTGGGGAGGTGGCCGGGACGGATGGGAGAGCCAGTTCGTTCGTGGTTGGCGCGAACAGCGGATTTGTCTCGGTCGTTATCGGCTCATCATTCCTTTTTTCTTCTTCAGGAAACCAGCGCCGCGAAGCGGTATAGTCCCATAATCCCATAACAAACAAGACACTGGAGAGCAGGAAAAGTATTGGATTCCGATCTTTATAGATGTCGATTACTCCACTCAACATCTGGATCGCGGACGTCCAGATCACCACGCTTGCGCTCTGACGAATTTTGGTTTTATCGCCGTTTCGCTCAATGTAGAGATCGAGTTTATGGTTAAGCGCCACACGCCAGCGGCTTGGTTCAATCGCTGCACGTACGGCTCGCAAGTTTGCTCCACAGGAACGACAGTGGTTCACAAACTTTTCCGCCTTTGCCCCACAGGTAGGGCAAAAAAGAATCTCTACATCTTCTGTTGAGGACGTCGTACTTGCTGGCCCGGACAAATTCAAGGTCGAAATTCCGATTGCATTTGCCGAGTCCTTAACGATGGAGCACGTGAAAAACTCGCCAGCTTCAAATCGCTCGCCCAATGTCAGGCTGCGCCTGTAGGCCAGGTAAGACCACGCTCCCATAAATAATCCAAGTACTCCTAGAAGTAGTCCCAAGGCATATCTAGGTGAGGTCGTGAGCTTACCAAAGTTTAGAGCCACTTGAATCAGCATTCCCATGCCAAACACAGACCAGAGAATGCCGTCGCGGCGAAATCGCTCGCTCAACCGCTCCAGCGCGGCGTCAATTTTGCTGACGATCATCACCGGCAGCCGTTTCTTCATCGCCTGAGCAATGACCAAAAGGCTTTCGCGGCAAGCGCGGCAGAATTTGTTGGCGTCGGGATTTTCAGTACCGCACTTTGGGCAAAACACGGATGGTCACCTCCAATTGAAAACACCCGCACAGTTTGCGCCGTGCGGGTGAGAGCGTCAATCGCCAAGGGACTTTAGTTTAGCGCGAGAGCAGCGTGCCGACCCAGTTCAGCAGTTCGTTGGCGCAGACCGGGCAGTAGCCGTGATCCTTGATCAACCGGTCCACCACTTCGTTGATACGGCGAAGTTGGTCGGCGTCGGGCGTTTTGGTCGAAGTTGTGATCTTCACCAGGTCTTTCACGTCGGAGAAGATCTTCTTCTCGATGGCTTCTTTCAACCGTTCGTGAGAGTTGTACTCGAAGGCCTTGCCTTTGCGCGAATATGAGGAGATGCGGATCAGAATCTCCTGCCGGAAAGTGTTCTTTCCGTTTTCGGAAATATTGATTTGCTCTTCGATGGAGCGCATCAGCCGTTCATCGGGTTCGATCTCCTCTTCGGTGATCGGATCTTTCATCTTTTCCTTGTTGCAATACGCTTCGACGTTGTCCAAATAGGCATTGCACAGGTTCTTGGCCATTTCCCCGAACGAGTAGACGAAAGCGCGCTGTACTTCGTTTTTGGCGATGTTGTTGTATTCGTTGCGGGCTTCGTGAATCAGGTTCAGGTAACGTTCGCGCTCTTCGGCGTTGATGCCCGTGTGCTGTTCGAACCCGTCCTTGATCGCCTTCAGCGCGTCGAGGGGATTGATGCAGGTGATGTTGTCGCGCACCAGGGCGTTCGACAGCCGGTTGATGATGTACCGCGGCGAGATGCCATCCATGCCTTCGCGGATGGTTTCGTCTTTCAGTTCCTTTACGTCTTTCGACTTGAAGCCTTCGACATCCTCGCCATCGTACAACTTCATCTTCTTGACGATGTCCACGCTGGCCTTCTTCGGCGGCTCCAACCGGGTCATGATCGCGAACATGGCCGCGATTTTCAGCGTGTTCGGCGCGATGTGGATGTTGCGCATCGCCTCGCTTTGTTTGAGGAGTTTGTCGTAGATGCGCTCTTCCTGCGTGACCTTCAGGTTGTAGGGAACCTTGACCATGATAATGCGGTCTTGCAGGGCTTCGGATTTCCGGTTGCCGACGAACGCCGTGTATTCGTTTTCGTTGGTGTGCGACATGATCACTTCGTCGGCGTAGATCATGGCGAAACGGCCCGTCTTGATGTTCTGTTCCTGTGACAGCGTCAGCAGCGAATAAAGGAACTTCTCGTCGCACTTCAAGATTTCTATAAATTCCATCAGGCCGCGATTGGCGATATTCAATTCGCCGTCGAAGCGGTAGGCGCGCGGGTCGGATTCGACGCCGATTTCGCCAATCGTCGAAAGGTCAATCGAGCCGGTCAATTCGGTAATATCCTGGCTCTTGGGATCGCTTGGCGCGAAGGTACCGATGCCGATGCGGTCTTTTTCCGAAAAGGCGATACGTTCGATCAGTACGTCTTCATGTTTGCCGTGATAGAGGTGATCCAGGTTATAGCGGCATTGCGGGCAGAGTTCGCCTTCGATATAGATGCCGTAATGCTTTTCGATCTCCGGGCGAAGCTCCAAGGGGATCAGGTGCAGCGGCTCTTCGTGCATCGGGCAGTTTTTGATGCCATAGACGGCTCCGGCGTCAATCTGCGTCCATCGCTCCAAACCGCGTTTGAGCAGCGCGACGATGGTGGATTTTCCACCGCCGACCGGCCCCATCAACAGCAGAATGCGTTTGCGGACTTCCAGACGCTGCGCCGCCGATTTGAAGTATTCGATGATTTTGGCAATCGGTTCTTCAATGCCGAATAGTTCATCGCTGAAGAATTTGTATCGTGTGATTTCGTCTCGTGTGCCTTCAGCGGTCTTGTCAGTGCCCGCGGAAAGAATCATGTCGCAGATACGGGCATGCGAAAGGGAGGCCAATCGTGGGTTGGCGGTTACCAATTCGAAGTATTCGCGGAAGCTTCCTTCCCAAACCAGTCGCTCGCGCTCGCGGCGGTGCGCTTCGAGCAGATCGCTGAGACTCAACTTCTTATCTTGCTCTGCCATGCTGCTACTCCTGGCCGTTGCCTCGTGTTCAGGGGGTGTGTGAGGCTGACAGCCCGTTGTGGGTTGGTTGTTTTACCCAGCATGATCTTGCCGGGGATTCTGCGGAGAAGGAAAGAGCCGTGAAAAAGGAGTTTTCAACGGCGCTGGTCATTATTCAATTTGTTGCCCAGACCTCGTCTCATTCGTCTTTCATCGCATTGATCCGGCCTGGTCGGGTAAACTCAATGAACAATCGCAGTATAGCACAGCCTTGCCGGTTGCAATCAGCGACGCGGATGTAAAATCCGCAAGTATGAGGGTCGCCAATTGATTTTCGGTTTCCACGTTGCGGAACTTATTGCGACGGCTTTATTAGAGATTGATCGTTCGCCGGTGGCATCCGCGCTTTTGCACGGCTGAACGGTTTTCATAATTCTTTCAGGAAAATTTCAACTGCTCCTTAAGATTTCAGTCTTCGACTTTCCTTACTCTGCCATCGTCAGCCATTCGCAGTGGCTGCATTCGAACCGGCGCCGAAGCCCGCTTGCGGACAGGCTTTTCGCGTCTCCCTGTAACAATTTAGGAGAAAGGCAAAGTAATGCAATCGAGGATACTCAAACTCTCGCTCTCTTCTCTCTTCGTGCTCGGCGTCCTGGCGGCCTGGCATTTTGAAGATCACAATTCCGCCGCTTCGGCGCAATCCACGCCGAACGGCCCCACCAGCTCCAGTCCCATCGCCGTAACGCCGGATGACAAAACGGTTTGGGTGGTCAACCCTGACAATGATTCCGTTTCCGTCATCAATGTCGAAAATGATGCGAATCAAAAAATCGCCGAAATCAAAGTCGGCGATGAACCCAACAACCTGGCAATTTCCCCGAACGGCCAAACCGTGTACGTCGCCAACACGGTCAGCGGAACCGTTTCCGTCATCAACGCGGCGGCGCAAAAAGTGGTTGGCACCATTCTGGTCGGCACGGAGCCATACGGTTTGGCGCTGACGCCGAATGGAACCAAACTCTATGTCGTCAACGCCCGGTCGAACAATGTCTCGGTCATCAATCCGGCGACCGGCCAGGTCGTCAAAATCATCAACGGTGTCGGCGAAGAACCGCGCGGCATCGCCATCACCAGCGACGGCGACACCGACGACGGCGACGAAAAAGTCTACGTCGCGCAATTCAACGGCGTGGACGTGCCGGGCGCGCTGATCGGCGCGGACGATTACAAAGAAGGTCGCGTGACGGTGATTTCAACGGTCACGGACGCCGTGACCGGGCAGGTCATTTTGCCGCCGATGGCGGATGTCGGCTTTCGGTCGAAAGGTTCCGCGCTGAACTGCAAGCTGAAAGGCGCGACCGATCCCACCTGCACCACGCAGGCGGGGGACGGTTCCTTCACGACCGGCGCGTTTCCGAATTCGCTCAACTCCATCGTCATCAAAGGCAACCGCGCCTATCTGCCGAACAACGCGGCTTCGCCGGATGGCCCGGTGCGGTTCAACGTCAACGTCCAGTCCTTCCTGAACGTGATTGACACCGCGACCGACAAGGAAGGCGTGGCCGCAGGCAATCCGCAAACGATCAACATGAATCGCGGCATCAATTTCGAGCCCGCCGGCGAGCAGAAATTGTTCATCGGCATGCCCTGGCATGCGGCCTTCGAGCATAACAGCAACGAAGGGTATGTCGTCGCTTCCGCCGCGAACATCCTGGTCAAAGTGACGCTGGATGCCAACGGCACGCCGACCATCAACGCGCCGACTGCCGCCGGCCAGACCGGCAACGTCGTCCGCATCAAGACCGGCCAGAATCCGCGCGGCGTGGCCATCAACGCAGCGGACACGCGGGCTTACGTGATGAACGAAGTCGGGCGGAGCGTGACCGTTGTTGACCTGGCTGCTGATCAAGCCGTCGCCGAAGTGAATTCCGCCGCACTTCCGGCGCCGGGAACGCTGGACGCGACAGTGCATTACGGCAAGGCGATTTTCTTCAGTTCGGCGGAAGTCAATGTGCTGACCGGGCCGAAGATTCCCGTCGGACGGTTGTCCAGCGAAGGCTGGAGCGGTTGCGTTTCCTGCCACGCGAACGGTTTGACCGATCAGGTGGTTTGGATTTTTGGCGCCGGACCGCGCCGCAGCCTGCCGCTCAATGCGACCTTCAACCCGCACAATCCGAACGACCAGAAAGTGCTGAACTATTCGGCGATCTTCGACGAGGTGCAGGATTTCGAAAACAACATTCGCGGCACGTCGGGCGGTTTGGGATTGATCACACTGGCCGATGGCGTGACGCCCGATCCGGCACTGAACGCTTTCGCGCTGCCGAACACGGGGCGCAGCCCGGCGCTCGACGCGCTGAAAGAATTCATTGCGCGCGGTATCCGCACACCGATTTCACCGCTGCGCAACATCAGTCCTTTCAGTCCGGACGCCCGCGACATCGCGCTGGGGCGCAAGCTGTTTGCCGATGCCGGTTGCGTGAAATGTCACGGCGGCGGCGGATGGTCGTCAGCGCGACGCGATTACGCGCCACCTCCCGCCACCAGCGAGATCGTCAACGGACAGGTTCTACGCGTATTGCGCCAGACGGGGACGTTCAACGGCTTGAACAGCAACGAAGTACGGCAGAACGGCGCTGCACCGCTTGGGCTGGACGGATACAACCCGCCCAGTTTGCTCGGAGCCTGGGGCCTGGGGCCGCTGCTTCATAACGGTTCGGCCATCACGATGTCCGACATCGTGAACGGTGTCGGACATCGCCGCGCGGGTTTAAGTCCGTTCCAGGCAGATCCGCTCAACGACGCCGGCCACCGCGCCGCGCTGATCAAATTCCTCAAGTCCATTGACGCTTCCACGCCGCCGATCACGGCTTCACCCTTTTCCCGGTAAAGCCGAATCGCCGGTGTTGAGACACAATACAGTACGCGAGCGTAAGTGAGCGCCTGCTGATCCGAGGATGGCGCTCGCTCACGCTCGCGTACTGTATCAACGCCTGTTGCTCTGATTTAGCATCAAAACAGGCTTATGGCATCCGCCCCAGCGTTTTCAATCTCGCCCGCTCGAATTCATCGCCCTTATTCCACTGTGGAGTTTCGTTGGCATTGGCCACGCGCAAGCCGATCAAAAACGCCAGCCGGCCTTGTTGCATCATTCCGGTGAAATCCCAGTTCAAACTGTATTCGTCCGAAGGCTGGTGGTAGCGATGTTCGTTGTAATCCGCGAACTGTTCTTCGCCCCATTTTTCGCTGTGGCCGACGAATTTCGATCCCGGCTCGAAGTTGACCGCCGGAACGCCCGCCTTGGCAAACGGAAAGTGATCCGAACGATAAAACAAGCCTTGTTCAGGACGCGCATCGGGCGAGATGGTCAGGTTGTTTTCCTTGGCGACCTCTTCGACGAATTTGCCCAGCGTCGAACGATCCGCGCCGAGCGGCGTCAGGTCGGTGGTTTGTCCCAGCACGTTCATCGAATCAATGTTGATGTTGGCGATGGTGTCTTTCAGCGGAACCAGCGGATTGCGGGCGTAATATTCCGCGCCGAGCAAGCCTTGCTCTTCGGCGGTGGTGGCAATGAACAGGATGGATCGTTTCGGTTTGATGCCGAGCGCGCCGTAGGCTCTGGCGATGGCCAGAATGCCGGCGATGCCGGTGGCGTTGTCCACCGCGCCGTTGTAGATGTTGTCGCCCGGCTGATCGGGCCGTATGCCCAGGTGATCCCAATGCGCCGAGTAGACGACATATTCGTTCTTCAGCGTTGGATCGTTGCCGCGATAAATCCCCACGACGTTGGGCGAAGTCAGCCGTTGCACCTGCGTGCGCAGCGTCATCTCCACTTTGGTGTTGAGCGTGACCGGCTTGAAGCTGCGCGAAACCGCCTGCTGGCGCAATTGATCCAGATTGAATCCGCCGGCCTGCGCGATCTTGCGCGCCACGTCTTCCGTCACCCAGGATTTCAGTTTCAGCCCCGGCGTGTTGGCGTCGGGAATCAGGCCGAAGCGTTCTGCGCCCCAGGAATTTCGGACGACGCTCCAGCCGTAGCCGGCGGATTCGTTGGTGTGGATTAGAATCGCTCCCGCCGCGCCGCGCCGCGCGGCTTCTTCGTATTTGTAGGTCCAGCGTCCGTAATAAGTCAGCCCCTTGCCGCCGAATAGATTCGGCTCGGTGGCCGTCGCGGGCGGGTCGTTGACCATCATCAGCAGGATTTTGCCGCGCACGTCCTGGCCTTTGTAATCGTCCCAATTCGCTTCGGGCGCGCTGACGCCATAGCCGACAAAAACGATGTCGCCGCTGATTGGAACTTCGGTCTGTTCCTGATCGGTTCCGCCGACGAATTCATCGGCGAAGCGGAATTCACTCACGCCCGCGCCGCTTTTCACGACCAGCCGGTTCGATGGATCGGGACGCGAGCCAATCATTTGCACCAGTTGAAAATAGCTGCGGTCGGCGGCTGGCTCCAAACCCAGAGCTTCAAACTGGGCGGCGATGTATTTGGCTGCCAGCATTCCACCGCGCGCGCCGGGGCCGCGACCTTCCAGCAGATCGTCGGACAGGAATTTGACATGCGCGCGCAAGGCATTCTCTTCGATTTTCGCTGCCGCCTGTTCGGCGTCGGTGGATTCGTTCAGCACCGCGCGATTTTCCGATATGACCTTGTCGAATGACGTGCGCGGCGGTGTTGCGGCGGCACGGCGCGTCCGACGGCCACGACTGCGGCGGCTTCGACTGGTGGTGGTTTTTTTCTTTCTGCTGGTGGCGCGCTTTCGCTGTTTTGCGGCGGGAGTCATTGGCTCAAATTCAAAGGATTCGGAGGCAAATGTCCCGAAGGGAGCCATGAGACTAAAACAGATAATGAAGACGAAATGGCGGATTAACGAGATGCGAATTTTCATAGTACTCCAACAGAAGAAGATTCCCGGCCTGGCAGTTGATTGCCGAACACTTGCGAACACATAGCAAAATTTCCGTAGCTGGCTGCGCGCGAGGCGACCCAAGCAAGCTCTTGCGGCGAAAAAATACTGGGCAATCTGTACCTGAGCGAGCCGATAAAATCAAGCAAGGCAAGTGACAAGAAAAGTGTGAACGACTATGCTTGGCACGGCTTCGGTATGCAGTAGAAGCCGAATTCTTCAACGAGTCACAATTCACTTATGAATGAGTTTTCCTGGCGTACACGACGAGCTTCGCTCGAGAGATTTAAGCAGGAAGTATTTGACGTACTCATCATTGGCGGTGGCATTACCGGCGCGGGGCTGGCTTTGGATGCCGTCGCGCGTGGTCTGAAAACCGCATTGGTCGAAAAACGCGATTTCGCCGCCGGAACTTCCAGCCGTTCGACCAAACTGATTCACGGGGGCTTGCGGTATTTGGAGCACTTCGATTTCGGTCTGGTGCGCGAGGCGTTGATCGAACGCTCCACGCTAACCAAAATCGCGCCGCATTTGGCCGAACCTTATCCATTCGTCATACCCGTCTACCGCGATTCCAGACGCAATTATGATCATCCGCTGAAGATACGCGCCGGGCTGATTCTCTATGACCTGCTTGCGGGGAGTTATAATTTTGCCCGACACCGACGGCTGACGCGCGAAGAGGCATTGAAACTGGCGCCGCAACTCGACCCGTTTGGATTGAAAGGCGCGTTTTTGTATTACGACGCAAGGACAAATGATTCACGGCTGGTCATCGAACTCATTAAAGCTGCAAGTGAGCGAGGCGCGGTGATTGCCAATTACACGAGCGTCGAGAACTTTTTGCGTGACTCAGACGGGAAGATCGTTGGTGTCCGGTTACGCGATCAATTGTCGGAGGACAATGTCGAGCTTCGGTCACATACGGTGGTGAATGCGACGGGCGTTTGGATGGAAGAGACGATTAGGCTGGATGGGCAAATTGTCAATGGATTATCAAAGAACTTGCGTCCATCTAAAGGTATTCATTTGACCGTCTCAACGGAACGGTTGAACGTTAACGCTGCCTGGTTGATTCCGTCACTCACAGGCCACCGTTTTTACTTCGTTGTGCCGTGGGAAGGGCGCGTCAATATCGGCACAACCGATACCGATTACGATGCTGGCAAGGATTCGCCGCACCCTGAAAGAGGGGAGGTGATTGAAATCCTCGACGCTATCAATTCCTACTTTCCCAGCGCGCAACTTCAGCCTTCAGACGTGATTTCGGCTTGGGCGGGATTGCGTCCGCTAATCACCGACGCGAAAGCCAAAGATACAACCGCTGTTTCGCGAAAAGAAGAATTGATTGAAACAAGCGATGGACTGATTTCCATTGGCGGTGGCAAGCTGACAACTTATCGGTTGATGGCAGAACAGGGAATTAACGTGGTACTAAAACGACTAGGCAGAAGTGTTAGTACGCAGACAACAGCCGATATCCCCATTAGTGGAGCCGCTTTGAGCCGCGCCGAGCTCGAAAAAGTCGCACAACAGCTATCACGTACGGAGAGTCTGTCAATAGAAACTGCCAGGCATTTGGGGTTCACTTATGGCTCAAACTACAACAAATTAGTGGATTTGATGCACGAAGACGAACGTTTGCGCGAACCACTGACAGATGATCTGCCATATATCAAAGCTGAGATTGTATACGCTGCACGTGCGGAGATGGCCGTAACGCTGGCTGACGTGCTAACACGGCGAATGCGTTTGGCTATATTGGCCGGCGAAGAGGCCCTGGTCTGTGCTCCAGTCGTAGCCGACTTAATGGCGAAAGAATTGTGTTGGAACAAAGAGGAAATCTCACGCCAAATTGCCCTGTTCTCCATTGAGTTTAACCGCGAGTATTCAGCTATTTGATTTGACATCCCCACAGATGCCTTGCACATCGGTGAAGTGTTTGTCCCTGCTAATCGAAGGGGCATAAGCCAATGACAACGATGTCGAGGAGTCTATGACGCTTCCGGCGGTCAATACTGGGGGCAGTTAGAAACCATCTCAAAACAAAAAACGATAAAAACAAAAAAGGCTGTTGACAAAAAAGCTGACCTGCCTATAATCCGCAATTCGCCCCAGAGATGGGAAGCGAAAAAAAACAAAAACAATCTGAGATTTTGAGGTGTTGTACTTCCAATACAGGTCGTACGATTGTCGATATTTGAAAACTAGGTAGAGCGTAATTACGTCGAACATAAAAATGTTTGAAGTCAAACCTTGAGAGAAGCAACTTGAGGTCATTTGATATCCGAATGGCCAAGGATTTTACTATGAGAGTTTGATCCTGGCTCAGAA